>NZ_JBVJHV010000003.1:0-830848 GCF_055586645.1 Nocardia sp. NPDC049935 | reverse complement strand
ACCGATGCCGAGCGGGTCGCTCCGCTGCGCCCCGAGCACACCGCCTACGTGATCTTCACGTCCGGTTCGACCGGGCGGCCGAAGGGTGTGGCGGTAGCGCACGCGGCCATCGCCAACCAGTTGCAGTACGTGGTCGCCGAGTTCGGGATGGACGCGGCCGACGCGGTCCTGCTGAAGACCGCCGCCACCTTCGACCTCTCGGTGTGGGAGTTCTGGTCGGCCGCGGTCTGCGGTGGCCGGTTGGTGATCGCCTCGGCCGAGGGGCATCGTGATCCGTCGTATCTGAACGAGTTGATGCGGCGTGAGTGGGTGACCACCCTGCATGTGGTGCCCTCGATGCTGGACGCGCTGCTGGCCGACGGCCTGGCCGATTCGCTGTGGCGGGTCATGGCGATCGGTGAGGCGCTGCCCGGGGCGACCGCGCAGCGTGTGCTGACCGGTCATCCGCGCACCGAACTGTTCAACCTCTACGGCCCGACCGAGGCCGCGGTCTCGATCACCACGCACCGGGTCACCGCGGCCGACCGGCACAGTGTGCCGATCGGTGTGCCGCAGTGGAACAGCAGCGTGTACGTGCTCGACGACCGGCTGCGGCCGGTGCCCGACGGTGTCGCGGGTGAGCTGTACCTGGCGGGCGGGCAGTTGGCACGCGGGTACTTCGGACGCGCGGATCTGAGCGCGGAACGGTTCGTCGCGAACCCGTTCGACGCGGGCAGCCGGATGTACCGGACCGGTGACCTGGTGGCGTGGAACGCGGCCGGGGAGTTGGAGTACCGGGGTCGTACGGACTTCCAGGTGAAGATTCGTGGTTTCCGTATCGAGCTGGGTGAGATCGAGGCGGCGTTGCTGGCGTTGCCGGAGGTCGCGCAGGTGGCGGTGATCGCGAAATCCGATGTGCGCACCGGTGATCGGCTGGTGGGTTATCTGGTGCCCGCGGGCGGCGCTGTCGATACGGCCCGGGTCCAGAACGAACTCGCGGCGCAGTTGCCGTCGTACATGGTGCCGTCGGCGTTCGTGGTGCTGGACGCGTTGCCGTTGAACGTGAACGGCAAGCTGGATCGGAAGGCGTTGCCGGAGCCGGAGTTCGAGGCCAAGGCGTTCCGGGCTCCGTCGACGCCGGTCGAAGAGATCGTGGCGAATGTGTTCGCCGAGGTGCTCGGGGTCGAGCGGATCGGCGCGGATGACGATTTCTTCGCCCTTGGTGGTAACTCGCTGCTGGCCACGCAGGTGACCGCACGGATCGGCGCCGCGCTCGACGCGCGGGTGCCGGTGCGGGTGCTGTTCGAGGCCGCGACGGTCGCCGGACTGGCGGTGCGGGTGGAACAGCACGCCGGAACCGGTGGACGGAAGGCGCTGGTCGCGGGTCCGCGGCCGGAGCGGATCCCGCTGTCGCTGGCGCAGCAGCGGATGTGGTTCCTGAACCAGTTCGATACGGCTTCGGCCGCCTACAACATCCCGGCCGCCGTGCGCTTGACCGGGGAACTGGATGCGGACGCACTGCGCCAGGCGGTCACCGATGTGGTGACCCGGCACGAAGTCCTGCGCACCGTCTACCCCGCGTCCGCGGGGCAGCCGGAACAGCGGGTGCTTCCGGTCGATCAGGCCGTACCGGATCTCACCCCGATCCCGGTCACCGCCGACGAGGTGCAGGAACGGATCGTGGCGGTCGCCGCCACCGGCTTCGACGTCCGCGACGAGGTGCCGCTGCGGATCACCCTGTTCCGGATCGCCGACGGTGATTACGTGCTGGTGTTCGTGGCGCATCACATCAGCGCGGACGGCTGGTCGATGGGCCCGCTGACCCGTGACGTGATGACCGCCTACGCCTCCCGCGCGGCCGGTCTGCTGCCGGGCTGGTCGCCGCTGCCGGTGCAGTACGCCGATTTCAGCATCTGGCAGCGCGAGATCCTCGGCGACGAGAACGATCCCGCCTCGGTGGCGGGTACACAGCTCGCCTACTGGACCGCGGAACTGGCCGATCTGCCCGACGAACTGAACCTGCCCACCGACCGGCTCCGCCCGGCCGAGCAGTCGTTCGCCGGCGGGAAGACCGGATTCCTCGTCGACGCGCACACCCACGCCGGCCTCGCCGAACTCGCGCGCACCGGGAACGCCACGCTGTTCATGGTGGTGCACACCGCGCTGGCGGTATTCCTGGCCCGGATGTCGGCGGGCGACGATATCGCCATCGGCACGCCCATCGCGGGCCGCGGCGAAGCCGAACTCGACGACCTCATCGGCATGTTCGTCAACACGCTGGTGCTGCGGTCGCGGGTGCGGCCGGAGGCGTCGTTCACCGAACTGCTCGCCGAGAACAAGGACACCGATCTGCGGGCCTTCGCGCACGCCGATATCCCGTTCGAACGCCTCGTCGAGGTGCTCAACCCGGAGCGTTCCGCGGGCCGGCATCCGCTGTTCCAAGTCGTGCTCTCGTTCGAGAACTTCGGTGAACTCGAATTCGAACTGCCCGGTCTCACCTTCACCGGCCTGGACCCCGACGCCCAGATCGCCAAGTTCGATCTGCAGCTGACGGTCCGCGAGATCACCGGGCCCGACGGCGCGCCGGGCGGTCTGGCCGCCGAATTCGGCTACGCCCGGGATCTGTTCGACGAAGCGACGGTGGTCGAGTTCGGCCGCCGCTTCCAGCGGCTGCTGGCGGCCGTGGTCGCCGATGCCGGGACCGCGGTCGGGGAACTGGCACTGCTCGACGCCACCGAACGGCGGACGCTGACCACCCGCACCGGTGGTCCGGCCGAACCGCCGCGCACCCTGGCCGAGATCCTGGTGACCGCGGCGGCCACCAACCCCGGCGGTATCGCGGTGGTCGCGGACGGTGTTTCCTACACCTACGCCGAACTCGATACGGCCGCCAACAAACTGGCCCGGGTGCTGATCGCCCGGGGCGCCGGTCCGGAGGTCCCGGTGGCCTCGGCGCTGCGCCGCTCCTGGCACTCGGTGCTGACCCTGTGGGCCATCGCCAAATCCGGCGCCGTGCTGGTGCCGGTGGATCCGGGCTACCCGGCCGACCGCATCGCCCATATGATCACCGACTCCGGCGCCGCGCTCGGCGTGACCGAGGCGGCCGATGTGGCACAGCTTCCGGTGCCGCCGGGCGGCTGGCTGGTGCTGGACGATCCGGATCTCGCCGCCGAGGTGGAGGCCAGTTCGCCGCACGCGATCACCGATACCGATCGGCGCGCACCGCTGCGCACCGCGAACACCGCGTACATGATCTACACCTCCGGCTCCACCGGTCTGCCCAAGGGCGTCGCGGTGACCCACGCCGGTCTGCGGAACTTCGGTACCGAACAGGTCCGCCGGTTCGGGCTGGACACCTCCACCCGGGCACTGGCCTTCGCCTCCCCGTCCTTCGACGCCTCGATCCTGGAACTGCTGCTGGCGGTCGGTGCGGCGGGGACGCAGGTCCTGGTGCCGTCGATGATGTTCGGCGGCGCGGAACTGGCCGAACTGATCCGCACCACCGGGGTGACCCATGCCTTCATGACACCCTCGGTGCTCGCCTCTCTCGATCCGGGCGCACTGTCGCAGGTGCGCGCGATCGTGGTCGGCGGCGAGGCGGTCCCGGCGGATCTGGTCGGCCGGTGGGCGGCGGATCGCGCGATGTTCAACGCCTACGGCCCGACCGAGAGCACGGTCGCGTCGAATATCAGCGACGCGCTGGTTCCGGGCGAGGCCGTCACCATCGGCGGCCCGATCCGGGGTATGCGCGCGCTGGTGCTGGACGCCCGGCTGCAGCCGGTTCCCGCGGGTGTCGCGGGCGAGCTCTACCTCGGCGGTATCCAGCTGGCCCGCGGCTATCACGCGCGCCCCGCGCTCACGGCCGGCCGGTTCGTCGCCGACCCGTTCGGCGCGCCGGGTGAGCGGCTCTACCGCACCGGCGACGTGGTGCGCTGGCTCGGTGACAGCGTGGAATACGTGGGCCGCAACGACTTCCAGGTGAAGGTGCGCGGGTTCCGTATCGAACTGGGCGAGATCGACGCCGCGCTGGCGGCCCGGCCGGAACTGGATTTCGCGGTCACGCTCGGCCGGGAAGCCGATTCCGGGGCGACGATCCTGGTGTCGTATGTGCTGCCGGTCGCGGGTGCGACGGTGGATACCGCGGCGCTGACCGAACATCTTTCCGGTGTGCTGCCGGACTATATGGTGCCCAGCGCGATCGTCGTCCTGGACGAGATCCCGCTGACCCCGGCCGGCAAACTCGATCGCCGGGCGCTGCCGGAACCGGTCCTGGAATCCGGGCGGTTCCGGGCGCCGACCACACCGGTCGAGGAGATCGTGGCCGGTGTTTTCGCCGAGGTGCTGGGGCTGTCCGGGGCCCGGCGGATCGGGCTGGACGACGATTTCTTCGCCCTCGGCGGCAACTCGCTCATCGCGACCCAGGTGGCGGCCCGGCTCGGCGCCGCCCTCGATACCGAGGTGCCGGTCCGCACGCTGTTCGAGGCCTCCACGGTGGTCGCGCTGGCGGCCCGGGTGCAGGCGCAGACGGGCCGGGGCGGCCGGGCGCCGCTCACGGCTCGGCCGCGTCCGGAGCGGATCCCGCTCTCCCCGGCCCAGCAGCGCATGTGGTTCCTGAACCGGTTCGACAGCGAATCGGCGGCCTACAACGTGCCGGTGGCGGTCCGGCTCTCGGGCCGGCTCGATCTGCCCGCGTTGCGGGCGGCGATCACCGATCTGGTCGACCGGCACGAGATCCTGCGCACCTACTATCCGGAAACCGATTCGGGCCCGGTGCAGGTGATCCTGCCCGCGGGCAGCGATGTGGTGAAACTGCAGACCCGCGCGGTCGCGCCGGAGGGTATCGAGGAGGCCGTGCTGGAGGTGCTGTCGACCTCGTTCGATGTCACCGCCGCGCCGCCGCTGCGGATCGCGGTCTTCGAGATCACCGGAGCCACCGACGAGTACGTGCTCGCGCTGACCGTGCACCACGTGTCCGGTGACGGTTCGTCGGCGGGTCCGCTGACCCGTGACCTGATGCTCGCGTACGCGGCCCGCACCGCGGGTACCGCGCCCGATTGGCAGCCGCTGCCGGTGCAGTACGCCGATTACGCGCTGTGGCAGCGCGAAGTGCTCGGCGCCGAGGACGATCCCGAATCGCTGGCGTATGCCGAGGTCGAGTACTGGCGTACGGCGCTGGCCGATCTGCCCGACCAGCTCGATCTGCCCGCCGACCGTCCGCGGCCGGCGCTGCAGAGCTACCACGGCGGCCGGGTGGAGATCCGGATCGACGCCGAGACCCATCGCGAACTGGTCCGGCTGGCCCACGAGCGGGGAGCCACCCTGTTCATGGTGGTCCACACGGCCTTCGCGGTGCTGCTGTCACGGCTGTCGGGCAGCGACGATATCGCCGTCGGTACGCCGATCGCGGGTCGCGGCAGCGCGATCCTCGACGATCTGATCGGTATGTTCGTCAACACCCTGGTGTTCCGTACCCGGGTGGATCGCGGCGAGGCGTTCACCGATCTGCTGGCGCGCCAGCGCGAGACCGATATCGCGGCCTTCGCCAACGCGGATGTGCCGTTCGAGCGGCTGGTGGAACTGCTGAACCCGCAGCGCTCCACCGCCCGCCATCCGCTGTTCCAGGTGGGCCTGTCGTTCCAGAACCAGAGCCGGGCCGCGCTCGAACTCGCGGGTCTCTCGGTCGCCGGGCTGGAATTCGATACCGAGATGTCGCAGTTCGATCTGCATCTGATCGTCGGCGACGTCTACGACGAGACCGGCGCCGCCGGCGGTATCGGCGGCCATCTGACCTACGCCACCGATCTGTTCGACCACGATACGGCGCAGGGCTTCATGGACCGCTTCGTCCGGATGCTGGCCGAGATCGTGGCCGCCCCGGATACCGCGGTCGGGGACCTCACCGTCCTCGGTGCGGACGAGCGCTCCGAGCTCGCGCAACGCAACGCGACCGCGCACGTGGTGGAACCGGAACTGCTGACGGCCGGGTACGCCCGGACGGCGGCGGCGCATCCGGACCGGATCGCGGTGGTCTACGAGGACGAGCGGCTCACCTACCGCGAGTTCGACGAGCGGGTGAACCGCCTGGCGCGGTTGCTGATCGCCGAGGGCGTGGGCCCGGAATCGCTGGTGGGCCTGGCCGTCCGGCGGTCGGCGGACCTGATGATCGGCATGTACGCGATCATCGCCGCCGGTGGTGCGTATGTGCCGCTGGATCCGGACCATCCGGCCGAGCGGATCGGCTATGTCCTGGAGACGGCGCGCCCGGTCTGTGTGCTGAGCCGGACCGCCGACGCGGTCGCGGTGCCCGACGGCACCCCGGTGCTGCATCTGGACACCGTGGACACCTCCGGCTACGACGGCTTCCCGCTGACCGCGGCGGAACTGCGCGGCCCGGTGCGTCCGGAGAACCCGGCGTATGTGATCTTCACGTCCGGTTCGACCGGGCGCCCGAAGGGCGTGGCGGTATCGCATCGCGCGATCAACAACCAGATCGAGTGGATGCTGGCCGAGTACCCCCTCGGCAGTGCGGACGTCTACCTGCAGAAGGCGCCGGCCACCTTCGATATCTCGTTGTGGGCCAACTTCATACCGCTGCGGGCGGGCGCGACCCTGGTGGTCGCCACCCCCGACGGCCATCGCGATCCGGCCTATGTGGCCGAGACCATCGCGGCGAACCGGGTGACCGTGGCCGATTTCGTCCCGTCGCTGCTGTCGGTGTTCGCCACCCACACCCCGGCCGGGACCGTCCCGACCCTGCGGGATGTCTTCGTGATCGGCGAGGCGCTGCCGCCGTCGACCGTCGCGGAGATGAAGGCGATCTCCGGTGCGGCCCTGCACAACCTGTACGGCCCCACCGAGGCCGCGGTCTCGGTGACCTACTGGCCCGCGACCGAGACCGAGGGGGCCTCCGTCCCGATCGGTGTGCCGCAGTGGAACACCCGGGTACATGTGCTGGATTCGCGGCTGCACCCGGTGCCCCCGGGCGTGGTCGGCGAGCTGTATCTCGCCGGTGATCAGCTGGCCCGCGGCTATATCGCGCGGCCGGATCTCACCGCGGACCGGTTCGTGGCGAACCCGTTCGAACCCGGCACCCGGATGTACCGCACCGGCGACCTGGTGCGCTGGCAGCCCGCCGGCGGACGGCAGGTGCTCGACTACATCGGCCGCAGCGATTTCCAGGTGAAACTGCGAGGTCAGCGTATCGAACTCGGCGATATCGAAGCCGCGCTGCTGGCGCAGCCGTCGGTACGCCAGGCCGTGGCGCTGGTGCTGCCGACCCAGCGTGGCGACCAGCTGATCGCCTACGCGGTCCCGGCGCCGGGCGCGGAGATCGACCAGGCCGTGCTGCTGGAGGCCGTCGGCGAGACCCTGCCGGTGTACATGGTTCCGGCACTGATCATCGGGCTGGCCGAATTCCCGCTGAACACCAGCGGCAAACTGGACCGCAAGGCCCTGCCGGAACCGGAGTTCGCCGCGTCGGCCTACCGCGCGCCGTCCACCCGGGCCGAGCAGATCGTCGCCGAAGTGGTCGCCGAGGTGCTCGATATGGAGCAGATCGGTGTCGACGACGATTTCTTCGCCCTCGGCGGTAACAGCATCCTGTCCATCCAGCTCGTCTCGCGGGCCCGCGCCCGCGGTGTCGAATTCCGGGCCCGTGACGTGTTCGAGCAGCGCACAGTGGCCGGGCTGGCCGCGGTGGCGGTCGTGGACCTGGAACCGGCGCGTCCGCTGCTGCCGGAACTGCCCGGCGGCGGTGTCGGGGAGATGCCGATACCGCCGAATATCGCGGCGGTGCTCGCCGGTGGAGCGCCGTATGCCGGGTACGCCCAGTCGGTGGCCTGGCGGCTGCCGGCCGGTCTCACCGAACCGGCGCTGTCGGCCGCGATCACCGCGGTCCTGGACACCCACGACGCCCTGCGCGCCCGGGTGCACCGCACCGGCAGCGGGCACGCGGTGGTGATCGGCGAACCCGGATCGGTGCACGCCTCCGCGGTACTGCACCGGGTTCCGGTGGCCGCGGAGGTCGAGGACGGTGAGTTCATCCGGATCACCGCGACCGAACTCGACGCCGCGATCGACCGGCTCGACCCCGAACAGGGCGTCATGGTGCAGTTCGTCTGGTTCGCCGGTAATGCCGAGCGCGCCGATATGCTGCTGGCCGTCGCGCACCGGTTCGTGGTGGACGAACAGTCCTGGCGCATCATCGGCCGCGATCTCGGTACGGCCGCCGAGGCCGCGGCGGCGGGCCGCCCTGAGTTTGCGGCGGCGGGCCGCCCGATCGTGCTGCCGGCCGTGGCGACCTCGTTGCGTGCCTGGTCGCACGGTATCGCCGAAGCGGCCCGGGACCGCGCGGCCGAACCGTACTGGCGCGGTCTCCACCGCGGCGTCGCGGCGTTGCCGACGGAACGCGATTTCGATCCGGCCGTCGACACTGTCGTCACCATGGATCAGGTGCGGGTGGCCGTCCCCGACGAGACGGCCGCCGCGATCCTGGCCGATATCCCCGGTCTCTACCACGGCGATCAGCTCGACGCGCTGCTGTCGGCGCTGGCGCTGGCCGTGGTGCGCTGGTCCGGCGGTCCGGCGGCACTCGTCGAACTGGAACGTTCCGGCCGCGGTGCCGACGCCCTGCCCGGCGCCGACCTGCTGGGCACCGTCGGCTGGTTCGCCGGCACCCACCCGGTCCGCCTCGACCTCGCGGGTATCGACCTCGACGCCGCGTTCACCGGTGGCTCCGCGCTGGGGACGACGGTGAAATCGGTGAAGGAACAGCTGCGCGCGGTGCCCGGCGCCGGTGTCGGCTACCGCGGTACCGGCCCCGCCCCGATCACGTTCCGGTTCAGCGATCACCGTGGCGCCGATACCGATTCGGGTCACGGCTGGAGCCCGGTGGACGGGTTCGTGGAACCGCTGACCCGCCGCGCGCACCGGCTGCCGGCCCCGGCGACGGTCGAGATCAACGCGGTCGTCGGCGAGGACGGGCGCCTGTCGGCCACCTTCGGTTTCCCGACCGGTCTGCTGTCCCGGAAACGGGTGCAGGAGCTGGCCGATCTGTGGTTCACCGCGCTCACCGCACTGGCCCGGCACGCCGGACAGGGCGGCGCCGGCGGGTACACCCCGTCGGATATGCCGCTGGTCACGGTGGAACAGACCGATATCGACCGCTGGGAACAGGAATACCCGCGGCTGTCGGACGTGTGGCCGCTCTCGCCGCTGCAGTCCGGCATGCTGTTCCTGTCGCAGCTTTCCGGATCGGGCGGCGGCGACGTCTACGCCCAGCAGGCGGTCATCGAACTCGGCGGGGCCGTGGACGGGGCCCGGCTGCGGGCCGCCGGGCAGGCGCTGCTGGACCGCTACTCCAGCCTGCGGGTCGGGTTCACCACCGATCAGGCCGGGCGCGCGGTACAGATCGTCGCGGACCAGGTCGTACTGCCGTGGCAGGAACTGGATCTGCGGAACCTGCCCGACGGCGAACGCGAGGCCGAACGGATCCGGCTGCTGGCCGCGGACCGGGCCGCCGGCTTCGATCTCGCGGTAGCGCCGCTGCTGCGGTTCACGCTGATCCGCGATACCGGCGAGCGGGCGCACCTGGCCGTGGTGGCACATCACATCGTCTTCGACGGGTGGTCGCTGCCGCTGATCCTGCGCGATCTGCTGATGCTCTACGCATTGCACGGCGACGCGAGTTCGCTCCCCGCCGCGCATTCCTACCGGGAGTTCCTGGCCTGGCTCGGCGATCGTGATCTCGCCGAGGGCCTGAACGCGTGGACCGATGCCCTGGCCGGCGTCACCGAACCGACCCTGCTGGCGCCGCAACCGAAACCCGGGGCCGCGCCGAACGGGCGGGTCACCCCGGAATTCGATCCGGAGCTGTCCCAGCGGATCCGGGACCTGGCGGCGTCGCTCGGGATCACGGTCAACACCTTCGTGCAGACCGCCTGGGCGATCGTGCTCGGCCGGCTCACCGGCCGCGGCGATGTGGTGTTCGGCGCGACCGTCTCCGGTCGTCCGCCCGAACTGCCCGGGGTGGAGTCGATGGTCGGTATGTTCATCAACACCCTGCCGGTGCGGGTGCGTATCGACGAGCGGGCCACCGTCACCGAACTGCTCACCCGGATCCAGCGGGAACAGGCCGATCTGCTGGAGTACCACCAGACCGGGCTGCCCGAGATCCAGCGCGCGGCCGGGCCGGGCGCCCAGTTCGACACCCTGCTGGTGTTCGAGTCCTACCCGGTGGACCGGGAATCCATCGAGCGGGTCAGCTCGATCGACGGGATGTCGGTGACCGGCCTGGACTTCCACGGCGGCACCAACTATCCGGTCACGCTGATGGTCACCGACGAGGAACACCTCGGCTTCTCGCTCGAATACGCCGGCGACCGGTTCACCGAGGCCGAAACCGGCACCCTGGCCGCCCGCTTCCTGCGGGTGCTCGAGGCGCTGGCCGCCGACCCGGGCGTCGTCGTCGGGGATATCGATATCCTCGACGCCGCCGAACGGGCCCGGCTGGTCGCCGACGCGCGCCCCGCCGTCGCCGAACCGGCGGCCGGCTGGGTGGGCGCCCGCACCGTGGGCAAGGCGCTGGCCGAAGTGGTCGAAGAGGATCCCGCCGCCCCCGCGCTGCTGGTGGGTGCGGACGAGATCGCCTACCAGGTGGTGGACCGGCGGTCCTCGCAGCTGGCGCGGTTGCTCATCGCCCGCGAGATCGGCCCCGGCGATACCGTCGCGGTCACGACCCGGCGGTCGGTGGATTCCGTGGTGGCGGCGTGGGCGGTCCAGAAGGCCGGTGCGGCACTGCTGTTCGCGGCCGATCTGCCCGCCGACCGGGTCGCCGCCGCGGGCGCCGCTCTGGTGCTGGGCGATACCGCGTCGGGTTCGCTGCGATGGCTCAATCCGGAGGCGATCGATACCGCCGCCGAATTGGCCGAGGCGCCCGCGCATCCGGTGTCCTACGCCGACCGGGCCCGCCCGCTGGGCGAGGACCACCCGGCGTTCGTGGTGGTCACCGGTGACGAGGTTCGCCACCTCACCCAGACCGAGGCGCTGGACCGGGCGGCGGGGCTGCGGGAGTCGAACGAGGTCGACTACGAGTCCACGACCTACACCACCGAATCCTCCGGACCCGCCGCGATCGACGAATTCCTCGTCGCCGCCACCGCCGGAGCCCTGTCGGTACTGCCGGCCGGGGACGATCCGCTCGAGGATGTGGAATCGGGCGAGGTCACCCACTGGTTCGTCCCGGCGGGTGCGCGGCCGGACGAGGCGCCCGCGGAGGTGACCGTCGTCGAGAGCTGACCGGAAGCCGGGTGGCGTGCGCGCCACCCGGCAGGCCGGGAACGCGTATCCTCGGACGAAACAGGGGAGGTTGTTCATGCGTATGGCCAGGATCCTCGCTTCGGCGTAGGTCTGACTCGACTGCACGCTCCGAAGCGGCTCACGGATCACTCACCGGCCCTTCGCAAGGAGCTTCCCCCTTGTCTGCCCGTACCTCCGCGCGTTTCGGCGCGGACTTCCACAAACTCTGGTTCGCGAGCGCGGTATCCAATCTGGGCGATGGTTTCACCGCCGTCGCCGGACCGCTGCTCATCGCCTCACTGACCCATGATCCCGTCGCCGTGGCCTGCGCCGGGTTGGCACAGCAACTGCCCTGGCTGCTGTTCGTACTGCTCAGCGGTGCGGTTTCGGATCGGATGGACCGGCGGCGGTTGATCGTCGCCGCCGACCTTCTGCGTGCCGCGCTCGTCGGTGCGCTGGCGGTCGCGATCGCCGCCGGAGCCGTCTCCCTGCCCCTGCTGTACGGCGTGCTGTTCCTGCTGGGAACGGGAGAGACCCTCGCCGATACCGCGGCGGCGGGACGGCTGCCCGCCCTGGTGCCCGACGAATTGCTGCCGGCCGCCAACGCTCGCCTCGGGCTGACGTTCTCGCTGGTCAATATGTGGCTCGCGAAACCCCTGGGCGGCTGGCTGTTCGCCGTCTCGGCGGCCGCGCCCTTCGGCGTCAACGCGGCGGCCTTCTGCCTGGCCGCGGCCGTCGCGACGAGTATCCGTCCGCATTCGGTGCCGCCGGCCGAGCACACCGGACTGTGGACCGAGATCCGCGAGGGAATCGCCTGGATCCGCCGGAATCGGCGGCTGCGGAACCTGATCGTGGTGATGGGGCTGATGCAGATCCCGTTCTGCGCGGCGTTCGCGACCCTCGTGCTCTACGCGCACACCCGGTTGGGCCTGTCGGAGTTCGGCTTCGGGACGCTCCTCGGTGGTTTCCTCGCTCGCCTGCTGGGGCCGGCCGGGCCGTTCTGGGTGGGGTTCGCGGCGATGCTGGGGATCGCGCTCTTCGCGTGGCGGCGGGTTGGCGAGAGGACCGAGCCCTTGATGCAATGTAACTAGTTTCGTATATTGGTTACATGGCTGGTGATCGCGACAGCGTCGACGAGGTGATCATGGACGCCGCCCTGGAGCGGATCCTGCAGGTGGGGATCCGCCGGGCGGGGCTCGAGGACATCGCGCGGCGGGCCGGGATCAACCGGATCACCATCCACCGGCGTTTCCACGGCAAGGACAACCTCGTCGAGGCGGTGCTGGAACGTGAGACCCAGCGGATGCTCGACGAGGTCACCGCGCTCGCCGCCACCTCGGACGGGGTGGATGCCCAGATCGAGGAGACGATTCTGTACGTCCTGCTGCAGACTCGGATCCACCGGCTGGTCACCCATCTGCTGCGCGTCGCGCCGGAGGAAGCGCTGAGTTTCTACACCGTCCAGGGGCAGCGGCTGGTCGCGCTCGGCATCGACTACATCGTCGGCATGCTCACCCTCGCCCAGGACGCCGGGCTGGTCGCTCGCTACGATCCCCGGCCGATCGCCGAAATGATCGCCCGGCTGGCGCATTCGCTGATGCTCACCCCGGGCGTCGGCGGCGTCGATTTCACCGATCCGGACGAGGCGCGCGCCTTCGTCCGCACCACCATCGTGCCGCTGATGAAGCGCGGTATCGCCGCTCCCAGTGAGGAAATCACTCATGACGACACCCGTCTCGATCCCCACCCGGCATCCCGACCGGCCCGGTAGGGCGCCCGGTCTGGGCCCGTTCGCCCTGCTGCTCGGCATCGGCGCGCCCTCGCCACAGCGCTGGCGGCTCCTCGGCGAATCGCTGCTCGTCGGCGACGAGCCGATGGACACCCTGGTCGACTGGATGTACGCGCAGGGAATGAGCACGACCCGGCCCCTGTTCGACCGGGCTCTCGCCCACGGTATCGACAGCGTCCCCGACGCTCCGGAACCGCTACGGACGTTCTTCGCCGCGGTCGAGGACACCCCGGCGTGGGTCGATCAGGACCTCTTACGGCGCGGTGAGCAGGTGTTCCGCTCCGGCGGTACCGACGGCCTCTACTTCGCCCGCGATGTGTCCTTCCTGGGCGGCTACCTGGCCTCCGGTTTCAACAAGACCCTGCTGCGCACCGGCGCCCTGGAGAAGGGCCCGGCCCGCCGGTTCGCCGAAACCCTGCAGTGGGCGATGGACGTCTCCGCCGAGAACGGGATGGGCAAGTTCGAGGTCGGATATCGCTCCACGCTGCACGTCCGGTTCATCCACGCCATGGTGCGCCGCCATGTCGCGGCGATGCCGGACTGGCAGGGGCAGGACTGGGGACTGCCGATCAACCAGACCGATATGGCCGCCACGTTGGTGGGCGCGTTGCTGGCGCCGTTCGTCGGCGGGATGGCGATGGGTATCCTGCCGTCGCGCGCCGATATGGCCGCCGCCGCCCATCTGACCCGGTACGTCGGCTGGCTGATCGGTGTCGAGGACCGGTGGCTGCCCACCGGGTTCCGGGACGGCGTCGCGATCCTGCAGCACTGCCTGACCGCGATCACCAACCCCGACGACACCAGCCGTCAGCTGGCGCTGCCGATGGCCGACGACCCGCTGCACTGGTCCTATCCCAATCTGGCCGGGGTGCGCGGCCGGATCGCCCGCGCCCAGCACCTCTCGGTCACCAGCGCGTTCCTCGGCCCGAAGGCCATGCGGACCCTGGGCCTGCCCTACACCCTGCCGTGGTATCCGGTGGTGCGATTCCCGGTCAACCTCGTCCGCACCGCTACCGCGCGCCTGAGCGCCGGTGGGCGCGACCGGGCCTGCGTATCGGGCCGCCGCCAGCAGGAGGCGTTCCTGCGCCGGCTCATCGGCGAATCCGCGGCCACCATCGGCGAATCCGCGCCGGCGCTGGACAAGATCGCCTGACCCGGACGTGACCGGCGGTTTCGGGCTCCCCGACACCGCCGGTCTCCGGGGAAGGGCGTGAATTCACTCCAACTTTGTATCGAACGACACACTCGATTACTCCAATATTGGAGTTAATGTGGGGGCATGGACTCCGATCGGCCGCCACGGTGGCTCGACCCCGACGAACAGCGTGACTGGTACGCGTTCGCCTACCTGCTGACCCGGTTGCCGGCGGCGCTGGAAGCCCAGATGCAGCGTGACGCCGCCCTCGGGCATTTCGACTACATGGTGCTGGCCGCGGTGTCGTCCGCGCCCGGCCAGGCCATGCGTATGAGCCGGATCGCGCATTACACGGGCAGCACCCTGACACGGCTGTCGAATGTGGTGATCAAACTCGAGAAACGCGGGTATCTGCACCGGTCACCGGATCCGGACGACGGCCGCGCCACGGTCGCCACCCTCACCGACCTCGGCCGCGACAAGGTCGCCGCCAGCGCCCCGGCCCATGTCGACGAGGTCCGTCGCCTCGTTTTCGATCCCCTCACCAAGGCTCAGCAGCGCCAGCTGCGCGCGATATCCGATCGGATCCTGCGTGCCATCGATCCCGGCCATCACTGAACGAGGAGTTTTCATGCCCGCTATCGCCATCGTCGGCGCGGGTCCCGGACTGGGGCTGTCCATCGCGAAAGTTTTCGGCGGCCACGGCTACCGGGTCGCGCTGATCTCCCGGAACAAGAGCAATCTCGACGAACTCGTAGCGCAACTGTCCGCTTCCGGGATCACGGCGGGCGCCTTTCCGGCCGACACCGCCGACCGCGCCGCCCTCACCGCCGCCCTCGCGGCCGCCGCCGCCGAGTTAGGCGGTATCGACGTTCTCGAATTCTCACCGCATGCCGGTCTGACCATGGTCGAACCGCAGGATGTCGACGCCGGCAATCTGCAAACCGAGCTCGACCAGATACTCCTCGGCGCGGTGGCCGCCACTCGGGCGGTCCTGCCCGACATGCTGGAAAACGGCACGGGCACCCTGTTGTTCACGGTCGGGGGCGGGGCGATCGACCCCTACCCGATGCTGGCCACCACCAATATCGCCCAGGCGGGTCTGCGCAACTGGGCGCGCAATCTCCATAACGTCCTCGCGGGCAAAGGGGTCTTCGCCGCGACCGTGGCGATCAACGTCTTCATCGGCGCCACACCCCCCGCCGAGGGAATTCCGCACGCCGCACCCGACGATATCGCTCGCGCCTACTGGGATCTGCACACTCGCCGCGACCGGCCGGAGCATCAGGTCACCGCCTGACCAGAATCCGGACACCGCTCGGGCGGGGGCGCCGAGGTCGTGCGCGCGACGGTTACCGGTGCAGGATCGCGGCAGCTGTCCCGGCGATCGTCCGGTCGGCATCGCCGGTCAGGTCGGTGAGAGCACGGCGGGCCGCGTCGCCCGGGATCTCGGCGAAGGCCTGCGTGATCCGCAGCCGTACGGCGGTGTCGGCGGTACCGGTGAGGGTCGCCCGCATGGCGCGAACCATCTCCTCGGCCGACGCTCCCGCCTCGGCCAGCAGGCCCAGTGTTTCGGCGGCCTCCACATCGGAGCGCCCCGCCGCCACCATCTCGAGCAGCGCGGGCACCGCCTCGGTGACCCGCCGCGATCCGAGCGCGAGCGCGGCCCGGTCACGGACGGTCACGTCGTGATCGTCCAGGGCACGCCGCAGCAGGTCCGAGGCCTGTGCCACCGGGACCGCCGCGATGGCGGCGATCGCCCGCCGGCGCACCTCGGCCCGCGGCGAATCCAGACCGGCGGCCAGCTCGGGCAGACCCTCGCCGCCGGCCCTGGCCAGCGACCACAGCAGTGCCCCGGCGACATTCGGATCGTCCTCCGCCAGCGTCGCCTCGACCAGCGATTCGACGGGTAGCGCCGTACCCCGGTGCTGCGCCAGGATCGCCTGCTGGCGGCGGCCCCCGGATTCCGATTCCAGTGCCCGCAGCAGGGTGACCAGGCCGATCACATCACCCCACTGTGCCGGCGCGGCCGCCTCCACCCGCTCGAGTTGGCGGAGCAACTCCTCCTGCGCGGTGATCCGGGCACGGGTGTGCCGGATGAGCTCACCCACCAATTCGGTGGGCGAGAAACCCGGCTCGTCGAGTGCCTGCCCGACCTCGGTCAGCGAGAGTCCCAGGGTCCGGAGGCATTCGACGCGGAAGAGGCGACGCATATCGGCGGCGGAGTATTCGCGGTACCCACCGGAGGTGCGGCCGGTGGGTACCACCAGCCCCAGCCGGTCGTAGTGACGCAGCATGCGGGTGCTGACCCCGGATTGCCGCGAAACCTCGCCGATCAACATGGCGTCGCCCTTCCCCTCATACGTCCGGACCGGCCGCGACGACCCGCTTGGCCAGCTCCGTCGCGAGGGTGAACCCGCTGTCGGGGTCCAGCCGCAGCTGCTCGGTGGCCGCCGCGTGGGCCCGGATCTCCGGATCGGCGCTGGTCGCGGCGGCGTCCAGGGCCGGGACGGCGGCCTCGTCGAGCGCCGCCAGCGCCCGGCTCAGCCCGAGCCGTACCGCCCGGTCGCCACGGCCGAGTTCGGCGGCCAGTTCGGCGGCCAGCCGGGGCTCCGAATCGGACGGGACGAGTACGACGGCGGCCCGCCACGCGCTGAGAGCGACCTCGTCGTCCGCATCGTGCAGCATTTCGGCGACCGCGGGCCAGGCGCTGCCGTCACCGATCTTGGACAGGGTGTGCAGCGCCTGACTGCGCGCCTGCGCCGTCTCCGATCCGAGTTCGGCCAGCAGCGGCGGCACGGTGATCTCGGCCGGTAGCCGGCACAACGCCCAGGTGAGCATGTCGCGGACGAAGAAATCCGGTTCCACCGCACACCGCTCGATCAGGGTCCGCAGCAGGCGCGGGTCGGCCGCGGTGCCGGCCGAGAGCGCCGCCCGCAGCCGGATCGACGAGTCGGTGCCGGTGAGCGCGGCGATCAGGCGAGCATCCGGCTCGCCGTGGTGGGTTGTGTTCACGACAACCACCTCCTTCGCCGACCACTCAAGACCTTGTCACGATGTGAAGGTCAAGTCCGGCAGCCCGGGCCGATCCACCGGCGGTTCACCCGAGGATCAGCGGAACCTTCCCGGCCAGATCGCCGAGCTCGGTCTGCTCCGAATCGGTCGGTTCGCGGCGGCCGGTACCGATCAGGAGCGCGTCGGTATCGGAGAACGACGCGGGAAACGCCGCGCCGGCGATCTCCTCGAGCAGGGCCCGGGAGCGGGCCAGACCCCGGTCGGGTGGGCGGGTGGCGTCCGGGAGATGAGCGATCAGATCGAGGTGGTGCAGGGTCGATTCCAGGATGTAGGCGGTGAGATAGTCGTCGATGGTGAGGGCCTGGTCGCGGGTGCTCACCACGATCGCCGGATCGGCGAGGGCGGCCGCGCGGCCGGCGGCGGAGCCCACATCGTCGAAATGCAGTTCCAGCAGACGCGGCTGGCGGTATGCGGCGGCCAGCCGGACGATCAGCGCGTCGAGGGGGTCGGCGCCGGTCGGCGGTGTCTCGGCGATATCCCAGTAGGTGGTGGCGTCGCGGGTCGGTTCCTTGTCGGTGGGGGTGACGAGGGTGATCAGAACATCCTGGGCATCGATGATCAAGTGGCACACCAGGTCCCGGACCAGCCAGCCGGCGCAGCCCGAGGGACGGCCGAAATCCTCGTCGGAGAGTTCGGCGACCGCCGCGCGCAGCGCTGTCCAGGAATGGGAGAAGTCCACGGCCGCAAGCTAGCAGTACCCACCCGGCGGAGCGAACCGATTCGCCTCATACGCGCTCTGCCGGCGGAATCGGTTCGATCAGGGCTCGGTCGCGCGGGTGAGGTCCAGGTCGATATCGAAGGGCACGGTGATATTCAGCTTGTCGTGATGGATGCCGGTGGTCGCGTATTTCGCCGTCGCCGGGTCGAGCTCGTAGGTGTACACGACGGCCCGGCCGTCGACATTCTCCACCCGCCAGAAATGCGGGATACCGGCTTCGGCGTACAGCTGGGGTTTGCGCTTGCGATCGCGTTCTATGGAGTCGGGGGAGACGACCTCGATCACCAGGACCACATCGGTCGGCCGATACGTGGTCGCCTCGGGGTCCGACGAAGCACCGGCCGATACGACCATCACATCCGGTTCGGGTCGTTGGCGAGGGCCGAGCGTGACCGTCATCTCCCGAAGCGCGATCAGACCCTGAGGTGCCTGGCGCTTCAACTCCCACCGCAGGAAGTCGACGACACACATGTGGAACAACTTCTGCGGGCTCACGAAAACGAGACTCCCGTCGATCAGTTCGGTATGCGAGGGCAGATCGGGCAGCCGGTCGAGGTCTTCGGCGAAGTAACCCTCGGGTGGCGGCACCGGCCAACCCAGGGACGGCCGGGAGTCCGTCGGTATGGGGTCGGCGGTCATCTGCTTCCCTCGCTCTGCGCACGGTGATCGACTGACCTGCCCAGTATGGCATGGGACCGTGACCTGCGGATTCATTCGGACGCCGATCTTCCCGGCGGGCCGAACGGGGGGAATTCGCCCGGCCCCGGCGTGCCCGCCGGGCAGAGCGCCGATCGCGGCCGATCATGACCCAATGGCATCTCGCGCTA
Organism: Nocardia sp. NPDC049935; assembly: GCF_055586645.1. Lineage (NCBI taxonomy): Bacteria > Bacillati > Actinomycetota > Actinomycetes > Mycobacteriales > Nocardiaceae > Nocardia > Nocardia sp. NPDC049935. Next base: position 812,030 of record NZ_JBVJHV010000003.1, on the reverse strand, counting down.
TCAGCGGCCGGACTCATGTGTGGCGGAACCTGGGCACCGTGGTGTGTGCCCTGCTGTTCTACTACTTCGTCCCGGTGACCTGGGAACTGCCGGGTTTCTGGCCGACCCGGGTGGTGACGGTGCTGTTGTTCGCCGCCGGTGTGGCCGGGCTGGGGTGGCTCGCCTACCGCAGGATCGGGCAGTTCCTGCAGACCAGTCACGACACCGGTCACCGGGTCGACGGGCTGCTGTATCTGCTGTCGCTGGTGGTGGTGTTCTTCGCGCTCTTCTACTTCGTACTCGAATCGCGCGACCCCGGGCAGTTCACGGATCTGCGGACCCGCAACGACGCGCTGTACTACACGATGGCGACGCTGGGGACGGTCGGCTTCGGTGATATCCACGCCGCCGGACAGGCCGCGCGGATCGCGACCACCGTGCAGATGGCCTTCGATCTGGTGCTGGTCGGGACATTGGTGGCGGTGACCAGCACCGGTATCTCCCGGCGTCTGGAAGCCTCCGATGTCGGCCGGGTTTCGGACATCTCGGATGTCGGCCGGGTTTCGGACATCTCCGATGTCGGAGACCCCCGGTAGCCTGACCCTGTGCCCGAACTACCGGAAGTGGAGGCGTTGGCGCAGTTCCTGCGGGAGCACGCGGTCGGCGCGGTGGTGGGGCGCATCGATGTGGCCGCGCTGAGCGCCATCAAAACGTTCGACCCGCCGGTGACGGCGCTGTCCGGTCGCGATGTCACCGACGCCGGGCGGTGGGGGAAATTCCTGGGAATGGCCTGCGGGGATCTGTGGCTTATCACCCATCTGTCGCGGGCGGGGTGGCTGCGCTGGATCGACAACCCCGGCGCCGCTCCGCCGAAACCCGGGCGCGGCCCGCTCGCGCTACGGGTGCATTTCTTCACGCCGGAGGGCTCCACACCGGCCTTCGATCTCACCGAGGCCGGGACCAGGAAACGGCTGGCCGTCTATATCGTGCGTGATCCGGCGGAGGTGCCCGGGATCGCGCGGCTCGGACCGGACGCCCTGGCGATCACGGAGCCGGAGTTCGCCGCGATGCTGGCCGCCGCGCCCGGGCGGATCAAGAATGTGCTGGTCGACCAGACGCTGCTGGCCGGGATCGGTAACGCCTACTCCGACGAGATCCTGCACACCGCCAAGATCTCCCCGTTCGCCACCGCGAAGAACCTGCCGGCGGAGAAGGTGGCGGAACTGTACGAGACGATGCGGACGGTCGAACTGGACGCCGTCGCCCGGTCGGTGGGCCAGGACGCGGCCCGGCTCAAGGGCGAGAAACGGTCCGGGATGCGGGTACACGGCCGTACCGGCCTGCCCTGCCCGGTATGCGGGGACACCGTCCGTGAGGTCGCCTTCACGGACAGGTCGTTCCAGTACTGCCCCACCTGTCAGACGGGCGGCAGGATTCTCGCCGACCGCCGGATGTCGCGGCTGCTGAAGTAACGCACGAGTCCGCCGCGAGCCGGAGCGCGGCGGCGGCCCGGCCCGGGCCCGGTCCGTTGTCGTAGGCGGTCAGTCCCCGGTTTTCCTACTGTCGTTTCCGGTATCCACTTCGGCGGCGGGGTCGTCCGGCTCGTCGGTCAAGGACTCCGCGGCCGCTACCGCGGCCTCGGCCGCCGTGGCCGCGGCGGGATGTTCGGCGGCGATACCGCCCAGCAGGGTGCCGTCGCTCTCGGAATCGGAATCGGTATCGGAATCGGAAGAGCCGGCGGGCGGCCCGGGCACCCCGGTGCCCACGGGCACCAGTTGCGGTGCGCGCACCCCTTCCCAGAGTTTGCGCCGCGCGCTGTCCGGATCGTGTTCGACTCGGCCGGGCGCATCGATGACCAGGGTGCTGCGCGTGTCCTCGGTGTATTTCGGCCAGGCGGGCAGCGGTGCGCCGGTACGGGCGAAATTCAGCCAGTTGTCCTGGAATTGGCGGGTCACCGCCAGGAGTCCGCGGCGGCTGCCGCCGGCGGTGAGTGCCCGGCTCCAGGGTTCGTAGACCGCGCCGAAGGTCGGCAGCAGGTCGGTGGCGTGGGTGGCGCCCAGTTTGTAGAGCTGGAACAGCCGGGGGGCGAAATCGTAGCGGTAGGCGTAGGTGGGGGAGTGCCGGCTGTGGGCCTCCATCACCGCCAGGGACGGCCGCCAGAAGAAGTAGTCGCCGCCCGCGCGGATGGCCGCGTCCGGCGCCGGGAAACCGGGATAGGTGGAGAAGACCCGCGGATAGTATTCCGGTCCGGCGGCGGCGAGCGCGCGTTTGAGGCGCTCCGGCCGGGTGGGCAGGGTATCGGTGAACTTGTTGAACAGCGCGCCCTCGTTGCGGCAGGTGCCGATGATCAGCGGGACCCGGTGGGTGTGCCCGCCGGTGAAGGCGTCGATGGGGGTGTAGGGCAGCAGATCGCCGTCGGCGACCGGGGCGGCCGGGAAGAATCCCGGGAATTCCGACATCGCCGCGTTGGAGGCGCGGTTGAAGGCGTGCCGGATATCGTGCGGATCCGCTTCGCGCAGGGCGCGGTTCGCGTTCTCCGGGGCGATACCCAGTTTGTCCAGTACGCGGCGGGCGAATTCCCGGGCCTCCGAGACCGTGAGTCCCCAATCGGCGGGCGCGCTCTGCGCGATCCCGCGGTGGAACAGTCCGGCGGCCGAGGGGGTGGCCAGCAGGCTCAGTACGGCGTGCGCCCCGGCGGATTCACCGAAGATCGTCACATTGTCCGGATCGCCGCCGAATTCGCCGATATTGGCCTGGACCCACCGCAGCGCCGCGATCTGGTCACGCAGGCCCAGATTCGATTCGTAGGGGTTGTCCGGTGTGGAGAACTCGGTGAAATCGGCGTACCCGAACGCGCCCAGCCGGTAGTTGATCGACACCACGATCACATCGCCGTCGGCGGCCAGCTGCACACCCGAGTACAGGCGCAGCGCCGAGGTGCCGAACAGGTAGCCGCCGCCGTGGATGAACACCAGCACCGGTCGCGGGCGCACCGCCGGTGTGACAGGTGCCACGACATTGAGTGTCAGCGAATCCTCGCTCATCTCCTGCTGTTTGCGCGGGCCCAGCCGCACGCCGAAGCGAGGCTGGATACCGGCGGCCCGGAAATAGGTGGCGTCGCGCACACCGGTCCACGGCTGCACCGGCTGTGGGGCCCGAAACCGCAGGTTACCGACGGGCGGTGCGGCGTAGGGGAGCGACCGCCAATACATCACCCGGCGCCCGCGACGGCCCCGGACGACCCCGTCAGTGGTCGTGATCTGTTCGGTTACGCTCATCTGCCGATGGTAACGACGACCGATCGGTCTCCAACAGTCGTAACCAGAATTCACTCACCGTCGGGAACGCGGGCACCGCGTGCCACAGTGCGTCCAGCGGAACCTTCCCGGCGACCGCGATCGTCGCGGCGTGCAGTTGCTCGCCGGCCTCGGGGCCCACGAAAGTCGCGCCCAGGACGGTGTCGGTGGCGTTGTCGATCACCAGTGCCGCATGGCCGCTGTAGTCGTCGCGGGTCAGCGCGGAGCCGGCCACCTCGATATCGAGCCCCACCGTCCGCACCTTGTATCCGGCTTCGCGGGCTTTCGCCTCGGTGAGCCCGACCGCGGCGACCTCCGGATCGGTGAAAACGACCTGGGGCACCGCGTAGTGGTCGGCGCCGGCCCGGTACCGCGGCGCGCTGAGCGAACGCCCTTCCGCGCGTGCGGCGATCACGTCGCCGCAGACCCGGCCCTGGTATTTGCCCATATGCGTCAGTGCCGCGCGATGATTGATATCGCCGACGGCGTACAGCCATCGGCCGGGAACCCCGGTCACCGTCAGCTGATCGTCCACCGGTACGTAACCCGCCGGGAGGCCGACGGTTTCGAGCCCGATATCGCCGGTGTTCGGGGTGCGTCCGGCCGCCACCACGAGTTCGTCGGCGAGCAGTGTCGATTCCCCGTCGGGTCCCGCGGCGTGCACGGTGACCGGACCGCCGTGGACCCGGCCTTCGCCGTGATCGGCCGCGGCGGGGCGCTGTACGCGCCGCGGTGCGGTGCCGAACAGGATCCGGACCCCGCGGGCGATCAGGGCCTGCGCCACCCGCTGCCCGGCGAACGGTTCGGTGGCGGCGAGCAGCCTGTCACCACGCACGAGCAGCGTGACCTCGGCTCCCAGCGCCGAGAGCCAGGTCGCGGCCTCGCAGGCGACCACACCGCCGCCGATCACCACCACCCGTTTCGGGAGTTCGTGCATATTGGTGGCGTCGCGGGAGGTCCAGGGCAGCGCCTCGCGCAGGCCGGGGACATCGGGAATCGCGGCCCGGGTGCCGGTGGCCAGGACCACGGCCTGCCGGGCGCGCAGCACCCGGTCACCGGCGGTGACCCGGCGTTCGCCGTCGAGCCGGCCCACGCCGCGGACCACGTCGATACCCCGGCCGGCGGCCCAGGCGACCTGGCTCGAATCGTCGTGGTCGCCGTCGCGCAGATGGACGAACTCGTCGCGGCGGCGCAGGACGGCGGCGAGGTCGGGGCCGCGGGCGTCGATACCGGGTAGTCCGTGCGCCGCGCCCAGTACGTGCGCCGGGCGCAGCAGCGCCTTGCTCGGCACACACGCCCAGTAGGAGCATTCGCCCCCGACGCGCTCGGGTTCCACGATGACCGCGGTGCGGTCGCTACCGGCGACGGCGTAATCGGCGGCGTTCTCGCCCGCCGGCCCACCGCCCAGCACGATGACGTCGTATTCCGTGGCGCCGGAGTCGCGGTCGGACATCCGCGTCGCCTACTGGAGGTATCCCTCGACCTGGCCCGGCGATCTGGGCTGGGCCTCGTCCGGTGATTCGCCGCCGTCGATCCGGGCGCGCCGCTGCCGCAGCAGATCCCAGCACTGGTCCAGCATGACCTCCACTTCGGCCAGCCGCCGCCGCTCCACCTCGGGATCGAGTTCCCCGCGCGAGGCCCGCGACCGCAGGTCGTGCTCGTGGTCGACCAGTTCCTTGATCCGCCCGAGTAGGTCCTGTTCGGTCATGCCGCCCATGCTACGACCCGCGTGGCGCCGGACCGCTCATTCCGGACTCCGCAGCAGATAGATGTCCATGATCCAGCCGTTGCGCGCACGCAACCGCGCGCGTCGCCGCGCGATCTCGGGCCCCACCTCGCCGGCCGTGCCCGCGATCAGGGACTCCTCGGGCATGCCCAGGTAGGCGCCCCACCAGATGAGCGTCTCGGCGGGCACGGTGGTGAACGAGCAGTCGGCGTCGAGCATCACGACCGTGGAACCCGGCGCGAGCCCCTCCTCGCGCAACCGCCGGCCGGTGGTGATGTGCACCGGTTCGCCGATCCGGTGCAGGACGGTGCGATGCCGGGCCGCGAGGGCGTGGACGCTGGTGACGCCCGGGATCACGCTGTACTCGAAGCTCAGCGCGCCGCGGGCCAGGACGCGTTCCACCATGCGCAGGGTGCTGTCGTAGAGGGCGGGGTCACCCCAGACCAGAACGGCGCCCACCCCCTCGACCGCGGCGAACGCCTCCTCCAGCAGTACAGAGCGTCGTTCGTGCCAATCCGCGACCGTGCTCCGGTAGTCGTCGGGGGTCCGGTCCCGCGGCGGGTCGGGGATCTCCACGATGCGGTAGGGGCGGTCGCGGTGTTCGTCGAGGATGGCGGTGCGCACGGCCACGAGCTGCTGTTTCTCGTCCCCTTTGCCGATTACGAAGAAGACGTCGACCCGGCGGAGGGCCTTCACGGCCTGCACGGTCACCTGGTCGGGGTCACCGGCGCCGATACCGATCACATACAGCTCGCGCATGAAGCCAGCTTGGCAGGCGGGGGAGCCGGCCCGGAGGGCGCCCAGGGACTCCGGTCCGGCCGCGGGTCGGCTGGGCCGCGCCGCCGGTCCGGAAGTAAGCTCGGCGCGTGGTCAGCGCAGCGAACAGTCACGTCCCGGACCCGCGACGCGCTCCGGACACCCAATACGAAGACCTGCTCCGCACGGTGCTGGAAACGGGCGCGCCCAAGGGCGACCGCACCGGTACCGGCACCCGCAGTGTGTTCGGCCACCAGCTGCGCTACGACCTGGCGGCCGGGTTCCCGCTGATCACCACCAAGAAGGTGCACCTCAAATCGATCGTGTACGAACTGCTGTGGTTCCTGCGCGGCGATTCCAATGTGCGCTGGCTGCGGGAGCACGGTGTCAGCATCTGGGACGAATGGGCCGGGCCCGACGGCGAGCTGGGACCCGTCTACGGCGTGCAGTGGCGGTCCTGGCCCACTCCCGACGGCCGCCATATCGACCAGATCACCGAGGTGCTGCACACCCTGCGCACCGACCCGGACTCCCGGCGCATGCTCGTCTCGGCGTGGAACGTCGCCGACCTGGACCGGATGGCGCTGGCTCCCTGTCACGCGCTGTTCCAGTTCTATGTCGCGCAGGGGCGGCTGTCGTGCCAGCTCTACCAGCGCAGCGCCGATCTCTTTCTCGGCGTGCCCTTCAATATCGCAAGCTATGCCCTGCTCACCGCGATGGTCGCCCGGCAGGCCGGTCTCGAACCCGGTGAGTTCATCTGGACCGGCGGAGACTGCCATATCTACGACAATCACGTCGAGCAGGTCACCGAGCAGCTGACCCGGGACCCGTATCCCTTCCCGGCGCTGGAACTGGCGCCGGCGGACTCGCTGTTCGGCTACCGCTACGAGGATGTGCGGGTCCACGACTACCGCCATCATCCGGCGATCAAGGCGCCGGTGGCGGTATGACCGCCGCGCCGCTACCCGTGCCCGAACCGGCCCGCGTGATCGGACTGATCTGGGCCCAGACCCCCGACGGCGTGATCGGGGTGGACAACACCATCCCGTGGCGGGTGCCCGAGGATATGGTCCGCTTCAAGGAGACCACCACCGGTCATCCGGTGATCATGGGCCGCCGGACCTGGGATTCACTGCCCGAACGCGTCCGCCCGCTACCCGGCCGCCGCAATATCGTGGTGACCCGGCAGGCCGGCTGGGTGGCCGAGGGCGCCGAAACCGCCGGTTCGGTCGCCGCGGCGCTGGAGCTGGCCGCACCCGCCACCACCTGGGTGATCGGCGGCGGCGAGATCTACCGGTACGCGCTGCCGCACGCGACCGAGCTGTCGATCACCGAGGTCGATACCGCGGTCGCCGGTGACGCGCACGCCCCCGAACTCGGGCCGGAATGGTGGTCCGGCGATTCCGACCGCTGGCTGGCCTCCTCGTCCGGACTGCGCTACCGGATCCGGCGGTTCATCCGGCGCTGACAAGCCGGGATATCCGTCCCGGCCTCGCGAAACGCCGGAATGCCGGACCCGGGTCGGGCATACTCGGCGGTACCGCCCGCGATCATCAGCCCGGTCGCGGGGACGTGGAGGCGGAAGGCGGTCCCATGGACAAGAAATCGCTGACAGCGGTCGCCCGGCAGCAGTTGAAGCTGGCCGCAACGGTCACCAGCGGCCGGAGTTCCCAGACCATCTACGGCGGCCACGCGAATTCGCTACGACAGACGGTGGTCGGGCTGTGCGCGGGGCAGAGCCTGGCCGAACACGACAACCAGGGGGAGGCCACGCTGCTGGTCCTCACCGGCACCCTGACCCTGCACAGCGGGGACAACGAGTGGAAGGGTTCGGCCGGCGATCTGCTGGTGGTGCCGAGAGCCCGGCACAGTGTGCGGGCGATCGACGATGTGGCCTTCCTGCTGACGGTCGCGAAGTAACCGCCCCGTTGCCCGGCGCGCCGCCGGTTCGGCGGTAATGTTGGCGATCATGGGGCAGCCGCAGCCTATTCTCGAACCGCTCACCCCGGCCGCGCATTTTCTCGTCGCCACCATAGAACCGGGCGGCGAGGACGCGGTGCGGGATCTGCTCGCCGACCTGCCGGGTCTGCGCCGCGCGATCGGTTTCCGGCTGCCCGGTGCGGGGCTGGGCTGTATCACCGGAATCGGCTCCGCGGCCTGGGACCGGCTGTTCACCGGTCCGCGGCCCGCCGAACTGCACGAATTCCCCGGTTACGACGGCCCGCTGCACCGGGCTCCCGCCACCCCGGGTGATCTGCTGTTCCATATCCGGGCCCAGGTGCACGACGCGTGCTTCGAACTCGCCATGGCCATCGGTGACCGGCTGGCCGGGGCGGCCACGATCGTGGACGAGACCGTCGGGTTCCGTTATTTCGAGCAGCGCGATCTGCTCGGTTTCGTCGACGGGACGGAGAATCCGGAGGGCGCGCTGCCCGATTCGGGTGCCGGGGTGGCCGCGCTCATCGGCGCCGACGATCCGGACTTCACCTGCGGCAGTTACGTGATCGTGCAGAAATACCTGCACGATATGACGGCCTGGCGGGCCCTGCCCGTCCCGGAGCAGGAACTGGTCATCGGCCGGACCAAACTCGAGGATTTCGAACTCGACGACGACGTCAAACCCCCGGATTCGCATATCGCGGTGAACCAGGTGATCGAGCCGGACGGAACCGAGCGTGAGATCCTGCGCGCGAACATGCCGTTCGGGAGCATTCGCGACGGGGAGTTCGGAACGTACTTCGTCGGCTATTCGGCGACACCCCGGACCACCGAGATCATGCTCGAGCGGATGTTCCTCGGCACCGATGAGGCCACCCACGATCGGATCCTCGATTTCTCCACCGCGGTGACGGGCACCCTGTTCTTCGTCCCGTCGCAGGACTTCTTCGACGACCTGCCCGCCGCGCCCGCCGAGGCGCACGCGGCGGAACCGGTCGAGCCCCCGGAACCCGGGCCGGTCGCACCGCCGGTAGCGGACGGTTCCCTCGGTATCGGCACGTTGAAAAGGAGTAGGACCGAATGAACAACCTGCATCGCGAACTCGCGCCGATCACGGACGCGGCCTGGTCGGTGATCGAGGAAGAGGCCTCCCGCACCTTCAAACGTCATAACGCCGGACGGCGCGTGGTCGACCTGTCCGGCCCGCACGGCGCCGACTATTCGGCACGGGGTCTGGGGCACACCACCCCGATCACCGCACCGCACGAGGGCGTGCAGGCCCGGCAGCGGGTGGTGGCGCCGCTGGTCGAACTGCGGGTGCCGTTCACGCTCTCCCGCGAAGAACTCGACAACGTCGAGCGGGGAGCCCAGGACACCGACCTGGATCCGGTCAAGGACGCCGCGCGCAATATCGCCTTCGCGGAGGACAGGGCCGTGTTCGAGGGCTACGCGGCGGCCGGCATCACAGGGATGCGCGAGGGTTCCTCGAACAAGGAGATCGCCCTGCCCGACGATGTGTTCGGGGTCCCCGAGGTGATCGCGCTCGCGGTGAGCCAGTTGCGGCTGGCCGGTGTCGACGGACCCTATTCGGTGCTGCTCAGCGCCGATCTGTACACCAAGGTGAGCGAGACCTCCAACCACGGTCATCCGTTGCGCACTCATCTGGAACGCCTGGTTCCGGAGGGGGAGATCATCTGGGCGCCCGCCATCGACGGCGCCTTCGTGCTCACCACCCGTGGCGGCGATTTCGATCTCACCCTGGGCCAGGACCTGTCCATCGGTTACCTGTCCCACGACGCCGACACCGTCCGGCTCTACTTCCAGCAGAGCATGACCTTCCACGTCTACTCCGCCGAAGCCGCCGTCGCGCTGCGCTGAGTCGCGGGGGCGTTGCGCTGAGCCGCCGTCGCGCTGCGATGGGGTCGCCGGGGCGACCCGCTGCCGCCCGGCGGGCGGGCCGTGGTCCGGTACGGTGTGGCCTGCAACACCAGTTCCCGGGGTGAAACGGAGTCGTCGGTATGCACAGGGTGCACGCGGGTGTGGTGCCCACGGAACGAATCGTGGGTTACAGCCTGGCCGCGGTCGCGGTGATCGTGGTGGTGACGATTCCGACGGTATCGCTGTTCGGGCTGAGCCGGATCGTCACCGGGATCGCGCTCGGCGCCGTGCTGGCGGTGGCCCTTCTGGTCGCGTTGTTCAAACGGGACGCCGTGGTGCTGACCGAGAAGGCCATCCACCGGCGTACGCCGTGGTCGGTCACCGCTATCGACTGGGAACGGGTGATCGCGGGGCGTTTCGGGCTCGACGAACAGTCCCGCTGGTCGCTGGCGCTCGACCTGACCGAAGGTGAGGAACCGCACAGCGAGATCGTGCTTCTCTCGATTCCACCGGTAAGTGGTCCGGTTTCTGGTGCATATGATCTCCGTAAGCGGGAACAGATCAACCAGATACGGAATATTTTGCGGCTCAAGCGTATTCCGGTGACCGTTCTGCCCGATATCGCGGGAGCGCTCGAACGGCACTGGCAGATCGCGCCACCGACCCGCTGATACCGGGCGCACCCGGGCCATCGGCCCGAACGCGACACCCGCCCGGCTGCCTCAGTGGAGGGCTGCGACCATGGAGAACGCGACAGCCATGGACGACCCGAACGCCGTACGGCAGAGGAGAGGAATGCTTCACTTCGCCCGGGCAATCGTGGGGGTATTGACCTTCGTCACGGCGCTGTGCGCCGGGATACCGGCGGCAGCGCAGGCCGAAACGGCCTGGCATCCGGGAAAGCTGCTGACGGATGAACCACTCGGCCGGGACTGGGGCGGGCTGAGCGAGGTCCACCGGATCGAATACGTCACCACGGGACCGGGCGGTGATCTGGTGCCGGCCGAGGCCGTGGTCCGGCTCCCGGGCGGCGCGCCCCCCGAGGGCGGGTGGCGGGTGGTTGCGTGGGATCACGGCACCTCCGGCCTGGGCCAGGAATGCGGGCTCACCGGGTCCGGGCAATTGGAGCAGGGCACCGCCCCGGCGGTGTCGCGGCTCAACGACGCGGGATATGCCGTCGTCGCGCCCGACTACATCGGGTTGAGCCCGGGTTCGCCCGGACCGCATCCCTACCTGCAGACCAGTACCGAGGCCACCGCGACGGTCGACGCGGTCCGCGCCGCGCACGCCGCCTTCACCGGCCTCTCCCCGAGCTGGGCGGTCGCCGGGGTGTCGCAGGGCGGGCACGCCGCGCTCGGTACCGGTCACCTCGCCCCGTCGTACGCGCCCGAACTCGATTTCCGCGGCACCGCGGCCCTGGCCCCGGCCAGCAACCTCGAGACGATCTTCCTGCGCTCCCGGCCCGGCCAGCCGGAGATGCCGGGCTTCACCGGCCGCGCCGTCCCCATGGTGCTGGCCGGGATGACCGGCGCGAAACTCGACGTCGACGTCGACGAGTACCTGACCCCCGACGGACAGCGCTTCGTCGACGGGCTCGCCGCGCGCTGCAACGCCCGCGCCGGCGCGATGCTGGCCACGGCGAAGATCGGCGAACTGCTCGCCCGCCCGCTCGACGATCCCGAATTCGCGTCGGCGATGCGCGGGTACATGGGGGTGCCGGTCAGCGGCTACCAGGATCCGATCCTGGTGGTGCACGGCTACTACGACACCGTCGTCCCGCTCCCGCTCACCCTCGCGCTCACCGCCCAGTTCGCGCAGAACGGCACCCGGCACGAGGTCCAGCTGCTCGAGGCCGGACACGACGATCTCGCGAACTCGGGCGGCCTGGACCGCGCCCTGAGCTTCCTCGGACAGGTACTCCCGGCGCACTGAGTGGCCCGCCGGGGTGGCCCGGTCGCGGCGGTCAGAGGTAGGCGCGTTCGATGATCGCCGCGGTGTCCACCCCCACGGGCAGGGTGCCGAAGGCGGCGCCCCAGTCGTCGCCGAGCCGGGAGGCGCAGAAGGCATCCGCCACCGCGCGGTGGCCGTGCCGCACCAGCTGGGCGCCCTGCAGGACCAGTGCCATCAGCTCGACCACCCGCCGCGCCCGGTACTCGATATCGGTCCGGTCGGCGAGTTCCTTGCCGACCCGGTCGATCGCCTGGTCGAGGTGCGGATTCTCCCCGCGCGCCCGCGATACCTCGTCGAAATAGGCCTCCACCGTCTGCGGCTGGGTGCCCATCGCGCGCAGCGCGTCGAGCGCGGCCACATTGCCCGACCCCTCCCAGATCGACATCAGCGGCGCCTCCCGGTACAGCCGCGGCATCCCGGATTCCTCGACGTAGCCGTTGCCGCCGAGGCATTCCAGCGCCTCCGCCGCATGCGCCGGCGACCGCTTGCACACCCAGTACTTGGTGACGGCCAGCGCGATCCGGCGCAGCGCGGCCTCGGCCGGATCGCCCGCGGCACGGTCGGTGGCGCCGGCCAGCCGCAGCATCACCGTGGTCGCGGCCTCGGATTCGATCACCAGATCGGCGAGCACATTGCGCATGGCCGGCTGATCGACCAGTGCGGCCCCGAACGCCTTCCGGTACCGGGCGTGATGCACCGCGCGTGCCGCCGCCACGCGCATCCCGACCGATGAGCCGATCACACAGTCCAGCCGGGTCATATTGACCATCTCGATAATGGTCTTCACGCCGGCGCCCTCCGGGCCCACCAGCCAGCCGGTCGCGTCCTCGTATTCGATCTCGGCGGAGGCGTTCGACTTGTTGCCGAGTTTGTCCTTGAGCCGCTGCAGACGGATCGGGTTGCGGGAATCGTCCGGCAGCACCCGGGGCAGCAAGAAACAGGACAGTCCGCCCGGCGCCTGCGCGAGGGTCAGGAACATATCCGACATCGGCGCGGAGGTGAACCATTTGTGGCCCACGATCCGGTAGGAGCCGTCGGGTTGCGGCGTGGCGGTGGTGGTGTTGGCGCGGACATCGGACCCGCCCTGTTTCTCGGTCATCGACATACCGGCGATGAGCCCCGCCTTCGTGGACGGTTCGCGCAGGCCGAAATCGTAGGTGCGCGCGGCCAGCAGCGGTTCGTACTTCGCGGCCAGCTCCGGATTGTGCCGCAGCGCCGGGATCACCGCGTAGGTCATCGAGACGGGACACATATGGCCCGCGTCGGCCGCGCCCCAGACGTAGAACTTCGCGGCCCGCGCCACATGGGCGCCGGGGCGTTCCTCGGTCCACGGGGTGCCGTGCAGGCCGTGTTCCACCGCGACCGTCATCAGGTCGTGCCAGTGCGGGTGGAACTCCACCTCGTCGATCCGGTGCCCGTAGCGGTCGTGGGTGCGCAGGACGGGCGGGTACTCGTTGGCGAGCCGGCCCCATTCCTGCACCTCTTCGCTGCCGGACAGAACGCCCAGCGCCCGGACGTCGTCCTCGGCCCAGCCCCCGCCCTCGCGGTGCAACCCGGTGATCAGCGCCGGATCCCGGGAGAAGTCGAACGGGGTGATCGGCGGAACCTGGTTGCTGACCTCGTGCGTGGGCATCCATCGATTATGCGACGCCGGTCACATACCGGCACGGGCGGGATCGCGACCGGTCGGTACCGGCTTTCCGAGGCCGTGCGAGCCCTGATCGCGATGGTGGACACCCCCCCGGGATCTCACCGAGGCGTCCGCCCACCGTCTCGGGCTCGGAGCCGGATAACCGATAGCCTGGGCGGATGCGCAGGCTGAGCGTTGTCGACGAGATCTTTCTGCGTACCCATCGAGGTATGGGCACACCCATCGCACTCCAGGGACTGTGGCGTACCGGCGACCGCGTGCCGCCCGCCGAACTGGACCGGCTGCACGAGGCGCTGCGCACGGGGTCGCTCGGCCGCCGGGTGGTGCGGTCCCGGGTGCCCGGGGCGCGCGCACAGTGGCGGCGCAACGAATGCGCCCACCGCCTCGACTATGCCGGGGCGCCGCTGCCCACCGCCGAGATCGTGCGCTGGGCCGATACGTTCGGCGCGGATCTGGATCCGGCCCGGGGACCCGGGTGGCGGTTGTCCGCGGCACCGGTCGACGACGGCGGAACGGTGGTCGCCCTCACCTGCTCCCATGTCCTCGCCGACGCGCGGGGGTTGATCATCGCGGCGGAGCGGGCGCTGGCCGAGGTCCGGCGGCCCGCGGAACCGGGCGGTGCGCCGGAGGCAGAGCTTCCGGGCTCGGATTGGGCGGATGCGGCGCGGGTCTGGGGCCGGGTGCTGCGGGGTACCTCCGGTGTCGCGGTCCACGGGTTGCGCACAGCGGTCCGGGCGGCCGGTCGAGGCGCCGGCGTCCCCGATCCGCCGAACCCGCCCTGCGCGGCCGCGGGCGACCGGACTCCCGCGATACCGACGAGCGGCCCGCCCCCGGTAGCCGCGGAGGTCCGGCCGCAACTGCCCCGGACTTCCGGCGCACTGCCGGTATGCGGACTGATCCTGCGCTGTTCGGCGACGGAATGGGAACGGATCGCGGCCGGGACCGGTGGTACGGCGAACAGCCTGTTCATCTGGCTGGTGGCGCAGACCCTGTGGGCCGCCGGTTTCCCGCGCGACCGGATCGCGGCGAGCCTGCCCGTGGACACCCGCGACGAACCCCGTGTCGACAACGACCTCGCCGTGACCGAGATCGTGGTCCGGCCCGCCGACGGCCCGGGCGAGATCAGGGCGAAGAGCCGGGCCGCCTACGAGCACCGGATGTCGAGTCCGGCGGGACTACCGGAGGAGTTCCTGCACCTGGTACCGGACCGGGTGGCCCACCGGTTGTCGCGAGGTGCCGGTGAACGCGACATCCTGTGCTCGAATATCGGAGTCCTCCCGCCCGCCCTGCACACGTTCGGCGCCCACGAGTGCACCGGCGTCGCGACCCGCGCCATCCACCCGGGCCTGACCTACGCCGGCCGCCCGCGCACCCGGTTGTCGGGATATCTGTGCCGCTTCCGCGACGACTACATCCTCACCCTCACCGGGCTCTACCCCGAGCGGGTGGCCGATTCCGGTGCGCTGCACCGGCTCGCCACCGGGATCGCGGCGCGGGCCGGTCTGCCGCTGGCGCCGTGGTAGCCGGTCAGCGGTTGGTGCGGTACCAGCGGATGAGCGCGTCGGTGGACGAATCGTCCTGCGGTCCGGGATCATCGGCCGCGGTGAGCAGCGGCGCCAGTTCCAGTGCCTGCTGCTTGCCGAGTTCCACACCCCACTGGTCGAAGCTGTCGATACCCCAGACGACCCCCGCCACGAACACCTGGTGTTCGTAGAGCGCGATGAGCTGACCCAGTACCGACGGGGTGAGCCGCGGCGCGAGAATCGTGGTGCTGGGCCGGTTCCCGGGCATCACCTTGTGCGGTACCACCTCCGGCGGGGTCCCTTCGGCGGCGATCTCCTCGGCGGTTTTCCCGAACGCCAGCACCTTGGTCTGCGCGAAGAGGTTGCTCATCAGGATGTCGTGCATACTGCCGGTGCCGTCGCGGGTGGGCAGATCGTCGGTGGGCCGGGCGAATCCGATGAAATCGGCCGGAATCAGCCGGGTGCCCTGGTGGAGCAGCTGATAGAAGGCATGCTGGCCGTTGGTGCCGGGCTCGCCCCAGAAGATCTCCCCGGTGGAGGTCGTCACGGGGGTGCCGTCGGCGCGCACCGATTTACCGTTCGACTCCATCGTGAGCTGCTGCAGATAGGCGGGGAAACGCGCCAGATCGTTGGAATACGGCAGCACCACCCGCGACTGGGCGCCGAAGAAATTCGCGTACCAGATACCCAGCAGCGCCAGCAGCACCGGAGCGTTGGCCTCCAGCGGCGCGGTCGCGAAATGCCGGTCCACGGTGTGCATCCCGGCCAGGAACTCGGCGAACCGATCGGGGCCGATCGTCACCATCACCGAAAGCCCGATGGCCGAATCCACCGAATACCGGCCGCCGACCCAATCCCAGAAACCGAACATGTTCGCGGTGTCGATACCGAACTCCGCCACCCGCCCGGCATGCGTGGACACCGCGACGAAATGTTTCGCCACCGCGTCCTCGCCCAGCGCCGCCACCAGCCAGCGCCGGGCCGCCGTCGCGTTGGTCAGGGTCTCCAGGGTCGAGAAGGTTTTGGACGCGACGATGAACAGGGTGGCCGCCGGGTCCAGGCCGGCCAGGGTGGCCACCAGATCGGCGGGATCGACATTGGAGACGAACCGCGCGTCGATCCCGGCGTCGCTGTAGTGGCGCAACGCCTGATGCACCATCACCGGTCCCAGATCCGAACCGCCGATTCCGATGTTCACCACCGTGCGGATCCGCTCGCCGGTGGCGCCGCGCCACTGCCCCGAGCGCACGGAGTCGGCGAAAACGCGCATCCGGCCGAGCACCTCGTGGACCGCCGCCGCGGCGTCTTCGCCGTCGATGGTCAGCGAAGACCCCGCGGGCAACCGCAGCGCGGTATGCCCGACCGCGCGATCCTCGGAGGTGTTGATGTGCTCACCCCGCAGCATGCGGTCGCGCTGGGCCTCCACCCCGGCCTCCCGGGCCAGTTCGACCAGCAGCTGCAGCGTTTCCCGGGTCACCCGGTGCTTGCTGTAGTCGATGCGCAACTCACCCGCGGTCAGGGTCAGATCCCGGCCGCGCGCCGGATCGTCGGCGAACAGGTCCCGTAGCCGTAGGGCGGCCGTCGCACCGTGATGATCGTGCAATTTCCGCCATGCCGCCGATGCGGTTATGTCGACGCTCACACCCACCGAGCGTACTGTAACTCTGGAGCGGCTCCGCCGCTCGAGGGTCGGCCCTCCTGAGCATCTGCTGTCAGCCCTCGAGACTCGCGGCTTCGCCGCCTCGCTTCGAGGGCTGACAGCAGATGCGGGCCGACCCTTTTCGGGAGCCTCGCATGCTCGGCGGTCGGGAAGTGGCCCATTCCGAGGATGAGCCCGCTTCGAATGGGAACCCGGTGGTGACGGCGGTACCAGGCCACGTGTCGCGAGGGTGTGGCGTGCTTTCGCGAGGATCTCCCGTCTCCTCCGGATGGTCGCATCCGTCCAGGGTGGGGCCCGCCCGGTTCTGGAGCGACCAGAGGAAGGGAGCGCAGCGACCGACCGCCGGGAGTGAAGAACCGGGATGTCAGGGCCCCACCCTCGAGACGCGGAGCGTCTCCAAAATTACAGCCTGTCCCCCGGAGCCGGCGATTTCCCGGCCCCCGCGACATAGGCTCGGGGTATGGCCTCAGTAACAGAAGTACTCGCATCCGTACCGAAGAAGTTGTGGATCGGCGGGCCGGTCGACGCCGCCGGCGGCGGGACCTTCGCCGTGCACAATCCGGCGGACGGCGATGTCATCGCCGAGGTGGCGGACGGGGCTCCCGAGGACGCCATCCGGGCGCTGGATGCGGCGGCCGCGGTACAGGCGGATTGGGCGGCGACCCCCTCCCGGGAGCGCGGGGAGATCCTGCGCGCGGTGTTCGAGCGGGTCACCGCGCGGGCCGAGGAGTTCGCCCTGCTGATGACCCTGGAAATGGGGAAGGCGCTGCCGGAGAGCCGCAACGAAGTACGGTACGGCGCGGAGTTCTTCCGCTGGTTCAGCGAGGAGGCGGTGCGGGTCAGCGGCCGCTATCTGCATGCCCCGTCCGGGACCGGGCGGATCATGGTGCACAAACAGCCGGTGGGGCCCTGCCTCGCGATCACCCCGTGGAATTTCCCGCTGGCGATGGGGACCCGCAAGATCGGCCCGGCGCTGGCGGCGGGGTGCACCATGATCGTCAAACCGGCCTCGGCGACCCCGCTCACGATGCTGTTGCTGGCACAGCTGTGTTCGGAGGCCGGTCTGCCCGACGGCGTGCTGTCGGTGATCACCTCGCGCCGGTCGGGTGCGGTGACCCAGGCCCTGATCGATGATTCCCGGTTGCGCAAGCTCACCTTCACCGGATCCACCGAGGTCGGGCGCACCCTGGTGGAGAAGTCGGCGGGCGGGCTGTTGCGGACCTCGATGGAACTCGGCGGCAACGCGCCGTTCGTGGTGTTCGACGATGCCGATATCGATGCCGCCGTCGAAGGCGCCATGCTGGCCAAACTCCGTAACGGCGGGGAAGCGTGTACGGCGGCGAACCGGTTCCATGTGCAGCGCGGGGTGCTGGCGGAGTTCACCGACAAGTTCGTGGCGGCGGTGACCGAGAAGGTCCGGCTGGGGCCGGGCACCGATCCGGAAACCACGCTGGGCCCGCTGATCAACGAGGAGCAGCTGACCACGGTGTCCGAACTGGTGGACGACGCCGTATCCGGTGGTGCGACAGCGCGTGTGGGCGGTAAGGCGCCGGGCGGTCCGGGCTGGTTCTATCCGGCCACCGTGCTCACCGATATTCCCGCGAACGCCCGGATCCTGCGGGAGGAGGTCTTCGGGCCGGTCGCGCCCATTGTCGCCTTCGATACCGAGGAGGAGGGCCTGGCGGCGGCCAACGATACGGAGTACGGGCTGGTGAGCTACGTCTACACCCGGGACCTGGATCGGGCGCTGCGGGTCGCCGAGGGGCTGGAGACCGGCATGGTGGGCGTCAACCGCGGGGTGATCTCCGATCCGGCGGCCCCGTTCGGCGGAGTGAAGGCGTCCGGTTTCGGCCGGGAGGGCGGTACCGAGGGGATCGAGGAGTATCTGTCGACCAAGTACATCGCCATGCAGTAGCAGCGGAAGCCGAGCAAACGAACCGCCCCGGGGCACGATCACCCGGGGCGGTTCGTGGGAGTGCGGCGGTCTGCGGGCCGCCGCAGTGGTTCGTGCGGCCTAGCGGCCGAGTCGGCCGCGACCGAGACGGAGGAGCAGCATCGCCAGCGTATGGCCTTCTTGGCCGAGTTCGCTGAACCGTTCCAGCACCTTCATCTCCCGGCTGTGGACCAGCCGGGTACCGCCGGAGGCCATCCGGGTTCGTCCGATAACCCGCGAGATCTCCGTCCGGCGCTTGATCGCCGCCAGGATGTCCGCGTCGAGTTGATCGATCTCCTTACGGAGTTTCTCGATCTCGGCTTCGGTCCGAGGGAGCTCCGATTCCGAGCCGGTTGTCGAATCCGACCCGGTCGCAGTAGCGGGTGTGCTCATCATTCATCTCCTCGTGTCAGAACCTGGATCGGCGCCGAGGCGCTTCGTGTTACCGGTCCAGAGCTCCTTCACCGTGAAAAGACCCGGCGGGTCCGACCTTGCTTATTGGCCCCCCTACCTGCCCAAATGGGACTCAGGATCCCCGTCTGCGGCGCCGCGGTCCGTACGGCCGGAGCGGTTGTTGCGCTACAGGGCAAACCATAATGCCAGTTTGCCACGGTATGCGAGGTATGCAAAACGGTCACGGTTGGGTATACCGCGAGCGAGGCGCCGGGTTGCGGCACAGTAGCCGGTCGCGGCAGTGAATTCGGCCGAGTGTTCGATCGTGTCGGGTCGCGGCGGTAGCGTGAACAGACGATGGACACCACAGCGGCAGCACCTCGTTCGGATTCGCCCACTCCCCGTGCACAGCACTCCGGTGCCGGCTCGCCGGAGCCCGGCGCGTCCGAGCATGCGCAGGGTGCGCCGCAGCTACCCGGCCTCGATATCCCGGCCGCGCGCGGGCCCGGCGGGTCCGCGCCGGAGGGTGGGCTGGCCGCGCTGCAGCGCCGGTTCCAGGCCGAACAGACCCAGCGGCGTACGGATGCGGCCCAGCGGCGCGAAGACGAGGCCGCCGCGCTGCTGGAGGGGCTGAACCCGCAGCAGCGCGCGGCGGTGCTGCACACCGGTCCACCGCTGCTGATCGTGGCGGGCGCGGGTTCGGGCAAGACCGCGGTGCTGACCCGGCGGATCGCCTATCTGCTCGCCGCGCGCGGGGTCACTCCGGGGCAGGTGCTCGCCATCACCTTCACCAACAAGGCCGCCGCCGAGATGCGCGAGCGGGTCATCGAGCTGGTGGGTCCGCGGGCCGCGAGTATGTGGGTGTCGACCTTCCATTCCAGCTGTGTCCGCATCCTGCGCACCCAGGCCGCGCTGCTGCCGGGGATGAACTCGAATTTCTCCATCTACGACGCCGACGATTCCCGCCGTCTGCTCACCATGATCGGCCGCGATCTGGAACTCGATCCCAAGAAGTATTCGGCGCGCCTGCTCGCCACCGCCATCTCGAATCTGAAGAACGAACTGATCGGCCCCGAGAAGGCGGGCGCCGACGCCGAATTCGAGGACGTCGATCTGCCCCGCGTCGTCGCCCGGGTCTACGCCGAATACCAGCGGCGGCTGCGCGCCGCCAACGCGCTGGACTTCGACGATCTGATCGGCGAGACGGTGCTGCTGCTGCAGAAGCACCCCGAGGTCGCCGAGTACTACCGCCGCCGGTTCCGGCATGTGCTGGTGGACGAGTACCAGGACACCAATCACGCGCAGTACGTGCTGGTCCGGGAGCTGGTGGGCCATCACGGCCGCGACGGCGAGACCGCCACCGAGGCCTCGGATTCCGAGGCCGGCGCCGCCGCCGCGGCGGATCCCGCCGACCGGGAGGAGGATCCGCGGGCGGTACCGCCCAGTGAACTCTGCGTGGTGGGTGACGCCGACCAGTCGATCTACGCGTTCCGGGGCGCGACCATCCGCAATATCGAGGAGTTCGAACGCGATTTCCCCGATGCCGAGACCATCCTGCTCGAGCAGAACTACCGCTCCACCCAGAACATCCTGTCCGCCGCGAACGCGGTGATCGCCCGCAACACCAACCGCCGTGACAAACGGTTGTGGACCGAGGCGGGTGAGGGCGAACTCATCACCGGCTACGTCGCCGACAACGAGCACGACGAGGCGGCGTTCGTGGCCCGCGAGATCGACCGGCTGGTCGACGCGGGCGAGGTCGCCTACTCCGATATCGCGGTGTTCTACCGCACGAACAACAACTCACGGGCGCTGGAGGAGATCTTCATCCGGATGGGCCTGCCGTACAAGGTGGTCGGCGGGGTGCGGTTCTACGAGCGTAAGGAAGTCCGCGATATCGTCGCCTATCTGCGCGTTCTGGAGAACCCGGACGACGCGGTGAGCCTGCGCCGCATCCTCAACACGCCGCGGCGGGGGATCGGCGATCGCGCGGAGGCGTGCGTGGCCGTGCACGCCGAGCAGCGGGGTATCGGTTTCGCCGAGGCGTTGCGTGATGCCGCCGCCGGTGAGGTCGCGCTGCTCAACACCCGGGCCCGTAATGCCATCGCGGGATTCGTCGCACTGCTGGAACAGATCCGGGCCGCCGGCGAAATGGACGAACTGGATTTCCCCGATGTCGGGGTGGTGGTGGAGGCGGTGCTGGATCGCACCGGCTACCGCGCCGAACTGGAGGCGTCCGACGATCCGCAGGACGGCGCGCGGCTGGACAATCTCAACGAACTGGTCAGCGTGGCCCGCGAATTCAGCTCCGAGGCACGTAATGCGCTGGAAGCGGCCCGGGCCGAGGGCATGCTGCCGGAAACCGGTGAGGGCGAACCGGAGCCGGGATCGCTGGCCGCGTTCCTGGAACGGGTATCGCTGGTGGCCGATACCGATCAGATCCCCGACGAGGGGTCGGGAATGGTCACCATGATGACCCTGCACACCGCCAAGGGGCTGGAATTCCCGGTGGTGTTCGTCACCGGCTGGGAGGACGGGCAGTTCCCGCATCTGCGCGCTCTCGGTGATCCGGCGGAATTGGCGGAGGAACGGCGGCTGGCGTACGTGGGCATCACCCGCGCCCGGCGCCGGCTGTACCTCACCCGCGCGGTGGTGCGATCGGGGTGGGGGCAGCCGGTGTTCAACCCGGAGTCCCGGTTCCTGCAGGAGGTCCCGGATCATCTGATCGATTGGCAGCGGCTGGAGCCGAAGCGTCCCTCGGCGCCGGAACGTTTCGGGCGCCGGCGCGGCGCGGAGTCCGACGATTCCGATTGGACCGGCGGCTGGCCGCAGTCGCGGGAGCCGCGACCCGGTCCACGCGACAGCGGCCCGGGCCGGCGGGTCGCCCGCAACAATGTCGGCCTGTCGCTCGCCGTCGGTGACCGGGTGAGCGACGACAAATACGGTCTCGGCCGGGTGGTCTCGGCCGACGGAATGGGCGATATGGCCAGCGTGACGATCGATTTCGGCAGCAGCGGCACTATCCGGCTCATCCCGAAGTTCAGCCAGACCCTGACGAAGCTCTAGCCGCGTCGCGGGAGCCGGCGCTGCGCCGGTTGCCGTGGCCACAGAAGGGGTGCCCGGTACCGGCCCGCGGCGGGTCCGCGCGGGTTAGATTTCGATCATGGAGTCCGTTGCGCAGCATCTGTTGTGGTTCTTGCCGATGCTCTGGCTCGGGATGGTGCTGGCGATCTCGTTCCTGGAGGCGCCGCTGAAATTCCGGGCGCCCGGGGTCACCACCGAACTCGGCCTGGGAATCGGCCGGATCGTGTTCCGGGCGTTGAACACCGTGGAGTCGGTGCTCGCCGTGCTGCTGGTGGTATCCCTGGTCGTCCTCGGGCCCGGTGGCGCGGTCCGGACGTGGGCGGCGGTGGCGGTCGGAATCCTGATCGTGCAATTGGCCGTGGTGCGGCCGCCGCTGTCACGCCGGTCGGATCGGGTGCTCGCGGGTGAGGAGCTACCGCGATCCACGGCGCACTACTGGTACATCGGGCTGGAGGCCGCGAAGGTGATCGCGCTGATCGGACTGGCGATCACCGCGGCGCCCTGACCGCCCGCCGGGGCGGGTAACGACCCGCTCGGGGACCGCGCGTCAGTCGCCGCTGCCGTTGAGGCCGATACCGCGGGTGGCGAGCCAGGGCACCGGGTCGACCTTGTCGCTGCCGTTCAGCCAGACCTCGAAATGGCAGTGCGGGCCGGTGGAGAAGCCCCGGTTGCCCATGGTGGCGATCTGATCGCCCGCGAAGACGTATTCGCCGACCGTGACCGTGGTGGTATCGACGTGCCCGTAGACCGTGACGGTGCCGTCGGCGTGCTGCAGCCGAACCCACATGCCGAAGCCCGACGCGGGGCCGGCGTCGATGACCTCACCGTCGGCCACCGCGTAGATCGGGGTGCCGATCGGGCCGGCCACATCGATACCCAGGTGCTGCACGCCCCAGCGGGCACCGAATCCGGAGGTGTAGGAGCCGCTGGCGAAGCGGGCGAACAGGGGGCGGAACTTGGCTTCTTCCGCCTGGGCCAGGTTGTGCGCGAATTGGGCGCCGTTGGCGAGCATCTCACCGAACCGGCCCGCGTCCACCGGGGCGCCGGCGCCGAGCATCTGCGGCGATTTGGTATCGCCCACGGCGGCGGGATCCTCGGTGGCCATGGATTGGGCGGCGATCTCGTGCACCGAGCCCGCGGCCTCGTAATCGGTGGCCTGCTGCTGTTTCTGCTCACCGGGCGAGGCGGTGGCGCACTGACCGGCGGCGACGACCGCGCCGGCCGCGACCGCGACAACGGCGGCCCGGCCCTTGAGAGCCGACGGCGGAGCGGCCACCCGGTGCGCGCCGCGCGAGCGGGACTGTTTGGTCCCCTCGACGGGCTCGGCATCGTCGGACACGCTCTCGAGCGCTTCGGCGATCGTGGCCGGCCGGACCCGATCACCGGGCAGCGCGCGGTCCGCGGACTCCCGGGGCGCGGGATCCTCGGCCCAGGGCTGAGGATCGGACCAGCTCTGATGGGTGTTCCAGTTGGGATCGCTGTGCCAGGCGGGCTTTTCGTCCCGCTGCCAGCCGCCGTCGTCGTGCTGGTCGGCACCGGCCCAATCGCCACCGGGGGCGTCCCATGCCTGCTGTTCGGCGGGTGCGTCCCAGGACTGCTGCCCCGCGGGGGGCCAGGAGTGCTGTTCCGGGGCCGCGTTCCACGTCTGCTGTTCGACGGGCGCGTCCCACTGCTGCGCGGCGGCCTGCGAGTCGGCCCAGCTCTGATTGGTGGCCCAGAAATCGTCGGCTGCGGCGCGATGCGAATCGGCGGCGGCGGACGCGGCGGCGGTGTTCAGCGGGCGGCGGCGTGAGCGGCTGTCCCCGGGAGCGCCGAAGGCGTTGAACGGCTGCGGCCCCTGATCCACGGGATCACGATGACGCCGGCCGGTTCGGTTGTCGTACTGAGGGTTCAGGGTCCCGCGGTGGTTCATCGGCCGATCCGATTGCGAACGACGGCACCGGTGGATTCCCCGGTGATGGTGCGATGCGGCCCCGGGGTGGCGACCGCCGAACGGCCCTGCGACTGCGGAGCGGGGTGCTGCGTCAAGCTGCCGTCCTCTCTCAACCTGCTCACGGGAGCATAATCCTGGAGATCTCTACTCGCGCGATAACCGGGTGCGCAAGCGTCCACGCCTGAGCAACGCTCGTGATCGAGCTGTGACATCAACCGGTTCGACGGTAACGAAACGATTGCGACGCGGCAAGCGGTAGGCCGTACTCAAACGTTACTGTGACATTGATCACCTTTCGGTGGATCAAATGCTCACCGACGGAAACTCTGGATGGTGATTTCACGCGACGCGTTCACGGCTGCCGGACCGCATCTGCCGGACCGCCTGCGAAAGCGCCGAAAGCTACTCGCCGGTAGCCTTGGCCTGCGGGTTTCAGGTCCCCGCGGCGAGGCCCGTGACCTGCGCCACTTAGGATGAACGTGCCCGATCGGCCGTCCCTATGAGTGGTTAGAGTCCGAGCGACCCGCTACCGACGTCGGGCCGCCAACAAAGACGTTGTCATAGCAACGCAGACGAGACGGTGAGTACATGGATCTCTTCGAATATCAGGCGAAGGAGCTCTTCGTAAAGCACGGAGTGCCCTCGTCGGAAGGCCGCGTAACCGACACAGCCGATGACGCGCAGGCGATCGCCGTCGAAATCGGCAAACCGGTGATGATCAAGTCCCAGGTCAAGGTCGGCGGCCGCGGTAAGGCGGGTGGCGTGAAGTACGCCGCCACCCCGGACGACGCGCTGACCCACGCCAACAACATCCTCGGCCTGGACATCAAGGGCCACATCACCAAGAAGATCCTGGTCGCCGAGGCGAAGGATATCGCCGAGGAGTACTACATCTCCTTCCTGCTCGACCGCACCAACCGCACCTACCTGGCCATGTGCTCGGTCGAGGGCGGTATGGAGATCGAAGAGGTCGCCGCCACCAAGCCCGACCGGCTGGCCAAGGTGCCCGTCGACGCGGTCGAGGGTGTCGATCTCGCGTTCGCGCGCTCCATCGCCGAGCAGGGCCACCTGCCCGCCGATGTGCTGGACGCCGCGGCCGTGACCATCCAGAAGCTGTGGGAGGTCTTCGTCAACGAAGACGCCACCCTGGTCGAGGTCAACCCGCTGGTCCGCACCCCGGACAACGAGATCCTCGCGCTCGACGGCAAGGTCACCCTGGACGAGAACGCCGAGTTCCGTCACCCCGACCATGCCGAGTTCGCGGACCGGGACGCGACCGATCCGCTGGAGCTCAAGGCCAAGGAGAACGACCTCAACTACGTCAAGCTCGACGGCGAGGTCGGCATCATCGGCAACGGCGCCGGTCTGGTCATGTCCACCCTGGACGTCGTCGCCTACGCGGGCGAGAACCACAAGGGTGTCAAGCCGGCCAACTTCCTCGATATCGGCGGCGGCGCCTCCGCCGAGGTCATGGCCAACGGCCTCGACGTGATCCTCAACGACGCTCAGGTCAAGAGCGTCTTCGTGAACGTCTTCGGCGGTATCACCGCGTGTGACGCGGTGGCCAACGGCATCGTGAAGGCCCTCGAGATCCTGGGCGACGAAGCCAACAAGCCGCTGGTGGTCCGCCTGGACGGAAACCGGGTGGAGGAGGGTCGCAAGATCCTCGCCGAGGCCGCGCACCCGCTGGTGACGCTGGCGCAGACCATGGACGAAGGCGCCGACAAGGCCGCCGAACTCGCGGCCCGCTGAGTCGACCTACCAGGGCACGCCCAGTAAAGGACAAACAGAAATATGTCTATCTTCCTCAACAAGGACTCGAAGGTCATCGTCCAGGGCATCACCGGTGGCGAGGGCACCAAGCACACCGCCCTGATGCTGAAGGCGGGCACGCAGGTCGTCGGCGGTGTGAACGCGCGTAAGGCGGGCACCACCGTCGCGCACACCGACTCCGACGGCAACGCGGTCGAACTGCCCGTATTCGCCACCGTGGCCGAGGCCATGGAGAAGACCGGGGCCGACGTCTCCATCGCGTTCGTGCCGCCGAAGTTCTCCAAGGACGCCATCATCGAGGCCATCGACGCGGAGATCCCGCTGCTCGTGGTCATCACCGAGGGCATCCCGGTGCAGGACACCGCCTACGCGTGGGCCTACAACGTGGAGAAGGGCGCCAAGACCCGGATCATCGGCCCCAACTGCCCCGGCATCATCACCCCCGGCGAGGCGCTGGTCGGCATCACCCCGGCCAACATCACCGGCAAGGGCCCGATCGGCCTGGTCTCCAAGTCCGGCACCCTGACCTACCAGATGATGTACGAGCTGCGCGATTTCGGCTTCTCGACCTCCATCGGCATCGGCGGCGACCCGGTCATCGGCACCACCCATATCGACGCCATCGAGGCGTTCGAGAAGGATCCCGAGACCGAGCTGATCGTCATGATCGGTGAGATCGGCGGCGACGCCGAGGAGCGGGCCGCGGCCTACATCCAGGCCAATGTCACCAAGCCGGTCGTCGGCTACGTGGCCGGGTTCACCGCCCCCGAGGGCAAGACCATGGGCCACGCCGGCGCCATCGTCTCCGGCTCCTCGGGCACCGCCCAGGCCAAGAAGGACGCGCTGGAGGCCGCGGGTGTGAAGGTCGGCAAGACGCCGTCCGAGACCGCCGCCCTGGCGCGCGAGATCCTGGAGAAGGCGGCCGTCTCCGCCTGATCCGGTGGTCGTGCCGAACCACGAAGGCCGCCCGGGTGAACACCGGGCGGCCTTTGTGCGTCACGGCCGCCGCCTCGAATCCTGCGGTGATGACCCCCGCGCGTGCGTGCAGTAGCGTCAAAGGGAATTCAGCCGTCAAGTACGTATGACTCGACCTAGGAGATGACGACATGTCATACCCGACCGGGGGCTCCGGGTACAACGCACCCGTTCCGCCCTCCGTTCCGCCCAACCCCGGCCAGCAGGCGGCCGGTGGTGCGAGCGCCGCCGGGGCCGACGGGAAAGGACTGCCGTTCTTCCTGACCATCGGTGCCGCCGCGGTGGGCGTGCTCGCCTTCCTGCTCGGCTTCCTGTCCTACGTGGGCGCCGATTCGGATCTGGACCTGCCCTCGTCGGCGGATACCAGCCTGAACCTGTTCGAGTACCAGGAAGCGCCGATCGGCGGACTGCTGCTGATCGCGGGTCTGCTGGCGGGTCTGTCGCTGCTGCCGAAGCAGAACTGGGTCGGCGCCGCCGCGGCCGTGGCCGGGGGCACGTTCTTCACGATCCTGTTCCAGATGTTCACGTTGCCCGAGGGCGCCAAGGCCGAGATCGGGCTGTACCTGATCCTCGTCCTGGCGCTGGTGCAGACCGGTCTCGCGGTCGCCGTGGTGCTGTTCGACGTCGGAATCCTCAAGCCGCCGGCGCCGCGCCCGTCCACGCCGAGCGGATTCCCCGGCGGCCAGCAGGGTTACGGCCAGCAGCAGTACCAGCAGCAGGGTTACGGTCAGCAGCCGCAGCAGGGGTACGGCCAGCAGTACAGCAGCGGTCAGCAGCAGCAGGCCTCCTACGGCCAGCAGGCCCAGGGCCAGCAGGGTTACGGTCAGCAGCCCTATGGGCAGCAGCCGCAGCAGGGGTACGGCCAGCAGCCGCAGCAGTCGCCGTATGCCGGTGGCCAGCAGCAGCCCTCGCCGTACGGTCAGCAGCCGCAGCAGCAGTCCTACGGCCAGCAGCAGCCGCAGCAGCCCGGTCAGCAGGCCCAGCCCTTCGGCGGCGAGCAGCCCGCCGATCCGGCCGCCGACGCCACCCGCGCGTTCCGGCAGTCCGACGACCAGAAGTGATCCCCGGCGGCCCCCGGCGCGGCGCGCCTGAAGCGCGCGTGCCGGGGCAACTGCCACTCTGAAATCCATGAGTGCCCCGCGTAGCTCGTCGTCCCACCCGCTCCGGGGCGCACGCCGCAATTCGGCGCGACCGGCCGGGGAACCGGGTCCGCTCTCACCCGATCGCGCCCGGGTACTGCTCTATGTCGCCTTCCGGCCCGCGGCCTTCGCGCTGGCCGCCATCGTGGTCACGATGCTGGCGACCCTGCTCACCGCGGGTAGCGATCTCACTGGTCTCAGCGGTTCCATCGCCGCGGGCTGGCTGGCGGTGCATCAGGTGCCGCTGCTCATCGGCACCACCACCGTGAGCCTGCTGCCGGTGCTGCCGACCGCCCTGCTGATGTGGGCCGCGGCCCGGGAGGCGACCGGCGCCGTCGATACCGAACCCACCAGGGCCGATCTCGGCTGGTTGTGTGGGGCGGCGGTGGGCGGTCCGCTGCTCATCACCGCGGTCTGCCTGGCGGTCACCGAGGACGCGTCGGGTTCCATTGCCCTGCAGCGTCCCAACCCACTGGCCGCGTTCGTCTGGGTCCTGGCCCTGCATCTGCTCGCCACCCTCGCCGGCGTCGCCTTCCGGTGCCGGGCGCGGATTTTCGACAGTCTTCCCTACGATGTGATCGCCGCCGCCTATGTCGCGGGACGGTCGGCGCTGCGGCTGCTCGCCGGCGCCGCCGTACTGATCGTGCTGGGACTGCTGGTCCACTGGTCGCAGGTGGGGCAGACCTACGGCAACGCCGACGGGTTCGTGGATGTACTCGGCCTCACGCTGCTCTCGCTGCTGTATCTGCCCAACGCGGTGATCGCCGGGGTGGGTGTGCTGGTGGGGCCCGGAGTCCAGTTCGGCGACGCCTCGGTGGGCGTGTTCACGGTGGTGGGTGGTCCCATCCCCGCGGTACCGGTACTCGCCGCGGTACCGACCGGACCGGCGGCGCTCTGGTGGGCGGTACTGCTCATCGTGCCCGCCGCGATCGGTGTGTACGGCGGCGTCGAATCGGCCCGGGTGAGTTACGACCGGCCGGGCGCCCCGTGGGCGCTGCTCGCGTCGGCGGGCCTGGGCAGTTTCGCGCTCACCGTGGCCGCGGCGCTCTCCGGCGGCGACCTCGGGAATTTCGGCGGACTGGGCGTGGAACTGCCGGTCTTCGCGCTGGCGGTGTTCGCCTGGCTGGCGATACCCGGCTACGCGGGCCTGTTCTACGCCCGGACCTTCCTGGTGTCCTTCCCGACCCCGCTGCTGCGCCATCCCGACGCCCTGTTCGATCCGGACGATACCGACTTCGGCGATGATCAACCGGACTCCCCACAGCGTTCGTACGACCCCCGGGCCCTGCCCGCCGGCCGGCTTCCCGAACTGCCCGCGGACGCGGGAGCCGGGTCCGGCCGCTACGCCGATCTCCTCGACGCCCCCCGGACCGAGAAGGTCGGCCCGGAACCGCCGCTGGAGGTGGAGATCGTCGACGACGATCCACGACCGGGCCGGACCGGGTCGCTGTCGGATTCCGAGGGCGCCGGGCACGAGATCCTGGACGCGGAGGTGGTCGAGTCCGATCTGCTCGACGACGACTCCCATGAGGGCCGGTAGGGGCCCGGGCCCGGCAGCCGACCGCGCCGGACGGACCGTCGAACGCGTCTACTAGGCTCTATCCGTGCCGTGGGTTCGTTCCCGCCGCCGGTGGCTGCGCTACCGCCCCGCAGCGGCGGTTCTGTCGCCGCTTGCGAAGCGGGCTCAGTCGCTGTCCCTTCTCACGCCAGGAGTAGAGCCCTGACCGCCCCGGAACGCACCGATTCCAGCCCGGCCGGCCTGGTGGTACTCGCCTCGGGGACCGGCTCGCTGCTGCGCGCGCTGATCGAAGCCGCCGCCGATCCGGCCTATCCCGCGAAGATCCTGGCCGTGGGCGTGGACCGGGACTGCACCGCCCTCGAACATGCCGCAGCCGCCGGGATCCCCACCTTCCGGATCGCGGTCGGCGACCATCCCGACCGCGCCTCCTGGGATACCGCGTTCACCGCGGCCGTCGCCGGATACGCGCCGGATCTGGTGGTCTCGGCGGGTTTCATGAAACTGCTCGGCCCCGTGTTCCTGGACCGCTTCGGCGGCCGGATCATCAATACCCATCCGGCTTTGCTGCCCGCCTTCCCGGGCGCGCACGGGGTGCGCGACGCCCTCGCCTACGGTGTCCGGGTCACCGGTTCGACGGTGCATCTGGTGGATTCCGGTGTCGACACCGGGCCGATCCTGGCCCAGGAGCCGGTCCCGGTGCGTCCCGATGACGACGAGGCCGGGCTGCACGAACGAATCAAGGTCGTGGAACGGCGCCTGCTGGTGGAGATCGTCGCCGCCGTCGCCACCCGTGGAATTGTCTCCGATGGAAGAAAGGCATATATCCCAGATGAGCGAGTTCTCCGGTGAGTGAGCGCACACCGATCCGCCGGGCGCTGGTGAGCGTCTACGACAAGACCGGGCTGGTGGAACTGGCGACCGCGTTGCACGCGGCCGGGGTCGAACTGGTATCCACCGGGTCGACCGCCGCCCGTATCGCCGACGCCGGTGTCCCGGTGACCAAGGTCGAGGAACTGACCGGGTTCCCGGAAACGCTGGACGGCCGGGTGAAGACCCTGCACCCGAAGGTGCACGCGGGCATCCTCGCCGATACCCGCAAACCCGAACACCTGGCCCAGCTCACCGAACTCGGTGTCGAGATGTTCCAGCTGGTGGTGGTGAACCTCTATCCGTTCAGCGCGACGGTGGCCAGTGGCGCGACGCCCGACGAGTGCGTGGAGCAGATCGATATCGGCGGTCCGTCGATGGTGCGCGCCGCGGCGAAGAACCATCCGTCGGTGGCGGTGGTGGTGAACACCGGCGACTACGACGGGGTCCGGAAAGCGGTCGCCGAGGGCGGTTTCACCCTGGCCGAACGTACCGCGCTGGCCGCCAAGGCGTTTCAGCACACCGCGAGCTACGACGTGGCCGTGGCGAGCTGGATGGCGGAGACCCTGGTCGAGAAGGCGGACGAGGACGCGGGTTTCCCGTCCTGGCTCGGCGGGAGCTGGGAGCGCACCGCGGTACTGCGCTACGGCGAGAACCCGCACCAGCGGGCCGCGCTGTACACCGACGACTCGGGTCGCCGCGGGCTGGCGCAGGCGGAGCAGTTGCACGGCAAGGAGATGTCGTACAACAACTACACCGACGCCGACGCGGCCTGGCGCGCCGCCTTCGACCACGCCGCGCCCACGGTGGCCATCATCAAGCACGCGAATCCGTGTGGAATCGCGACCGGCGCGGATATCGCCGAGGCGCACCGCAAAGCGCACGCCTGCGATCCGGTGAGCGCGTACGGCGGAGTCATCGCGGCCAACCGTGAGGTGTCGGTGGCGATGGCGCAGCAGGTCGCGGAGATCTTCACCGAGGTGATCGTGGCGCCTTCCTACGCCGACGGCGCGGTCGAGGTGCTGCAGCGTAAGAAGAACGTGCGGATCCTGATCGCCGAACCGCCCGCGCCGCAGGGGGTGGAGTTGCGGCCGGTGAGCGGTGGCCTGCTGGTACAGGACCGGGACGCGGTCGACGCCACCGGCGACGATCCCGCCAACTGGACCCTCGCCGCGGGCGAACCCGCCGACGACGCGACTCTGGCGGATCTCGAATTCGCCTGGCGCGCCTGCCGGGCGGTGAAGTCCAATGCCATCCTGCTGGCCCACGACGGTGCCTCGGTGGGGGTGGGAATGGGACAGGTCAACCGGGTCGATTCCGTGCGCCTGGCCGTACAGCGTGCCGGTGACCGGGCCAAGGGGTCGGTGGCCGCCTCCGACGCCTACTTCCCGTTCCCCGACGGCCCGCAGTTCCTGCTGCAGGCCGGGATCCGCGCGATCGTGCAGCCGGGTGGCTCGGTGCGCGATCAGGACACCATCGACGCGGCCCGCGAGGCCGGGGTCACGATGTACTTCACCGGGGCCCGGCACTTCGCCCACTGACGACACGAGGCGCCGGAATACTCCGGCGCCTCTTCGCCTCGTGGTCAGAGGCGGTTCGCCCGGTCGCGACTGCTGACACGGGCGGCTATCGGGACCATCGCTAGCAGAGCATCGGTTCGCACCCGGGGTTTCCGAAGAGCGCGCCGAGGAGCATGAACAAGCTTCCGGCCGCCTCGGCGGAACCCGAGGACATCGGTCCGGTGAGCGCCGAGCCGCTGCCCTCGTGACCGAGAGCGGAACCGGTGGAACCGTCGTTCACCGGTTGCGATGTGGACATCGGGGCGGCCGGTTCGAGGGGGAGGCCGGGCCCCGCGGTGGCGGTAGCGGTGCCGGCCACCGAGCCGGCGGCGATCGCCAAGGCGACGATGCCGCGGGCAAGAGTTCTCTGCATATCCGTGTTCCCTTCTGCGGCCGCTGCGCGACCGTCGGTCTATCCGGGAAAGCACGCTATTGCGGATTCCGAGTGCCGGGCAGCCACCGATTTCGATGCCCGTGGAATTCGTGGCACGGAATATGTTGCGGCCGTGCGCAGGACGGCCGGGACCTTCACACGGCGCTGAGAACGCGGCGACTGCCCACCGGGGCGTCGAGTTGGATCTCCAGGGTGCCGAAAACGGCCATCATCACGCACATCTTGCCCGTGGCGTCCGCACGGGTGCCCTCCTGCAGCGCCACCGTGATCGTGTCGGAATCCTCGGTGACCGCCGCGTTCACGCCGTAGCACTCGGGAACTCCCGATTCGAAGTGGACGGCGATGCGGTCCGCGCCGACCCGCGTCCACGATGTGAAGGGGAGGGGGTGGGCCCCCACCAGGTTGGGGTCGGCGGTGAAGATCTGCCCGGGGTCGGCCCCGGGAACCTCGGTCGGCGCCGCGGGCGGTTCCGCGCCGGTGGCCGGGGGAGCGGAGGTGGCGGCGGGTGCCGCGGCCGAGTCGTCGTCGCCCCCGCAGGAGGTCAGCGTGACGGCGGCACAGACGGCCAGAACTACCAGGAATCCCCGCGATACGACCATGCGCCCACTGTAATTTCGGAGCGGCTCCGCCGCTCGAGGTTCGGCCCCCTTTTGCGTCTGCTGTCGGCCCTCGAGACTCGCGGCTTCGCCGCATGCGCTTCGAGGGCCGACAGCAGACGCGGGCCGAACCCGTTTACCAATCGGTGGGTCCAGGTGCTGGAGGTCGGTGACGTTCTGGGGTGGATTCTCGCGCGTTAGTCCTACCTGCTGGTGAAGGGGAGTAGTGCCATTTCGCGGGCGTTCTTCACCGCGATGGCGACCTGCCGCTGCTGCTGGGGGGTCAGGCCGGTGACCCGGCGGCTGCGGATCTTGCCGCGGTCGGAGATGAACGTGCGGAGCAGGTTCACATCCTTGTAGTCGACCGTTTCGATACCGGCGGCGATCAGCGGGTTCTTCTTGGGCTTGCGGGCCTGCTCGGCGCGGGCCTTCTTCGACGGGCCTCGTTTGATTGCCATGACCGGCTCCTAACTCACGAGATCTGCGGGGTTACCAGCTCGATTTGTGCACACCGGGCAACTCTCCCCGATGTGCCATCTCGCGTACACGCACGCGTGACAGGCCGAACTTCCGGAGATAACCGCGCGGTCGCCCGTCGGCGGTGTCCCGATTGCGCAATCGTACCGGACTGGCGTCGCGGGGCAGGCGGCGCAGGGCGGCCTGTGCGGCCAGGCGTTTGTCGTCGGGAGTGGTCGGTTTCCGGATGATTTCCTTCAGTTCGGCCCGCCGCTCGGCGTAACGCTCGACGATCTCCCGGCGCTGTTCGTTCCGCGCGATCTTGGATTTCTTGGCCATTACCGTTCCTCTCGGAAGTCGACGTGGCGGCGGATCACCGGGTCGTACTTCTTCAGCACCATCCGGTCGGGGTCGTTGCGCCGGTTCTTGCGGGTGACGTAGGTGTAGCCGGTGCCCGCGGTCGAGCGGAGCTTGATCACCGGCCGGATATCGGTCGATTTCGATGCCATCGTGTCCTCAGATTCGTTCGCCGCGGGCGCGGAGGCGGGCCACCACGGCCTCGATCCCGTCGCGGTCGATGGTCTTGATGCCCTTGGCCGATACCGTCAGCGTGATGCGCCGGTCTTCACTGGGCAGGTAGTAGGTCTTGCGCTGGATGTTCGGGTTCCAGCGCCGGTTCGTTCGCTTATGCGAATGCGAGACCGCTTTGCCGAACCCGGGCTTGCGGCCGGTGACCTGACAATGCGCCGACATACGGCTCTCCTTCCGATTCTCGCGGACTGTCCCGGTCGTCGATCACAATGACAATCGTTTTCGACAACCCCGATCGCGCACTGTACCGTGTCCTGAGTATTTATTGAAAATCATTACCGAAAGGGTCGTGGTGTCCCACTCCGCTCAGGCTCCAGAAAGGCGTGACCGCCGTACCCCGGTGGTAGTGGTCGCGGGACTGCACGGCGATCCGGCCGGGTCGGTCGATCTCGTCGCCGGGGCACTCGGTGCGGCGGCGGGCACCGTGGTGATCCGGCACGACCTCGCCGATCTGCATCAGGGCGTGGTCCGGCGGATTGTGCACCAGGGTGGGATGGCAACCGAAACGGTGCACGAGCTCGCGCACGGTTGTGTGTCCTGCACGCTGCGGGCGGACCTGCTGCCCCTGCTGTGCATGCTGGCAGCCCGTGATTCGGTCCATCGAATCGTGCTGGCCCTGGACCCGGCCTTCGAAGCGGAATCGGTGTGCGAGGGAATCACCGATATCACTGTGACCGGGATCGTGGGACGGGTCGACGGTCCCGCGGGGCGCGATGTGCGGGTGGCCGCTGTGCTCACCGGAATCGATGCGCGGACCTGGCTCCCGGCGGCGACCAGCGAGGATGCCCTGGCCGACCACGGCTGGGCCCGAGCCGACGACGAGCGCACGGTGGCGCAGCTCGCCGTGGGTCAGGTGGCTTTCGCCGATGCGGTGGTGATCACCGGAGGTGAGGATGTGACCACTTCGGATCGCGTCACGCTGGCGGCGGTGCTGCGGCGACTGGTACCGATGGCCCCGGTGTCGTGGGACGACGCGGTGACACCCGGTGCGATCGAGGACCTGCTCGGCAGGATTCCCGCGGAGTCCAGGCGCGGAGCGGTTTTCGACGCTCACGCCCCGTTGCTGCGCGGCCGGCCGCCGCTGGGACCCGCCGAGGGGGTCGAACTGATCGAGTTCGCGGCTCGCCGGCCGTTTCATCCGGAGCGGTTGCACGAGGCGCTGGACGTGCTGTTCTACGGGGTTGTCACCGCTCGTGGTCGCGTCTGGCTGGCCACGCAACCCGACGAGGTGGTGTGGCTGGAATCGGCGGGCGGCGGGCTCCGGGTGGGCGGCGCCGGGAGGTGGCTTGCGGCCATGTCGCCGGCCGAATTCGCCGAGGCCGACCCCGAACGCCGTGCGATAGCGGCACTGGGCTGGGATGACAGATTCGGTGACCGCGATATCTCGCTCACCGTCCTCGTCTACGGCGGCGATCCGGACGAGATCCGGACCGCCCTGCACTGGGCGCTGGTCGACGACGACGAACTGCGTCTGGTCGATCGCGCGCCCCACCAGGTGGCCGAGTGGGAGGACCCCTTCGGGGAATGGCACGCCGACCCCTGTGAATCGGAGGAACCGCATCCCGCCACCGCCGGTGACGGGCGCGGTGAGACGGGCGAACACGCCCGGAAGGAGAAATGATGAGACCCGGTATTCACCCGGACTATCACCCGGTGGTCTTCGAGGACTCCGGGACCGGCAAGCAGTTCCTGACCCGGTCCACCGCGACCAGCGATCGGACCGTCACCTGGTCGGACGGTTCCGTCTATCCGTTGATCGTGGTGGACGTGACGGCGGATTCGCATCCTTTCTGGACCGGTGCCCAGCGGTTGCTGGATACGCAGGGCAGGGTCGAGAAATTCCACCGCCGGTACGGCACACGTACCGCATCGGCCCGGAAGGAACGTTGACATGGCGGTACCGAAGCGGAAGATGTCGCGGTCGAATACGCGTAGCCGCCGGGCGAATTGGAAGGCGGTCGCACCGAGCCTGGTGCCGGTGACCGTGGGTGGGATCGTCTATCGGGTGCCGCGCCGGGTAGCGCGTGCGGTCCAGCGGGGACTCATCGACCCCGAACGCCTCTGATACGTCAGGCCCCCTAGATGTGAAATCGCCCTCGCCGCAGCGTTGCCGGAGGCAGACGAGGGGCCTCCGGGCAATCGTCCGGCAAGCGACACGGTGGCGCTGACCTGGTTTGTTGCTAGCTGACCGATTGCGGACCGCGGGCCGGTCGAGCGCCGGGAAACCGTACTCGTGCACAGTGTTCGCCGGAAAAACTTGTCCTAGGGCTGTTTCACCGGTCCATACCGATTATCCTCGTGCGTGAGGGCGGGTCTCCCAGCAATGGGAGACCCGCTCATCGCCACTTCTGAGGGTTTTCACCCGGTATCTCGGCCTCGTCACCCTCGTTCTCCGTGCGGGCGACACATTCCATGGACAGCGCTTCTGCCAGCGCGTTCAGCTGTCGCAGCAGGGCCAGTGCCAGGGCGGCGGGCAACAACATCAGCGAAACCGGCCACGGCAGGATGATTCGTTCGGGGCGGTCCACGCGGGTCGCGAGATCGGCGACGGTGGCTTCCATCTCACTGATCTCGGTCCGCAACTCGGCCACCTCGCCGCGCAGCGCGCGCAGCTGTGCCCACAGCTCGCGCAGTACCGTTTCCTGTTCCACCCGCACGGATTCGGTGTCCGGCCGGATCAGCGTGCGGGTTCGGGCAGCGGCCGGTCGCGTTGGGCCAGCGCCGCCGCGGCGGAGGGCCGGGGACCGCGCGGATCGGCGTCGGCGGGCAGAATCAACGGATCGTCACCGGCCGGGCCGCCGCCCGGCGCGGCCGGGGGAGCGGGTTTGCGCGCCGCCGGCTTGACATCGCGGCGTTCCGGCGCCACCAGGACCGCGGTGATCGGGACGGCCAGGGCCAGCAGGCCGATCACGAACATGGGGAACGCGTAGCCGAAGAGCTCCATGCCCTCGGCCGGTGCCGCGTCGGGGTCCAGCCGGAACTCCAGGGCGGCGATCCCGGTGAAGTACACCGCCGCGACGCCCGCCGCGAACATCAGGACCGATCCCACCCGTGCCGCCGGAAAGCGGAACCGCTGGAAGAGGAACAGGCACAGCGAGGACGCGCCCACCGCGATGACGATCGCGATCAGGAAGAGCCAGTACGTCACCGACACCGAACCCTGCACATCGACGGAGGTCAGCTGCAGCCACAGCATGGAACCGAAACCGATTCCGAGGGCGCCGGCCGCATAGGCCATCCGCTGCAGGTGGAATTCGCGACCGGCGAGCAGCAGCCCGACGAACACCGCGCCGACGGAGAACAACAGCGAAACGGTGAGCTCGGATATATCGAACCGCAGGATCTGGCCCGGAATCGAGACTCCGAGCAGGGCGACCACGAACGACAGCCAGATGCCGACACCACCGATCGCGACCGCGGCGGCGGCGATCCAGATCGGCCGGAACCGCACCGAACGCCGGCCGTTCACCGCGCAGGCGAGACCGACGAACATGCCCACGGCCGAAATCGTGACCGTCAGCAGGACCAGCCAGTACCCCATGGTGAACAGATCGACGGTCGCGACCGTCTCGACGGCAAGCGTGTCAGCCATGCCGGGCGACTCCTTGGTATTCCTGTGCTTTCAGACGGCTGATCGCGTACTCGGTGACCGCCGCCAGCGACTGGCGGACCTCTTTGGCGTCCCGGGCGTCGATATCCACGATCGGAACCCCTTCGCGCACCGAGAGCGCCTCGCGGAGTTCGGCCATGGCGAACCGGGGCGAATTGGGGAACCTGTTGACCGCGATGAGGAACGGCAGTTTCCGGGCCTCGAAGAAGTCGACGGCGGCGAAACTGTCCTCGAGCCGGCGGGTGTCGACCAGGACCACGGCCCCGATGGCGCCGCGGATCAGGTCGTCCCACATGAACCAGAACCGGCGCTGGCCGGGCGTACCGAACAGGTAGAGCGTCAGGTTGCCGGGCAGGATGATCCGCCCGAAATCCATGGCCACCGTGGTGGTCTGCTTATCGGGGGTGTCCTCGAGATTGTCGACACCGTCGGAGAAACTGGTGACCATCGCCTCGGTGCGCAGCGGCACGATCTCCGAGACCGCGCCCACGAAGGTGGTCTTGCCCGCGCCGAATCCCCCGGCGACCACGATCTTGGTCGAGGCGACGCGGGTATCGGATTCCGCCGCGGCACCACCCTGGGTCTTGCTATAGGGCTCGGAGTCCACGCAATGTCCTCTCCATCAGCGACCGGCGCTCGTCGTAGCTCGCCTGCTCGGTCAAAGTCGAATGCACTCGCAGGTTGCCGTCGACGACGAGGTCACCGATGACGACGCGGACCATACCGAGCGAGCGATCGAGATGCGCGGCGATTTCGGCAACCGACAGCTGATGGGTTCCGAGACGCAGGATCTCGGACCGGATGTCGCCGGACGGCCAATCGAATTGTGCATGATAGGAGATGGTTTCGATAACCGCCTCCATCGGCAGATCCACCGCGGGCTGCGTGCGACCCGAGGTGAGAGCGTACGGACGGACCCGTCCGGCCCGGCGGGAGCTGTTGGACGGCGGGGTGCCGGGCATCCGGTACGTACCGGTGTTGTACTGCGACGATCCGGGTCCGAAGTTCTGTGCGCCCGGTCCGAAGTTGTGCGCTCCGGGCCCGTAATCGGGTCCACCGGTGTGGTAATTGGGCATGCCTTGGCCGAATTGCGACATTGTGTTCAGACGGTAGATCGGGCAGTAGCGCTGACGGCCGCGCCGACGCGGTCGACGAGGAGGGCCATCTCGTATCCGATCCGGCCGATATCGTGCTGTTTGTTCGCGAGCACCGCGATATGGGAGCCGTTGCCGACGCTCATCACCAGTAGGTAGCCCCGCTGCATCTCCACGATCGACTGCATCACCTTGCCGCCGTCGAACAACTGCGCCGCACCGGTCGACAGACTGGCGAGTCCGGCGGTGACGGCGGCCAGCTGTTCGGCGCGATCGGCGGGCAGATGGGGGCTCACGGCCTGCAGCAGGCCGTCGGCGGAGACCAGGACGGCATGCGAGACACCGGGAACGTCGCGGGTGAATCTGGCGACCAGCCAGTTCAGATTCTCGTCCGTGTTGCTCTTCGGGTCGGTCATGGAACCCCTCCGTCATTGTGCTGCGCGTCGGCCCGCCCAGTGCGGACCCCACTCAGATGTCTGGTCAGATTGCTCCGGATCTCATCCGGATTCCGCGGGGCCTCGTCTTCGACGGGAGCCAGCCCGCCGGGTACGAGCTGCGCGCCCGGCCGGCGGATGGGGAGCCCGTTCGCGGTGGTGGAATCCGAGCTCGGCGTGGCCGCGTCCTCCGCGGCGAGCCAGCCGATATCGGCCGGAGTTGTCCAGTCCTGGCGTGGCTGTTCTTGTGTTGCCGGTTCGACCAGCCATTCCGACACCATACGCTGATAGATCGGAGTGGGGGTTTCGCCGCCGACCGGTTGCAGCCGTTGGGAAGTCGTGGTGGCGGCCGGGACCGGCTCGCCCAGCCGTTCGGCGGGGCGGCCGAACGGGTCTTCGTGGTCCATGCCCGGGCGCCGGATGGGCAGACCGGACCTGGAGGTATGCGAGGCCTGGTTCTCGGCGGGCGGCGCGGACCAGCTGTTACGGGAATCCACCGGGGCCGGGTACGACGGGGTCTTGTAGGTTTCCGCCCACAGACCGGTCGGCGTGCTCTCGCGCTCGGGCTGCGGCTCCGGCTCCGGCTCGGGCACCGGGTCGAAGGCCGAGAAGGTGTCTCGTGCACCGTTGCCGTTACCGGGGCCCGTGCCCACCGGACCCTCCGCGCCCGGACGCCGCTGCGGCAGACCGGTCGGCGTCGTGCCGAAGGTGTGGCTCGGTGTCGAATCCAATGACGGCGCCGAGGTCAGCGTCGGTGCGGAGGTGAGCGCGGGGGGAGTCGCCGGCGTCCGCAGCGGGGATCCGGTGCGCGAGGGCCAGGATTCCGAGATCGGCGGTACCGGGGTCAGCTGACGCGACGGCGGTTGCTGCAGCGGCGGGGGCGAGAGCGCGAGATCCGCGGTGAGGGTATTCGGATTGTCGGCCCCGGTGTCGGGCGATACCAGCAGACCCGGCAGGTGCAGGCTGGCGGTGATACCGGGCTGCTGGGCCATGGTCGACGTGCGGCGCAGGCCCACCGTGATCTGGTGCCGCTTGGCGAGCCGGCCGACGACGAACAGGCCCATCCGGCGCGCGGTTTCGACGTTGATCTCACCACCGGAGGCCAGCCGGGCGTTGGCGGCCTGCAGATCCTCGGTGGCCATGCCGAGGCCGCGGTCGGTGATCTCGATGAGGTAGCCGCCGTCGACGGCGCGCGAGACGGTCACCGCCACGGGGGTGTTGGGCGGGGAGTAGCGCAGCGCGTTGTCGATGACCTCGGCGAGCAGATGTTCGATATCGACCGCGGGCTCACCGGCGACGACGCCGTCGGGAACATGGCCGATCTCCACCCGCTGGTAGTCCTCCACCTGGGAGACCGCGCTCCACAACATATCGGAGAGCGGCACCGGGTCGAGCTGGCCGCGGCGCAGCGCGGTACCGGCCAGGACGAGCAGGTTGTCGCCGTTACGGCGCATCCGGGTGGCGAGATGGTCGAGACGGAAGAGGTTCTGCAGCCGCTCCGGATCGTCCTCGTCGTGTTCGAGGTCCTCGATGATGCCGAGCTGCTGTTCCACCAGCGACTGGCTGCGCCGCGAGAGCGTCTCGAACATATTGCCGATCTGCACCCGCAGACGGGCCTGGTCGCCGGCGAGTTTGAGGGCCTGCTGGTGCATTTCGTCGACCGCGCGGGCCAGCTGGCCGATCTCCTCGGTGCCCTGGACGCCGACCGGCTGGATCTCGGGGGTCTCGGCGCCGCCGCGGACCTGTTCGAGCTCTTCGGGGAGCAGGACATGGGCGACCTCGAGGGCGTCCCGGCGCAGGCGGCGGACCGGTACGACCAGCGTCCGGGCGACCGCGAGGGCCAGCGTCAGACCGCCGAGGAGGGCGGCGATCAGCAGCGCGGTCTCCCGCAGCGCGCTGTTCTGCGCGGAGACGGTCGCGTGGTGCAGGGCGCCGGTGATGGTCGCGGTGAGCTGACCGGTGGTGGTCTCGTAGCCCTGCGAACTGGTCTGCAGCGATTCCCGGGCCGCGGGATCGGTGAGCGCGCCCTGGGTGCCCTGGCTGAAGATCGCCAGCCGGGTCTGCACCGCGTCCAGCAGGGGACGCATATTGCCGGCCACATCCGGCATGATCTGGCCGTACTGGTGGATCATGGTCAGTTCGGCGCCGCCGGAGGTGAGCACCCGGGCGCGCATCGCCGGATTGTCCTCCGCGGTCGGCGAACTGATGACCAGGCGCTGCGCGGTCAACGACCTGCGCGCGTTCTGGATGGCGCTGACCTGCAGGAAGTAGCGCTGGATGGAGAGGTCTTCGACCGTGGGCGACTGGGCCAGGGCGTTACCGATCCGGACCGCGATCTCGTCGGCCTGGTCGCCGACCATGGCCGGGGTTCCGGTACTCAGGCCGCTGCGCATGGTGCTGCCGACGGTGAGCGCGGACGCGAGCTCACGGGAGACCTCGGGGCGGATCCGATTGGCGTCCAGGGATCGTTCGAGGGCCTGGTGGGCGGAGTCGAACCGGGCCAGCGCGGCGGTGGCCTGGGATTCGGAATCGCCCGTGCTGTTGGCCGTCGCGGTCACCGCCAGATGTTCGGCGGCCGCGTTGTAGTCGACGATCGGCCCGATGATGCGGGACTGCTGGGTCGCTGCCTCGAGCTGCTCCAGAGTGCGCAGCTCATTGTTGATCCGCAGGACGGCGAACAGGGTCGCCAGGACGACCGGCAACACGAGCACGATGCCGACCTTGCGGGTGACCGACCAGTTGGACAGGCTGAATTGCCACGGTCGCGGTGTTTCCATCCGCCTCTGTCGCCTCCGCATCACGATCGACCTCATTTGGTGCGTGGCCGTTTCAGTTATGATTCAATCCACAACGAACCGACCAGAGGTCTGGTTTTTACCGCTCGAAACATACCGTGCATGCTACCGGTCGGCAATCGGGGCGTTCAGACGGTTATACCGCGAATATAGCGTATGGGGAACAGGTTTCGTCACATATCACAACTCGGTAATGAGAGATCCGGTTATCGGATGAATTCGCAGGTAGTGACGCCGGGCGGTAACCGCGACGGATGCCGGGTGGGTTCTCCCGCCGCCCGGAACCGGTCGGCGAATCGGCGGAATCGCCCTTAACGTTCTGGACGTTTGTTCAGAAAATCGAAAGGCGCGGGAAGAAGTCCGTGGTAGCGGCACGCGCCGGGTGATGGGCCCTCTCAGTAGCCTCTCAGTCGCTGCCGTCAAACTGGTGATATGCGCATACTGGTGGTCGACGACGATCGTGCGGTCAGGGAATCGCTGCGCCGGTCGCTGACCTTCAACGGTTACACCGTCGATCTGGCCGTGGACGGTATCGACGCACTGGAGAAGGCGACCGCGGAACGCCCGGACGCGCTGGTCCTCGATGTGATGATGCCGAGATTGGACGGGCTGGAAGTCTGCCGGCGGTTGCGCAGTACCGGCGACGATCTGCCGATCCTCGTCCTCACCGCGCGCGACTCGGTATCCGAGCGGGTCGCCGGGCTCGACGCCGGCGCCGACGACTATCTGCCCAAACCGTTCGCACTGGAGGAGTTGCTGGCCCGGCTGCGGGCGCTGCTACGCCGCCGGGCGCCGGATATCGGAGAGATCTCCGAGGCGATGAAGTTCGCGGATCTCTCCATGGATCCGGTCACCCGGGAGGTGTCGCGGGGTAGCCGAGCCATCTCGCTGACCCGCACCGAATTCTCACTGCTGGAAATGCTGATGGCCAATCCGCGCCGGGTGCTGACCCGCGGACGCATCCTCGAAGAGGTGTGGGGCTACGACTTCCCGACCTCCGGTAACGCGCTGGAGGTCTATATCGGCTACCTGCGCCGCAAAACCGAGGCCGACGGCGAACCGCGGCTGATCCACACCGTCCGCGGTGTCGGGTACGTGCTGCGCGAGACGCCCCCGTAAGCACGGATATGGCACGCACTCCACGTTCGGCGACGAAGAAACATACCGTCGCACCACTCGGCGGCCCATGGCCGGACGAGCCGCCCACCATGCGTCCACCGACACCGCTGACGCGCACCGTCTCGCTGCGGTGGCGGGTCACCCTGCTGGCCGCCTCGCTGGTGGCCATCTTCGTGGCGATCACCTCGATCGCCGCCTACGCCATGGTCGCCCGCGCGCTGTACGGCCAGGTGGATGCCCAGCTCCGGGCCCGCGCGGAAACCATGATCAGCGGCGATATCGACAGCATGGCCTTCCAGTCGCTCGGCGTCGCGACCTTGTTCTCCAACGATATCGGCGTCGCGCTGATCTATCCGGCCGCGAACCAGGACCCGTCGCAACGCGCGAGCCTGCCGGTCTATATGCCGCCGCAGCCCACCACCCCGCCCATCGGTACCGAGGAGATCGCGGTCGCCCAGGGCCGGCGCGATTCCTCGCTGCGCACCTACAACAGCCAGCGAGTTCTGGCCGAGCGGATGGATTCCGGGGTCACCCTGATCATTTCGCAGCGCCTCGAGCCGACCCGGGAGGTACTGGACCGGCTGGCCTGGCTGCTGTTCGCGGTCGGCGCGTGCGGGGTGGTGCTGGCCGCCGGCGCCGGGACCACGGTCGGCCGTACCGGCCTGCGGCCCATCGCCAGGCTCACCGCCGCCACCGAACGCATCGCCCGTACCGACGATCTGACCCCCATCCCGGTCACCGGCGACGACGAGCTCGCCCGGCTGACCGAGAGCTTCAACACCATGCTGCGCGCGCTCGCCGAATCCCGTGACCGGCAGCGACGCCTGGTCGCCGACGCCGGACACGAACTGCGCACCCCCCTGACCTCGCTGCGCACCAATATGGAGCTCCTGATCGCCTCGAGCCACCCCGACGCCCCCGCCATCCCGGAAGAGGATATGGCCGAACTGCGTTCCGATGTGATGGCCCAGATCGAGGAACTGTCCAACCTCGTCGGCGATCTGGTGGACCTCGCCCGCGAGGATGCCCCGGAAACGGTGTACGAGCGGGTGGACCTCGGTGAGGTCACCGAACGCTCCCTGGAAAGAGTCCGCCGTCGCAGCGCCGTCGGATTCGACGCGGAATTGCGCCCCTGGTTCGTTTACGGACACGAGGCCGCGCTGGAACGCGCAATTCTCAATGTGCTCGACAACGCCGCGAAATGGAGCCCACCGGATCAACCGGTTCGGGTGGTGATGGCCGAAACCGGCCGCGGCCTGCTGGAACTGTCCGTAGACGATGCCGGCCCAGGTATTCCGGCCGCCGAACGCGAACTGGTTTTCGAGCGTTTCTATCGCACCACAGCGTCGAGATCCATGCCCGGCT
Organism: Nocardia sp. NPDC049935; assembly: GCF_055586645.1. Lineage (NCBI taxonomy): Bacteria > Bacillati > Actinomycetota > Actinomycetes > Mycobacteriales > Nocardiaceae > Nocardia > Nocardia sp. NPDC049935. The sequence goes on along the minus strand of NZ_JBVJHV010000003.1, from coordinate 768,044 downwards.
CCGGCCTGGGCCTGGCAATTGTGAAACAGGTGGTCACCAAACACGGCGGCACCATCGGCATAGATAGTTCGGACCGCGGCGGCGCATTGATCCGAATCGTGTTGCCCGGAGAAAACCCGCCGCCGGAAGAATATCGCCCGGAAACCCCCGACAGCGCATAATTGCCGGGTAAACAAATAATACCTACCGGCCGGATTCCCCATTCGGCCGGCGGTTGCCGCCGTGACCAGACAGGAGGAGCCGTGAATGCCTCGCCCCGTGCCTCAGCAACCGCCCTTCCCGCAGAGACCGGCCCATACCAACTGCCCGTCGTCGGCGGTGCCCTCCATCCGACCAGACCGGCCGGTGATGCCCCCGCCGTTCAGGAGCCGCGCCGCCACAGACCGCCACCTGCGCATCCCCCCCGGCAGCCCCCTCACCTCCACCCCCACCCCGTACCCGCCACCCCATCGGCGCCGAGTCCAGCGAGGCCATCAAAGGGTTTCGGGCCGTCCCGTGTTTCCGGCCTCGAAGCAAGGCGGCGAAGCCGCGAGTCTCGAGGCCGGAAACACGGGACACAAGGGGCCCGAAACCCCGCGGCGCCGAAGGCGCCGCCAATAAACACAGCCCCCTCTCAGTTCGTTCTCAGTCCTTGTCGGCACGCTGGACAGCGGATATGAGCAGCAGAAACGAGAAACTATGACCGAGGATTCGACCAATCGTCCGGATCGTCCGGAATCGGGATCGGTGCCGCCCTCGCCTCCGCCGCCGACGGGTCCGCCGCCCGGCGCGGGGCCGGGTGGAGGTGGGCCGGTGCCCGGTCCGCCCACGATCCCGGGACAGCAGTTTCCCGGTGCCGCGCAATTCCCGGGAGAGGCGCCGCCCGGGTATCCGGGACCGGGTTTCGGTGGCGGTGTGCCGCCCGGTGATTCCGGGCAGTTCTATGCGGCCGTGCCGCCGGCGCCCGCTCCCCGTAAGAGTTCGTTGCGGACCGGTCTGGTGGCCGGTGGTCTCGCTCTGGCTCTGGTGAGCGGCGGTATCGGAGGCGTGGTGGGCGCCCTGGTCGCCGATTCCGGTGAGGGGCCCGCGGTGACCAACGCGCTGGACGCGCCCGCGCCGGATATCCGGGATGCGGCGAACGCGCCCGCCGGTTCGGTGCAGTCGGTGGCCCAGGAGGTGCTGCCGTCGGTGGTGATGATCGAGGTGGCCAGTAACCGCGGGCAGGGGGAGGGTTCCGGGGTGGTGCTGTCCTCCGACGGACTGATCCTGACCAACAACCATGTGGCCGCGGGCGGTGGCGCGGGTGGCGGTATGCAGGTGTCGTTCGCCGACGGCAGCACCGCTCCGGCGACCCTGGTGGGCGCGGATCCGGTCTCGGATCTGGCGGTGATCCAGGTGCGCGGGAAAACCGATCTGAAACCGATCGAGCTGGGCAGTTCCGCCGGTTTGCAGGTGGGTCAGCCGGTGGTGGCCATCGGCTCTCCGCTGGGGCTGGCGGGAACGGTGACCACCGGTATCGTCTCGGCGCTGAACCGTCCGGTGTCGACGACGGGTGAGGGCGGTAGCGATCCCACCGTGCCGAATCCGGTGATCGACGCGATCCAGACCGATGCCGCGATCAACCCCGGTAATTCCGGGGGCGCGCTGGTGGACGGGGCGGGGCGGCTGGTCGGTATCAATACGGCGATCGCCAGCCTGGGTTCGTCGGGGGCCGCCGGTCAGCAGAGCGGTTCCATCGGGCTCGGGTTCGCGATTCCGGTCGATCAGGCGCGACGGGTGGCCGATGAGCTGATCAAGACCGGTAAGGCCACCTACGCGCAGATCGGGATGACCGTGCAGCGCGACGAATCCGTGCACGGGGCCCGGGTTCTCGATGTCGCGCCCAACGGTCCGGCGGCCGAGGCGGGTATTCCGCCCGGGTCGATCGTCACCAGGCTCGACGATCGCACGATAGATTCGGGTGACGCGCTGGTCGCCGCGGTGCGGTCGAAGCAGCCGGGCGACAAGGTGCAGGTGACGTATACCGATGGGCAGGGCGGCAATTCCAAGACGGTCGAGGTGACCCTCGTTGCCGCGACGGTGGAAGGAGGCCGGTGATGCAGCTGGTGACCGGGGGCAGGGACGAGTCGATCGAGGTCGGCGCTACGGTGAGCGGTATGGAAATCGATGCTCCTGTGGCGGGGCGCGCATTGGTCGTGGTCGTGGACGATCGGACGGCTCACGGCGGCGAGGATTCGCTGGGCCCGCTGGTCACCGAACTGCTCACCGAGGCGGGCTTCCTGGTCGACGCGTCGGTATCGGTGGAAGCCGATGAGGTCGCGATCCGGAACGCGCTGAACACCGCGGTGATCGGTGGGGTGGATCTGGTGATCTCGGTGGGTGGTACGGGGATGTCGCCGCGCGATGTGACCCCGGAGTCGACTGCCGAGGTGCTGGACCGGGATCTGCCCGGTATCAGTGAGGCGCTGCGGGCCTCGGGCCGCGTGGCGGGTTCGCTGGACGCCGGCCTCTCGCGCGGGCTGGCCGGTATCTCGGGGAGCACCCTGGTGGTGAACCTGCCCGGGACCCGGGCCGCGGTCCGCGACGGGATGGCGACGCTCGGCCCGCTGGCGAGCCGGGTGATCGGCGAACTGTCCGGGCTGCTGGAGTGAGCCGGTGCGAGCGGTATGAGTGAGGGTGAGACCCCCGAGGTCCCCCGCCGGGCGCGACGCCGGGCGGGGGACCTCGCGCGTGTGGACCGGGTGTTCGGGGATGTGCTCCCCTCCACCACCCGGGATGAATGGGACGAGTCGCCGTCCTCGGAGCGCGACGGCGACGAGTGGCTGCGGGGCCAGGTCCCGCCGCATCACGGCTGAGGGCGGCCCCCGGGGGTTTGCGTCCGGGTGTTCGGCAGTCCGGTCGACGCCCGTTGCGCACCGCCGAGGTGAACGGAAGGTGTTGGCGCTCAACGGCTTCCGGTTGAATACCGGGTTAACCGGGTATTTCCGGGCGATTATGTAGTTCCGGGTATTTTTCTGATTTGTCCAGTTCTCCGTTCACGGAGATTTATAATGCGGTCCGTCCGGTGTGCCGGTTTGCTGCGGGGTGGATTTTCTTAGCGCTTTTCGTGCGCTCAATCGACTGGATATTCGCATGTTGCGACCTATCTGACCTGCCTCTACGTGCACGTGCACGCGACGCCGCGCAGTGGTGTGATATAGATCACATCAATGTATAGCGAAAGCAACCTTTGTCCAATCTGTTATCGACCTCTTAAAATCTGTGCGTCGACCGCCGCAATGGCGGTCCGGCGGGATCGGACCAATTCGGATCCCGCCGGTCGCACGGTGTGCAATGTCCGATTTGCGGTGTTGCACCGAAATAACAACAGGTCACCTGTAGGTAACAAACGAGCGAAACACTGGTCGGAGCCGGAGAGCCCTGTGTGTCCGAGTCTCGAAGGCCTGCTGTTTGTCCGACATGATGAGGGGAAATATGAGCGAGAACCGCACCGACGGTGTACGTTATGGCGCCAGGATCGCGGGTGTCGGTGCCGCGGCCGCGTGCGCCGTGGGCCTACTGTCGGTGGGCGCTGCCAACGCCGATACCTTTGTGCCGTTGCCCGACGGCCAGAAGGCCGGCCCGGGAGTCACCATCTCCCGGACCGGCGAACATGCCACCATTTCGCCCTCCATGGCGGCCAACGGCGCGGGCCGCGTCGTCTGGGTCTCCGGTAACGCCATCGCCGATGTCGCGGTGACCCCCGAAGGCGAGCCCGGCCCGAACAACGGCCCGACCGGTGCCGACGGCACCAACAACTCCTCGACCCACGGCGCTTCGCAGCTGAACACCGGCTATATCGTCGGTTGCCAGGTCAGCATCGGTGAAGACGCGATCGGCCTGGGCGGCTCGCTGGGCGTATCCGTCGACGGCGGCAGCCTGGGCGGCTCGGTCGGCGTGGAGCTGGGCCCGGGCGAGGTCAAGTTCGTGCAGATCGACTACAAGGACATCACCAAGCCCGGCCGGTACTCGGTCGAGTACCAGGATGCGGAAATCGAGATCCAGGGCTGCGCCGGTTACGCGCAGGCCCGGTCGTACACCGTTGTCGAGATCATCGGTGACCACTACTCGAAGACCACCCTGTACGGCCAGCCGTTCAGCATCGGCTGAGCACCCGGGCCCGTCCACGTCGTATCGAAACGAACCTCAGCTCGCGGGCTCCGCGGGTATTCCCCTCGAAGGGTGTAACCATGATCAACCGTAAGAAACTGGCGCGCCTGGCCGGCGTCGGCGCCGCCGCGACCATCGCCATGGGCCTGTTCTCCACCGGAGCGGCCAATGCCGATACCTTCATCCCGCTGCCCGGCGGGGAACTCGTCAAGACGCTGTCCGACGGCACGGTGGTGACCGTGCGCATGGTCGGCGAGTCGGCGAACATCAGCCCGTCCATGGGCGCTACACCGGTTCACCGCAATGCGTGGGCCTCCGGTAGCGCCCAGGTCGAGATCGCCGGTGGCGAGGACGTCGGCGGCAAGATCTACCCCGGCTACGTCGTGGGCTGCCAGGTCAACATCGCCGGCGGCGGCGTCGAAGGCGGAGCCAGCGCCGACGCGGCCATCGAAGGCGATACCGTCACCGTCACCCCCAGCGGTGAAGGCGGCGGCAATCTCACCGTCGGACCCGGCCAGGCCAAATCGTTCTATGTCCTCGATATCGAGGGTCCGGACGACTACGGCAGCGAGGACCACTCCACCAACAACAAGTTCTCGGGCAACAGCGGCTCGGTGACCTGGTCGGATCAGACCATCGGTGTGAACGGCTGCGGCGGTTACGCCCAGGCCCGGTCCTTCATCAGTGTCGAGGTGGAGACCGAGAACGTGATCAGCTACGTCACGCTGTGGGGCCAGCCCTTCAGTCTCGGCTGATCGAGGATCAAACCGCCATAGTGGCACGGAAACAGGCCCGTCGCAGTAGCGGCGGGCCTGTCTCGTGCCCGCGCAATTCGCGATAGGCGGTGTTAGGGTGGCGTTTCCCCAGCACGCGTCACCTTCCGGCTACCTGGGAATCACACGGACGCCACACTACGTCGGCGGCACGGTAGCCAAGTGTTCACCGGCTGTGTGGTTTCGGGTTCATCTAGTGGCTACAGCCGTAACCCAAGCTCTATGAAGCCTGTTCTTGGGCCGCCCCGACCTCGCTCGCTGAGATGTCGGGTGTCGCTGTAAACCTTGATGAGGGGAAATATGAGCAAGAACCGCACCACCGGTCTGCGCTGCGGCGCGCGCGCTCTGGGCGTCGGCGCTGTCGCTGCTGTGGCCATGGGTCTGTTCTCCACGGGTGCCGCGAACGCGGACACCTTCGTTCCGCTGCCGGACGGTGAGAAGCTGGGCCCCGGTGTCAAAATCACCCGCACCCACGAGAGCGCGCTCGTCTCGCCGTCGATGGCGGCCAACGGTGCGGGCCGGACCGTGTGGGTCTCGGGTAACGCCACCGCGGACGTCTCGGTGACGCCCGAGGGCGAAGCGGGCCCGAACAACGGCCCGACCGGCGAGGACGGCACCAACAACTCGTCCACCCACGGCGCTTCGCAGATCAACACCGGCTACATCGTCGGCTGCCAGGTGAGCATCGCCGACGATGCCATCGGCCTGGGCGGCTCGGTCGGCATCGAGGTCGGCGGCGGCAGCGTCGGCGGCTCGGTCGGCGTGGAACTGGGACCGGGCGAGGTCAAGTTCGTCCAGATCGAGTTCAAGGACATCGAGAAGCCCGGCGTCTACTCCGTCGAGTACCAGGACGTCGAGATGGAGATCCAGGGTTGCGCGGGTTACGCGCAGGCCCGTGCGTACACCGTGGTCGAGATCATCGGTGACCACTACTCGAAGACCACCCTCTACGGGCAGCCGTTCAGCATCGGCTGATCCGGCACCGGTCGAATTCACCCACCACATCTCTCGCTGTAGCGAATTCAACCCCAGAGGGGCACAAACACATGTTCAACCGTAAGAATCTGGCGCGCCTCGCCGGCGTCGGCGCGGCTGCCTCGGTGGCGCTGGGCCTGTTCTCCACCGGCGCGGCCAATGCCGATACCTTCATCCCGCTGCCCGGCGGCGAAATCGTCCGGACCCTGTCCGACGGCACCTCGGTGACCGTGCGCCTGGTCGGCGAGTCCGCCAACATCAGCCCGTCCATGGGTTCCACCCCCGTCCACCGCAACGCGTGGACCTCCGGTAGCGCCCAGGTCGAGATCGCCGGTGGCGAAGACGTCGGCGGCAAGATCTACCCCGGCTACGTCGTGGGCTGCCAGGTCAACATCGACGGCGGCGGCGCCGAGGCCGGCGCCAGCGCCGACGTGAGCGTCGAGGGTGACACCGTCGACGTCAGCCCCAGCGGTGAAGGCGGCGGCAACCTGACCCTCGGCCCCGGCCAGGCGAAGGCGTTCTACGTCCTCGATATCGAGAAGCCGGACGACTACGGCAACGAGGATCACGCCACCAACAACAAGTTCAAGGGCAACAGCGGTTCGGTCACCTGGTCGGATCAGACCATCGGCCTCAGCGGCTGCGGCGGCTACGCCCAGGCCCGGGCCTTCGTGAAGGTCAAGGTCGAGACCGACAATGTGATGTCCGTGGTGACCCTGTGGGGTCAGCCGTTCAGCCTGGGCTGAACCGGTTCCGGGCCGTATCCGGCCGGGCCGGGTAGCTCGCGCCGGATCATGCTCGTCGGAAGGGACCTGCCGCGCACCGCGGCAGGTCCCTTCTGCTGCCGGGGGATCTCGCCGGCCCCGCTGCCGCGCCGGCCGGTGTCAGTGGAAGATCACGGTGAGCGCGCTGTTGAGCGAGGCGGCCGCCACGGCGGCCGCGCGCCGGGCGTCCATGGCTACCAGCACCACCCGTTCGGCCCTTCGGCTCGCCGGGGATTCGCCCGCACCGCCCGACACCAGTACCACGGCGGCATCGGTGGCCAGAGTGTGCGCGAGTTCGGGGTTCTCGGCGCCGGCGGCCACCACGTCGACCCGGTCTCCGGCGCGGAGGATATCGGCGATCGCGGTATCGGCCAGCCGGACCGGCACGATCCGGGCGTCGGGCGCTCCGGTGGCGACCTCGGCCAGCCGGGGACCGACCACGCGCACATCGGTGAGTGTTTCCCCCGCGCGTAGCGCCGCGGTGAGTACCGCACCGGTGAGAGCGGCGACATCGCCGGCGGCACCGTCGGGGACCGCCTCCGGGGGATAGGACGCGTGCCGCAGATCGGCGGCGCTCAGCAGATGGCCCGGAGGTAGATCGCGGGCGGCGACGACAACCGGCACTCGCGCCCCGCCGGGGTCACCGCGGAGGAACAGCGTGACGGCCGCCAGGGCGCACAGTGCGGCGAGCACTCGGCGCGCGAGCGTCGCGTCCATCCAGGGCGGGCGGTTGTCGAAGGCCTCGCGCCAGTTGTCACCGGAACCCAGCCGGGCCCGCCCGCCGGTGGCGCCGGCGCGGGTGCGTAGACGGCTCATGAATCGAGCCTATGGTCGCGGATCGGCGGGAGAGGCGGCTCAGCGGCCGCCTGTGGACAACTCCCGCGTTGTGGATGGGCAGGCCGGCCGGAGCCGGCACACGGCGGGAATCAGCTGGCCGCGGCGGCCGGGGTGGAGGTGGTGCCGGAGGAACCGCTGCCGGTGGAGCCGGACGACGTCGAGCCCGAGGACGACGACGAGCCGGAGGTGGAGCTGTCGGATTTGGCGCCCGGTTCGCTGGCGCTGCCGGCGCCGCTACGGCTGTCGGTCCGGTAGAAACCACTGCCCTTGAATACGATGCCGACCGAATTGAAGAGCTTGCGCAGCGCCCCGGAGCACTCCGAGCAGACCGTGAGCGCATCGTCGGTAAAGGACTGGACGATATCGAAGCGGTTGTCGCACTGGGTGCACGCGTATGAATAGGTTGGCACAGGGTCCTCCGCAGTATTCGTGAATTAGCACTCTACAGGCCACAGTGCCAACAGCGCCAATTGCCGGATGATTCCCCTGGTGGGCCGGTTGTGCCGAATACCACCCGCCGGTGGCTCAGGCCGGTTCGGAACCGAGCGGCCGGAGGCCTCCGCCGGGGGTCAGCGACCAGCCCATCCGGATATCGTGCGGTTCCTCGGGCAGCCGCGGCACCACCTCGTCGTCGCGCACGACGACCACGCGCCGCGCCCCGGGGTCGGCCAGCCCGAGTGTGCGGTCGTAGTACCCGGCGCCCTGGCCGAGCCGGACACCGCGGTGATCGACCGCCAGGGCCGGGATCAGCAGGAGTCCGGCGCGGGCCACCGTTTCGGGCGCGAGGAGCGGTCCGGTGGGTTCGAGCAGGCCGTATCTTGCCGGCTGCAGGGCCTCTACCTCGGTGAACTCTGCCCAGCAGAGCGGGCCGGCCGCCGCGGTGACCGGCAGCAGCACCCGGCTTCCGGCCGCCCGCAGCGCCTGCGGCAGGGCCACGGAACCGGGTTCGCCGCGGACGGGCACGTACGCGCAGACCCATTCGGCGGGTTCGAGCCGGCCCGCGGCTTCGGCGAGCGCGGCCGCCTCGGCGGCGCGCACGGAATCGGGCACGGCGGCACGCCGGGCGCGGATGGTCGCGCGCCAGGCCTGTTTGTCGATCTGATCGGGCATCGGCACGGCGACAACCATAGGCTCTCAGACGGTGCCGAATTCGTCCGGAAAGTCCGCGGCGGGCCGGTGGACAGCCGTTTGGACGGCGCCGCAGATGGATAGGGTGTGTATATGACAGAAGTGGCCGCAGAGCAGGGCAACGGAGACGTCCGGGCGACCGGCGGGGGATTCCGGACAGCCGTCGTACCCGCGGCCGGGCTCGGAACGAGGTTCCTGCCCGCGACCAAGACGGTCCCGAAGGAATTGCTCCCCGTCGTCGACACCCCGGGTATCGAACTGGTGGCCAGCGAGGCGGCGGAGTCCGGCGCCGAACGGCTCGTGATCGTGACCTCCCCCGGTAAAGACGGTGTGGTCGCGCATTTCGTGGAGGACCTGGTGCTGGAGGGCACCCTGGCCGAGCGCGGGAAGTTCCAGCTGCTGGAAAAGGTGCGCAAGGCGCCCGGACTGCTCGCGGTCACCTCGGTGGTGCAGGAGGAGCCGCTCGGGCTCGGACACGCGGTCGCCCAGGCCGAGGCCGTTCTCGACGACGACGAGGACACGCTCGCGGTACTGCTGCCCGACGACCTCGTACTGCCGTACGGGGTGCTGGACGTGATGAACCGGGTGCGCCGTAAACGCGGCGGCTCGGTGCTGTGCGCCATCGACGTTCCCAAGGAACAGGTGAGCGCGTACGGGGTGTTCGACGTGGCGCCGGTCCCGGACGCGGTGAACCCGAATGTGCTCCGGGTCAAGGGCATGGTCGAGAAGCCGGGTCTGGACGAGGCGCCGTCGACCTATGCCGCGGCGGGCCGCTACCTGCTCGATCGCGCGATCTTCGACGCGCTGCGCCGCATCGGCCCGGGCGCGGGCGGGGAACTGCAACTGACGGACGCGATTTCGCTGCTGATCGAAGAAGGCCATCCGGTCCATGTCGTCGTCCACCGTGGGTCGCGCCACGACCTGGGCAACCCGGGCGGCTATCTTCGTGCTGCGGTGGATTTCGCGTTGGAGCGCGAGGAGTACGGTCCCGCCCTGCGCGAGTGGCTCCAGCACCGGCTGAGTCCGGACTGGAACCCGCAACTCACCGCGGACGAATGAGATCGCCGCTGCGGCGAGGACATCGGGAAGGGCTGGATGCGCTCTGTTGAGGATCAGCAGATCAAAGTGACGGCCGCGGCCGTCGCGCCGCGACCGGTGCGGGTCGCGATCTCCGAGGCCCAAGGGCTGCTGTGTGCCGAGGATGTGGTCACCGAACGACCGCTCCCAGGCTTCGACCAGGCCGCCATCGACGGCTATGCCGTGCGCAGCGTGGACGTGGCGTCCGCGGGCGCCGATATCCGCGATGAGGACGGTGAACTGGTCGACCTGACGTTGCCGGTGGTCGGCGAGGTGCTCGCGGGGTCGCGGCAGCCGATCCGGTTGCAGCCGCGCCAGACGGTGCGGGTGGCCACCGGCGCGCCGCTGCCGACCCTCGCCGACGCGGTGCTCCCGCTGGATTTCACCGACGGCGGTCGCGGCCGGCTGAAGGTGTTCGAGCCGGTGCGTTCGGGCGACTATGTGCGCCGCGCCGGTGACGATGTCCAGCCCGGCGATGTGGCGGTGCAGGCGGGCACGATCATCGGACCCGCGCAGGTGGGCCTGCTGGCCGCCGTCGGGCAGGACAAGGTGCTGATCCATCCGCGGCCGCGGTTGTCGGTGATCTCCATCGGGGAGGAACTGGTCGATATCGATCGGGCCCCCGGCCCGGGCCAGGTGTACGACGTGAATTCCTATGCGCTGGCCGCGGCCGCCCGCGACGCGGGCGCGGATGTGAACCGGGTGGGCATCGTCGACGCCGATCCCCGCCGGCTGCGTGATGTCGTCGAGGGGCAGCTGGTGCGCGCGGAGGTCGTGGTGATCGCGGGTGCGGTCGGCGGCTGGGCCTCCGACCAGGTGTGTGAGGCCCTGGAGGGGCTGGGCGAGCTGGAGATCGCGCGGATCGCCATGCACCCGGGTTCGGTGCAGGGGTTCGGCCGGCTCGGCCGCGACGAGGTGCCGACCTTCCTGCTGCCCTCCAATCCGGTGGGGGCGCTGGTGGTCTTCGAGGTGATGGTCCGGCCGCTGATCCGGATCGCCCTGGGCCGGCGGCAGCCGATGCGGCGGATCGTGCGGGCCCGCACCATCACACCCATCCAGTCCATGGCCGGTCGTAAGGGTTATCTGCGCGCCCAGCTGATGCGTGACGAGGCCACCGGTGAGTATCTGGTGCAACCGCTGGGCAACAGCGCGGCCGCCTCGTCGCACCTGCTGGCGGCCATGTCGGAGGCCAACAGCCTGATCGTGGTCGAGCCAGACGACACCGAAATTCGCACCGGTGACAAGGTTCGAGTCGCGTTCTTGGCCCAGCGCGGCTAGAAGTGGAGTCCATGAATGTGTTCCGGGCCACCCAGCACCCCGGGTGGCCTGCGCGCCTCGGGCCGGTCCGGGTGCCGGCCGGCGAGGTGACCCTGCGTCCGGTGCGGTTGCGGGATGCCGCGGCGTGGAGCCGGATCCGGCAGCGCGATCAAGATCATCTGGAGCCCTGGGAACCCACCGGGCGCGGGGCCTGGGATGCCCGCAATCACGCCTCGAACTGGCCGCCGCTGTGGTCGAGCCTGAAGGCCGAGGCGCGCCGGGGCGCGATGATCCCGTTGGTGATCGAGGTCGACGGATCGTTCAGCGGTCAGCTCACCGTCGGCAATATCGTGCGCGGCGCGCTGCGCTCGGCGTGGATCGGATACTGGGTGGCCAGTGATCTCGGCGGGAAGGGTGTCGCGACCGCCGCCCTCGCCTTGGGTCTCGACCACTGCTTCGGTCCGGTGGGCCTGCACCGGGTGGAGGCGACGGTGCGTCCGGAGAACCTGGCCAGCCAGGCGGTGCTGCGCAACGTCGGATTTCGCGAAGAAGGGCTGCTGCGAAGGTATCTCGACGTCGACGGCGACTGGCGCGATCATCTGCTGGTCGGAATGACGGTGGAAGAGTTGCCCGGCAGGGTCGTCGACCGCCTGGCCAAGGAAGGGCGGTTGACGCTGCGGTGAACCGGCGGCCGCGAACCGGCCTGTCCGGAACCGCGATGGTGGAAATGTGACTCATGTGGCGTATGTGCACGGCGCGCCTGCCGTGTTCTACCCCTACTCGGAATTAACCTACGGACGTCGGTGGTGCGTCTTGCGCCACCGGCCGGAAGCTCGTACCACGATCTGCGAGACGTACCCGCGGGGAAGAACTCCGGCGCCGGGGCGCACACGGTTCATGGCGTGGGCTCGGACGACGACCAGGCGGGACGGAGGTGCTGACGACGATGCCGAACTCGATCCTGTGGATCGGCCTGGTCGTGCTGTGGGTCTTCGTCCTGTTTCCCATCCTCGCCGACCGGCATCCCCGGATCCGCCGGACCACCGATACCGCCCTGGCCACGCGAGTTCTGCACCGTGGAGATTCCAAGCGGCGCAAAGGAAGTGGGCGTGCCCGTAAGAAGCGGGCCGGCCGAACCCCCCGGAAGCGTCACCACGGCAACGATGCGGAGGACTCGATGAGCACAGCGGCCGAGGGGGCCGGCGCCGAGGCGGAGGAGGCACAACCCGGCGGCAGTGCCGAATTCGACGACGTGGCTGCCGACTACCTCGACCACGATGCCGAAGCGGCCCCGGACGAGACCGATGCCGGTGAGACGGAGTCCGGAATGGACGGCTTCGGCGGTGATCGCGTTTTCGAGCCCGACCGGGACCCGGGCGAAGACGATATCGCCGACTCTCCCGCGCACACCGGAGAACTGGAACCGGCCGGGCCGGTGCCCGATACGGTGCCCGCGCGTATTCCGCCGGTCCGGGCGACCGCGCCGCGGCCGCCCGTGGAGCCGGAATTCGACGACGAGGACGCGGAGTTCGTACCGACCCGGCGTGGACGCGGCGGCTACGACCCCGAGGCCGATGCCATCGCGCGCGCGGCCCGCTACACCTTCCGTCAGCGCGCGGTGGTCGGGCTGGTGCTGGCCGCCGTCCTCTGCGGCGGGCTGGCAGTGGCCGTCTCCCCGCTCCTCTGGTGGGGGTGCGGCGGTGCGGCGCTGTCCCTGGTGACCTATCTCGGTTACCTGCGCAAACAGGTCCGGGTGGAGCAGGAGATCCGGCGGCGGCGCAGCGCGCGGCTGTCCGGGCGCTACCAGGACCCGATGGAGCACGGATCACCGTCCGGTGAGATGCCCGCGCGGTCGGCGCGCCCCGGTATGGATCGCGATACCGCGCGTGCGCTGCGGCGCCGCTCCCACCTGCTCGAACCCGATGACGAGGATCCGGTGTTCGAGCATCTGGACGCCTACGACGCCGGTGTCGCCCGGACCGTGCGCAACCGGGCCACCGGCGGCGATATCCGCCGGGCGGCGGGCGCCTGAACAGGTAAAACCGCAGGTCGTACCCTCGATTCGGTGTCCGGCTACCCGGTTTGCTAGAGTGGCACAGCGCGGTTCACCGAGCCGCACGGGGCTATAGCGCAGTTGGTAGCGCGTCTCGTTCGCATCGAGAAGGTCGGGAGTTCGATTCTCCCTAGCTCCACCCTCGCAGAATCCCGGTCGTCGGTTCGACGGCCGGGATTCTGCGTTTCGTCTCCCGGTGGTCCCGGATTCTGGGACACCGCCCATCGGTCCGGAATGGTTAATCTGACCCGATGATCGTTTTCCGGCGCGAAACCGGGCCCGCCTTCTCGTCTCGACGCCCGCTTCCCGCCCTGAGGTCGGTGTTCGGCGGATCGGCCGCCGTTCTGGTGGCGGCCCTCACGGCCTGGCTGGTGCCCGTCGCGGCCGTGGCGGCGCCGGTCACTCCGGAACCGGTGGGCGCCGCGGTCGGCGCCGTGGAGCTACGACTGGTCGACGACCGGCCCGATCCGTGGCAGCCCGGCGTGCCGCGGTCGATCAGCGTCACTATCACCTATCCCGCGGCCCCTTCCGGCGGCGCGCGGACTCCCTATCTCGGGATCCCATCGGCCGGGGTGACCCGGCACGCGGTCGCGAACGCGCCGGTCGACCGGCAGTCCGGCGCCCTCCCGCTGGTGGTGTTCTCGCCCGGGTACATGATGCCGCGATCCACGTATTCCGCGCTGACCGAGGATCTCGCGAGCCGCGGGTACGCCGTGGTCTCGGTGGATCACACCGGCGACGCCCTGCTGACGGCCGAGCCCGGCGGCCGGGTCGCCGGGCTCTCGGCCCGGGACAGCTATTCGGACGCGGGATTGAAGGCGGCCATCGACGTCCGGTCGGCGGATATCCGGTTCGTCGTCGACGAAGCCGAGGCCGTCGCCGCCGGAACCCGGACCGCCGATGCCGACGGCCGTCCGCTGCCCGCCGGGCTCGCCGAAGTCCTCGACCCGTCCCGGACCGGAGTCGTCGGTCATTCGATGGGCGGAGCGACCGCCACCGAGGTACTGCTGGACGACCCGCGTATCGACGCGGCGGTCAATCTCGACGGCGCCATGCTGTACGGCAACGGCCCCTCGCGGATCACGACCACCGATCCGGGTCGCCCGCTGCTGAGTATCGTCAGCTCGGAGCATGCGGCGAGCCGGGAAGGGCGCGAAAGGTTCTGGAACGCCTATTTCGCCACACCGCGCGCGGCCTGGCATCGGGAGTACGCGCTCACCGGGACCGGGCACTTCGGGTTCAGCGATGCCGAAGCCGTGGTGCCGCAGTGGGTTCCCGATGTGCCGGGGCTGGGTGGCCCGGGCGGATTCAACCTGGGGCCGGCGCCACGTGAGCGGGTGATCGCGGCGACCCGTGATCTGCTGGGTGGGGTCTTCGATCGTTTCCTGCGGGGTCTGCCGGCCGAGTTGGTCGACGATCCGGCCGCGACCCATCCGCTCGTCGTGCCGATGGCCCGAGCCTTGTAAACCCGTAAGCCACCCGGTTGCCCGCCGTGCCGCGATTCGAAGGTGATGCACGGCAACGGTTTCGGACCGAACCTCGATGGCACCGGACGCTCGGCATCTCATATTCGCGAACGCAATAGTGCGTTTCTTCCCGCGAATCGCCATATCGCTCAGCTATTGTCAGCCACTGAACTTAATCCTGTCCGATATGCGGTACGACCGAATCGAGAGTCGATCATGGTTGAACAGAGTGTGATGGTGCCGGGTGACGTTCGAAAGGGGACGGGGGTGACGGCATCTCCCCGGATCCTGCCCACGGCGACGCAGTTGCTGTGCAGTTTCCAGGGGACCAGGTTCGAGGATCACGTTCTGCTCCGGTCGGCGCACGCGCTGGCCGCCCTGCATACGCGGCGGCTGACCATGCGGGATCTCCGGCTCGTCGCCGAGATGGACCACCGGCGACGGGAATTGATGGAGGACATCGACGAGTGGGTCGGCGCCCGCGCCGTGCCACGCGGCGGTGTGGGCCTGGTCCACGCCGAAACCCTCGGCGCGGTGATCGACCGGCTGGCCTGGGGGTGGGTCGATGCCAACCAGGAGGTCGAATTCGACGGCCGCCGCGACCACGCGGCCCGGAAGCGATGGCATCGACTAGCCGAACTGATCGACGGCTATACGGAGCTGATCGGGGAAATCCTCGGCGGCCGGCGGCAGCTGCCCGCCCGTATGTGATCGCTGTCCGGCAACCGGGCCCGCCCGGCGCGGTCACCGGACCGGGCGGATCATCCCGCTTCGTCCGAGAAGCCGTGCCGGTGACGGCGAAGGCGGCATCGAGCGGACCTGTGCTCATCGAGCCGGCGGCCCGGCTTCCTACGCTGGGCCGGGCCGATCCGGCCGACCGGGCCGCCGGCGTTGCCACGGTGTCGACGCGGTCGTATCGGCTGTGCGCGACGGTTTGTCCTCGGGCGGCGAGAGTCCGGGGTCGGTCTGGTCGCTCGCCGGGGCCGCGGCGAGCCGCCGTGCGAGCTGGGTGCGTACCAGCCGTTCGAGATGGGCGCTCATGATCCGTTGCGCCTCCGGAGCGGCCGGCCCGAGCGTGCGGGCGGTCGCACGGGCGTCGGCCAATGCCTCATCGATATCGATACTGCGGTCGCGGCGGTAGCTGTACCCGCTCAGCACTTCTTCCAGCCAGACGAGGAAGGCTTCGTAGGAGTTGTCGGCCGGATCGGAGTCCTGGAACAAGGTGTGCAGTTCGTGGATCACCGTCGCGAGGTCCCATTGCAGCAGCGTCTCGGGTTCATCCACCGGGTCCCGGTTGTTCTGTACGAAGTCGTAGAGGACGTGTCCGAGTTCGTGGGCAAGGATCAGGCGTACAGGTTGGTCGGGAGGCCCGATGAAATGCCCGTCCTCGATCAGGGCGTTGATCGTCAGGCGCATGGTCTCGCGGTCGACCAGCCATCGCTCGTTCAGCACGACGGTGGACCTTCCCAGCACCGACGAGTTGGTATAGCCGAAGCAGTTTTCGTCGTGGTAGGGGACGATCGCCATTTCGTGGAGGTCGGTCACATCACCGAACTCGTCGCGGTGGGACAGCAACTCGCCGGCGATATCCCGGACGGTTTCGAGGTCGATATCGACCATCTCGTGCCCGACGAGGTCGATACCGAGGGTGGTCCGCACGGTGTCGACGAGTTCGTGCTTCTGCCGCAGCAGTGCCTTCTCCGCCTCGGTCGACGGGGCGCGGAAGGCATATTCGCTGCGGAAATCGGATTGTTCGGCCATGCCGACGAGCAAGTCGTACAACACGCGCTGACCGTCGGTGACCGGCGGCGCGGAAAGGTCATCGCCCAGGAATTCCGTATGCACGCGCGCGAACGATCCGAACAGGATTCGCCGGACATCCAGATTCCCGTCCGCATCCAATCCCTCCGGGCCGAACTGATCGCGTACCCACTCGGCGGAGTCGTCCGTGTTCTCGACCTCCTCGGGTGACCTGATCTGCCGCAGGACAGCACGTGAATGCGTTTCGGCCCGCCACCGTCCGGCCGCCGACAGCAGGCTCCCGAATCCCTCGAGCACGGCCGCGCGCAGGGATTCCAGCGGTATCGCCTGAGCGTGCGCCTGCGATATGTACACACGCAATTCGGCGCCCTCGAGTTCGCGCTCGACGACACGGGGTCGTGCCTGGGCCATGAGAACGGTGTCGTCGTCGAAGACTCTGTATATGAGCCGCACACCGCGTAACCGCGTGGGATACCGATCCAGCAGCGTGTGCAGCAGATGCACCAGTTCGCCGAAATCCTCGGCGCCGAGTTTGTCGACGCCTTTGATCGGCACATGGTGCAGCCCCTGGAAAGTTCGCGCCAGTTCGGCCGGTGGCCCGCTCGGCCGCCCGAGATTCCATTCGGCACGCGTGACCAGTTCGAGGAAATCGTCGATCATGTCCACGGCGTGCCGCAGCACGGGGTCGCCGGAATAGGCCACCAGTTTCTGCAATGACACGGTATCCGCGGTGGGATACAACGGCGTGCGGGGTACCGCGACACCGAGTACGTCGGACAATGTCCGCTCCAGTTGTCCGCTGATGCCGCGTAGCCGCAACTTCTCGGCGTGGCTCGGCGCCGGCCCCAGTTCGGCGTGGCCGGTCATCCACTCACCCAGTAGCAGGGGTAATTCACCGAGTCGGGGACTGTGCCAGACGTTGTCCCAGGCATCCGTGCCCAGGTCCGGCAACGGGGCCTGCACAAAGGTGAGTGCTTGACGGAGCAGTGGAATCTGTACATGCTCGGCCGGGACCCCGAGTGCCGCGCCCAGTGCCGCGCGGGCGCGGTCCAGGTTCTCCGGCGAACTGCGCGAGTGGCCCCACTTCTCGGGTCGTGGGTGATGGCCCGGTGCCGCGGCCTGGTCCGGCGCGCCCCGTGGGCGTGCGCCGATTCCGTCGGAAGTACCGCGGTCGACCGGGGTGGAGGACTCGGGTAGCCGGGACCCCACCGGATCACTGTTGCCGGTTTTTCCGGTGTCGTCGCGGCCGGATGCCGCGATTTCGCGGTCGAAGCGTGCCTGCCATTCGGCATCGGACTCGCCATTCGGCATCGGGTAGGTGGCGGTGCCGTCCGCCAGATCGCCGAGGCGCTGCGACAGGCCGTCGAGGTACGCCTCGAGGAGGCCCGGCCAGGTGTCCTCGTCGAGTTCGTCGGCCCGGACCTGCAGTAGCCGGCCATGCAGATGCAACTTGACGAATCCGTCCAGGATGTCGATCTGGCGAAGCATGCGGTTGTCGCGCCGGAAGAAGGGATCGGCCCGCAGATCCGCGACAACTGTTCGCCAAGCCTGCGCAGTGTCCTGCTCGGGACGGACCCCGAGCAGGTGCGCGGTGTCATCGCGTAGCTTTTCGAGCAGGCGCACTGTGCCGTCTAGCGTGGTGCGTGGCGGTTGCGTCGGCTCCTGCGACTCCTGGAACCGCGTGAAATGGGAGACGACGTCGGAATACCAGGACGGCCGGTCCCTCCGCTCGAACGCCGACTCCGCGTCCATGATCGCCTCGCGGACCGCATCCAGTTCCTGCGGCGGGAAGGCGAGGGCCCCGGCGAACAGTCGTGCGATCGGAAAATCGAGTTCAGGATTCAGGAAGGAATTGCTGAAATCGATGGGCACCAGCCGGACACGGTGGTCGACGCCCAGGTTCTCACCCTCGAAACGGTCCCATGTCCGAAGGAGTTTCTCCGACAGCACCAACCGCCGCCAGCCCGGCGTGTGCTTGAACCTCCGCACCGACGAGTAGTCCATCGGGTGGTCGCGTACGTCGGGCACGTAGCCGATCAGTAGCACGAGTCCGCGCTCGTCTCGGCGCAGCACGGGAGGGGCGGCCGAACCGGCCAGCCGCGATATCAGGCTTCCGAGCTCTTCGGCGTCGGCCTGGTCGATATCGCGAACGGTTTTCTCGATGACTCGGAAGCCGTTGGGATAGGTGAGGAGCACGACTTGTTCCGACATCGTCGAGTCGCCCGAATCCTGCTTGAGGATCTTGGGTTTGCCGACTCCGGACTCCTCCGCCGCGGCCACCTTCTCTTCGAATGTCCGCTCGTCGACGAGATCCTTCATCCACGCGATATCGTCCGCATCGAGATAGTACTTCAGGCCCGATTCCGGTTTGTCGTGAATTCCGTTCACCGTTTCCACGGTTATCCGGCCGTCCCGGCCGACTCGCACCAGCCAATGGTCGATCGGGATGCCGTCCGAGGCCGCCATCTCCCGCAGCGCGGGAGCCACCTCGCCGAGGAGTTCTTTCTGCCCCCGCAGCGGTGAGGCCACGACGATGCGCAGGGAACCGTCGCCGCCGTGGATGAGCCCGATACCGCGTTCCAGCCGGCGCGCGCCCGCCGCCGCGAGGATATCGTCGGCCACCAGAACCGCCAGTGCCTCACGCACCTCGTCGACGTACCCGCGCCACGCGTTGATGTGACTGCGTATCCGATCGAATTTGTTCCGGACATCGGCTACCGCCGCACCGTGGGCGAGCACTCGGGCCGTCACTCGGTCGAGGACGTGACGGCGCAGGACGGCATCCATCCGGCGGGCCTGGATCTCGGCCAATCGGCCGATTTCGTGCGCGATCAGGTCGGCGTCTTCCCGGTACACGTGCGTCAGATCGACGCCGAGTTCGTCCGCCGGTCGCAACAACTCGGCGGCCACTTCCGAGGCCTCCTGCTCGGCGCGCTCCAGAGCCCTTCGAGCACTGGGCGCGAGGTCGTGCGATTCGGATATCGGCTGTCCGTCCGCGCCCACCGGTTTCGGCGACCTACCGCCGCGCGGCCATCCGCCACCGGTGGCGTGCGGCTGTGCGAGCCCTTCGACCCAGCCACGCCGCTGTGCCCGATTACGGCCGGGTACCGGGTTGCGGGCCTCGCCGAAGGGGTCCTCGGGATCGGGCACCCCCATGAATCCGGGTAGGCCGGCGGATCGCGGGCGCGGCGGTGCACCGATTCGTTGCTGCGCTGTGTCGGATGCGTCTCCGGCTGTCGTCGGGGTGGCGGTGCGCTGCGGAAGCCAGGCGACGGCCAGGACGAGGCCGTCGCGGACCCGCCAGCGGCCTTCGATCGGGTCCTGCGGGAGTCCGAACTCATGGGCGGCGGCCGGATCGAGCCGAGCGCTGAAGGTGCGCTCCGTGAGGTCGACTGTCACGTGCACGAGATCTTCGGCGGGTCCGGCCGGGTGCCGGCCGGTATCGGTTGCGGGAAGGAAGGTCTCGTGGACACCGGCTACCGCATCTTTGATCGCACGCAGCATGCGCAGGAGGTATGCGCCGTCCCGGACCATATCCGCACCGCCGGCGTACCGGGCCCAGGTGTATTCGCCGGGGTCGAGGAAACCCGGGTTGGTGGTGGTCAGCGGCTTGTTCTCCGCGAGACCGAGGCCGAGCGCGCGGTACTGTGCCGACCACGCGGCGACCGCGGCGGCGTATGTGGACTCTCCGGCCCCGAGCGACGGATCGAGGGTGATCGCGCCGACCGCACCAGGTGGCCACGGCAGCGGCGCCGGGTACGGCGGGCGGTGCGTCTGCTGGAAATCCGGCGCTACCTCGGCCGAGACTCCGAGGCGGTGCAGCGCCATCCGCCCGCTGAGGAATTCGGGATCGGGGTTGTGGCTGTGCACGGTCCGCGCGCCCAGTGCCTCGTACGCGGCGACTCCCGGCGGCAGCAGTGGGGAGATCATCGACTCGCCGAACCGGAACCAGGTCGATTCGACATCGTCCAGCCGGATCACTCCGGTCTCGTAATCCTTGCCGGGTGCCGGACCATGCTGCCGCGTGGACGGGTGTGGGTTGCTGTCGATGACCTCGACGACAAGTCCGCGTTCGCCGTAGGCGCCCCCGCCGATCCGGCCGACCACCCTGACCTCACCGGTGTTACCGGCCAGCGCTGTGCGCACCCGGGCTTCGATCACCGCCGCCGCCGTTTCGGCGCCCTCGGCGGTGCGCCATTCGTTGCGGGTGGTCAACCACCGGGTGAACTCCGCCCGGGCCCGGGTTGCCGCGCGGATCTGTTCGGACTCGGACAGTCGCACGCCGAGAGCTCCGCGGGGTCCGACAGAGATATCGAAATCGTGGCCGGGTTCGCCGCCGCGCCGCCGTCCCGGGTGTGCCGCTGTGACCCCCTCACCCGGGCCCGGTTGGAAGAGGCGGTCCACCCAGGTGGAGTCACCGGGGCCGACGCGCACAGTCCAGAACGGGCTGTGCACGATCTCGCAATCGGCCAGTGCGTATCCGACGAGGCCGACAAGGTTCTCGGGGTCGAACTGCAGCAGTGTCACCGCGAACCCCGGCGCGGCCCGCTGCTCGGCTCGGAGCAGATCGTCCCAGAGGGTTCGCGCATACTGCAGCAACTGGAGTTCGGTGGCATCCAATTCCGTGACGGGACGTGCGGCGAGCTCGACCACCACCCGCCGCAGTACCAGCTCACTGGCCGTGTTGGAGAACTCCCGGGATACGACGGGCGACCTGCCGTTGCGCTGCACGGCCTCCGGGGCGTCCTGGACGACCGCGATCCGCTGGTCCGGAGTCAGCCGCTCCCACCAGTTGACAATCGCCTGGCGTTTCGCCATTTCGCGTCTCGGATCGGCCGCCGGGCCGAAGATGGATTCGGCTGTAGCCCGCGCCCCCGCGGCGCGATACGCCAGCAGCGCGGTCCCGCGTTCCGCGGCCGGGAGTTTCGCGATGAGTTCCGGTCGCGCCGGTCTGGCGGTGTGGCTCGCGGTGAAGGCGGCTTCGAGGAAATGATCTACCGCCGTGACGAAGCCGGTGAACCCGGAATTTCCGGCGATTGCGGCGAGGGCCCGTATCTCGTGCAAAACGTCCTCGGTCGCTTCTGGGCCGGGGTCGACGTCCAGTTCGGGCGGCGGCAGCTTGTGATTCGAGGCTTCTCGGACGTTCGGCTTCGTGCCCGGAACTTGTCCGAGCTCCGGGGCCACCGTTGTGACGCCCAGGACGTCGGGCAGGGCGCTGTCGAGCGCCATCAAACGGCCGTTCAACTCCGCGATTCGCAGGAACGGGGCGCCGCGATCACGGGCATCGCGCGCCTCCGAGTCCACCGTAATGCGTTCACGAAGCCAATTCCGCAGCTCGGGTGTGCCGATCGCGTCGGCCACGCGACGCTGTGCCGCGGGATCGAGACCCTTCAGAACCTCCTGGATCGGGTTGATCGCGTTCGATACCGAGGCCGCGGTGATCATCTCCGGGGCCACGCCGAGCTGTTCCGCCATCCGGAGCGTCTCGGGCAGTAGGCTGGATTCCGGGCCTATGTTCGTGGGTGCTTCGGAGCCGCCGGACCGGCTGCCGGTCCAGGGGGTTTCCCGAGCCGGGCCCGTCGGGTCCGGTGTCTTGTTCGGCTGGGAGGTGGATGCCGCGGTTTCGTGCTGTGCCCGCCCGTGATCGTCAGCGGAGTCCCGGGGGACCGCGCCGATGACATTGGCTATGAAAGGCACTCGGGCGAGGGCCGCCGGTGTATGCCGTTCCAGAACGACTTCGCGCACCGTCCGTGTGTACCCCTCGGTTTCCGGATGGTTGCGTCGCTGCAGATAGTGCCCGAAGTCGAAGTCGCCTGCCAGTAGCTCGGCGGTCGTGGACACGAAATGCCACAGCGCGTCGTCGGCTGGTGCGGATATACCGGTGCGGCGGCGGAGGTACGTACGCAGGGCGTGGCCGAGGATATCGGGCGCGGCATCGGGCGGTGCGGCCAGTGTCTCCGCGACGACCGAAGCGAACCACCGGCCGACGTGATCTTCCGGCGCCGCGGAGGTACCACGGAACCCGTCGCGCAATTGTTCGGCGTGACGAAGCTGGTATGGCTCGATCCAATGGTTCAGGAAGCGGTCGTACACCGCCCGGCACGCGATCTGGGGCAGCAGGGCGTCACCGGTGAAGCGCGCCCGGAAGTAGGCCCGCTGGTCCCGGGGCAGGGCTCGGCAGCCCGGGTAGTTCGCCCCGTACAACCCATTGCGAGGGATCGGATCGAAATGCCCGAATTCGGCCGGTGTCAGGAATTGCCGGGTGAGGTCGCGATCGGCTTGGAGTAACGGTCGCGCGGCGAGCATCGCGAGATAGGTGTACTGCGCGATTTCGTCCAGCGAGAGCTCACGCTGGATATTGCCGATGATGCTCGCACGTTGCGCGATATCGGGGCCGCTGGGTTGCTCCGGTGTATCGGACGGCATCGTCCGGTATTTGTAGAGGTGTAGCGTTTCTCCTGGTGTCAGCGGGCGGGCCTGCTCGATGAGCAGCGGTCCCGGACCGGTATTGGGCAGGCCTACAGCGACTTCCGCCTCCAATGCCGCCCCCGAGAAGGCGGCGAGCATGCTCAGGCGGGGACTGCGTTCCCGCAGCCAGTTCAACTGCCAGTCCCAGTAGTCGGGGCTGTCGATCCAGTCGCTTCCGTGCTGTTCGCCCTCGGCGATGCGCAACAGGTCCTCGATATAGGCGAAGCTCGGGCCGAGGCCGCGCATCTCCGCGGCGAGGTCACCGACTCGCGGCACATAAAGGGCCGCGGCTTCGGGTCCGGTCGCGGAGGTCGTTCGTCGTATTTCGGCGTCGCCGCCGGGCGTCGGTTTACTACCGATCCGGCCGTCGTCGGGAGCGGAGTCCGACGGCATCTCGGCTGTGGGCGCGGCCTCGTCGAGTTCGAACCAGAGGTTCTCATTTCCATCCGAAACCGTCCGGTCCCACCGTTGCGCGTGGGTGTTCAGCAACTCGAGTGCCGGGTCGGAGGGTACGGTTTCGCCGGTGTGGGTTGCCGTCTCGGACTCCGGCGCACGGCCGGCCGCGTCGACGCGCAGAACACGATCGCCCTGGCTACCGGTCATCTGAATGAGGAGCACGCCGACCGAACCGGCCTCGAGGATTCGAAAACCCAACTCCCGAACCAGCGATTCAGCGGTTTCGGCATGCTCGGCCGGCCAGTACTGCAGGAGATCTCGGATGCGCCATTCGGCCGCGAGCACGGAATCCGGTCCACTGACTATCAGCTCTGACCGTTCTGGTGCGGGCCGTTCGGGAATCTCGGGCGCGACCTGCGTAACAGCGGCCTCGGGACCACCGGCGTGCGGCAGGTACCCGGGGTTCGGTTGCCAGAACCGAGGCAGTTCGTCGGCAATAGCGGCGAATTCGCCATGCCACACCGCTGCCGGGATTTCGAAGCAGCCCATGATGCGGTCACCGCGCACGCCGCCCGGCCAATGGACCGAGACGACGCCCCCGGACTCGTCTACCACCCCGAAGCCGCCGGGCGCATCGATGACGTAGATGCGGTGCACCATTTCGAATTTAAGTAGATTGTCGCGGGATACCGCTTCGCCGTACACGGCCGCACGGTCCACCCGCGCCGTGGTGTAGACGACTTCGCCGTCGCGCTTTTGCTTTTTGGGCACAAACCCAGCGCCCCAGACTTCGTCGCCGGGTCGTGGATCTCCACGAAACAGCAGACCGCCGCCGACCCGCCAGCCCGAGCGAACATAGTCGGCACCGATTTCCTCCCATCTGGAACGGATCACACCGATGGCGATATCGGTGACAGCCGCCGCGGCGAGCAGAACATCATCCGGTAGTTGAGCGGCCAGTGGATTCCATTGCACCGGCCGCGAAGAACTCTCGAGGACCGACCGCACCACCTGAGCGCCGTCGAGCGGGTTCACGGATTCCTTGATGCCGGGGGATACGAGGTCGGTCGGCGACGGGTTCGTACCTTCGGTATCCGGGCCTGCGACGAATCGGGACTCCCACGGCGCGCGGTCCGGTTCCCGCCGCGGTGCCGGACCGGCCCCGTCGTTGATCCGGGCCGCCCAGTCGCCCAGTTCCTGGTAGGTGATTCCCCAGCGCACCCCGTCCACCACATAGGCCGGATGGGTCGGATCGGCCGGGTTCTCGTAGTCGGCCTGGACGGACGCCTCCGCCCACACTTCTATCTCGTTGACCAGGTCCGGACGCGCGGTACCGTCGACAGACCGGGCGTAGCGGCTCAGCTGGGCCAGCCAATCCGGGTAGGTAACGGTCACCAGGCCACGATCGGCGAAGTGCCGGTATGCGTCCGCCAGAAGTCGATTGATCCGGATCCCGGTGAATCGATCATCGATATTGTGGAATACGTGGTGGAGTTCGTGTTTGGCCAGGGCCTCCAGCAGGTTGCGTCGGCCACCCGCCCGGAAATCGGTCTCCCGCGAAATCCATTCATTCAGTCCCGTAGCGGTCAGTTTGCGGTAGTTCACGCTCATAGAGCGAGCCCTGGCTTCGGCTACTCGGAACTCACCGAGGTCCGACACATAGATATCTTTCAGTGGGAGCCGCAGGTCTGGTCGGAACCGTTCGACGAGCGCGATCTCCTTTTCGATCGTCCCGAAGAATCGCCTCGCTACGCTGATCGGTATCGATTCGTCGACGCTATGAACCCTGATTCCGGTACGTGCGGTGAAACCCTCGATGTACGCGATCGTCGACTCCGGGCGCTGCGGGTTCGGCGCGGGGTCGCCGGAATCGCCTTCGCGGGACATCGGGTCGTGCTGCCGCGCCGACCGCAGCGTGTCACCGGGCCCGGGTTCGGCTATCCGTTCGTCCATCTCGAACCAGGTGGCTACGGTGTGCCCATCGGCGTCGGTGCCGGACCGGTGGCTCAACGATCTCAGGCTCCCCTGCACCCAACCCAGGGGAATCCGCTCGCCGGTACGTTCGACGGTGCGGGGGCGCAGGTCCGCACCGGTCACCTCCACCCGGAGTGAGCGGTTACCGGGTTCCCCGGTGATATTCGCCGTGACCCGGAACGGCTCGCCGCTGTCCAGGCCGGCGGCGGCGAGTTCGGATACCAGGAGTTGGGCAGGACCGATCTGATCACCGGCCCGCCAGTCGTGCAGCAGTTCCCCCAGTTGTCGGCGAAGCCGGGCGACCAGCCGGGTGTCACCGGGCGTGACCGCGACATCGAGTGCCGTGGTCTCCCGCTCCGGCCTGCTGCCGATCCGATCATCGGTTCGGCCCGGCGCTTCGGTGCGCCCGGGGGATCGGGCCGGCCCCGCGACCGGGCCGGCCTCTCTCGTACCTTCTTGCCGCTGAACCGGCGCGGCCGGGTCGATCAGGACGCCGGTGACGTTGTCGCGGTCGCGCGCATCGATCGCATGTTGTTCGACGGCCTCGAGCCCGGCGGACAGCGAACCCGGCCTGGTAGCCATACCGCCGTACACGGTCGCCGCGAGCGATTCGGCCGCGAAATTCTTTCCCCATGCGCCGTCGGTGCCGATGAACAGCAGACCCGGACCTTTGATCGGCACCGTGTAGGCGTGCGATTCGCCGGCGTCGCCTTCGGGGTTGCCGAGGTAGCGATGCAGGGTATGGGAGAACTGCAGCGCGAGCGCTTCTTCCTCCGTGAGGGGTGGCCGGACGCCGTCGTCGCGCATGAGCATCGGAACGATGGAATCGTCCTCGGTGAGCCGCCGGGAACCCGAGGCATCCGGCGTGAGCCAGTACGCTCGGGTATCGCCGCGCCAGTCGACCGTGAGCTGGTTCTCTTCCACCAGCGCCACCGTGATCGTGCAGGCCGGTGGTGTCGCCGCCGTGGTTCCGAGTTGCCGGCCCAGCCCCTCCACCGCGTCGGCGGCCGCCGCTGTCGCCGCTCGCACCATGGCCAGCGGGTCGAACCGGCCGTCGGACCCGACCTGTCGTAGTGCTTCGACCAAGTGGTCGCGCGCGGTGCCGACGGCGGTGGCCGAAGCGAGTTCACTCTTCGTCGATGTCGACGTGCCATCGGCGACCACAGCCACTTGGACCAGCCGGCCGCCGACTACGAGTTTCGCGACCGCGTAGGCGTCCTGGTTGTTGTGATGGCCGTCGCCCGCGGGTCCGATACCGATATCGCTCGAACCGGCAACAGAGCCGAGATCTGTGGTGACCCGGCTCGGGTTGGCGGTGACATCGTGGAAGTGTCCGACGAGCATCCGGAGCCGATCCGGGTCGATCGCCGGGGGGCGCGTCTCCGCATACATCATCAGTTCGTCCAAAGACTCGTACGAGTCCTGGAGCTTTCGGTACTTTTCCGAGAGCGCCTCCGCGATCTCGCGGCTGTGCCGGGTGAGTTCCACCAACTCCTCGGTCGCCGGTGTGCCTTCCTCGGCGGCGCGTGATTCGGCTTCTTCGGCTTGCCGGATCGCCCGGTCCGCGACCTCGCCGGCCCGGACGGTTTCGGCGAAGACGTTCTCCGCTGTCCGATACAGCTGTGCGAGATCCAATTCCGTCCCGTCACCGAACCGGATGCTCGGCGACGCTGGTGGGATCTGTCCGGCATCAGGACTCTCCGCCCGGCCCGCTGTCGCCGCGAGGTGCTCTGCCGTACTCCGCTGCATTTCGGGGAAGGCGAGGACGGGCGTTGGCTCCGCTGGAGCGCGATCCTCGGTCCTGTCCTGTGCATAGGGGTTCTCCGATGGCGTCTCGGCCGCTCGCGGGAGCGTGTACCACGGCTCCCACTGCCGTGCCGACCACGGGGCGGTGCCGGGGAGGGGCTCGGCCTGCCCCGGGAAGGCGTTCAGGGCTTCGCTCAGTGTGCGGACCCGCTCGTTCGCGGCGGCGTAGCGGTCGAGGGCGTCCGCCAACCCGGTGCCCGATTTCCCGTCCATCACATCGCGGGCCTCGGCATACGCCGCCGCGCGCTCTTCCGCGGCCTGAAACAGGTGAACCAGGAGCCGTAGCCGCTGCGGTGTGTGGGCCGAAGCGGGCCGGTCCAAGTCGGCATGCAGTTCATCGAGGTGGTTCGCGAGGTTATCGAGCCGGGCCAGATCGCCGGCGGTGGTACCCGGGTTCTGCCGCGCGGCGGTGATTTCGGCGGCCACCCCGGCACGTACCGCGTCGAGACGATCCGGCGTGACCGTCGCCCGCAGCGCGCCGGGATCCTGAGGGCGCGATCCGATCGGTGTGTCTCGCCCGCTGTCCCGGTCCCGGCCGTATATGTCTGTGTCGGAAGTGATTTCCTCGCTCAGGCCACGGGCACCGTCCGTGATCCGGCCGGGCTCGGAAAACGTCACATCTACGATGAGGTGTTCCCCGTGGGGGCCCAGCAGGTGGTTGACGGTCACCTCGGTAAACCCCAGTTCACCGGCCATTTTGCCGGTGAACGTCCGGCGGGCGGCATCCTCGGGGGAGAGCTGTAGATCCTGCAGGTACGCGTTGAAGGTGTCGAGGTTGTCGGTGTGGCTGTCGCCCGCAGACCACGGCGCCCGGATGGCTCGTACCTGAGAGCCGATCTCGGACATCATGTCCCGGAACATCTGCTGACCGGACGGTGTGCCCTCCGCCGCGCCGATCTGGAACAGGAGAACACCCTCCTGGTCCACCCATCCGTGGATGCCGTCGTGGTCACCGGCGCGGTAGGTGTTCGAGTAGGTGACGATGGCGTCATCGCCGCGGCGAGCCAGGTATTCGGCGGGCGTTTCGTCGGCGGGCGCGGGCTGCCGGGGGAAGTAACGGTTGCCCCACACCTCGAGTGCCGCGGTGCGGGCCGATCGCGGCGCGCCGCGTGAACTCGACACCTCTGGGGGATACAGCTGCGCCAAGGTCGACCACACGTGCTCCGGCAACGGTCCGGCGATGGTGCGGGGCCGGTCGAAGTCCAGTGCCGCGGCCGCGCGGGCGGGCCGGTCGGGGATACCGCCGGGATACTGCTCGGGAAACCTGTCGGAGTCGTATCGGCCGAGCAGTCTGCCCAGAGCTTGTTCCGCCTCGGTCCGATCCGCCGGATCCACCGGTGAATACACCAGTGCGCGGGTCTGCTCGGCCGTGGTCGACCCTGGTTCGAATTCGTGGAGCATGCCGTCGTCGGTGTCCGGATCGCGTACCTCGACGACTCGGCGGCCGTCGTAGACGAGGGTCCTGGCGCGTTCCACCCCCTCGATGCGCTCGAGCACCACCGCGGTCTGCCCTGGAAGTCCGTCCCGTATCAGCTGCTCGGCGATCTGATCGGTGGAACCGAGATCGCGGAATGCGGCGCCCGGTACAGCCAGGGCTGCGTGCGCCTCCTCGGACAGTGCGCTCAGATCTCGCGGTGGTTCGTGACGAGTGCCGTCGTGGCCGGAAACCGGCCTACTGCCGATCCGGTCCGGATCCCGCGTCGACGACGGTACGGCCGGAACTCCCGTACTATTCGGTGCCGCGATAGCGGAAGGAAGATTCACCACCAGTTCAGGGGTGATTTCCGGTGGAGCAAGTGTGGTGACGAAGTGGTGGATCACCCATTGCGGGCTGCCGACGACGGGGCCGTTGATCTCGACATCGGCGAATCCGACCGCGACCGCTTCGGCCGGGTCGAGTGTGTCCTTCGTCCGATCGGTGAAGGCCGCCGCGGGTAGGCGCTGTAGCCATACCTCGAACGGTTCGGTGATCAGGCGGGCGATGTACAGTGCCGCCCAGGCTTGCCGCAGCACGCTCTCGACTTCCCGGCTGAGCCGCTCGCCGGTGGCATCGTCGATCGCGTGTGCGAATTCGTGGATCACATCGTCGCGGTAGGGTTTTCCGCTGCTCGGATGAAAGCCGGTATCGCGGTCTGCTGCGTCGTCCTTCAGCGCCGACTCCCGGTCGGCCACCCGGGACAGGTTCAGCCGCATCCATCGGGCCCGGGGTTTACCCGTTCGACCCGTCATCTCGGCGTGGATCAGCTCGGAGTCCAGAAATTCGATGGCCAAACCGCGAATATCGGTCATGTGCTCGGCCGAACCGGGCGCATTCCGGTACCGGGTGAGCAGGCCGGCCAGCGTCTCGAGAACTTCCCGGACCGCGTCGACGGGCACCCTGGGATGGTCGAAACCGCTGATGGTGAAGTATGGATGGTCGAGATCGAACTCCTCTACCAACCGTGCCGTGGCCTGTGCGTCGGCGCTCAATCCGCTGACGTGCGCCGCCTCGTCCGGTGTGTGTAGCGCGTGCCGCTCCGCATGGACCAGCTCGGTCAGCACTCGCTGGTGGATATCGGACAACATGTCCTGCTGCGTGCCGAAGAAGATCTCGATCCGCGGCTGCAGATAGGCCACCTGTTCCCGCATCGCGGTGATCGCCGCCCGTGGGATCGAATGGTCCTGCCACAGCGCGCGGTCGTCGACGATCCGCTTGAACTTCGCAGCGAACGGGCTCGGCGCGGCAGCCTCGGAGTCGATTGCCGCCCGACCGCCGGTCACCTCGTGATCGGCGCCGATATTCCAGTGGAGCGTGCCGCGCCGGGCCCCGGTGACCGCATCCAGCAGTCCGAGCAGCTCACCCGATACCGAATCCAGGTACCCGCGATCGACGGGGCCGAGCGCAGCGCGCATCGCATCCGCCGGATCTTCGTCGATCAATCCGAGATCGTAGGCTCGCGCCCACTTCTGCGGCAGAACAGTATTGGCCGTGCGCGCGGGAACAATCTCGCGATACAGCACCGTGCTGTCGTCGGGGTCCGGGTACGTGCCGGCGAGAGGCGCGCCCATCGCACCGCCGATTTCCGATATCAGCCACTGCTTCGCCGCCTCGTCGGCATCGTCGTAGGTCTCTCGGACGCACTGATAACCGTTGCCGAAACTCACCCGCTCGAGTGTGACCCCACGCGCCCCCGGCAATGGTTCGCTGTGCACCACAGCGGAAAACAGGCCCTCGGTGACGAGTGCCGGGAGCAAATTCGGTTCATGTGGTCTGCTCCCTATGGTGTCCCGCGGTCGCGCGCCTATCGCATCGGTGGGTCCGCCGGAATCCGGGTTCGGCCGATCCGGTGGATTCTTGGGAAACCGCATCACGACGGTCTTACCGGGCGCGCCGTAGGCGGCCAGTTCGTAGCCGAGCGTGGATGCTATCGCCATGACGAGAACCCCGCCCCTGCCGTGGGTGCCCTCGGTCCGGTCGGCACCGAGTTCGGGACCGTCCAACTCGTTCGCCATGAGGGCGTCGAGATCGATACCGTCCAGGAACGCGTCGGCTGCCGCGGGATCGTAGTCGTCGGCCGGGTCGGTCGCGACCTCCGTGACCGAGGTGGAGGTCTCGTCGTCGGTGAACTTCCAGCCGGGTGTCCCACGGGATTCATCGGTGATCTCCACGACCAGTTCGTCGTTGCTCGCACCCGCGAACGACATCCGAACCCTGGCTCCACCCTCTTTCGCATACATGGAGACGTTGCCGAAGATCTCCGAAACCGCAACGCGGACCAGTTCGGTCCGTGTCTCGTCCCACTCGCCGTGCCGCAGCAGATCGACCACCGTGCGGCGCACGACACCACCACTCGGTCCCACTTCTTCACGGGTGAAGACCAGGTCGACCTCCGGCTCGGGGACGGCGTGCAACGGTCCGTCGGGTACCGCCGGTGTAGCAAGGGTGAACCGCCGGATCCGGTCGCCGTTCTCGAGTATCTCCAGGCCCCAGGTACGGGATTTCTCGTCGAAGAGCTGGAGTAACCGCCCGGTGTCGGTCACGGTGACTAGCCCGGTTTCCTTGTCCGGCAGGTCCCGCTTCGGCGCGGTCCGGCTCTGGTCGACCACTTCCACCACCGCCCATCGGGCGTCTCCCTCGCCACCCAGGTTCGTGCGCACGGTCGCGGTGCCCTCGGCCGTCTCCAGCATCGCGGTGACCACTTCCAGGGCTGCCGCGGTCCGCGGTTCCAGCGGTGTGCCCGCCAAGGCCGCCCGCACCGACTCGACCCGTGATTCGGCCGGGTTCTCCGACGGCCTGCTGCCGATGCTGTCCGGCGCGGCGGCGGCCGCATCCCCCGAAACCGGGCCCCATTCTTCGGCCAGGACGAACCCGTACACATGGGCCAGACCGTCCTCGTCGGCGAATGCGCGCGTCACGACGTACCGAACCCCGCGCATGAGCAGGACTTCGGGAGTGCGGGTAACGGCTTCGGTACCGAGTAGCGGAGTCCCGGCGGGCACCCGCAGATGTACGACATCGGAATCCCCCAGGCGGGCCGATGGTGTGCTGCCCATTTCGGCGGGCAGATAGCCCTTGACGTCGTTCAATTGGCCGCGCATACCTGCCGGGTCTGCATTGTCGGCCGGGTCCAGGACGGTCTCGGCGACAACCCAGGCATCGACGGTTGTCCGGTTGCCGAGGATGGCGGCATCGAGGTGGGGTACATGCGGCCGGGCCGGATCGTCGAGCCTCTTCTCCTGGTAGGGCGCCGCCGCGTACCGGCCGACCGCCGAATATCCGAACAGCGATGTCCCGTTGGCATCCTGTTTCGCCCACGCGATCGACTCGGCATGCTCGGCCGGGATCTTGCCGAGGTGGGTCCGGGCGTACGCCGCCCCTGCGCCCGCGGTGTCGAAATCGAGTGCGTCTTCCGATAGTTCGGCCTTCGCGACAGCGTGCTTGTCCGCATCGGAGAGGGCGTCGAACTCTTCGACCGTGCCGCCCCAGGGCCGGTAGAACGGCATCGCCTCGGCCGAGCCGTCGTCGTAGCGCCGGACTCCTGCGACGCGAAGGCTTTCGTCGGCCGCTACGACCAGCGAATCGAGCTCGCTGTACCTCTCGATCAGCTCGACCAGGCGCCGCCGGTCCGCCGCCGACCCGGGATCCGCGCGAAGTTCGTCACCCAGCTTCAGGTAGAGCTGTTCGACCGGCCCTCTGCCGAACGGCTCGACAGCTGCGCCACCGAGCCGGCGCAGCTGCGTTCGCAGCTCGTCACGCCGCGAACGCAGGCTTTTCAGCAGGTCACGATCTTGGACCAGGCTATGTACCGACGGAAGCGGCCGGGGTGGGCGGCTCCCGGCCCGTGAGCCTGCGCGCTGTCGCGTACTGTCGGCGGTGTCCGGCCCCACCGGAGCAGGCTCACCGAGGCCGGGCCGCCCGTCGAACGCCGCGTTGATTTCGTCCACGATGGCCGGCGGAACCACGACTTGCCGGGACAGGGGCAGGATCTCGGCCGACGGCGCACCTGGGTGCAAACGGGGAACGAGGTTGCCGTCCCGATCGAATTCGATGGTTTCGAAGCGTCGCTGGTCCACCGATAACCGGTTGAGGTATACCTGCTGCTCACGGCGCCATTCCTCGAAGTTCGCGGCTTTGTTCAGCAATGTGCGGCGGTTTCGGAGGTCGGCGGGGCCGTAGTCGGTATCGGCGTGCCGGTCCGGTGACGCGGCCAGGTCGACCACGACCAGGTTCGGATCGTCGACCGAGGTGCTGTCGTTGACCAGCAGCACCATATGGTCGTCTGCTTCGACACTTCTTCCCGCGGCCCGGGTGTCCTTCCATTTGTAGACCAGGACGGTGATCCCACCGGGCCGGGATTTCAGCGATTCGGCCACCTGGTCCAGCGATTCGGCCGGCGCCAGGCCCGCACCGAATATCTGGCGTACCGTCTCGCGGTCGTGGCCCTCCAGGCTGGCGGCGGGCATCCGGAAGCCACCGGCGTTGCCGGGGCACAATACGCGCATCCCGGTCACTGCGTTGTTGACACAACTGTTGGGACTGCGGCGATGGATCTGCACGACCGAATCGAGCAGCGCCGCGAGGGCCAGATACCGCGACGCGGCGGCGACGATATCCTCGGCTGCTCGTTGTCCGGCATCCTGGATCCGGGCAACCGTGTCCTGGATATCTCGGCTCGCCGGCCCGGAAACCGGGTCGGCCCCGTCCGGGATGTCCCGGCCCGCCGCCGGCCCGGAATCCTGCGTCACCGCGTCCGGGGTCTCCCGACCCCGTTGCCCGGAATCCCGCACGGCCTCCGCTGCGTTGTCGCGCGTATCGGCCGGTCCGGAATTCGTGCCCGTCAGGTGGTCACCGACCACTTCGCCGAGTATGTCGCGGGCGAGGGCAGGGGTGATGGATGCGGCGGGATAGCCCAGCGCCGCGGCGAGGGTATCCCTCGCTTCGGTCGACATGGGTTCGAGCAGGCGCATACCTTCGGCGCCGTCGATATCCGCGATCGGCACACCGAGTTCGGCGGCCAGCCGGTTCCGCAACGGTGTCAGATGGTCCAAGGCCTGTTCATCGGTGAACAGGGCGCGTTGCAGGGCTGTCGCGGGTGCGGTCGCCTCGACCTGTTGCCGTAGCGCCTCCACCGCGGCGGGCGCGATACCGGAGCGCTCCAGCAGTTCGCGAAGCGGCTCGACGGCACCGTCGCGTTGCAGTGCGGCGATCCGGTCCTCGATGGCCGGAGCCGGGAGCCCCAGCAGCCCGGCCAGTCGTGCCGTCCGGTCCGCCGGCTCATCCAGGCGGTCGAAGTCGACGCCGTCGCGGTAGTGCCCGGTCTCGGCCTCGGCGAGGGTGAGGACGGGCAGTGCGGTGGAAAACGCGTGGTGCCGGATGAACTCGGCGGTCGAATGACGCAGCGCACGCTGTTGTAGTTCGGGTGCCAGCTCACGGACGGCGTTGTTCGCCGCGACGAGCCTGTCGTGGGTCTGCGGGGTGGGATCGACGGCGTGGGCGGCCGCGGCCTGTTCGTAGTGCACCACGGCTTCACGGACCCCGCGCAGGTGCATGGCATTGCGGATCAGCTCGTCCTGGGGCGACATCACCACCTGCGCGCTGCCGCGGTCGCCGTTACGCGCGGTGCGGTTCTTGGCCTGCTCGTGGATATAGGACTGCTCCGGTGCCTCGGTCATCCACACATGCATGCCGCCCTGTGCCTGCACGGCATCGGATACCGAGATATCGACGCCGCGCTGGCCCTGCCGGTTGATCACCAGGATCTTGCCCTGCTCACCGGCGCTGTCGAAAACTCGCTGCAACTGGGCTTCCCAGTCGGCCCCCCACCCGATGATCCGCCGCGCGTCGACCGCTTCGATCGCGTCCCGGGGCACTCCCGCGCGCACCAGCGCGTCCACCTGCCGCTCGACCAGATCGTTGCGATGACACAGGATCTGCTGATACCGGCCCTCACCCCCGGCCCGCATCTCGTTCGCGTACTCCGCGATGGTGCGCAACTTGGCGTGGGTGCTTTCGACCACATCGGGGACGCCCTCCACCAGCCGGTGCGTCTGCGACCGCCCGACCTCGTGCGCCGGCTCCAGGCCGTATATCTTCTGCAACACCGGGTTGAGGTCCGCGAGCGTGCCGGATGCGCCGGTCACCTCGTCGAAGAACTCGCCGCCCGCGCGGTAGATCTCGACCGAGTCGATACGTTTGGCGGAATCCGCGTCCGCGCGCACGACGATCCGATGGTCCTGGGCGCTCACCCCGCGGGACTCGGCCGCGCGGATCTCTTTCGCCTCGATGGCCTGGGCGAGACTCGCCTTACCCGGCTCCGCGCTCCACCGGGATTCGCTCGAGGTCTTCGGGTTGCGTTGCAGGCCGTGTTCGGCTTGATCGATGATGACGATCTTGCCCGTGTCCATCTCGTAGTGGACACCCGAGCGGACGAGGAATTCGGCGTGGGCCGCGGTCTCCAGCCGGGAGGCTCCCATGCCGTCCAGCCAGTCCTTGCCACCGGGCAGCGCCTCGACCTTCGCCCGCCCCTCGGGCGTGAGTTCGGGTTGCCCGTCGTACCAGTACTTGATCTCGGGTGTGCCGTCCGGATGGACGCCGACCTCCTCCGCGATTCGGGTGAGGCCGAAATCCGTATGCGACAACGACCGGTTCGCCAGCGCGTCGGCCAGGAAGTCGTGTGCGGCGAACACCTGCTGGGCCGTTGCCTCGGGCGCGGCCTGCTCGGCACCTTCGGATCGGAGGAACTGCCGTTCCCCCCGGTCGATGATCCCGTCGATCTCGTCGATCAGCACATGTCGCGGTGGCCGGTGGCCGGCATTGGCCAAATGCCCGACCGTCTCGCCGGTCGCGACGACGATCGCGGGGCGGCCCTCCGTGATCGGCCCGAAGCCACTGTGCTGATCGGCCCGGAATACGTCGATCCCGGACCCGTGCAGCAACTTCTGGTATTTGACCACCTCTCGATTGGCCAGCCCGTCGGTCGTGGTCACGAGCAGGACCGAATCGTTGTGCACCGCGCGCTGTATCGCCGCGGCGGTGAACACCAGCGATTTGCCCTCGCCCGGTTTCATCTCCACCGGCCGTGAGGCCAGTGCGAATACCGCCTCCACCTGCTCGACCCGCAGTATCATTCCTCCCGGCACCGCGTCGCTGACCGTGCCGCGCCGGATGAACTCCATGGTGGCGAGCATCGACTGGTGCGGATCGCTGTCGAACAGTCCCGCCCGCACCACCTCGTCCGGAAGGTTGTGCAGGCGCTGACTCTCCGGGACGTGATCACCGGAACTCGAATGGAAGTCGTTCAGCAGATCGACTGCCCGATCATGATCGCTGCGCGGTCCGGCGGTCTCGCCGGTGCCGTCCGGACCGGTGTCGTCGGTAGTTGTCTCGCGTTGCGGGGGCGTCTGCTCGCCGTCGACCGGCGATCCGCTGTCGTCGCGAACGCCCGGCGGTGATCCCGAATCGCCGTCGGCGGCCGGCTGGGTCCGCGCCGGAGCCTGGTTGCCGTCACCGTCAGCGACAGCGGCGCGTTCTCCGGACGGGTTGTGCTCGGTCTTCGCCTGCGCGACCTGTTCGCCCGGGGTGCCCGGCTTTCCGGGAATGCCGTCGGTGGGCCGTGGCGTGCTGTTCTCCGGAATCTTCGGCGGGGGAGCGGTTTCTCCCACGGCCGCGACCGATCGCGGTGCTGCCGTTTTCTCGGCAGCAGGCGCTTTGTCCGGATTCGAGCGCTGGACCGGAGCGGCCGGTTCGGAATTGGCTCCCGGTCGTACCGGGCCGGTCTCGGATGCCGGGGGCCGGACAGCGGTCTGCGATCCCGGTGGCCCCGCGGCAGCCCGGTCGGCCGAGACGGATGCGGGCCGTCCGCTGGGTGTTCGCTGCTCCGCGGCCACCGACTCAGGGGTGATCTCGGGGGTTGTTGCCCTGCCGCGCTCACCTCCGGCCCGCGTCGTTTCCGGAGTCGCGGCCCAGGCGCGCTTCGCCGCCTCCCACCCACGTTTCGATTCGGGTGACACCTCGATCGGGCGCCGTCCCGCCGCGGTGCTCCTGTCGTGCCCTGCCGAGATCGCGTCGGGCGGTGTGAAGGTCCCGACGCCGTCGATCGCTGGAGGCCTGGCAGCGCCGCGGGCATACACGCCTCCGGCGAAGGCGCCGTTGAGCAGGGGCCCCAGCACCTGGGTGTAATGCTGCGGCCAACCGGCGACCATCGACGCCGCGCCCAGGCCCGCGATCGCCCCCGCCGTGCCGTGCACCAAACCCATGGCCACGCGACTGCTCTCGATCCGGGGAAACACCATCGGAGCGAAGCGGCCCGCGACCATGCCGCCGGTCGCTCCACCCGCGCCCGCCAAGGCCGCGACCCCGATCGAGGTCAGATCGATACCCGTTGGATTGGTACCGTCCGACCCGATGACGGCGGCGGTCCGATCGCCGGTGGCAACCTGCATCGCCTGCACTCCCGCGTCGACACCCACGGGCAGCGCGACGGCCTTGCCCAGCATGGTGGCGAACTGCGCGGCGCTCATACCGCTCAGCCGGGCGGCAGTCCTCGCGCCACCGGCCTGAATGGCCCGCTCCAGGCCGGTGCGCATCACGGCGACCTTGACACGCCCCTCCACCAGCATGCCCTCCACCGCCGGCGCCGCCGCGACCGCACCGCCCGGTCCTGCTGCCGTGGCGGTGCTCATCAATCCGAAGATTCGCCACGCCAGGTGGATTCCGAACGAGAACATCACGCACAGCCACTTCTCCGCGTCATTGGCCGCCGCCTGCGCTTGATCGGCGAGGGCGTTCACGTCCTCGCCGAGCCTGGAAGCGCTCTTCCGGTAGGAGCGCAAGGTCTCGCGTAGCTGCGTCGCCAGCTGGCCTACCGAATCCTCCTGTGCCAAAAGGGTTTCGATATCGCCCGCGCACTCCTCCAATTCGAGACTGCGGGCGCGCAATTCGGCGGCCGTGCGGCGCAATGTGGAAATCTCCGCACGGGGAAGTTCTCCGCCGAACGCCACCATCTCGATCGGCGTGCGCAGGAAGCCCGGCAGGCTTTCGAAGGCGTTCCGCAGCTCCACGACCGGGCTGAACAGCGAACCGTCCATCCCCGGCCTACTCCGGCGGGGCTGCCGCGGCGACCAGTACCGCGTACAGCAACTGGGCCTGAATCCCTGCCGCCGCGCCGTGCTGGACCACTTCCGCGAACGCCACCCCCAGCGCCTCGTCCAGATCGAAGGTGCCCGGCGTACTGGGGCTTCCTGCCAATTCGGCCCGCCACAGCCGGTATCCACGCACCGCCTCGGCGAGCGTCGGGTGCGGTTGCGGCCGGGTACGCAGGTACTCCGCGATCAGGACACGTTGCGCCTGTCTGCGCGCGAAACCGTGCCCGGCGGCATCGAAGGCGCGTCCGAAGGCCCGTAGGGTCGCCGGATAGATCCGCGGTGCTGCCGGTTCCTCGGTTTCGGGGGGTGTCTCCGGCCGTTGTGCGGCGCCCCGGTCGAGCGTCATCGACCTGGTGCCGGCCGGCCTTTCGCCGGGTTCGCAGCTCCACCGCACCGTCTCGGGTTCGTTGTCGAGCTCGGCCACCGCCACGATCTCCAGCGTGATCATCGGATAGCCGGTGAGCACCCGGTCCACCGCGGTCAGGAAGGCCTGTACCGCGGGAAGCCGGAGGCCGGGTGTATCGAACCCGGTCATCTGGACATCGTGTCGCTCGGCCAACTCGCGTGCCAGCCGTGCGATCTCGGGGTCGGGTGCCGGCCGCGTGCGGCGGGCGGGCCGGTCGGATTCGCCGGGTTTATCTCCCGCCGGAGCGTTCGGTCGCGGTGGGGAACCGGGCCGAGGGTTCGCCGGTGAGTTCTCGGATGAATTGGCGCTACCGGGTGCACCGGCGCCTCCGGGAGTACCGGGTCTTCCCGGTGAGCCCGGCGCCTGGGTCGGTCCTGGCGTCCGCGCGGGTTGCTCGGTCCACGGGGTGTCGCGCCGTGGACCCGGTGTCGCGGCGGCGCGATTGCCGGTCGGCGCCTCCGGCCCTCGAGGTGCGTTCGGCCGGCCGGGTGGGGGTGACACCGCGGAGGAGGGCGGGGGTGATACCGCGGAGGACTGTGGAGATGCCGACGATGGAGACCGCCCGCCGGCGGTATCGGCTGCCCCGTTGGTCGCCGGAGCGGATTCGGGCCGAGAACGACTCCACGGCGCCTGCGCCTGCCGGCTGTCATCCGGTACGGCCCGTCCCGGGGATACGTCCGGCGCCGGTGTGCCACCGGGCCGGTGCAGACCACTCGGCGGGCCTTGTTCCACGCCGACGGGATATCCCGCGGAATTCAGCGCGGGCGGGACCGTGGCGGGATCGGACGGGCCCGGCCGCCCGATATCGACAGGGGACACCGAGCCGGCAGCATCGTCGGAGCCCGGCGCGGCGGGGTCATTCGATCTCGACCCTCGATCCCGGGCCGCGGCGGCCACCCGCGCGGCGTTGTCGGCATCCTGATTATCGAACTCGCTTGCGGCCTTCATGGTTCCGGACGCGGTATTGCCGAGATGTTCGGCCATCGCCTGCACGGTTTTCACAACTTGATCGGCGTGCGGTGTGAACTGCTCGGCGAACATGCGACCCATATGGTCGTCACCCCAGCTGCCTTCCGCCAGTTCCAGGCAGTCTTGCAGCCCGGTGTGGGTCTGCCTCATCCGATCCGCGATCTCGGCCAGCCGCGCGCCACGGGCGCGCAGGCCGGCCGAGTCCAAGCGAAGTTCGCCGCTCATCTCCCACCTCGGACCGGTGGGCCACCCACCCGCAGCCGGAACCGCCGCTCGAAGTCGGTGAGGAAGGCGGACAAGGGCACCGATGAGCTCGAACGCTCCACGACACCGTCGTCCGCGACATAGAAGACCGCCCGGTCGAGCGCTATCTCTCCCTTCGGCACCGGTGACCGCACCATCCAGCCGACGCTGATCCGTTCCGCCCACAAGGTCGACAGCGGGTATCCGGTCGTGTCTTCGCCACGCCCCCGGATATGGTCACGGACCAGGTTCAGCGCCTCGGCTTCGTGAATCCCGGCGACTTCCCCCGCAATGAGATCGGCCAGTACGAACTGGAACAGGGCACCGTCGATATCGAGCCCGGAATTCTCGCTCGCGACGTGCGCGATCGCGGCACGTGTGACCGCCGCGGCCTGCGCGGCCGACACCAGTTGCTCGGCGGAGTCCGGCGATGAGTTCTCCAGCACACCGGCCACCACCTTGGCCACTGCTTCGGCCGTCCATACGGCGGGTATCGCCGCCGCGCATTCGGCGATCGGGGCGGATTCACCGCGGTACCACTGCCCCTGGTCCCACCAGTAGCAAAACGACAGCATGCCGGTTATCACTCGCGGGTTCAGCACCGGGTCGACCACCCAGTCCGGTGCACCGGCGAACAGCCGCGGCATCGGGCCGTGCCCGTTGTAGGCGGCATCCAGTATCGGCGCATCCCACACGCCGCCCGACAGCACTGCCCGGTCGCCGGGAAGCAGCGTCAGCGTCGAACCGCTGTGTGCCGCGCTTTCGAAGAGGGCGACCGATGGGCCGATTCGCGGCCCCCGTTCCGATCCGGCCGCCACGAAGGCCGCGGCCAGCACCGACCACCGTGCCCACATGACCGCCAGATCCGGTAATTCGCCGGTCACGGGCGTCGGCCGCACGTCCGCTTTCCTATCCGCGCGCACAGCGTCCGCGGCCATACGCGGTGACCGCGATTGCCGTTCGCCGCGTCCGATATAGGCAGCCAGCCACACGGGCAGCCGGCTGCGCGGATAGCGTTCCAGATCGGCCAGATACGCCTGCGGTGCGAACAGTTGCTCACCAGGAAACGGCTCCGCGTCCTGATCGGTGACGACCTCGGCCCCGTCGGCGTCGATGTCGACCGTCATCCGCCACCACGGCCCGTTTCCCAGCGCGGCCGACAGTTGCCGGTGGTGGCGCACCGACTCCCATATCGCCTCCGACACCTGACACCGAACCGGTCGATCGCCGTCATCGGCTACGAACAATGCCGACTCGGCGACAACGGTCATCGCGAAGGAGGCCGTCAGCCGGTGCCTTCCCGGCGGCGCGAGCCCACGCAGGCCGGTGACGATCCGATCGGCCAACTCCGCGAGCTCCGCACCTCGGGAATCGATCACAGCTCACTCCCATGTCAGCGGAACGTTGCGCAAGCGTCCCTCCGCACTCTCGCCCCGGGCAGCCGCGGCAGCACCACCGGCAATCGCTGCGACGTGCGGGGCAGGATCGCGCTTCGATCGAAGATGGCGCAATGCGCATTCGAGCGCAATCCACCTGTATTGCCAACCATGGCAATAGTGGCCGGCAGCTCCGGGGTACGCCGCCGGAGATCAGCGGTCGAGGACCGCCAGCATCCCCGAAACCGCCGCCGGCCAGGTGAACTGTTCGGCCCGTTCGCGGGCCGCGCCGCGCCGCTGCGCGGGCGGCCGGGCGAGCACATCGGTGACCGCGTCCGCGAACGCCGCCGGATCGTTGTCGGCGACGGCGCCGCAATCGCCGACGACGATATCGGCCAGGGCAGAGGACCGGCTGGCCACCACCGGGGTACCCGCGGCCAGCGCTTCCAGCGCGGCCAGCCCGAAGGTTTCGTGTGGGCCGGGAGCCAGCGAGATATCCGCGGTCGCCAGCAGGGTCGCGACATCGCTGCGGTCGCTGATGAATCCGGTGAAATGTACCGCCGGCATCCCGCCGGGAAGGGCGGGCAGACCACGGGCCAGGCGCTCCAGGGCGTCGCGGCGGGGGCCGTCGCCGGCCACCACCAGTCGCGCGTCCACGCCCGCACGGCGTAGTTCGGCGATCGCCTCGATACTGCGGTCGGCGCGTTTCTCCACCGACAACCGGCCGCAGTGGACCAGCAGGGGCTGCCCGGGGAGCCCGAGGTCGGCCCGCAGGCCCAGGTCGTGGCGCTGCGGGCTGAACAGGTCCAGATCGACACCGAGCGGCACCATCTCGACATTGGGCGCGTCGATGCGCCGGAATTCGGCGCGGGCGAACTCGGTGGTGCACACGACCCGGTCGTAGTCGGCGGCGGTGCGGCGGTTGGCGATATCGGCGCAGCGCCGGGCGTAACGGTCGGGCATGATCTGGCCCAGCAGCCGGTCCAGGCGTTCATGGGAGATCATCACCCCGGCGATATCGCGGCGGCGCGCCCACCGGCCGAAACCACGCAGGGTCAGCCGGTCCGATACCTCGAGCACATCCGGGCGCAGGCCGGTGAGCACATCGGCCACCCGGCGCGGCTCGGCGGCCCGGTAGCCACCGGTCCACGGGATCTCGACGGCGGGCAGGGTGATCCGCAGGACCCCCGTCGGCAGGGTCTCCTCGGCGCGGCGCCGGCCGGGAACGATCAGCACGACCTCGTGCCCGGCCGCCACATATCCCTCACCGAGATGGTGCAGCGCGGTCCGCAGCCCGCCCGAGCGCGGACCGTAGAAATTCGCCAGTTGCACAATGCGCACGTCGCCGATCGTGGCCCGGGCCGGGTGACCGGTGGAACCGGGCCGCTGAATCCCCGGTGAACGAACGGTGTTTTTTGTTCGCCCGGCCGCTACTGGGCGGGCAATCCCCGGCCGACCCGGGGCAGATCGAGGTTGAGCGGGATCCGCCCGACCGTGAGATGCTCACCGACCTCCTCGGCGGGCAGCGGCCGGGCGATGAGGAAGCCCTGGGCGCGGTAGCAGCCGAGTCCGACCAGGGTGCGGGCGGCGACGGGGGTTTCCACGCCCTCGCCGACGACCCCGAGCCCGAACGACCCGGCCAGGCCGATGATCGATTTGACGATGGCCAGGTCGTCGGTGCTGGCGCCGAGGCGCTGGACGAAACCGCGGTCGATCTTGACCGCGTCCACCGGCAGTGCTTTCAGATGCGAGAGCGAGGAGTAGCCGGTCCCGAAGTCGTCGATGGCGATCTGTACGCCCATCCGTTTGAGTCCGCGCAGCGTCACCTGGGTGCGGGCCAGATCCTGGACCACCACGTGTTCGGTGATCTCGAGGCATATCGAACTGCCGTCGATCCCGAACTGGCGCAGAACGTCCTCGATGCGTTCCACGAAGTCCAGGCTCACCAGCTGCACCGGCGAGACGTTGATCCGCATGACCATATTCGTGGCCAGACCCTGGCGCCGCCACTGCGCGAATTGGGCGCAGGCGGTGCGGATGACCCAGCGGCCGAGTTCACCGGCGAGGTTGGTGGCCTCGGCGACGGTGACGAACGCGCCGGGCGGCAGCAGACCCCGGGTGGGATGCTCCCAGCGGACCAGGGCCTCCATGGCCACGATCCGGCCGGTGCGCAGATCGACCTCGGGCTGGTAGTGCAGGACCAGGGAGCCGTCGGAGACCGCGCCGCGCAGGTTGAGCTCCACATCGTCCTGGAGTTCGAATTGGGCGCGCATGGCGTCGGTGAACAGGGCGACGCCGTTGCCGCCGCCGGATTTCGCCGACAGCAGGGCGTGATCGGCGCGGCGCATGATGTCGGAGACGGTGGTCTCACCCGGGATGCCGACCGCGACCCCGACGCTGGCCCCGCGGCTGACCGATTCCCCGCCCACGGTGACGCGGCGGCTGATCAGCTCCTGGATCCGGGTCGCCTCGTGTTCGGCGGCGACGGTGTCGATGGGTTTGGCGGGCACGATCACGAACTCGTCACCGCCGAGGCGGGCGATCATATCGTGGGGGTCGAGGTTCTCGCGCAGCCGTTCGGACAGGGTCCGGATGAATTTGTCGCCGGCGGTGTGGCCGAGGAAATCGTTGAGCGCTTTGAGCCGGTCGAGGTCCAGGAAGAAGGCAGCGACCGGGCCGGGGCTGCCCGGCCGCAGGCGCTGTTCCATATGTTCGAGCAGGGCGCGGCGGTTGGCCAAGCCGGTCAGATCGTCGTGCAGGGCGATGAAACGCAGCTGTTCCTCGGCCTCCACCCGGGCCTGCAACTGGGCGAAGAGGGTGGCGATGGCCTTGAGGACGTTGAGCTCGCGGGTGCTCCAGTCGCGGTCGCCGACCTTGACGAACCCGAGCAGCCCGGTCGAACGGCCCCGCGATACCAGGGGCACCGCCGCGGAGCTGATATCGCCCAGCCCGGACGCCGAGTGGATGGTCTGCTGGTAGTCGGCGGCGCTGGCCGGGATCAGGAACGGCTCGGTGGCGTGCTCGAGCGATTTGAACACCGAATCGGCCTGGTCGAAGTACACGACCTTGAGCGGATCGGGTTCGGGCACGTCCTGGCGCGGGGGCCACTCGGCGACCAGGACGGTGGCGCGGTTCTTGGGATCGTTGTGGCGGAGGTAGCTGAAATCGACATCGAAATAGTCGATGAGCATCGCCAGAACCTGT
The DNA here is from genome assembly GCF_055586645.1 of Nocardia sp. NPDC049935. Lineage (NCBI taxonomy): Bacteria > Bacillati > Actinomycetota > Actinomycetes > Mycobacteriales > Nocardiaceae > Nocardia > Nocardia sp. NPDC049935. Next base: position 724,360 of record NZ_JBVJHV010000003.1, on the reverse strand, counting down.
TCGGTGGCCGATACCATCGTCGCCGAATCGACGCCCATCAGCTCCGCGGCGACTTCGGTCACCAGCGAGTCGAGTGTCCGCCGAGGCACCTGATCTCCGATCACACTATCCGCGGATGTCCCCGCCCGTTACCGGGCGGCGTCGGCTCCGCACGCTGGCAGCTGCCGCGTAACTCAGGCGTAATACCAGCGCCACGCTTTCATGTTCCGGCACGTCCAGTATTTCCAGGAAGCGATCCTGAAGTGTGGACAGTCTATCCGCGTATGCCGCCGAAAGCGCATCCAGTTCGGTACGGGTTCGGGAAAACAGGAAGACCGGGGACATGGGCTGCACCGCCAGGCCGGACCGCTGCGCCTGGATCCAGACGCGCTGGACAGCGGCGCCGGCGCGGGCATAACCGGTCAAGACGGCGGAGTCTGCCGCCGCCGCGCCGTCGAAGGTGACGGCCACGACCGCGGAGCTGGAGCGCACCCTGTCCCGTGCGTAGTCGCCCAGCGCCGCGCCGGCCGACCAGCTGTGCAACTGGGCCATCACATCGGCGCGTCGGCCGATCTGCAGGGCGACGCGCTCGTCCGGGGCCAGTTCGAGCGATCGGGTGTCGATACCGTCGGCGAGGTCGTCGCCGGGGTGCCGCATCTCCGCGAACATCTCCTTGTGTAACAGCGGCGTGAGATAGCGGATGCGATCGGATTCGGCCAGGACCGTCGCGGTGTCCCGGAGTCCCGCCGAATCGGCGACCATCCGCACCCGTGCTCCCTCGGCCGCGGCGGCCGTGGTGAGCCCGTCGAGTACCGCGGCCGGGATCTGCCCGCCGTAGCCGAGCCTGCGGTTGGTCTCGCGGGCCAGGGTGTAGGTGTAGTCGGCGGCCAGTATCGGATCGGTACCGGTGCCGGGGCGCAGGATCGCGGTCAGCGGGGTATCGGACAGCGAATCCTCGAGGAATTCGTACGGGCCGAGTACATCGTGCGCGGCCGCCGCGACCCGGGCGTTGTACACGGCGGCGCCCAGGGCCACCGCGCTGCCGCGGTAGCCGATATCCATGGCCGTGGTGTACCGGGTGTCGAGCCGGATCCGGATCTCGTCGTCGGCGGCCCGGAGCGACCAGGGCTGGATATTGCCGCCGGAGGGCGCACGCTGGGCGCAGGCCAGGATGCGGTCGGTCGTCGCGTCCGGGAGCCGGTCGATCTCGCCCTCGGCGTCGCAGATCTCGATATCGATATCGGGGTCGGCCAGGCTGTCCAGCGCCTGTTCCACATCGAGCCGGGTGCGGCCCGATCGCAACGGACGTCCGAGGCCGATCCGGCGGACCGCCGTGGCGACACTGGCCGCCCCGAGCGCCACGTCGCCGCCGAGTTGCGGCCAGCTGTTCAGGGTCTCGCCGACCTCGACGAGGCTGCCGGCCATCCGGGCCGACAGGTCGCGGGCGCCGAGCAGGCCCACGACGTACGGGGCCTTGTCGCGGGTGGAGAGCCCGCGCAGTTGTTCGGCGGCGGTATCGCCCAGCAGACCGTGGAACGGGCGGCGCTCGGGATCGAGATCGAAGCGCTCCACGTCGAGGAGCCCGCGATCGCTGGTCTCCATGATGAGCGGGAGCCGCCGGCGCCGGGCCGCTTCCCGGATGAGCAGTTTGATATCGAGGGAGTCGCATTCCTCCACAACGACTCCCAGCCCGTCGAGGAATTCGTCGGCGGTATCGGCGTCGACACCGGCCCCGCGCACCTCCACCGGGAGGTAGGGGTCGAGTTCGGCGATCCGCCGGGCCGTCACGATCGCCTTGTTCACCGCGATATCGAAGAGGGTGGCGGGTACGCGATTGAGGTTGGACAGTTCGAGTTCGTCGAAATCGGCCAGTCGCAGTGCGCCGCAGACACCTTCCTGGGCCAGGGTGTAGGCGATCGCGTGCCCCACGCTCTGCCCCAGTACCCCGACCGTGAGGGTGGCCAGGCGCTCCTGTTCGGCCCGGGTCAGCTTGTTCCGGTTACGGTCCAGGCGGATCGCGCGGAAGGTCCGGGGGCCCGGCAGCACCAGGACGCTGCGCCGCCACGGGTAGTAGATCCAGCGGTCGTCGTCGGCGGTCTCCCCGGTATCCGGCGGGTCGTTGAGCCGGTCGAATTCGGTGGCCAGCAGCCCCCGCAGATCATTGATCTCGATATGCGGGGTGCCGCGCAGCCCCGCGAGCGCGCGTTCGTCGTCGGGATCCCCCGGATTCAGGATCAGTGGACGGTATTCCACCCCGAGATCTGCCTCACCGACCATATGCGTAGCATTCCTCCCCACCGTGGCCGAAGGGTCGATTCGACCGCCTCGTCCGCGGCTCAGCTAATCCCATAGCGCGAAGTTCACCACGCATGAGCAGATACTGCAACTTATCAGCAAATATGCGATATGTCCGGGTATCCCACCAGATCGGCAGGGTGTGATAGCGCTCGTCGGGGTAGGGCACCGGCGGGATCGACTGGGCGAGGACCCCGCCGCTGGCGCGGTGCCGTTCGGTCGTGAACGAGGCGACGGTGGCGAATCCGTAGCGGGCGTCGAGCAGCAGGGGCGCGTGCGCCATACAGCGCGATATCGCGGCGGCCAGGTCACGGCGCCGGGGTGCATCCCGGGCGACCCATACGGCACGCGATTCGACCACCCCGCGTGGGATGCGCCGGGCCATCATCAGACTCAGTTCGGAGGCGCCGGGCCGGCCGGTCCACGGGGCGAGGGAGGCCGCGTCCGAGACCCAGGTGTAGGGCCCCTGGACCCGGAGTCCGCCGACCACCTCCCCGGCGGCGTCGGTGGCGGCGAAGAAAAGCGTGGTGGAGGAGCCGTCGCGGACGGTCTCGTATTCCAGTGCCGATTCGTTGCCGAAGTGGCGGTAGGTTTCCCGCGCGCCGGCGAGGTATTTCCGCCAGAGTTCGGGGGAGTGGTGCGGGGTGGTAACGCAGATTTCGTATCCGGATGCGTTGTCGCGAAATCCCGCAGTGCGGCCGCGGCACGGGTCTTCCAGGCCGACTGCGATTGTTTCGACAGCCATGCAGTTCCTACTCTTTCGCCGCGCACCCGGTGAGTGCGCGGATTATTCGTCCAGGCCCGTCGACGCCCCGGCTCGTCGGCGTGCCCTGTGCAGTATCCGTCATCGAAACACAATTGACCAGAACTCTGGTTACTCTTCCGAAAACTGATCCGCGCCCGATTTGTTATTGCAGGTCAACCCGGTCGATTCCAGAATGTGGAGTTACCACCAGACCGGTTGGTTCTCAGTTAGTTACCGGTCGGCAACGACTTGTCGGCGAAATACTCAGGCGGTGATCGAGATGAACAACTCGACCGATTCCGAGCCGTGCCAGATCTCGATCTCCTCGCGGTAGGCGCGCGTGATCTCCGCCGAAGCGGTGGCATCGTCGACCTGCGCCCAGACGTCCTCGACCGGATCGTGATAGTCGCCGTTGGGGACGAAGCGGGCGTACACGCCCCGCGGGACCCGGACCAGCACATCGCCCACCTGGGCCGCGCCGGGTTCGGGGTACTCGAAACAGACCAGCGCGTTGTAGGTCCCGGTGGGCGTGCGGACGTACACCGTGTACATCGGACGCCCGGAATCGGCCGGTTCGGTGCTGCCGGCGGCCCGTTCGCGCAGCCGGTCCTTGAGGAACTCGATGAGTTCGCTGTTGCTCACCTTGAAACTGGGCCGGACCTTCGGAAACACCAGGCCCGCGTACACGGACTCGCCGCGTACCACGATCGTGTAGCTCATCGAGGTTCTACCGCCAGATACAGGTCGATCTTGTAGGCATGTGGGTAGAACTCGAAGTCACCGGAGAAGGTCCGTTTGATCTGGTTGTTTTCCTCGGCGTACGCGATCTGCGCCCATAAACTGATCATGATCTGCGGGAAGTTACCGACCGAACTGAACTTCGCATAGCTGCCACGCGGAAGCCGCGCGACCAGATGTCCGCGGGTGACCTCGTCGAACGAGCCGCACTGATAGCCGACGATCTGGGTGTTGTAGGTGCCCAGATCCGGTGAATAGTCCGTATAGGCCGTCGCCAGCGGTCCGCCGAGTTCGTGGTGCAGGACCGAGGCCCATGCGCCCTCGAGGTCGCGGTCGCGCAGCTCACCGAGCGCTCGCTTGGGGCTGCGTACCGGAAGCCCGGCAACCCACGTCTCGTCCCGCTCGACGATTTCAAACTGCATCGAAAGACTCTTTCGAGATGTCTCCTGGTGGGCGAGCCGACCGATTGGTCGGCCGGCTCGCCATGCTATCAACCGGCCGCGCCCCGGCTGCTGCGCGCGTGGACGGCGCGCGTGGCGGGCGACCCGATCGGGCCGGAATGTGCCCAGCCCACCAGCATGGCTTCTCCGGCAATGTCCGCGCCACCCGCCGATATCCGGTGATCGAATTCGGCGAGACCGTCGAGTAGTCGTATTCCGCAAGGTAATTGGCGCATTTTACCGCTATTCCCAGGGCTGGCCGGTGCACCGGATATTGTTCCGTAGTTCATCGGTGTGGGCGTGATCCGCCATTGATCGTTCAGCGGAACTTCATCCGGCGTCATTACCAATGCCAGCATGATCGGCAGAGTCCTGAGGCGCTGCCTCGCCGTCTTCCTGCTCTCGGCGGTGCTCCCGGGCGCCCTCGGGGCCGTGGCGCTGGCGCAGGACGGCTCCGGCGTGACCGCGCCGAGCCGGATGGACGGTGTGGCCTGGATGAATGTCCGGGATTCCGACGGGGTCGCGCTGGCCGACTATGTGTTCGTCGCCGATCACGGCGGATTGTTCGATCCCGGCACAACCATGGTGTGGACCGTCCTGGGCCTGGAATTCGTCGGCTATATGATCATCGTGACCACCGCGATCTGGTTCATCGGCTTCGTCCTCGGCTTCACCTGGCTGGACCTGTTCGCCGACGCTCTGCGCGGAACGGCCGCCGCCGTGAGCGTCCAGATCGCCACCCCGATCGTGCTGGTGACCGCGGCGAGTATCGGCGCGTTCTTCGTGGCCTGGTTCATCGTGCGCGGGTTTCCCGCTCGCGCCGTGATGCAGACGCTGACAATGCTTGCCGTCGCGATCCTGGGACCGCTGTTCCTGGCCGCACCGCTCGCGGCGGTATTGGATTCCGATGGGCTGCTGGCCCGTGGGCGAGATCTCGGAATGGCCGTCGCGTCAGGTCTGGATGGATCGACCACGCGCGATCCGGATCTTCAACTCGGAGCCTTTCAACGCGATCTGGCGGACAACTTCGCGCGGCGGCCGGTTCAGATCTGGAATTTCGGGCATATCGTCGACGATCGATCGGCCTGCGCACCGGCATGGTCCGCGGGAGTGTCGGCCGGCGATCCCGAGCGCACTCGCCGGGCACTGCAGGCGTGCGGCGATACCTCCGCGGCGGCCGCGGCCGCCCATCCGGAAGTGGGTCAGATCGGAACCGGTCTGCTGTTGCTGGTCTCGGCCACCATCCTGTTGCTGTTCGCGGTGGTGCTGTCGATCCGGCTGATGCGGGCCGCTCTCGATGCGATCTACCAGGGGTTCATGGCGATATTCGGCTTCGCGGCGGGTGGTTTCGTCTTCGGCCCCACCCAGAGCTTCCTCGTGCGCAACCTGGTGAACATGGGTATCGCAGCGGCCCGCATGTGCGCCTACACGGTGTTCGTCGGGATCTATCTGCTGTTTCTGGGCAATCTTTTCCAGCAAGCGCGCGGACAGGTGATCGCGGTGCTGGTGATCGCGGCAATCGTCGAGGTTGTCGCGATATTGCAGTTCGGCCGGCTGGCCCGGGCATTGAGCCGGGGCTCCGACCTGATCACCAACCGGGTCACCCGGACCCTGCAGGGCACAGCGGGCGGATCCGGTGGCGGCGGGGGTAAGAGTTCGGGTGGCGGGTCCGGGATCGGGATGATCGCCGGGCTCGCCGCGCTCAACACGGTGAACGCGTCGCCGCTGACAGCCTGGCTGGCCGGTCGAACTCTCAACCCGTTGAATCCGCTGGCAATCGGCAAGATGCAGAACGAACGGGTCAACATCGCTACGGCCGAGAGCCGGTTGCAGGGACACCAGTGGCGGGCGATGTCGCGGCAGAACTGGCGCCTGCTGACGCGGCGCGAGGCCGACGAATGGGGTGGGATCGAGACCGAACTCGGACTGTCCCGTGCGATCAAGTACCTGGATAACAATCGTGTGCCCTACCAGTACATACCCCCGGTCCTGCTCGAAGCGGGCGCGACTCACGATCGGATCAACCAGGCGCTGCGCGCGCGTGCGGTACGTGACTCGACGAGGTTGCGCAATCCGTACGGGTTTCCTCCGTTGCAGAAAGCGGTCGCGGCGGGGAACGCGGTGATGAACCATGCCGGAACGGATGCCGAGGCGGCGTTCGCGGCGCAGGCGGTTACCGATGCCGACAGCTTGGCCAGGCATACGCTGGAGCCGCGTCCGGGGGCGGCCGTGGATCAAGGATTCATCGACCGGGTGCGACAGCACTGGGATTCCGATCGGGCATTGCGCGCCAACATCAGCCCCCGGGAATGGAACCATGTCGGCCGGGATACCAGGACCGCGATCGCGCACCAGCTGGCGACCGAGCACTACGCTGTTGCCCGCGCCTACGAGCGCAACCCGACCGCCTCGACTCGGAACGCGCTCGCGGCCTCGGTGAAGCGTCTGGCCAACCTCGACCACACAATTCCCGAGTTCGGGTTGGATCCCTGGGACCACTGACGGCTCGGCGACCCGTGTGATCGGTCCGCACGTCGCCGGCCGCCGTTCCGTGGTGCCGCGCCGCCTCCGGATCGGTACGCTGCAGCCGACAGCGCAGTCCGACGATCGGGAGTGTCAGCATGGGGCGGGTCGACCGCAGGAAATCGGTGAAAGACGCGAAAACGCTGATCACGGGCGCTGCCAGCGGGATCGGCAAGGCCACCGCGCTGGCCTGTGCCGCCCGCGGGGCGAGGCTGGTGCTCACCGATATCGATGCCGACGGGCTGGCCGCGACCGTTGCCGAGGTCGAAGGCGGCGGCGGGACCGTACTGCTGGCCAAGGCGCTGGACATCTCCGATCACGACGCCGTCGCCGAATTCGCCGCGGCCGTGCACGAGGGCTTCGGCAGCCTCGATGTGGTGATGAACGTGGCGGGGACGTCGATCTGGGGCACGGTCGACAGCCTGGAGATCCGGCATTGGCGCCGGATGGTCGATATCAACCTGATGGGCCCGATCAACGTCATCGAGCGTTTCGTCCCGCCGATGGTGCGCGCGGGCCGGCCCGGCGCCCTGGTGAACGTCTCGTCCGCGGCCGGACTGCTGGCGCTGCCGTGGCACGCGGCCTACAGCGCGAGCAAGTACGGTCTGCGTGGACTGTCGGAGGTGCTGCGGTTCGAGCTGGCCGAACACGGGATCTCGGTGCATGTGGTGACGCCGGGCGCGGTGGCGACACCGCTGGTACGCACCTTCGATCTGGTCGGGGTCGACAAGGAGCATCCGCGGGTGCAGAAGGTGACCTCACTGTTCACCCGGCACGCGGTGGCGCCGGAGAAGGTCGCCGCCGCGATCCTGAAGGGGATCGAGCGCAACCGGTTCCTGGTGTACAGCTCCTTCGATATCCGGTTCGGCTACTGGTGGAAGCGGAAATTCGCGTTCCCCTACGAACTGCTCATGCGGCAGGCCAACCACCAGTTCAGCACGCTGAAGCAGTCGGTGAATCAGGATCGGGTGCGCACAGCCGCGGATCCGGAGTCGCCGGAGTCGCCGTGAGCGGATCGCAGGCGTCGGGCAGGCCGGGGTCCGGGCAGTTCAGGTGAACATCGAGGACGCGGGCGCCGGGGCCCTCGGCGCCGAGCCGGTCGTACTCGTTGACGAGTTTGCAGCTACCGAGTGACAGGCATCCGCAGCCGATACAGCCGGTGAGGTTGTCGCGCAGCCGGACCAGCTGGGTTATCCGCTCGTCGAGGTCGACCCGCCAGGCCGTGGACAGTGTCTCCCAATCGTGGCGGGTGGGCGTGCGACCTTCCGGCAAACGGTCCAGGGCGGCGCGGATATCGCTGAGTGGGATCCCGACTCGCTGGGAGATCCGGATGAACGCCACCCGGCGCAGCGTCTCACGCGTGTAGCGACGCTGGTTTCCGCTGGTCCGGCGGCTGGAGATGAGGCCTTCGCGTTCGTAGAAATGCAACGCGGACACGGCGACTCCGCTACGCTCGGAAAGCTGGCCGGGCGTCAGTTCCTTCGTGGTCCAATCCGGTGTCGGCATCGATACTCCTCCTTCATCCTGAACCATACTTCAGGTTGCCGGGAGTGTGTGCGGAATCGGGGCAACTGCCCCGCGAACATCTCGCGGCGCCGCCGTGCCCGCCGCGCGTGCGCGCACTAATCTCGGGTCATGGGATCTGATGTCGCTCCCGATCCGGTCGCCGCCGCCCGAACTCGGAACGAGAACCAGACGGGCCCCGCCTACGGGGTCACGAGCGAAGTCGGCCGGCTGGGCGCGGTTCTGCTGCACCGCCCCGGCGACGAACTGCGCCGGCTGACCCCGCGCAACAACGATCAGTTGCTGTTCGACGGCATCCCCTGGGTGGAGCGGGCCCAGCAGGAACACGACCTCTTCGCGGGCGTGCTGCGCGCGCACGGGGTCGAGGTGGTGCTGCTCGCCGATGTGCTCACCGAAACCCTCGCGGTCAGCGGCGCGGCTCGTATCCAGGGTATTTCGGCCGCGGTGCACACCCGCCGGCTCGGGCACGGCCTCGCCGGCGATCTCGCCGCTCATCTGCGCGGAATACCGGCGCCCGAACTCGCCCGGATCCTGATGGCGGGTATGACCTTCGACGAACTGCCGTTCGCCGCCGACAACACCTCCCTGGTCCGGCGGATGCACCACGGCGGCGATTTCGTGATCGACCCGCTGCCCAATCTGCTGTTCACCCGCGACTCCTCGTTCTGGATCGGCCCGAAGGTGGCCATCACCGCACTGGCGCTGCCGGCCCGGGCCCGGGAGACCTCGCTCACCGATCTGATCTACGCCTTCCATCCGCGCTTCCTCGGGGTGCGGCGGGCCTACGAATCGCATACCGCCCCGATCGAGGGCGGCGATGTACTGCTGCTGGCCCCCGGAGTGGTGGCGGTGGGAGTCGGCGAGCGCACCTCACCGGCGGGCGCGGAGGCCCTGGCGCGCAGCCTGTTCGACGACCGGCTGGCCCAGACCGTGCTGGTGGTGCCGATCGCGCAGAACCGCGCCACCATGCATCTGGACACCGTCTGCACCATGGTCGATACCGACGCGGTGGTGATGTACCCCGGTGTGCGCGAAAGCCTCACCGCCTACACGCTGCGACGCGACGACGATTCCGGCGGTTGTGTGGTGACCGGGCCCGAACCCTTCCTGCCCGCCGCCGCGGCGGCCATGGGGATCGGGAAACTGAGGGTGATCGACACCGGGCTGGACGGGGTCACCGCGGAGCGCGAACAGTGGGACGACGGCAACAACACCCTCGCCCTGAGCCCCGGGGTGGTGGTGGCCTACGAGCGCAACGAGATGACCAACGCCCGGCTGGAGGATTCCGGTATCGAGGTGCTGCGCATCCCCGGTTCGGAGCTGGGGTCGGGGCGCGGCGGGCCACGCTGCCTGTCCTGCCCGCTTGCGCGTGATCCGCTATGAAACCCCGCCGGATGCGGTAAGAACGAGCCATGTTCGAGATCACGGTGTCGCACGATTCGGGCGTCCCACCCTACGAACAACTACGGCTCGCGGTGATCGCCCGGGTCCGGGCCGGTGAGCTGGCCGCGGGTACCAAGATCCCGACGGTGCGCGCGCTGGCGACCCAGCTCGGCCTGGCCCCCAATACGGTCGCCCGCGCCTACCGGGAACTGGAACAGGACGGAGTGCTGGAAACCCGCGGCCGCCTGGGCTCGTTCATCGCCTCCTCCGGCGACCCCACCGCCGACGCCGCCGGCCGCGCCGCCTCCGAATACGTCGCCATCATCCGCCGCCTGGGCCTCGACGCCGCCGCCGCACTCCGCTACGTCGAAGCCGCCCTCGCCACCTGACGGTTCCCCGTCACCTCCAGCTGGGGAGCCAGAGGTGGTCCTGCCAGTTGCCGGTGGTGATGGGGAGTCCGGTCAGGATCGGCCACAGCCAGATGAAGTTCGCGATGACCAGCGCCGTGTACAGGCAGACCGCCAGCAGGCCCAGACTGTGCCGTTCGCTCGGTTCCGTCGGCGGCGGCGCCCCGCCCGTCCATCGGGTCGCGGGCCGCCGGACCGTGCCGAGCACATCACCGAGCACCAGCGCCACCGCCATCACCAGGAACGGCGCCAGCGTAACCGCGTAGAAGTAGTACATCTGCCGGTCCAGGGTCAGGAACCAGGGCAGCAGCGCCGCGCCGTAGCCGGTGAGCACCGCCGCGTACCGCCAGTCCTTGCGGACGATCCAGCGCCACAGACCCCAGGCCAGGACCGGTAGCGCGATCCACCACAGCGCGGGGGTGCCGATGAGCATCACGGCCTTCACACATTCGGTCTGGCCGCAACCGGTGACGCCGTCGTCGGCGTAGTAGTAGAGCATCGGGCGCAGGCCCATCGGCCAGGTCCAGGGTTTGGATTCCCACGGATGATGGTTACCGGCCGAGTTGGTGAGCTCGGAGTGGAACGTCAGGGTGCGGGAGTGGAAGTACCACAGCGAGCGCATCGCGTCGGGCGCCACATGGGACCAGAAGCCGCCCGTCCCGATCCCGTCCTCGGGGGCCGAGGGATTCCCGGCCATGAAGCGGTAGACCGCGGTCTCCTCCCGGAACCACGCGGCGTAGCTCGCGAGATAGACGCCCAGCGGGATCACCACCAGCGCGTACAGCGCGGGTCCGATATCGCGGATCGCGGTGCCGTACACCGGTCGCCGCACGCCGTAGGCGCGGCGCGCGGACAGGTCGAAGAGCACGCTCATCAGCCCGAACGCGGCGATGAAGTACAGCCCCGACCATTTGGTGCCGCAGGCCAGGCCCAGCAGCACCCCGGCCCCGAAACGCCACCAGCGCACTCCCAGCCGTGGGCCCCACGGCGTTTCGCCGATCCGGCCTTCGGCGTCGGCCCGGGCGAACCGGGCCCGCACCTCGTCCCGGTCCACGATCAGGCAGCCGAACGCGGCGGTGACGAAGAAGGTGATGAAGATGTCCAGCATCCCGATCCGCGACGAGACGAATGTCGCCCCGTCGGCGATCAGCAGAATCCCGGCCAGCGCGCCGAGCAGGGTGGAACGGGTCATCCGCCGCACGATCCGGATCACCAGCAGTACCAGCACCGTGCCCACCAGGGCCGCGGTGAACCGCCAGCCCCAGCCGTTGTACCCGAACAGCGCCTCGCCGAGCGCGATCATCTGCTTGCCGACCGGCGGATGGACCACCAGCCCGTACCCCGGATTGTCCTCGATGCCGCCGGTGAGGAACTGCCACCCCTGTGGGGCGTAGTGCTTCTCGTCGAACACCGGGGTGCCGGCATCGGTCGGATAGTTGAGCATGGTGAACCGCGTAATGGCCGCGATCACCGTCAAGAAGAGGCTGACCACCCATCCGCGGGCGGTATCGAGGGGACCGAAATCGGGGGCGGGCCGCAGCGGAGCCGGACTCGACCAGCTATTCGGCGGCCGCCGGGGCCCGCTGGGGCGCAGTTCGGTCAGCTGGGTCACGCTGAGAGTTTATGGGCTGTGTCTTTTGGCGACGCCTTCGGCGTCGCGGGGTCGAGGCCCCCGGGGGTCCCGCCGTTCAGGCCTCGAGACTCGAGCCTTCGGCTCATGCGCTTCGAGGCCTGAACGGCGGGACGGGCCTCGACCTCGGGGGGCCTCGCTGAACTCGGCGCCGGGAGGAGTGAGGCCGGGGGCGTCGGTATCGGTGGGTGGCGGGGAGCGCGTGGGGGTTCGGACGGCGGGGGCGGTGGAGGACCTCGTGGGTGTGGGGTGGGGGCACGGCTAGGCTGCCGACATCGACAGGTTCGGACCGGCCGGGCCGGGACGGGAGTGTGGTGACCGACGGTGGGCTGATCTTGGCGGCGACACCGCTGGGCGATATCGGGGACGCGTCGCCGCGGTTGCGGGAGGCGCTCGGCAGCGCGGATATCGTCGCTGCGGAGGACACCCGCCGCACCCGGTCGCTGGCGACGGCGCTGGGGGTGGAGATCCGGGGGCGGGTGGTGAGTTTCTACGACCATGTCGAGACCGCCCGGGTGCCGGCCCTGCTGTCCGAGATCGGCGACGGGCGGACCGTCCTGCTGGTGACCGATGCGGGGATGCCGTCGGTGAGTGATCCGGGGTACCGGCTGGTGGCGGCGTGCGCGGAACAGGGTCTGCCGGTGACCTGCCTGCCGGGGCCGTCGGCGGTGACGACGGCGCTGGCCTTGTCGGCGCTGCCGGTGGACCGGTTCTGTTTCGACGGGTTCGCGCCCCGCAAACCGGGGCGTCGCAAGGAGTGGCTGGCCGCGCTGGTCACCGAGCAGCGGGCGTGTGTGTTCTTCGAGGCGCCGCACCGGCTGGCGGACTGCCTGGCCGATGCGGTGGAGGTGCTGGGCGGACAGCGGCGGGCGGCGGTGTGCCGGGAGCTCACCAAGACCTATGAGGAGGTCGTGCGGGGCAGTCTCGCCGAGCTCGCGGAATGGGCCGTCGACGGCGCCCGCGGCGAGATCACGGTGGTGCTGGAGGGTGCTGCGCCGACGGTGGCGGATCCGGAGGATCTGGTGGCGCAGGTGGAGGAGCGGGCCGCGGCCGGGTTGCGGCTCAAGGACGCCAGCGCGGAAATCGCCGAGATGGCCGGCGTCTCGCGGCGCGAACTCTACGACGCCGTGCTGGCGGCCCGGCGCGCGACGCTGGACTGATACCCGGCCGCGCGCAGCGGCCGGGTATCGGAATCACTCGTCGGCTTTGGGCTCCACATAGCGGGGGAACACCGGTTCCGGCGCGGGCAGTGCGACGCCGGGCACCAGCGGGGTGGCGATATCGGCGAATTCGCGGCCCTGCTGGGCGAGCAGATCCAGGATCTTCGCCGCCGACCCCGGGATCACCGGCTGGGTCAGGATGGCCACGATCCGGACCACCTCGAGGGTCACATACAGCACCGTCGCCATCCGGGCGAGATCCTCTTCGGTGCCGGATTTGCGCAGGGCCCAGGGGGCCTGGGCGCTGAAATACCGGTTGGTCTCGCCCAGGGTCAGCCAGATCTGCTCGAGTGCCAGATGCATCAGCTGCACATCGAACTCGGCCCGGCAGCGTTCCAGCAGCCCGTTCGCGCGGTCGAGCAGGGCACGGTCGGAGTCGGTGAACTCACCCGGCGTGGGCACGGCGGCGCCGCAGTTCTTGGCGACCATGGTGAGGCTGCGCTGGACCAGGTTGCCGTACTCGTTGGCCAGGTCGGCGTTGATGCGGGAGACGATCGCCTCGTGGCTGTAGCTGCCGTCCTGGCCGTAGGAGATCTCGCGCAGCAGGAAGAAGCGCACCGCGTCGAGGCCGTAGGTGTCGACGAGGGTGAGCGGGTCGACGACGTTGCCGACCGATTTCGACATCTTCTCGCCCTTGTTGTACAGGAACCCGTGGACGAAAACCCGTTTCGGCAGTTCGATACCGGCCGACATGAGGAACGCGGGCCAGTAGACCGTGTGGAAGCGGGTGATGTCCTTGCCGATGATGTGCACATCGGCGGGCCAGTACTTCTGGAAGGCGGCGGAATCGGTATCGGGGAACCCGACACCGGTGAGGTAGTTGGTGAGCGCGTCCACCCAGACGTACATGACGTGATCGGGGTGGCCGGGGACCGGGACACCCCAGTCGAAGGTGGTCCGCGAGATCGACAGATCCTGCAGTCCGGCCTTGACGTAGCTCACGATCTCGTTGCGCCGGGTCGCGGGGGCGATGAATTCCGGGTGCTCGTCGTAGAGGGCGAGCAGTTTGTCCTGGTAGGCCGAGAGCCGGAAGAAGAAGTTGGATTCCTCGGTCCAGGTGACCGGGGTCTTGGACTCGGTGGAGATACGGCTGCCGTCGTCGAGCAGCGTGGTCTCCTCCTCGGTGTAGAACGCCTCGTCGCGCACCGAGTACCAGCCGGAGTAGTTACCCAGATAGATATCGCCGTTGTCGAGCATCCGCTGCCAGATGGCCAAGCTGGCGATCTGGTGGTCGGCGTCGGTGGTGCGGATGAAGCGGTCGAAGGAGACGTCGAGGGTTTTGTCCATCCGCTCGAACACATCGGAGTTGCGGGCGGCCAGTTCCTCCACCGGGATGTTCTCGGCGGCGGCGGTCTGCTGCATCTTCTGACCGTGTTCGTCGGTTCCGGTCATGAAGAACACGTCGTACCCGTCGAGCCGCTTGAACCGGGCCAGCGCGTCCGAGGAGATGTACTCGTAGGCGTGCCCGATATGCGGCGCACCGTTCGGGTACGCGATGGCCGTGGTGAGGTAGAAGGCGGGGCGATCGACTGCGCTCATGGTATGTCGATTCCATCATGAGGACCGCAGCGCGGCCGCCGCGGGGCGGGTCCGGGAACGGGTCTCTACTGTGGTGCGCGTGACTGCGAAACGTCCGGCGCCCCCGCTGCCCGAACCGCTGCCCCCGCTGGTCGACGCGCATACCCATCTCGACGCCTGCGGTGCCACCGACGCGGCCTCGGTGGCGGAGATGGTCGACCGGGCGGCCACCGCCGGGGTCGGCCGGGTGGTCACCGTCGCCGACGATCTGGACGCCGCCCGCTGGGCGGTCCGGGCGGCCGGCTGGGACGAGCGGGTGTACGCGGCGGTCGCGCTGCATCCCACCCGGGCGAACGCGCTCGACGACGCCGCGCGGACCGAACTGGAGAAATTGGCGGCGGATCCCCGCGTGGTGGCGGTCGGGGAGACCGGACTGGACTACTACTGGCCCGGCAAACTCGAGGGGTGCGCGGATATCGACACCCAGATCGAGGGTTTCCGCTGGCATATCGACCTGGCCAAACGGATCGGCAAACCGCTGATGATCCACAACCGGGAGGCCGATCACGATCTGCTGACCGTGCTGCTGGACGAGGGCGCGCCGGAGACGGTGATCTTCCACTGCTTCTCCTCGGACGTGAATATGGCGCTGTCGTGTGTGGCCGAGGGGTACGTGCTGAGCTTCTCGGGGACGGCCAGCTTCAAGAACGCGCACGAGTTGCGGGAGGCGGTGAAGGTGGTGCCCGACGATCTGCTGCTGGTCGAGACCGATGCCCCGTACCTCACGCCGCATCCGTACCGGGGCGCGCCGAACGAGCCGTATTGCCTGCCCTACACGGTGCGGGCGGTCGCCGGACTCCGCGGGCAGGACCCGGCGGAACTGGCCGAGATCAGCACGGCCAACGCGCAGCGCGTGTACCGGCTCGCGGGCTGAGCCACCGGACCCGCAAACGAAGTGATTTGAATCACAGTTTTCCGGGCCGCATCGCGTCTAGCTGGGGCACCGCGCGGGTTCGGGCCGCGCGGGCGATGAGCCGGCCGGTTCCGGTTGTCGCCGGCCACGACCTTCGTTATCGTCCCGTTACCGTGTCACCCTTTACGAGGATCAACTCCTCACGTTCGCCCCTGCTGTACATGGTTATCGCCGCTGTACTGCTCACTCTGATCGTCGGCGCCGGCGCGGCCATCGCCACGCACGACTCCGCGGGAGACCGGACCCGTTCGGCTCCGGCCGCGGCGGTATCCGTCGTGGATCTGCCGCAGGCCGCCTGAATCTTCATCCGCCGGGCCCCTGCCCGGCCGTCGGCGTCCGGCCGGGTTGGTAGGTTTTCCCGGTGTCGGATGCCGAGATGATGGCGCGTGGCCAGGCTGCTCTGCTGGGGCCCGCGCAGGTGCGCGAACTGGCCGAGCGGCTCGGGGTGCGCCCCACCAAACAGCTCGGCCAGAACTTCGTCCACGACGCCAATACCGTCCGGCGGATCGTGACCGCCGCCGGGGTCGGGCGAACGGATACCGTGCTCGAGGTGGGGCCGGGGCTCGGCTCACTCACCCTCGCCCTGCTGGATGTGGTGGACACGGTGGTGGCGGTCGAGATCGATCCCGTACTGGCCGGGCAGTTGCCCGCCACGGTTCGAGAGCGGGCCGGGGCGCTGGCCGACCGGCTGACCGTGGTGCCGGGTGACGCGCTGCGGGTGCGCGCCGACGCGCTGCCCACCGCGCCGACCGCCCTGGTGGCGAATCTTCCCTACAACGTCGCGGTCCCGGTGCTGCTGCACCTGCTCGCCGAATTCCCCGCGCTGTCGACCGCGCTGGTGATGGTGCAGGCCGAGGTCGCCGACCGGCTCGCGGCCCGGCCCGGTAGCCGGGTGTACGGGGTGCCGAGTGTGAAGGCGGGCTTCTACGGCACGGTGGCCAAGGCCGGGTCGGTGGGGCGGCAGGTGTTCTGGCCGGTGCCGCAGGTGGAATCCGGGCTCGTGCGGGTGGATCGGTTCGCCGAACCGCCGTGGCCGGTCGACGAGCGGCATCGTGCCCGTGTCTTCGAGGTCATCGATATGGCCTTCGCGCAGCGTCGCAAGACATTGCGCGCGGCGCTGGCGGGCTGGGCGGGTGGCCCCGCGGAGGCCGAGCGGCGGCTGGTCGCCGCCGGAATCGCTCCGGCCGCCCGCGGGGAGACCCTGGATACCGCGGCGTTCGTCCGGCTCGCCGCGCAGTCCTGATCAGCCGGCGATCTCGTACCCCGCCTCGTCCACGGCGGCCGCGACCGCGGCATCGGATACCTCGCCCGCGACCACGACCCGGCCCGATTCGAGGTCGACATCGACACTCGTGACGCCGTCGATCTTGCCGATCTCGGATTTCACCGACTGCACGCAGTGGCCGCAGGTCATGCCGGTGACGGTGTAGGTGCTGGTGGTGGGCATTGGCGTCTCCTTCGTGCGGGTCCCTCGTGGGACGGTACGGCCAATATACCCCCTGGGGGTACCAATCGGCAACGGTGGGATGCCCGGCCATCGGCTGCCCTCGGACCGGGACAGCCGTTAGGCTGGGTCACCGTGCTGTCCGTTGTGCCCAGTCCCGTCACCGTACGGGCGCCCTCGAAGGTCAACCTCCATCTGGGAGTGGGTGACCTGCGCGCAGACGGCTACCACGAGCTCACCACCGTGTTCCAGGCGCTCTCGCTCGCCGACGACCTGGAGATCGCGCCCGCCAACTCGCTCACCCTGCGGGTCACCGGCGAAGGCGCCGCGGAGGTCCCCACCGACCGCACCAACCTCGCCTGGAAGGCCGCGGTCCGGATGGCCCAGCTCGCCGGCCGGTCCCCACTGGTGGAAATCACCATCGACAAGGGTATTCCGGTGGCCGGCGGGATGGCGGGGGGCAGCGCCGACGCGGCGGCCACCCTGGTCGGGCTGAACGAACTGTGGGAGATGGGCCTGCACCGCGACGAACTCGCCGCGGTGGCCGCCGAACTCGGCAGCGACGTCCCCTTCGCCCTGCACGGCGGCACCGCGCTCGGCACCGGTCGCGGCGAACGGCTGCTCCCGGTGCTGTCCCGCAACGCCTTCCACTGGGTGCTCGCCCTGGCCAAGGGCGGTCTCTCGACCCCCGAGGTGTTCACCGAACTCGACCGGCTGCGGGTCCAGGGCACCCCGCCGCGGCTCGGCGAACCCCAGGAACTCATGCAGGCCTTGGCCTCCGGTGACGCGAAACAGCTCGCGCCGCTGCTGGGCAACGATCTCCAGGCCGCCGCGGTCTCCCTGCGCCCCGAATTGCGCCGTACGCTGCGCGCGGGAGTCGAGGTCGGCGCCTTGGCCGGGCTGGTGTCGGGTTCCGGCCCGACCTGCGCCTTCCTCTGCGATTCGGCCGAATCGGCGGTCGCGGTGGCCGCGGAGCTGTCGGGCGCCGGGGTGGCGCGCAGCGTCCGCACGGCCACCGGGCCGGTACCGGGCGCCCGGGTGACCAACCAGGAGGAACCGCCCCACCCGATCCCGGAACCGCCCGCGCCCGGACCCCGGCGCGCCTGAGCGGTGTCCGGCCCGGCCGGTCCGTGGCGCCGGCGCCGCTGCCGATGGCGCGATCCGGTCTCGACCGGCGGCTCGATAGGCTGAGCCGAGCCGCCGTGCGCGCGGTGGGAGAGCCGGAGGCGGAAGGATCCATGTCCAACCTGATCAACCTCGAACAGGTCAGCAAGAGTTTCGGGATCAAGCCCCTGCTCGACGGGGTATCGCTGGGCGTCCACGCGGGTGACCGGATCGGGGTGGTGGGCCTCAACGGCGGCGGAAAGACCACGCTGCTGGAGGTGCTGACCGGTATCGAGGAGCCCGACGCGGGCCGGGTCAGCCGGCTCGGCGGGCTGCGGCTGGCCGTGGTGACCCAGCGCGGGGTGCTCCCCGAGGACGCGACCGTCGGCGAGGTGGTGCTGGCCGGCCTGGCCGAGGACGCGCCCACCGGCGATATCGCCGAGCACGAATGGGCCGCCAACCCGCGGATCCGGTCGATCCTCGACGGTATCGGTATCGCGGACCTGGGCCTGGACACCAAGGTGACCAATCTGTCCGGCGGGGAGCGCCGGCGGGTGGCACTGGCCGCCGCGCTGGTGCGCGAACTGGATCTGCTGGTGCTGGACGAACCGACGAACCATCTCGACGTCGAAGGTGTGCAGTGGCTGGCCGAACATCTGCTGGCCCGGCGCAGCGCGCTGGTGGTGGTGACCCACGACCGCTGGTTCCTGGATACCGTCGCCACCAGTACCTGGGAAGTGGTCGGCGGCCGGGTGGAGACCTACGAGGGCGGTTACGGCGACTGGGTGTTCGCCCGCGCCGAACGCGCCCGGCAGGCCGATGCCACCGAGGCCCGGCGCAAGAACCTGGCCCGAAAAGAGCTGGCCTGGCTGCGCCGGGGTCCGCAGGCCCGCACCTCCAAACCGCGCTACCGCGTCGAGGCGGCCGAGGCGTTGATCGCCGATGTGCCGCCGCCGCGCGACAGCGTCTCGCTGGCCGCGTTCGCGAAGAAACGGCTGGGCCGGGTGGTGGTCGAACTCGAGGACGCCACCCTGACCACGCCCGACGGCCGCGAACTGGTGCAGGATCTGACCTGGCGCCTGGCGCCCGGGGAGCGGGTCGGTCTGGTGGGCGTGAACGGTTCCGGGAAGACCACGCTGCTGCGCGCGCTCGCCGGTGACGAAGAACCCGTGGCCGGTCGCCGGATCCAGGGCCAGACCGTACGGATCGGCTGGTTGCGGCAGGAACTCGACGATCTGCCCACCGATATGCGGGTGCTGGAGGCGGTACAGCAGATCGCCATGCGCATCACCCTCGGCGAGGGCAGCAAGGCGCTGGAACTCTCGGCCGGGCAGCTCGCCGAACGGCTGGGGTTCAACCCGGCCCGGCAGCGCACCCCGGTCCGGGATCTCTCCGGCGGTGAACGCCGCCGGTTGCAGCTGACGCGGATCCTGATGTCGGAGCCGAACGTGCTGCTGCTCGACGAGCCGACCAACGATCTCGATATCGACACCCTGCAGCAGCTCGAGGATCTGCTGGACAACTGGGCGGGCACGCTCGTGGTGATCAGCCACGACCGCTACCTCATCGAACGGATCTGCGATACCACCTGGGCGCTGTTCGGCGACGGCAAGCTGACGAACCTGCCCGGCGGCATCACGCAGTACCTCGGCCGCCGGGCCGAACTCGCGGCGGGCACGCCCGCGGCGCGTCCGGCCGAGGGTTCCGGGACGGCGGCGGCGCAGACCGATTCCGCGGCCTACCGCGCGGCCCGTAAGGAACTGACCCGCCTGGAACGCGCCATCGACAAACTGGGTGAGCGCGAGGCGAAGTTGCATACCGCGCTCGCCGCGGCCGCGACCGAACCCGACAAACTGGTGGGCCTGGGCGCCGAGCTGAAGGATGTGCAAGCGCAGAAGGAGACGGCCGAGGAGCGGTGGATGGAGCTGGCCGAACAGGTCTGACGGTCAGCGGGTGCCCGCGGCCGGTCCGTCCTCGCCCGCGATCGGCAGGCTGGCCTGCACGAACTCGCTGCCGAACGCGGTGAGCGCGATACCGCGGTGCTGGAGCCGGCCCCGCCCGCCGGCCTGTTTCAGCAGGTCGGCGACAGCGCTCTGGGCCTCGAGCAGCTGATAGCGCTCGGGGGTGCCCACCGAATCGCGCATCAGCTCGATCAGCCCGATACGGCGGAGGTTGGCGAGATAGCGGTGTACCCGGTCGGGGTGGCGCAGCCCGGCGTTCTCGCCGATCATGCTGACCCCGAGGTCGGCGGGTACGGTGCGGGGCTCGGCGTTACGTGTGCCCCGCCACGACGACCGGCCGCCCCGGACGGTCACCGCCGGTTGCGGCCCCTGCACCCGCAGCAGGCGCAGGATGCGGGCCTCGTCGGAGGTGAGCTCGGCGAGGATCCGGGCGAACGCCGGATGGCCCTCGTCGGGGTCCTGGGGGCTGGCTGCCAGCCGCAGCAGCGCGGCGCCCTGTTCGCGCAGCGACCGCTCGCTGCGGGATTCGTCCGGCCCGGATTCGGCGGCGGGGACCCCGAGCGCCTCGCGCAGGGCTTCGCGGACCTGCCGCGCGGCCTCGGTGCGGATCTCGGCCGGGGGCAGCCCGGCCATACTGCCCCGGACCACCGTTTCGGTGACGTCGAGCGCGGTGTGCACGCCCCATCGGGCGGTACCGGAGACGGCGGATACCGCGACCCGCGCCACGCCACCCACCGCGCGTGCCGCGGCGGCCGGTCCGCCGGGCCCGTACGGTCTGCTCGATGTGCCGGTCTCTTCCGGCTCCCGATTCACAGCCATGTCGTCGCCACCCCCGTTCCGAAGACCAGGATATGCGCGTAGCCGGCGAACAGGCCGAGCACGCCGCCGTGCACGAACAGCAGCCACTCGTCCTGTTTGATCGCGGCCCGCAGCATATCGACGAAATCGTCGGGCGAGAGCTCCGACATCTGTTTGGCGATATAGGCGCTGATCTGCTTGCCCTGCCGCTGATTGAAATCCTCGTCGGCGAAGGCGAGCGGCGCGATGGCCATCGCCTCCGAGGTCAGGGTCTGGGTGAGGGACTGGTATTCGCGGCTGCCGAGAACCAGTTTCACCGCGCCGCGGGCCGGGCCCAGCGCGCGGTCGGCGGCGGGACGCAGGGTGTCTTCGAGCATCTGCAGCGTGCGGTCGGATTTCGGGCCGTTCAGCAGTTCGTCACCGATATTGGCCACGGTCATCACCTGGGTCGAGACCAGTTCGGCATACCCCGCGGTGATTTCGTCCTGCCGTTTGATCAGCAGCCCCTGCCGCCACGGGCACCACCATTTCGGCTCGGCCGGAGCGAAGATCATATTCAGGCCCACCCAGTTGACCACCCAGCCGATGATCACTCCGCCGATGGGCAGCACCGCCAGCGTGGGCCAGCCGGTCAGATGCAGGATTCCCACCAGCACCACACCCATAGGGGCGCCGAAATAGAGGCCGAAATTCTGCATGAATCGCAATTCCTTGGCACCCAGCACCTGGAACAGCTGATTGAGCAGCTGTGGGCGGGCCTGGAAATAGCGGATGACCATCTGTTTGACATCCAGCAGCTGGTCGATGTTCGCGCCGAGTTCCTCGGTGAGTTCCCGCAGGATATCCGGCAGTTGCTGGCGCACCCGCTCGTGCACCATCTCCCGGACCTGGGTGGGGAGGTTGTACCAGAGCTGCGGATGGTCGCGGCGCAGGATGTTCTCGACGATATCGCGGATCTGCGCCTCGGCGGTGCCGGCGAGGTGCTCGGCCAGCGCGTCGGGTTCCAGCTCACGATAGAAATCCGCGACGCTCCCGAGCTTCGAAAGCCCTTTGTCCACCGCGATACTGGCCATCTTGTCGGCCCGCGACGGCACGATGCCCTGCCAGCCGAATCTACCGTCGTGGCTGAGCAGCGGCAGGATCTGGATCCGTTTGGGCAGATACGGGTACAGGTAGCGCAGACCGGGAACCCGGATACCGTGAAAAGCGATCGGCCGGAACAGCATCAGTACGCCGGTCCAGTTGGTGATGTAACCGATAACGCCGGTGAACAGGGGAATTGTGATCAATTCCAGGAGGATCGTCGGGTGCACCCCGAACACACTCTCCAACACGACAGACCCTCCTGCTCCCGGTGATCGCCGCCTCACCGGGACCTCGAAATTAGCACCACTGCCCGGCATCCATCGCGCCGCGACGGTCGTCGGCGTCGTCGGCGCTTCCGGGCGCGGCACATTAGTGTCTCAGACGTACGCCGGATTCACGGTCCGGCGCCGGGCGATCACGGTGAATGGGCAATAATCGGTGAGCGGATTCGTTCATCTGGCGATATCGGAGTAGACGTGGCAGACGACAGGACCGGACAGGAGTTCCCCCGGGCCGGTTCCCGAGCCCTGGACCGGAGCTCGCCGACCGCTTCCGGCCGGAGTTCCGCGCCGGAGACCGGGCGGCGTCCCGCCGGTAACGGCCTGCGCCCCGGCGCCACCGAGGCCGGCCCCCGGCGTACCGCGAGCACCCCCGGTCCCGCCGGGAGCGTCGTGCGCCGGCCGCCGTCGAGTGTCGAACGCAGCGCCGATGTCGAACAGCGCCAGATCAGCAACGAGGCGCGGCTCATCCGCGGGGTGTTCCGGGCCGCCGGGCTGGCGGCCGGCAGCGTGGTCCGCGGCGGCCAGTGGGCGGTGGAGACCTCCTACGAGGTCACCCGGGAGATCACCCAGGCGGCGCTGGACGGGGAGTCCTCCGCCGAGATCGCCGAACGCACCGGCAACGCGCTGCGGTCGATCGCGCGCAGCGCGCTGGGGGTCACCGAGGGCTCGGTGCGCGAGATCGTCAGTTACGTCCCCACCGGGCAGACCCCGGCCCAGCAGACGGTCGCGGTGGGCTCCTATCTGCGTTCGTCCACCGTCGCCGAACTCCGCAAGCGCGGGGACGCGCTGCTCGCC
The DNA here is from genome assembly GCF_055586645.1 of Nocardia sp. NPDC049935. Taxonomy (NCBI): domain Bacteria; kingdom Bacillati; phylum Actinomycetota; class Actinomycetes; order Mycobacteriales; family Nocardiaceae; genus Nocardia; species Nocardia sp. NPDC049935. Next base: position 701,516 of record NZ_JBVJHV010000003.1, on the reverse strand, counting down.
CGCTCCGCCGATGTGTATTTCACCGAAGAGGTGCACCCCGCCTACGACCGGATCCTCGACGAACTGGCCCCCGACGAAGCCCGGGTGCTGCGCTATATGGCGCTCAACGGACCCCAGCCGACGGTCGATGTCCGGACCAACCGCCCGCTGGGCATCGGGTCGGAGCTGATCGCCGGCGGGCTGACCTCGGTTCCGGAGCAGGCCGGGGTGCGGTACATGGACCGCTCCCGCTCCTATCTGATCAATCTGAGCCGTCTCGGGCTCACCGAGAATTCCGACGATCCCGTGGTGCTGAGCCGCTATATGGTCCTCGAGGTCCAGCCCATCGTGGAGGCCGCTCTGAAAAAGGCGGGCCGGGCGCCGAAAATCGTGCGCAAAAGCCTGCGGCTGACCGAGTTCGGCGAGGATTTCTGTCGCACCTGCTTCACCATCGGCACCGGCGACCGGCCCTGATTTCCGGGCCGCCGAAAGGCTGCCGCGACGGCTCTACCAGTGATTTTGTCGTGCTGACCGGGCGGAACCCGGATCCCGTAATACCGCCGTCGCTGTATAGCAATCCGATGCAAACCTGAATAACCTCCCTATTTGTCCATTTCAGGTGGGATGGTGGAGATATGGACCAGGGCGAGGAGCGCAACGATCCCGGGCCGCGCCCGGGGGGATTTCCGCGGCGGCCGGGCCAGAGCAGTGAAACCATGGCCTTCTCCGGCGCCGCGCTCGCCGCCGCGCTGGGAGCCGGACTCGACGTCTCGCTCCCACCGCGGCTCGAGCCCGATGCCGATGTGCCGTTGACGATGGGGCCGTCGCGGCCGAGTGATCAGCGCCCGAAATCCGCGGGCGATCCCGACGATGTCCTCGCTATCCATCGCCTCAAATTCCGGTATCTGCGCGCCCTGGACACAAAACTCTGGGACGATTTCGCCGATACGATGATCCCGGAGGCCACGGCCACCTACAGCGAATATCTGCAGTTCGAATCCCGGGACGCATTTCTCACATTCATGCGCAATACACTCGGCCCGCATGTGATCACCGAACACCGCTGCGATCATCCCGAGATCGATGTGAACGGAGATCGGGCCAAGGGAATCTGGTACCTGTCCGATACCGTGCTCATTCCCGAGAACAATATGCTCCTGCGCGGCGCCGCCTTCTACACCGACGACTACATCCGGTGCGACGACGGGCAGTGGCGTATCTCCCATACCGGCTATCAGCGCACCTACGAGGTGGTGCTCTCGCTCAGCGATCTGCCCAGCCTGCGGCTCACCGCCAACCGGTGGGGCCTGATCCAGCAGGCGAGCGGGGTCGAAGCCGTCGAACGCGACCCCCGGGACCACCCGGGTATGAGCGAGGGCCCGGAACCCGAGCAGACCGGCTTCGGTGAGGAGTACCCGGGTCCGGAGGAGCGGGCGGTCGGCTGACCGCCGGAACGGGCGCGGTCAGTCGGCGGCGGCGACCAGCGGTTCGAGTGTGAGTTCCGGCATCTCCTTCTGGATGTACTGGAACCGCCACTTATCGCTGAACACCGCCAGGACGGCGCCGTCGCTGCGGGTGAACACCTCCACGCCGCGCTGACGGTCGAGTTCGGCCGCCGATTCCGCGTCGGTGCGGCGGGCGATCGTATAGGCGAGGTGATCGAGCTGGGTCTCGACGCCGAACTCGCCCTGCATCCGGGCGGTCACCACCTCGAACTGCATCGGCCCGACGGCGGCCAGCACCGGCGAGGCGTCGCCGCGGGCGTCGTTGCGCAGCACCTGCACCACGCCCTCGGAGTCGAGCTGATCGATCGCCTTGCGGAACTGTTTGTACTTACCGGCGCTCTGCGCGCGCAGCGCGGCGAAATGCTCGGGCGCGAACGAGGGAATCGGCGGGAATTCCACCTTCTTGTCCACGAACAGCGTATGCCCCGGAGCCAGCGCGGTCGCGTTCACCAGGCCCACGACATCGCCGGGATAGGCGGTATCGACAGTGGCGCGTTCGCGGCCGAACACCGTCAGCGCGTATTTCGTGGCGAACGGGCGGCCGGTCTGGGCGTGGGTGACCACCATGCCCCGCTCGAACTCGCCGGAGACGATCCGCATGAACGCCAGCCGGTCGCGGTGTGCGGTATCCATACCGGCCTGCACCTTGAACACGACCGCGCTGAACGGGTCGGCGGGTTCGCGCGGGGTGCCGTCGGCCGCGGCGCGGGAGCCGGGTGCGGGAGCCAGGGATACCAGGGTCTCCAGCAGTTGCCGGACGCCGAAGTTCAGCATGGCCGAGGCGTAGATCACCGGGGAGGTCTGGCCGGCCAGGAACAACTCCTGGTCGTGGTCCTGGCCGGTGGCCGACAGCAGTTCGCTCTCCTCGGCCGCCGTGGTCCACGCCGCGCCCTCCCGGGCCTCGGCGGCCTCCGGGGTCAGCGATTCCTCCGGCGCGATGGTGGCGCCACCGGCGGTCCGGGTGAAGTGGATGTACTCCCCGGCCGCGCCGTCGGCGCCCCGGCGCAGCAGGCCGCGGAAGTCACCCGCGATACCCACCGGCAGGAACAGCGGTGTGGGGGTGAGGCCGATCCGCTCGTCGATCTCGTCGAGCAGTTCCAGCGGCGCCCGCCCGGGACGGTCCCATTTGTTGATCACCGTGATCACCGGGATACCCCGGTGGCGGCACACCTGGAACAACTTCAGCGTCTGCGGTTCGAGGCCCTTGGCCGCGTCGATCAGCATCACCGCGGCATCCACCGCCGTGAGTACCCGGTAGGTGTCCTCGGAGAAATCGGAGTGACCGGGGGTGTCGACCAGGTTGATGACGTGGTCGATATCGGATCCGGCGGCACGATAGTTGAACTGCAGGGCGGTGGAACTCACGGAGATCCCGCGCGCCTTCTCCATCTCCATCCAGTCCGACACCGTCGATTTCCGGCCCGCCTTGCCGTGGATGGCGCCGGCCTCGGAGATCTTGCGGGCATGTAGCGCCAGTGCCTCGGTGAGGGTCGATTTACCCGCGTCGGGATGGGAGATGACGGCGAAAGTGCGGCGCCGTGACACCTCGGCGGCCAACCCGCGCGCGGTGGGCGCGGCGGAGCCCTCGGTGGAGGCGGTCAACGGAGAAACCCTTTCGGCGAAGTGCGGGAAGTGGCAACCTGTCCAGGGTACGTGACGGCGCCGACCGGCTTTCGTCGTGTCGCTCACCACCCGATTCAGGACTTATGCGGCAGCTGAGTTACAGTATTCGGGTTGTCTCGGCGAGGGTTCGCATTTTCTGCGGCACCGTGATCGACGCGGCCCGGCTTCCGGCCGTCTGCGTTCGGTCTTCGCCTGACGAGCAGACCACCGACCAGGGGCGCGATATCCCTGGCACCGCCCACACGCCCGGTAGAGCCGTAGGAGTTATCCAGTCATGTCCGACGTCAACCTTCTCGAAGCGACGATCCGCACCGAGTTCGGCAAGGGCGCCGCGCGCCGCACCCGCCGTGCGGGCAACGTTCCGGCGGTCCTGTACGGGCATCAGTCCGATCCCCAGCATCTGTCGCTGGACGCGCTGTCGTTCGCCGCGATCCTGCGCCAGCACGGCACCAACGCGGTGCTGAACCTGAGCATCGACGGCAAGAAGCAGCTCGCCCTGACCAAATCGGTCGTGGTGCACCCCATCCACCGCTACATCGAGCACGCCGATCTGCTGATCGTGAAGCGCGGCGAAGAGGTCACCGCCGACGTCCCCGTCACCGTGACGGGTGAGGCCGGCCCGGGAACCCTGGTCACCCAGGACGCCACCGCCGTCACCGTATCGGCCGAAGCGCTGAACATCCCCGAATCGCTCGAGGTCTCCGTGGCCGGTGCCGAGGCCGGCACCCAGTTCACCGCCGCCCAGATCGCGCTGCCCAAGGGCGTCAGCCTGGCCGTCGATCCCGAGACCCTCATCGTGAACGTCGTCGAGGCCCGCGCCGTCGCGGAGCCGGAGCCGGAAGCCGCCGAGGGCGAGGCCGCCGAGGGCGAGAGCGCCGAATAGGACTCCGCACGTAGCGCCGCCGTGGCCGATACCGCGCCGGCGCTCGTCGTCGGCCTGGGCAACCCGGGGCCCGGCTACGAGCGCACCCGGCACAATGTGGGCTTCCTGGTCGCCGACTCGCTCGCGGAGCGGGTCGGCGGCCGGTTCACCGTGCACAAGAAATCCGGTGCCGACGTGGTGCAGGCCCGGCTCGACGGGCGGCAGGTGCTGATCGCGAAACCGCGGTCGTATATGAACCTGTCCGGTAAACCGGTGGCCGCGCTGGCCCGATTCTTCTCGGTACCGCCCACCGAGGTCGTCGTAGTCCACGACGAACTGGACCTGCCCTTCGGGGAGATCCGGCTCAAACGCGGCGGCGGCGAAGGCGGGCACAACGGTCTGCGTTCGGTGTCGGGGGCGCTGACGACCAAGGACTATCTGCGCACCCGGATCGGTATCGGGCGCCCGCCGGGACGGCAGGACCCGGCCGATTTCGTCCTGAAACCGTTCTCCGCGGTGGAACGCAAGGAAGTGCCGGTGGTGGTCGAGCAGGCGGCCGACGCGGTCGAACTGCTGCTGCGAATGGGCCTGGAAGCCGCCCAGAACCGCCTGCACTGAAATGTTGGAGCGGCTCCGCCGCTCGAGGGCTGTGATTTGGGAGCGGCTCCGCCGCTCGAGGGCGGGGCCCTGTTAACCCGGTTCTTCACTCCCGGCGGTCGGTCGCTGCGCTCCCTTCCTCTGGTCGCTCCAGAACCGGGCGGGCCCCGCCCTGGCGGATTACTTTCGGGCTGCGAGGACCAGGGCGAATCGGTTGTCGGGGTCGGTCCAGGCGTGTTCGGGTACGAAGCCGGTGGTGCGGAGTTCGTCGCTCAGGCCGTCGAGGCGGAATTTCGCCGAGATCTCGGTCCTCATCTGCTCGCCGCGGGCGAAGCGCACGGTGAGGTCCAGGTCGGCGACCGTGACGGTGGTATCCACCGTCGACTCCAGCCGCATCTCGATCCATTCGTTGTCCGGATCCCAATGCGCGATATGGCGGAACGCCTCGGGGTCGAAATCCGCGCGCAGCCGGGAATTCAGCACCCGCAGCACATTCCGGTTGAATTCGGCGGTGACGCCCGCCGCGTCGTCATAGGCCGGAACCACGATCGCCGGATCCACCACCAGGCCCACACCCAGCAGCAACTGTTCGCCGGGTTCGAGGACATCGTGGATACCGCCGAGGAATTCGGCCCGTTCGGCGGGGACCATATTGCCGAGCGTGCCGCCCAGGAAGGCGATCATCCGGCGGCCGCCGCGCGGCAGGGTGGCCAGGGTGTCGGTGAAATCGCTGACCACGCCGTGCACCGCCAGGCCGGGGAACTCCGCCGCCACCTCGGCGGCCGATGCGCGCAGTGCGGACGAGGAGACATCTTGCGGTACATAGGTTTTCAGCGGACCTTCGCCGGTGAGGGCGTTGAGCAGGATGCGGGTCTTGGCCGCCGAGCCGGAGCCGAGTTCCACCAGCACCTCTGCCTGCGCGGTCCGCGCGATGGCGCCGGCGACACTGTCGAGCAGGGCGCGTTCGGTGCGGGTCGGATAGTACTCGGGCAGGGCGGTGATCTGCTCGAACAGTTCGCTGCCGCGCGCATCGTAGAACCATTTCGGCGGCAGCCATTTCGGGCTGTCGGTGAGGCCGCGCCGGGCATCGGCGCGCAGAGCCGCGGTGAGATCGGCGTCGGTGAGATGGACTTCTACGATGGGTTCGGTCATCGAGTCAGGCTTTCGGTCGCGGGGGATTCGGCCATATCCAGGGATTCGATACGCAGGGCGCCGGGTTCGGCGTGGACCAGGCTGAAGTCGGGCAGCGCCTGCCAGCGGGGGTCGTCGTCGTAGGGTTCGGACGCCAGAATCGCGAAATCATCGGTGATCAGGGCGGACAGCGAGTGATAGCAGGTTGTCGCCCAGAGCGCGTCGCCGTTGCCGAGCAGCAGGTTGACGCGGGCATCGGGTGCGTGGTGCAAGACCGTCGTGGTGAGCAGCCGTAACGCGGTGGCGGGGGTTTCGGCGAGACCGGCGGGGGGTTCCGGATCGAGCAGGCGGCACAGCAGTACCCACAGCGCGGCCGAATCGGTCTGCGCCTCGGCCTCGAGCAGATGGCTGGTCTCGTAGCGGCGGGTCAGCCCGGCCCGGGTCGCGGCCACGTCGAGATCCGACAGCACCGCGGTGAGAACCGTCCGCCATCGCGGGACCACCCCGTTGTGGCTGAACGCCCAGCGGTCCCACAGCAGTGGCGCGCACGCCGAGCGGTCCAGCGGCATTCCGACGGTGGCCGAGCGCACCGCGGCGAGCACGGCGTGCGAGGTCAGTTGCGGTAGTACCTCTTCCACGGCCGGATCGGTCCAGATGGGGTCGGCGTTGCGGTAGCGGGTGACCGTATCGCCGGCCCACCATGCCACTCCGAACCCGTCGGCGTTGATGGTTCCGCCGCCGCGCATATCCCGGGGCGCCCACGACTGGGTGCGCAGCGAATGCGGGCCGCGCATCAGCAGTTCACCCACCGCGACGGCGGGACCCACATAGCCGAGATGCCTGCACATCAGGCCTGCTCCGGGCCCAGGGTGCGGGCCAGCCGGAAACCGGAGAAGATCTGCCGGCGGATGGGATGATCCCAGTTCCGGAAGGTGCCGCGGCAGGCCACCTGGTCGGTCCCGAACGAACCACCCCGCAGGACCCGGTAGTCGCCGCCGAAGAAGACCTCGGAGTACTCCCGGTACGGGAAGGCCCGGAATCCGGGATAGGGATGGAATCCCGACGAGGTCCACTCCCAGACGTCGCCGATGAGCTGATGGACCCCGGCCGGTGTGGCGCCCGCCGGATACGCGCCGATGTCGGCGGGTTCCAGATGCCGCTGCCCGAGGTTGGCGGTCGCGGGGCCGGGTTCGGCGTCGCCCCACGGATAGGCGCGGGTGCGGCCGGTGGCCGGGTCGAAGCGGGCCGCCTTCTCCCATTCGGCCTCGGTGGGCAGTCGCCTGCCGGCCCAGTTCGCGTACGCCTCGGCCTCGAACCAGCACACATGCACCACCGGCTGCTGGGGGCGCAGCGGACGCCGGACGCCGAAAACGCGCCGCCACCACTGCCCGCCGGAATCCCGTTCCCAGAACTGGGGCGCGGTGAGCCCGGCCTCCTGCCGGTGCGACCAGCCGCGCGCCGACCACAGCTCGCGCCGCTCGTAGCCGCGATCCTCGACGAAGGCGAGATACTCCGCGTTGCTCACCGGGGCGGCGTCGATCGCGAAGGCCGCGACGAAGACCGGGTGCGCGGGCCGCTCGTTGTCCAGGGCCCACGGATCGGTGGAGGTGCCCATCACGAACTCACCCGCCGGGATCACCACCTCGCCGCGTACCGGGGTGGCCGCGGTGGGCGGCGCCGGCGCCGACAGCACCGGGGCCCCGGCCCGCAGCTGATGGGTGGCGAGCATGGTCTCGTCGTGCTGCTGTTCGTGCTGGGCGATCATGCCGAACGCGAACCCGCCGGTCACCAGTTCGTCACCCCGCAACGGCGTGCGTTCCAGGACATCCCACACCTTGTCGCGCACGGTGCCGACGTAGCCGCGGGCCTGACCCGGATCGAGTAGCGGCAGCCCGGGGCGGTCGGGGCGGGCGTGTTTGAACGCGTCGTAGAGTTCGTCGATATCGGCGCGCACCGCCTCCCGGCCGCCGACATCGCGCACCAGCCACAGTTCCTCCTGGTTGCCGATATGGGCCAGATCCCAGACCAGCGGGCTCATCAGCGGGGAATGCTGGGCCGCGAGTTCGGCCTCGTCCAGGCAATCGGTGAGGGCGGCGGTGCGCTGCCGGGCGCGGGTCAGGGTGGCGGCGATGGTGTCGCGTAGCCGATCGGTTTCGGCGCGGTCGGCGTTCGGATGGGCGATGGTCACGATGATGCTCCGCTCGACGGCGTGTTCTCGGTGCGATGGTCTCGTGGGCGGCCGGTGCGCTCAGTCATCGCCGCCTCCCGGTGGATTACCGGCGGCGCAGCGGCGCACCGCCGCGCGCAGGCGGGGGTCGGCGGTCCGGTCGTGGTCTGCGGCGGCCTCCAGTACCGCGGCTGCCGCGGCCCGCAGTTCCGGATCGGCCAGGCCGTGGCGCGCGGCGTCGAGCCACCGGTCCGCGGTGCCCGCCGCGGCCGCGGCGGCGTCGGCGACCGCGGCGGGGGTGGACAGCAGCGAGTGGATCGCGGTGATGGGTACGGTCCAGTCCGCACCGGGCTGGGCGTCGAGGTAGCGGACCTCGAAATGGCCGCCCGGACGCACCGGCGGGAACAGGGTGGTGAGGTGGTAGTCCAGATCGCCGATACCGGGCCGGCGGCCGACAGCGTCGTCCAGCGCGCCCGACAGCCAATCGGCGAAGGTGGCATCCGGTGGTGCCGACCATCCGCCGTGGGCGTCGGGTTCCGGTCGTCGGACACACAGCAGGGGGGCGTCGAGGGCCCAGCGGGCATATCCGGTGACCGGGTCGGCCCAGTCGGCGGTCGGCGGGCAGGCGCGGGCCGGATCCAGGTGCAGCCAGGTGCGCATCCGCTGCGACGCCCACTGCCCGTCCGGTGCGCCGCGCAGTACCGGAGAACAGGCGAAGGCCGCGACCAGGGCCGGCCCGACGGCGTGCAGGGCCGCCCAGCGCGTGCCCAGCTCGGCCTCGTCGGCGCCGGTATCGACACTGACCTGCACGGCGGCGGTATTGCTCATCATCAGCCTGCCGAACGGGCCGATCCGGGCGAAATAGTCCTCCATGGCCCGGTAGCGGGGAAGCCGCAGCTGACATCGCGGACTCCGGACGGGGTCGGCCGCGGCGGCGACCATCCGGACGGACCGGTCGGCCAGCAGCGCCGCCAAGCGGCGGCGGTCGGCCTCCAGCCGGGCACACAGATCGGTGACCTCGGCGACGGCGGCGCTGGACAGTTCGATCTGCCCGCCGGGTTCGACGGTGACCCGGCTGCCGCCGGGGAGGGGAAGAGCGGGGGAATCCGGTGCGATCGACCGGGGCGCATGGGCGCCGAGTGCCTGCGCGAGCAGGTCTGTGGTGGGGCGGCGTCCGGAAAAAGCGGAATCTCGTGCCGGATCGCTGTGCTGCGGTGCGGCGCCGCCGGAACGTTGCCGGGATGTGGCGGCCGGGGATTGCGGCGGGGTGGTGCGCGCGGCGCGGCCGCCGGCATCGCACACCGTGAACCATTCGAGTTCGGCGCCGATCAGGGTGGGCGGCCCGAGTTTGAAACAGACCCCGCCGAGATAGGCCTCGGCGGCCGCACGGCTGGTCAGGGCCGGGTGTGGGTGTGAATCGCTGGTCCAGTCCGGGTGTTCGAGGGTGACCGCCATACCAACCTCCATGCGGCTTCTCGCTTGTTGATCTCGCGTATCCGGTCGCCGGTACTGCAGGGCTCGTCTTCGGTTGTCGGCGGGATGCCGACCGGGCCCGGGACCGAACCGGGCGCGGCGGCGGCCACGGGTGCGGCGCGCGTGGGATCCAGAGTAGCGACGGGGGCGGACACATTTTCGGCGCGAACGGGTCACGGATCCGGCAACCCGCCCGGATGCCCGCGGCGACCGGCAGCGCATAGGGTCGGTGACATGGTGGATGATCAGCGAGTACGTGAAGACACCCCCGGCGTCGGCACCGGATCGGTATTCCTCGACAGCGCGGGCTCCTCGCTTCCGCCGCGGATCGTCACCGAGACCGTGATCACACATCTGCGCCGCGAGGCACAAATCGGCGGGTACCGGGCCGCGAACGAACGGCTCGACGATCTGGCCGGTGTCAAGGCCGCGATCGCGGCCCTGCTGAACACCACTCCCGGCACCATCGCCCTCAGCGACAGCGCCACCCGCGCCTGGAGCGATTTCTTCTACGCGGTCCCGCTGCAGCCCGGCGACCGCATCCTGCTCTCCGGCGCCGACTACGCCAGCAACGCGGTCGCGGCGCTGCAGCGCGCCCGCGTCACCGGGGCCCGGGTGGAACCGATCCCCAGCGACGAATGGGGCCGGATCGACCTCGACGCCCTGGCCGCGATGATGGACGAGCGGGTCCGGCTGGTGTCGCTGCTGCATGTGCCGACCAACGGGGGTCTGGTGAATCCGGTCGCCGCGGCGGCGCGGATCGCGCGCGCGGCCGGGGCCCTGGTGGTGCTCGACGCCTGCCAGTCGGCCGGGCAGCTACCGCTGGATGTGGCCGAACTCGGGGTGGACGCGCTGTCGGCCACCGGCCGCAAATGGCTGCGCGGCCCCCGGGGCACCGGTTTCCTCTACGTACGGCCGGAACTGGTGGACTCGCTGGAACCGTCCCGGGTCGATCTGCTGAGCGCGCAGTGGACCGGGCCGCAGGAATACCGCCTGGCGGCCGACGCCACCCGGTTCGAGTTCTGGGAGCACGATGTGGCGGCCCGTCTCGGTCTCGGCGCGGCGGTGCGGTACCTTCTCGATCTCGGCCCGGACGAGGTCTATGCCGCGATCGCCGAGCGCGCCGGATATCTGCGGGGCGCGCTGGGTGAGCTGCCCGGGATCACCGTGCGCGATCTCGGGGTGGAGCACAGCGGCATCGTCTCCTTCACCGTGGACGGGCTGGATCCCGTGCCGGTCCGGGACCGGTTACTGGACGAGGACATCACCGTGAGCGTGAGCCATCGTGGATCGACTCTGCTCGATATGTCCGCTCGCGGGCTGGATGCTCTGGTCCGCGCGTCCCCGCACTGTTTCGTGAGCCGCGACGAACTCGACCGTTTCGTGGCCGCCGTCGCCGCGTTGTGATCGCCGGACACGCGGAGGGACCCGTCCCACCCGGGACGGGTCCCTCTGTCGGTCAGGCGTTGACCGGGATGCTCAGCACCACCTCCCGCTCGTTCTCGGGCAGATAGTGCGCGGTGACGATCCGGCCCACCTGCACATTGCCGATCGCGGCCGGCGGCAGGAATTTGTCCGACGAGGTGGTGAAGGTGCTGCCGTCGGGCCGGGTGACCGCCAGCCCCACGGTGACCAGCGAGTGCCCGCCGCGGATCTCGCCGGGCACCGACAGTGACTGCACCACCGCCTGCGCGGTGATCCCGCGGGCGGCGATATCGATCTTCTCGCGGGTCGTGAACCCTTTGCGGATCATCGATTCGTTCATCACCCGCTGGGCGGCGGCGCTGTCGCCGGAGAGATCCAGCTGCACGGTCCCGGGCCGGTCCGGCCGGTACCGGACCGGCAGCACCACGCCCGGGGTGAGCAGGGCCAGTTCGGTCAGCGGCACAATCGTTTTCGTGGTGGCGTCGAAGATTTTGCCGTCGGCCCCTTCGACACTGAACTCGATCCGGATCTGCGGTTGGTCGTTGAGGGTGACGCCGGTGTGGCCGAAGGATTTCACCGTGCCCAGGCCCAGGGGCGCGTCGCGGAACTCGCCGGTGTTGTGGCCGGTGAGGGCGGTGACGATCCCGCTTCCGGTGAAGGCGAACGTCGTGACCACCAGCGTGAACGCGATGATCGGCAGGGCCAGGAACCCGTTGAGCCAGGCGAGATAGGACGGTTCCCAGCTGCCGGGCTCGAAGGTGAGGCCGTGCCAGAGATAGACGCCGAGAGCGAGGGCGGCGAAGCCGAGAGCGAGGGCGCGCAGGGTGCGGATCATGATTTCTCCTGTGTGTGGTGGTCCGGATACCTGGCCACCGCGTCGCCGCGGTCCGGGGGACCGGGGCGACGCGGAGCCGGAGACCCGGGCCGGGGTGGTCAGCCGCCGACGATGTCCGAGCAGGCGAAGGTGATCTCGAAGGTCGCGGTGGACGGCCCGGCCATCGGGTCGGCCATATCGGGCGCGCCGACGCCCTCGCCGGTGACGGTGTAGGTATCGCCGTCCTTGGTGACCTTCGCCGATCCGCCCGGCTGCCCGTTGCCGTACCCGACGGCGTAGGGCATCCCGGCGGAGCCGCCCTGGCTGCCGGCGATACCGACCGCCTGGACCGTGGTGTCGTCGAGGACGCTGGCGCTCACGCTCAACTGGCCGTATTTGCTGTTGTCGGTATCGGTCAGCGCGAGGGCCAGGGTGTTGCCCTGTTTCGCGCAGGTGGTCTCGAAATCGGCTTCCAGCGCCGCGCCGTCGACCACAGCGGCCGAGGATCCGCCGGTGGGGGCGGTCTGGGTGGCGGCGGGGGTGCCCGGCGCCGGGGCGGCCGGGGCGCTCGGGGAGTCGTCGCCGCAGGCGGAGACAAGCAGGGCCGCGGAGGCGGCGACGGTGACGGCGGCGATGCGGAAGAGGTTGGCGTTCATGATGTTTCCTGTTCTCTCGGTGATGCGGGCCCGGTGTCCGGGGCCGTTACGAGAAAAGTAGGAATCGCGCGCCGCCTACCGATCTCGAGTTTCGCCTCGGCACCCCCGCCCGTACTCCGATAACCTGGGCACATGCGACGACCGCGGGCCATGGTGCTCGATGAGGTGTGGCGCGGTCTCGAGGGTGTCGAGGCGTTGAGCGGCCCGCACGGCGGTCCGCTGCGCCGGACCGTCAAGGCGATCCTCGACCCGCTCGTCATCCGGCCGGTCCGGTACCCGGGTTGCGCGGGCGCGATCCTCACCGACGACGGCGCGACCCTGCTGGCGGCCCGGGTCCACGCCCATGCCGACGCGCTGCGTGCGACCGCGGCGTGGTTCATACTGCTCAAGCAGACCCGCCGCCGGCTGCGTATCACCGAGGGCAACGCCCAGGATCTGTATTTCCAGCGGTGTTTCGAACTCGCCGTGACCCGCGGCCATCCCGACCCGAACCGCGACAGGTTGCGGGCCGAAGCGGTGCTGCGCGAGATCCACGGCTTCGCCGCCGGACGTACCACCCAGGCGTTGCGGGACCACCTCACCGATCCCGACCGGGCCGCCGAACTGGCGGATCTGCTCGGCAAGGCGTGGCACCGCCGGCCGGTCCCGCCCGCGGTGCCGATGGTGCGCGGCGAAGGGCCGCGGAAGCTGCTCGACCATGCCGTCGCGACCCGCACCGGTCCCGATTCCGGCGCCGGTCACCGGCTGCTGCGCGAACTCGCGGCCGCCAACGCGGGAACACATACCGGAATCGAACTGTGGCGTGAGCGCGGCGCCGAGTACGACGCGTACGCGTTGGGCCTGACCAGGTATCCGGCTCCGCGCCGCCCCGAACTGGGGGAGTCGGCCTCCACCGCCGGTCTGGGCGCCCCCTTCGACCGCACGGTCTGCGAACGCGTGTTCACGGTGCTGCAGGTCTCGACCGAACGTGGCGAACTCCCGCCGATACCGGACCTGGTCACCACCGAGATCGCCCGCAGCTGCGCGCCGTGGGCCCTGCTCGGCGAATCGCTGCGGGTGGCCGCGGCGACGGGGGTGGAGCTCGCGCTCGGGCTGGCGCCGATCGGTGGCCCGGCCGATGACCGGGACCGGATCTCGGAGGCCCACCGGACGGTCAACGGCCGGTGGCGGCGCGAGGCCTATGTGCTGCAGGCGCGCCGGCTCGCGGTGCGGCCGGTATCCGCGGAACCGCATCCGCTGGGCGATATCGCCGCCGACCTGCGGACACCCTGGCGACCGTATCTGCGGCGGCTGTGGGTCCGGTTGCACGGCCGGGATGTGCGTGAGCTGCCGGTCACCGATCCCGGGGAACTGTGGGATCTGCTCGACGGGGTGGCCCGTTCCGTGGTGCTGGACCATCGCGCCCGGGTGCGGAAAGTGCTGAGCGCGCAGCCGGTGGGCGGGGTGGCGGACACCGAATCGGCCGAACCGAGGGCGGTGTGATGGCCGGGACGGTCGTGGTGCGGCGGGTCCGGCCGGACCTGTGGATCATCGCCCCGGCCGATGCGCCGCTGACCACCGACTCGGATCCGGGTGTGGACACGGCGGTGCTGGAGGTGATCGGCGGCCATCTGAGCTGGAGTGTGCCTGCCGAGCACTGGATTCCGGCCGCCACCCTGCATGATCTGGACGCCGCTCAGGAATGGCTGTGGGCCGTCTACGGTGCCCGGGTCGCGGTCGCGGCGGACGAGTACACCGTCCCGGTGGAAATGCCGGTGCGGCCCGAGCGGCCCGAACTCGCCGCGGCGGTGCGCCGGCTGGGTTACGCGCACTGGGCGGCCCGCTGGTGGCCGGCCTCGGCCGTGGACGGTATCGCCGCGCTGGACCCGGAGCTGCTCGAGCTCGAGATCACAGAGCTGACCGAACTGTGCGAAGGAATCGTCGACGGCGCGGACGCCCGCACGCCGGACCCCGCCGCCGCGACACGGGCAGATCAGCGGCCCGCCCGGGCGGGTGACTACGCGCTGGCCGCCGGCGGCCCCGCGCGCGGCGGCTCGCTCTCGCTCGGACGCGGTAGCGGCGGCTGGGATTGGCGGTACTGCCCGGCCGGTGTGCTCGACGCCTCGGAACAGGCGGTGTCCTGGGAACTCTTCCGGACCGCCGGGGCCACGACCGCGCATATCGCGGCCCTGGCCGCGCCGGGGGCGCCGGCGGGCGTCCCGGACCATCTGCGCCCGCTGGCCCGGCTCCGCACCCCGCGGGGGCCGGTGGATATCGCGCTGGAACCCGGGTTCGACAGCTGGATCGCCGAGGTGCCGGTGCCGGCCGGAACGGTGACGGGCGTCGAGATCTTCGTACCGGGTGTCGGCCCCGGAGAACCCGCCGGGGCGCCGGGCGGTACGGCGTCCCCCGATGCCGTACCCGGTGCGGCGGACGAGCGGGCCGCGCGGGACCGGCAGCGTATCCGCGAACTCGCCCGCGTCCGGCTGCGGCGGGCGGGTCACACCGAGCCGGGACCGCCCGGCCGGAACGGGGCGGCCGGGCCACCGGAAACCACCACCGGCCCGCTGCGGGCGGAAACGGCCGCGGCCGAATCGGATTCGGACTTCTGAGATGAGCGATGCGGACAGCCCGCCCGGCCTGGAACTCCTCTACGAGGGCGCCGCCGCCTATCAGCGTGGCGAGGTGGCCGAGGCGCTGCGGATCTTCGAGCACGCCGTGCGGACCACCACCGACGGGGTCCGCACCAGTGCGCTGATCAACGCCGCGAGTATGTACGACGAACTCGGCGACCACCGGGGCGCCGCCGTCCGGTATCAGCGGGCCCTGGGTGAGATTCCGGCGGACGCCGTCGAGAAGCGCGCCTCCACTCTGATCAACTATTCGCAGGCCCTGCAGCATCTCAGTGAGCTCGACGAGGCACAGGCCGTCCTGGAACAGGCGCGCGATCTGCTCGCCGGCAGCCCGGATCTCGGGGTGCTGCGGGTGTCGTGCCTGCTGTCGCTGACCGCGGTCGCCACCCACCGCGGCCGCTGGACCCGGGTCATCGAGATCGGCACCGAATCCCTCGACGCGGCAGTACGGTTCGCGCCGCATCTGGCCGGGCATCCGCTGATGAACCTGGCCGGGGCGTATTTCGAGACCGGCCGGCGCGACCTCGGAGTGGATTTCGCCCATCAGGCGCTGTCGGCCTTCACCGCGGCCGGTGACCACAACGCCGTCGCCGATACCCAGCAGAACCTGGCCCAGATCCTGGCCCGGCTGGACCGCCCGGACGAGGCGGAGGAACTGGCCCGCGCGAGCCAGGAGTACTACGAACGGGCCGGACTGGGGTACCGGGCGGGCGTCGGCTGGAAAGTGCGCGGGTTCCTCGCCGAGCGTCGCGGCGAATTCGACTCCGCCGCACAGTGGTACGCGCGCAGCCTCGACTGCTTCGAGACCTCCGGCGCGGTCCTGGATTCGGCCGCGGTGCGCTCCCGGCTGGCCACCCTGGCCTACCTCCGGGGCCGGATCGGCGAGGGGCAGCAATTGCTGGCGTCCGCGTTCACGGTGTACGCCGAACGCGGTCTCGGATTGCACTGTGCCCAGCTCGACTACTGGCACGCGGCACTGCTGGAAACGGTGGTCGACGAGATGGAAACCCCCGCCCCGGAGCTGCTCGCACTGGGCCGGGCGCTGGCGGTACCCGCGGCGATCGCGATCGACGCGGTGCGCTACACCCTGCCCAACGGCGGTCAGCGCGACCGATGGAATCGTGAGGTGGCCGATCCGGCGACCCGCCTGGCCTTCCGATTCGCCCATCTCTGCGGCGACGGCCCGCTGCTCGCCGATCTCATCGAAACACAGTGCGCGGGAACGACACTGGATCCCGGCGGGGTGCGGGACACCACCCGACCGCAGTTCCCGCTGGACCTACCCGATCCGCCGGTCGCCTCCGCCGAACCGGCCGGCCCGCTGCATCTCGGCGCCGCGCTCGCCCATATCGCCGCGTCCGCCGGTCTGCCGGTCACTCCGCCGCCCCGGCTGGCCGTGGGCCCCGGCGGACGTATCGCGCTCGCCGACCACCTCGCCGTCGCCGAACAGCGGTACGGATATCCGGTGCGGGAGAACAGGGTGATCCCGGTATGAATCGATCCACGACCGGGCGTACCGGTGGACGGAGGTGGCCGCGGTGACGGGCCGGCCCGCGGTGGTGGTGCGGATGGCCGACGCCGGCGATCTCTATGTGTCCTGGCGCTGGGACGGCGATCCCGGCCCGCCCGGTGTCGCGGTCCTGCCCGGGCCGGCGATCGACGCGGTGATCGGAGATCTGGCCGCCGCGCTACCCGACCCCCGGCTGCCGGATCGGCTCGAAAAGGCACTGACCACCGGCGCCCTCGCCGCGCCGGATACGGAGTACCGGCTGGCCCGTGATCTGTCGCGGGCGCTGCTGCCGCACGATCTCGCGGCGCGGTTGTACGCCCTGTATCAGCGCGGTACGCGCCCGCTGATCCGGCTGCAACCCTCACCTCGCGTCGCGCAGGTGCCGTGGGAGATCCTCGCTCCCGATCCGGCGCTGCGTCTGCTCGATATCGCCGATATCGCGCTGCTCCCGCCCGCGGGTGTGGTGCACGCGCCGAACCGCGGCCCCCGGTCGTGGAACGCGTCGCGGGACCTGCCGGTGGTGGCGGTGCTCGATCCGCGGGTACCGGGGTTCCGTGCCGATTCCGCGCTCGGATCGGTGCTGGGCCGGATGGACGGAACCGGCCCGCTCGCCGAACGGGTCGCGGCGCATCTGCGCTCGGGCCGGCTACGGCCCGAGGCCGGCGACGCGGTGGCGCTGTTCCGGCGCACCGACCTCGACCGCGCCTGGTTGTCGCGGACCCTGCGCGCCGGCGCCTCCCGGCTGCTCTACGTCGGTCATGTCACCGCCGCGGCACCCGAATCCGGGCAGAGCGAGAACGCCGAACTGCATCTGGCGTGCACCGCCGAAACGGTCGGGTTCGCCGAACCGCAACGCACCCATCGCCCGCTCTCGGCCAAGGACCTGCTGCTGGGCACCCATACGCTCGATCCGCGGCCCGCCGCCGGGCCGGAGCTGTGGCCGATACCGGGCCGGGTCGCGCTCATCGCCTGCGAGAGCGGCGGCGATTCGCGGTTCACCGAAGCGCTCGGCCTGGTGGCCGCGATGATCACCGGCGGCGCCGAACTGGTCACCGCCACCCGCTGGCCGCTGCCCACCGATCTGGCCGTCCACCTGTTCGGGCGCGCGGACGGCGCCACTCCACTGCAGGACACCGTCTGCGCGGTCGACGCGGCCCACGACGCCCCGGACCCGGTGCGGGCGCTGGCGCAGTGGCAGCACACCAGGCTGCACGCATGGCGTACGGGCGGCGCCGTCCACGATTCTCCCGTGCTGTGGTCGGCGCCGGCCACCTTCGTCACCTGATCCCGGTGCGGTCGTTCAGGGCGCGAGCACGAATTTGCCGCGTATACCGCCCTTGGCGACTTCACGATGGGCAGTGGCGGCCTGCTCGAGCGGTACGACGGTATGAACGCGGGCGGGCAGCCGGCCGTCGGCCGCCGCTTCCAGCAGTTCGGCGAGCCGCGCGCCGTCGGGCCGGACGGAGACCGCGCCGACGGTGACGCCGCGTTCCGGTGCCGGTTCCTGACCGGGCCGGACTCCCAGGAAGAGACCGCCGTCGCGGACCAGCGCGAGCGCTTGTTCCTGGAGTACCGCGGGGTCGGCGACAGCGTCGAAACCCGGCGCGGCGGCCGTCGTGAACTCGGCGCCCAGCCCGCGCACGAACACCTCGTCCTCGGCGCGGGCCAGCCCGGTCACCTGCCAGCCGCGGGCCCGGGCGAGCGGAATCAGATACCCGCCCACCGCGCCCGCGGCCCCGGTCACCAGCAGGGTGCGGCCGTCGCCGTCGCCGAGCAGGTCGGCCAGTTGCGCCGCGGTGAGCCCGTTGAGCGGGACCGTGGCGGCGGTGGCCGGATCGAATCCGCCGGGCACGACCGCGATATCGCCGGCGTCGACGATCAACTGCTGCGCGTAGGTGCCGAGGTCACGGTCGAACCCGCCGACCATGCCCGCGACCCGGGCGCCGACGGCGAGATCGACGCCACTGCCGGTTTCGGCGACGACACCGGCGAAATCACTGCCCAGGCCGACGGGCCCGTCCCGGCCGATCAGGCCGAACCGGTGAAACACCCCGTCGGCCAGTGCCAGGTCGACGGGGTTGACGGCGGCCGCCTCCACCGCGACCCGGACCTGGCCCGGGCCGGGTGCGGTCAGTGGCACGTCGACGATCTCGATGGAATCGGGGCTGCCCGGGTTACGGACGACCGCGGCGCGAAAAGTGGTGGACATCTGAGCTCCTCTGGAGATATCGAACCTGTTACTCCACAATGGATGGGTAACTCTCCAACGGGAAGTACGCACCTGAGAGTGCGTAGGTCACCGCCAGGTAGGAAGGACCGGCCGATGCCCACGATGACGGCCTCACAGCAGCGTGAGCTGGCCAAACAGGATTACGACGCGTTCTACGCCGAATGTCCCAGCCGCCGGCTGCTCGACCGCATCTCCGGCAAATGGGTGGCGCTCGTGCTGGCGGCGCTGGGGAGCGGTGGTCCCCATCCCGTCGGAGAATGCGGCGGGGAGCCGCGACCCATGCGCTATTCCGAGTTGTCACGCCGGCTGGCCGGGGTCAGCCAGAAGATGCTCACCCAGACGCTGCGCGGCCTCGAAGCCGACGGTCTGCTCACCAGGACCGTCACCCCGACCGTGCCGGTCACCGTCACCTACGAGCTGACCCCGCTCGGCCTCTCGCTGCACGACGTGATGCGGGGGATCAAATTCTGGGCCGAGGCGCATATGGACGAGGTGCTCGCGCATCGCGAAGAATTCGAGGCCGCGGCGCCGGCGGGCGGAACGCCGCGATCCGAATTATCGGAATAGACCATTCGCGGATCATTCGGATAGCGAAAGTCGTTATCGCACCGCACTTTCGGTGTTCAACTCCGGTTCCCGGAATCTCTTCTCCGGCCACCCCGCCCGGCGTTACTATGCGCGCGGAAAAACGCATCCGCAGGGGGTTGTCATGAGTCGATGTCGCGAAGAGTCGATTTCGAGGTGTGCGCCGCCGATCGGCCGCCCCTTCTCGAACCGGGCCGCACCGAGGCCCACGAACTCGACAGGAGATCCCGATGGACACCATCGGTAGCGCTTCCGCCGGACCGCCCGTCACGCCGGCGGTGGGACAGCTGTGGATCGATGACGACCGTTGGCTACTGGTCGAATCCCTCGCCATCGACGGTGCTTTCGCGATGTGCCGGGTGGTGGCGAAGCGGGTCGCCGACCGCATCACCGCGCCCGGTAATTCCGTTCTGCTCCTGCGCTCCCAGCTGGTCGGCGAATGCGAACTCGCCGAATCCGCACCCGCCGCGTCCTCACCCGACTTCGCGGTGATCGGCATCGATCGCCGTACCAAAAGGGTCTGTCTCGACGGCGCCGAATTCCCTTATCACGTGGTGAATGTAGGCCCCCGGGTGCGCCGTGACCCCGACGGTTCGGTCTCGGTCGTGGTCACCTTCCATGCCCGGACGGTGGAGGACCGGGATCGCACCGGCGAGTAGCCGTGTCCGGACCCTGACGAAAACCTGGCTCGACGCTGCGATCCCGGGGTCAGGATCCGTCGGAAACACCGGTCAGCCCGGCTACCAGCGCCCGGAGGCCACGCTCGTAGGTGTCCTCGGCCGTGAGCGCGACCCAGCGCGGACCGAGTTCGGCCAGCCGTGGGAATGCGTCCGCGTCGATTTCGGCGAAGACCTGTTCTCGGAAGGTGGGGCGATCGCCGGCGGCTCGGCGCGCCGAGCGGGCCCGGATGATGATCTCTCCGGCGGTGTACTGCCAGATCATGCGGTAGGCACGGGCCGCGTCGTCCACGGTGAGTCCGCAGGCGATCGCCCCGTCGATGATCGCCTCCGGCGCCCACAGCGCCGAGACGCCGAGCAGATCGTCGGCGGCGAGTACCTCCACGACCCAGGCGCGCGCCGCGAGTACGTCGTGCATCGCGGTCGCGGCGACGATTATCCGTTCGCGGGGGTGCTCCGGTAGCTCGGGCCATTGCGCACCGTCGGCGTAGTCCTCGAGCAGCAGCCGGAGCAGTTCGTCTTTGTCGCGGACGTGGTGGTAGAGCGCCATCGGCGTGCAGCCGAGCAGGCCGGCGACGCGGCGCATGGTCAGCGCGTCGGCGCCGTGTGCCGTGACGACCGCATCGGCAGCGGTCACGATCTCCGAACGCGACAGCTTCGGGGGCCGGCCGGTGCGCGGCGACGAGGGGGCCATGGGGACATCCTCGCGCATCTCGGGTCGGCTCTGGACACGGGAGTGTCGCCGAGTTAGTTTTTATACATGTATAAAAACACTACTGGGCGGGCGGTCGCAGCCCTGGTCGCGGTCGCGGCGGCGCAGTTCCTGGTTGCTCTGGACATGGCGGTGATGAATGTGGCGCTGCCGTCGATTCGTGCCGATCTCGGGTTCGCTCTCGTGGATCTGGCCTGGGTGGTGCACATCTATGCCCTCGCGTTCGGTGGATTTCTGATGCTGGGCGGTACCGCGGGCGATCTGTTCGGCCGTCGTCGATTGCTCACCGCCGGCCTGGCGATGTTCGGTGTCGCGTCGCTGCTCGGCGGACTTGCACAGGCGCCGTGGCAGTTGGTGGCCGCCCGCGCCGGACAGGGGGTGGCCGCGGCGGCACTGGCGCCCGCGGCGCTGGCGATCCTGACCGCCACCTTCGCGGAAGGGCCCGCCCGAGTCCGAGCTCTCGGAGTGTGGAGCGCGGTCAACGCGGTAGGTGGCGCGAGCGGTGTGCTGGTCGGCGGAGTACTTACCGAGTACGCGAATTGGCGATGGGTGATGATCGTGAACATCCCGATCGTGCTGGTCGCGTTGGGAGCGTCGTGGCGGGGGATCCCGGCACACCAACGGTCGGCGAACGACTCTCGCCCCGACCTGTTCGGCGCCGTCCTGGCCACGACCGGGATCGGACTGGTACTGGCCGGGTTGATCCGTACCGACCACTACGGGTGGTTCGCCCTGCACACGGTGGTCACGGTGGGGGCCGGGGTGTTTTTCCTCGCCGCGTTCATCCTCGTGGAGGCTCGTGCCGCCGCGCCGTTGATACGGCTCGGGATATTCGGCAACCGCTGGGTATCCGGCGCGAACCTCTTCGTTTTCCTCGCCGCGGCAGGGCAGTTCGCAGCGTTCTATCTGGTGTCGCTCTACCTTCAGCAGGTGCTGGGCATGAGCGCCGCCGCCGCTGGAGCCGCATTCCTGCCGTTCTCGGTGGTGACGGTCGCCGGCACGGTGGTCGCCACGCGAATCGGCGCGGCCCGCTCGCCGCGCCCGGCCCTGATCACCGGAGGGCTGCTGGCGGCGCTGGGTATGGGATGGTTCGCGGCCATCAGTCCGGACGGGTCGTTTCTCATCGACGTTCTGGGGCCCTCGCTGCTCACGGGATTCGGGCTCGGGTTGTGCCTGGCACCGGCCGCCGTCGCGGCCAGTACCGGCGTCGCCGTCGCCGAAGCCGGTATGGCCTCGGGCCTGTTCAACAGCTCCCGGCAACTCGGCGGCAGTGTAGGTGTCGCGGTGCTGGCCACAGTGGCGGCGGGCCGGACGGGTGGCGCGACCGACCCCGTGGCAGTCGGCGGCGGTTACGCCCTCGCACTGGCGGTGTGCGCGGTCGTGTTCGCCTTCGCGGCCGCCACGGCGGCGTTGGTGTTGCCTGTCCGACGCGATCCACCGGCGCCGTCACCCACCACACCGGCGTCCCGCGGATCCGCTGCTCACGCGGTATGACCGCCGAATCCACGGCCCCGATCGGCGTTGACCGGCGGTCCGTCGGCCGAAATGTGTTCGACGAAAACAATTCCGAGGAGAGGAACCTGATGAACAACGAATCGATCGATCTGTTCGCACGCGCGCTGCGCTTCCACCCCGAGGGTGGGGTCGAGGAGACCGAACGGCGGATGACCACCGGTGCGCGCGAATGGCAGCTCGCTGTTTTCCACGTGGAGACCCTTGCCGACCTGCACGCCGACCAATGGGAGAAGCACCCCGAATCAGAGGAGGCGGTGTGCTGCCTCGCCGGTGCGCTACGGCTGTATCTGCGATCGGAGCTTCCCGGTGGGACCGATACCGAAGTGCCGCTGCCGGCGGGATCGGCCTATATCGTCCCGCGGGATCGCTGGCACCGCATCGAACTCGACCGCCCCTCGGACGTCATGTCGATCGGGTGGCGTGACGGGACCCGGCTCGAACCGGTCGCGGAGTAGCCCGTCACCGGCGGGGCGGCAGCGGTATCCGATCCAGATCGGCGGCGACCACGATCTCGCCGCCGAATTCCCGCCGGGCCTCCGCGAGGTGGGCGTCGGTGCCGCGATAGCGCTGCGAGAAATGGGTCAGCACCAGTTTCCGCACCCCCGAGGCGGCCGCGATACGGGCGGCTCCGGCAGCGGTGAGATGGCCGTACTCCGCGGCGAGCTGCGCCTCGGACTCGAGGAAGGTCGCCTCGATGACCAGCATGTCCGCTCCGGCGGACAGGAGCCGGGCACCCCGGCAGTCGCGAGTGTCCATGACGAAGGCGAAGCTCTGCCCCCGATGGAGAACACTGACCTCGTCCAGGGTCACCGTCCCTCCGCGCCAGGCGATTTCACCCTCCCGCCGGAGCCGGCCGACCACCGGACCGGACAGTCCGAATTCGGCCAGCCGTTCCGGGACGATCGAGCGGAAATCCGGTTCGGTGAGGCGATATCCGAACGTCTCGACCGGATGGTCGAGACGTTCGGCGGTGAGCGCGAACGGTGCGCCGGGGGCCGGTAGCGGCCCGGGCCCGGCGATCGGGTGGACACGCGGTTCGACGGTCCGGTGATAGGCGGTCGCCGAGCACAGATTGTCGAAGTACCGCTGCCCGGACTCCGGGAAGTAGGTATCGATCGGATGCGGGACCCGGTCGAGATTGATCCGCTGCATCACTCCGGCCAGTCCCAGACTGTGGTCGCCGTGGAAATGGGTTATCGCGATCCGGGTCAGATCGGTGGCCGAGAGACCGGCGTGGATCATCTGCCGCTGGGTGCCCTCGCCGGGATCGAACAGGACGGCCTCGGCACCCCACCGCAGCACGTAGCCGTTGTGATTGCGCCGGGCCGTCGGTACCTGGCTCGCGGTGCCGAGCACCACGAGTTCACGCTGCGACATCTACCCGCGCGCGAGCCCGGGCACCGGACCGCGGCGGCCGGCCGGACAGTGGACGAACATGGCAACGACCATATCGGGCCCGGCCGGTCCGGGCCCGATGCGGCGCTGCTACCCGGCCGATTCGTTGGGCACCATATCGGCCCCGGTGACCAGGAGCCCGAGCAGCAGGCCCGCCGCCAGGCACACCGCCGCCGCGATCGCCGCCCATTTGCCCAGCGATTCACCCCGGATATGCCCCACCACGCCCAAGATGATCCCGGCGGGCCCGAACAGGATAGGACAGAACAGCAGGGAGATTCCGGCGCAGACGAAGCCGATGATCGACAGGATCTGCGGGCCGGTGCGTTCGGGTGGCTGGGTGGCGCCGTAGGGCTGATACTCCTGCTGCGGATAGGCGGGGTAGCCGCCGGGCGGTTGCTGCGTACCGCCCCACCCCGGCTGCGCACCCGGGTCGCCGCTCCACGCGGGCTGCTCACCGCCCTGCCATCCGGACTGTTCGGGATATCCACCCTGTGACGGATAGGGGGTTCCGCCGCCCTGCGACGGATACGGCGTCCCACCGCCCTGTGTGGAATAGGGCGTCCCGCCCTGTGCCGGATAGGGCGTCCCGCCCTGTGTGGAATAGGGCGTCCCGCCCTGTGCCGGATAAGGCGTCCCGCCACCGTGCGAGGGATAGGGTGTGCCACCTTGCTGGGGATAAGGGGTGCCGCCCTGCTGCGGATAGGGCGTACCGCCCTGGGGATACCCCTGCTGCGATCCCGGGTACTGCCCCTCACCGGGCGACTGCGGTTGCCAGGCCTGCCCCGGCGACTGTTCCTCGGGCCGGGCCGACCACGCCTGCGGCGGGACCTCGCCACCGCCCGGACCCGCGCCGGGCCGCTGTTCCGGTTCACCGGTACCGGGCTGCCATCCCTGGGCGAATGCCGCGCTGCCCTCGTCGGCGGGCGGCTGCTGCCCACCGGGGACATCCTCGGTACGGGATCGGTCGCCGGCGGGCCGGGACTCCCGGTGCAGGATCTTGGGCAGGTATTCGGTGGGCGGATCGTGGGGCGAGGGCTGCGCGCCGCTGTCGGCGGGCTCGTCCGCGCCGGCGCCCGGCTCCGGACGGTCCGCGGCGGTCTCGTCGGCGGACTTCGGTGCGCCCGGAGACTCCGGCTCCTCCCCGGCGGCGGATCCGGGGCGCTCGTCCTGCGGCTCTTCGCCGCCGTATCGCGGGTCCTGCGGTGTACTCATCGCGTCTCCTCGTTCGTATCGTCGAGGGCTCGGAAGTCGGTACCGCGGTGCGGGCGCAGCGCGCTGTCAGTGCTCGGGTTCCTCCTCGATATGGATGGCGGCGGCCTCGGCGGGACGGTCGTCGGGATCGGGACGACGCCGGCGGCCCTGCTCCTGCGCGAGTTCCTCGGTGATTCCCAGACGGCCGTCGTCATCGTTCTCCCGATAGCGAATGTGCAGGTCGGAAGGGGGGTCCTCGATATAGCGCGTGTACTCGCGGATATCGTCCTCCTGCAAGTCGTCGCCCATATCGGGGTTCTGGGGTTCACGATCCATACCAACCAGTATGCGCCGATGCGGGGCCCGGTCCAGGGATGACGGCAGCCGGTGTCGAAGACCGTCCGAGACGGCGAAAGGCCCCGGACCAGCAGGTCCGGGGCCTTTCGGGAGAAGAATCAGGCGTTGCCGTTGAACAGGCCCGTCACCGAACCGTTCTCGAACACCTCGCGAATGGTGCGGGCCAGCAGCGGCGCGATGGACAGCACCGTGAGCTGCGGGAACTTCTTGTCCTCGGTGATCGGGAGGGTATTGGTCACCACGACCTCCCGAGCGCCGCAGGAGGCCAGCCGCTCGGCGGCGGGAGCGCTCAGCACACCGTGGGTCGCCGCGATCACCACATCGCCGGCACCGGCCTCACGCAGCACGTTCACCGCGCCGGCGATGGTGCCGCCGGTGTCGATCATATCGTCGATGAGGATGCAGGTGCGGCCCTCGACGGAGCCGACGACCCGGTTCGACTTCACCTGGTTGGGGACCAGCGGATCGCGGGTCTTGTGGATGAACGCCAGCGGCGCGCCGTCCAGCGAATCCGCCCACTTCTCCGCCACCCGGACGCGGCCCGAATCCGGGGAGACCACGGTGATGTTGTCGAGGCTGTAGTTGTTGCGGACGTACTCGGCCAGCTGCAACTGGGCATGCATATGGTCGACCGGGCCGTCGAAGAAACCCTGGATCTGATCGGTGTGCAGATCGACGGTGACGATACGGTCGGCACCCGCGGTCTTGAGCAGATCGGCGACCAGGCGGGCCGAGATGGGCTCACGGCCCCGGTGCTTCTTGTCCTGGCGGGCGTAGGGGTAGAACGGCAGGATCGCGGTGATGCGCTTGGCCGATCCGCGCTTGAGCGCGTCGATCATGATGAGCTGTTCCATCAGCCACTGGTTCAGCGGGGCCGGGAAGCTCTGCAGTACGAAGGCGTCGGAACCGCGTACCGACTCCTCGAAGCGGACGAAGATCTCCCCGTTCGCGAAATCACGCGCGACCTGCGGGGTGACATGGACGTCGAGTTCCTTGGCCACCTGCTCGGCCAGTTCGGGGTGCGACCGTCCGGCGAAGAGCATCAGGTTCTTCTGGTTGTCGATCCATGACGCGGTCACTGCTGGTTGCCATCCTTAAGCTTTGTTGCCCGATCCGGTGTTCTCATCGGCCGCGAGCGCCTTCGCCGCCGCCTCCGCTGCAGCGGTACCCGGACGTTTCCGCTGCACCCAGTTCTCGATATTGCGCTGCGTTCCGCCGGATACGGCCAGCGCGCCCGGCGGGACGTCTTCCCGCAGCACAGTACCTGCCCCGGTATAGGCGCCGTCACCCACGGTCACCGGGGCAATGAACATCGTATCGCTGCCGGTTCGCACATGTGACCCGACCGTGGTCCGGTGCTTGTTCACCCCGTCGTAGTTCACGAACACACTGGATGCTCCGATGTTGCTGTGCTCGCCGATGGTCGCGTCGCCGATATAGGTCAGATGCGGGATCTTCGTATGCCGGCCGATCTCCACGTTCTTCGTCTCCACGAACGCGCCGATCTTGCCCGACTCGCCCAGCGAGGTCCCCGGCCGGAGATAACTGAACGGGCCGACGGTGGCGAACGCGGCGACGGTCGCACCCTCGCCGTGCGTACGGATCACCTTGGCGCCGTCACCGACCGCGCTGTTGGTGAGGGTGGTGTCCGGGCCGATCTCGGCGTCCTCGCCGATCTCGGTGGTGCCCAGCAACTGGACGCCCGGACGCACCACGGTGTCGCGGCCGATCCGCACATCGGTATCGATCCAGGTGGTGGCCGGATCGACGATGGTCACCCCGGCGCGCATATGCCGTTCCAGGATGTAGCGGTTCAGGGTGCGCGCCGCCGCGGCCAG
This sequence comes from Nocardia sp. NPDC049935, assembly GCF_055586645.1. Classification (NCBI taxonomy): domain Bacteria; kingdom Bacillati; phylum Actinomycetota; class Actinomycetes; order Mycobacteriales; family Nocardiaceae; genus Nocardia; species Nocardia sp. NPDC049935. Next base: position 674,659 of record NZ_JBVJHV010000003.1, on the reverse strand, counting down.
CTGCACCCGGTCGTTGACACCGGTGACCTTCGCCGAATCGACCAGCCGGGCGCCCTGTACCGGATGCCCGGCCTCGCGGGCGAGTTTCAGCACATCGGTGAGGTACAGCTCGTGCTGGGCGTTGGCGGTGGACAACCGGCCCAGCATGGTGCGCAGTACGCCGGCGTCGAACGCGTACACACCGGAGTTGACCTCACGGATCGCGGCCTGTTCGGGGGTCGCGTCGGCGTGCTCGACGATCTCGGCGACCTCGCCGTCGGGGTCGCGCACGATCCGGCCGTAGCCGTTCGGGTCGTCCGGGACGAAGGTCAAGACGGTGACGGCGGGCCGCTCGGAATAACTGCGATGCTCGTCGAGCAGCGCCGCCAGCGTGTGGCCGTCCAGCAGCGGGACATCCCCGGAGGTCACGATCACATCGCCGGTGAAATCATCCGGCAGTCCCGACAGCCCGACCTGGACGGCATGCCCGGTCCCGAGCTGCTGTTCCTGCACCACCGGCACGATCACCCGGTCCAGTTCCGCGGCCACCGCCGCGGCCGCGGCGCCCACCTGCTCCCGATCGTGGCCGATCACCGTCACCAGATGGCCGGGGTCGATCGCGTGCGCGGCGTACAGCGCATGAGCCAACATGCTGCGACCCGCGAGCGGGTGTAGCACCTTGGGTGTCTTCGACCGCATTCTCGTACCGGCACCTGCGGCTAGCACGATGACGGCGGTCTGCTCCTGCATTGATCTCCCTCGGGCCGACGATGGTCATCGTGCACGCGAGCTGCTCCGCCGCCAGGACTCGAACCTGAACTATCTGAACCAAAATCAGAGGTGCTGCCATTACACTACGGCGGACTGTCACACCGGTGGGTATCCCTACCACCCGCCGCTGTGCCCCGGCACGGCAACGATACTCGCATGCCACACCGGGATCCGTCGAACCGCGGGTGGTGGCGACACGCCGGGCGCGTGCTCCGGCGGTTCCGACCGTGACCGCCCGGCCCCCGGCACCGCCCGGGTAACCCCGGCCGCCGCGGGTCTGAGACAGTTGATCTCGATGGTTTTGGTCGCGGATACGCGGTATCGGCGACCCCGGTAACCAGGGAGGCGGGAACGTGTCGTCGGGAGACCCGAGAACGGCCGGGGAGACCAAAGAGGCAACCGAGCAGGTCCGGGCACGGCAGCGGATGACCGGCACCCAGCGCAGGCAGCAACTGATCGAGATCGGCCGCGCGCTGTTCGCCGAACGCGGCTACGACGCCAGCTCCATCGAAGAGATCGCGCAACGCGCCCAGGTGTCCAAGCCCGTCGTCTACGAGCACTTCGGCGGTAAGGAAGGGCTCTACGCCGTCGTCGTCGACCGTGAGATGTCGATGTTGCTGGACATGATCACCTCCTCGCTCACCAACAACCGGTCGCGGGTGCGGCTCGAACAGGTGGCGCTGGCCCTGCTCACCTATATAGAGCAGCGCACCGACGGATTCCGCATCCTGGTGCGCGACCAGCCGGTCTCCTCCACCGACGGGCGCTACTCCAGCCTCCTCAACGAAGCGGTCAACCAGGTCGCGCATCTGCTGGGCGGCGATTTCGAACGCCGCGGCTTCGATATCAGCCTCGCCGGGCTCTACGCGCAGGCGCTCGTCGGGATGGTCGCGACCACGGCCACCTGGTGGCTGGACGTGCGCAGCCCCTCCAAGGAAGTGGTGGCCGCGCATCTGGTCAATCTGTGCTGGAACGGGCTCAGCCACCTCGAGGCCGACCCGCAGCTGAGCTCGGAATGGCCCGCCGTTCCCGGCCCGCTACCGGCGAACTCGCCCGGCGGGCAGCAGAGTTCGGGCAACCACTGATGAACGGCCCGCGAACTCCGGTGGGCCGTCGAATCGAGAGACGTAGCGAACACGGATGGTACGGTTCACCCATCCTTTGGGTGCTGTTCGGGCGGTGAGTCGGTCTACTTCGACAATGTCGGTCTACTTCAGGATGGCTGGTTATTGGGATGACAGGCGGGTCTGATGGCTAGGCAAGCGCGCGCGGAGATCACCCGCGATTCCGTCCTGGCGGGCGCTGCCGATGTCTTTCTGCGCTTGGGTTACGCCAATGCGAGCCTCAGCGAGATCATCGCGCAGTCCAACGTGACCAAGGGCGCCTTGTACTTTCACTTCGGGTCCAAGGAAGAACTCGCGCGAGCGGTGGTGGATCAGGGCAACGAGCGGCTGACCGCCTCCTGCAAAGGATTCTTCGACTCCCGGGTGCCGGCGCTGGAAGCCGCGATCGGTATCACCTACGTGGTCGCCGATCTGTCCATGAACGACCCCATGGTCGGTGCGATGCTCAAACTCACCCACCAGATCGGCGACTACCGCGGCGCCAACGGCGACAACATCGCCAAGAACTGGGGCGAGACCTACCGCCACCTGGCCGAGAAGGCGATCGCGCAGGGGGACCTGGAACCCGATCTGGACCCGGACTCCATCGGGTTGCTGCTCTATGGGCTGACCACCGGGATCCATATCGTGGCGGTGGGGACGGAGTCGATCGATCAGATGGCCTCGCGGATGGAGCGGGCCTGGTACTTCCTGCTTCCCTCGATCGTCCCGGATGACAAGGTGTCCTACTTCCGGGAGTTCGCGGCCCGCCGTCTCCGCAGGTACGTGCCGTAATTTTGGAGCAGCTCCGCTGCTCGAGGTTCGGCCCTCTTTTGCGTCTGCTGTCGGCCCTCGAGACTCGCGGCTGCGCCGCATGCGCTTCGAGGGCCGACAGCAGACGCGGGCCGAACCCGTTCCGCGGGGGCGTTGAAGGCGGGGTGAGGGTGGGGTTCGGGCGGTGGTGTGGTCCGTTCGGATTCATGCGATGGTCGGTATGGGGTATGTGTTCGGAGGGTTTGGGTGGGTAGAGGCGGGGTTCGTCATCAGGGCCGCGACTTTTCTCTCCTCGCTGGACGGTGGGCCGGGGGGTCTCGGTCTTGCTGCGACCGGACCGGCGGTTCCCGCTCGAGGGTGCGCCGATAAACTCCTGTCGGCCGGGAAAGAACTGTTTCGTTTCGCATTCAGGAGAGAACATGTCTGCCCCTCGTCCACCATTGGCGGGATTGGCCGCGGTGGCCGGTGCCGATGCCGCGTTGCGGACCGTTTCGGGGATGCTCGGGCAGTCGCCGGTGGAGTTGGTGGCGCCGACGGCGGTGCGGTCGTTCGTGGCGGCGACCGTGGCCGGCGAGCGGCCGGTGGTGCTGGTGACGGCGACCGGGCGGGAAGCCGATGATCTGACGCTGGAACTCACCGAGATGCTGGGGGCCGCGGTGGCCCAGTTCCCCTCGTGGGAGACGCTGCCGCACGAGCGGCTGTCGCCGGGGGCGGACACGGTGGGGCGCCGGCTCGAGGTGCTGCGGCGGCTGGCGCATCCGGAGGACCCGGTTTTCGCGGAGCCGTTGCGGGTCGTGGTGACGACCGTGCGGTCGCTCATGCAGCCGATGGCGAGTGGACTGGGCGATATCGAACCGATCGTGTTGCGGATCGGCGGGGAGGCCGATTTCGACGAATTGGTGTCGCGGCTGGTCGAATTCGCGTACACGCGGGTGGACATGGTCGGTAAACGCGGTGAGTTCGCGGTGCGCGGCGGCATCCTGGATCTGTTCCCGCCGACCGCCGACCACCCGGTCCGGGCGGAGTTCTGGGGCGACGAGATCACCGAATTGCGGCCGTTCTCGGTGGCCGATCAGCGATCGCTGGGGGAGACCTCGCTGTCCGCGGTGGTGGCGCCGCCGTGCCGGGAGTTGCTGCTCACCGCCGCGGTGCGGGAGCGGGCCGCGGCGGTGGCGGCGGCCAATCCGGCGGACGCGGCGCTGGTGGAAATGCTGGACAAACTGGGCGAGGGCATCCCGGTAGAGGGGATGGAAGCGCTGTTGCCGGTGCTGCAGCCCGGTGAGCTGCGGTTGCTCACCGAACAGCTGCCGGGCGGCACCCATCTGCTGGTGTGCGATCCGGAGAAGGTCCGCACCCGTGCCGCCGATCTGATGCGTACCGGGGAGGAGTTCCTGGAGGCGTCGTGGACGGCGGCGTCCTTCGGTGGTGACGCGCCGCTGGGCGCGCACGGGCTGGACCTGGCCGCCTCGGCGTATCGGCCGCTCGCGGAGATCCGGGACAGCGCCGACGAGCGTGAGCTGCCCTGGTGGACGTTGAGCCCGCTCGCGTCGGGCGATCCCGCCGAAATCGAATTGCCGGTGCAGACCGGGCCGACGGCTCGTGGGTCCGATGAGCTGGTGGCGACCATTTTCGCGTCGTTGCGGGCGCATGTGCTGACCGGCGGCCGGGCGGTGGTGGTGCTGGCGGGGCACGGTACCGCGCAGCGCACGCTGGAACGGCTCGGTGAGGCGGAGGTGCCGGCGGCGCAACTGGCCGCGGGGGCGGAACCCGAGCCCGGAGTGGTGGGCGTGCTGTGCGGATCGCTACACGACGGGGTGATCTTCGGTGACGCCGGTCTGGTGGTGGTCGCCGAATCCGATCTCACCGGTAACCGGGTCACCGCGCCGGGGGACGGGAAGCGGCTGCCCGCGAAGCGCCGTAACCAGGTCGATCCGCTGGCGCTGAACGCCGGGGACATGGTGGTCCACGATCAGCACGGGATCGGCCGGTTCGTGGAGATGATCGAGCGCACGGTCGGCGGGGCGCGCCGGGAATACCTGGTCATCGAGTACGCGCCCGGTAAACGCGGCCAGCCCGGTGACCGGTTGTTCGTACCGATGGAGTCGCTGGACCAGCTGTCGCGGTATGTGGGCGGGGAGATGCCCAGCCTGTCGAAGCTGGGCGGCGCGGACTGGGCGAACACCAAACGCAAGGCGCGTAAGGCGGTCCGGGAGATCGCGGGCGAACTGGTGCAGTTGTATGCCGCGCGCCAGGCCGCGCCGGGGCACGCGTTCGGCCCGGACACCCCGTGGCAGCGGGAGATGGAGGACGCGTTCGCGTTCACCGAGACCGTCGATCAGCTGACCGCCATCTCCGATGTGAAATCGGATATGGAGAAGGCCGTGCCGATGGACCGCGTGGTGTGCGGCGACGTCGGCTACGGGAAAACCGAGATCGCGGTGCGGGCGGCGTTCAAGGCGGTGCAGGACGGTAAGCAGGTGGTGGTCCTGGTGCCCACGACCCTGCTGGCGCAGCAGCATCTGCAGACCTTCACTGAGCGGATCGCCGGATTCCCGGTGACCGTGCGCGGACTGTCGCGGTTCACCGATCCCGCCGAATCGCGCGAGGTGCTCACCGGGATGGCCGAGGGGGAGGTCGATATCGTGGTCGGCACCCACCGCCTGCTGCAGACCGGGGTGCGCTGGAAGAACCTCGGCCTGGTGATCGTGGACGAGGAACAGCGTTTCGGGGTCGAGCACAAGGAACACATCAAGGCCCTGCGCACCCATGTGGACGTCCTGACCATGTCGGCGACCCCGATCCCGCGCACGCTCGAGATGAGCCTGGCGGGGATCCGGGAGATGTCGACGATCCTCACGCCGCCCGAGGAACGGCATCCGGTGCTGACCTATGTCGGCGGCTACAACGACAAACAGGTCACCGCGGCGATCCGCCGGGAACTGCTGCGCGACGGCCAGGTGTTCTACGTGCACAACCGGGTGTCCTCGATCGAGAAGGCGGCCAAGCGGATCCGGGATCTGGTGCCGGAGGCGCGGGTGGTGGTCGCGCACGGGCAGATGAACGAGGACACCCTCGAGCGCACGGTGCAGGGGTTCTGGCAGCGCGAATACGACGTGCTGGTGTGTACCACCATCATCGAGACCGGGCTCGACATCTCCAACGCCAACACCCTGATCGTGGAACGGGCCGATACGCTCGGGCTGTCGCAGCTGCATCAGCTGCGGGGGCGGGTCGGGCGCAGCCGCGAGCGCGGATACGCGTATTTCCTGTATCCCGCGGAGAAACCGCTCACCGAAACGGCCTACGACCGGCTCGCCACCATCGCCCAGAACTCCGATCTCGGCGCCGGTATGGCGGTGGCCATGAAGGATCTGGAGATCCGCGGCGCGGGCAATGTGCTCGGCGCCGAACAGTCCGGGCACGTGGCCGGGGTGGGGTTCGACCTGTACGTGCGGTTGGTCGGCGAGGCGGTGGAGGCGTACCGGGCGGCCGCCGACGGGAAACCGATCACCACCGAGGAGACCAAAGAGGTCCGCATCGACCTTCCGGTGGACGCGCATATCCCACCCGACTACATCGCCAGCGACCGGCTGCGGCTGGAGGCGTACCGCAAACTCGCCGCCGCCCATGATGATCCGGCCCTGGCGGGGGTGGTGGAAGAACTGGTCGACCGCTACGGCCCGCTGCCGGTGGAGGTCGGCCGGCTGGTATCGGTCGCGCGGCTACGGCTGCTGGCGCGCGAGTACGGCGTCACCGAGATCGCGGTCACCGGCACCACGGTGAAGGTCTCGCCGATGTCGCTGCCCGATTCGAAACAGCTGCGGCTCAAGCGGATCTACCCCAGCGCGAACTACCGGGCCGCGAGCGGGGTGGTGCAGTTGCCGCTGCCGCGGGTGCGCGACAGCGTCGGCGCCGACCGGCTCCGCGATGTGGCCCTGCTGCAATACCTGGCCGACCTGCTGCTCGCTCTCGACGGTAAGGCCGCCGGTGCGGTGGATCTCACCGTCGCGACCGAGGTCTCCCCGGCCCGATGACCGCCGAGCACCGATCCTCCGGCCGGGCCGACGCGCGGCCCGAACCCGTCGGCCCGGAACCCGGTGTCCTCGACCGGGAGACCGCGACGGTGGCGGCGGGTCTGGCCGAGGCCGTCGAGGTGATGGATCGGCTGTGGCGGTTCGGCGGCTGGGAGGTCACCCAGACCCACGATTCGCTGCGCCCGTATCTGCTCGAGGAGACCTACGAACTGCTCGACGCGATTCAGCAGGAGGACGCCGAGACCATCCGGGAGGAACTGGGCGATCTGCTGCTGCAGGTGCTGTTCCACTCCCGGATCGCCGAGGCGGCCGGGGAATTCACCGTCGACGATGTGGCGGCCACGCTGGTGACCAAACTGGTGCACCGCAGCCCGCATCTGGTGGCCGGCCCGCGGGAGTCCGGGGCCGGGGCGGCGGCCACCGTGGAGGAGAAGGTCGCGGCACAGGAAAAGGCCTGGGAAGAACGGAAATCCGCCGAGAAGACGCGGCGTTCCTGCCTCGACGGTATCGCCATGGCGCAGCCCGCCCTGGCGCTGGCCGAGAAGGTGCGCTCCCGTAGCGCGCGCGCCGGGCTGCCCGCGGAACTGATCCCGCAGGCGCTCCGGGTGATCCACCTGGGCGGCCCGGAGAGCGCGGAAGAGCTGCTGCGCAAAGCGACTCTGGCCTTCGCCGCCGCCATCCGCCGGGCCGAGGACCGCGCCGAACAGGCCCGCGGCGCCCGGCTTCCGCTCGCGCCCGCGGACTGGCTCGAATACTGGACCGACGCCACCTGACCGCCGATTACGAGCGGGCGCCGGATTCCTGTTGCGGGAGCGGGGTCGCCGCGCTCGCCTGCATACCGTCGAGTAGGTAGTGCAGGTACTTCGTGGGCCGGGCGGCGGCGGGCCCCGGCAGCGCGCCGGGATGGCAGGTGAAGACGTTGAGCAGATACACGATATCGTCGGCGCGCACATCCGGCCGGATGGCGCCGTCCGACCGCGCCCGCCGGACCAGCTCATCGAGGCGTTGTACCCAGCGGAATCTTTCTTCGGCGAACTCGGTGTTGGCGGTGAACGCGTCCTCGGGTAGTTCGGCCAGCGCGGCGGCCAGTGCGCCCCGGCCTGATTCGGCCACCCACATGACGAACTGCCGGATGGCCGCCCAGGCGTCGGTGTTCTCGTCGGCGATACGGGACAGGGCCTCGGCGATCGACGTCAGGTAGTGCAGGCCGACGGCCGAGATCAGGGCGTCGCGGTCGGGGAAACGGCGGTAGAGGGTGCCGACTCCGACGCCGGCCCGGTCGGCGACGGCCTTCATCGGAGCGTGGACGCCGTATTCGGCCACGACATCGGCGGCCGCGGCGACGATCTTGTCCAGGTTGCGCCTGGCGTCCGCGCGCATGGTTCCTCCAGAACTGGACGAGTGAATTCCGCTTAGTGTAGCGTCCGGATTAAGAGGAATCGGTCGTTCCGGTTCCGCTTCTGTTCGTTGCAGGGAGAGATCATGATCGTGGTCACGGGTGGTACCGGAACGATCGGCGGGGCGCTGATCGAGCGATTGCGAGGCCGGGGCACCGGCCCGGAGGTGCGCGCGGTGGTGCGTCGGCCGGTCGAACTGGGCGTCGAGACCGTATCCGGCGATTTCAACGAACCGGAATCGGTCGTCGCGACGCTGGCGCCCGGCGACCGGTTGTTCCTCAACGCCCTGCCGTTTCCGCGCTTCGTCGAGACATTCACCGAGGTCATCGACCGGGCCCGGGCCGCGGGTGTGGCGCAGATCGTGTCGGTATCGGTGCTCGGCGCCGAACCGGGCGGCAGGCTGGCCGGCGGTATCCACGGCGAAGTCGACGAACATCTCCGGGCCTCGGGTGTGCCGTATGCGATTCTGCAGCCCACGGGTTTCATGCAGAACTTCCTCACGGAACTGCGGCACGACCGTTTTCACGGCTCCTACGGCGCGCAGGCGATCAACTACATCGACGCCAGGGATATCGCCGATGTGGCGGCCGCGCTCCTGACCGCGCCGGTCGGTGAATCCCGCGACTACATCCTGACCGGGCCCGAATCGCCCACCCACGACGAGATCGCCGCCGTGATGACGACCGTGCTCGGTCGCGAGATCCGCTATGTGGATCTGCCGGTCGCGGAGCTGGCCGCGCGGCTGGCCGGCGAGGGTGTCCCGGAGCCCTACGCCACCGACCTGCCCGCCATGCAGGCCGCGATGGGGCCGGCCTGGGCGCGAATCCATCCGACGGTCCAGGAGATCACCGGCCGTCCGCCTCGTACGCTGGCCCGGTTCCTGGCCGACCACGGTTCGGCGTTCGGCGTCTGATTCTCAGGGCGCGTCCGGGGCGAGGATCGGTCCCAGCGCTCCGCCGAGGGCGCCGAGGCAGATATCGCGGAGCTGGTCGCGAGTGCAGGAGCGTTGCTCGAGCCAGTCGACCGTGAGCACCCGGACGAAGGTCAGCCAGCTCATGATCACCGCGGACGCCGTATCGCGGTGACGGCCGGTGAGTCCGGTGACGGTCACCATGCGGTGTCGCAGCTCGCCGAGTTCGCCCCAGATGATGGCCTGCACAGTGGGATCGCCGGCGAGCTGCCGGTTGGCGGCGATCACCGAATGGGCGTTGGCCTCGAAATAGTCGAAATGGATGTCCAGGGCGGCGGCCAGCTGGTCGGCCAGCGGCCGCCGCGAGTCCAGGACGGTGTCGTCGAGGAGCCGGGCGGTCGCGCGGCGGTAGATCTCGGCGAAAAGCTCGCGCTTGTTGGGGAAGTGGCGGTACAGCAGGGCTCGTGAGACTCCGGCCGCGGCCGCCACATCCTCCATCAGGACGTCGTCGTAGGCCCGCTCGGCGAACAGGCGCTCACCGGCGCCGACCAGTAGTTCACGGCGCTCTTCCGGGGCGAGTCGACGGCGGGTGCTCATTTCGCCCAGGTTAGTTGACGTGTGTCTACCAGCGGCCTTAAGGTCTTAGTAGACACACGTCAACTAACTCTGCGTCGCGGGTTCGTGGGGCGCGCAGGGGCTTCGATGGGGAGTGCGCAATGGAAAAGACACTGCGATCGCTGTGCTGGATGATGGGCGTGATCTGCACCCTGATCGGGATCGCGCATATCGTCATCGGCCCGGACGCGGTCCCGGATACCGGGGCCCTCACCGCGACCGACGATAACCAGAACCGCTTCTTCGGTGCGATATTCGCCGGTTACGGACTCGCCTGGATATGGGCCGTGCGACAGTCGCCGATCCACGGTAACGCGGTCCGGTGGCTGGCCGGGATCATGTTCGTGGGTGGTCTGTCCCGTTTCTTCTCGGTGGCCGCGCACGGCTGGCCGCACCCGTTCGTCATCGGTCTGACCGTTCTCGAGCTGGTGCTGCCGCCGCTCTACTTCTGGCTGGTCCGCGGAGTCGAGGCCCGTCCGGCTCCGGTGGCGGCCACCGCCTGATACGTCTCGGCCGTTCACGCCGTCGCCGCCGGGATCGTCAGGCCCTGCGGCGCAAAGTGAACCAAGAGGTCGGCACCGAGTTCGTACCCGGTGTGACGTCGAGCAGTTCCCAGTCGGGGAACCCGTCGCGGAGTTCCTCGGCGGTGACGCCCGCCGCCCACGATTCGAGCGGGGACCTCGAATCGCCGGCCGGTTCGGGGCCGTACCCGAACATCAGCAACCGAGCTCCCGGAGCGGCGCGCTCGGTGAGTCCGGTGGCATACGCGCTCCGGCGGTGCAGTGGTATCCCGCAGTAACAGCTCAGATCGAAGAACAGCTCGAAGGGGCCGGGCGCGTCGAGTTCGTCGAGCCGGGTGGCGTCTCCCGATAGGAGTCGTACCGTCACCTCCGCGGCCGCGGCCTTCGCTCTGGCCTCGTCGACGGCACTGTCGATCAGGTCGACGGCCGTGACCTCCCAGCCGTGCCGGGCCAGATAGATCGCGTTCGTCCCGGTGCCGCAGCCGAGTTCGAGGGCGCGGCCGGGCGTCACCGGGTCCGCGCCCTCTATCAGGGCGATCAGTTCCGGCGGCGTGACGCCGGTATCCCATGGCGCCCTGCCGGCGCGGTAGAAGTCCGCCAGCGCGCGATGGACGGCTTCCTCTTCGCGGTGTTGCTCGGTCGCGGTCGGGGCCGGACCGGGCCTCGGGGTCGTCTCGGGCTGGTTCATCGATCCTCCACAAATTAGAGTTCAACTCTAGTGATGATTTCTAGAGATACACTTGCGGTATGGATGCAGTCAAGCGGCCGGACAAACGCGGTGAGCGCGCACGCCGCACCCGCCGCAAGATCGTCGACGCGGCGCGCGAATTGTTCGTCGCGCAGGGGTACGGGGCGACGAGTCTGCAGGAAGTGGCAGACCGGGCCGGTGTGGCCGTGCAGACGGTCTACTTCGTCTTCCACAACAAGCGGACCCTGTTCAAGGACGTCGTCGATACATCCATCGCGGGGGATGCCGAACCGGTCGCCACGATGGATCGTGAATGGTTCCGGGCCGCGTGCGCCGAGGGCACGGCGGCCGGGCAGTTGCGGGCGCACGTACACGGCACCCGCGAAATCCTGGGCCGGGTCGCCCCGATCATGCCGCTCATCGCGGCCGCCTCGGCCACCGATCCGGAGATCGCCGCGCAATGGCCCGACGGTCCCGACCCGCGCTACACCGTGCAGTACGCGGCGGCCGCGGCCCTGGTCGGCAAGTCCGGTGTCCGACCGGGCCTTTCCGCCGAGGAGGCGGCGGACCTACTGTTCGGCGTGCTCAGCCCGCAGCTCTATCTGGTCTTCGTCGGTGAGCGCGACTGGTCACCGGAGAAATGGGAAGAGTGGGCCCGCACAACCTTGGTTTCCCAGCTCTGCGCCGATACCGGCTGAGCGCCGGACGTTTACGCGCGCGTCAGACGTTCACGCCGTAGTCGCGGGCGATCCCCGCCAGCCCCGACGCGTAGCCCTGGCCGATGGCGCGGAACTTCCATTCGCCCTGCCGGCGGTACAGTTCGCCGAACACCATCGCCGTCTCCGAGGAGGCGTCCTCGGAGAGGTCGTAGCGGGCGAGTTCCGCGCCGGTACCCAGATCGACGACGCGGATATAGGCGTTGCGGATCTGGCCGAACGACTGTCCGCGCTGGTCGGCGTCGTGGATGGAGACCGGGAAGAAGATATTGGTGATCGACTCCGGCGCATTCGCCAGATCGACATTGATCACTTCGTCGTCGCCGTCGCCGGCGCCGGTGAGATTGTCGCCGGTGTGCTCGATCGAGCCGTCGGGGGAGCGGAGATTGTTGTAGAACACGAAGTGCTGATCGGAGAGGACCTTCAGATCCGGCCCGGTGGCCAGGGCGCTGGCGTCGAGGTCGTGGTCGGCGCCCGTGGTGGTGCGCACATCCCAGCCGAGTCCGACGGCGACCCTGGTCAGGTTGGGGGCTTGTTTGGACAGCGAGACATTGCCGCCCTTGGCCAGATTGACGCTCATGATCTCCTTCCCGTGACGCCTCGCGCCGGTCCCCGCCCGGCAGCGTCCGGCGTCAGTTCTTCTCTTCGTTCTCCGCCCAGGTTTTCAGCGTCGCGACCCGGTGCTCCAGGGCGTGCAATTCGCTGTCGTCCAGGACGGTGCGCTGAATGCCCTGGGCGACCATGAAGGCCGACTGCCGGTGGTCGTCGATGGTGTCGATATCGAGCCGGACCGCCACATAGTCGTCGGCGCCGGGCATCTCCTCGGCGATGACCTTGGCCGCGCCCCGCGCACACAATGCCACATTGCCGCCGCCGAGGATCAGCAGGGCGACCTGCGGCCGCTCCCGCAGCCGGGCCAGCGACCCGCGATCGAATTTGAGGCTCAGCAGAATGCGGCGATCGCCCGCGCGCACCGGCCACGACACCGGAATCGCATGGGGCGCCGGATCGGTGGTAACCAGGACGGCGATGGTCTCCTGCGGCCACTCCGGCAGCGCATCCAGCTCCGGATGGTCGGTCGCTGGGTTTTCCGTGGAACTGATTCCGGCGGCCATATCGTCCCCTCCTGGATCGACGTCGTCGCGGCGGAGGAAATGCCGCGACGCCATCATTCTAGAGGTCGGCGCCGACACGCGCGGGGGAAGTACCGCTGGGTACATGGAGCGGCTCCGCCGCTCGAGGGTGGGGCCCTGACATCCCGCCCGCCGCATGCGGCCACGGGGTGCGAAGCGGTAGATCAAGTGGGAGTGAGGATTCCGGTGCCGAGCGGGAGGGCGCGTGCCCATTCGCGGCCCAGCGCAGTGGGTTTGATCTCGCCCGAGGCGTCGTGGCGGCCGTGCTCGCCGACCTGCACGGCGCCGCGGGCGGTGAGTTTCGCGGCGGCGATCTCCCCGCCGCGGTTGAAGGTGGTGTCGTACACCGAATCGCCCAGTCCGAATACCGCGAACCGCAGGCCGGTCAGATCGGGGCGGCGGGCGTCGAGTGCCTCGAAGAAGGGTTCGGCGCCGGTGGGGAGATCGCCTTCGCCATACGTGGAGCACACCACGATGTGGAAGGTCGCCGGGTCGAGATCGTCGACAGCGAACTCGGACATATCGACGACCTCGACCTCATGGCCGGACAACTCGTCGGCGATCCCGTCCGCCACGTCCTCCGCCGTGCCCATTTCCGATCCGAACAGGACGACAACCCGCACGTGCCCACTCCTTCTGTGAAAAGTTTGGAGAGGCAATCCTAACTTACGGTCTCGCGGGCGCGGGGAGTCACGGTGGCGTCGTGCCGGTCCAGCAGGCTGAAGTACTTGCGCAGCATCAGGACGGCGGTGGCCGCCAGCCCGGCGGTGAGCCCCCACCACACCCCCGCGGCGCCCAGGCCGGCGGGGAACGCGAGCAGCACCGCGGTGGGCAGTCCCACCATCCAGTAGCCCACCAGCGACAACCGGAAACCCGCGCCGGTGGCCTGCAGGCCGCGCAGCAGGCCGGTGCCGATGTTCTGGGCGGCGTCGAAGAATTGCAGCACGATGCCGATGAGCAGCAGCGTTCGCGCGGCCTCGACGGTTTCGGTATCGGCGAGATCCAGGAAAGGCCGCAGCACCAGGTCGGGGACGAAGGCGTAGGCCAGACCGGTGACCGCCGCGATCACCGCGGCGAACCGCAGCGAGAGCCAGGCGAGCCCGCGCGCGGGCGCGGTCTCGTCGCGGGCGACGCTGTGGCTGACCAGCACCGACGCGCCGTGCGAGATACCGATGGCGACCTGGAAGACGATGTAGATCACCTGGTACACCACATTGTGGGCGGCCAGCGCCGCCGGGCCCAGCGCGCCCATCACCAGCGCGAGTACCGAGAACATCCCGGCCTCGGAGCCGTAGGTGAGGGCGATCGGCGTCCCCAGCCGCAGTTCGGCCAGCACCGTCCGCTTGCGTACCGGCAGCGGCCGCACCGGCAGGGTGCGCCCGAGTTCGGCGTCGCGGCGGACCATCATCCAGAACACCGCGAACATCAGCAGGAACACCAGTGAGGTCGCGACACCGATACCGGTGAGACCCAGCGCCGGCAGACCCGCCCAGCCGTGGATGAGGGCCAGCGCGAGTACCAGGTTGACCGCGATGGATCCGAGCGTCACCGGGAGCAGGGCCTGCGGCCGCTGCATACCGACCGTGTACTGGCGCAGGACCTGGAACCACAGACAGGGCAGCAGGCCGGGGGCCAGCGCCACCATCAGCGGCCGGGCATCCGCCATCACGCCGGCGTCCTGGCCGAGCCACTGCAGCGACCAGCCCAGGCCGATCAGGATCGCGCCGCCCAGCAGCCCGGCCGCGGTGGCGATCAGGAAACTCGACCGCACCACATCGCGGACCTCGGGGTCGGGATCGGTGCCGCGTTTCTCCGCGGCGCCGATCGCGCCCGCGATCTGGTTACCGCTGCCGGTGATCAGGCCGACGCACATGGTGCGGATCTGGTTGAACAGCACCAGCGCCAGCCCACCGGCCGCCACCTCGCGCACCCCCAGGCTGCCCATCAGAGCGATATTGGTGGTCGACACCGCGACCTGGGCGAGCTGGGTGAGGGCGATCGGGGAGGCCAGGGCGGCGAGCCGCCGGGTGTCGGGGGCGGCGAGCCGCCGGGTGTCGGGAGCGGCGAGCCGCCCGCTGCCGGGGCGGTTTCGCGAGGGGGGTGTGCTGATCACCGGGCCCGCACCATAGTGTCCGAATCCTCCGTCTGTTCGTCGTGGTCGTGGCGGCCGGCGGTCCGGGTGGTCCGGACCGCGCGGGGGTTTCCCGCATCGGTATTGCCCAGAACCGCGGGTCCAACCGGATGAGTTCCGCGGCCCGCGGGAGCATAACGGTTCAGCATGGCATGGACATCGCGTTCGGCCGCCGTGTCGAGGAGTTCCCGCGCCGCCATCCAGTCGTCGTCGAACACCGTGTCGAGGTATTTCTCGCCGCCGTCACAGACGATCGTGACCACCGTCGATCCGGGCGGGAACTCCTCGAGCCTGGTCAGCGCGGCGTGCACCGATCCGCCGGCCGATCCGCCCAGCATCAGGCCGAGTTCGCGCGAGATCGCGCGGCAGGTCGCGAACGCGTCCCGGTCGGTGACCTTGACACCCTCGTCGAGCAGGTCGTAATCCACCGCGGTGCCGATGGTGGCGCCCGGCGGGGTGCCGGTACCCGACTGCCAGTACGGCCCGCCCGGCCCGCCGAAGGCGATGGAGCCGACCGGTTCCACTCCGACCACGCGCGGGACGCAACCCAGCTGGCGCAGCCTGGTCGCGGTACCGAACAGCGAGCCGCCGGTACCGACCGCGGACAGCAGGATATCCACCCGGTCCACTTCGGCGAGCAATTCGTCGGCCACGGCGTAGTACCCGACCGCGTTGGCGTCGTTGTTGTGCTGTTCGGTGAAATACGCGTCGGGATCATCGGCCGCCATGGCCTCGGCATGGTCTTCGCGGGCGGAGGTGGCGAGCGTGTCGTCCCCGGCGTCGGCGACGAACACCAGTTCGGCCCCCATGGCCCGCATGGCCCGCAATTTGTCCTTGCTCGCGTGATGATCGACCACCGCGGTGAATCGATAGCCGCGTTCGGCGGCCACCACCGCCAGGCCGAGCCCGGTATTCCCGGAGGTCGATTCGATGATATGCCCGTCCGCGCCGAGTAGGCCCCGGCGTTCGGCGTCCAGCACCATTTCGCGTGCCATGCGGATCTTGGCGGCGCCGGTCGGATTGAACTGCTCGAGTTTCAGTAATAATCGGGTGCCGGATTCGGTGGTCGCCAGTTCGAAGAGCGGGGTGCGGCCGATCAGGTCCGTGACGCGGGTGACGAGGGGCATGGCGGATCTCCTGGGCATCGATAGCGGGCAGTGCAGAGGCCGGGGCTGCGGCCTCATCGACAGGTGTGATCGAGTGCCCAGCGATACCGGCCGTCCGGGGTTTCGGACAGCACCACCTTCGGTGGGAGAGGTAATTCGTGAAAGGGCGATTCGTTGGAATCCATCTGGTACCCGGCGGTATTCGGGTAGACCAGCAGATCGCCGTCGGCGGCGGGCCGCGGCAGCGGTATCCGGCGCCAGCTGAGCATGTCGGATTCGAGACAGGTGGCGGCGCCCACCACGGTGGGTGTCGGGGTGCCGGGGCCTTCGGGCCAGAGCACCGGATCGGGCAGGTATTCGCTGTCGAACCACTGCTCCGAGAGGCTGAGGCTGGTGCCGTCGACGGTCAGGACCCGGTAGGGCCGGCCGTGCTCGTGGCGGATTTTGGCGCCCTGGACCCGGAACACCGTGCTACCGGCCCGGTCCAGCAGCGCGCGGCCCGGTTCGACGGCCAGGGTCGTTCCGCTGCGCCGCAACCGTCCGGCGAGATCATCGCTGTCCAGGATCGCGGCCAGCATCGCCGCACCCGGTTCGGGAAAAGAATAGGGATAGTACGACTCGAACGCCCGGCCGGAATGGAACCACCGGCGGTTGACCCGCGCACGGAAATCCGACCATTCGGCCGCGGCGACGTAATCCACCCCGAAACCGCCGCCGATGGAGACGGTGGTGGCGGGATGCCCCTGGGCGCGCGCGTCGAGGCAGCGCCGCAGAAGTCGCGCCGCCAGGTCCGCGCGGGGCCCGGCATCGTATCCGGAGAGATGAAAACTGAATCCCTCCAGCGATATCGAGGGAAATCCGGCCGCGGCGGCGACAGCGTGATCGAGTTCGCCGTCCGTCATCCCGAACCGGCTCGCCGAGGCGGCCGGCAGGGCTCGCAGCAGGACACGGGCCGGAATCCCCAGTTCGGCGATTCGTTCCAGTTCACCGGGACCGTCCACCGCGATCAGGCACCCGTGCCGGGCGGCCAGCCAGTGCAGTTCCCGGGACTTCTCGGGGCCGGTGACCATGAGTTCCGGACCGGTGACGCCCTGGCTCAGGGCGGCGGTGAGTTCCCCCGTACTCGCGATATCTATTCCGGCGCCCGCGGTCGCGCACGCCCGGGCCACGCAGGCCGCCTTGTTCGATTTCTTGCCGTAATAGACGGCACCCGTTACCCGGTGGCCGGCGAACACGTCCTGGAATGCGCGGATATTCGCCGCCACGCGCGCTGGATACATCAGGTGGAACGGGCCGCCCACCGCGAACGCGATATCGCCGAGCAGCTGCGGATCGGCGAGAATTCGCTGTTCCCAGGGGTCGCGGTGGGCGGGCACCGGGGCGGCCACGGTATCGGCGAAACCGTCCGGTGCTTCGGTACCGGTTCCGGCGGGGGCGTCGGAACCGGTCAGTCCCATAGCGCCACCTCGGTACCGCGCCCCTCGGCGATGGCGCGTTCGGCCAGGGCGTGTGCCACCGCGATATCGGTGAGCACCAGGCCGCTGTTGTAGACGAAGATCCGTTCGTCCTGGCCGCGGCGGGCGTCGGCGCGGCGGCTCAGGATCTGTGGGAGTTCCGCGTCCACCCGGCGGAGTACACCGTTCTCATCGGCCATATCGGTACCGGTCAGCGCCATCTGCTCGGCGCTGGTGGCGACCACCCGGTCGGCGTCTCCGAGGGTCGAGGGGGCCAGGCCGTAGCCCACCAGCACCACCACCGACCCGGGTTTGAGGTGTTCGGATTCGATCGCCACCTCGGTGCCCGGACCGGCGGTGGCCAGCACGACATCGGCGCCGCGGGCCGCCGCGTACGGATCGTCCACGGTATCCAGGACGGCGTGCGGGGCGTACTCGGCGAGTTGCCGGTGTACCGCCTCGATACCCTCCGGATGGGTGCCGTAGAGCATCAGTTTGCGCAACTGCGGATTGGCGGCCAGTAGATGCGGCAGCGCGTTGCGGCCCTGGGTACCGGTGCCGACGAGCAGCACGGTATCCGCGTCACGGGACAGTGTTTCGCGGACCAGCAGCGCCGATACCGCCGGAGTGCGCAGGGCGCCCACCCGGGAGCAGTCCATCATGGCGATGGGCGCGCCCGTGGTGTCGTCGTAGAGCGTGATGGTGGTGTAGTAGCGCTTGGTGGTGCGGTCGTGACCGGGATCGAATTTGTAGGAGCTCTTCATGGCGACCACCCGGCGCCGCCCGTCGCGGCCGAGCATCGCGTAGGCGACCGACCAGCCGTCCGGATTGGCGACGCTGAGCTTGCGCGGATTGTCGGAATCTCCCGCCGCCAGGGCGATATAGGCCTCTTCGACCGCCCGGACCACGTCGGCCGGAGCCACCGGTACATCGGCGAGGTCACTGCGGCTCAGGACGCGCAGGGGGGTCGCTCGGTCACGTGTGCTCAACGGATCCTCGATCATCTGCTGCACCGTTCCGCTCTTCTCGCACCCGGTGCGACGACGGTGGCGCGAAGGGTGCGACGATCTGCTGACCGTATCCATTCTCCCCGGATTCGGCTGCGCGGCGCGGGCGTTCGGGTAGCCGGATATTCACTCGTTTCAGCCAGCGGTCGGTGCCGTCGTAGCGCGCCGCGAAGGGCACCCGCCCGTGGACGGTCACATCGTTGTCCAGTAGCAGCAGCTCACCGGGCCGCAGAGTGGCCAGGACGCAGACTCTTTCGAGCTCGCTTTCCAGTCGCGCGTAGGCCGCGCGGTACTCCGGATCGGCGGCGTCGAGCGGGGTGTAGGCCGGGTCGTACCGCAGGGTGAGCGCATCGTGGCCGGTTTCCTCGCCGGGCGCGTTCCACAGGGTGGGGACGGGAACGGCAGTGGCGCGGTCGAAACCGGATCCGTAGGACACATCCGGCAGGATCGGCAGCGTCGGTACGCACAGGACGTCCTGTTGCGCCGGTGTCAGGCGGGTCCGCCGGACCGACGAGACGGTGGTGCCCACCCGGTCGGGATTGCGCAGGCAGCCCAGCATCAGCAGATTCGCCCGCTGTGGATGGAACGCGTCTTCGGTGTGCGGGCTGAGCAGAACGGTGCTGCTGGCCCCGGACTGCTCGAATTCGTGCCCGGCGGCCGGCACGATGTTGTTGACCAGCCGGCCGTCCTGCTGACCGGCCCAGCCGAACGGTTCCCCGGCTGCCGCGGCGAGCAGCAGCATGGCGATATCCCATTCGAAGGAACAGCCGGGGCGATCCGGGTCGGCGCTCCAGACGGCCGCGGTCTCCCAATCCGGTGGGGTGGGGCCGATTTCGTCGTCGGTCGACGGCAGCCGGCTCAGGACGCAGGCTCCGGCCGCGGTCGCCGGTGGGCGGACGGCGGTCCGGACCTCGGCGGGGAGGTCGGCGGCCCGGGCCTCGATGAGTGCGCGTAGCGCCGGGCCGGCGAGGGTGCGTCCGGCTCTTTCGGCGGCGAGTGTGAGAGCGATCTCAGCGGCCAGTTCGCGTACCGCCACCGCGGCGGTCTCGGGTAACTCACGGTGCTCGATATCTTCGATAATAGGTGGGTGAAGCGTCTTACGTTCGGAGAGAACGCTTTTCACCAAATCTTCCCTTCTCGGAATCGTGGTCGGAGTACCGTGCTGACGAATCGAAATGCGAAGGTAGTGCGTCGGCCGCGCCGAGGCAAGGGTTACCTAACTCCGGCATGTGATAGCTAATCGGTATAACACACTCAACGTACTGGTGGGCGGGTATGTGACCATCCGGCGTGAGTGCCGCGATGAGACGCAGAACACGGTAAGGCTAGCCTGTCCTAGCGGCCAAATCGGTTCGGCGCGCCGCGCGTCGAGAGTGTCCGCGCCACAACGAATTACGACCACGCCGAGGCGCCGCGCGGGTGGCTACCGGAATGTGGGCTAGTGCGCCGCCCTTCAGGGCGGTGGTGAAAGCCCACGCGGGAGGGCCGGCAAGGCCCGAGCGTGCCCTAAATCGGGCGTGCCTGCTGTTCGATGTACTGCCGCAGCATCGAGATCGGGGCGCCACCGACCGAACCCGCGAAGTAAGAACCCGACCACAAGCGTTTTGCCCGCCAGTAATGCCGGGCCAGTTCGGGGAACTCTTGGCGCATCCTGCGCGAGGACACGCCTTTGAGGCTGTTCACCAGTTTCGATATCGCGACCTTGGGTGGGAAGTTCACGAGCAGGTGCACATGGTCGGGTTCGCCGTTGAACTCGACCAATTCGGTTTCGAAGTCGGCACACACTGCCCGCATGATCTCTTCCAGCCTGGTCAGATGACGGTCGGTGAACACTCCGTGCCGATACTTGGTGACGAAAACCAAATGAACGTGGAGCGCGAAAACACAGTGTCTACCGGTACGTATATGGTTCTCATCGGCCATAAACCAATACGGTACTCTGGGTTTCGTGCAGCTCCGGTACAACTTCCGCGTCTATCCGACGCCCGGCCAGCAGATTTCACTGGCTCGCGCGTTCGGGTGCGCTCGGGTTGTGTTCAACGACGCACTGGCGGCGCGGGAAACAGCGCGGCGGGATGGCTTGCCGTACATCACGGACGGCGAACTGTCGAAAGCGTTGACCGGAGCGAAGAAAGATCCCGGCCGGGCTTGGCTGGGCGAGGTTTCGTCGGTGGTGCTGCAGCAGGCATTGGCCGACTTGAACACCGCATACCGGAATTTCTTCCAGTCGACTACCGGGAAGCGGAAAGGCGCACGGGTCGGGCCGCCTCGGTTCCGGTCCCGGCGCGACAATCGGCAAGCCATCCGCTTCACGAAGAACTCCCGGTTCGCGGTCACCCCCGGTGGGAAGCTGCGGCTGCCGAAGGTTGGAGACGTGAAAGTCGCCTGGTCTCGGGAGCTTCCGGCCGATCCGTCGAGTGTGACGGTCATCAAGGACGCTGCGGGCCGCTATTTCGCGTCGTTTGTGGTGCAAGTCGACCAAGAACCGTTGCCCGCGCTGGACGCCGAGGTCGGCATCGATCTCGGGCTCACGACGTTCGCTGTCATGTCGAACGGCAAAACGATCGACTCGCCTCGCTTCCTGCGGCAAGCCGAACGCAGGCTTCGCAAGGCGCAGAAAGCGTTGTCCCGCAGGGAGAAGGGCTCCAAGAACCGGGCCAAGGCTCGCATACGTGTAGCGAAAGCCCATGCGCGGGTGTCCGGCACACGCCGAGACTGGGCGCACAAGAACACGACACGGATCATCCGCGAAAACCAAGCGGTGTACGTGGAGGACTTGAGCATCAAAGGTCTCGCGCGCACGAGGTTGGCGAAGTCGGTTCACGACGCCGGGTGGGGCATGTTCACGCGCATGTTGGAGGAGAAAGCCGCCCGGGGTGGGCGGACCTTCGTCAAGGTGGACCGCTGGTTCCCGTCCACGCGCATGTGCTCAGTGTGCGGGGCGGTCGGGGACAAGAAACCGTTGCATGTTCGGGAATGGACGTGCACCTGCGGCACGGTCCACGACCGCGATCTGAATGCGGCGATCAACATCCTCGCGGCCGGACGGGCCGAGAGGTTAAACGCCTGTGGAGGGGCTGTAAGTCTTTCCGCCTAGCGGAGAGCGAGTCCCAGTGAAACAGGAACCTACCGAGAGCGCCCGTCAGGGCGCTGGCAGGAATCCTCGCGCTTTCAGGGCGGGGCGGACGTCAAAGGCTGTTCGCGAGCAGGGCGTACTGAGCGGACGCCTTCTGCTCGATCTCGGTCTCGTCATCACTGGAGACGACGCCCACATAGCGCTTGTAGGGAACGAAACACCGATAGCGGTACTGGCGCTGCGGATCGCCTTTTCCGTTGAGCTCCAGGCATTTCGCGCCGGGGATCTCCGCGGGCGCGGACATGGGTTCGTATACGTCGCCCGCGGATTCCACGAAACCGTCCACGAGGACCTGCGCCCCCGCCGGATCACGGACCCGGGCCACCGAACTGCCGTCGGCGTAGGCGGTGCTCTCGAATCCGGACTGCTCCAGGAGCCGGGTCCGGGCGATCTGGTCGTCGGCGTCGTTGATCAGATAATTCGGCCCGTAGACGGCGAATCGGTCCGGATCGGGCACCTGCCCCTTCCGGTCGGCCACGACCACCCGGGACAGCAGATTCTCCGGATCCACCCGGAGATCGGCGATATCGGCGGTGGGTGTGGGCCGGAACCGGTTCAGCCGGTCCAGCTGGGCGGTGAGTGTTTTCTCCACCCACGACACCAGATCTGCGCTGTCGGCCTTCGGGCGCTGGACGAACAGGGAGACCACGAACTCCTCATGGGCGAGGAAGGCCCCGATATTGGCGACGCCCGGCCGCCAGTGCACCAGTGCGTCGGGAAACTTCTGCGATTTCAGCGGCCGGTTGTCCGGCGAGACCGCGATATCGGCGGCCTCGAGTTCGGTCGCGGCCCTGCCCGCGCTCGCACGGTCCGGGAAACGCAATGCCACCAGGGTGATCGCGGTGGCATCGGGGTTCGGGCGGGTCCGGCCCTCCGGATCGTCGCGATCGGCCCCGCTGGACGCGTACCCGACCAGCATCTTGCGGTTCTTCAGGATCGGCTCGGAGACATTGGCCAGGAAATCGATCGCGGTGGCCGAATCCGGGAGAACCTTGGACCCGCGGCCGTATTTCAGCGACGGATCGACCTGGGTGCTGGTCGCCACCGCCTCCGACATCCGGATGCCCTCCAGCATCGGGCCGTGCTCACCCGCGTCCTGCGGGTAGGTGAACCGGTCGACCGGGAAATCGCCGACCGAGAGCGTGCGCACATCGATTTCCCCCGGGACCGGGCTACCGGGCACCGAAACGCAGGCGGTCAGGCCGGCCACCAGGAGGGCGGTGACCGCGGTGACGGTGGTGGCGCGCGATATCCGAACCATGGGCCGGCCCCTCGTTCCGATCGAAGCTGCGCTGTCGAAGTTACCGGACGCGGCCTGATCCCGGGGACGACCGCCCCCGGCCTCGCCCCGGCGACCGCTCGCGGCCGTGCCGAAGAGGCCGATCGCGGCCGTGCCATACCCTGGTCTGGTGGCAGACGACCCCGGGCGCACGTTAGGCGAAGGCTGATCCGAATGCGGGATCAGCAGGTCGAGGTGGTGCCCGGACCGCATGCCGCGGCCCGGGTGGCGGGCGCGGTCGTGCTGGTGGCGCATCGGGAACAGGGCAGGCCCACCGAGGACTCCCCGGCGCTGCGCGCGCTGGTCTCCCTCGCGGAACTCGTGCACGAGGCCGTCGTGCGCCGACCCGAGGAACCCGGCGCTCTGATCGCCCGGGCGGTCACCAGATGGCTCATGGCGCAGGCGGATCGGACCGGCCGGGGCGCATCGGTGGATTTCGGCATCCTGTCGGCGGCCGGTGCGGACCGGGTCGCGATCTTCCTGCACGGCGGTATCACCGCGATGGTCGACGGCGACCGTACCGAGTACTTCCACGGCCGAGACGCGGTGTTCACGGTGGACCGCGCCGCGGTGATCCCGGCCCGTGCGGTCGCGCTCTTCGTCGACGACCACGCCGCACCGGACGACGCGCTGCCCGCGCTGCCCCGGGTCCGCGGGATCGGGCGGCTGGTCGAAGGCGTCGCCGAGGCCGCGGCGGTGATCGCGTGGTCGCCGGCCCGCGCCGAGCCGATATCCGCTCCGGCCGGATCGAGCGGTGTCTCGCTCGGCAGGAAGACACCGCGGGTGACGACCGGTCCCGCGATCCCGGCGGGCTCCGCGGCGACCGCCGAGATTCCGCGCACCCGGGCCGCCGAGGATGCGCCGCGGACGGCCGAATCATCCGGGCGGCCCGCACTTCGCGACCCGGCGGGTGACGCGGGCCGGACGCCGATACCCGGCTCTCCCACACTCGGTCCGGCCCCGGTGGCCGTTCCCGACGAGGTCCCGACCGCGGCCGCCGCGCCCATGCTGGACAGTGTGGAACTCTCGCAGCGTGGCGATATCGCCGGACCGGCCGCGGCCGGGAGCGAACCCACCGGTGGATCCCCGGCCACCGATCCGCATCACGCGGAGACCGAGATCAGCGGCCGGCAGCGGGCGGGAAATCCGGCGCCCCCGCCTCCGCTGCCCGGTGAGTTCGACGAGACCTCGGAATCTCGTCCGCGCCACGGTGAACCGCCCGCACGACCGCTCCCGGCCCACCCCACACCCCGGGTGGATCTGCCCGTCTCCCACGGCTCCCCACTGCACGGCCCGCCGGAGCGCCGGGTGCCGCCGCTGGACGCCGAACTGCGCCGCCGGACCGAGGCCACCGCGAAGGGCACCGCGCTGACGGTGAAGGTCATGGGGTTCAAATGCGCGCGGGCCCATCCCACCGATCCGCGGGCCGCCTTCTGCAGTGTCTGCGGTATGCCGGTGGATCAGACCCAGCCGCTCATCGAGGTGGTGCGGCCGCCGCTGGGCATCCTGGTCCTCGACGACGGCGCGACCTATCTACTCGACACCGATTCCGTGCTGGGTCGCGATCCGGAGGGTTCGGACCAGGCGCGGCGCGGGCTCACCCCGCTGCAGGTCGTCGACAACTCCGGTGGCATGTCCCGGGCCCATGCGGAACTGCTGCTGGTCAACTGGGATGTGACCCTGGTGGACCGGGGCTCCACCAACGGCACCCGCACCCGCGCCACCGGCTACCGCGAATGGGTCCGGGTACCGCCGTATCAGCCGGTGGTCCTGGTCCCGGGCACCGAGATCCTCATCGGACAGCGCATGTTGCGCTACGAATCCGCCGCGCCGCCGCCCTTCGGGTCCTGACCGGCTGATACCTATCGGGCCTATTCGTACCGGGCGCTGCACGTCTCCTCGCCGCCCAGCACACCCGCGCGGAAGGCGTCGACCCGGGAGAACCCGCTCGGCACCGTTTTGCCCTCGACATCGCTGGCGGCCAGCCCGTCGGTGAGCAGACCGGAGACGGCTTCGTCCAGATCGCCCGCGGCCAGGGTGATATCGCCCTGGGAGCGCCCCGGCTGCGCGAGTTCACCCGTGGCCACGCCGGACAGGCATGCGGCCCGCAGTCCTGTCTTCGCGCCCACCAGATCCTGGTCGCGGTTCTTCTGCACCGACAGCGTGTAGCGGGAGATGAATACGACGTAGCCGTTGTAGTCGCCGGTCACCTTGACCGGTAGTGAGACATCGGAATCGTCGTCGGCGGTACCGCGTTCGGCGAGCCCTTCGACGTTGGTGGCGATGGTGTTGCTCGCCGGGCAGTAGGTCACCGGTTCGGTGGAGACGCCGTCCCGGCAGGAGACCTCCGCGCCGTCGTAGGAGTAGGTCGGCTCGTCATCGGTCGGCAGGATCACCGCCAGCGCCTTGCCCAGCTCCACCAGGCTCTGTTCGGTGATCTCGAATTCCCCCGAGGCGCCGTCGAAACTCTGTGGCAGGTCACCGCGGCGCTGTTCGATCTCGTCCATATCGATGCCCTTGCACCCCTTGGCGCCGTCGGTGAAACCGATCTGCACCGCGGTCACCCGCTCGAAGGCCGAACCGTGCACGCTCTCCGGGTCGTCGGGATCGGAATCGCGGATGGCGACGGTCGCGGCCAGCACCGAGTTCAGGCCGTCGGAGGTGTTGACGGTGAAGTAGTCGGATCTACCCTCGGCCACCCAGCGCATATACGCGCCGGCGAAACAGTCCGCCTGCTGCTCCTTGACGATCACCGGATCGTCGTCGTCGACGATATCGGCGTTGTTCTGGATGGCGTGCCCGTATTCGTGGGCGATCACCATCACCACCGCCATCTGCCCGAAGGTCTCGGACATGGTGGGCAGCAGCAGGGCGCGGTCCCAGCCGATCGAGTTGTCGAGCCGGCAGTAGGCGGCGTTGACCATGCGGTAGGTGGATTCGGTGCAGAACTCCACGGAGTCCTTGCGGGAATCGCGGGCGCTCCAGGAGATGAGCTTCTGCACCGGTTCGAACGCGCCCTCGAATTCGGCGTCGTAGTGCTCGCTCCAGTACGCCTCGACATCGGTGACGGCGTTCAGCGCCAGGGTGTCGATCTCGCCGCCGTCGCCGTTGCGCGCGCTCAACGCGGGCGGCGGCGCGTTCTCACGCGGACCGCTGGGACCGCTCGTGGTCGGCAGCCCGGCGACCTGGAAGGGGTTGTCGTAGATGGAGACCGCCCGGCCGTCGACCGACCGCGTGCACCCGGTGACCAGCAACAGCGCGCACAGTGCCGCCACGGCCACGGCGACAGCGCGAAATCTCGGCATGGATTCCTCCCCCAATTCGGCCGATACAGTGCTGGCATTACCCGCCGGAACGGGGGAAGTCGCCCCTCAGCGGGGGCACCTCCGATGCCCGGGTAATGGAATAGTATCCGCTGCATGTCTGCACCGGGGGTGCGCACCATCACGGTGCGCCATGATGGAACCGAACGTGTCTTCGATTCGAGTCAGCAGATCACCCTGGGCCGCGCGCCCGAGGTGACGCTGTTCGTCGACAGTCCGCTGGTCTCGCGAGTACACGCGACGCTCGCCTGGCAGTCGGGAGCCTGGGTGCTCACCGACAACGGCAGTACCAACGGGGTGTTCGTCGATGCGCGCCGGGTCGGCCGGCCCGTGCCGATCGACCGGCCGACCCAGATCAGACTCGGTGACGCGATCAGCGGACCGCTGCTCTGGCTGGTTCCGTCGGGGGTTCCGCAGCAGCCCCAGCCGCCGCAGCAACCGCAACAGCGGCCCTCGCAGCAACTGCCGCGGACCCCGGTCCCGCCGCAGCAGCGCCCGCCGACCCCGCAGAATCGTCCGCAGTCCGGTGCCCAGCCGCAGGTCCCGCCCCGGGGGCCGGGATCGGGTCCCATTCCGAACACCCCCCACCCCACACCGCACCAACCGCATCCGCAGTGGACCCCGCCGCGTGGTCAGCAGCCGCCGCGGCCGTCGCACCCCGGCACCGGCGGACAGCCGGCGGTCGAACGGCCCCGGCCCGCGAATGTGAACATGACCGCCAAGGCGAGTCTGGCCGCGGTGCCGCCGGTGCGCCACCGCGCCACGGAGGGGCCGGTGGCGCGCGCGGACCGGCTGCCGCCGGGTGGCCTGACCATCGGCCGTACCTCCGACAACCAGATCGTGGTCGACGATCCGCTGGCCTCCCGTAAACACGCGCGGCTCGCCGGCGGCGCCGAGGGGCTGATCCTCGAGGACCTCGGATCGGCCAACGGGACCTTCGTCAACGGTGTCCGGCAGCAGCGCACGGTGTTGCGTGAACGCGACATCATCACCATCGGCAATATCGACTTCGAAGTGCAGCAGGGGACACTGGTGCACCGGCAGCGGCCGGTCGCCGAACAGGGCCTGGGCGTGCACGGGGTCGGGTTCACGGTCGAGGGCAACAAACAACTGCTCGTCGATGTCAACATGCAGGCGGCCCGCGGCACCCTGACCGCGCTGATCGGCCCCTCCGGCGCCGGTAAATCCACCCTGTCCAGGCTGATCGCGGGTAGTACGCAACCCTCCGGCGGCGTGGTGACCTTCGAGGGTCACGATCTGCACGCCGAATACCAGGCGCTGCGTTCCCGTATCGGCATGGTCCCGCAGGACGATGTGCTGCACCGTCAGCTCACGGTGCGCCAGGCGCTCGGATTCGCGGCGGAACTGCGCCTGCCGCCGGACTCGTCCAAAGACGATCGCCGCCAGGTCATCGACGGTGTGCTGCGCGAACTCTCGCTCACCGAACACGCCGACACCCGGGTGGACCGGCTCTCGGGCGGCCAGCGCAAACGCGCCTCGGTGGCGCTGGAACTGCTGACCGGTCCCTCGCTGCTGATTCTCGACGAACCGACCTCCGGACTCGATCCCGCCCTGGACCGGCAGGTCATGATGATGCTGCGCGAACTGGCCGACGCCGGTCGGGTGGTGATCGTGGTGACCCATTCGGTCGCGTGCCTGGATATGTGCGATCAGGTCGTGTTGCTGGCCCCGGGCGGCAAAACCGCCTACGCCGGTAACCCGGCCGGGGTGGAATCCGCACTGGGCACCAGCGACTGGGCCAAGATCTTCGCCGATGTCGCGGCCAACCCCGACGCCGCGTTCGCGCACTTCCGATCACGACAGGCCGCGCTGCCGCCACCGCCGCCACCCGCGGCGCAGCAGGGCGGTACCGGCTCGCCCCCGCAATCGGGCGCCTGGAAGCAGTTCTCGACGCTGGCCCGGCGCCAGATCCGGCTGATCCTCGCCGACCGCGGCTATCTCGCGTTCCTCGTGCTGCTGCCGTTCGTACTCGGCGGGCTGTCGCTGGTGGTGCCGGGACAGTACGGATTCTCGAAACCGCCGCTGACCCAGGCCGACGACGGCAGTTTCATCCGGGCCGGCAGCTCCGAACCGCAGCAGTTGCTGGTCGTGCTCATCCTCGGCGCCTGCTTCATGGGCGCCACCCTCTCGGTGCGTGATCTGGTGGGCGAACGCACGATCTTCCACCGGGAGCGGGCGGTCGGGTTGCGGCCGGGGGCCTATCTCACGGCGAAGGTCGTGATCTTCGGGCTGGCCGTCCTGCTGCAGTCGGCGGTCATGATCGGATTCGTACTGCTGGGCAAGAAGCGGCCCGAGGAAGGTTCGGTGCTGGCCGTGGGCGGCGCCGAACTCTATCTGGATATCGCGGCCACCGCCGTCGCCTGTGTCGTCTTCGGCCTGCTGCTGTCGAGTCTGGCCAAGTCCAGCGAACAGGTGATGCCGCTGCTGGTGGTGGCGATCATGGGTCTGCTCGTGATGGCCGGCGGCCTGATCCCGGTCACCGACCGGGTAGTGCTGGAACAGGTTTCGTGGCTGTTCCCGTCGCGCTGGGGATACGCCGCGGCGGCGTCGACGGTGGATGTTCGCGCACTGTTCGTCCAATCGCAACAAGACGGGTTCTGGGAGCATGCGCGCGGCGCATGGTTCCTGGATATCGGCATGGTGGTGGCCATCACGGTGGTGCTGGCGCTGCTGACCTGGAGCCGTCTGCGGCTGAAGAAGTCCGCCGGATGAGACCGGTGACCGGCCCCGCCGCCCGCCCGCTCCACCCGTGGGTGGGGGCGGCGAGCGCGACGACCGCACACCAGGCACACTGATGCCTGTGATGGTGCGAGTTGGGGCGGTACATCTCGGGTGGGATGTGGTGTCCGTGGCCGCGGGCGGATCCGGCGTGCCCATCCGCCCAGTACAGGTCGAGGGCAGCTACAACCCGCCCGCCTATCTGCTGGCCGACGCCTCCGGCCGGCTCTACACCGCGGGCGTGGACAAACAGCGCCCGGATCTGGGTATGGCGATCCCGGATGTGCGTGACATCCTCGGGCATCCGCAGATCGTGATCGCCGGCGCGACCTGGCCGGCCGAACTCGTCTTCCGCGCCCGCCTCTACAACCCGCTGGCTGCGGTCGGAAGCTATCTGCGCGGCAAACCGGATGTGGTCGCCCTGCCCTACCCGGACGACTGGCCCGACGCCAAGATCGACGCCTACGCCCAGCTGGTCGAACAGCTCGATGTCGAGGTGGAACCGATCCCGGAATCCATCGCGCTGTCGGGCTATGTCCGCGCCCTGGGCCTGGTCCGCCCGCCCGACCCTGCCCTGCCCGACGGACTCGGCGCGACCGCGGTGCATTTCGACGGCCAAGTGGTCGACGGCCGTGCCAATGTCCTGGTCGTCGCGGTGCACGGTGACGAGGAGCGGCCCACCGAATCGGTGTACGTGCCGATCGATCCCGAATCCACCCACGACCCGCGCATCGCCGACGATACGGTGATCGAGGTCATGGCCGCGGCGCGGGCGATGGGC
Source organism: Nocardia sp. NPDC049935 (assembly GCF_055586645.1). NCBI lineage: Bacteria > Bacillati > Actinomycetota > Actinomycetes > Mycobacteriales > Nocardiaceae > Nocardia > Nocardia sp. NPDC049935. The sequence goes on along the minus strand of NZ_JBVJHV010000003.1, from coordinate 645,062 downwards.
GCCGACAATTCGACGGTTCTGCTGGCCGGGCAGGTGGTGTTCAACGAAACCCTGCGCTTCGCGTTCCGTAACCATCTGGGCCAACGCCTGAAGAAGGCCGAACATCCGATGCACGCACTCGTTCTCGGGGCGACCCATCTGCTGGTCACCGAGACCGAGGACGACGAGGAACCCGAGCCGTACCCCAACCCCGGCCCGCCTCCGGAACGTCCCGGCCCGGGAGCGGGTTACGCGCCACCCGGACCGGGGCAACCCGCACCGGGCGGGCCGTACCCGCCGCAGAACCCGCCGGTTCCCGGCGGCGCCGGATACGGGGGAGCGCCGGGACGGTCCGGCGGAAACCAGCCGGGCCAGGCCCAGTACCCGCCCCGGCCGGGTCCGGACCAGGGCGGACCCCAGCGGCCGGCCGCCGGATCCGATCGGCTCGCACCCGGTGGGAACCCGCCCGGCGCGGGCGGGTCGCCCGGACTCTCGCCGTACGGCCCCTCGAATCAGCAGCCCGCTCCCTCCGAGATCGGATCCGGGCAGGAACCGACCGTCAAGGTCGACCGCGGTGACCTGCCGCCGCCGATATCCGGACCGGCCAGTCGCTTCACCCGGCCGCCGGACCCGGATACCGGTGCCCAGCCGGTGCCGCAGCCGGGGTTCCCCGGCGGCCCCCCGGGGCCGGCCCGCGGTCCCGGCGCCGGTGACCAGGCGGAGTCCGAGGGTGACAAACCCAAGGGCAAGCTCTGGAACAAGATGAAGGACAACCTGTTCGGTGCCCACGCCGTGATCGGCGCGGCCGCCCTGGCCGCCTCGGTATGGGGCGCCGACGGTTCCGGAGTCGCGCAGGCCCAGGCGGCGCCTCCCGAGCCCGGGGTGGTCCGGGCTTCCGATGAGGTACCGGGAGGGGCGCCCGTCTCGACCACGGCGGCCGGGTGCGTGCCGATGCCGCGGGTGACGATCGAACCGCCGGGTTCGGCCGGATCCGGGGAAACCGGCGCCGAGGGCCGGTCGCTGTATGCCCGCGTCCCCTCCGCGCCCTCCACCGGGGAGCGCGCCCCCGAGCCCGCCGAGGAGAACGCGGACGGATGTGAGTCTCCGGGTATCGACACCCTGCGCTACCTGGTGCCCGGACGTCCCGGGGTCGCCGATCCCGGCCCGCCGTTCGACGTCTGACCCGCTCCGGGCCGATTTCCGGGCCCGATACCCGACTGGTATCGTGGTCCGCTGGTGTGCGGAACACCGAGTCCCGGGTCTCAACCGGCCGCCGGGAACCCCTCGCCGCACAACTGGCCGGCAGCACCGACGACAGACAGGGAAGCACTGTGCCTACGTACAGCCCGAAGGCGGGTGACGTGACCCGGCAGTGGTACGTCATCGACGCCACTGACGTAGTGCTCGGCCGTCTTGCCGTTCAGGCAGCGAATCTGCTGCGTGGCAAGCACAAGCCGACCTACGCTCCGCATATGGACGGTGGCGATTTCGTCATCATCATCAATGCCGACAAGGTTGCCGTCAGCGGCAACAAGCGCGACGGCAAGCGTATCTACCACCACTCCGGGCATCCCGGCGGCCTCAAGTCCCGCACTGTCGGTGAGGTGCTCGACACCCGCCCCGACCGTCTGGTGGAGAAGGCCGTCAAGGGCATGATCCCCAAGAACAAGCTGGGCAACGCCATCGCCGGCAAGCTGAAGGTGTACGCGGGCCCGAACCATCCGCACGCCGCTCAGCAGCCCGTTCCGTTCGAGATCAAGCAGGTGGCCCAGTGACCGCTCCCGAGGAATTCACCGAATACGACGAAGCGGTTGTCGAAGACGCCGCCGCCGAGGTCCTGGACGAGGGCGTGGTCTACGACGAGGAGGCCGAGTTCGTCGAGTACGCGGCCCCGCTGGACCGGCCCGTGCAGACCGTCGGCCGCCGCAAGGAGGCCGTGGTGCGGGTGCGCCTGGTCCCCGGCACCGGCAACTTCGTGCTGAACGGCCGTTCGATCGAGGACTACTTCCCGAACAAGGTGCACCAGCAGCTGGTGAAGTCCCCGCTGGTCACCGTCGAGCGCGTCGAATCCTTCGATGTGTACGCCCGCCTGCACGGCGGCGGCCCCTCCGGCCAGGCCGGCGCGCTGCGCCTCGCCATCGCCCGGGCGCTGACCGTGGTCAACGCGGAGGACCGTCCCGCGCTCAAGCGCGCCGGGTTCCTCACGCGTGACCCGCGTGCCACCGAGCGTAAGAAGTACGGCCTGAAGAAGGCCCGTAAAGCGCCGCAGTACTCGAAGCGCTGATATCACCGGTACCGGCCGTCCGCTCGCTGTATGCGGGCGGACGTGCCGGTGTCGGCTACGAGAGCAGGCAGCCAGCCGGAGTCTGGTCGCCTGCTCTCGTGCTATATGTACCGCGGTGTTCGTCGGCCGGCCGTCGAGGGCAGTTCGGCAGTGGTCGTCGCGCCGTGGACTCACTGACGAGGGACAGGTCGAAGTATGGGACATTTGTTCGGCACCGACGGCGTACGCGGGCTGGCCAACGATTCGTTGAGCCCGGAGCTGGCGCTGCGGGTCGCCGGGGCGGCGGCGCAGGTACTGGGTGCGGACGTCCGGTCCGGTCACCGCAAGGTGGCCGTGGTCGGTCGCGACCCGCGTGCGAGCGGGGAGATGCTGGAGGCCGCGGTGACCGCCGGGCTCACCGCCGCCGGAATGGACGTATTACCGGTCGGGGTACTGCCGACCCCCGCCGTCGCCTATCTGACCGGCCTGTACGAGGCCAGTCTCGGCGTGATGATCTCCGCCTCGCACAACCCGATGCCCGATAACGGGATCAAGATCTTCGCGGCGGGCGGCCACAAACTCGAGGACGCGGTCGAGGAGCGGATCGAGGCCCGGGTGACCGCCGGCGATTTCGCCCGCCCGACCGGTGCGGCCATCGGCCGGGTACTCAACGCCGCCGGAGCCCGCCATCCCGGCGCCGATCTGCCCGACCGATTCGGTGTCGGCGGCACCCACGAACTCTATGTCGAGCATCTGGTCGAGAGCACCGGCCGGGACCTGCACGGACTGACCGTCGTCGTGGACTGCGCTTACGGCGCCGCGTCGGAGGTCGGCCCCGCCGCCTACCGGGAAGCCGGGGCCCAGGTCGTGGCCATCAACGCCGAACCCGACGGCCTCAATATCAACGACCGCTGCGGATCGACCCATATCGAACAGGTGCAGCGCGCGGTCCGGGAGCACGGCGCCGATCTGGGCCTGGCCCACGACGGCGACGCCGACCGCTGCCTCGCGGTGGACGCCCACGGCGAACCGGTGGACGGCGACGCCATCATGGCCGTCCTCGCCGTCGGTATGCGCGAGGCCGGAACCCTGGCCCAGGACACCCTGGTGGCCACCGTGATGAGCAACCTCGGCCTGCATCTGGCCATGCGCGCGGCCGGGATCACCGTGCGCACCACCGGTGTCGGCGACCGCTACGTTCTCGAGGAACTGCGCGCCGGCGGTTTCACCCTCGGCGGCGAACAGTCGGGTCATGTGGTGTTCCCGCGATACGGCACCACCGGCGACGGCGTCCTCACCGGCCTGCAGCTGATGGCCCGGATGTCCGCGACCGGGAAATCGCTGGCCGAACTGGCCGGGGTGGTCCAGAAGGTGCCCCAGGTGCTGGTGAACGTCCCGGTGACCGATAAGGCCGCCGTCACCGCCGATCCCGGCATCCTGGAAGCCGTGCGCGCCGCCGAGGAACTGCTCGGCGATAGCGGCCGAATCCTGCTGCGTCCCAGCGGAACCGAACAGCTGGTCCGGGTGATGGTGGAGGCCACCGATCACGACCGCGCCGAGCAGTTGGCCGATGACCTGGCGAAACGGGTCGCCTCGGTGTGACCGCGCCCGCCCGGCTCAGGGCCGACCCTGAGCCGGGCACCCCGGAATTTCAGGGTCGGCATCGGTATCGCTACCGATGCGGCCCGGGACCACCGGTCCGGATAGTGGAGATGTAGTACCCGCTACCGAAAGGACCGCCATGACCGCCCCCGCGCGCCGCTTCACCCGCTCCACCACCGATAAGTGGATCGGCGGTGTCTGCGGCGGTATCGCCGAGTACTTCGGCTGGAGCTCCGGTATCGTCCGGCTGCTCTTCGTCCTGTCCTGCGTACTGCCCGGCCCGCAGTTCCTCATCTACCTGGTCCTGTGGCTGATGATGCCGAAACGCTGACAGGACCCCCGACCACGGCATTCCCCATGACGGCCACCGGCCCCGTTCCCGTACCGGGAGCGGGGCTGCGTTGTACCGGTATGGATGGAAGGATGGGCGCAACGTATATCCGGATGCCGACCGGGAGTGCCATCGGAACCCGGACGGACCGGGAGTCGCGACAGAGGGACCAGGGACGAGTGGGGGGATAGGCGCACCCGGCGTCCGATCCGTCGGGAACCGGCACCTGGACCGGAGCGTCGAAGGAAGTAGTAGAGCGCCGCAGGGCCGATCGGGGGAGACCTCCCGGGCGGGGCGGGCAGGACGGAGGGGAAATCCGTGAGTACCGGTGACCAATCGGTCGGAATGCAATCCGACGCTCTGGTGGGTCTGGCGAACAATATGCGGACCAGCGCCGACGTGGTGAAGGGTCAGGTGAAGGGGGTCGCCGACAATATGATCGCGCCCGGCGATACCGGATTCGCGTACAAGACTCAGGGGGATGCCATTCATGCCGGGCTCGGAGTGGTTCAGCAGTGGCTGAACGATTGGGCCGAGGCGACACAACTCACCGGTGACGCGATGGGGCAGACCGTGATCGAGATGTCGACGGTCGACAAGGAGAATTCCGATAAAACCCAGCAGGCGGCGAGCTGATCATGGAAACCCGTACCTGTACCGAACTGCTGAAAATCGGATCCGGCGCTCTGCGGTACTTCGAAATCCTGGAAGTCCGCTACCTCCGGTGGGTGGGCGACACGAAGTCGCCCGACTTCAAGCCGTACGCCGCCCTGCACGAACTCTGCTATCAGCACAACGGCCTGAACGAGGATGCGTTCCGGCGGTCCGCCGACGCCTTGAAGACGGTGCTCGGCATGGTCGCCACAGAGCGCAATCAACAGGCGACGTTCGCCCAGACCCTACCTACGGTGTGGTGGGGTGATGCCGCGGCCGCGGCCTCGAACATGATGGCGCGGCAGCTCCAGCTCTCGGAGACCGATATCAATATCGTGCGCAAGGTGCACGAAGAAATGGACGCGGCGCCACAGGCTCTGCGTGAGGCGGTCGCGATCAAAGCCAAAGCTGCCGAAGGGATTTTGATAGGCGACGATCTGAAGGTCGACAACAAGACCCCGGAGGATATCGACAGCATCATCACCTTCGCCAAGGGATTCGAAACAACTACCACCAGTTGGTTCGGTGACTCGCTGCTCGACAAGGTCAACAGAATCTTCCCCGAATGCGCTTTCAGTGCCACTCGGCTCGACTGGTCCGATGTAACGGGAGAGGGGATCGATTCGTCAGGAGCCGTGGGAAAGGCCAGCGAAACCTCGAACGCGACCGATGTGAAACTCCACGAGAAGGCCACCAAGATGAGGGACCGTTGCATCCAGTGGCTCAACGACCCCTTCAGAGCCGAATACGAGTCGAATATCAGGGAATTCGTGACCGCCTGCAACGAGACCAACCGGCAGGTGGCAGGTGTTCACGATGAACTGGTGAAGTCGTTCCAGGGCTTGAACGAGACCAAATACCCCTGTCCGAAGGTTTCGCAGACGACCGATCCGTCCGGTGACCCGTCGGGACAGCCCAATTCCACGACGCCCTCATCCACCGGTGCGCCTTCGACAACCACGACCCCTTCGACGACCACCACCCCGTCTACGACTACCAGTCCATCCACGACGACGACCACTCCCTCGACGACGACGCCGTCCACAACTCCGAGTACCACCGAAAACCCGCTGTCGACCCTTGCTTCACTGGGTACGCAACTCGCCTCGTCAGGGATCGGTAACCAGTTGTCGGAGGGGCTGAACAGCTTGGTCGGTTCCGCGACTCAGCAGATCTCCAGCACCCTCGAGGAATTACGGGAACAAGCCGAGCAGACGATCGATACCGACGGAGACGGTGAGCCCGACGTCGATCTGGATGGGGACGGCAATCCCGACCAGGACGCCGACGGTGACGGGGTACCGGACAAGGACCTCGACGGCGACGGCGAACCGGACAAGGACGCCGACGGTGATGGTGAACCGGATGCCGAGACCGAAAAGGGCATCGAGCTCGACGGCAAAAGCTACAAGCTGGAGGTGGGTCCCGCCGGGCAGCTGAATCTGGTGGTCGACAGCGCCGAAGGCGATCCGGTGACCTACAGGGTCGAAATCGGCCCGGACGGCAAGCCGACGATCGTCACCGAAGACGCCCCGGGCGCTCCGGTGCTTCCGGAGACCGAGAATCAGCAGCCCGCCGGCCCACCGGCCGGTGCGCCGGCGGTCCCGGCCGCGCCGAAGGAAGAAGACGGAGAGCACCGGCCGCAGGATTACCCGGTGCAGTCGCCGGAGGAGGAAGATCCAGGGACGGAGACCCCGGAACCTGTCGTAACGGCCCCGCCACCCGCTCCTCCTGTGGAGACCGGTGCGCAACTGGCCGAGGCGGGTCCTCTGTGAACGCCCGGAATCCGGTGACAGCGCCCTGGCAAGTTCGGTGAGGTGGATATGGCGAGCGAGGTAGAACGAATCGGCGAGGAATGCCGCCGGTATGCCGACCGCATGGTGGAGCGGATGGCGGAATCGAGGGCGCAGCGGGAAGCTCGGAGCCGTGACACGGCCGAAAGATACGCAGCCGAATCGCGCGACTCCCGGCAGGCGACGACCGAGCCCAGGGGCGAACAGGAGGACGGCGGGCACGAGCGGCGACTCGGCGCGACCCCGCAGGAACGACAAGCCACCGGGTGGCCGCATCCGAATGGCGAACGGCACCGTACTCGGGAAGGCGGCTCCCCGGTGACGGTAGGGCAGCTCGGAGATCCGGACCAACGTGAGGCGATCGCGCGCGCTGCCGCCGCGCGCCGCCGGAACAGCGTCGTGGCGCCGATCGACGATGACGGTGATGACGAAGCGGACTATTACCGGCGTAACAGCTGGCTGGTCTGAACGCGGCGCACGGCGGCGACCAGGTTGCGGGGGCCGGGCCGCTCGTCCGCGGGAGGACGCCGACCGGGGTTATTTGCGGATCGTGCGGACCAGTTTGCCGATGGTCGCGGGGTCGGGGTGGGCCGCTTCCTGCCGGTGCGTCTCCTGGTCGAGGAGGGCGGCCGCCGGGTCGATGACGTGGGTGTGCTTGATCGAGGTGTCCGGGTCGGCGAAGGCGGCGTAGGTCTTGTCCCGGAGAAGGGTGTGCAGTAGATAGCCCGTGAGCAGGGCCCGGGTGGTGCGGGTGGTTTTCGGTTCGTGCTTTCCGCCGCCCACCGCGGCCAGGAGGCGGCGGCCCTCGGAGAGTCCGTTGCGGCCGGCGCCTTCGAGGGTGCGCAGGATCGCGGGGCCGCCCCATTCGACGGCCAGCGGGACGGCGTTGGAGCTCATCGAATCGATATCGCTCACCCCGGCGAGGATGAGAGCGGGGGAGTCGATGGCGGGCGCCACCGATTCGGCGGCGGGGGAGGTGGGGGCCGGGAACAGCGGGGCCACCGCCGCGACCCGGCGCTGGGACGCGGCGAGGACCGCGGCGCCCGCGCCCATACCGTGACCGGCCAGGGCGAGGCGTTCGGGATGCACGGTGAGGGCGCCGTCGCCGAGCCGGACTCCGGTGCAGATATCGAGGGTTGTGAGCAGATCGGTGGCGAGGTTCAGATGTGACGGAACCGGCCCGCGCTCGGTATCGGGCGCGGCGGCCACGATCCCCCAGGACGCGAGGTGTTCCAGCAGCGTGCGGTAGTTTCCGGCACGGTTCAGCCAGCCGTGGCCGAAGGCGAGGGCGGGTAGGTCCTTACCGCTCTCGGGGGTGTACACCACCCCGGGCTGGCCCGCGATGGCCAGGTTCCCGCGGAGCACCCGGTGTGGGCCGCGGCTGGTCAGAGTGCTCATTAGCGATTTCACAGACGCCGACACGACGAGAACGTTAGCGGATAAGTACTGTGAGTAGCCATGTGCGGAATCGTGGGGTACGTCGGGTACCGGGACGCGTTGGGCGTCGTCGTCGCTGCCTTGCGCCGCATGGAGTACCGAGGTTATGACTCCGCGGGCGTGGCGATTCTCGACGGCGCCGGTGGCAGCGCGATCGAACGGCGCGCCGGCCGGCTGAGCAATCTGGAAGAGGCGCTGGGCGCCGCGGGCGCCGGTGCGTTCGCGGGCAGCACGGGTATGGGACACACCCGGTGGGCCACGCACGGCGCGCCGAACGACCGCAACGCGCATCCGCACCGGGATGTGAGCGGCAAGCTCGCGGTCGTGCACAACGGCATCATCGAGAACTTCGCGCAGTTGCGCGGGGAGCTGGAGAGCGCCGGGGTCGAACTACTGAGTGAGACCGATACCGAGGTCGCCGTGCACCTGGTGGCGCGGGCCTACGCCGACGGGCCGACCGCCGGTGATTTCGAGGCCAGCACGCTGTCGGTGCTGCGGCGGCTCGAGGGTGCGTTCACGCTGGTGTTCACCCACGCCGACCATCCGGACACGATCATCGCGGCGCGGCATTCGACGCCGCTGGTGGTGGGCGTCGGCGAGAACGAGATGTTCATCGCCTCCGATGTCACCGCGTTCATCGAACACACGCGGGAGGCCGTGGAGCTGGGCGAGGGGCAGGCCGTGGTGATCACCGCGGACGGCTACCGGGTCACCGATTTCCACGGTGAGACCGACGGGGTGCAGTCGCGCCCGTTCACCATCGACTGGGATCTGGCCGCCGCCGAGAAGGGCGGTCACGACTACTTCATGCTGAAGGAGATCGACGAGCAGCCCGGCGCGGTCGGCGATACGCTCATCGGTCACTTCGATCAGACGCCGAGCCGCGCGGGGCGGATCGTGCTCGACGAGCAGCGCCTCTCCGATCAGGAACTCCGCGATGTGGAGAAGGTGTTCGTGGTGGCGTGCGGTAGCGCCTACCACTCCGGCCTGGTCGCCAAATACGCCATCGAGCACTGGACACGGCTGCCGGTCGAGGTCGAGCTGGCCAGCGAGTTCCGCTATCGCGATCCGGTGCTGGACCGCTCGACACTGGTGGTCGCGGTTTCGCAGTCGGGTGAGACGGCCGACACCCTCGAGGCGGTGCGGCACGCCAAGAGCCAGAAGGCGCGGGTGCTCGCGGTCTGCAATACCAACGGCGCGCAGATCCCCCGCGAATCCGACGCGGTGCTCTACACCCGGGCCGGGCCGGAGATCGGCGTGGCCTCCACCAAGGCGTTCCTCGCCCAGGTGACGGCGAACCTCCTGGTCGGGCTGGCGCTGGCGCAGGCGCGCGGCACCAAGTACCCCGACGAGGTGGCGCGCGAGTTCGCCGAACTCGAGGCGATGCCGAAGCTGGTGGACCGGGTGCTGGAGACGGCGCCGCAGGTCCGGGCGATCGCCCGCGAACTCGCGCAGGAGCGGACGATCCTGTTCCTGGGCCGCCACGTCGGTTACCCGGTGGCGCTGGAAGGCGCGCTCAAGCTCAAGGAACTCGCCTATATGCACGCGGAGGGTTTCGCGGCGGGTGAGCTCAAACACGGGCCGATCGCGCTGATCGAGGGCGGGCTGCCGGTGATCGTGGTCATGCCGTCGCCGAAGGGGCGCGGCGTACTGCACTCCAAACTGCTCAGCAATATCCGCGAGATCCAGGCGCGCGGCGCCCGCACGATCGTGATCGCCGAGGAAGGCGACGATCTGGTGCGGCCGTTCGCCGACGATCTGATCGAGATCCCCTCGGCGCCGACCCTGTACCAGCCGCTGCTGTCGACCGTGCCGCTGCAGATCTTCGCCGCGGAGGTGGCGCAGGCGCGCGGCTACGACGTGGACAAACCGCGCAACCTGGCCAAATCCGTCACCGTGGAATAGCCGAGGCGTAACCGGCGCCCGCCGGTTACGCCTCCACGATGATCGTTCCGCGCATTCCGGGATGGATCGGGCACAGGTAGCGGTACTCGCCCGGCTGGGTGAAGGTGTGGCTCCAGTCGCCGACCTCGAGCAATGGGCTGTTGATACTCATGGCCTTATCGCCGATGCCCTGGACGCCGTGCGGCAGGTCGCCGTCGAAATGCCAGGTGACGGTGTCGCCGGGAGAAATGGTGACCTCGTCCGGGGAGAACCGGTCCTCCTCCACGCGAATGGTGACCGCCGCCTCCGGGCTCTGGTGGTCGTGCTCGCCGGACGAGGCGGTCCCGCCGGTGGGCGCTTCGTCCGGCCCGCCGGAGCCGCAACCCGACATCAGGGCCGCGACCAGAAGGAACCCGGCGGCCGGAGCGAGTACGGACAGGTGGGGTCTGGGCATGAAAGTCAAGCGTAGTCTGCTGAAGTCGCGGCCCATCCGACTATGGAGGTGTGTTCGGTGACCGGCTACTACACCGCCGACGAGGTGCGGTCGGCAGAGGCGGATCTCTTCACCCGGGTTCCCGCGGGGGAACCGATGCGACGCGCCGCCTATGGGCTGGCCGGAGTGGTCGCGGCCGAACTGCGTGCCCGCTGTGGCGGAGTCGCCGGCCGGACCGTGGGCCTGCTGGTGGGGTCCGGGGACAACGGCGGCGACGCGTTGTGGGCCGGGTCGATGCTGCGCAGGCGCGGGGTGGCGGTCGTCGCGATACTGCTGAATCCGGATCGGGCGCATACCGCCGGCCTGGCCGCGCTGCGGCGGTCCGGGGGCCGGGTGTGCACCGAGACAGCGCGGGCCACTACGGAATTGGCGGGCGCGGACCTGGTGATCGACGGCATCGTCGGGATCTCCGGACGGGGGCCGCTGCGCCCGGAAGCGGCGAGAATCGTTGCGGAACTCGATGTTCCGATCGTGGCGGCGGATCTGCCGAGCGGGGTAAATCCGGATACCGGCGCGATCACCGGACCCGCCGTGCGTGCCGAGGTCACCGTGGCCTTCGGCGCCCGGAAACCGGTACACGCCCTGGCGGCTCCGCAGTGTGGCCGAATCGACCTGGTGCCCATCGGGTTACGGCTGCCCGAACCCCGGCTCGCCGCTCTGGATCCGGCGGCGGTGGGCGCGGGCTGGCCGGTGCCGGGCCCGGCCGACGACAAGTACAGCCAGGGGGTCACCGGGATCTGCGCGGGCAGCGAGACCTATCCGGGGGCGGCCGTGCTGTGTACGGGCGCGGCGGTGGCGGCGACATCCGGGATGGTGCGCTATGCCGGTTCCGCGTACTCGGCGGTGCTGGCGCATCGGCCCGAGGTCGTGGCGGTGCCCCGGCTCGCGGACGCCGGACGGGTGCAGTCGTGGGTATTCGGCCCCGGTGCCGGCACCGATACCGCTGCCCGCGACCGGCTCGCCGACGTCCTCGCCGCCGACGTGCCGGTCGTGATCGATGCCGACGGGCTCACCCTGCTCGCCGGCGAACCCGGGCTGGTGCGTGACCGCCGGGCGGCCACCGTGCTCACTCCGCACGCCGGGGAGTTCGCCCGGCTGGCCGGCCACGAGCCCGGCGCCGATCGCGTCGCCGCGGTCCGGGAACTGGCCGAGGCGTGGCAGGTGACCGTACTGCTCAAGGGGCGCGCCACCCTGGTCGCCGAACCGGGCGGTCCGGTGCTGGTCAACGAAGCGGGCGGTTCCTGGGCGGCGACGGCGGGCGCGGGCGATGTGCTGTCGGGGGTGATCGGCGCGCTGCTCGCCGCCGGTCGTGAACCCGTCTGGGCGGCCGCCGCGGCCGCCCGGGTGCACGCCCTGGCCGCCGGGCTGGCCGCGCATGCCGCGGTACCGGGGAGTGCGGGCGCGGCGCCGATATCGGCCACGCCGCTGTTGCGCCGCATCCCGGAGGCGGTGGCCACCCTACGGGCGCTGTCGGCCTGAGGCGGGCCCGGACGCCCCGGGTGGCCGCCGCCCGGGCCGTTCGCGGAGATGGCAGTATCGGCAACTGTGAATGGGCAAGTGGAGACCGTTGTCGATCTGGACGCCATCGCGCACAACGTGGGCGTGCTGCGCGCACACGCCGGCGATGCCGCGGTGATGACGGTGGTCAAGGCCGACGGCTACAACCACGGGGCCGTCGAGGTCGCGCGGGCGGCGCTCGCCGCGGGGGCGGCCGAACTCGGGGTCACCACGGTGGAAGAGGCGGTCACTCTGCGCGCGGCCGGGATCCGGGCGCCGATCCTGTGCTGGCTCAATGCCTATGACGCGGATTACGCCGCGGCGATCGCGGCCGATATCGAGATCGGGGTCTCGTCCCCGGAACAGTTGGACGCGGTCGCCGTCGCGGCCCGCGAACTGGGCCGGCCCGCCACCGTCACACTCAAGGTCGATACCGGCCTCAACCGCAACGGCGTCGATCCACATATCTATCCCGTGGTGCTCGCCACATTGCGCAAACTCGTCGACGAGGAAGCCGTGCGGTTCCGGGCGATCTTCTCCCACCTCGCGCATGCCGACGAGCCCTATCATCCGGTGATCGACCTCCAGCGGGACCGGTTCCTGGAAGCCATCGCCGCGGCCGAGGACCACGGCCTGGAACCGGAACTGGTGCATCTGGCCAATTCCGCGGCCACACTGACCAGGCCGGATCTGGCCTTCGACATGGTGCGTCCGGGTATCGCCGTCTACGGCCTGACCCCGGTTCCCGATATCGGGGACTTCGGCCTGCGCCCGGCCATGACCTTCCAGGCCGAGGTGGCCCTGGTCAAACATGTCGCCGCGGGCGAAGGCGTCTCCTACGGGCACGAGTGGACCGCGCCCGCCGACACCACCGTCGCGCTCATCCCGGCCGGCTACGCCGACGGTGTCTTCCGTCCGCTGGGTGGGCGGATGGAGGTGTGGGTCGGCGGCCGCCGCCGGCCCAACCGGGGCCGGGTGTGTATGGACCAGCTGGTGGTCGATCTGGGGGACAACGCCGACGGCGTCGCCGAGGGTGATCCCGCGATCCTGTTCGGACCCGGCGATCACGGGGAACCCCATGCCCAGGATTGGGCCGACCTGCTGGGCACGATCCACTACGAAGTGGTGTGCTCGCCTCGCGGACGGGTACACCGTCGGTACCGGGGAGGAGCGCGGTGAAAGCACGGACGACACTGTTGCGCGGCGGACTGGCCACGGCCGGTGTCGTCGGGGCCATGGCCGGGGCGCACGCGCTGCGCCGGGCCGGTGCGAAGGTGTTGTGGCCGCCGGTCCGGGACGAATACCGGGACGAGAACTTCGCGCTGATCGATCTCGACCGCGCCGGTGAGGTGATCGCCGACGACGGTGTGTGCCTGGCCACCCGCGAGTGGGGTTCGGCCGATGCCGATGCCACCGTGGTTTTCGTGCACGGCTTCTGCAACAGTATGGAGTCCTTCCACTTCCAGCGCCGTCACCTGGCGCAACGCTGGGGGTCGCGGTTGCGGCTGCTGATGTTCGATCTCCGCGGGCACGGGCGTTCGGGAACACCGCAGACCGAGAGCTGCACCGTCGACCAGCTCGGCCGCGATCTGCTGACGGTGATCGATGCCCGCGCGCCGCGCGGTCCGCTGATCCTGGTCGGGCATTCGCTGGGCGGGATGGCGGTATTGGCCGCGGCCGCGCACGCCGGCGGACTGTTCGCGCAGCGGGTGCGGGCGGTCGCCCTGCTGTCCACCGCGGCCGCCGAGGTGAGTTCCGCGGGTATCGGGCAGTTGCTGCGCAACCCGGCGATCGACGGTTTCCGGCTGGCCGTGCATACCGCGCCCGCGCTGGTGCAGGCCGGACGGGTGACGGCCCGGCACCTCATCACGCCGATCCTGCACGTGAGCTCGTTCCACGGACCCGTGAGTCCCACACTGTCCCGTTTCGCCACCATGATGATCGACCGCACGCCGGTCGAATCGGTGGTGAAGTTCCTGAAGGCGATCGAACTCCACGATGAGGCCGCGGCCCTGCCGGTGCTGCGCGATATCCCGACGCTGGTCGTCGGCGGTACCCGGGACCTGGTGATTCCGTTCCGCAATTCGCGTGCCCTGAAACGCGAACTGGGTGACTGCGAACTCGTGCGGATCACCGAATGCGCGCATATGCCGCAACTGCAGTACCCCGAACAGACCAACGCCGCCCTGGATCGGCTACTGGTGCGTGCGGGAGTGTTCGGCGAGGACGATCTGTCGGAGGCGACCGGTGGCTGAACGCGGTGAACGCGAACTGCCCACCGTCGCCGATACCGAGACGCTGGGACGCGAACTGGCCGCGACGCTGGCCGCGGGCGATCTGGTGGTGCTCGACGGGCCGCTGGGCGCGGGGAAGACCGCGCTCACCCGCGGTATCGCCGCCGGACTCGGGGTCGGCGGCCGGGTCAGCTCGCCGACGTTCGTGATCGCGCGCCGGCATCCGCCGGGTGCGCGGGCGGGCGGACCGCCGGTGCCGCTGGTGCATGTCGACGCCTATCGGCTCGGGGGCAGCCTGGACGAACTCGACGCGCTGGACCTGGATACCGAACTCGACGACGCGGTCGTGGTGGTGGAGTGGGGCAGCGGGGTCGTGGAGCGTCTGGCGGGCCGGCATCTGCTGGTGCGGATGTCGCGCGAACCGGAATCCGAAGTGCGCCGGGCGTCTTGGGAATGGGTGCATACCGGCCCCGGCGAATAGCGTGCGCGGCGCGCCGGTGACCACCGGCCGGGCGCCGTGCGCCGTCACCGTGTGGGGCAGGTCACCCGGTATCGTTGACCAGATCATGCTTGCACTTGCTGTCGACACCGCGACGCCTGCCGTCACGGCGGGGCTGGTCGAACTGGAGCAGGTGGCCGCCGGTGCGTCCGCGCCGGACGCCGCTCACCCGCGCACGCTCGCCGCCCGGGTACTCGTCGATGCCCGCGCCCACGCCGAGGCGCTCACCCCGCTGATCCTGGAATGCCTGGCCGAAGCCGGGGCCGCCCGCGCCGATATCGCGGCGGTGGTCGCCGGTATCGGCCCGGGACCGTTCACCGGCCTGCGGGTCGGGATGGCGACCGCGGCCGCGTTCGGTGACGCGCTGGGGATCCCGGTGTACGGAGTGTGCAGCCTGGATGCCGTCGCGGCCGAGTGCGCGGCCCGGCTCGGCGCCGACGACGAACTACTGGTCGTCACCGACGCCCGGCGCCGCGAGGTGTACTCCGCGCGGTACCGCGACCGCGGTGCGCACCGCACCGCCGGCCCCGAGGTGGGAAAACCGGCCGATCTGGATCCCGCCGGGGCGACGGTGATCGCCGGATCCCCGGACCACACCCCGCTGTTCGACCTGCCCGCACTGGACGTGCGGACGCCCTCGCCCGCCGGGCTGGTCCGCGTGGCCGCGCCGGCGCTGCTGTCCGGCGCGGCGCCCGAACCTCTGGTTCCGCTGTACCTGCGCCGGCCCGACGCGGTCGAACGCAGCTACCGCACCCTCGACCGGATGGGAGCATGACGTTGGGTATTCGCATCGAACCCATGGCGCCGGCCGATATCGACGGGTGCGTGGAGCTGGAGCAACTCCTGTTCCCCGAGGACGATCCGTGGCAGGCGGTGGCGTTCCGGTCCGAACTCGCGGCCCGGTACAACCGCTACATCACCGCCCGCGACGACGCCGGGAACATGGTGGGCTACGCGGGTATCGCGCTGCTCGGTGACGCCGAACACCCAGAGGCCGAGGTGCACACCATCGGCGTCGATCCGACGTGCCATCGCGCCGGTATCGGCACCGTGTTGCTGGAGGCGCTGCTGGCCGAGGCGGGGCGCCGCGGTGGTCCGGTATTCCTGGAAGTGCGCACCGACAACGCCGCCGCGATCGCGCTGTACGCCAAACACGGATTCCATATCATCGGATTGCGCAAGAACTACTACCACCCCAGCGGCGCCGACGCCTATACGATGCGCCGGCCCGCGCTCGCCGATACGGCCGCCGGGTTCACCCGCACCCCCGACGAGGTGCTGTCGTGATCGTTATGGGAATCGAGAGTTCCTGTGACGAGACCGGCGTCGGAATCGTCCGCCGTCACCCCGACGGCACCTGTGAACTCCTGGCCGACGAGGTCGCCTCCAGCGTGGCCGAACACGCCCGGTTCGGTGGCGTGGTGCCCGAGATCGCCTCGCGCGCCCATCTCGAGGCGATCGTGCCCGCTATGCGGCGCGCGCTGGCCACCGCCGGTATCACCGCCCCCGACGCGTTGGCCGTGACGATCGGGCCCGGGCTCGCCGGCGCGCTGCTGGTCGGTGTCGCGGCCGCGAAAGCGTATGCGGCGGCCTGGGATATCCCCTTCTACGCTCTGAATCATCTGGGCGGGCACGTCGCGGTGGATACGCTCGAACACGGTCCTATGCCGCCCTGCGTGGCGCTACTGGTCTCCGGCGGGCACACCCATCTGCTGCAGGTGCGCGATCTGTCGGAGCCGCTGGTCGAACTCGGCAGCACCGTCGACGACGCGGCCGGCGAAGCGTTCGACAAGGTGGCCCGGCTACTGGACCTCGGCTATCCCGGCGGCCCCGCCCTCGATGCGGCCGCGAGAAGCGGAGATCCGGCGGCGATCGCCTTCCCGCGCGGTATGACCGGCGCGCGCGATCCGCGCTACGACTTCTCCTTCTCGGGCCTGAAAACCGCGGTGGCTCGGTACGTCGAGGGGCAGCACCGGCAGGGTGTGGCGACCGAACAGTTGCCGATCGCGGATATCGCGGCCTCGTTCCAGGAGGCGGTCGCGGATGTACTCACGATGAAAGCGGTGCGCGCCGCCCGGGACGTCGGCGTGGACACCCTCGTGCTCGGTGGCGGGGCCACCGCGAACACCCGGATCCGCTCGCTGGCCGAAGAGCGCTGCGCCGCGGCCGGTCTGACGCTGCGCATCCCGAAACCGCGGCTGTGCACCGATAACGGGGTGATGATCGCGGCGCTGGGAGCCCATGTGATCGGCGGCGGGGCCGCGCCGTCACCGCTGTCGGTGGCGTCGGATCCGGGGCTACCGGTCTCGGTCAGCCAGGTGGGTTGAACGCCGGCCGGCAGGCCTATCCCGCGGAACCCGATCCCGGCAACCGCGGCGGCGCGGGCACCGGGGGCGTGATCTGAATGGTGGTCTCGGTGCTCTGCGAACCACCACCGGGCGGCGGCGCGTCGGAGGTGGAGGGAGCGTCCGTGGTGGGCGATTCCTCGGACGGCTGCGGTGCCAGGATCCCGGGACCCAGCCCCTCCGGGAAGGGGATCGGCGGCAGGTTCGGATCCGGCCGCAGGGTCGGCTGCGAGGGCTCCGGGCCGGCCTGGGCGGAGCCGGTGGTGGTCGTGGTCGGCGCGGTGGTCGTCGTCGACTCGCTGTGTGTGTAGGGAGGTTCCGTGGGCTCCGCCATGTACGGGGCCTCGTCGGTCGGCTCGGTGGTCTCGTCGACCGGTTGCTGCGGAACCTCCTGCACCGTGGTCGGTGCCACGGTGGTGGTGGGCGCGGCGGTGGTGGTGGGCGGCACCTGCGCACTGCTGGTGGTGCCCGCGGGGGAGACCTCCTCGTCGGAACTCGGGGCGATGGTGTTCACCCCGTAGCCGACGATCAGGCCCACCACCACGATGGCTCCCGCCACCGTGCCGAACGCCTTGAGCAGCGTATTTCCCGACTTCTCCGGGGTGAGCGCACCGATCGGCGCGTTGGATCGCGCGGTATCGGCCAGTAGCGCGGCGCCCTTGGCGATCACCGCGTCGGGATCCGGCACGGTCAGTACGGGCAGATCGAGTTCGGTCCGCAGCGTTTCCAGGACCGCCGGGATATTCGCGCCGCCGCCGATCACCACGACGGCCTCCGGCGCACGGTCGGCCATACCGAAGGTCATGGTGGCGAAGCGGGTCAGTTCGCGCATCAGCCGGGCCGTGAGCAGTTCGAAATCCGGACGGGTGAGTTTCAGCGGGCGACCGGCGATATGGTCGACCGTCACCGCCTGGGCGACCGACAGATGTTCCTTGGCGGTCCGCGCCCGGTTCACCAGCACGCTGCGGTTGGGCCGGGTGCCGCGTTTGGCGTAGTGCTGATCGAGCAGATGCCGGTAGAGCAGATCGTCGATCGCGCGGCCGCTGACGCCGGTGGACCGCGCGCTGTGCAGCACCCGGCCGTCGGCCGGTTCGGCGACCGAGACGGTACAGCCGGAGGCGCCCAGATCGATCACGGCGACCGTGGCGTAGCGGTCGAGCAGGCCGGTATCGCGCAGGAAGGTGAGCGCGGCGGTGGTCTCCGGAACCAGTTGCGGCTGCCGGTGCTTGCCGGTGGCCAGCCGGATGGCGTGCGCCTGCTCCTTGCTGCGGTAGGCGACCGCGACCCCGGTGGGCGGGCGGTCGGCCACCACGTCGAGACCGGAGGTGCGGGCGGCGGGGACCTGTGTGCCGAAGATCGCCTCGTGCTGGTGGGAGGCGGGTAGCTGGGTGGTCATCAGCTCGATCGAGGAGGCGACCAGATCGCCCAGATCGGAATGTGCCTCGGCCGAGACGACCCGGTAGTCGAAACGCCGCGCCCCGTTGGCCGCGGTGGTCACCAGCGCGGAGCACACCACTTCGTCGCCGGCGGAGATGCCGAGCGATGTGCGCATATTCCCTTCACCTCCCTTCGAGCGGAACCCGGCTCGCTGTGCGGGCTACCCCGGACATGCCGAAAGTTGTTCGCGAAGCCGCCGCCGTCTGCGGTGAGCGGGGGCTTCACGAACAACCATCACACATGGTGTCACGATCTGTTATCCGAACGTTACAGAGTTCGAGAATTATTGGGAAGCCCTCTTTCCTCTGGTCTACCCGGGGATCCGTGATCTCAACCCGCTCACCAGCGGGCACGGTTCGTGGCGTGTTCGTGACAACACAATCGACTCGTCACGAATCTTCGCGGTATTGGCACCGCCCGGCCTTGAGCGCTGGCACTCGCATGTATAGAGTGCTAGCTGGCACCGATTGTTGCCCGGTGCCAGGCTTGACTACTGAGCAGGCGGTCCCGGCACCCGCGACGACGGGGCTTTGCGCAGGGTCAGCATCGTGACCGAATCGACGGTCCGGGACAACAGTTCCGGACGACCGTTATCCCCTGAAAGTGGAGGGCTCAACGTGGCGAGCGTGAACATCAAGCCGCTCGAGGACAAGATCCTCGTCCAGGCCAACGAGGCCGAGACGACGACCGCCTCCGGCCTGGTCATCCCCGATACGGCCAAGGAGAAGCCGCAGGAAGGCACCGTTGTCGCCGTCGGCCCCGGCCGGTGGGACGACGAAGGTGAGAAGCGCATCCCGCTGGATGTCCAGGAGGGCGACACCGTCATCTACAGCAAGTACGGCGGTACCGAGATCAAGTACCAGGGTGAGGAATACCTGATCCTGTCCGCGCGCGACGTGCTGGCCGTCGTCGGCAAGTAATTCGACTGCCGCGCATGCGTTCCGCCCCGGTGTCGAACATCCGACCCGGGGCGGAGTGCGTTGTGTCACATTCGAAGCGCACCAGATACAGGAGCGAAGACATATGGCAAAGCAGATCCAGTTCGACGAGAAGGCTCGCCGGGCGCTGGAGCGCGGTGTCGACAAACTCGCCGACGCGGTCAAGGTCACCCTGGGGCCGCGCGGCCGGCATGTGGTGCTGGCCAAATCGTTCGGCGGGCCGACCGTCACCAACGACGGTGTCACCATCGCGCGTGATATCGATCTCGACGATCCTTTCGAGAATCTCGGCGCGCAGCTCGTCAAGAGCGTCGCCACCAAGACCAACGACGTCGCCGGTGACGGCACCACCACTGCCACCGTGCTGGCGCAGGCCATGGTGCGTGGAGGCCTGAAGAACATCGCCGCGGGCGCCAACCCGATCGCGATCGGCGCCGGTCTGGCCCAGGCGGCCGACGCGGTCTCCGAGGCGCTGCTGGCGGCGGCCACCCCGGTCTCCGGTGAGCAGGCCATCGCCCAGGTCGCCACCGTGTCCTCGCGCGACGAGGTCATCGGCGAAATGGTCGCCAAGGCGCTGACCACCGTCGGCGAGGACGGCGTGGTCACCGTGGAGGAATCCTCCACCCTGGATACCGAATTGGTCGTCACCGAAGGCGTCCAGTTCGACAAGGGTTACCTGTCGCCGTACTTCATCACCGACGGTGACAGCCAGGAAGCGGTTTTCGAGGATGCGCAGATCCTGCTGCACCGCGAGAAGATCAGCTCCCTGCCCGACCTGCTGCCGCTGCTGGAGAAGATCGCCGAATCCGGTAAGCCGGTTCTGATCATCGCCGAGGACATCGAGGGTGAGGCGCTGTCCACCCTGGTCGTGAACTCGATCCGCAAGACCCTGAAGGCCGTCGCGGTCAAGGCGCCGTTCTTCGGTGACCGCCGCAAGGCGTTCCTCGACGATCTGGCCGTCGTCACCGCCGGAACGGTCGTCAACCCGGATCTCGGGATCAACCTGCGCGAAGCCGGCCTCGAGGTACTGGGTTCGGCCCGGCGCGTCGTGGTCACCAAGGACACCACCACCATCATCGACGGTGGGGGCACCAAGGACGATATCGCCGCGCGCAGCGCCCAGCTGCGCCGCGAGATCGAGGCCACCGATTCCGATTGGGACCGGGAGAAGCTGGAAGAGCGGCTGGCCAAGCTGGCCGGCGGTGTCGCGGTGATCCGCGTCGGCGCGGCCACCGAAACCGCGCTCAAGGAACGCAAGTACCGGGTCGAGGACGCGGTCAGCGCTGCCAAGGCCGCGATCGAAGAGGGCATCGTCGCCGGTGGCGGGTCGGCTCTGGTCCAGGCGGGCGCGCGGCTCGACGGGCTGATCGCCGGACTGTCGGGCGACGAGGCCGTCGGTGCGGAGGTGCTGCGTGGTGCGCTGCGGGCGCCGCTGTTCTGGATCGCCAGCAATGCCGGTGTGGACGGCTCCGTGGTCGTGAGCAAGGTCGCCGAGGGTGCGGCGGGCTTCAACGCCGCGACCCTGAGCTACGGCGATCTCCTGGCCGACGGCGTCGTGGATCCGGTCAAGGTGACCCGCTCCGCGGTGATCAACGCCGCGTCGGTGGCGCGGATGGTGCTCACCACCGAAAGCGCCGTGGTGGACAAGCCCGCCGAGGAAGAAGACGACCACGGGCACGGCCACGCCCACTGACCGCAGGCCGTGACCCCGGATTCGCGGGGCAAAGAGAACGGGCCGTTCACATTCAACCCGGAATGTGAACGGCCCGTTCTCTCATCGGCCGCCGGTCGGTGATCGAGGGCGGCGCGCCCATACTCTTCTTCAAGCGGGTCAGACCGTCTCTGATGCGCGATTTCACGGTCGGCAGCCCGATATCGAGCTGACGCGCCACTTCGGCGTAGGTGCGCCCGTCGTAGTACGCCAGCGAAATCGCCTCCCGCTGCGTCTCGGTGAGGGAGCGCAGGCCCACGACCACGGCCTGGTGGTCGAGGATGCGCTCGACCTCCTCGATGACCTCGTCGTACTCGTGTCCGAGTATCCGGGCCCCGTAGGCGATCTCACGCTGGGTATGCGCCTGTTCGGCGCGTACCCGGTCGACGGCGCGCCGATGGGCCAGGGTCATCAGCCAGGTCACCGCCGATCCCCGGCCGGGATCGAAATTCGCCGCTGTCCGCCATGTCTGCAGGTAGACCTCCTGGGTGGTCTCCTCCGCGAACCCGGGATCCTGTAGCACGCGCAGCACCAGACCGAAGACCCTGCTGCGGGTCCGGTCGTAGAACTCGGCGAACGCTTCGGCATCCGAATGGCCGCAGCGCTGTAACAGCGCTGAGAGCTCGATACTCTCCTGTGTCATCGGTCATAACAATAACGCCAAGCTATGACCGAGAGTGCATGCGGCCCCGGGGAAATTGTGGTGTCGTGCCCGCGGGCCGGAAGTGGCCGGGGAGGCTACACCGCCATCCGGCGGCGGTTGCGGCGGGCGTGCATCTCACGCTCGGTTTCCGACATACCGCCCCAGATGCCGTAGGGCTCACTGACCTTCAGCGCATGCGACCGGCACTGCATGAGCACCGGGCAGGTCCGGCAGATCTCCTTCGCGCGCATCTCACGGGCGGCCCTGGCTCTGCCGCGTTCGCCGTCGGGATGGAAGAACACCGCCGAGTCCACACCCCGGCAGGAACCGCGCATCTGCCAGTCCCAGACATCGGCGTTCGGTCCGGGAAGGTGGGTGGGCATGGGCATGGGTTGAACTCCTCGTAGACGCGAGCTCGTCGGCATTGTCGAGCGAGTGATGGGTCAACTTATTTCGTGGTACCCGGCATTCGCGTGAACACCGGAGCCACATGCGTCGGCCATGGTGCACCGTTGCCGTCGGTGCCGGAGATTTCATCCGGCGCCTTCCGTGGCGATGAGTTACGTTAGGGGCCCCAGGGAAATTCCGTCAATAGTTCGACGCTCTGATTTGTCGTATATTTTGCGCTGAGAATTTAACCTCGTGGACTGTTTACTTCCGCTAATCGCGCGGCGATACTGTGTGGTTGCCCCCGGCCGCGTCCTCGCCATCGTCGGTGCTAGTCGGCATTTTCGCAGGTAGCCGCGATGGTCCCGGCGGCCGGATCGGTCCGGACCGAATTTTCACCGGAGAACGCGGACCGCCCTGCTGATCTCGATACGATCACAGATGGCCTGCGGGCGGCGTGCAGGTTAATTATCCGAAACGGCGACGAATTCGATGCAGATGTGCTCATGGATTGATCGGATGAGTTTAACCTGATAGAAACACGCTCGATTCGAAAAATGCTGGAAGATAGCTGGCCCTGTGGATCGCCGGTGGGTGCGGCGGATATTTCCGGTAGCTCCGTTCGGCGGCCGGTACAGTGCACCGGTGTCCGTCGCTGTTTCCCGCCCCGAGATCTCCGCCACCACCGCGGCCGACGCCGCGTTCGGCGCGTCCCCCGGCGGGTCCGCTGCCGAGTTGCGGGAGCCTGCCGACGGTCTCGAACTGTGGTGGCGCGCCGTGGCCCTGGGCGGCACGGGGCATTACGCCGCCGCGCGCACGGCCCTGCGGAGGCTCCGGACCGCGACCACCGATCCCGTTCTGCTCTCCTTGACGGCCTCCACCGCGGGGTCGCTACGGCGTCAGCTCGGCCGGCACGCGGACGCCGCCCACGAGGACGGGCGCGCGGCCGTCCTGGTCCTGCCCGGACTCTCCGCCCGCCACGACGATGTGCCCGGCCCTGCTCGCGGTGACGGATACCGCGGTGTTCCCGATCGCCTCGACGCCGCCGCCGACGCGCTGACCGGTCTGGCGGCCGATGCGCTGGGTATCGGCCGCACGCCGCTGGCGGCCCGGCTGCTCGACCGCTGCGCCGCCTTGCTCGATACCGACCCGGGCGCCGAGCGGCCCCGGGCCCGGGTCCGCCTGCACTGGGTGCGGGCCGAGACCGCGCTCGCCGAGGGGCGCGCCGCCGAGGCGCTGCCCGCCGCCGAGGCCGCGCTCGACCTGGCGGCGCGCGGACCGTCGCTGCGACATGAGGTGAAGTCACGGCTGCTGGTCGCCGCCGCGGCCGGCGCGGCGGGGGATCTCGCGCGTGCCGCGGCGCTGGCCGGAGAGGTCGACGCGCAATGCGCGCGGGCGGGTCTGGTGCCGTTGCGCTGGGCCTGCGCGATGTTGCGGACCGGTCTCCCGGATAACGACCGCGACACGGCCGCGCGCGACGCTGCCGCGTGTCACGCCCTGATCGCGCAGCGTGGCGGTCGATTTCGCGATGCCGGACGGTAAGCCAGGTTCCACCGTCTCGACCCGCGCCCCGGGCAGTGTCCTATTGTTGATCCCGTTCCGCTGGACCGGCGGAAGCACCGGTCAGCACTGACCGTGCCACTTGTAACGCCAGGAAAATCGCTGACGATGACGCATACGGGCGAAGAGTTGGACCGCGCCGTCGCCGCCGCTGCGCAGGGCGACAGGTCCGCTTTAGCTCAGGTACTGGAAATGGTCCGCCCGCTGGTGATGCGCTATTGCCGCGCGCGGATCGGTGCCGCGGAGCGTGGACAACTCTCCGCGGACGATGTCGCGCAGGAGGTCTGTCTAGCGGTCATGACCGCGCTACCCAGGTATCAGGACCAGGGCAGACCGTTCATGGCATTCGTCTACGGAATCGCTTCGCACAAGGTCGCCGACGCCCATCGCAACGCCTCCCGTAACAAGGCGGAAGCGATGGCCGAAGTACCAGATGTCATATCCACCGACCACGGGCCGGAGCAGAGAGCTCTCGAATCGGAAACCAGCCGGCAGATGAACACTCTGCTGGCCACGTTGCCGGAAAAGCATCGGGAGATCCTGATCCTGCGCTTGGTCATGGGTATGTCGGCAGAAGAAACCGCAACCGCCGTGGGCAGTACGGCGGGGGCGATACGGGTTGCCCAGCACAGGGCGCTCGCAAAATTGAAGGCACAAGTGGCGAGGGCAGGTGAAATGTATGGCTAGGGATGGCGGGCGCGGTCGGGGCGACAAATGGGCGCGGCGTGCATCGCGGAACACCGATCCCTACGCCGAGGGCTCCGGTGCCGGTTCCGAACCGGTCGATATCGTCGCGGTCCGTCATGACGACGAACTGATCGACGCTATCGCCCGTGGCGGTCCCATACCCACCGAGAGCACCGAGGAACTCCAGCTGGCGACACTGCTGGCGGATTGGCGGGCCGAGATCGTGGCCCCGCCGTTACCGGACGCGCCCGATCTCGACACCGTGGTCGCGGCAGTGAACCAGGAGATCGGCGCCCGGCAGGCACGGATCGGCGCGCAATCCGGCGGGCGTCTGCGCCTGCTGCGCCCGATAGCCACCACCGCGGCGGCGCTGGCGTTGGTGTTCGGCGGCCTCTCGGCGTTCTCCTACCAGGCAGAACCCGGCGACGCGCTGTGGCGCGTCAAAGAGGTGGTCTTCAGCGAGCAGGCGCAGAGCACCGTGGTGCAGTACGCGGACGACAATCTGGCCGCCGCGCAGACGCTGCTCGAACAGGGCAAGCCCGAGCAGGCGCGGGCCCGGCTGGAACAGGCTTCGGCCAACGCCACCCAGGTCAACGACCCGGTCAAGCGCAACGAACTGGTCGAGCGGTGGAACCAGCTCTTCGAGGTGGTCCGTGAGAAGGCGCCCGATATCGCGGCGCAACTCGAGCAGTCGATACCGGCTCCCGATCCGGCCGCGCCGATCGAGCCGTCGGCCCCCGGTGGCCCGGCCGCTCCCGGCGACAGCACCCAGCGGCCCGGTAACACGGTGACCACCACCCCCGGCGGCGGAAGTCAGCTCCCGATGGATCTCCCGGGTTCGCCCGGTGGCTCCCCGGGTGGTGACCGGCCGGTCGCACCCGATACCGGTGCACCCGAGCGTCCCGGGCCAGGCCCCGACGCCGGCAAGCCGGATACCGGAGCGCCGGATACCCCCGCGCCCGACACCTCGGTGCCCGGTGGCGGCTCGGCCGACACCACCGCACCGGACGCTCCCGGCCCGACCACCCCGGCCGGGCCCGGAGCGGACTCGGTGGAGCCGCCCACTATGGCGCCGTCCACGGTCAGTTCCCCCGGACCGGTCGAACCGCCCGCCCCGCAGCTACCGCAGACCGGGGTGCCCTCGATCCCGCAGATCCTGCCCAGCACTGTTCCGGGAGTCACTCCCAACTGAGCCCGGTGCCGGCGACAACAGAAGACGAAAAAACCGATCGCGTCGCGATCGGCTTTTCATGAGTGGCCATCCATCCGTGGATGGCCACTCATCGTCGGTGGTGCGGGATGTGCGGTGTGCGAGTGACGGTGTGCTCGATGGTTGCGGGTGGGGTTATCCGGACATACGAAAACGGATCGGCCGTCTCGTGGCGGCCGATCGGGGCCGGTGGAGACCGGCGCCGGACTCAGCTGTCGAAAGCGTCGAACCCGTCGCCGTGGAATGCCTCGTTCATCGAGGCATCGGCGTAACCACGGCAATAATCCCAGGTGACGTACGCTTCCGGAGTCGGGTCGTAGGCGGGCTCGTGCGGGCGAACCGTGCCGTCGACCAGTAGCTGTAGGAGATTGGCGCGCAGCATGTCCCAGTCGTGATAGTGATCCTGCCGACAGTCCTCGCAGCTCACCACCAGCCCGCGGATACCGCGGTGGGCCAGTAGCGCCTCGTAGACTGCGAGATCGGCGAGATCCTCTTCGACCGCAAGGCGCTCATGAGGATCCAGCGGTTCCCCCGGCTCGATGGCATCGAGCGCGGCGGACGGGTCGGCGGGGTCTCCGGCGAACGGATCCGGCGGCAAGCCAGGTGGTAGATGGTCACGCACATCCCCACGGTACGCAGAACAGGGTGGTCTGCGCCAGCCGTCCGCGCCGTCAGTTTGCACTGTCGCCCGTCGATCGATCGGCACCGCCCTCAGTTGATCCGCGGTCCAGGGGGACCGATACCATGGTGTCAGGCGCCGACGAGCTCCCGATCACCCGGCCACCCGCCGGAAGAATCGAGCCGGCGTCGTGAGCCAATCCCAGTAACAGTTCGCTATCGGATCGCCGTACCCCGATAGCGCCGCCGACGTCCAGGAGGGGTCGATCCGAATGAGTAATCCCGTACCGGGCGAGCGTGCCGTCCGCCCTCATACGGGTGGTGACGATCCGGACAAGATCGCCATGCTCGGCCTCACCTTCGACGATGTCCTGCTGCTGCCCGCCGCCTCGGACCTGATTCCGAGCGCGGTCGAGACGACGAGTCAGCTGACACGCGAGATCCGGCTGCGCACCCCGCTGGTCAGTTCCGCCATGGATACCGTCACCGAAGCCCGGATGGCGATCGCCATGGCCCGGGCCGGCGGTATGGGCGTCCTGCACCGCAATCTTTCCGTGGCCGATCAGGCGGGCCAGGTGGAGACCGTCAAGCGGTCCGAGGCCGGGATGGTCACCGATCCGGTGACCTGCCGCCCCACCGATACGCTCGCCGAGGTCGACGCCATGTGCGCCCGCTTCCGTATCTCCGGGTTGCCGGTGGTGGACGAGAAGGGCGCGCTGGTCGGGATCATCACCAACCGCGATATGCGTTTCGAGGTCGATCAGGATCGGCGTGTCGCCGATGTGATGACCAAGGCGCCGCTGATCACCGCCCAGGAGGGCGTGACCGCGGAGGCCGCGCTGGGGCTGCTGCGCCGCCACAAGGTCGAGAAGCTGCCGATCGTCGACGGCGAGGGCCGGTTGCGCGGGCTGATCACGGTCAAGGACTTCGTGAAGACCGATCAGTTCCCCGACGCCACCAAGGACCGTGACGGCCGGCTGCTGGTGGGCGCCGCGGTCGGCGTCGGCGACGACGCGTGGTCGCGTGCCATGACCCTGGCCGACGCCGGCGCCGATGTGCTCGTGGTGGACACCGCGCACGGGCATCAGCGGCAGGTGCTCAGCATGGTGAGCAAGGTCAAGGCCGAGGTCGGCGACCGTATCCAGGTCATCGGCGGCAATATCGCCACGCGCGCCGGCGCCGCCGCCCTGGTCGAGGCGGGCGCCGACGCGGTGAAGGTCGGGGTCGGCCCCGGCTCCATCTGCACCACCCGGGTGGTCGCCGGAGTCGGCGCCCCGCAGATCACCGCGATCCTGGAGGCCGTCGCCGCCTGCGGGCCCGCCGGTGTCCCGGTGATCGCCGACGGTGGCATCCAGTTCTCCGGTGATATCGCCAAGGCGATCGCCGCGGGCGCCTCCACCGTGATGCTCGGCTCACTGCTGGCCGGTACCGCCGAATCGCCCGGCGAGCTGATCCTGGTCGGCGGTAAACAGTTCAAGAGCTACCGCGGTATGGGTTCCCTCGGTGCGATGCAGGGCCGCGGCCAGGCGAAGTCGTTCTCCAAGGACCGCTACTTCCAGGACGATGTGCTGGCCGAGGACAAACTGGTGCCCGAGGGCATCGAGGGCCGGGTCCCGTTCCGCGGACCGGTGAGCCTGGTGATCCACCAGCTGGTCGGCGGTCTGCGGGCCGCCATGGGCTATACGGGCGCGCACACCATCGCGGGCCTGCAGGACGCCCAGTTCGTCCAGATCACCGCGGCGGGTCTGAAGGAGAGCCACCCCCACGACATCACCATGACCGTGGAGGCCCCCAACTACACCGGCCGGTAGCCGGCGAAGGGCGCGCCCGCCGGTTCTCCGGCGGGCAGACCGCCACCCCCGGCCCAGAGCGCCGAGCTGCCTCGCGATACCCGGGCGGTAGCCGGTCGGCAGGCGACCACCCAGAGCGAGGTCTCCGCGTGAGCGAATACCCGGCCTCCCGCTCGGTCGTCCGAATCGACCCGCGGCCCGGTGTGTAAAGTTTACTGGCGAAATGCGCTTCACCAGCTGAAACGCAAGAGCCACCGGTGCCGAGTCTTACGAGGCCCACACAGGGTTCGGCCCGCGCCTGCTGTCGGCACTCGAAGCGCATGTGGCGAAGCCACGAGTCTCGAGTGCCGACAGCAGGCGCTCAGGAGGGCCGAACCTCGAGCAGCGGAGCTGCTCCAATGACACAGGAGTTATTTCGTGCGCGATATGGTCGAGATCGGGATGGGTAGGACGGCTCGCCGGACCTACGAACTGGACGATGTCGATATCGTTCCCTCGCGCCGCACCCGGTCGGCGAGTCAGGTATCGCTGTCCTGGCAGCTCGACGCCTACCGTTTCGATATCCCGTTCCTCACCCATCCCACCGATGCGCTGGTCTCCCCGGAGTTCGCCGTCGAGGTGGGCCGGCTCGGCGGGCTCGGCGTCATCAACGGTGAGGGACTGTGGGCGCGGCACTCCGATGTCGCGGCCAAGATCGATCAGCTGCTCGAACTCGCCGACAAGGGCAGCTATCAGCGCGCGGTGGCCTTCCTGCAGGAACTGCACGCCGCGCCCATGCAGCCGGATCTGCTCGCCGCCGCGGTCGCCCAGGTGCGCGCCGCCGGTGTCACCGTGGCGGTGCGGGTGAGCCCGCAGAACGCGCAGGCGCTCACGCCCGGCCTGGTGCAGGCGGGTATCGACCTGCTGGTCGTGCAGGGCACCATCATCTCCGCCGAGCACGTGAACGCGGGTGAACCGCTGAATCTCAAGACCTTCATCGCCGAACTCGATGTGCCGGTCGTCGCGGGCGGCGTCAGTGATCACCGCACGGCGCTGCATCTGATGCGCACGGGCGCGGCCGGGGTGATCGTCGGCTACGGCTCCCAGCCCGGCGCCACCACCACCGGTGAGGTGCTGGGTATCGGGGTGCCGATGGCCACGGCCATCGCCGACGCCGCGGCGGCGCGGCGGGACTATCTCGACGAGACCGGCGGCCGCTACGTCCACGTGATCGCGGACGGCGATATCAACTCCTCCGGTCAGCTGGCCAAGGCGATCGCCTGCGGAGCCGACGCCGCCATGCTCGGCGCGCCGCTGGCCCTGTCCGCCGAGGCACCCGGTCGCGGCTGGTACTGGCCCTCGGCGGCGGCGCACCCCTCGGTTCCGCGCGGGTCGCTGCTGTCGCTGGACCAGCCGTGGGATCTGGCCGACGAACTGGGCCTGGGCCCGGCCCCCGCGGCGACGGTCCGGCCGAGCCTCGAACAGGTCCTCACGGGTCCGTCCGACGACCCCTTCGGTTCGCTGAACCTGGTCGGCGGGCTGCGCCGGTCGATGGCCAAGGCCGGTTACTCCGACCTGAAGGAATTCCAGAAGGTGGGCCTGAGCGTCCGCGCGTAATTGTTGTAATTTTGGAGCGGCTCCGCCGCTCGAGGGTGGGGCCCTGACATCCCGGTTCTTCACTCCCGGCGGTCGGTCGCTGCGCTCCCTCCCTCTGGTCGCTCCAGAACCGGGCGGGCCCCACCCCGGCGGAGGCGGCCGGCCGGGGTGGGGTGGGCATGCGCTTGGTCGCTCGTGAGTGGGCGGTGGGGTCGGTGCTGGACGGTTGGCGCCTGTGGATGGTGGGCGTACGGCGGGTGGGCAGGTCGGGGGCGTGGTTCGGGGCTTACTAGACTCATGCGGGTGACACACTCCCAGAGACCCGTTCTTGTCGTCGACTTCGGTGCGCAGTACGCGCAGCTGATCGCCCGCCGGGTCCGGGAGGCGAGCGTCTACTCCGAGGTGGTTCCGCATACCGCGACGGTGGCCGAGATCGCGGAGAAGAAGCCGCTGGCGGTGATCCTGTCCGGCGGCCCGGCCAGTGTGTACGCGGAGGGGGCGCCGGCGCTGGATCCCCGCCTGTTCGACCTCGATATCCCGGTGTTCGGTATCTGCTACGGGTTCCAGGCGATGGCTCGGGCGCTGGGAGGCACGGTCGCCCATACCGGCACCCGCGAGTACGGCCGGACCGAGCTGGATATCGACGGCGGTCTGCTGCACCAGGGGCTGCCGGGGCGGCAGCCGGTGTGGATGAGCCACGGCGACGCGGTGACCGATGCGCCGGAGGGGTTCGAGGTCACCGGTACGACCGTGGGCGCGCCGGTCGCGGCGTTCGAGAACCGGGCGCGCCGGCTGGCGGGTGTGCAGTACCACCCCGAGGTGTTGCATTCGCCGCACGGACAGCAGGTGCTGAGCCGGTTCCTGCACGAGATGGCGGGTATCGCGGCGGAGTGGACGCCGGCCAATATCGCCGACGCGATGGTCGAGCGGGTGCGGGAGCAGATCGGAGACGCGCACGCGATCTGCGGTCTCTCCGGTGGTGTGGACAGCGCGGTCGCGGGGGCGCTGGTGCAGCGGGCCATCGGCGATAAGCTCACCTGCGTTTTCGTCGACCACGGGTTGCTGCGGGCGGGTGAACGTGAGCAGGTGCAGCGGGATTTCGTGGCCGCCACCGGTGCCCGTCTGGTGACGGTGGACGCTGTGGACAAATTCCTCGGTGAGCTGAAGGGCGTCACCGATCCGGAAGAGAAGCGCAAGATCATCGGCCGGGAGTTCATCCGGTCCTTCGAGGACGCGGTGGGCGAGGTGGTCGGCGAACAGACCGCCGGGGAATCCGCGCCGGCGGTGGAGTTCCTGGTCCAGGGCACGCTGTACCCGGACGTGGTGGAGTCCGGCGGCGGTACCGGGACCGCCAACATCAAATCGCACCACAATGTGGGCGGCCTACCCGATGATCTCGAATTCGAGCTGGTCGAACCGTTGCGGTTGCTGTTCAAGGACGAGGTCCGCGCGGTCGGCCGGGAACTGGGGCTGCCGGAGGAGATCGTGGCCCGCCAGCCGTTCCCGGGGCCGGGTCTGGCGATCCGAATCATCGGTGAGGTCACCGAGGACCGGTTGCGCACCCTGCGGCAGGCCGACGCGATCGCGCGGGAGGAACTCACCGCGGCCGGGCTGGACGGGCAGATCTGGCAGTGCCCGGTGGTGCTGCTCGCCGATGTCCGCAGCGTGGGCGTCCAGGGCGACGGCCGCACCTACGGGCACCCGATCGTCTTGCGACCGGTGTCCAGCGAGGACGCGATGACCGCGGACTGGACGCGGCTGCCCTACGAGGTACTGGAACGGATCTCGACCCGGATCACCAACGAGGTCGCCGAGGTCAACCGGGTGGTGCTGGACGTGACGAGCAAACCCCCGGGCACCATCGAGTGGGAATGAGCGAACAGCGATGCGGCCGGCACCCCGAGGGTCCGGCCGCATCGCTGTTCGTCGCACTGAATTCAGCGGCGCTTCCTGGGTGAGATCACCAGCGCCAGGCCGGCCACGATCGCGCCGGCCACGAGGATCCAGCCCATCGGGATCATCGACGCGAAGCCCCAGTTGTCCGGGCCGGCCAGTGCCCAGACTCCCGCGAGGAGCGCGAGCAGACCGGCGATGAGCAGTCCGGGGGAGAATCGCCCGCGGGGCCCGTTCCCGGCGCACGGTGTCGCTCCGGTCTGTGCCCCCGGTTCCCGGTTCGTCTGTCGATCAGCCACGACGCACCTCCGCGTTTCCCATCCGGACCTGGACGTTCAAATCCAGCACCGGTGCGTCGCCGCCGGGGCCGGTGAGGCCGTCGGGGCAGGTCGCCTCACCCATCCGGACCGTGCAGTCGGTGCGTACGTTCATGTTCTCGGGTATAAGGACCACCGCCTCACCCATCTGCACCTCGATATCCACGGTCTTGTTGCCGGACAACTCGATACCGCGCAGATCGAGCGTGCCCGATCCCATGGTGACGGCGTATTCCGGCCGGACCTCCGCGGCCGAGGCCGGAGCCCAGGTGCGATCACCCATGGTGGGGTTGCCGAAATCGACCGGTCCGATCACCGCCGCCAGTACGACGAACGCCGCCAGCGGCGCGGTGACCACCAGGAGCCCGTGTCCCCGGCGCCGGAACGATCCGAGCACCAGACCCAGGCCGACCACCACCAGGGCGACGGCGGCTATCCGTCCGGGTGTCATCCAGTCCGCGCCGGCGATCCGCGCGGCGCCCGCGATCGCGGCCGCCAGAATGGCGAGCCCGAGCACCACCGGCGTGTAGCGGGACCGCGGGCGTTTGTCCACGGTGGTCGTGACGGTGCGGGCGGGTGCGGGTTCGGGCAGATCCCAGGCCAGCGGCGCGACACCCAGCGGGTCCCAGGAGGGCGGGGTGCGGGTGGGATGCGAGGCGCCGGGGTTGCCCGTCGCGCCGGACTTGTTCCTATCGATGGTCGTACCGCCCGTGGGCGCGCCGGGCGCCGGCCGAGGCGGGCCGGCGGCTTCGGGCTGCCCGGTGCCGCCGGACTCGGCGGCGGCCCGGGCGTCGGCGGGTGCCGAGGCCGGAGTCTCCGCGCGTGCCGCCGGATCCGTACCCGGTTTGTTCAGCTCGACCTTCCCGCCGGTCGCGGGTGCGGCGGATTTCGGCGCCGCCGTGCCGGTGGAACCGGGTGCCGGGTTCGCCGGAGTCTCGTCCGTGCCCGGGGCCGGCGAGTCCGGGACGTAGTGGTCGGGAAGGCGGGTGTAGGGGGTGTAGAGACCGCTGTCGTACGGGTACTGTTCGGCACCGCCCTGCGGGAACACCGCGCCGGGGTAGCCGGTGGTCCCGGGGCCGGCGAGCGGTTCGGGCGCCGGGGGGCCGGCGGGCAGCGGCGGCGGGACCGGGGCCCGCATATAGAGCATCCACCAGGCGGCCAGCATGAGCGCGAGTGAGATCACACCCGATCCGCCGAGACCGATCCCCACCGGGCCCATGGTGCTCACGGCGATGGCCAGGGCCACGATCAGCACGATCGTCTTCGTCTGACCGGGTGAACCGGGGCCCCGGCGGGTGAGTGATTCCGCCATCGAGGCGCGGTCGCCCGGTTCCGGGAAGAGCAACCATCCGATCAGGTACAGGACGATTCCGGCGCCGCCGAAGATCGTGGAGACGACGAACGCCACCCGCACCAGGACCGGGTCGATCCCGTACCGGTGCCCGAATCCGGCCGCGACTCCGGCGATCGGCCCGTGGCGGGGCAGCCGGGCCGGCCGTGTCTGCCACATCTGCTGGAGCTGATCCCCGAAGCTCGTTTTCGTCATGAGCCCATGGTCCGCCCGGGGTGGCCCGGCACACATCGGGGGGAACCCTGAAGTTGCTCCGGAAAAGTTCCCTACCACCGCCGATAGCGCCCGGTGACGCCGATATCAGGGTGTTTCCCGATGGTCGCGGGGGTGCTCACGTGCCAGTATCGAGGGTATGTGCCCGTTCGGACCTGCCTTCTACGCGCGGGGGGCCGCCGTCGGGGCGGGCCCCGGTGGAATCACTGGGGCGGGCCCCGGTGGAATCACTGGGGCGGGCCCCGGTAGTTCCGCGCCGCTGGTCCGCCGATCCGGCGGCCGGATCGTGGGCGGGGTGGCCGGCGGCCTGGCCGATCACCTCGGTATCGACGTGCTCAAGGTCCGGATGGCGTTCGTGCTCCTGTCGGCGCTGGCGGGCGCCGGGATCGTGGCCTACGGGCTGCTGTGGATCTTCACGCCGGGCGGCGCGGACGATGCCACTCCCTCGGGTACCGAGCGCCGGCAGGCGATCGGGCTGGCGCTGCTCGGGCTCGGTCTGTCGGTGGCGGTGTCCTGGGCGTTCAGCGGTACGGCGGCGCGGGTGGTCGCACCGCTGGTGGTGATCGCGATCGGCGCGGCCCTGGTGTGGCGCGAGTACGACGCGGACGGCCCCCGGTCGCTGGTGGGGCTGCCCGCGAAACCGTCCGTGGTGACCTGGTCGCGCATCATCGCCGGTGTCACCCTCGTGGTGGCGGGGCTGACCGTGGTGGTGCTGTCGCAGGTCGACTGGGGTTCGCTGGGGTCGGCGCTGCTGGCGGTGGCGGCCACCCTGATCGGGGTGGGCCTGCTCATGGTGCCGCTGGGCCTGCGGCTGATGCGTTCGCTCAATGCCGAGCGCGCCGCCCGCATCCGGAACGAGGAACGCGAAGAGATCGCCTCCCACCTGCACGATTCCGTGCTGCAGACGCTGGCGCTGATCCAGCGCCAGGCCGGTGATTCGCAGGAGGTGCTGCGCCTGGCCCGCAGTCAGGAACGGGAGTTGCGCCGGTGGCTGTTCGCCGATTCCGGCCCCGCCGAATCCAGCCTGGCCGCGGCACTGCGCACCATCGCCGGCGAGGTCGAGGACCAGCACGGCGTGAAGGTCACGCCCGTCACGGTCGGTGACGTCGCGATGGACGGCGAGGAGTCCGGATCCGGCCTGCCGCGTGAACATTTCACCGCCGTACTCGGCGCCACCCGGGAGGCCCTGGTGAACGCCGCGAAACATGCCGGGGTCGCCGATATCGATCTGTTCGCGGAGGCCGAACCGCATCAGGTCGCCGTTTTCGTCCGCGACCGCGGCACCGGCTTCGACCCCGACGCGATCCCCGAGGACCGGCACGGCCTGGCCCGTTCGATCCGCGCCCGGGTGGAACGCCGGGGCGGCACGGTCGAGATCGTCTCCGCTCCCGGTCGCGGTACCGAGGTCCGCATAGTCATGCCGCGCACCGATTCCGGCGATTCGGAAGGAAGCGGCGCGGAAGTCACCGACCGCGATTCCGCGGCCCCCCGGACGCCCGCTGCCCGGCCGGTCACCGCGACCTCACCGGAATTCGCCACCGGCCCCGGTCCGGCAGGCCCGCGAACCGCACGCCGGTGAGACTCCGCACCGAGACCTCCGCCCGCCGGTTCTCCCCGACCTCCCACCGCCCCCAGCCAGACGAGGCCCACAATGGGTTGCGGCCCCGGGGGGCCGCAACCCCGCGCCGCCGAAGGCGGCGCCAAAAGTACAGAAGGGGCGCGAGTGCGGGTTTTTCTCGTCGATGATCACGCGGTGTTCCGGTCCGGTGTGCGGGCCGAACTCGGCCGGGAGGCCGATATGGAGGTGGTGGGGGAGGCCGGTGCCGTGGCCGAGGCGGTGGCCGGGATCAACGCCACCGAACCCGATGTGGTGTTGCTGGATGTGCATATGCCCGACGGCGGCGGGGTCGCCGTACTGCACGGGATCGACAGTGGGCCGGTATGTCTGGCGCTGAGTGTGTCCGATGCCGCCGAGGATGTGATCGCGGTGATCCGGGCCGGTGCGCGCGGGTATGTCACCAAGACGATCTCGGGCGCCGAACTGGCCGACGGTATCCGGCGGGTGGCCGGGGGCGATGCCGTGTTCAGTCCGCGGCTGGCGGGTTTCGTGCTGGATTCGTTCACCGGGCGGTCCCCGGTGCCCGAACCGCCGCTGGATCCCGAGCTGGATTCGCTGACCCCGCGGGAACTCGAGGTGTTGCGGCTGCTGGCCCGGGGCTACACCTACCGCGAGATCGCCGAGAAGCTGTTCATCTCGGTGAAGACGGTGGAGACGCACGCGTCGAATGTGCTGCGCAAAACCCAGCAGTCCAATCGGAACGCGCTCACCCGCTGGGCGCACCGGCGGCGGATCGACTGATCCGCTCCGGGGTTATCGGAGCGGATCGTGCAGGCCGCGGACGGATCGGGTGACCGTGAACTTCCGGTTGCGGCCCATCACCTCGGTGCGGCCCACCATCCGTTCGACGACCGTGCGGTGATTGAGATGGTTGTTGTACACGGTCCACAGTTCACCGCCGGGGCGGAGGACGCGGCCGGTCTGGGCGAACATCTTGATGGCCGAGCCGGTGTGCACGGCGGCGCCGACATGGAACGGCGGATTGCAGACGACCAGGTCGGCGCTGTTGTCGGCGGCGCCGGACATGGCGTCGTCGCGCACCACCCGGACCTGATCGGCGACGTGGTTGGCGGCCGCGGTCGCGGTCGCGGAGGCCACCGCGGCCGCGGACTGGTCGGTGCCGACGACCGCGAGCCCCGGCCGGGACCGGGCGAGGGAGACTGCCAGTATTCCGGTGCCGCAACCCAGATCGACGGCGTCGCGGGCGTCGGGTTTCATGGCCCGCAGGTGTTCGAGCAGGAACCGGGTGCCGATATCCAGGCGTGCCCCGGAGAAGGCGGCGCCGTGGGCGACCACGTCGATATCGAATTCGCCGATGTGCTCGCGCAGGGGGAACCGCGGTTCCCCCATCGGTTTAGGGCCCCGGACCAGCAGGGTGCGGGACTTCTGGCGGCCCCGGCTGGCCCGGACCTCGGAAAACGATTCGCCCAGTACGTCGTTCATCGCCTTGGTCAGGTACTTGTCCCGGCCGCCCGCGAACACCTGGACGTCCGGGTGTGCGTAACGGGCTATGGCCTCGGCGATTTCGTCGAGGCCGGCGAGGACGCGTGGCAACCGCAGCAGGACCACGGTCGCGCCGGTCAGCAGGTTCGCGTCGAGTGGACAGGCGGTGTAGCGGTCGGTGAGTCCGAGTCCGCGGGCATTGGCGGCCAGGGCGAGTTCGCCGGTCAGCAGGTCCTGGTGGACCCGGATACCGTGCAGATCGTGTGCGGTGGCGGCGCCGAGGGTGAGCGCGCCGTAACCGTCGCCGATCACCACGACCCGCCCGCCGCCGAGGGCCGCTTCGGTCAGCGCGTCGGCGGCGACGTCGAGTAAGAGGCGGTCGGCGGCATCGACGGCATAGAGGTTGGTGGCCTCCACATCCGGATAGCGGCGCAACCTTTCGAGTAGGTCCTCCACGTCTCGCACGGGACAAGTGTGCTAGATCGTTGCCCCGCGGTGCGGACCCACCCCGGTACATACCGTGTGCGGCGGGTGTGTTCACGGTCGTGAACAGGTGGCCGGGGGCGGCCGGGGCACACCGTGCGAGGAGGCGTTACCGCAGGACAGTGGGCACTGCGGTTAGCATCGGGATCATGCGTACCGGGCGTGTTCTGGTGGTTGCCGTGATGCTGGGGTGTCTCGCGGGGTGTGCCGACTCGGGGTCCACACCACCGGTTAGCTCTCCGGAGGCGGCGCCGGCTCTACCCAGCTCGGAGGCGGATATCCCGGGTTTGCCCGTGCCGCCGCTGCCGCTGCCGCTGCCCGGGCAGGCGGTCCCGGCGCCGGACGATACGGTGCCCAAACAGGCCGAGGCCTCGCCGGGCGCCAAACTGACCGTCACCGATGTCCGGCTCAGCCGGCATCCGGGGTTCGACCGGGTGGAGTACTACCTGGACGGACAGGGGACGCCGGGTTTCAGCGTCTGGTACACCGGGCGGGCCGTCCAGGACGGCAGCGGGCGCGAACTCGAGGTGGCGGGTGACTCCGTACTCGAGGTGCGGATCACCGGGTCGGGGTATCCGTTCGATACCGGGGTGGCGCCCTACGCCGGGCCCGACCCCGCCACCGATCCCGCGGTGCCGGGTGTCGCCGGGGTGTACCGGACCACGGTGTTCGAGGGGGTCACCCAGTCGTTCGTGGGGGTCGCCGGCGACGAGCCGGGCTTCACCGTGGTCGCGGATCCGATGCCGAATCGCCTGGTCATCGATATCGCCACCGGGTAGGGCGGATCTCGGTTGATCATCAATCGGAGGCTGGCGGGCCGAAATCGGACCCGACCCAGTACGGTTGACAGCATCGGCGGCTCAGATGTCCGGCGCGCCGGGGCGAAAATACGGGGTTCGTGGGCATCCGAGGGGAGTTGCAGAGCGATGCGACGATTCGAACGAGCCGGTCTGGCCGCCGCGCTGACCGCGCTGGTCGCCGGTGGCTTCCTGGCGGCCTGCTCGAATACCGTGACCGGTACCGCGGAAGTGAACCAGTCCGAGCTGCAGCTCTACACCTCCGAGGTCAGGTCCTCCTCGGCCGCCGCCTCGTCCTCGCGCGCCGCCGCCGCGGCCGCGGCCGCCACCGAGGTCTGCGAGGCGCTGCGGGACAACAACAATCCCGCGGTGGACGCCTTCAACGCCTATATCGACGCCAGCGATAACAAGGCGCCGGATCTCGAGCCCAAGAAGCAGGCCGCGATGACGGCGCTGCGCAACACCGCCGATACGATCGACGGGGAACTGAACCCCGACGTCCCCAACGATGTGTCCACCCCGATGCGCACCTATCGCGACAATCTGCGGTCGCTGGCGGATCTGCTGGAACGCAACGCCTCGGTCGAAGAGGTCAACGGCCAGATCGACACCTTCAACGCGGACAAGGACGCGGCCTTCGACTCCTGCGACGGTTACTGACCGGGTTCCGCCCGCTCATTCGTAGAGTCCCTCTACACACCACCGGTTGTCCCGGAAGAGCAGCAGCAGGCTGTGCGGTCCGGGTAGTTCCACCTGGGCGCGGGCCGCGGGCGCGGTCCCCGGCGACCACCACAGCTCGTCGAGCGGCCAGGGCCCGGCCCAGGCGGTGAGCCGCCAGCTCGACCGGCCCCAGCGCAACCGGGCGGGCGGTCCGCTGAACAGTCCGCGGGCGGTGACGCGGACGGGCGCGCCGTCCGCGGTCTCCAGGGTCACAGGCGGGCGGTTGAGCATGATCACCGCGGGTGCCGGTTCGGGAATCCGCCCGGGCCAGGGCGGGTCCGGATCGGTCTCGGGGGCGGGTTCGTCGCCGAAGGTGACCATGGTGACCCGTTCGGCGGGCCCGCGTCCGCCGCTGAGCACTCCGACCCGCACCGCGTCACCGCCCAGCAGGCCCTGTACCCGGACCAGCGCGCGCAGTGCGCGTTCGTCGCCCGTACCGGTATCGCCCCACAGGCCCAGCTGTAGCGCGGCGGCGGGCACCACCTCCACCGGGACCAGATGCAGCAGAACCACCGGTGCGGTGGGCGCGCCGGTGGGGCGGGTGAGCCAGCCGTCGAGCTGCCAGCGCACGCGGTCGGCCACCCCGTCGGCGGTCAGCGGTTCGGCGCACCGCCACACCCGTGACAGCTGTTCGCCGGTTTCGGTCTCGGCGCGGATCTCGAGCCGGGTGCAGGCCGCGGACGCCGCCGCCAGCGCCGCGGTGAGCCGGGTGGCCAGCAGCCGGCCGGCGAAGGCGGCGGCGTCGACACGGTCGATCGGGGGGTCGCAGGGCAGCCGGACCTCCAGGTCCGGGGGGAGTTGCCGGGGAGCCGGGGGGCGTTCGGGCAGCGCGCGCGCCCGCCGATGGGCGAGTACGGCGTCGCTGCCGAAACGGGAGGCGACCTGGGCGGAGGTCAACGCGGCGAAATCGCCGATCCGGCGGAGGCCGAGCCGGTGCAGCAGGTCGAGCAGGGCCGCCCGTTCCCGTTCCGCGGGGCCCGGTTCGGCGGCCAGTTCGCCGATCGGCAGCGGCGCCAGGAATCGCGCGTCGCCGCCGGGCGCCACGATCGTGCCGTGCCGGGCGGCGATGATCGCGGTCGGCAGTTCGTCGGCGATACCGATCCGCGCCTCCACCCCGGCGGTGGCCGCGGCGGCCAGTAACCGCCGGGCCGCCGCCTCCGCGGATCCGAAATACCGGATCACGCCGCGGGCGGCGAGCGCGAGCAGTCCGGGGCGCAGTACCTCTACTCCGGACGCGAGCGCGTCGATCGCCGCGGCCACCGGTTCGAAGAGGCGGGCGTCGCGGTCCTGGTCGGGTGGCGCGACGAACAGTTCCGGGCAGCGGCCCTGGGCTTCGCGTTTGCGCATACCGCGCCGCACCCCGGCGTCCCGGGCGGTGGCCGAACAGGTGACCACCCGGTTCGCGTGCAGTACCGCCACCGGCCGGTCCGCCGGCAGCCCCGCTCCGGCCGCCGCGGCGACCGCGGGCCAATCCGGGCACCACACCACCAGGACCCGGCGCGACGAGGACCGATCAGGAGGCAACCGGGCTCTCCTGTTCTGCTGTCACCGGACGTTCCGGTGCGGCCGCGGCGCCGGCGGTGTCGGCGAGCGCGATCCATTCCACCCGCCCGCCCAGCGGCCGGGCGGCCAGCCGGCCGCGGCTCGGAGCGCCGGTGCCGGTGCGGACCTCGATATCGAGGCTGATCGAGCGGATCCGCCCGCTGCCCGTCCCGAGTCCGGTGTAACCGGCCACCCGGCTTTCCAGCCGCAGGTCCGGGGCGGGCCAGGCTCCCTCGGTGACGAGCAGGGTGGCGCCCTTTCCCCGTGCTCGCGCGGCCAGTACCCGGGCGCGGGACGGAGGTATCGAAGCGCCGCCGAGACCGAGCACCACCAGTTCCATGCCGTCGAGCAACACCGCGGCCACCTCCGCCGGATCGTGTCCGGCGTCGGCGACCACGGCCAGGCGGTCCAGCCGCGCGCCCATCTCGGCGGCGGCGAGCAGACCGAGCCGGGGCAGCCCCACCGCGGCGGCGTGCCCGCCCGGCCCGGTGACCGCGGCGAGCAGACCGGCCAGTAGCGCTCCGGCGCCGGTATAGGCCACCACCGTGCCTTTGACCAGGCCGTGATCGGGCAGCAGGGGAGCGAGGGCGGAGGGGACGGGCAGGATCTCGCGCCGGACCGCGGAGGCCGGTGCGACCGGAACGGAGGTCGCGTGACCCGTCCGGGGCGGAACCATGGCCGGGCGCGCGCAGCCCGCGCCGCTCGCTGCCCGCGCCCGGCGCAGTTCGGCCAGTTCACGCAGCCGTGCGCCGCTGGCCTTCGGTGGTCGTGCCGCCACAGTTCTCACCCACTTCCCGGTCCCGGCGCCGGAGGTCCGGGCCGGCGCACCGAAGTGGTCGGCACCGCCCCAGCTACTACCGCTATCGAACATACATTCGATAGCCTAGTCGGGGAAACCTGCCCCCGGAAGCCCATCGGGCATAGCTACGACCGTGTGTCGTGAACGCGGTCACCCGACGGGCGGTCCCGCTCCGAATCCGGCCAGCTACCACCGAATTCGGCTAGTCTCACTCCCATGATCGATCGCCCCCGCCCCATCGTCGGCCCGGATTATCTGGTGGCCGGCCGGTACCGCCTGCAGTCCAAGCTCGGCGGTGGCGGTATGGGAGCGGTATGGCTGGCCCACGACAGGTTGCTGGACCGTGACGTCGCCATCAAGCAGGTGCTGTCCACGGCCGGGCTGGACGAGGCCGAGGCCCGCCGGGTCCGGGACCAGATCGTGCACGAGGGCCGGGTCGCCGCCAAGCTCTCCCACGAGCACGCCATCGCCGTCTACGACGTGGTGCTCGAGGCCGGTGAGCCCTGGCTGGTGATCGAGCATCTGCCCTCACGCAGTGTCGCCCGGGCGCTGGGCCTGGTGAACACCCTCCCGGTGATCGAGGTGGCCCAGATCGGCGCGCAGGTGGCCGACGCCCTGGCCGCCGCCCATCACGTCGGTATCGTGCACCGCGATATCAAACCGGGCAATATCCTCGTGGCCGATCGCGGCCCGGGGGTCGGGATGGCGAAACTCAGCGATTTCGGTATCTCCCGCAGCGTCAACGAGGCCTCCGACGAACCGGACGGAATGATCACCGGCACCCCCGCCTACCTGCCGCCCGAGGTGGCCCGCGGCGCCCGCCCGACCGCGGCCAGCGATGTGTTCTCCCTCGGTGCCACCCTCTACACCGCCATCGAAGGGCAGCCGCCGTTCGGGATGGACGACGACAGCGACGCCATCGTGGAACGTGCCGCCATGGCGCAGATCATTCCGCCCGCCCGCAGCGGCGTATTGACCCGCGCGCTGCTGCATATGATGGAACCCGCCCCGCAACGCCGCCCGACCATGGCGCAGGCGCGCGACGAAATCCTCGCCGCCGCTTTCGGCCCCGGCGCCGCCGACAACATCCTCGGCGCACCGGTGCGCACCGAGGACGGCACGATTCCGGCCTGGGCGGCCCGCAACTCCGCGGCCGGCCTGCGCAGTCCCCGGTCCGGGCCGCTGCCCCGCCGCGCCGCGCCGCAGCAACCCGTCGCGACCGCCGTCGCGCCCCAGGCCGGTCGCGGGCAGTCCGCGCCCAGCCCCACCGTGGCCGTCACCATCGGCCTGTTGATCGGGTTGCTCATCATCGTCGTGATCCTCGTACTGGTGATGTAGCCGGGCCGATCGGTTCAGCCGGGTAGTGTTCCGCCGCTACCGGATTCGTCGAGCAGTAGTTCGAGCATCTCCCGGAACTCCGCGACCCGGCCCGGCCCCAGGGCGCGCGTCCAGTCCTGTTCCACCGCGACCATGCTGTCGCGCAGTACCCCGAACGCCGCCCGGCCACGATCGGTCAGGCACACCAGTTTCGCCCGGCGATCGGTCGGGTCGGCGGCGCGGACGAGATATCCGCCGCGTTCCAGCGTGCCGACCACCTGTGCGGTGGCCTGCCGGGTCACTCCGATCCGCGGCGCCAGCTCCGACACCCGCTGCCCGCCCGCGAGCAGCGGTGGGAAGAGTTGCAGGGCGTGCCGTGGATGCAGATCCGGCATTCCGGCGGCGGCGAACGCCGCGGCCAGCCGCACACTGGTGGCGCGGGTCAGCCGGTACAGCAGCACGGACGGCGCGGACGCCGCGGCGGTGAACTCGGTCATGGTGACCGATTCTCGCGGAGCCCGGCCGTCGCTCGCCCGGCCGTCACCGGGTGGCCGGGCAGACTCCCGCCGGATCCGCGCTGTCGGAATAGGTGACCTGCGGGTAGTACGGGCCCATCACCGGTTCCGGATTCTCGGGGTCCGCATTCTGCACCGCGTTCGGGAAGTCTCCGGCGGGCAGCATGTTCCGCATGATCAGCAGCGTCTCGCCGGAATTCGCGGGCAGCCAGGCCACCCCGCACGCCGGGTCCGGCCGGTGCTCCGGGGCCGAGACCACGATGGTGTACTCGCCGTTCGCGTCGACCGGGAGTTCGTCGTCGACGAGACAGCCGATGGTCCCGGTCGACGGACCGTCACCGCTGCACATCGACCAGTAGCGCAACTGCGCCGGATCCATCCGCGACGAATCCGGATAGGTATCGGGGGTTTCGGGCAGCCGGCCGCGGACCACCGCGGTGCGGCCGGTATCGAGCAGGGTCGCCAGGTATTTGTTGTCCGGGTTGGGGAACAGGCCGCCGCCTTCGCGGCCCGCCCACTGCGGGGCGTGCGGCGGCGGGACCGCCCGCCCGCCGAGCCGGGCGCGGCCCTGGGCGAACACACCGTGCGGATCGAATGCGCTGGTACTCGTCCCGCAGTCGGCGAGGTCGTAGGACCCGCCGCCGGCGGTCCGCACGGTGGTCCGGGGCAGGCCGGTGCCGCCCATCGCGTCCCGCCCGGCGTCGGGCCGGTAGACGCGGTACAGCACCGGGATCACACCGCCCGAGGGCGGGGCGTAGAGGGTGTTGGGTTCGGGGTTCGCGGGTCGCTCACCGGCTACCACCCGCACGGTGTAGGAGCGGTTCGGCTCCTGGCGTTCGGCTCCGGCCGGGAACGGGTTCGCCGAACCGGGGTCGGGGGTGATGGCGGTATCGGTGATCACGCCCGTGGCCTCTCCGAGCCCCGAGTAGGAGACGAACGACATATAGCGCGCGTGCGGGAACTCGCCGCGCAAGGTCACGCTCGTACCGGGGGCGGCGGGGACCAGGGTCATCCAGTAGTTGGCGAAGGTGTCCGGGAAGGCGACGTTGAAGGTGTCGGCGTTGATCCGCGGACTCCAGCCGCAGGTGATCTCCGGAGGTGCGGCCGTGGCGGGGGTGCTCGGCGCCGGGAAGGCGGTCGCGCAACCGGCCGCCGCCGCGAGGGCGAGCATCCGGACGCTCCACCGGTGCCGGAGATCTCCTGGGGGCATATCGCCTCGTTTCGATGAGTGGCGTTCGCTGGGCGCCACGATTATAGGCAAGGGTGTTGCGTAATTGGATACGAC
Source organism: Nocardia sp. NPDC049935 (assembly GCF_055586645.1). Taxonomy (NCBI): domain Bacteria; kingdom Bacillati; phylum Actinomycetota; class Actinomycetes; order Mycobacteriales; family Nocardiaceae; genus Nocardia; species Nocardia sp. NPDC049935. Next base: position 601,202 of record NZ_JBVJHV010000003.1, on the reverse strand, counting down.
ACTCTGTGAGCAGCGGAAATCCGTATCCACCCAGGTCGTGCCCGGCAATCCGGGCGCATGTCATCCACCGGTCCGGGACTCATACCGGCCCGACCGGCGGTAAGGTCCGGTTTGTCTGTCTTGTCGTCCCGCCCGGGAACTCCGCCAGGGGTGGTGATCGTTGGATGGACAGTTGGATATCGAGTAACAGCTCGAGCCGACGGTCGTGCTCCGGTATGGCCAACGAACTCCGAGAAAGGGATTTGCGGTGCGCGCCACAAGCAATCCGGTATTCAAGAATCTGCCGAAGCAGGAAACCGGCTACGCGAGCTTCGGCTCGGCCGCCGCCGGCGCGGGTCAGCTGGGTTACCAGTACGGCAACCAGCAGCATCCCCCGCAGTATCAGCAGCAGCCCTACCCGCAGGCGCCGACCCGGTCGCTGACCATCGACGACGTGGTCACCAAAACCGGTATCACGCTCGGCGTCCTCGCCCTCTCCGCGCTGGTCACCTATATCCTGACCAGCGCCAACACCGGGCTGGCTCCGCTGTTCGTCATCGGCGGTGGCCTGATCGGCCTGGTCCTCGTCCTGGTCGCCACCTTCGGTAACAAGGCCGACAACCCGGCTCTCGTGCTCTCCTACGCGGTCGCCGAAGGTGTCTTCGTCGGCGCCCTGTCGTTCATGTTCACCGATATCAGCTTCGGTGGCGCGGGCGGCGCGGGCATGATCGGCCAGGCCATCCTCGGCACCTTCGGTGTGTTCGCGGGCATGCTGGTCGTGTACAAGACCGGCGCCATCCGGGTCACCCCGCGGTTCACCCGCATGCTCATCGGCGCCATGATCGGCATCCTGGTCCTGGTCGTGGGCAACCTGATCGCGAGCTTCTTCACCGACGGCGGCTTCGGCCTGCGCGACGGCGGCCCGATCGCGATCATCTTCAGCCTGGTGGTCATCGCCATCGCCGCGTTCAGCTTCCTGCTGGACTTCGACGCCGCCGATCAGCTCATCCGCGCCCAGGCCCCGCCGAAGGCGGCCTGGGGTGTGGCGCTGGGCCTCACGGTCACCCTGGTCTGGCTCTACGTCGAGATCCTGCGCCTGCTGAGCTACTTCCAGAGCGACTAGTAGCAGCGCGCCACCCTGGTGGCGACAGGCTCCATGAAAATGGCCCCCTACGCGGGGCCATTTTCTGTTGGGTGCCCGGTTGGCGGCATTGTCGAGGATGTGGCGGCCGAGCGTAGATCCGGTCGAGGACCATGGATGCGTAGTCGACTGCACACATGATGAATGATGCGAGCGAGTTTTGATATCCTGGCAGGGATTCTCAATGCATCACTGGAAGGCAGTCGAGATGCGTACAACCATTGATTTAGATGACAACTGGGAAGAAGCCGCGGAAGTGCTCGGTACGCACGGCAAAACCGAGACCGTCAACCGCGCCCTCGCGCATGTTCTTGCCGAGCGTCGGCGTGCGCAGGCCGTCGATACATTCCGGGCCCTCGACCTCGATCTCGATCCGGAGACCATGCGCGGAGCCTGGGAGTGACACGCCCGGTCTACCTCGCCGATAAATCCGCCCATGCTCAGCGATACAACTCCGAAGAAGCAGCTCGGCGGTTGGATCGCGAGATGGCGTCCGGGCGCCTTGCAGTCTGTGAAATGGTCGCTCTCGAACTGCTCTACTCGGCGCGCAACAGTAGTGACTACCTCCGCCTGAACACCGCGCTCCAAAGTTTGCCTTGGGCGGCCACCGATGGCGCCGCCATGAAACGTGCTCTCGACGTCCAACGCCAGCTTGCTCAGCGAGGCCAACACCGCCGCCCGCTGCCGGACCTCATCATCGCTGCCACAGCCGAGTTGGCCGACCTCACCGTGCTGCACTACGACCACGATTTCGACATCATCGGCGGCATCACCGGTCAGCCGACCGAATGGATTGTGCCCCGCGGAACCGCAGGCTGAGCGTTCGTCTCATCTCAGGGGGCCACATCGCCTGCCGAATCTCACTCTCGGGGGTGAGGACACTTCCGTATACCGGCTCCGATCATGCTGAATATGGGTCTGCGCAATGTTGTTCACGCACGAGGAATGAGATTCCGAGGTAGGCGGTGGGTCGTGCCGTTGGTCGCCGCGTGCGTGGTATCCGTGACGGCGTGCGTCACCGCCACCTCGCCGCGGTCGCCGGATACCGGCCGGTGGCAGACCTCGCTGACGCGGCTCCGATCCGATACCGCGGTGTGGGCGGTAGCCGAGGTAGCCGACGAGAACGGTGTGTGGCGCGGAGGTAGCGGCGTCGCCGAGCGCGGGACCACGGTGCCCGTGCCGGTCGACGGGCATTTCCGTATCGGCAGTATCACCAAGACGTTCGTCGCCGTCGTCGTATTGCAGCTCGTCTCCGAGGGACGCCTGGGTCTGGACGATCGGGTCGAACACTGGTTGCCCGGGGTCGTACCGGGCGCCCCGCCGGTCACCGTCCGGCAGTTGCTCGCCAATACCAGCGGGCTGTACGACTACGTGGAGACGCTGCCGTTCCCGCCCCGGCCGGCGTTCTTCGAGAACCGGTGGCGAACCTGGTCGGCCGGCGAACTGATCGAGCGCGCGTTCGCGCATCCGCCGGATTTCCCGCCGGGTTCGGCCTATGCGTACTCGAACACCGGCTACGCGCTACTGGGCATGCTCATCGAGCGCCTCACCACCCACACCTACGCCACCGAGATCCGCGACCGGATCATCCGGCCGCTGTCCCTGGCGGGCACCTCCGTACCGGGTTCGGTGGTCTCGATTCCGGAACCCCGCCCGCGCGGATATGTGCCTACGGAGCACGGGCTCACCGACTTCACCGACATGAACCCGACGGTATTCGGCGCCGGTGGCGAGATGATCTCGACCACCGCCGACCTCAACCGCTTCTTCGACGCCCTGCTCGACGGCCGGATGGTCCCCGCTCCACTTCTCGACGCGATGCGGACCCCGGGCGTCGAGGGCTCCACCTACGGTCTCGGTCTCCGGATCCGCACCACCTCGTGCGGGATACGCGTATACGGCAACGACGGTGACGCCCTGGCCACCGCGGCCTGGTCGTTCACCGCCGAAGACCGGAGCCGGCAGGCCACGATCGCACTGGGTCCCGATTTCACCGGTGATCCCGACGAGGCCGTGGACGTCTTCCTGGACCACACCTTCTGCGCCGCCCCGTCGCCGAGCTGAGCGACCGGCGGCGCGTACGGTTCGCCCGGAGGTGGCGGGTCAGTTCCCGGAACCGACTATGGCGGTGACACGGATCTCCACCCGCATGGCGGCGAGGCCGAGAACCGTGACGCCGGTTTCGGTCCAGATGGGCGCGCGTCCGCCGAGGCGACGGCGGAACTGTTCGGTCATCACCCTGTTGTGGTCGTCGCCGATGGCGTCGTCACCCGGCGCCACCTTGTGATACGAGTTGACGTGGATGACGTCCTTCCAGGTCGCGCCGACCGTGGCCAGGGTGCGCTCCACATTGTCGAAGGCTCGGATGATCTCGTCTTCCAGCGAGTCGGGGATGACCAGATCGTCATCCACCCCGGCCTGCCCGGAGGTCTCGACCCGGTCGCCGACGCGTACGGCCCCGCTGTAGCCGTGGGCCTCGTGCAGCTTCTCGCCGTAGCCCGGTGTGACGCCGAAGGTGACGGTGCTCATGGTGTTCCCATCCTGTCCTGGGGGTGCGTTCCCCGTTGCGTTACTTCACACATGAACTCATGGCTGCCCGTTATTATTTCAAGCGAAAAGTGATGACGACTTTGCCGGAGAGCGGGAAAGACCTATGAGCGGCACGGAAGGGCGTACGAGCGGCGCCGGCGACTCGGCGGACCACGAGGAACTCCGATGGCTCGACGAGCAGGAGAAGGCGGCGTGGACAGGGCTGATCTCGCTGATCCTGCTGCTGCCCGGCAAGCTGGAGTCGCCGCTACGGCAGGAACACGGACTCACCCTGTTCGAGTACCTCGTGCTCAGCCATCTCTCCGAGGCTCCGCGGCGCACGCTCCGGATGGGCGAACTCGCCTTCCTCGCCAGCGGATCGCTCTCCCGCCTGTCCAATGTCGTCAAACGCTGTGAACAGCGCGGCTGGATCGTGCGCACCCCCGACCCGGCCGACGGCCGCTACACCCTCGCCGAACTCACCGACACCGGCTTCGACCTCGTGCACCGGGCAGCGCCCACACACCTGCGCGCCGTCCGCCGCCTCGTCCTCGACTCGCTCAACACCACCGACCAGAAGGCGCTCGCCCGCATCGCCGACAAACTCCACATCGTCCCCGACGACTTCGGCTGACGACCGCCCCCGCTCCGATCGGGGCCATCGCCATTTTGGGCGTGCGCGGGGTTCCGCACCGCGTTCCAGTCCACCGCACAATTCCTCGGCGATCAGTGGACGCAGGTGCGGTTTCACGATCCCGACCTGGCGGCCACCGGGCCGGTGTTCGTCGTGGACCCCTCTGCTGTACCGCCGTGCTGCTGTGGTGGATGAGCCGTCGCCCGCGACCGGTCGCGGAGCCCCAGTGCCCGGCCGCACCGGCCGCTGACGCCCATCTTCCGAACAGCCCCCGGGCGTGCGGTACCTCACCATTCTGGGGAGTAGCGGCCGGTCTGTGACATGCTGGGCGACGGGCACGGGTTGTTGATGTGATCGCTCGGCTCGCAACAGGAAGTTATAGAAAAGTATGTCGCAAGGCAGTGTGAAGTGGTTCAACGGCGAAAAGGGCTTCGGGTTCATCGCGCAAGACGGTGGCGGTCCTGATGTTTTCGTCCACTACTCCGCGATTTCCGGCTCCGGCTTCAAATCCCTCGACGAGGGGCAGCGCGTAGAGTTCGAGATCGAGCAGGGCCAGAAGGGCCCGCAGGCTCAGAACGTCCGCGCCATCTAGGAGTCGGCCGATACGGAAACCCGCGCTACGGCGCGGGTTTCTTGCTTTCCGGGCGCAGTGCGGGCGGCCGGTCTTGTTTCCGTTAGGCGGTAGCGGCGAGCACTACTTCCCACCTACCCCGCACCATGCCGCGAACCCGCGCAGGGTCTCGGTCGATCGGGCCTCCTGCCGCGCCAAGGCGCGCACCGTCTCATGCACCATCGGGTGGTACCGAGTCTGTGTCGGCGCGATTCCACGCGCTGCCTGCAATGCCGAGAACGCGCCGTTGCGATCGCCGTGCAGAAGATATGCCCGGGCCAGATCGATGTAATGATGGCCGGCCCGCTCCCGAGGGGTGCTCGGCGTCAGCCGCACCTTCTCCGACCGTTTCACGGCTTCGGTACCGTCCAGCATCTCGACCGCCAACCCCACCGACCAGATCTGAACGTTCGTCGGTCCGAAACACAGCCGGTAGTCGTCACGGTCCACACCGATCCGCGTGGCGGTTTCCGTTGCCTCGGCGAGGTGGGCGTCGGCGGTATCCCTTCGTCCGGCTCGCGCTGCGGCGAGGCCCGACTTCAGGTGCAGATTGCCCCACATCGATAGCGTGGCGGGGTCGCCCTTGCCGATCTCGGGCTCGATCGCCCTCCTGCTGCTTTCCAGAAACCGCTCGGCACCCGCCCAATCGGCTACACCGATCATTTCACCGGCGCGTTGATAGTCACCCGCCAGCACCGCCAGGTCGTCACCGGACCGAGCCGCTGCCCACTCGTAGCGATCCACCGCAAGTGAAGCCAGATCGATATAGCCGAGCTTGTACACCACCTGGGATGTGGCGGCGTAGGTCTCGGCCAAGAGCCCGAATACTCGTTCCTGGCCCGAGCCGCTGCTCGAATACCAGGCAACCCGCAGATCGTGCAGTAGCGAAGGTAGGAGCCGGCCCAGTTCGCCCAGGTTCACGGTGTGCCGCATCCGCGATGCGCGGGCTACCTCTGCGGCCAGTTCATCCGTTGCGCGGGGCGGGATATCGTCGGGCGGGATCCGGTACACCGCGAGTTCTCGCCGGATATCCGGAATCCCGGCGTGCACGGTCTGCTCGTCGCGGGTCGTTCGCGGATACGGTTGTTCGAGTAGTGCGGTGACGCCCACTTTCAGGGCACGGCCACATGCGGCGATGAAAGCAGGTGAGGCAGGGGCTCTTCCCTGCTCCACAGCTTTGACAAGAGACGTCGAGACATTCGCCTCGGAAGCCAGACGGGACTGAGTCCAGCCGACCAATTTGCGTTCTTCGGCTATGCGCGCCCCCACGCCGCCATTCTTCTGATCGCTGCTCATCACAATCACATCCTGGATCGAGCCTTTCCTCCATGGTGCCAAAGGTTTTGTCCCCTCAGTGGATTGGCCGCTACAAGCCTTTATGGCGAATCAAGCCCGCTGACAACAACACCGAAGAGGTGCCCCATGCGTGAGGAGTCACCGTCCCTGCCCACCCGCGCACCACACAATCTCGCCATGGCGGCCACAGTTCGCCTATGGCAAACGGGTCAGGTGTGGGTCGCCGACGACCCGGCGATATTGCGCAGACTCGTGGACGGCCTTCGAGCGTTACCCGCCGCCCCTCCCACCGGCCACTGTTGTTCGCGGGAGCCGATCCGTGGGTACGCCCACGCCCATCGGTTGATGGATGTCCATGCCGGGCATCGTTGCCCGCGGTTCGAGGCGGCTGTTGATTACGCGGCGGAGGGGCAGCGGTGACGAGCGGGAGGCGGGCGATCGCGTTCTGCCGGGTGGGGTGCGACAGCTCGGAAATCGAGCGGCTGGTCCGGGCGCACGGGCTTCGGGTGGTTCATACGGTCTACGCGGATACCGGACCGGAACTCTCGGCGAGGATCGCTGTGCAGCATGCGCTGGATCATGGCGCGGAAGTGGTTGTGGCACCGCATCTGAGCGACCGGGAGGCCCGCGAGACTCTCGGGTGGAGGGTGGCCACCTGTCTCGTCGACCTGCTGACCTCCACCGGACCGATCGACCGTTGGTCCGAGCCCCGGCGATTGCCGTTGGAACTGGACCCGGAGGCCACACGCGGGAGCCGGGAATGACGCGAAACGGCCCCCGGATCACGGATGGCTTTCCGTGATCCGGGGGCCGCGATCGCTATCGCCGAAACGGATCGGCGTCCGCTCCGGCCACCGCACACGCCGGACTGCTCACATCCGGCCCCGCGCCGCCGGAGGCGGTGCCGTCAGCTCAGGCGTTCGATGATCATCGCCATGCCCTGGCCGCCGCCCACGCACATGGTCTCCAGGCCGAACTGCTTGTCGTGGGTCTGGAGGTTGTTGATGAGGGTGGCGGTGATGCGGGCGCCGGTCATGCCGAACGGGTGGCCCAGCGCGATGGCGCCGCCGGAGACGTTCAGACGGTCCTCGTCCATACCCAGTTCCCGGGCCGAGCCCAGGACCTGCACGGCGAAGGCCTCGTTGATCTCGTAGAGGTCGATATCGCCGATGGTCTTACCGGCCAGCTTCAGCGCCCGGCGGACCGCCTCGATCGGGCCCAGGCCCATGATCTCGGGGGACAGGCCGGAGACACCGGTGGAGACGATGCGGGCCAGCGGGGTCAGGCCGAGTTCCTTGGCCTTGGTATCGCTCATGACCACCAGGGCGGCGGCGCCGTCGTTGAGCGGGCAGGCGTTACCGGCGGTCACCGTGCCGTCGGGTCGGAAGACCGGCTTGAGCTGGGAGATCTTCTCGTAGGTGGTGCCGGCGCGGGGGCCGTCGTCGGTGGAGACGACGGTGCCGTCGGGCAGGGTCACCGGGGTGATCTCACGCTCGAAGAAGCCCGCCTTGATGGCCTCTTCGGCGCGGTTCTGGGACCGCACGCCCCAGTGGTCCTGGTCCTCGCGGGAGATACCGGTGAACGAGGCGACGTTCTCCGCGGTCTGGCCCATGGCGATGTAGACGTCGGGGATGGTGTCGTCGGTGCGGGGGTCCTTCCAGGCGACTCCGCCCTGCGCGGAGGTCGCGGTCCGCTCTTCGGCGGTGCCGAACAGCGGGTTGTGGGTATCGGGCCAGCCGTCGGCGGTGCCCTTCGGGAACCGGGACACGGTTTCCACACCGGCGGAGATGAACGCGTGACCCTCGCCGGCCTTGATGGCGTGGAACGCCATGCGGGTGGTCTGTAGCGACGAGGAGCAGTACCGGTTGACGGTGGTGCCGGGCAGATAGTCGTAGCCGAGCTGGGTGGCGACGACCTTGGCGATATTGAATCCGGCTTCACCGGCCGGCTGCCCACAGCCGAGCATGAGATCGTCGATATCGGCGGGCTGCAGCGCGGGGACCTTGTCCAGCGCGGCGCGGACCATCTGGGTGGCGAGGTCGTCGGGCCGCATGCTCACAAGGGATCCCTTGTTGGCCCGGCCGATGGGGGAACGAGCAACGGAAACGATGACGGCCTCAGGCATGAGGACTCCTTTGTCGAGGAGTGGCGCTTTCTCCGAACCGGCCGGATCGAGCGCTACTCACGGGTACGATCCTCTCGAATCTACGTCCCGGTCGGCTGCGGGGAAATATCCGCGGTGGCCATATCCCGTTCATTGAGCGCATTCAGCAACTCGGGCAGCAGATGGGTGGCGGCCAAGGCGTAGCCCGCGGCGGACGGATGGAACCCGTCGGCGGAGAACAGTTGCTCCGGGGCGGCCCGGAAATCCTTGGCCAGTAGGGTGCCCATCGCCACGGTGCGCCCGCCCGCCGCCCGGGTGGCGGCGGCCTGCGCGCGGGCGAGCCGGACACTCCACCGGTGCACGACGGTGCGCAGGGGTTCCGGGATGGCGGTGACGCTGCCCAGATCGGGACAGGTGCCGACCACGACGACACTGCCCGCGCCGTGCAGGCGGCTGACCGCGGCGCCCAGCCGTTGCGCGGACCGGCCGACGGAATGCTTCTTGGTGACGTCGTTGGCGCCGACGAGGATCACCGCCGCGTCCGGCGGCGGGCCGGCCACGAACATCGCGTCCACCTGCCCCGCGAGTCCCTTGGAGGTGGCCCCGGAGATGGCCTTGGTGCTCAACCGGATCCGCTGGCCGGTGGCATCGGCCAGGCCGTGCGCCATCCGGACCCCGAGCACCTCGGCGGCGCTGCGGCAGCCGAGACCGGCGGCGGTGGAATCACCGAAGATCATCAGATGCAGGTCGGCGTGCTTGCCATTGCGCCAGGTCTCGTAGCCGTGCGGTGCGTAGATACCGTCGGCCTCCGGCGGCTTGGAGGTATCGCGGCCGATCATGCCGCGCGCGGTACCGGCCTGCGAGGTGAGCAACCGGTAGGTGGCCCAGGACGCGGTACCCGCCCCGGATCCGAACAGCGTGGCCGCGGCGCCGGCCACTACGGCCGTGCGCCATCCGATCCGTGTCTCGCCCATGTGCAGCGATTTTATTGACGACTCCGGTGTCGCGCGAGGTGTGCGCCGCAACTATTCGCGGTCGCGTCCGGCGCGAGGGATCAGGCCGGGACGACGAAACTGCCGCGCGCCGGAACGCTCGCGTGGTTCGTGGTGACCGTGACCTCGACCCGGCCCGGGCCGGTGTCCTGGAACAGGGAGTACTGGATGCTGCCGTAGATACCGGTCACCACGTTGTTCACGTAGCTGCCGGTGGCGCCGGTATCGAGATTGCGCCAGGACACGGTGGTCAGCACCTCGCACAGCGGTGCGAACGGATGCACACCCGGACCGATACCGGTGACCGGATCGGCCCTGACATTGACGATCGCGCGGCCCGGCCACTGCGGTCCGGTATCGGCCCAGGTGCGGATACTGGTTCCGCACAGTCCGCCGTAGGCGAGTGTGGGCACGGTCGGCAGCGACACGGTGGTGGCACCGGCCGGTGCCCCCGGCGCGGCGATCAGCGCGAACGCCGAGCCGGCCAGAATCGCGGTGGCGCGCGCGAACTTCGGCAGCCTCATAGGTACCGGATCCTAGATGTTCGGGCGCGTGCCCGCCGGATTTGCGCGGTGACCGTCACCACTGCCGCCCGGGGTCCCGGGACCGCACCGAACTCTCCGGCAACGTCTCTGCAACGATGGGGGTATGCGCATCGCGGATCATGTCGTGGACCTCATCGGTAACACCCCGCTGGTCCGGTTGAACTCGGTCGCGCCGGCGGGCGCGGGGCTCGTGGCGGCCAAGATCGAGTACCTGAACCCGGGCGGGAGCTCCAAGGACCGGATCGCGGTGAAGATGATCGAGGCGGCGGAGAAGTCCGGGGAGCTGCGTCCCGGCGGGACCATCGTCGAGCCCACCTCCGGCAACACCGGCGTCGGTCTGGCGCTGGTGGCGCAGCGGCGCGGCTACCACTGTGTCTTCGTCTGCCCGGACAAGGTCAGCGAGGACAAGCGCAATGTGCTGCGCGCCTACGGCGCCGAAGTCGTGGTGTGCCCGACCGCGGTGCCTCCGGACCACCCCGACAGCTACTACAGCGTTTCCGACCGCCTGACGCGCGAGATCGACGGCGCCTGGAAGCCGAACCAGTATTCCAATCCCGGCGGCCCGGAGAGCCACTACGAGACCACCGGTCCCGAGATCTGGCGCGATACCGACGGTACGGTGACCCATTTCGTCGCCGGTGTCGGCACCGGCGGCACCATCACCGGCGCGGGCCGCTACCTCAAGGAGGTCTCGGGCGGCAAGGTGAAGGTCGTCGGCGCGGATCCCGAGGGGTCGGTGTACTCCGGCGGGACCGGCCGGCCGTATCTGGTGGAGGGCGTCGGCGAGGATTTCTGGCCCACCGCCTACGACCCCGCGATTCCCGACGAGATCATCGCCGTCTCCGACGCGGATTCCTTCGATATGACCCGCCGCCTGGCCCGCGAGGAGGGACTGCTGGTCGGCGGTTCGTGCGGGATGGCCGTGGTGGCGGCACTCGAGGTGGCGCGCCGCGATCCGGAGGCCGTGGTGGTGGTGCTGCTGCCCGACGGCGGGCGCGGGTACATGTCGAAGATCTTCAACGACCAGTGGATGAGTTCGTACGGTTTCCTGCGCACTCCGCTGGACGGATCCACCGCGGAGACACTGGTCGGTGATGTGCTGCGCGGCAAATCGGGCAAGCTGCCCGATCTGGTGCACACCCATCCCTCGGAGACCCTGCGCGATGCCATCGAGATCCTGCGCGAATACGGGGTGTCGCAGATGCCGGTGGTCGGCGCGGAACCGCCGGTGATGGCCGGTGAGGTCGCGGGCAGCGTCTCCGAACGGGATCTGCTGTCGGCGGTGTTCTCCGGGAAAGCGCATCTCACCGATTCGGTGGCCCAGCATATGAGCCCGTCGTTCCCGCTGATCGGGTCCGGTGAGCCGATCTCGGCCGCCACCAAGGCGCTGTCGGATACCGACGCGCTCATGGTTGTCGAGGACGGTAAACCGGTCGGTGTGATCACCCGCCACGATCTGCTGGGCTTCCTCAGCACCGGCAGGTCCGCGCGTTAGCAAATTTTTCGCAATCTCAGGTTCCGCCAGTTCTCCCGGGGTATAACGAGCTGTACGCCGTTCGTGGCAAACGTCACGTTCGTTCGGAGAACGAAGGGAAGGGCTTGTGCGAACCTCGAGTTTGGCAATCGATTTCCAGCAGGGATTCTCTGACGCGTGGAGCTCGATCGCGACATTCGTCCCCAAGCTGCTCGGCTTCCTGGTCATCCTGCTGATCGGCTGGATCATCGCCAAGGTGGTCGAGAAGATCGTCGACAAAGTTCTCGAGCGAGTGGGTTTCGATCGGCTCGTCGAGCGGGGCGGGATCCAGCGGATGCTCTCGCGCAGCAAATACGACGCGTCCGATCTCCTCGGGCGATTGGCCTTCTACGCGATTCTGCTGATCGCGCTGCAGATGGGCTTCGGGGTCTTCGGCCCGAACCCGGTGAGCAACCTGATCAACGGGATCGTCGCCTGGCTGCCGCGACTCGCGGTCGCCATCCTGATCGTGGTGATCGCGGGTGCGATCGCGCACGCGGTAAGCGATCTGGCGCGTAACGCGCTGGGCGGGCTCAGCTACGGCCCGATGCTCGCGCGGATCGCGTCGGTGTTCATCTGGGGTATCGGCATCATCGCCGCGCTGAATCAGATCGGGGTGGCCACGGCGGTCACCACACCGGTGCTGATCGCGGTCCTCGCCACGCTGGGCGGAATCCTGGTGGTCGGCGTCGGCGGCGGTCTGGTGCGCCCGATGCAGCAGCGCTGGGAGGGTTGGCTCAGCGGCCTGGAGGAGGAGATGCCCGCGGTACGCGGTCACGCGGAGGCCTATCAGCGCGGTCGTGAGGACGCGTCCCGGGAACGCGAGCGGATGCCGCAGCAGGGTCGCGGTCCGACCGCCGGCGCACGCCCGGCGGAATGGGATCAGCCGCAGCCCGCTCAGGGCGGTTTCCGCGGTGAACCGGACGAGTTCGGGCGGCAGATGCCGGGCAGCGACTACCGGCAGCAGTACGGCAACCCGTACGGCGGTGAGCCGCCCTACGGTGGCGGTGAACCGCGCCACCTCAGGTAGCGGTACGTCCTCTTCCGCCGTGGGCCGGACCGGCTCACGGCGGAAGGCCGTCTACGGGGCCGGGAAGCCGGCGTGCAGGCAGGCCCCGGCCAGTCGCATATGCAGCCAATCGGCGGTGGCCCAATCGGTGGGGGCGACCAGCGGCGCGGTCATATCGTCCATCAGCCCGCGGATATAGCCGGCCAGCAGCACGGTAGGCGACACCTGGTCGGCGGTACCGACACCCAGTTCGAGGATGTCGCGCACCGCGGCGGCGTGCTGGTCCAGTTCCGCGGTCAGACCCGGAAGGTCCGCGGCCGCGGCCTGTGCCGGGGCCCCGTGGGTTCGGTACATCCCCTCGAGGAAACGACGAGCGGAGGCTTCGAACAAACGGGGACCCGGAACGAACATGACACAATGGTAACAATGCGTGCCGATATATCGGATTGTGATAAATCGCGCACTGGCCCGAGGATATTCCCGGCGCGAATCGGGTAAGAACCGGCGGGGAGGTCAGGCCCGGCGCCGGACCGGCTCGGCGCCGGTTACCAGATCCGTCCATTCGTCGGCCAGCAGTGCCAGCCGATACCAGGCCGCGTGCACGCGGTCGTCGGAGACGCATTCGGAATTGTGCAGCAGATGATTCGCGTGCACATGCGCGGCGGCCATCCGATCGATGGTCGAACCCGGCGATCCGGTTCGCAGCCGCCGGCCGCGATTCGCGGCCGTTTCGATGCTCACCCAGCGATCGATCATTTCCACGACCTCCGCCCGGCGGCAGTCGATACCGGCCGTGACCAGCGGATCACCGTGGCGGCGCCGATGCAGGTCGGCGAGGGCCTGCGCCCAGACCAGCAGTGGTTCGCCGGACCGCGGATCGCCCGGATAGGTGAAGGCGGCCACCAATTCGCGCTGATCGGGTAATCGGCAGATGCGTTCGCGTGAATTCCGCACGGCCTTCACACCGACGGCCTTGGCCGTGATGGGCGGTCTTCTGTTGCCCGGTCCGGGCGACTGCGAGTTCATTACGCACCTCCGTGTAATACACCTGGACGTTTCCCGACTCGTCTCGGGTGCGATATTCAGGGTGCGCTGCCGGCTCGGCCAATGGGTGACACCGAGATGGCTCGAGGGTGACGGTTGGTAACAATGTCCTCCGCCGCCGTGGACGGGGCTGTGAGATCTTGCGCAGACGGCCGGTCAGCGGGCGAATTCCACCGGAATCCGGGTGCGCGGACCGGCTGTCTCAGCGGAAAGCCGCGGTATCGGTGAGTGCTTTGCCGAGTACCAGTTGATGCACCTCCGCGGTGCCCTCGTAGGTGAGTACCGATTCGAGGTTGTTCGCGTGCCGCAGCACCGGATAATCCAGCGTGATCCCGTTGGCGCCCAGAATGGTGCGGCATTCCCGGGCGATGGCGAGGGCCTCACGGGAACTGTTCAGCTTTCCGGCGCTCACCTGCTCGGAGCTCAGTTCGCCGCGGTCCTTCAACCGGCCCAGATGCAGCGCCAGCAGCTGTCCTTTTCCCCATTCCAGCGCCATATCCGCCAATTTCGCCTGCGTCAGTTGATACGCGGCGAGGGATTTGTCGAAAACCTCGCGAGTTCGCGAATATTCTATGGTCGCGCTCAGGCAATCGCGGGCCGCGCCGAGCGCCCCGAAGATGATTCCGAACCGGGCTTCTCCCAGGCAGGACAGTGGCGCGGAGAGCCCGGTGGCGCCGGGCAGCACCGCGTCGGCCGGCAACCGGACCTCGTCCAGATCCAGTTCCGCGGTGATCGAGGCACGCAGCGACAGCTTCCCCTTCATCTCCCGCGCCGTGAACCCGCGCGTCCCCGCCGGCACCAGGAAGCCGCGGACCCGATTCCGCCCGTCGACCTCCACCTGAGCCCACACCACCGCGATATCGGCCACCGACCCGTTGGTGATCCACATCTTCGACCCGTTGAGCACCCAGTCCGCGCCGTCGCGCCGGGCCCGGGTACGCATACCGCCGGGGTTCGAGCCGAAATCCGGTTCGGTGAGCCCGAAACAGCCCAGAACGCTCCCCGCGGCCATATCGGGCAGCCACTGCTGTTTCTGTTCCTCGGAGCCGAACGAGTGGATGGCGGTCATCGCCAGCGACCCCTGGACCGAGACCAGCGACCGCAGCCCCGAATCGGCCGCCTCCAGCTCCGCGCAGGCCAGCCCGTAGGCGGTCGCGGGCAGTCCCGGGCAGCCGTACCCGTCCAGATGCATGCCCAGTACGCCCATCTTCCCGAGTTCCGGCGCGATCTCGCGGACCGGGAAGATACCGGCTTCGAACCACTCCGCGATATGCGGCCGGACCCGCCGCTCGGTGAAGGCGGCCACGGTATCGCGGATCTCCCGTTCCTCGGCGGTGAGCAGGGAATCGGTCGCGAAGAGTTCGGCCAGGGTAAGCATGGGCCCAGGGTAATCGGCAGTGTCCCGGCGGCCCGTGAGCGAGCTGCGCCACACCGGCCCGACCGGTGTGCGAGCGCGGGGAGCGCGACCTCTAGGGTGGGGCTATGAGCGAGCTGGGCTTCACCACCAGGGCTGTGCACGCCGGATACGAACCCGATCCGCGAACCGGCGCGGTCAATGTGCCCATATACGCCAGTTCCACGTTCGCCCAGGACGGCGTGGGCGGTCTGCGCGACGGTTACGAATACGCGCGCACCGGCAACCCGACCCGGACGGTGCTCGAGGCCAACCTCGCGGCCCTCGAGTCCGGCCGCCACGGCCGGGCGTTCGCCTCCGGGATGGCGGCCACCGACTGCGCGCTGCGGGCCATGCTGCGGCCCGGCGACCATATCGTCATCCCCGACGACGCCTACGGCGGCACCTTCCGGCTCATCGACAAGGTGTTCACCCAGTGGGGGATCGAACACTCCCCGGCCGCGGTAACCGATGTCGACGCGATGCGCGCCGCGATCCGGCCCAACACCAAGCTGATCTGGGTGGAATCGCCGACCAATCCGCTGCTCAATATCGGCGATATCCCGGCGCTGGCCGATATCGCGCACACCTCGGGCGCGAAACTCGTCGTCGACAACACCTTCGCCACCCCGTACCTGCAGCAGCCGCTGCTGCTAGGCGCCGATGTGGTGCTGCATTCGACCACCAAATATCTGGGCGGCCACTCCGATGTGATCGGCGGTGCGCTGATCACCGACGATGCCGAACTCGACGCCGCGTTCGCGTTCCTGCAGAACGGCGCCGGCGCGGTCCCGGGCCCGTTCGACGCGTTCCTCACCCTGCGCGGGACCAAAACGCTGTCGCTGCGGATGGACCGGCACTGCGACAACGCCGAGACGCTCGCCGAATTCCTGACCCGGAATCCGGCGATCTCCCAGGTCATCTACCCCGGGCTGCCCGAGCATCCCGGCCACGCCGTGGCCGATAAACAGATGCGCCGCTTCGGCGGGATGATCTCGGTGCGGCTGGCCGGTGGTATCGAGGCCGCCCGCGACCTCTGCTCCCGGACCGAGGTGTTCACCCTCGCCGAATCGCTGGGTGGGGTGGAATCGCTGATCGAGCATCCGGCGGCCATGACCCATGCCTCAACGGAGGGTTCCGAACTCGAGGTGCCGGCCGATCTGGTAAGGCTATCGGTGGGCATCGAAGATATCGCCGATCTGCTGGCGGATCTCGAACAAGCCCTGAACTGACCGGACCCGGACCGCCCGGCGGTCCGGAGACCAGGAGATGTGCACAGGACATGAACAAGCGGCCGCATCCGGGACATCGGATGCGGCCGCTTGTGTCCGCAGGGGTCCGGGCCGCGGCCCGGGAGCCGGGCTCAGCTGTGGTAGGGCTCCGCGCTGACCAGCGTCACCTTCATGGTGTTGCCGTTGGGCAGCGTGTACTCACGGGTCTCGCCGACCTTGGCGTCGATCAGCGCACCGCCCAGCGGCGAGCTGGGAGAGTAGGTCTCCAGGTCCGGGTTGCCCAGACCTTCCTCGCGGGTCGCGATGAGGAAGGTCTCGGTGTCGTCGGAGTCCCCGTCGTAGTAGACCTTCACGACCGACCCGGGCAGCGCGACACCGGATTTGGTGGGCGCCACGCCGACCTTGGCGTTGTTCAGGAGTTCCTGCAGCTGCCGGATGCGGGCCTCCTGCTGGCCCTGCTCTTCCCGAGCCGCGTGGTAGCCGCCGTTCTCCTTGAGGTCGCCTTCTTCGCGGCGCTCGTTGATCTCTGCGGCGATGACCGGACGATTGGCGATGAGCGCGTCGAGTTCGCTCTTGAGCCTGTCGTGCGACTCCGGGGTCAGCCAGGTCACTTGGGTCTCAGTCATCTCGATCACTCCCTAGTAGTTGTCCCCGGCAGGCCGGGATTCCCTGATCACTGCGGCACAACCCGCCGTGGGCAGGCATGCATCAGCCGACGGCTATCGCGATCTGCGGGAAACTTCGGAGAACCCCGACAGGTCTGACGCCGGGACACTCACGCCGACCCGGTATCGACCGCGCTGGCCGCCAATGCAGCAAACACGGCTCCGAGCCCCGGAACCGTGTGTGAGGCCATTTTAGCATGAATCACAAAAATGCAGGTCGGAGAAGTTTTTACCGGCAAGTCACACAAATAGCGTCGCACGCCCTGGGTGGGGCCCGCCCGGTTCTGGAGCGACCAGAGGAAGGGAGCGCAGCGACCGCCCGCCGGGAGTGAAGAACCGGGATGTAAGGGCCCCACCCTCGAGACGCGGAGCGTCTCCAGATCACAGCCCCACCCTCGAGGCGCGGAGCGCCTCCAGAATTACCGCGTTACCTCTTCAGATAACCGGGGACATCGTCGGTGCAGGTGTAGATGGCGGCGGACGAGGGCGGCTCACTGGTCTCGATCACCGTGCTCACCTTCACCGTCTCCTCCCCGGCCGACGGTTCCACCACGACCTCCCGGCGGCCCACCTCGGTGAGGTCGCGGGCCATGGCCCGGACCACGCAGACCACCGGTTGTGTGGGGTCGGCGCGGGTCAGCCGGATACGCAACTCCACCGAGGAGTCGTCGATCACCGAGTAGCCGAGTTGCTCGGATTCGATGTCCTTGGGGCCGAACTGTTTCCAGCCGAGATAGGCGACCCCGATCCCGGCCAGCGCCACCACGACCGTCAGCGCGGCACCCCACCGGCGCAGATTCACCGGGCCGCCGCTGCGGCGACCGTAACGGTAGGCGTAGCGGTCCGCGGCGGTTTCCGCGGCGCCGGTGTCGCCCGCGCCGGGGGCCTCGGAAGCCGCCGTCGACCCGGTGCGCGGGGTTTCCGGCGTGGGCTCGGTCATGATTTCGTGCTCCCGGGGGGTAGGTCGGAACAGAATCGGTCCAGATGGAACTATAGGTAATGGAGTCCGACCACCCGCGACCGAGAGCGACGGTGAACGAGAAGTGAGTGGCCTTCGCCTCATGGCGGTGCACGCACACCCCGACGACGAATCCAGTAAAGGTGGTGCCACCACCGCCCGGTACGCCGACGAAGGACATGATGTCCTGGTCGTCACGCTGACCGGCGGTGAACGCGGCAGCATCCTGAACCCGGCGATGGATACGCCGGGCGTACTGGAGCGGATGAACGAGATCCGGCGCGAGGAGATGGCGGCCGCGGCCGCCGCCCTGGGGGTCCGGCAGACCTGGCTCGGATTCATCGACTCGGGATTGCCCGAGGGCGATCCGCTGCCGCCGCTGCCCGAGGATTCGTTCGCGCTGGTCCCGCTGGAGGAGGCCACCGAGGCGCTGGTGCGGGTGGTGCGGGAGTTCAAGCCGCACGTCATCACCACCTACGACGAGATGGGTGGCTATCCACACCCCGACCACATCCGCTGCCACGAAGTATCGGTGGCCGCGTTCGAGGCCGCGGGGGATCCGGAGAAGTTCCCGGACGCCGGTGCGCCGTGGACCCCGCTGAAGCTCTACTACGACCACGGGTTCACCATCCGTCGGATGGAGGTGTTCGCCGAGGAGTTCGCGAAGATGGGCGAGCCCTTCCCGCTGCAGGAGTGGCTGGATCGGTCCCGCAAGTACGCGGTGGAGCGCGGCGACATCATGGCCCGGGTGACCACCCAGGTCGAATGCGGTAAGTACTTCCCGCGCCGCGACGACGCGCTGCGCGCGCACGCCACCCAGGTCGACCCGAACGGCGCGTTCTTCGCCATTCCGCTGGAAATGCAGCAGCGGCTGTGGCCGACCGAGGAATTCGAACTGGCCAAGACCCGGGTGCGTACCGATATCCCGGAGACGGACCTGTTCACCGGTATCACCGACGAGCACCGCTGATGCCGGTGTCCCAGTTCCCCGCCCTCACCGCCACCCTGCTGGCGCAGACTCCCGGCACGCCGACCGGCCCGGAGTTCGGCAAGGCTTCCCCGCTGGGTCTGGCCGTGGTCCTGATCCTGCTGATCGGTACGTTCCTGCTGGTCCGTTCGATGAACAAGCACCTGAAGAACCTTCCGGAGACGTTCGAGCCCGAACATCCGGAACCGGATCAGGAGGCCGACGAGGGCACCGAGCACGGTGTCGCGCGGCGGCCGGAATCGACCACCAACGGCGTCTCCGGCGACGGCGACCGGTCCACCTAGCGGCGACCGGCGAGCGAGTGGCCGGTCCGGGCGCTCACCAGTCGATCAGGCCGAGTTCGTGCAGTCGCCGGAACACCAGTAGCGACCCGGGCGCGACTTCGGGCATCGCCGCGTACTCACTCCCGGTGAAGTAGCGGAACTCGGCGATCTCGCCCGCCGGGCGCGGCTCCTCGCTGATATCGGCCAGAAAACATGTCATATGCAGCCGCGTTCCGGCGGCGTGCCCGTAGGCCTCGGCGCGGAACACGCCGAGTTCGCGCACCCCGTCGACGCCGACCCCGAGTTCTTCGCGGACCTCGCGGTGCAGGGCCTGTAGCGGACTCTCCCCGGGATCGATCTTGCCGCCGGCCATATAGAACACGGTCTTTCCGGCCGAGCGGGTCTGGATCAGGCGACGGTCGCGGATATGGGCCAGGGCGGCGGTTCTGATCACGCGTCCACGGTAGGAGTTCCGGCGCCCGCGGTGCTCGGCAGGTGACCGGTACCCGTGAGAGGGTGGAAGGGTGAACCGGCTCGGAAGCGCGACCTCCCCGTACCTGCGTCAGCACGCGGACAACCCGGTGCACTGGCGGGAGTGGGATACCGACGCCCTCGCGGAAGCCGCGGCCCGCGATGTGCCGATCCTGCTCTCCATCGGGTACGCGTCCTGCCACTGGTGTCATGTGATGGTTAAGGGTTACAAGTGGCATTCATGCAGTTAGATGGCGGTACGTTGGGTGCGGGTGGAAGCTGGGTCCGGGTCGGTAAATAGGTCGGCTTGTATCAATTCGCACCCATAGCTCTGTCCTGTGGGTACGATTTAATGCATGGGTTCTACTGGGTCTTCGAGACTGTCGGCCAGGTTGGGTGGGCTGCCGCCGACCTTCACTTCGGCGGAGGCGCGTCAAGCCGGGCTTTCTTCCAGGGACCTATCGCTCTTACTGGACCGCGGGGAGGTGGACGAGCTATCACGCGGTGTCTATCGCCGCACCGATGCCGCGAAGTCCGCACACATCGATCTTCTCGCGGTGTGTACACGGGCGCCGCATGCGGTTGTATGTGGTGAATCCGCTCTCGCGCTGCACGAGTTGATCGACGATATTCCTTGGGCGGTGCATATCGCTGTGGCGCGGGGCGCCCGTCGGCCTTCGATCTCGTTTCCTCCTGTTGTCGTCTCCCAGTATTCGGCAAGGACCTTTGCACTCAATGTCGAGCGTTACGAGGCGGCGCCGGGCGAAACCATCCCGGTGTATGACGCCGCTCGCTCCGTGGTCGACGCAATGCGTCACCGCCACCGCATCGGTGAAACTCTCGCGTTGGCCGCACTCGGCCGCTACCTACGTCGTGCCGGCTCCGCGGGCGTGGCCGAGCTGCAGCGCATCGCCGGTGAACTCAATGCGATATCAATCATTCGCCCCGCTGTCGAAGCGGTGACCGCCTGATGCCCAATCCGGCACGTGACAGCACAGCAGGCCGAATCTACAACGACCTGCGCAATCTGGCTCGCCGTACTGCACGGTCAACCGACGAGCTCATGATCGAGTATGTACTCGAGCGCTTCCTGTTCCGGCTTGCGGTGTCACCGATGGGCGGACGGTTCTTCGTTCTCAAGGGTGGCCTACTGCTGGCTCAGTTCGGTGCTCGCCGGATGACCCGCGATATCGACATCCTCGGCCGGTTCTTCAGTGGCGATGAGGATGAGATCGTTCGGCGGATCTCGATGATCGCAGCGACTGAGATAGATGATGGGGTCCTTTTCGATCCCAGCACACTGAAGACTGTTCAGATCCGGGAGGACGACGAGTACCACGGGCTACGTATGACGATGGCCGCTTCCATTTCTCGGGCGCGCCTCAAGCTCCAGCTCGATGTCAGTTTCGGAGATCCGGTCACTCCGGAGCCAATGCTCATCGAGTATCCGCAACAGCTCGATGGCACCAGTTTTCAGCTTTTCGGATATCCGCTCGCCACGGTTATCGCCGAGAAGCTGTCGACCGCGGTGGCACTGGGCGACCTGAACACCCGCGATCGCGACTACGCAGACCTGCATCGCTTGATCTCCTCCAATGACCTCCTCGGCAACGAACTGGCGGACGCGCTGGAGGCCACCGCTGCCTACCGAGGAATCACATTGAGATCACTCAGTAGTTCGGTGATCCGGCTTCCCGAGCTCCGTCAGCGCTCGTACGCGGCTTGGCGCCGTCGTCAGGGCCCAGCGGGGGCTGGTTACCCTGACCTATTCCTCCACGTTTTCGAACTGGTCGCCGAGTTTGCGGACCCGCTTATCGAAGGCAGAGTGATCGGTGGAACATGGGTGGCCGGAGCTCTGCGATGGGAGCCCGGTGCATAGCGCATGATCGGATTGGTTCCAATCGCCAGTTCCGGCCCTACGAGCGTAGTTACGGCGTGATCGTAGGAGTGTCATGTCGATAGTTGCCACTGCGTCACATCCAGGGTTGTAGCCGGTCCGTGCTGAGCATGGAACCTGTCAAGCTGTCTGCGTATCGACGGGTATGGCTGTGGTACGCAGGTGGGTGAGCACTTCCTGCATCGCGTCGAGATCTTTGTCGGAGAACAACTCCTCGGGGCCGCGTGGAGCCATGCTGCTGAACGGGGGATCGTAGAGGGCGCCGACATCGACGACACCGCTCTTGGTGATCACTTTGATCAACAGTTTGACGAAGTCGAGCTGATTCGCCGAGAGTGTGCGACCAGCCTGGAACTTGTCGAACGTGGCGATGGCGGCTTCTTCATCGAGGCCCGCGATCGCGCGTACGAATAGGCCCAGCTCCCCGTCGTACTCGGACTTCGCCTGCTCCAGGTCCTCTGCCGTGCCGAAGCCCTCGGCGAGGAATACTTGCTCCAGAAAGGCGACGTCCATCGTGGTGATCTGCCGGTTACGGCGCAGCTTCTGCACCGCGATCTGGTCGGCGTGTTCGGTGAGGTAAGCGCGGACTTTCGCCTCGAATCGTGACTTGCCACGAATGCCGCTGAGCGCGGTGAGTTCCTGGATGTGCAGTTGGCCGAGCTCGTCGGTGAAGTCGGTGTAGACCGGGCTGCGCCGCGTTGGCTTGATATTGGCGACCAGGGCACGCAGGCGTCGGCGCACAGTCTCGAGCATGGGCAGGGTGACATCATCCCACCAGGCATCGGAGCAGACGTCCTCGAGGAAGTCATGATGCTTCGAGACTGCCGGGATGTTCTGCAATGCCGGGCTGAGCAATTCTATTGCGATATCGCGCACCTGGTCTTGCAGCGCAGCGAAGCTTGGCTCTCCGGTGAGACACGCGTACTCCAGCCGCAGCATGAGGTAGTCGAAGCGTTTGGCCTGAGGGCTGTTGCCATCCTCCACGAATTCGGTCGGCAGCCCGGCTATCTCATCGAGTTCCCTTCGCTTCGGCGGTGTGATCCGCTGCCAGGTGGCGGGATCGACAAAGGCTTCGACCTGCCGCAATTTGTGGCGTACTTCGATGCTGTCGGGATTCATTCCGGCCACCTGCTGGTGCAGTGCCTGCGCGAACTGCCAACGCACATCACCGATGCTTTCCGGTTCACCTGTCGGGATTTCGGCCGGTGTATCGCCGGGATTCTCCAGCTGATCCAGCTCCAACAACAGGTCAGCACGTTGCCGGAACAGCTTCTCGCGCAAAGAGAGCGTCGACCGGCCGGCTGTGGTGGGAAGGTTCTGGTTGAAGTACTCGACATTCTGGCCCAGGTCGAACACGACGAATCCGGTCTTGTGCTGTCCGGGGCCGAAAAGGTTCTCGCACAGCCGGGTCCCGCGTCCGAGCATCTGCCAGAACTTGGTCTTCGAGCGCACTCGCTTCGCGAATACCAAGTTTACTACGGCGGGCACATCCAGCCCCGTGTCGAGCATATCGACCGAGATAGCGAGATAGGGCGCGCTGCCGGGCTTCTCGAACTTGTCGATGAGGCTTTGCGCATTGTCTGCCTTGCTCGTGATGATGGTCGCGAAGTCACCCCGGTAATGCGGGTACAGGGTATCGAAGCGTTCGGCAATGAGCTTGGCATGTTTGGTATTACGGGCGAATACGATGGTCTTGCCGATGTGATCGCCGGTATCGACCTTCAACCCGAATTCCATCACCGTTTCCAGCATCTTGTCGATGGTGTCGGCGTTGAACAGGAATTTGTTGAGGTCGTCGGCCTCGATAACGTCGGGGATATCGCCGTCGTCGGGGGCCCAGTCCGTGGTTTCCCACTGGTCTTGCTCGTCGGGTGGGAGTTCGTCGTACCTGATGCCCAGCCGCGGGAATTTCAGGGGCACATCCACAACGGTGGGTGGCACCAGGTTCTTGTCGGCCACTGCCTCATCGAGGTCGTAGTGGTCGGTGGGCATCCCGTCTTCGAGGTGGAACAGCTGGTAGGTGTTGTGGTCGATATCGTCGCGCGGGGTGGCGGTCAATCCGACCAGCAGTGAATCGAAGTAGGTGAACAGGGTTCCGTACTTCTGATACACCGACCGGTGTGCCTCGTCGATGATGACCAGATCGAAATGGCCCGGTCCAAAACGTTTGACGTCGTTGGAGTCGGCTTCGTCGGCCAGTGCCATCATCGACTGATAGGTGCACACGTACACCCGGCCGGTGGCCTTCTTTTCGTCCAGCAGATTCACCGTGGTCAGGCCCGGAACATGGGTCTTGAACGCCTTGGCGGCCTGATTCACCAGGACCTGCCGGTCGGCCAGGAACAGCACCCGTTTCACCCAGCCCGCTCGGGCGAGCAGATCGACCAGGGCGATGGCCGTGCGGGTCTTGCCCGTTCCGGTCGCCATCACCAACAGGGCTTGGCGTCGATTATCGGACTCGAAGCTGCCCGCAATCCGGCGGATGGCGCGAGTCTGGTAATGCCGGTCGACGATCTGCTCGTTGATGGTTTCGGTGGCCAGTTTCTTGCGACCGGCTCGCCGCTGAATGAGCAGCCGGAGCTCGTCTTTCGTGTAGAAACCCTGTACTCGGCGCGGCGGATAGAGTTGGTCATCCCAGATCCAGGTCTCGAAACCATTGGTGTAGAAGATAATCGGACGCTGACCGGTCTTCTGCTCCAGTGCGTCGGCGTACCGGCGTGCCTGCTCCTTGCCGGCGATATCCGGATCTTTCGATGCCCGTTTGGCTTCGACCAGCCCCAACGGCTTGCCGTTGTCGTCCCACAGCACATAATCGACGCGACCCTTGCCGCTCGGTGTCGGCAGCCCGGTGACCGGATACTCCCGATCCTCCAGACTGTCGAGCTGCCATCCGGCCTCGGCCAGTAGACGGTCGATGTACCGCTTCCGAGTGAGGTTCTCGGTGTAGTCGTGTGTGTCGGGAATCTTCTGGTTGACCTGCTTGGCTGCCTTGACCTGCGCCCGCAACTCGGCCAGTTCCGCCTCGAGATCGGCGTTCGCCGCTCGCTGGGCGGCAAGATCTTTGCGCTGCTGCTCGAATTCGGCCAACATCGCTTGAATCTCGGCCTGCTTCTTGCGCCGTACCTCCGCGGGTACCGGCCGGGGCACCAGGTTCGGGTCGAAAGCCAATGCCGCAGGCGGAAGATTCGCGGGGTTGCGGGCATAGCGCCGGGCCACCCAGTACATCACTTGAAACAACTCACCCAGAGTCTCCATCGAGGACTTCTCGGCTATGGGCTTCTTCCCGTGCACCCCGCTATTGCCGGTCTTGCGGATCAGCTCCATCTTCGTCCGCATATCGAGCCCGACCAGCGCCACCATGGACGGATCGTTGATCTTGGCGTTCAAATCGTTGTAGTACGGCTTCTTGAGCGTGGAATCGGCGTCGTACAACCACTCGACGGTCAACTCCAGCGTCCTGCGGGCACATATGCACGCCACCCGGGGATCGGCCACCCCAGCCCGCTCGGCCCGCACGGCCTCCTCGAACAGATTCGGCCACTCTGCCCGCAGGAATGCGAAGTTGCTCACGACAATCCTTCCCCCTCAAGGTGATCGAGGCCAGTTTGCCAGAGTTCGCCGCGGAAGGCTCGGGACTGGAGGGAGGCGATGAGGATGTCCAGGTGGGCGAGGTGCGAGGCCGCCAGTTGCTTGGCGCTCTTGATCGTACGCAGCCAATCTGAGTATTCCCGTTGCAAGTTGATTGGGGGCAGTACCACCGGCAGCGCCTTGATGATGCCCATGTTCAGGCCGGCCATGATCGCGCCCTTTGCTGTGCGCTCGAGATATCGGCGCGCAGCGGGATGGCGGAGAAAGTAGCTGTGCAGAAAATCAGGCGAACACTTCTGCTGATCGAGCGTTATGCAGCAGAGGTGCTTGGTGTTGATTGCGACAGGTATATCGTCTGGAACGACAGCACATCGACCGCACGTGCCCATGATGGTGACGAGTACATCGCCCGGGCGAACGGTGTAACGTCTTAATTTTTCGTACTTATCGGCGGTGATAAATCGCGGCTTACCCCATTTGAATTCGTTGTCGACGGCATTGTCGATACCAAGTACGGGAATTCCGGTGTCGACAAACTCTTCGTGAAGAAGTTGGCTACCGAACGGGCCTGTGCGGATCGAGTTTCGCTCGGGTGCTGCGAGACTCTCGACGGCAACCTCCTGCCAATCGGTCCTCGGATTGCCGAACATGTCGAGGAAGAGGGCTTGGGCGAGGTCGTCGAGGAGGGCGATGGCCTGCCGCCGCTTTGCCCGCAGCGCATCTGCCCGATCCAGTATCTCCGCAATCCGCCGCTGTTCCTCCATCGGCGGGAGCAGTACTTTCAACCGATATGCATCATCTCTATTTAGTCCTGGTACGGCTGCAGCGCGATTTAGTTCGGTTAGGCCGAGGGAGCCGATACGGTAGAAGAGCCAACGCAAATCTACCTTGGTGGCTGAATTATCAACATAATATGTTGTGTCAATTGGCCAACACGAGTTACGGCTAAAATGGACTTCACCGAATGATCCCTTGCGTCCAATTATGATTGTAGGTCCACCAGTCAATTTCTGGTTATGGACGCCGACCTGTCCGTTGGAGCCATAGACGGGCACATCGCCTGGTAGTCGTGTGCTGCTCGGCAGGCTCCTTCCATATTTGAAATCGCAGATGTCGCCCAGTGAAACCTGCCGCCACTTGGGTAGCGCGCTCACCCCAGCATCCCCTTCAGCTCCGACATGCCTTGCTGAATCTCCGCCTCGATCCGGTCCAATTCCTCGATGATCTCCATTGGCAGCCGGTGTTCGACTTCCTCGTGGACGATCTCCTTGTACCGGTTGAGTGACAGGTCGTAGTCCTGGGCGGAGATGTCGGCCCTGGGTACGCAGAAGCTCTGGGCTGTGCGGGGCCTGTCGTGTTCGCTGCCGTTGCGCAGCGCCCAGCGAGCCAACACGTCGGGGAGGTTGTTCTTGGTGTGTTCGTCTTCGGTAAGAGCAGTGGTGGGGGCCGCGCCGAGTTGGTTTTCAGGCACCAGTGGGGTGCGCTTGTCATCGAGGCTGAAGCCGTCCGCGGTGACCTCGTAGAACCACACGGTATCGGTGCCGCCGCTGTTGGTTTTGGTGAAGAACAGGATGGCGGTGGACACGCCCGCGTAGGGTTTGAATACGCCGCTGGGCAGTTTAACCACGGCGTCGAGCTTGTGACCCTCCACCAGCATCTTGCGAAGTTCTTTGTGCGCCTTGGTGGATCCGAACAGCACGCCGTCGGGGACGATGACGGCGGCCCGGCCGCCGGGCTTGAGCAGGCGCAGGAACAAGGCCAGGAAGAGCAGCTCGGTCTTCTTGGTTTTGACGATGGCCTGGAGATCCTTGGCGGTGGTCGCATAGTCGAGGCTGCCGGCGAAGGGTGGGTTGGCCAGGATCATGGAGTACTTGTCGGCCTCGCCGGCGGCGCTTTCGGCCAGGGAGTCTCGGTAGCGGATATCGGGTTGGTCGACGCCGTGCATGAGCAGGTTCATGCTGGCGATGCGCAGCATGGTGCGGTCGAAGTCGAAGCCGTGGAACATACCGTGGTCGTAGTGGTCGCGGATGGCCGGATCGAGCAGGTCCTCATGGTGGGTCTGGGCGATGTACTCGGCCGCGCCGACTAGGAAGCCGGCTGTGCCGCAGGCCGGATCGCAGACCTCGTCGTTTGGGCCGGGGGCCATCATGCGAACCATGAGCTCGATGATGTGGCGAGGGGTGCGGAACTGGCCGTTCTGGCCGGCGGTGGCGAGTTTGCCGAGCATGTACTCGTACAGATCACCCTTGGTGTCGCCTGCGTCGAGCGGAAGTTCGTTGATCAGGTCCACCACCTTGCCGAGCAGGCCCGGGGTAGGGATGGTGAAGCGGGCGTCGCGCATGTGGTGGGCGTAGGTGGATTCGTCGCTGGCGTCCGCGCCGCTCAGATCGCGCAGCCAGGGGAACACCCCGTCCTGGAACCGCGGGAACATCAGGTCCGGGTGGAGGTTCTTCAGGTTCGACCACCGTAGCGAGTCGGTCTCGTCGGTGTAGATCGGCCGATCGATCGGGCTGGATGTGCGATTCGCCTTGCGCTCCTTGACGGTCTGGATGTCATCCAATCGCCGCAGGAAGATCAGGTAGGTGATCTGCTCGATCACTTCGAGGGGGTTGGAGATGCCGCCAGACCAGAAGGCATCCCAGAGGCTGTCTATCTTGGTGCGGAGTTCGCCGGTGATCACCGGTGAACCCTATCGAAGGGTCGGTAAGGGCGGTACGGAGAGCAATCGGTCCGGAGACACTGACGAACTGACACGCTGACCATGGACAGTGCTCAGATATGTGTCAGCGTGCGCAAGCCTGTTACGCCGGTGCTGTGAATGCCTTTTGAAGTGCATATTTACCAGAATTCTTCTGGATCTCCATGTGCAATCTTGCTGAGTCGGCTTGGTCTAGTGATAATCAGATTATCGATCGAGCGGTGCCGGAGACGATACCGTCCTTGGTGTCAACCCGCTACTACGCCCTGAACGAGAGGTCATGACTCGTCGACTCGCGCCGCTGCCGGCGGCGCTACATTGCCGGTCTCGGCGGCCCGGAACGGAATGCCGCCGATGATGCTGGAATTGATCGCCATCTCAGCCACGCCCGCCGTCGCCTGGTGGGCCACTCACCTCGGGCCGGAACGACTCATGGCCGCGCTGTGCGCGGTATGGCATCCAGACCGGTCGCGTCGCCGGGACGCCGGCGGCGTACTCGCTCGTCTGCTGCCGAAGGATCCGGCTGAAGGGACCGAACCGGCCTGGCGGTGCGATTGCGACCCCGGCGCACCGGACGCATGCCCCGCCGACTGCCATCAGGAACACGATTCACCCGAGGACCAGAATTGAACCACGCCGACCGGACGCAGCGCCTCAGTTATGTCCACAAGCCGGATATCGCCAGGTTGGCGGGGGTGCGTCGGCCTACCGTCACCATGTGGGAGAAACGGCATCCCGCGACCTTTCCGCGACCGGAAGGCTCCGATGACCGAGGCGCGTACTACCGGCTCGACCAGATCGTCGACTGGTTGGCGGACCGTACCGTTCCAGACAAGGAGCGGGATGCGGGGCGGGAGCCGGCGGGAATCACCTACGGGCAGCGGGTCCGGGACCGCTTCGCTGCCGAGCAAGCGGAACACGCCACCGCGATCCACAGTGAAGTCGATGCGGAGAGCCGGAATCGCGTGCTGGCGAATCTGCTGGGGCCGATCGGGTTCCGGCTGCGTGCGGGATCGGTGTCCGAACCGGACTACCTGGTCATTCTGATGTGCCTGATATTTCTTCGGGTGCGCGATAACGACTCCTGGCGCGAGTTGCGGCGTGCGGCAGGGCCGGAACAGGGTGAGGAATTGCTCCGAGAGGCAGGTTGGCGCATCGATGCCGTGCTCCGCTCGCACGCCATCGCACCGGGTGTGCGTCCAGTAATGGAACGTCTGCACACGCGACGGGTCCGCGATGTGCGGGAAATGCTCGACGGATGCGAAAACCTGGGTCCGCATGCATTCTCCAGCCTGGTCGACCGCTACGCCGCCATTACAGACTCGGGCAGCGCCGGGTACTTCACACCAGCCTCGTCGGCCGCTCTTATGTCAGCGCTCGCGACCGCCGAAGGCCGGGTGCCCGGTCTGTTGTACGACCCATATGCCCGCGGTGGTGAATTGCTGCTGGCCGCTATAGGCGAGTGTGGTCCGGACGCAGATGTCCGTGTCCGGGGTATCGGTCAGGCAATGCAATCACTGCGGATAGCTGCCATGCGGACCGCGATCGCGGGCCGAACCGGCGACTTTCGGCAGGGGGATTCGGCGCCGTGGGAAGATGAGGACTCCGACAGTGTCCATGCGGACATAGTCCTGACAAATCCGCCGTTCAACAATCGGACCGAACGCCGCTCGGACTATCGACCCGAAGACTGGGATTTCGGTGTTCCGCCGTCACACAATGACAACTTCGCTTGGCTGCAGCACGCTGTGGCGAGTCTGGCGCCGGACGGCGTGGCAGTGGTGCTGATGCCGGCGCAGGCAGCAGTCTCCGCCGACCGCTCCGAGATGGAAATCCGTCGTCGAATGGTGGCAGCGGGCGCGGTACACGCAGTGGTCACTTTGCCGGCCAGAATATTCCCGAACACCGATATCGCGGCATCGGTGTGGATCGTCGCCCGTGGCGTGTCGGACTTCGAAGCTGTGTTGCTAGTGGACGCGGGGAACATGGGTGTGCGGGATGGTAACCGCATCCGGTTGCCGGACGACGCGGTGGCAGCGATCACCGACTGCTTCCGTAATCGGCGCTCCCTGCCGCCGGAGCACGTCGTGGAACTGGCGGGGGGTGGGTCGGCGATCAACGCGGACCTGGACATGGTCGGTGAGGCAGGGTTCGGGCTGCGCCCCGCGGATTATATCCGTCGTGCGGCGCAGAACGGGACCGATGCGCTGCTGGGCGATATCGATCGAGCGATCGCCGAATTCGGGCGATCGCGGGAATCGACCGCGCCGCGGGCCGTGCTCGATCGGCTGTGTTCAGATGACGGACCTCTACGAGACGATCCGGAGGCCCGGCGAGTAGTCCGGCTGGACGCGATCTGTGACATTCAACCTGGACTCTCGCATGATCTCATGCCGAAAGGAGAGGCCGCTGAGGAACGCTCGGTGCCGGTGGTGAAGCGGAAACATCTGCGCGACTTCCGGGTCGATGCCACCTCAGCCGAGGCGATCGGTGAGAGGGCGGCCGACCGGCTCGGCAAGTACCTCCTCGAACCGAACGATATTCTGCTGGCCCGCTCCGGTTCCATGATCCCCCCGGCCATTGTCGACGCCGATCGGTCTCGGATGTTGTTGGGTAATAACCTGGTTCGAATTCGAGCCCAGGGCACTGCCGAGGTGGATCCGCTCTACCTGCTCGTCTACCTGTCGAGTCCTCGGATTCTGGCCGACATAGCCGCCCGTATGACCGGCACTGCGGTCGCTACCTTGAGCAAGGATGCGCTGGGTTGTCAGACGATCATCCTTCCTTCCTTGGAGGAACAACGCTGGATCGGCACAACCATGAATGCCGTCGACGATCAGGTCGCCGGGCTCCGCACACTCGCGGACGCCGCTGCACAGGTCCGCGCGGTACTGACAGATGGCTTGGCTGCCGGGGTCGTAGGGTTGGGTGGTCCGCCTGTTCCTTCGGGAACAGTCAGCGATCCCGCAATAAACTGAAACCTGTCTTCAACGGGCTTCTGGGCGCGGGAAGGTGGGCAAGAGGCGGCCAGGCTGTCGAATCCGCAGTGGTGGTCAGCCGATCAGCGAGACCCGGCTGTCGAGAGATCGTGCACCGGTTTGCCGGGGCGCGGTCGCGGGTGACTGTGGAAGGCTGGAGGGTATGAACCGTCTGTCCGGTGCCACCTCTCCGTACCTGCGTCAGCACGCGAACAACCCGGTCCACTGGCGCGAATGGGATGCCGATGCGCTGGCCGAGGCCGCGGCGCGGGATGTGCCGATTCTGTTGTCGGTGGGGTACGCGTCCTGCCACTGGTGTCATGTGATGGCCTATGAATCGTTCGCCGACGACACCACCGCGGCGCAGATGAACGACGAATTCGTGTGTATCAAGGTCGACCGGGAGGAGCGCCCCGATCTGGACGCGGTGTACATGAACGCCACCGTCGCCATGACCGGGCAGGGGGGCTGGCCGATGACCTGCTTCCTCACCCCCGCCGGGGAACCGTTCTACTGCGGCACCTACTACCCGAAGGCGCCGCGCGGCGGGATGCCGTCGTTCACCCAGCTGCTGACCGCGATCACCGATACCTGGCGTCACCGCCGCGCCGATGTGGATACCGCCTCCGAACAGGTCGCCGAGGCTCTGCGCGCCCAGGCCGGGGGAATCCCGCGGTCCGAGCTGACCGTCACCGCCGATCTGCTCGATCACGCCGTCGCCGCGGTGGTGAGCGATTTCGACGCGACGCACGGTGGCTTCGGCGGGGCGCCGAAGTTCCCGCCCGCCGCCCTGCTGGAAGGGCTGTTGCGCAGCTGGGAGCGCACCGGTGATCCCGAGGTCCGCACGGTGGTCGACCGGACCGCGGCGGCGATGGCCCGCGGCGGCATCTACGACCAGTTGCGCGGCGGGTTCGCCCGCTATTCGGTGGACGCGGCCTGGGTGGTCCCGCATTTCGAGAAGATGCTCTACGACAACGCGCAGTTGCTGCGGTTCTACGCCCACCTCGCCCGCCGCACCCCCGACGATCCGCTACCGCGCCGGATCACCGAGGAACTGGTGGCGTTCCTGTTCGACGATCTGTCCACCGCCCACGGTCTGGCCTCCGCCTTGGACGCCGATACCCATGTGGAAGCGGGTATGCCCGGGGTGGAGGGCGCGACCTACGTCTGGAATCCCGCCGAACTGATCGGCGAGCTCGGCCCGATCGAAGGCGCCTGGGCCGGTGAGGTCTTCGGGGTCACGACGGCCGGTAACTTCGAGCAGGGCAGTTCGGTGCTCACCCTGGCGCGCGACCCGCAGGACCCGGAGCGTTTCGACCGTGCCCGCACCGCGCTGCGCGCGGCCCGCGACCGGCGTCCGCAGCCCGACCGCGACGACAAGATGGTGACGGCCTGGAACTGTATGGCGATCACCGCGCTGTGCGAGGCCGCCCATGCCCTGGATCGCCGCGACTGGTTCGACGCCGCCCACGAACTGTCCCGGGCGATCCTGGACATCCATATGGCCGGCGACCGGGTCCTGCGCGCCTCGCTCGGCGGAGTGCCCGGTACCGCGCCCGGCGTGCTCGAGGACTACGCCTGGCTGGCCACCGCGCTGCTCGCGTTGCACCAGTACTCCGCATCGGCGGGTTGGCTGCCCGATATCCACCGCGTCCTCGACGCCGCGATCACCCATTTCGCCGATCCGGAGGAACCCGGCAGCTGGTTCGATACCGCCGACGACGCCGAAACCCTGATCGCCCGCCCCCGCGACCCCATCGACGGCGCCACCCCGGCGGGGGCATCGGTGCTGGCCGAGGCGTTGCTCACCGCGTCCGCGGTGGTCGAGCCCGAGCGGGCCGGCCGCTACCGCGAACTGGCCGAGCAGACCCTCGCGCGGGGCGCGGTGGTGCTGGCGAAGGCGCCGCGGTCGGCCGGGCAGTGGCTCACCGTCGCCGAGGCCGCGCTGAGCGGGCCGCTGCAGGTCGCCATCGCCACCACTCCGGGATACGACCCGGTGGGCGATACGGAACTGCTGGCCGTGACCCGCGATCACGCGCCCGGCGGGACGATCGTGATCCGGGCCGCTGTGGATACGGTCCCGTTGCTGGCCGACCGCCCCTCGGTGGAAGGTACGGCGGCCGCGTACGTCTGTCGCGGTACGGTCTGCGATCTGCCGGTCACCACGCCGGAGGAGTTGCGGGCCGCGCTGACCCGCGCCATCGGTTGAGGGTTCGGCCGGACCTATCCCCGCGCCTGCGGGTCGATATCGGTCCACGAGGGCGCGGGTTCGCTGATACCGCGTAGGGCGACCGATCCGTACTTCTCCCACCCGGCTCGCTCGTTCTCGGACGCGGCGTCGATCACGCTCTGCGATACCAGGATCCGCCGCGGCACCTCCTTGGCGCGGGTGGTGAGCCGGGCGGCCGCGTTCACGGCATCGCCGATCACGGTGAACTCCCGCCGGGTATCGGTGCCCACGTCACCGGCGAAGACCCGGCCGCGCGCCACCCCGATCCCGATATCGAGTTCACCCGCCGCCAGCACCTCGTCGCGGATACGCCGCGCCGCCCGCAGCGCGGGTGTGGCGTTGTCCGCCAGCGCGATCGGGGCGCCGAAGATGCAGAGCGCCGCGTCGCCCTCGAATTTGTTGACCAGGCCGTCGTTGTCCTCGGTCGCGGCCACCACCGTGGCCAGCAGCCGGTTGAGTTTGGCGACGAACTCCTGCGGCGGCAGCCCGGTGGAGATCGCGACCGACCCGGTGACGTCCACGAACAGCGCCGAGACCTCGCGGACGTCGCCGGTGAGATCGACCCCGCCGGCCAGTGCCCGCTCGGCCACCTCCTCGCCGACGTGGCGGCCGAACACATCCCGCATGCGCAGCCGCTCGCGCAGGTTGGCCGACATCTCGTTGACCGAATGTTCCAGCCGGCCGATCTCGCTGGCACTGCCCACCGACACCCGGACGTCCAGATCGCCCCGGGTGATCCGGTCCACCGCGATCCGCAGGGTCCGCAGCGGTGTCGCCACCGCGCGGGCCAGCGCGGCGGTGGCGAGTACGCCCACCGCGAGGCTGATGGCCGCCAGATAGATTCCGGTGCGGATACGGTGGTCCTCGGTGGTGGCGGGATCGGCCAGCACCACGATCAGCGCGCTCAGCGGCATCGCGCCGGATACCGCCCACGCCAGCACGACCCGGGCGAACACCGAGGAACTCCAGTGCATGGTCGCGCCGAGCACCCCGGCCACGATGGGCACCACGGGACGGATCAGGCGGTCGACGATCAGATAGGTGAGACCGGCCGATTCCAGACCGCCGATGGTGAACATGGCCAGCAGGACCGTGAAATCGTTCTCGGGGGTGAACCGGGCCAGCAGCGATGCCGAGAGCACGACCCCCGGCGCCCACATCACCAGCGATCGCATCGTCACTCCGGCGGGCAGATGCAGTAACCGCCGCGCCTCTTCGGGGGTGGGTTTCCCGGAACGGTCGAACCACGCGAAGTAGGCGTCGCGGTCGCGGATCGCCAGGCCGATACCGATCAGGAAGGCGACCACCGGATAGATCGAGACCGTGATCAGCCCGCGGGCCAGATCGTCGCCGAGGCGTCCGGGGAAACCGATGAGGATGAGCTGGGTGGCGATCACCGCCAGACCGCTGAGATGGGCGGCGATGACCATCGTCGCCAGCCCCCAGCGGGCCCGCACGGACCACAGCATGAGCCGGGCGACCGCCCCGGAGCGTGGCCGGAACCGCCCGGTGATATCGGTCATGCCGAGCTACCCGCCGTGGCCGCGGTAGCGCAGGCGGCCGGTATCGAAGGACACGAAAGAGCAGCCTAGCCGAGCAGGACCAGCCATACGGCCGCGTAATGGCAGAGCGCCGCGAGCACGGTCGCGGCGTGGAAGAACTCGTGGTGACCGAAGGTGCTCGGCCAGGGATTGGGCCAGCGGGTGGCGTAGAGCACCGCGCCGATGCTGTAGGCGAGCCCGCCCGCGACCAGCAGGATCACCGCGGGCAGACCCACCGACCGGTACAGTTCGCCGCCCACCGGGACGACCGCCCAGCCGAGCAGCAGATACAGCGGGACACCCACCCAGCGCGGCGCGTGCGGCCACAGCAGTTTCAGCGCGACACCCGCCAGCGCTCCCGCCCAGACCACCACCAGCAGAATGCGGCCGGTGCGCCCGGGGAGACCGAGCAGCGCGAACGGCGTGTAGGTGCCGGCGATGAACAGGAAGATCATCGAATGGTCGGCGCGTTTCATCCGGACCCGCGCGCGCACGGTTTTCCAGGTGATGCGGTGATAGGTCGCGCTCACCCCGAACAGCGCGCAGATGGTGAGCCCGTAGACCAGCGTCGCCACCACCGCCGTCGTGGACACCGTCGTCGCGACGGCGACCAGCGCGATCACCGCCAGCGCCGCGATACCGGTGGCCCAGGTGTGGATCCAGCCGCGCATGCGGGGTTTGACCAGGACCGCGAGCGAATCGGCGGGATTGGGGATCGGATCCTCGACGGCGGTGTCGGTGGGCGGCGCCTGGCCGAGGGCGGTGTCGGGCGGATCGCCGTCGCCGTGATCCGGGTAGGGGCCGGCGGGGGCCGAGTCGGACACGGAACCTCCTGAGGTCGGGTGCGCGAGCCGCTCGGGTCCGGGCACGGGTGCACGTTCCGAACCGGCGGGTAACCTACGCGAGCGTAGGTTTCTCGGCTGTCACTCTACCGGCTCGGCACACCGGACGGGCGCCGACCGCGTAGCCCACAAGTACAGAGGAAACCCGGAAAAGGCGTACTGTTGGGCGTCGTGGAATTTCCGAGTCGGCTGCGGGGCTTTCCGTATCGCGTCTACGAGGCCCGTCTGGCCAAGCAGCTCGCGGACAAACAGCATCCCCGCCACGTCGCGGTGGTGTGCGACGGCAACCGTCGCTGGGCCCGGGAGAACGGGTTCACCGATATCACCCACGGCCACCGCGTCGGCGCACTCAAGGTCGCCGAACTGGTCAGCTGGTGTCAGGCCGAGGGTATCGAGCTGGTCACCGTCTACCTGCTCTCCACCGAGAACCTGCGTCGCGGCCAAGAAGAACTGGAAACCCTGTTCGAGGTCATCACCGATGTCGTCGAGGAGCTGGCCGCCCCCGAACAGAACTGGCGGGTCCGTATCGTCGGTACCCTCGACGGGCTTCCCGAGCTCGTCGCCAAACGGATGAGCACCGCCACCGAGCGCACCCGCGACCGCACCGGAACCCACGTCAACGTCGCCATCGGATACGGCGGCCGCCAGGAGATCGCCGACGCCGTCCGCCAGCTGGTCCGCCAGGAGATCGCCGCCGGCGAAACTGGCGAGGACCTGGTCCAGTCGATCACCGTCAACGCGATCGGCCAGCACCTCTACACCTCCGGCCAGCCCGACCCCGACCTGGTGATCCGCACCTCCGGCGAACAACGCCTCTCCGGTTTCCTGCTCTGGCAGAGCGCCTACTCCGAGATCTGGTTCACCGAGGTCTACTGGCCCGAATTCCGCCGCGTCGACTTCCTGCGCGCCCTCCGCGACTACGCCGCCCGCCACCGCCGCTACGGAACGTGATTTTGGAGCGGCTCCGCCGCTCGAGGTTCGGCCCTCCTGAGCGTCGGCTGTCGGACCTCGAGACTCGTGGCTTCGCCACATGCGCTTCGAGGTCCGACAGCCGACGCGGGCCGAACCGCATCCAGATCACAACTTGCGTAGACGGAGGCGGTTGATGGCGTGGTCGGAGTCTTTGCGCAGGACCAGGGTCGCGCGGGGGCGGGTGGGCAGGATGTTGTCCACCAGGTTGGGGCGGTTGGTGGAGTTCCAGATGTCCTTGGCCGCCGCCGTCGCCTCGGTATCGGAGAACTTCGCGTAGTGGTGGAAATGGGCCTTCGGATCCGCGAAACCCGTTTCGCGCAGGCTCAGGAACCGGCGCACATACCAGCTCTCGATATCCTCGATCCGCGCGTCGACGTAGATCGAGAAATCGAACAGGTCCGACACCATCAGGCGTGGGCCGGTCTGCAGGACGTTCAACCCCTCCACGATCAGGATGTCGGGCTGGCGCACACAGTGGAACTCGCCGGGCACGATGTCGTAGGAGATATGTGAATAAACCGGCGCGCAGACCTCTTCGGCACCCGATTTCACCTCGGTGACGAAACGCAGCAGTTTGCGTCGGTCGTAGCTCTCCGGGAACCCCTTGCGATGCATGATGCCGCGCCGGGTGAGTTCGGCGGTGGGATAGAGGAATCCGTCGGTGGTCACCAGGTCGACCCGCGGATGGTGATCCCAGCGCGCCAGCAGCGCCTGCAACACGCGGGCCGTGGTGGATTTGCCCACCGCCACACTGCCCGCGACCCCGATCACGAACGGCACCTGTTTATCCGGATGGGATTCACCGAGGAAGGTCGCGGTGGCCGCGAACAGCCGCTGCTTGGCCGCCACCTGCAGGTGGATGAGCCGGGCGAGCGGGAGATAGACCTCCGCGACCTCTTCCAGGTCTATTTGCTCGCCCAGGCCGCGCAGGCCGATCAGTTCCTCTTCGGTGAGCACCAGCGGAGTCGATTTGCGCAGTTCGCGCCACCGTTTCCGGTCGAACTCCACATACGGGCTCGGCTCACTCGCCTTGGCCATCTACTCAGCGCTCCACTCTGCCGGACACTGGTGTTCGCGGCGCCGCTCGTGCAAGAGACCGTCGTGGTGGCCGTCCCGACTCCGGTCGGTACGGCCCGCTGACTGTGCCCTCATGGCTGAATTCTGCCCCCGTGGGGGAATCGGACAGACGAGGGGGTCGGTCCGCGGCTATCGTCGGGACCATGCGCGCCCACCCCCTGGTGACCGAATACCTGCGGCTCGGTCTGGCATTCGACCGGCTCGAGGAGGGATTCGTCGACGCCTACACCGCCGATCCGCAGCTGCGCCGGGACGTGGAGAACGCGCCCGCTCCCGAACCCCGCGAACTCGCCCGGACCGCCGCCCGGCTGCGCGGCGAACTGCCGTCCGCGGGACTGGATCCGCAGCGGACCGATTTCCTCGATGTCCATCTGCGGGCGCTGGAATGCTCCGGCCGTAAGTTCGCCGGGGACGATATCGGTTTCGTCGACGAGGTCAGCGCCTATTTCGATGTCGACATCACGCTCGGGGACGAGGCGCAGTACCGGGAAGCGCACCGCAAGATCGACGAGGTGCTGGGCGGCTCGGGCCCGCTGGCCGAGCGGATGGCCGCGCACCGCAAGGCCGACGAGATCGCCCCGGAGCGGTTGGAAGAGTGCGTGCACGCCTTCTCCGGCGCGCTGCGCGAACTGGTGCGGGCCCGGTATCCGCTACCCGACAGCGAACACGTCACCTATGAGGTGGTCGGCGACAAACCGTGGTCGGGGTTCAACTACTACCTGGGCGGTTACCACTCCAAGGTCGCGATCAACTCCGATCTGCGCCAGCCCATGGCGATGCTGCCCAAGCTGATCGCCCACGAGGCGTATCCGGGGCATCACACCGAGCACTGCCGCAAGGAGGCCGGTCTGGTGGCGGCCGGTCAGGGCGAGCAGACCATCTTCCTGGTGAACACCCCGCAGTGCCTGATGGCCGAGGGACTGGCCGACCTGGCGCTCCGGTCCATCGTCGGACCGGGATGGGGTGTCTGGGCGCAGGAGATCTACGCCGACCTGGGTCTGCGGTTCGACGGTGAGCGCGCCGAACGGCTCTCCGAGGCGTCGGGACAGCTGCTGGGTGTCCGGCAGGACGCCGCCCTCATGCTGCACGACCAGGGCAAGGACGTCGACGAGGTGGCGGCCTTCCTGCAACGCTGGTCGCTGACCACCGCCGAACGGGCCCGGCAGAGTCTGCGCTTCCTGTCCTCCCCGCTGTGGCGGGCCTACACCAGCACCTACGTGGAGGGATACAAACTGCTCGGCGGGTGGCTGGACCGGGCGGCCGGTGAGGACGAGCGCGCGGACCGCTTCCGCCGTCTGCTGGACGAACCCCTGATCCCCTCCACCCTTCGTACGGCCGCGTAGGCGGCTGCCCATACACTGGCGTGGTGACGCAGACAACCGCCTCTGTCAATACCCAGTCCCTCGGTGAACTCGATCCGGAGCTCGCGGCCGCGATGGCGGGTGAGCTCGCCCGTGAGCGCGACACCCTGGAGATGATCGCGTCGGAGAACTTCGTGCCGCGCGCGGTACTGCAGGCGCAGGGCAGTGTGCTCACCAACAAGTACGCCGAGGGTTACCCGGGGCGCCGCTACTACGGCGGCTGCGAACACGTCGACGTGGTGGAGAATCTGGCCCGCGAACGCGCCAAGGCCCTGTTCGGCGCGGATTTCGCGAACGTGCAGCCGCATTCCGGCGCCCAGGCGAACGCCGCCGTGCTGATGTCGCTGATGGATCCCGGTGACCGGCTGCTCGGCCTGGATCTGGCGCACGGCGGTCACCTCACCCACGGGATGCGTCTGAACTTCTCCGGCAAGCTCTACGAGGTCCACTCCTACGGAGTCTCCAAAGAGGACCACCGGGTCGATATGGAGAACGTCCGGACCATCGCCCGCGAGTCGAAGCCGAAGGTGATCGTGGCCGGCTGGTCGGCCTATCCGCGGCACCAGGACTTCGCGGCGTTCCGGGAGATCGCCGACGAGGTCGGCGCCTACCTCTGGGTCGATATGGCGCATTTCGCCGGGCTGGTCGCGGCCGGTCTGCATCCCTCGCCGGTGCCCTACGCCGATGTGGTGTCGTCCACCGTGCACAAAACTCTCGGCGGTCCGCGGTCGGGGCTGATCCTGGCCAAACAGGACTACGCCAAGAAGCTGAACAGTTCGGTGTTCCCGGGCCAGCAGGGCGGCCCGCTCATGCATGTGATCGCGGCCAAGGCGGTGGCCTTCAAGATCGCCGGGACCCCCGAGTTCGCCGAGCGCCAGCAGCGCACCGTCTCCGGTGCCAAGATCCTGGCCGAACGCCTGACCGGGGCCGATGTGGCGGGTAAGGGCATCAGCGTGCTCACCGGCGGCACCGATGTGCACCTGGTGCTGGTGGATCTGCGCAACTCCGATCTCGACGGCCAGCAGGGCGAGGATCTGCTGCACGAGGTCGGCATCACCGTCAACCGCAACGCGGTCCCGTTCGACCCGCGCCCGCCGATGGTCACCTCCGGCCTGCGGATCGGCACCGCGGCCCTGGCCACCCGCGGTTTCGGCGATACCGAGTTCACCGAGGTCGCCGATATCATCGCCACCGCGCTGGCCGGCGGCGCCGATCTGGACGCCCTGCGCGGCCGGGTCGAGAAACTCGCTCAGGACTTCCCCCTGTACCAGGATCTCGAAGACTGGAACCTGCTGGGCTGAAGGGGGTAGGCGGCGGCGTCCGATATCCCTAGGCTCGGGTCATGGAGAGCGAGCTGAGGCAGGACGCCGTCACCACGGTCCGGGAATTCTTCACCGCCATGGAGGTGGGAGCGCTCGACGAGGCGCTCGAATTGGTGCATCCGGATATCGTCTGGAAGAACACGTCGCTGCCGGATGTGCGCGGGGCGCGCCGGGTCGGCAAGCTGCTGCGCGGTCTGGAGCGGGAGGAATTCGGGTTCTGGGCGACGATGCACCATATCGCCGCCGACGGCGATATCGTCCTCACCGACCGCACCGACTTCCTGCGATTCGGCCCGCTCACCATCGAGTTCTGGGTGATGGGCACCTTCGAACTCCGCGACGGCCGGATCATCCTGTGGCACGACCACTTCAGCTGGGAGAACTTCCTCCGCGGGACCGCCGTCGGCATCGTCAAGGCGATTTTCGGAAAGTAACCGCGAGGGACCACCGATTCCGCGGCGCGTTGCGAGCCCCTGAAAGGGTTCGGCCCGCGTCGGCTCTCGGTCCTCGAAGCGTATGTGGCGAAGCCACGAGTCCCGAGGGCCGAGAGCCGACGCTCATGGGCCGAACCCCGCGCCGACGGAGTCGGCGCCATGAACACAACTCAGGCGTTGGGGCCGTACTCCTCGAGCATCTCGGTCACCAGCGCCGCGATGGGCGAACGCTCACTGCGGGTGAGGGTGATGTGGGCGAACAGGGGATGCCCCTTGAGTTTCTCGATCACCGCCGCGACACCGTCGTGCCGGCCGACCCGCAGATTGTCGCGCTGGGCCACATCGTGGGTGAGCACCACGCGGGAACCACTGCCGAGCCGGCTCAGGACGGTCAGCAGCACATTGCGTTCCAGTGACTGGGCTTCGTCGACGATCACGAACGAATCGTGCAGCGACCGGCCCCGGATATGGGTCAGCGGAAGGACTTCGAGCATATCCCGGCTCAGTACCTCCTCCATGACCTCCCGGCTGGCCAGCCCGTCGAGGGTGTCGAAAACGGCCTGGGCCCACGGGCCCATCTTCTCGTTCTCGGTACCGGGCAGATAGCCGAGTTCCTGCCCGCCCACCGCGTAGAGCGGGCGGAACACCACGACCTTGCGCTGAGTCCGCTTCTCCAGCACCGCTTCCAGGCCGGCGGTGAGCGCCAGCGCGGATTTACCGGTACCGGCGCGGCCGCCGAGCGAGACGATGCCGATGCTCTCGTCGAGCAGCAGATCCAGCGCCACCCGCTGTTCCGCGGAGCGGCCGTGCAGCCCGAAGGCCTCCCGTTCGCGCACGAGTTGCACCCGCTTGTCCGCGGTGACCCGGCCCAGGGCGCTGGAACTGCTGCCCAGCAGCCGGATACCGGTATGGCACGGCAGTTCCCGCGCTTCGTCGAGATCGACCACCGACTCGCTGTAGAGACGGTCGACGACCTCGGTGACGGTGTCGATCTCGACCATGCCCGACCAGCCGGAGGTCACCACGTCCTGTGCGTGGTATCCCTCCGCTCGCAGACCTACCGCGCTGGCCTTCACGCGCATCGGGATGTCCTTGGACACCAGCACCACCTGGCATCCCTCGGCCGCGAAGTTCAGTGCGCAGGCCAGGATGCGGGAATCGTTGGTGTCGGTGCGGAAACCGACCGGCAGCACCGTGGGATCGGTGTGGTTCAGTTCCACCTGGATGGTGCCACCGTCGGTGCCGATCGGTAACGGTTCATCCAGGCGTCCGTGGGCCAGCCGCAGATCGTCGAGCATGCGCAGGGCCTCACGGGCGAACCAGCCGAGTTCGTGGTGGTGCCGTTTACCTTCGAGTTCGCTGATCACGACCAGCGGTAACACCACCTGATGTTCACCGAACCGGGTCACCGCCCAGGGATCGGACAGCAGCACCGAGGTGTCGATGACGAAGGTTTTCAAACCTTTCTGAATGGAGCGAGAATTCGCCGAGGGGGCGGATACGGAGCGATTATCAGTCACGGTAGGCTCCTATGGTCTGCGCGGCACCCACACAGACAGTCTCGCTGGGCCGGTAGGTCCGGATGACGGCTGGCGGAGTGCGTCAGCGGCCACGAGGACCGGGTGCCGGCCCCCTCGTACTGAGTTGCTCAGTCACGGTCAGGACCTCCCGAGCGAGCCGCAACGCGCGACCCGCCACACCGAAGCTACCTCGTAACCTGCCCGTTGCGCTCGGAGAAATGCGGGTGGGTTTGATGAATTCGCTGTGAACACGGTCCTGGTTAAGCGGATTTTCGCAGGTGAACAGCGGTATTTGTCACCTCGGGACAATTCCGGGAAGCTTCGGGCGTACGACGGTCGCGGACCCGCCGGCAGCGGGGTTTCGCCGTCGCGCCACCTCGTTCGCCTCGGATTTGCCCGGCTGCCGCCACCGGATCCGGCGGATCATCGATGACAACGGCTCCGCTATTGCCCCAGGAACTCCAGCAGTACCGGCACGTGACTGTGCTCCGGATCCTTGACCGCGGTCACCAGGGTGACCGGCGGCCGGGTCCGGGCCAGGCCGCGCAGCCGGACGAGGGCCTCGTGCGCTGTCCGGTCCGACAACTCCTCCCGGAAACGCGCGACGAACTCCGCCCGGCGGCCCGGCGGGTTCTCGTGATACCAGCGGCGCAGTTCGTTGGACGGTGTCAGCTCCTTGGGCCATTCATCTATCCGCGCCGCGCTCTTGGCCACGCCACGCGGCCAGAGCCGGTCCACCAGGACCCGGTAGCCGTCGTCCGGATCCGGCGCCTCGTACACCCGTTTGATCCGGAACCCGGGTGGTGTGGCCGGGGGCTCGTCGCTCATCGCTCCATCGCATCACGCCCACGCCCGCCGCGGGCCGGTGCCACGCGGTGAATTCCGCCGCGACCGGAAATCGGCCCGGCGCGCACGCGCGGGATTAGAGTCGGCGGTATGAGCACGAACGCGGAGTTGGACGACCTCTCGTCGAAGGAACTGCACGATCGCGCCGTGAAACAGGCCGTGCGTCGTGGTGATATCCGCTTCCTCTGGGAGCTGCTCACCCGGATCCCCGCCGCCGAGGCCTCGGCGGGCCGGGTCGGGGAGAGCGAAGCCGATATCAAATGGGTGGTGCCGATGCTGGACGACTACGTCCACGCGGGCGAGGGCGACCTGGCCGAGGCCCTGCGCGGCTTCTACCTGGAGTACCTGAAGGAACATTCCTGATCGAGGTGTGACCCCGGACCCGCCCGGCGGGATGTCGGGGGCTCATTGTCGCGGGAGGGTCGGCCCGGCCGGTTGAACATACGATGCCGGTGATCGGCGTCGGTATCCGGCCGGGCTCTCGGCCGGCGTCAATCCAGGGACTCGGCGCCGGTCGCCGGTGGAGGCAAACTCTCGAGCCGAAGGAACTCCTCGTCGGTGAGCAGCCGCGAGCGGATGAGGAACCGGACACCCTCCGGCGCCTCCAGGGAGAACCCGCTCCCACGCCCCGGCACGACATCCACCGTCAGATGAGTGTGTTTCCAGTACTCGTACTGGTCTGCGCTCATCCAGAACGGTGTGTCCACATCCACCTCACCGAGCAGCACATCCTGGCCGCCCACCCGGAATTCACCGCGCGGGTAACACATGGGCGCGCTGCCGTCGCAGCACCCACCGGACTGGTGGAACATCACCGGTCCGTGCCGTTCGATCAGCTCGTGCAGCAGCGTCGACGCGGACTCGGTGAGTTCCACCCGGTTCGGGTCCGGCATCAGAAGAATCCGAGCTTCTGCGCCGAATAGCTCACCAGCAGATTCTTCGTCTGCTGGTAGTGGTCCAGCATCTTCGAATGGTTCTCCCGGCCGATCCCCGATTTCTTGTAGCCGCCGAACGCCGCGTGCGCCGGGTAGGCGTGGTAGCAGTTCGTCCACACCCGGCCGGCCTTGATACCGCGACCGAGGCGGTAGGCGGTGTTGCCGTCGCGGGTCCACACCCCGGCGCCGAGCCCGTAGAGAGTGTCGTTGGCGATCTTGAGGGCCTCCTCGGTGGAATCGAAGGTCGCCACCGATACCACCGGACCGAAGATCTCCTCCTGGAAGATGCGCATATCGTTGCTGCCCTTGAAGATCGTCGGCTCCACGTAGAAGCCGTTCGGGTAGCCCTCGACCGAACGCGAACCGCCGCCGGTGAGTACTTCGGCGCCTTCCTTCTTGCCGATATCGATATACGACATGATCTTCTCGTACTGATCGTTGCTGGCCTGCGCGCCGATCATGGTGGCGTCGTCGAGCGGGTCACCGCTCACGATCGCCTTGGTGCGCTCGACACAGCGGGCCATGAACTCGTCGTAGATCGACGAATGGATGAGCGCCCGCGACGGGCAGGTGCACACCTCGCCCTGGTTGAGCGCGAACATCACGAAGCCCTCGACCGCCTTGTCCAGGAAGTCGTCGTCGGCCGCCATCACATCCGGCAGGAAGATGTTCGGGCTCTTACCGCCCAGCTCCAGCGTCACCGGGATGATGTTCTCGCTGGCGTACTGCATGATGAGCCGCCCCGTGGTGGTCTCACCGGTGAACGCCACCTTCGCCACCCGCGGGCTCGACGCCAGCGGTTTCCCGGTCTCCACACCGAACCCGTTCACCACGTTCAGCACACCGGGCGGCAGCAGATCGGCGATCAGCTCGACCACTTTCATGATCGACGCCGGGGTCTGTTCGGCCGGTTTCAGCACCACCGCGTTCCCGGCTGCCAGCGCGGGGGCCAGCTTCCAGGTGGCCATCAGGATCGGGAAATTCCACGGAATGATCTGCCCGACCACGCCCAGCGGCTCGTGGAAGTGATAGGCGATCGTATCGGCATCGATCTCGCTGATCCCGCCCTCCTGAGCACGGATCGCCCCGGCGAAATAGCGGAAATGATCGACCGCCAGC
This sequence comes from Nocardia sp. NPDC049935, assembly GCF_055586645.1. NCBI lineage: Bacteria > Bacillati > Actinomycetota > Actinomycetes > Mycobacteriales > Nocardiaceae > Nocardia > Nocardia sp. NPDC049935. The sequence goes on along the minus strand of NZ_JBVJHV010000003.1, from coordinate 556,476 downwards.
GGCAGATCGGCCGCCTTGGTCTCGCGGACCGGCTTCCCGTTCTCCCACGTCTCGGCAACCGCCAGCGCCTCGAGATTCTCCTCGATCCGATCGGCGATCTTGTTCAGGATATTGGCCCGCTCGGTGGCCGAGGTCGCGCCCCAGCCGTCGCTGGCGGCATGCGCCGCATCCAGCGCCAGTTCCACATCCGGTGCCGTGGAACGTGCTACCTCGCAGAAGGTTTCGCCGTCGATCGGCGAAGGATTGTCGAAATATTTGCCCTCGACCGGCGCTGTCCACTCACCACCGATGAAATTGTCGTAGCGGCGGGCGTAGCTGACGATACTGCCGTCGGCACCGGGCTTGGCGTAGGTCATGACGAGCTCCTCGTTCGACGCGTGCACTGATAGTCACTCGATAAAAGCAGTGACCTACCTCACTATGCCGCGTGTAAGTGAACGGCGCGTCGTGTTCACTCGGAAAGTTCACACCGAGATGCCGCGGTCCGGTGCACGCTCCGTGCCGACGTCCAAGGGACGGCCCACGTAGTGCGGCGTGTCCTGCGCATCCGTGAACGCGGGCCGATTCGCGCCGTCGAGCGGGCCGATGGAACCGATCCGGGGCGGGCCGCGTCCAGTATGTTGAGTGAAATCACGTGAAGGGTGGGCCGAGCGCTATGGAAGTGGGGCAGGGGACCGCGACCGCGCTGTATCAGCAGGCCGTGGCGGGGACGTTCCGGATGGAGCGGGGGGCCGCGGAGCGGTGCGCGGCGGTGTACACGCGGTTGGTCGATACGTGTCTGGACGCGCAGATCGAAGTGGCTCGACGCCTCAACGAGGTGGATGGCTTCGGAGGGTTCGGCTCGGCTCAGGCGCTTCAACGTGGCTTCCGGTGGAAGGCCGACGATGGGTTCAACGCGTTGTTGGGAATGAAAGAGGCCGCGTTGCGGATGGCTGCGGCTTATCTGCAGGCGGGGGGCGCATTCGAGGAAGCCGATCAAATGAACCAGCGTGCCATCACGGCAGCGGCGGAGAGCGGGAAATGAGCGGAATGTCGAAGTTGCTGACAGCGCCAGCTGTCTTGCTCGCTGCGGCTGCCATAGCAGGCTGTTCGCAGAACGTAGAAGGGGCAGCGGGGCAGGTGGCCGGAGAAACCTCTGCGGCCGAAGCCTCTTCGTCCACGCGGCCCACACTGACCGAGGCGAAGCTGCAGCCACCGCCTCAGCAGAACGAATACACCACTCAAGGGCGGCCCGAGGTCGTGTTCGATCCGTGTACGTGGATCAGCGATCAGGCGGTGACCGCGGCGGGGCTCGATCCGAAAACGCGTCGTCGCGGCGACGATCTCGTGGCCGAATATATCTTCCTCACCTGCGACTTCAAAGGCCCACTTCGCGATCTGCAGATCAACTCTGGAAATGTGACTTGGGAGGAAGACCTGCAGAAGAACGGGGCCTACAGTGAACCCATCACCGTCAATGGACGACAAGCATTGCGGGTCCAGGATCCTGGAATGCCGGGAGTATGCAGCATTCATGTCCGCACCGAGGTCGGCTTCGTGATGTTCAGTTCGGCAAGGACGTTCGAAGGCTCACAAGCGGGATTGCAGCGTTGTGACGGTGTTATGGAAATTGCGGAAGCCCTTGAACCGGAGATAGGCCCGGAGAACTGATTATGAGTGGAGACGAATCCAACTCACCGCTCGGAATTTTCGGACCTGTGCTGGGCATCGACCCGGCGGCGGTGCAGTCTCGTTTGGCAGGCCAACGGAGCCAATCCGGGGCAGAGCAATTCGGTGCCCAGGTATCGCACGGCGGTAAGGATCCCTCATATATCACCGAGATGGAACAGTTCGAAGGCTTCTCGCACGAGGACATTCACAGCAACGTCACCGTAATGACTCCTGGCATCATGCACCAGGTGGCGGACCGTTACGAAGAAATGGCGAATTCCCTGAGCGGTGCCCTGCTCGGTGCGAACATTGCGATCCAGCGTGAACTCTCCGATGGTTTGGATGGACACTTCGCTGATTCCGCAGGTCAGGCCGCGCGAAAATTCTATGACCAAGCAACCGATGTACAGGAAGTCTTCCGCTCAGTTGGTTTTCGTATCAAGGCCGCAGCGTACGGCGCGGAGGTTGTGAAGAAATCTGTACCTCCGCTGCCGACCCAGGCCCCGACTACGAACCCGGCAATAGCAACCTCCGTGGTTGATCCGGCACAGGTCGCGCAAACAGTCCTCGGCGCGACTGACCCGGCTGCCGCGGCGGCATTCGACCGATACAAGGAAGAGCAGCGACTGGTGGCGGTCGAGGTCATGAACATGGCCTACAAACCCACCTACCAACCCGCCGGTGACGGGGTTCCTTCGTTCGTCCCGGTACAGGCTCCCGGCGACGGAGACTCGCCCGGTACCACCAACCCGAACGGAACGTCGGGAAATCCCGGCGGCACCAACACTTCCACCGGCCCGGGCAGCGAAACTCCCGGAAGTGAGACACCGGGCGGCGAGAACCCCAGCGAGGGGGAGACGCCGGAAACCCCCGGTACGGAGGAGGAAGGGCAGACCACGACCGCCGGTACCAACGAGAACCCGACCACTCAGCAACCGGCCGGGACCACCACCGGGACGCCGACCGGGGATCCGCAGCGCACCACACCGTCGACCACCACCACGGGGTCGCCTTCGGTGCCATCGGGAACCCCCTCCGGATCGCCGAGCGGTCCGGGCGGTACACCGCAGTCGCAGACCCCGGGTAAGACGGTGACGAGTACTCCCGGCGTGCAGAATGTTTCGCCGGGTGGCACCGCCGCGGCGGCGGCCTCGGCGGCGGGCACGAGCCGGGCGATGTCGGGGATGCCGGGGATGATGTCGCCCGGGGCGGCCGGGCGGCGCGGGGAGGACGACGCGGAGCACACGACGCCCGACTATCTGATCCGCGATCGCGAGGAGGAACTGTTCGGCGCGCCGATCGACGCGTTGAGCGGCGTGCTGGGCGCCGATGCGCCGGCCGCGCAACCCGCCGACGACCGCGATGAACGTGGCCCCAGGCGGTGAAGTGGGAGTTCACCCCGGACGAGTTCATGCACGTCTGGAAGGAGACCGGCCGGGACCGCTATCCGTACCCGCTGGAATTGCGGTCGTCGGTGCGGTGGGAGGACGAGTTCCGGTTGCTGGCGTCCCGGATCGAGACCGCGTATCCGCGGGGCGCCGATCCGGAACTGGCAGCGGCGCTGGGCGTGGCCGCGGATCCCGAAGCGACGCTCACGCTGTCGGGCAGTCGGCGGCACAGGATCAGGGCGTTCGGTGGGTTCGCGGGTACGGCGGGGGTGACGGTAGTCCAGTTTCCCGGTGTGGATACCGATTTCGACGGGAAGATCGTGGTCGAGATCGGGCCGGTGACGCACGTGCCGAGGGTTTTCCTGCAGATTCTGGGTGATGTGCCGAAGGGGACCCGGCCGCCGCTGGTGGAGAGCATCGACCGGCTCCGCGAAACCCACGAGATCTGGAACGGCGGTAAACCGCAGCCGGCCGACCGGATGCGCCGGCTGCTGAAGGCGCCACGGGCCGGTTCGGGTTTCCTGGAGGCCCGGCATCGGCTGCGTGACCCGTCGCCGCCACCGCCGCGCTATCTGAGCTGGTTCGATGTGGCCGACGACGGCCGCTACCTCTACGGGCACCGCTACCAGGACTTCCATATCGCACCGGTCTCGCCTGCCGATCTGCGCCGGGAGATCGAGAGGCTGCTCGCCGCCACCGCTACCTGATCCGGCCCGGCGGCTGCCGGGAACCGGTGACCCAGACCTCACGCGTGGCACGCCAACATCGCCGGGGTGCGGCATAGGGTCGGGACTATGAGCGAGGAGAAGCAGTACCGCATCGAGCACGACACGATGGGTGAGGTCCGCGTTCCTGTGGACGCGTTGTGGCGGGCTCAGACGCAGCGGGCGGTGGAGAACTTCCCGATCAGCGGGCGTGGTCTGGAACGGGCGCAGATCCGGGCGCTCGGGCTGCTGAAGGGCGCCTGCGCGGTGGTGAACCGGGACCTCGGGCTGCTCGACGCGGACAAGGCGGCGGCGATCGTGGCGGCGGCGGGGGAGATCGCCGAGGGACGGCACGACGACCAGTTCCCGATCGACGTGTTCCAGACCGGTTCGGGCACCAGCTCGAATATGAACGCCAACGAGGTGATCGCCTCCATCGCGGCGCGGAACGGGGTCGCGGTCCACCCCAACGATCACGTGAACATGTCGCAGTCCTCCAACGACACCTTCCCGACCGCGACCCACCTGGCCGCCACCGAGGCGGTGATCAAGGATCTGCTGCCGGCGCTGGAACATCTGCGGCTCGCCCTGCTGGACAAATCCGGGGAGTGGCGCACCGTGGTCAAATCCGGTCGCACCCATCTCATGGACGCGGTGCCGGTCACGCTGGGTCAGGAGTTCGGCGGCTATACCCGCCAGGTGGCGGCGGGAATGGAACGGCTGCTGGCGACGCTCCCGCGGCTCGGTGAACTGCCGATCGGCGGGACGGCGGTCGGAACCGGGCTCAACGCGCCGGCCGGGTTCGGTACGAAGGTGGTCGCGGAACTGGTGCGTGCCACCGGGATAGACGCGCTCACCGAGGCCGAAGATCATTTCGAGGCGCAGGCGGCCCGCGACGGGCTGGTGGAGGTCTCCGGTGCGCTGCGTACGGTCGCGGTGAGTCTCACCAAGATCGCCAACGATATCCGCTGGATGGGTTCGGGCCCGCTGACCGGGCTCGGCGAGCTGCAACTGCCGGATCTGCAGCCGGGCAGCTCGATCATGCCGGGCAAGGTGAACCCGGTGCTGCCGGAGGCGGTGACCCAGGTCGCGGCGCAGGTGGTCGGCAACGACGCGGCGGTCGCGTTCGCGGGTGCGGGCGGGCATTTCGAGTTGAATGTCTACATCCCGGTGATGGCGCGCAACGTCCTCGAATCCATCCGCCTGCTGGCCGCGGTCTCGCGGCTGTTCGCGGACCGCTGCGTCCACGGGCTCACGGCCAATACCGAACGACTGCGCACGCTCGCGGAATCCTCGCCGTCCATCGTGACCCCGCTGAACTCGGCGATCGGCTACGAGGAGGCGGCCGCGGTCGCCAAACAGGCGCTGCGGGAACAGCAGACGATCCGGCAGACGGTGATCGACCGCGGCCTGATCGGGGAGGCGCTCAGCGAGGAAGAGCTCGATCGCCGGCTCGACGTGCTGTCGATGACCAACACCGATCGCGACTGAGCGCACTGGCAACGGCGCGGTGAAAACCGGCGCGGCGAACCGCGGTTCGCCGCGCCGGGAGCGGTTTCAGGGGCGGAAGCGGGCGAGTTCCTCGCGGGCCGCGATCCCGGACTCTCCGAGATCGGTGCGGCCGAACACATCCCAGCGCCGCAGCAGCGGCGCGAAAACCAGTTCGTCCTGCTTCGCCGGATCGTAGATACCGGCCTCGGCCAGGGCCTCGTCGCTGTTGCGGCCGCCGGGCAGGGTCACCGAAGGCACCCGGAAAGCGGCGACCTGATCCGCGACCGCGCGCATGGCCTGGTCGGGAGCTTCCGCGAACCCGGCCGCGAGCAGCTCGGCGAACACCTCGGCCTGCGCCTCGTCGTCCTTGGCGATCCGTTCACTGATCGCGGTGACCAGCGGGTTCTCTCCGAAGGCCGCGGTGTTGCGGTGCCGGACCGCGGCCGCGGCCTCCTCGAACGCGCACGCGGCCAGCACATCGAGCAGATGCATCGGCTCGCGCCGGAAACCGTCGGTCATATGACCCATACGCAACCGTTCGAGCTCCACCGGATCGACGGCGCGCGTGACCATCAGGTAGTTGCGGATCAGGACGGAATGCCGGGCTTCCTCGGCGGTCCAGCGCCCGACCCAGCGCCACCAGGCGCCCGTGCGCAGGTATTTGCCGAGCTCGCGGTGATACGCGGGTAGGTTGTCGGCGATCAGGACGCCGACGGTGAGCGCCAGCCGCGCCGTCTCGCTCAGCTCGGCCTGGGCGGGCTCCCAGTCCTCACCGCCGAGGAAGGCGAAGTTGCGGCCGTCGTCCCACGGGACGAAGTCGTGCGGCTGCCATTCGTCGGCGATCTCGGTGTGGCGCCGCACGGTCAGTTCCACCTCGACCGCGAGGGATTCCAGCAGGTCGCGGTCGGTCAACAGATTCTGCACGCACACACGGTAGCGGGTCGGACGACGAAACGGGACGTCCACCACTGCGGACGTCCCGATCGACGCCGAATCAGTTCTCGGTGACCGTGGTGGAACGGTCCGACGAATTCCAGGTGATGGTGCCGCCCTCGAACTCGCTCATCTTGCCCTCGGGGGTGTCTTCCTCATCGGAGACCGGGAAGCCGAGCTGGCCCTCGGCGCCGCCGTTCTGCTCCCAGGCCTCGCGGATATCGCCCCAGACGATATGGGCGCCGGTCTCCTCGCTGAAGAAGATGGTGCCGCCGGTGAAGTCCTGGTAGCGGCCGCCGTCGGCGACCACCTCCTCCTCGCCCTCCGGCATTCCGAGCGTGCCCGTCGGGCCACCGGCCTCGGTGTACTTCTGGTAGATGGAACCCTTGACGGTCACCTCGTTCCCGTCCGGAGTCTGCACGGTGGTCTCACCGGCATCGGCGTTGGGATCCTCGTCCGGGGTGACCGAGCCCTCGGCGCCACTGGTCTCGGTGGCCGACCCCTCCGCGCCCGGAGACGGACTGCCACTGGTACCCCCACCCGGCATCACCGCCGAGGTCAGGGAGCCGACGGTATCCGACACCGAGGTGTCGTCGTCACCGCATCCGGCGATGAGCAGGCCCGCGGCGGCGAGCGCGACGGTGAATCCGGCCGAACGTCGAGCGAAGTGGTGCATGTCCATCCTCTCGCGACAGGCCGGGTGATGCACAGCCAGAACTGTGGAAACCCATCACTCCGGCTCATTCGTACGGCAACGTCACGGCTACCGATCGCGAGATCCCGCAACGCCACCGGTTCGGTGGTCAAGCGGAATATTACCCGCAACAAAGCCCCACAGGCTATATGCCAAGAATTAGCTGAATCAACCGCCCATCCCCACCGATACTCACCCCCCGACCCCGACCCCGACCCCGACCCCGACCCCGACCCCGACCCCGACCCCGACCCCGACCACCCCGAGCGCCGAGTCCAGCGAGGCCCTAAAAGGGTTGCGGGCCGTCCCGTGTTTCAGCCCTCGAAGCAAGGCGGCGAAGCCGCGAGTCTCGAGGGCTGAAACACGGGACACAAGGGGCCCGCAACCCCGCGGCGCCGGAGGCGCCGCCATGTCACGGCAGCGGCGGGGCCGCGTGTTCGTCGCCGTGGAAATCGACCGAGGAGTATTCGCGGAGTTTGGTGAGGCGGTGGTAGGCGTCGATCATGCGGACCGTGCCGGATTTGGACCGCATGACGATGGACTGCGTGGAGGCGCCGCCCCCGTAGTACCGGACGCCCTTCAGCAGGTCGCCGTCGGTGACGCCGGTCGCGCAGAAGAAGACGTTCTCACCCGCGACCAGGTCTTCGGTCTGGAGCACCCGGTCGAGGTCGTGGCCGGCGTCGATGGCCTTCTGCCGTTCGTCGTCGTCGGTGGGGGCGAGTCTGCCCTGCAGGGCGCCGCCCATACAGCGCATGGCGGCGGCGGCGATGATGCCTTCGGGGGTGCCGCCGATGCCGACGAGGATATCGGTGCCGGAGTCGGGGCGGGCGGCGGCGATGGCGCCGGCGACATCGCCGTCGGAGATGAGCCGGATCCGGGCGCCGGCGTCGCGGACCTCCTGGATCAGGGCGCCGTGGCGGGGGCGGTCGAGGATGCAGACGGTGATATCGGACACCGACGCGTTCTTGGCCTTGGCGACCTTGCGGATGTTCTCGGCCATCGGCGCCGTGATATCGATGACATCGGCGGCGTCGGGGCCGACCGCGATCTTGTGCATGTAGAAGACGGCCGACGGGTCGAACATGGCACCGCGTTCGGCGACCGCGAGCACCGAGATGGCGCCGGGGGAACCCTTGGACATCAGGGTGGTGCCGTCGATCGGGTCGACCGCGAAGTCGACATCGGGCCCGGTGCCGTCGCCGACGTCCTCGCCGTTGTACAGCATGGGCGCTTCGTCCTTCTCGCCCTCGCCGATGACCACCACGCCGCGCATCGATACCGAGCTGACCAGCTGGCGCATGGCGTCCACGGCCGCTCCGTCGCCGCCCTCTTTGTCGCCGCGCCCGACCCAGCGGCCTGCCGCCATGGCACCGGCTTCGGTGACGCGGACCAGTTCCAGCGCGAGGTTGCGGTCGGGCGCCTCGCGGCGGCTCGGGGCGGTCGAAGATGCCGTCATAGCGGGTGCCTCCTTGGCGTCGGGACTACCGGACAATTGTTGCATCGACGTCATAGCGGCCGATGATCACCTTGGTACGGCAGTACCGGGGGCGGTGCGGGGCGGGTCGCCGCCCGCGGTGGATACTGGGAGCGTGTCGTATCAAAAGCCACGCATCCTGCACGACTACCGGGACCTGTTCTTCTCACTGATCCCGCTGGTGCTGATCGCCGTGGTGTTCGCCGGTGTCACCAGCCAGTGCAGTTTCTCGGCGACCGGGCCGACGCAGGGCACGATCCCGAGTTTCGATGCCGCGGCGGCGTTGCGTTCGGACGCGCAGAATCTTTCCTTCCCGGTCCGGGAGCCGGCTCTGCCCGCGAACTGGAAACCCAATTCGGGTAGCCGGGACACCATCACCGGGACCGGTGGCGGCGTCGTGAGCACCATCGGCTACATCACCGGCGCCGGCACCTATATGGAGCTCGATCAGAGCGACGCCACCGAGGACGTCCTGGCCCGGCATATCATCGGCGGCCGCTTCGCCACCGGTACGCAGGAGGTCGGCGGCCAGAAGTGGGTGGTCTACGCGGAGCCCGACGCCGAACCCGCGTGGATCGCGGATCTGGGCGCGGCCCGGGTGCTGATCCGCGGCGCCGGAGATCCCGCCGCGTTCGAGACCCTGGCGGGCGCGGTGACGGCGGCCCGGCCGCTGGAGGCCCGGTAACCGTCAGTCGTCGTCGGTGTCGCCGGCGTCGGCCAGCGCGTTCTCGATCCGTTGCCGCGCACCGGCCAGATGCTGTTCGCACCGGTTGGCCAGCGCTTCGCCGCGCTCCCACAGGGCGAGGGCGTCGTCGAGATCCATACCGCCCTGTTCCAGCATCTTCACCACGTTGACGAGTTCGTCACGGGCGCGTTCGTAGCCGAGGCCGGCGATATCGTCCAGTTCGCCGGTACCGCTGGATTCGGGCACGGTCACGTCCTCTCTGATTCGTCGGATCGGGATTTCCCGCCGCCCAGCGGGGTGGTGCCGAGCGCGGCGGCGGAGATCGCACCGTCTCCGACCCGGATCCGCAGCCGGCTTCCGGCGGGCGCGTCCTCGATGGCCCGCACCACGTGCCGGTCGGTGCCCGCGACCCGCTGCACGACAGCGTAGCCGCGGGCCAGGGTCGCGGCGGGGCCCACCGCGGTCAGCTGGCGGCGCAGGTGGTCGGTGGTGGTGGTTTCGCCGCGGACGAGGCCTTCGATATTGCGGCGGGTCGCGTCGCGGAGTCGTTCCACTTCGTCGTGGCGATGGGTCAGGTCGCGCAGCGGGTCGGCCAGGACGGGCCGGGACCGCAGCTGGGCGAGGGCGGCGGCTTCGCGGCGCACCCAGCCGCGCAGCGCCGCCGCCGACCGGGCGCGGAGTTCGCGCACCAGTGCCGTCTCCGCGGCGGCGTCGGGGACCACGCGTTTCGCGGCGTCGGTGGGGGTGGCCGCCCGCAGATCGGCGACCAGGTCCGAGAGCGGAGAGTCGGGTTCGTGACCGATGGCGCTGACGATCGGGGTGGTGGCGGCGACGATCGCGCGGCACAGCGTCTCGTCGGAGAACGGCAGCAGGTCTTCCACGCTGCCACCACCGCGGGCCAGCACGATCACGTCGACGGCCGGGTCGCGGTCGAGCGCGGTGAGGGCGTCGAGGATCTGCGGGACGGCCGACGGGCCCTGTACGGCGGTATTGCGGACGTCGAAGCGGACGGCGGGCCAGCGCGACCGGGCCACACTCAGCACATCGTGTTCGGCGGCGCTACCGCGGCCGGTGATCAACCCGATCGTTCCCGGCAGGAAGGGGAGCGGTCGTTTGAGGCGCGGGTCCAGCAGACCCTCGGCGTCCAGGAGCGCTTTGAGCCGTTCGATCCGGACCAGCAGATCCCCGACCCCTACCGGCCGGATCTCGGTGACCCGCAGCGACAGCGTGCCGCGGCCGGGGAAGAAGGACAGTTTGCCGTACACCACCACCCGGCTGCCCTCCTGCAGCGGGATCGGGGCGTTGCGGAGCAGAGTGGGATCGCAGGTCACCGACAGCGACATATCGGCGGCCGGATCGCGCAGGACGAGGAACGCGGTGCGGGTGCCGGGGCGCAGGTTGATCTGGGTGAGCTGCCCCTCCACCCAGATGGTGCCGAGGCGGTCGATCCACTGGGACACCTTCATCGACACCGAACGCACCGGCCACGGGTGTTCGGCGGAGTTGGCGGGGGCGGCCTGCCCGGCCCGGCCGGAACCGGTCCGGGCGGGCGCCGGATCGGCGTCGGTCACTGGGCTCGCACGGTGGCGATCCGGTTGGTCAGCATGGTGACGTAGGCGGCGCGGTCCAGGGTGCGCTGTTCGTAGTCGAGCAGGGCGACCAGATCGGCGACGGTGAGCGTGCGCAGCCGGCCACGCAGCTGGGCGAGGCTCATATTCGGGTAGTCGTAGCGCGCGCCGACCTCGGGGAGTTCGGGTTCGGCAGTCGCGGGGGGTTCCGGGTCGGCGGGTTCCGGGTCGGCGGCGGGCTCGGAGGCGGCGGCGGACTCCGCGGCGGCGGCCGTGGGCTCGGGCTCGGCGGCCTCGGTGGGTTCGCCCGCGGTTCCGGGTTCCGGGTCGAAGGCGAGCGCGTCGGGTACGGAGTTGCCGTTCTGGATGGCGCGCAGGCCCGCCAGGGTCTCCTGGAGCGCGAGCTCGACCTCGAGGGGATCGGATTCGAAGCGGTCGAAGCCGGTGCTTCCGGCCGGCGCGGCGGCGCCGGGCGTGCGGACGGGCAGGTCGTCGTCCTCCTCGAACGTGGCCCATTCCGGCTGTTGTTCCGGGCGGTTGACGATGCGGTCGAAAACCGCGTCGCCCTTGATCGCGAGACTGGTGACGAACTGCTGGACATGCATACCCGTCTGCAGCAGCTGGCTCACTGCGGTAACGGGCAGTTTCACCGCCGCCGACGGTAGCCGTCGTGTCTCTTCGAGGACATAGACGGCGGCTCCGGCGGCGACGCGGGCCAGGAACGGTGGTCGAAACATGGTACTAGCCTGCCCGATATCGCCTGCTCCGCAAAAGAGGGTGGGCGGATACGGGCGTCCGTGGCGTGACATCGGGCCCGCGACGCCCGCCGGGTTGCCACCGGGGCGCGCGCACCGGGTGTGTGGGGAGGCGCACGCGCGGAGCGGGGGCCCGGCGGCGCACGTATCCTGTGGGGCATGTCCTCGGCAATACCGTTGAATGTCGGAATCGCTCGTTCGGCCGGCGCGGCGACCCTCGCCCCGGAGGGAAAACGAGTGCTGCTCGCCGAACCGCGCGGTTATTGCGCAGGTGTGGACCGCGCGGTCGAAACGGTGGAGAAGGCGCTGGAGAAACACGGCGCCCCCATCTACGTGCGTAAGGAGATCGTGCACAACCGTCATGTCGTGGAGACCCTGCGGGAACGCGGTGTGATCTTCGTCGACAGCACCGATGAGGTGCCGGAGGGCGAACTCGTCGTCTTCTCGGCGCACGGTGTCTCCCCGGCGGTGCACGCGACCGCGGCCGAACGCAATCTGCGCACCATCGATGCCACCTGTCCACTGGTGACCAAGGTCCACCAGGAAGCCAAACGTTTCGCCCGCGACGACTACGACATCCTGCTGATCGGCCACGAGGGCCACGAGGAGGTCGAGGGAACCGCCGGTGAGGCCCCCGAACACGTCCAGCTCGTGGACGGCCCGGACGCCGTCGACGGAGTGACGGTGCGCGACGAGTCCAAGGTGATCTGGCTGTCGCAGACCACGCTCAGCGTGGACGAGACCATGGAGACCGTCTCGCGGCTGCGGGAGAAGTTCCCGGCGCTGCAGGATCCGCCGAGCGACGATATCTGCTACGCCACCCAGAACCGCCAGGTCGCGGTGAAGGCGATGGCCCCGGAATGCGATCTGGTGATCGTGGTCGGCTCCCGGAACTCGTCGAACTCGGTCCGCCTGGTGGAGGTCGCGCTCGGCGCCGGAGCGCGCGCGGCGCATCTGGTGGACTACGCGCGGGAGGTCGATCCCGCGTGGCTGGAGGGGGTCGGCACGGTCGGTATCACCTCCGGGGCCTCGGTGCCGGAGATCCTGGTGCGCGGGGTGCTGGACATGCTGGCCGAATACGGATTCGGCGAGGTGCAACCGGTGACCACCGCCAACGAGACCCTGGTGTTCGCACTGCCCCGCGAGTTGCGGGCCGCCCGGCGCTAGCCGGGCCCGTCCAGCCCGGGCGGACCCGGGCGGGACGATCTCACCGGCGGTCGGGCCGCCGCCGTTCCGGAATCGGCTCCCGGACCCGGGCCGCCTGCGGTTGCCGCGGCGGTTCGGCGCGACGGGCGTTGGCTCGTACCGGTTCTTCCTGGACCGGGGCGGCGGGTGTGCGGGCCGGCCGGTGTCCACGGACCTCGCGTGTACGCGGCGCAGCCGCGGAGCGGGCCGCCGGTTCGGCGGGCGGGCGTCCCCGGCCACCACCGCGGCGCGGGGGTTCGTCGTGGGTGTAATCGGGCTCGGGGTGTTCGGGCCGCGAGGGTCGCGCCTTCGTCTTGGTCTTGGCGTTGGCCTTCGAGCGGGCGGCCAGGGTTTCCGCGCGCGACAGTTTACCCCCGCGCGCCGGTTTTCCCTCGCCTCCCACGGGCCGTTTCGGCTGACCGCGGCCGGTTCGGTTCGCGGTTTCGCGGCGGGGCCGGTTCTCCGCGCGCTTCTTCGGTTCCCCGCGCGCCCCGCGCCGTTCGCTGCGCCCCCAGCTCGTACCGCGCCGGGCCTCGGCCGTTTCGCGCGCCGATTTCTCCGAGCGGTACTGCGCGATCCGGATTCCGGCGATGATCAGCACCAGCACTGTGGCCAGCATCATCGGCGGGAAGCGGTGGACCAGCGGGATCGCCAGGTTCAGCAGGATGTCCTTGAGGGAGGCGGTGCTGCTTCCGGTGATCTGGCGATAGGCGATCGGGACCGCGACGAACAGTAGGAGCGGCGGTAAGACCATCGTGGTGAAGAGCCCGCGGAACCGTACCGCCGCGGCCGCGGCGACGCAGCCGAGGATGTAGAACGCGCTGAAGGTGCCGGTGAGGTCCGTGACGTCGCCGAGGGCGTCGATCACAAAACCCACGAATGTGCAGGCCGCCGCGATGAGAACCGCGGCATAGGCCGGGACACCCGGCACCGTCGGCAATAACGAACGTTGCGGCGCGGGCACCCGGGAATTCACTCGTTGGGAAGCAGCCACGTATTGAACACTATCGTCCGGAAGGGTCGACCGTGTTACGGCACGGCCGGTCCGGGGTCGCGATTGTGCGGAAACGGTGGTCGGCGGGCGTATTCATACGCGTCAAGGGTGATGGGTGGCGACTGCCACGACGGCGCAATGGAGACATTCGCTCGCCGGTGTCGTGCTGTCCGTGCCTGTCGTGCCGAGAACGGCCGGCCGCTCTCGGCGTGTTGCCGGTGTGGCGGACCGGGTATCGGCGTTCGCGTTGAAAGCTGTCGGTGAGTTGCCCTAAGTTCGCGGTCATGCGAATCCTGCATACGTCGGACTGGCATATCGGGCGCACCTTTCACGGCGTGGACCTGCTGGCCGATCAGGCGCGGGTCCTCGACGCGATCGCCGGGATCGTTTCCGCCGAGGGTGTGGACACGGTGGTGCTACCGGGTGACGTCTACGACCGCTCGATCCCGAGTGCGGACGCTATCGCTGTGTGCAACAAGGGATTCGAGGATATCCGCGCGGCGGGCGCCCGTATCGTGGCCACCTCCGGAAACCACGATTCACCGGCCCGGCTGGGTGCGGGCGCGAGCTTCGCGGCGGCCGGCGGACTGTATCTGCGCACCACGGTGTCCGATTCGGCCCGGCCGGTGCTGCTGTCCGACGCGCACGGCGAGGTCGCGTTCTACGGGATCCCCTATCTGGAGCCGGAGATCTGCCGCGCCGAGCTGGAGGTGCCGCAGGCCCGCTCGCACGCCGAGGTGCTCGCGGCGGTGCTGGGCCGAATCGCCGCGGATCGGCGGGACCGTCCGGGTATCCGGACCGTACTGCTCGCCCACGCGTTCGTGGTGGGCGGCGCGGCGGGCGGATCGGAGCGTTCGATTTCGGTGGGCGGGGTGGAGACGGTGCCGCTGGGCATGTTCACCGATCCGGGATTCGACTATGTCGCACTCGGGCATCTGCACTCCCCGCAGACCCTGGCCGAGTCCGTGCGCTATTCGGGGTCGCCGCTGCCGTATTCGTTCGGGGAGAGCTCACACCGCAAGAAGGTCTGGCTGGTCGACCTGGATGCCGCCGGCCCGGCCCGGATCCGGGAGCGGGAGCTGCCGCTGGTCCGGGGTCTGAGCCGGCTCACCGGCACGCTGGAGGAACTGCTGACCGATCCGGCCTACGCCGCGGCCGCCGAGCACTACGTCTCGGTGACGCTCACCGATTTCGCCCGGCCCGTGGACGGGATGCGCAAGCTCCGGGAGCGGTTTCCCTACGCGGTGCATATGGAATGGGACCGCCCGCAGGGCGATCCGGCGCTGAAATACCGGGAGCGGGTGCGGGGCCGCGACGATACCGAGATCGCGCGCACCTTCCTCACCGACGTCCGCGGCGAACCGTCGGCGTCGGAGATGGCGTGGGTGGACCGGGCGATGGCCGCGGCGGTCCGGGAAGCCGAACCCCTCCGGCCGGACGGTCCGGAACACCCTCCGGCCGACGCGGAACTCACCGCATGAGACTGCACCGGCTGGAGATGACGGCCTTCGGTCCGTTCGCGGAGCGCGCCGTGGTCGACTTCGACGCACTGGGCGCCGACGGTCTGTTCCTGCTGCACGGGCAGACCGGCGCCGGAAAGACCACCGTCCTCGATGCCATCGCCTTCGCCCTGTACGGGCGGGTGCCGGGTGCGCGCGGCGACAAACGGCTGCATTCCGATCACGCCCCCGCCCAGACGCGCCCGGAGGTGGTCCTGGAGGCGACACTGGGCGGACGGCGGGTGCGTCTCACCCGCCACCCCGAATTCGAACGTCCCAAACTCCGCGGCAGCGGAACCCGGGTGGAGAACGCCAAGGCCACCCTGGAGTGGCTGGACGGGCGGGGCGCCAATCTGTCCCGGATAGCCGAGATCGGTGACGAGGTGCTGCGGCTGCTCGGCATGAGCGCCGATCAGTTCTTCCAGGTGGTACTGCTGCCGCAGGGCGATTTCGCGAAGTTCCTGCGCGCGGAGAACGAGGACCGGGAGCGGCTGCTGGAGAAGCTGTTCGATACCGGCCGGTTCGGTACCGCCGAACAGTGGCTGACCGCGCAGCGCAAGAACTCGGGCGAGCAGATCGGCACCCAGCAGCGCAATGTCGAGGATCTGATCACCCGGGTCGCGGTGACGGCCGGAATCGACCGCACCGAGCGGATCGATATCCTCGACGCCGTCGAATGGTCGCAGGACCTGCTGGGGACCTCCCGGCACGATCTGGAACTCGCGGTCGGGGAACTGGACCTGCGGCGGGCGGAATCGGCCGAGGCCGACGAACAGGCGGAGAGCGAACGCCGGTCCACCGAGCGGCGACAGCGATTCGCGCTGGCCCGCCGTCAGCTCGACGACTACGCCGACGGTTCCGCCCGCCGCGACGCCGACCGCGCCGAACTTGACCGGGCGCGACGTGCGGAGCCGGTCGCCGCGGCTCTGGGCGAGGCCGACGGCGCGGTGCGGGCGGCGCGCGGCCGGGATACCGACGCTTCCACGGCCGCGGCGCGACTCACCGAGCTCACCCGGGAACCCGGCAGTGCGGATATCCCGGGCATCCACCTCGTGCGGCCGTTTCCCGGCGGTGAGGATCCGGCCGAGGCCGACGAAGACCTCGCACTGGATACCGCGATCCGCGGCTGGAGCGCCCTGCTCGGCAAACTCGGTGAGATCCACGCCGACGCGGGTGTCGCGCGGAAACTGCGCACCGAAGTGGGCGAACTGGACGGCACCGTGGCCGAACTGCGCGAGCGGTCGGCCGACCTCACCGGTGAACGGGAGCGGATGCCGGAGGTCCTCGCCGCGGCGCAGGCGCGCGCCCGGGAGGCCGACGACGCCGCGGCGGCGCTGCCCGGACTGCGCGCGGAATCCGCACGGCTGCAGGCCGCGGCGCAGGCGGCCGTCGATCTGGCCGGTGCGCGCGGCGGTCTGGATCGCGCGCGGGTGGCGCTGGATTCGGCCCGCGTACGGCATCTGGAGGCCCGGGAACTCGTCGTGGATCTGCGGGAGCGCCGGCTGGCCGGGATGGCGGCGGAACTGGCCGGGCGGCTCGTGGACGGGCAGGCCTGCGCGGTATGCGGGTCGGCCGAGCATCCGCGACCCGCGCAGCCGGCCGACAGCGCGGTGTCCCGGGCGGACGAGGCGGCGGCGGTCACCGCCGAACAGGCGGCGGAGACGGCCCGGGAACGCGCCCAGGCCGAGGTGGCCGGGATCGAGAAAGATATCGAGGCGCTGCTCGCGCACGGCGGCGATACCGACCGCGTCGAACTCGCCGCCGCTTTGCGCACGGCCACCGAACGTTTCGCCGATGCCGAGGAGCTGGCCGCGACCGCCGAATCGTGCGCCGCCGAACTCGCCCGGCTGCGCGCCGAGGAGACCGGCCTGCACGACGCGCTGCGCGCCGCCGAGACCCGGGCGGGCGCGGTGGCCGCGCAGGCGGAGGCCGCCCGGACCCGGCTCGCCGAAATCGAACGCAAACTCCGCACCGCGGCCGGACTGGACGAGACCCTGGGCCGCCGCCGCGAGCGCCTGCACCGTCTGATCACCGCCGCCACCGATCGGCGCGACGCCCTCACCGCCGCGCGTGCGGCCTGGGGGCGGGTGGCCGCCTGCGCGGCCCGGGTCGAACGGCTGGCGGTGACAGCGGGTCTCGTACCGCCCACCAGCTCCGCGGGCGATATCACTCTCCGGGGGCCGGACGAGGACGGTACCGAGGTGGCGGACGCGACGGTCTGGCGGGCGGAGCGGGAAGGTCTCGTCCCCGAGGAACTGCTCGCCGTCCTGCGGCTGTACGCCCCGCTGATCGCGGCGGCCACCCGGCCCCGGGAACGCCAGGAGGCGATCGGCGTCGCCCTCACCGCCGCCGACGAGATGCGTGCGGCCGCCCAGTCGGTGCTGGACGAACCGGAGGTCCGGGCGGCGGCCGCGGCCGAACCCCGCGACCCGGACGGTCTCGCGGAGGCGGTGCACAAGGCGCGCACCGCGCTGGACGAGGCGGTCGCCGTCCATTCGGCGGCCGTGCACCGGGTGACCCGGCTGGAAACCCTGTGCGGGCAGCTGTGGGCCGCGGTCGATCTGATCGCTCCGGCCCAGCGGGCACATCAGGAGCTGGCCGATCTGGCCGAAGTGGTCGCGGGCCGGGGCGAGAACAACCGCCGGATGTCACTGCGGTCGTATGTCCTGGCGGCGCGGCTGGAGGAGGTCGCCCTGGCGGGATCGGAACGGCTGCGCCGGATGTCGGGTGGCCGGTACGAGTTCGTGCATACCGATCGCGCCGGAACCCACGGCCGCCGTGGCGGGCTGGGGCTGGATATCCGCGACGACTACACCGGCGCCATCCGTCCCGCCCGCACGCTGTCCGGTGGTGAGACGTTCATGGCCTCGCTGTCGCTGGCCCTCGGCCTGGCCGATACCGTCGCCGCCGAAGCGGGCGGAATCATCCTCGACACGCTGTTCATCGACGAGGGGTTCGGCACCCTGGATGCCGAAACCCTCGACGCCGTGATGGGGGTGCTCGACGAATTGCGGGCCGGCGGCCGGGTGGTGGGCGTGGTCAGCCATGTCGACGAAATGCGCCAGCGCATCCCCAGCCGCCTGCACGTCATCCGTGGGCGCGACGGTTCGCGGTTGCACGCGACCATCGCCTGAGCGGCGCTCACGGGCCCGGATACAGCGCGACGCCGCCGGTCGGGAACGACCGGCGGCGTCGCGTCGAGAAAGGTGCCGACGCCCCACAAGCGCCTCTCGGCGAGTGGTCGCTCGTAGCGACTGAAGGGTGAGGCCCGGGGCTGTCCGGACGCCGGCAGTGTGTTCCAACGGCGCGACCCTCGCGGCTATTCCGGCCTCCGGATGTGACCCGCCGCTCACCCCTCGAGGTCGAGGAGCCGGCGCTTGATATCGAGCCCCCAGCGGAAACCGCCCAGGCTGCCGTTGGTGCGCAGCACCCGGTGGCAGGGAACGAACAGTGCCGCGGCATTGCGGGCGCAGGCGTTGGCGGCGGCCCGGGTGGCCGCCGGGCGGCCGCTGCGCGCGGCGAAATCCGTATAGGAGATCGGCCGCCCGGCGGGTACCGCGCGCAGTACGTCCCAGGCGTGGCGCAGGAATTCCCCCGACTGCTGGCGGACCTCGATACTGTCGATGGCGGTGAGGTCACCGCGGTGGTAAGCGGTGACGGCCGCGGTCACCGCGCCGAGTTCGACGCGTTCGTGCAGTTCGGCGGGGCGCAGACTGGAATGGATGAGGGTGCGGAGGTCTTCGGGCGCCGCCGTCCAGCCGGATGCCAGGACCGCGCCGTCGGCCGCCACGATGGTGGTGAACGGGCCGAGCGGGGTCCGCACGGTGGCGGTATCGGCGGTGCGGGTGGCGGTGCGGCCGGCCGCCGGGCGGGTCGTGGTGGGAGCGGTCATCATTCGGTACTCGCTTTCGGATCGGATGCGGCGGATCTCCCGGTGCCCGGCGCGCGCCCGGTCCGGGTGCGCAGTTCGGTCCGCCACAGTTGCATGGACAGATACGACCGCCACGGTGACCAGCGGGCCGTATCGGAGAGATCGATGCCGTAGCGCTGCGCGCCCCGGCGGACGACGAGGTCGGTGCCGAGCAGGATGTCGGGGTCGGCGAGCAGGCGCATGGTCACGTAGTCGGCGGTCCACGGCCCCACCCCGTCCAGCGTCAGCAGATCGCGACGCAGTTCGGCGGCGGTGCGGCCCTGATGCAGCACCAGATCGCCCGAGGCGAGCGCGGCCGCCGCGGCGGCGATCGACCGGATGCGCTGGGCGGGCCCGGTCAGTACTTCCGCGGCGCGTTCGGCGATCGGCGCCGGTTCCGGGAACAACCGCGGCACCGGTCCGTCCACCGCCGCACCGAGCGCGCCCACCAGGCGGGCGGTGTGGGTATTGGCGGCCGCGATCGAGATCTGCTGCCCGATCATGGTGCGGAGTAGCAGTTCCGGGCCGTCGAGACAGCCGGGAACCCGGATGCCGGGCACGAACCGGGGTGTCTCGGCGGGGACGCCGTCCGGCGCCGGGAGCAGCGCCTCGTCGATCGCGACCGGATCGGCGTCGAGATCCAGCAGATGCCGGACCCGGGCGACCGTGGGCGCCAGATCGCGCATATCGCGCAATGTCAGCTCGGCGCGGACGTATCCGGGCAGCACGGTCAGATCGATGCCGGCGTGGCCGTGCGGGGTGCGGATGGTCCGCAGGTAGTGGCCTTCGCCGTCGGGACCCGGCCGCCACAACTCCAGACCGGGCGCCACGTGGGCGGACAGGAACCAGTCCAGCCAGGCCTTGTCGAGCGGGGCGCGGTAGGGCAGGCGCAGGGTGAGGGTGCCGTTGGCGGCCACCCCGGTATCGCGCCCGGCCCGCTGCGCCTCGGCGCGCATGGTGCTGGGACTGACCGCGAACACCTCGCGCACGGTGTCGTTGAACTGCCGGATACTGGCGAAACCCGCGGCGAAGGCGATATCCGACATCGACATGGCCGTGGTCTGGATGAGCAGTCGCGCGGTATGCGCCCGGTGCGCGCGGGCCAGTGCGAGCGGACCGGCGCCCAACTCGCTGGTGAGCACGCGGGTGAGCTGGCGCTGCGAATACCCCAGCGCCGAGGCCAGCGCGGGCACTCCGCCGCGTTCCACGACGCCGTCGCCGATGAGCCGCATGGCGCGGGCGGCGAGGTCGGCGCGGGTGTTCCACAGCGGCGAACCGGGTGACGCGTCGGGTAGGCAGCGCCGGCAGGCGCGGTAGCCCGCCTGCTGGGCCGCGGCGGCGGTCGGGAGGAAGGAGACATTCACGCGTTTGGGCGTGATGGCGGGGCACGAGGGGCGGCAGTAGATCCCGGTGGTGCGGACCGCGGTGTAGAACTGCCCGTCGAAACGGGAGTCGCGGGCTGCCACCGCGCGGTAGCAGCGCTCGAAGTCCAGGGCCGTGATGCTCACCCGACCCACGATGTCAGCTCCCCCGGCCGGTGGCTAGCGGAAAACAGACATTGGCGCCGGAGTGTCGGCGGCGGAAATCCGCCGGCTCCGGCACCGGCCCGGGGGCGGCCGCAGCCGTCCCCGGGACCGGGAAGATCGCAGCTCAGCAGCAGCGGGCACCCGGATTTCGTTCGGCGTCGGCATATCGCTGTCGCCAGTACTCGCGTTCACCGGCCACGGGCTCACCGGGATGCACCCGCCGCATATGCGCCTCATACCGCCGGTAGTCCTGACCGCCGAGCACGGAATCCACGTACCAGAGCACCGCCCGTATGCCCCGGAGTATCGCGGCCACGACCCGCCGCCCGCCGGAGGGTCCGGGGGCGGCCGATCGCGGGTTCGCCGTGGCGGGCAGGGTCAACTCCGGACCTCCGCGTGCGCCGCGCCCGGCACCGCCGCTTCACCCTTGGCGACCAGCTCGTCCCATTCGGCCTGGACCTTCTTCTCCTCCGAGGTCGCCAGGAAACCGCTCGGCGCGAAGATCTTCGACGGCTCCTCCGGAGACTCGGTGGTGGAGGTGCCACCGGACTTCCACGCCCGGTAGCAGACCCGGACCGCCGCCAGCACCACGATCAGCACCAGCACCGCGAAGACGATCGACAGCACGCCCTGGATGAACGTATTGCGGATCACCGCGTCCACGTTGTCGGGCGTTTTCGCCGTCAGGCACAGTTCACCGGCGTCGCGGGCGGCCCGGCAGATGCTGTTCTGCTTCCAGTACCCCACCTTCGGGTCGGCGGAGAAGATCTTCTGCCAGGAGGCGGTCATGGTGACGATCAGGTCCCAGCCCAGGGCGATACCCGGTATCCAGGCCCATTTCGTCAGCCCCTTCTTCACCAGGATGGTGAGCACCACGGTCAGCGCGATCGCGGCCAGCAGCTGGTTGGCGATACCGAACAGCGGGAACAGCGCGTTGATACCGCCCAGCGGATCGGTGACACCCATGAGCAGGATCGAACCCCATGCCGCGACCACGACGGCCGAGCACAGCCAGGCGCCCACCCGCCACGACGGATCGGAGAACCTGCGGGCCGGGCCGCGCAGATTGCCGATGGAATCCGAGAGCATGAACCGGGCCACCCGGGTGCCCGCGTCGATCGTCGTGAGGATGAACAGCGCCTCGAACATGATCGCGAAGTGATACCAGAAGGACTTCATCCCCGCGCCGCCCAGGAATCCGGAGAACACCTCGGAGATGCCGATGGCCAGCGTGGGCGCGCCGCCGGTCCGGGAGATCACCGATTCCTCGCCCACATCGATGGCGGCCTGATCCAGTGCGGCGCCGGTGGTCGGCGGGCCCGACAGGCCCAGGCCGTTCGTGTACGCGGCCGCGGTTTCCGCGGTGCCGCCGGTCGCGCCGGCCGGTGCGTTCATGGCGAAATACAGGTGCTGATCGATGATCGACGCGGTGATGATCGCCATCACCGCCACGAACGACTCCATCAGCATGCCGCCGTAGCCGATCATCTTGGCGTGCGATTCCTTCTCCAGCAGCTTCGGCGTCGTCCCCGACGACACCAGCGCGTGGAACCCGGACAGCGCACCGCAGGCGATGGTGATGAACAGGAACGGGAACAGGCTGCCAGCGAAGGCCGGGCCGGTGCCCGAGGTCGCGAACTCCGAGATGGCGGGGGCCTTCAGCACCGGCAGCGTGACCAGGATGCCGACCGCCAGCAGGCCGATGGTGCCGATCTTCATGAACGTCGACAGATAGTCGCGCGGCGCCAGCAGCAGCCAGACCGGCAGCACCGAGGCCACGAAGCCGTAGCCGATCAGCATCCAGGAGATGGTCACCGGCGAGAAGGTGAACCAGCCGGCCCAGGTCTCGTTCTCCGAGACCCAGCCGCCCGCGATGATCGCCAGGATCAGCAGCACGAAACCGATGGCCGAGATCTCGCCGACCCGCCCGGGTCGCAGATACCGCAGGTAGACGCCCATGAACAGGGCGATGGGAATGGTCATCGCGATGGAGAAGACGCCCCACGGGCTTTCGCCGAGCGCGTTCACCACCACCAGCGCCAGCACCGCCAGCAGAATCATCATGATCACCAGCACGCCGATGATGGCGGCCACGCCGCCGATGACGCCGAGTTCGTCACGGGCCATCTGCCCGAGGCTGCGGCCGCGGCGCTTCATCGACACCCAGAGCACCAGATAGTCCTGGACCGCCCCGGCGAAGACCACGCCCACGATGATCCAGATCGTGCCGGGCAGATAGCCCATCTGCGCCGCCAGCACCGGTCCGACCAGCGGCCCGGCTCCCGCGATGGCCGCGAAATGGTGCCCGAACAGCACCCGCCGGTCCATCGGCATGAAGTCCTTGCCGTTGTCCATGATCTCGGCGGGTGTGGCAAGATCGTCGCGAGGCTTGACGACCTTGTATTCGATCAGCCGCGCGTAGAACCGGTAGGCGATGATGTAGGTACAGACCGCGGCGATCACGATCCACACGGCGTTCACGGATTCGCCGCGCGAGATCGCCAGGATCGTCCAGGCCGCCGCGCCCAGTACCGCGATCGCCGCGAAGATCGCCTTCTTCGCGGGAGTTATCGGGGACCGGTCGACGACACCCACGGGTGGTCGGTCCGGGTCGGTCCGCAGATATTCGATGGTCCCCATCGGGCAACTCCTGTACAGCGAGTGAACATGCCGGTGACATGAACGTAACCGATAGGTACCGGGTGGTCGGACGAATGCGACGAACGGTCGCCGCGGCGCGCCGAACGGAGACCGCGCGGGAGGGTGGTCCGATCGGCCGCCGCGATTTCCGCGCGCGACGATGCCCCGCTCGGACAGCGCAATTTCGGTCATTCGTAAGCGGAGTCCGCGCGCTTACGGTGGGGCAATGCGCGAAACCCCGGAAGAACTCACCGCACTGCAAGCCCTGCTCGACACCTCTCTGGCGGGTTCCACAAGCCATCTCCGCTCGATCATCAATGCCGAGCGCACCCTGACCGCCGAACAGGTCACGGGGGTGCTCACCGGTATGTGCACCCTCGCGCTGTCGACCGTCACCGCGAAGGGGGAGCCGCGGGTGAGCGGGGAGGACGGGCATTTCCTGCACGGCCGCTGGTATTTCGGTACCGCCCGCACCGCCGCCAAGGCCCGGCACCTCGCCGCCCGGCCGGGAGCCAGCGCCGCGCATATGCGCGGTGAGGATCTGGGCGTTTTCACCCACGGGGTCGCGGAGGTCCTGAATCCGTCGGATGGTGAGCCGGATCCGGAGTGGCCGGAACTGCTCGCGTACTTCAAGGACTTCTACGGCGGTGACGCCTTCGAATGGGATGAGGAGGTGGTCTTCTACCGGCTGCGCCCACATTGGATGGCCGTCTACGCGCCCGATCTCGCGAAGCTCGCCACGTAGTGAGCCCCGGACAGTCGCCGCCGACCGTCCGGGGTGGGTCGCCGGGAGCGTCAGGCGTGGGGGCCCGGGGCGCTCGCTCGCCGGTCGGTCGAGCGCGCGGTCACCGCGGCGGCGACCTCCTCGAGCGCGGTCCGGATCATCGCGCCGTAGGCGTCGTCGGTGAGCGCGTCCAGCCGGCCGCGGGCCGCGTCGAGATGTTCACGCGCTGCCTCCCACGCTCCGAGGCGCCGGTAGTTGTCGGCCAGATTCAGGTGCAGTGACGGGTAGAACCCCGCGACCCGCAAGCTCTCGTGGTGCCACCGGACCCGATCGTCGGTGAGTGCGTCGGCGGCGTCGAGGGCGCGGATATCCCAGGCGAGGGCGGTCGCGGGGTCGTCGTAGAGATCGGCCAGATAGTGCGCGAGGGTGCATCGGTGCAGCGGATCGCCCGTCACGCCGATACCGCGCCAGATCTCCAGCAGGTGGTCGCGGGCGGCGGCGATATCGCCCGACCGTCCCAGGGTGACGGCCTCGGTGATGGCGTTGATGGTGGGGTCGGGGGAGAGATCGGTGGAGGTCAACCGCGGGATCCGTTCTGTGTGTCGATCTGGGTGGGGTCGGCCGGCATGGCCAGGGTGGTGAGGTCGCCGTTGTCCGCGGACCGCACGACCATCGGGTCGTTCGGGCCGCCGATATCGAGCCGCACATCGGGGCCGATGGCGGTGGCGACGGCCGGGTGCAGGATGGTGAACCCGAAGACGAGATCGGCGGGTGGTCCGGTGACCAGCGCGGACAGCTGTGTGGGCGTGGTCTCCGGGTTGCCCGAGAGAACCAGCGAATCCGGCGCGAGCGCCATCCGCAGGTACCGCGCCCGCTGCTGTTCCAGCGCCCCCATCAGCGCGTGCTTCGAGACCACCGCATGGGTCGGTGCGGCGGGCAGCCCGGCCAGCAGGCCCCGATGGTCGGGGAAGGGCTCGGCGAGGGTCCGGCAGCCGCGGATTCCGCCGTCGGCCGAACGGAACCGGACGCGGTGCTCACCGGCCTCGATATCCACCAGGTGGGCGGCCCGGATCTCTTGGAGCGCGGCGCTCAGATCGGCCCCGTCGACCGTCGCGGCCCAGTCGGCCGGCCCGGCCTGTTCGGGAACAAGCGTGCGGGTCGACAACCGGTAGCGGTCGGTGGCCGTGAGTGTGAGCGATTCGGATGTCGCCTCCAGCCGGACCCCGGCCAGTATCGGCAGCTCCGGGTCGGTGCCGGTGGCGGCCAGGATTTGTTCGACCGCCGCCGCGAGCACCGGACCGCGCACCGACGCCACCCACCAGCCGGCGGGCTCGCCGAGTGCGGCCTTCACGACCTCGGCGGTCCGGCGCGCCTGCTGGGTGCGGCGCAGTAGACCGGTGACATGGTCGTCGATGAGTTCGGCGGCGGTGTGCGGGTCGGCGGCGAGTACCCCCGCGATCGCGTCGAGCGGCATATCGATATCGCGCAGCCGGCGGATCGCGACCGCGCGATCGAGTTGGGCGGGCGAGTAGTAGCGGTATCCGGTGGCGTCGTCGACGCCCGCCGGCGCCAGCAGTCCGGAGTCGTCGTAGAAGCGCAGCGCGCTGGCCGTGATACCGCACGAGCGGGCGAACGCACCGATGGTGAGCAGGTCGGATTCGGGCACCCGCCCATCATCGGGCTTCGAGCAACCTGAAGGTCAAGGCCCGGGCCGCGTGGCTTTCCGACCGCCGGTCCGGCCTCGGAAGGCGCCGCGGCAGGGGCTCGACACCGGCCGCGGCAACCGCGAACAGCGAACCATGTTCCGGGCCGGATCCGGCGCAGCGACGCGGCTCATTGCCCGCGATAGGTTCCGAAACTCCAGTAGTTGCCCTCGGGGTCGGCGACGGTGAACCCGCGCGACCCGTAGTCCTCGTCCTTCATGGCCCGGATGGTTTCCGCGCCGGCCGCAGTGGCCCGCGCGTACAGCGCGTCCGGGTCGGAGCAGACGACGTAGACGGATTCGGTTCCCGGTGTGCGGCGTTCGGGCAGTCCGCCGCCCTTGTCCGCGGTGCCGAACATGATGCCGCCGCCTTCGGGCCAGCGCAGTTCGGCATGTTCGATCACCGCGGGGTCGTCGTCCCGGGAGTACATGGCCGTCAGTTCGAAGCCGAACGCCCGGACCAGGAAGTCCGCGGCGCCGCGGGCGTCCCGGAAGGCCAGGCACGGCCACACGGCCGGTGCGGGGGTGGTTGTCGTGGTGGTTTTCTCTGTCGAGGTCATGGTTTCAGCCTGGCTCGGGGGCGGGCTCCTGGTCTTGGACGGATGGAATCTCCTCGGTCAGCCACCGGGTGGGGCTGCAGCCGGCCAGGCGCGTGAACTCCCGGTTGAGATGCGGCTGGTCGTAATAACCGCAGGCCGCGGCCACCTGCGCGATGGAGACGAACGACGGGGTGTGCAGCAGCATCTGTTTGGCCCGCTCGAACCGCGCGACCCGCCCCGCGACCTTCGGGCTCGAACCGAATTCGCCGGTGAACCGTTTCGTCAGGTACTGGCGGCTCCACCCGACCCGTTCGGCGAGCGCTTCCACCCCGATCGTCCCGTGCGATCCCGCCACGGCCCGCCACGCCCAGGTCAGCTCCGGGCCCACCGCGCGTTCGGGCACCAGCAGCCGCGTGAGCACCCGGTCGCAGACCGCGAACCGTTCCGGCCACGCGGACGTCTCCTGTAACTGCTCCCACAGTTGCCGCCCCGGCGAGCCGACCAGATCGGCGAATTCGATCGAGGTGCTCCACAATTCCGCGGCGGGCAGCCCGAACAGCGCCCGGCTGCCCAGCGGTGTGAGTTCGATGGCCACGCCCTCCTGGGTGCCGGTGTGGGCGATCATCGCCGGGGTGTCCTGCAGACCGCTCAGCACGCAGCGGTATTCGTCCGGGGACTGGCGGGCGTCGGTCTGGGTGATCACATCGATGGCGGGCCCGATGGCGACGATGAAGGTCATATGCCGGGACGGCAGCCCACGGTGCAGGCCCGCCTCGTAGCCGGTGAGACGGTAGCCGATATAGCGGTCGATGAAGGCGGTGAGCGCGGGGGCCGGGTGGGCCGTCACCACCTGGGAGGTCGGCTCCATAGCTGTCACGCTACGCCGGTCCGGCGCCGGGGCGCGCCCCTCGGTCTTGACACGATGAGAGGATAATGTTTCATTACTCTCATCGTGGGTTCCGGCCAGGGGAACCGGTTCGAGGGGAGCGCGGTATGAAGACTCCGACGCAGGCCGATCACGTATCCCTGCTGCGCAGGTATCTCCCCGACCGCCGCTTCCTGCTCACGCTGCCCCGCGCCGTCACCCTGCAGATCCTGCATCCCGCCATCGCCGCTTCGTTCACCGAACACGTCCACACCGGCCTGTGGGCGCACAAGCAGCGCACCGTCGACCGGATGATCACCCTGGCCTGCCACGGCCGCCCCGACCCCGCCCACGTCATCCGCTACGCCCACGAGCACGTCAAGGGTCGCGACCACACCGGCGCCCGCTACCACGCCCTCACCCCCGAACTGTTCCATTTCCAGCACGCCACCTACGTCGACACCCTCGTCACCGCGATCGACACCTACGTCCGCCCACTCACCCCGGACGCCCGCGAACGCCTCTACCAGGAGTGCTGCGGCTGGTACCGGAGCTACGGCATCTCCACCCGCCCCCTGCCCGGCAGCTGGCCCGAGTTCACCGACTACTTCACCGACGCCCTCGCCACCCGCCTAGAGCGCACCGAGGCTGCCGGCCGTCTGGCCGAACAGGCGCTGAACCCGCCCTGGTGGGCGCTGGGCCTCGTCCCCGGGTTCGCCGTCCGCGCGGTTCAGCACGAACGCGCCGTCGAACTCCTCGAAATCGCCGAGCGGCCCGGCGACCGCCCGAAGTTCACCGTCTTCGCCGCGGGACTGCGCGCGGGAGCCCGCACGCACGGCACGGCCGCCCACCCGCGTACACTGCTGTCCTCGTGAGTCTCACCCTCGGAATCGTCGGCCTGCCCAACGTCGGAAAATCGACGCTGTTCAACGCGCTGACCCGCAACGACGTGCTCGCCGCGAACTATCCCTTCGCGACCATCGAGCCCAACGTCGGCGTGGTTCCGCTGCCCGACCCCCGCCTGGACAAACTCGCCGAACTCTTCGAATCCGCCCGTGTCGTCCCCGCCACGGTGTCCTTCGTCGATATCGCCGGCATCGTCAAAGGCGCCTCCGAGGGTGCCGGGCTCGGCAACAAATTCCTCGCCAACATCCGCGAGGCCGACGCCATCTGCCAGGTCGTGCGCGTATTCGCCGACGACGACGTGGTGCACGTGGACGGTGCGGTGAACCCCGCCTCCGATATTGAGGTCATCGAAACCGAGCTCATCCTCGCCGACCTGCAGACCCTCGAGAAGGCCGTCGTCCGCCTGGAGAAGGAAGCCAAGGTCAAGAAGGACCGCAAGTCCTACGCCGACGCCGCCAAGCAGGCGCAGGAGATCCTCAACAGCGGCCGCACCCTGTTCCACGCCGCCGGGGAGATCGACGGGGAGTTGCTCGCGGAACTGTCGCTGCTGACCACCAAACCGTTCCTGTACGTGTTCAACGCGGACGAGTCGGTGCTCAGCGACGAAGCCAAGGTCGCGGAGCTGAAGGCCTCCGTCGCCCCCGCCGACGCGGTGTTCCTCGACGCGAAGGTCGAATCCGAACTCCTCGAACTCGACGAGGAATCGGCGATGGAACTGCTGGAATCCATCGGCCAGACCGAACCCGGCCTGCACGCCCTCGCCCGCGCCGGCTTCCACACCCTCGGCCTCCAGACCTACCTGACCGCCGGCCCGAAAGAGGCCCGCGCGTGGACGATCCGCCAGGGCGACACCGCGCCGAAGGCCGCCGGGGTCATCCACACCGATTTCGAGCGCGGGTTCATCAAGGCCGAGATCGTCGCCTACGACGACCTGATCGAAGCCGGATCCATGGCCGCCGCGAAAGCGGCGGGCAAGGTTCGGATGGAGGGCAAGGACTACGTCATGACCGACGGCGACGTAGTCGAATTCCGCTTCAACGTGTAGCCGCGTTCGTGTGCGGTACCCGCGCGTTCTTGTTCGAACGCGAGGGAGGGTGAACGGAACCTGGTCGGCTGACCACGAGCCGCTGAATCAGTTGGACTTTCTGGCGACCGCATTAGGGAGCCCCAGGCGCATGAATTGCTTCAGAGGCGGCACTGGGGCGTTCAGAACCAGGATAGCATTCGAGCGTGTCCGGGGACTATGTCGCAACAGATGTGTGGGATCTGCTGTCCGAGCAGAGGCTCGACCCTTTTCTCAAGGCTGCAGGCGGTGATCGCGGTGCAGCGCTCGAGCTCTACAGTTGGTCCAGTCGTACGGCCGCAGCCTCCTTCGAAGTAGTCGGACACCTCGAAGTCTTGCTTCGGAATGCCTTGGATCGGGAGCTGCGCGCATACTTCGATGAGCCATCGATCGGCATACCGTGGTTCCTGATGCCGATCCCTGAGGGAGCCGATCTTTCAGAGGCGGTAGATGTGGTCAGGGCGCGTCTGCGGCCGATGAAGCGTGAATCACGCCATCAGATCGTTGCCGGGCTCAGCTTCGGGTTCTGGTCTGGGCTGCTGGGTCGGCGGTACGAGCAGCTCTGGCGCGATTGCCTACGCCGAGCTTTCCCGAACTCGTCCGGACAGCGAAAGCAACTTGCGGTCGCTGTCGAGGGTGTCCGGAAGTTCCGTAATCGACTCGCCCACCATGACAGCTTGCTGAATGTGGATGTGCCGTTCGAAATCCGGAGGGTGCTCGAGGTCACGGCCTTCATCGATTCCTCGGCTGCGAAATGGTTGCAGGGGGTGAGCACCGCCATGGACCAGTACGCGCTACGACCAATAGCTGTCGCTGATACAGCGGTCGTCGCTGCCAAAGACGCGTGGCCTCTTTATCAGCGCTGCAACGCATATGTGTGTCAACCGGGTAGATTTTTCCGCCCGGTTGAGCGAATTGCCTTCTACGTCGACTCTCATATTCAACCGGATATTCCCCACATCCGGCATCGGCGCGACAACGTCGAGTGGTCCGCCGCATCGGCGGATCGTTTGCGTGAATCTGCCGACGTAATGGATCGCAAGGTCGCTCGTGTGATCGACGAGTCGCGTTCGCTGGGCTGGATCGGGGGTGCTTACCAGGTATTTCTGCTGACGCACGCTGGTGACCCTTTGCATCGGCAACTGGTCGACCCACTGCGCCACCAAGGAGTTGGACGCGGTTCCGCGTTCACTCAGCGGCAGCGTTACGTATCTCTCCACGCGCTCGAAGTATCGACCAGTACCGCTGATCTGTGACCCGTCGCTGCCAGTGGCGTCGCGCAGACCGCACGTAACAGTGGCATCATCCTCGGTTCGCGAACCGGTCCCGGGCCGCCTCGGTGATCGGTGTGAAGAAGTTGATCAGGTTGCCGTCCGGGTCCCGCACGAGAAGCGAGCGGTTGCCCCACGGCATATCCGTCGGTTCGCCGAGGATGGTGTCGACGACTTCCCGGAGCGCCCGGTAGGTGGCCTCGACGTCGTCGACCAGGAAGTCCAGGGCGACGCTGCGGTTGGCGCGGGCCTCGGCGACATCGTTCCCGAGTAGTCGCGCCGTCTCGGCGGCGGCGATCGCGAGAGTGCCGGTCGGGGTGTGGATTTCGGCGAACATCGGGTGCAGGCGCGCGGCGCCGATACCGGTGGCCTTTTCGTAGAACGTGACCAGTGCGTCCAGGTCGTCGGTGAAGATCCGGGTGGCTGCCAGTTGCATCGCTGTTTCTCCTCGTCACGAGAGTGCCGGGTGGTCCGGGTGGCTCATGGGGTCGGCCACGGGGTGAACGTATGCGCTATACCGGGCGATATCTGTCCGGTATACGAGGATGATCGATGTCATGGCCGATCCCACCGCGCGCGCGTTGCGACTGCTGGAGTTGCTGCAGTCCGCGGAAATGCGCACCGTGGCGGAGCTGGCCGAACGCCTCGGTGTCGATGAGCGGACGGTGCGCCGGGACGTGGCGCGACTGAGCGGTCTGGGGGTGCACGTCGAGTCCGTGCGAGGCCGGTACGGCGGTTATCGGCTCGCACCCGGCCGGCGTGTCCTTCCGATCATGTTCAGCAGTGCGGAGGTGGTGGCGGTCTTTCTCGGACTGGCGCATGCGCAGGCGGAGCCGGGTGAACCCGAGATCGCGGTACAGACCGCGTTGTCCAAGATCAAGCGAGCGATGCGGCCCGATGACGCGAAGCGGATAGCTGCCGCGCTAGAGATGATGACGCGCGGCACCCGGCCCGGGGTCGTTGATCCGGATCCCGCCGTGATGCTCGCCCTGGCCGAGTCGGTGAGCCTGCGGCGGGTCGTCGACCTGCGCTATCGCAACGGCGACGGTGTCCCGTCACGGCGCCGGGTTCATCCCTACGGTGTGGTGGCGCATACGGGCCGGTGGTATCTCGTGGCGCTCGACTCTGAGAAGCGCGAGGAGCGTACGTTCCGGGTCGACCGGATTCGTGCGGCACGCCTGCTCCCGGAGACCTTCGCCGCACCCCGGCGGCCCGACGCGGCGAACCGGCTCGTCGCGCACTTCGCCGACGCGGACTACCGCTGGCGGGTGGTACTTCGGATCCGAGCGACCGAAAGCAGCATCCGCGCACATCTGCCGCCCAGCGTCGCCCGGCTCGAGCGGTTGGACCACGCGGTGGACATCGCCGGTGATTCCGGCCCGCCCTGGCATCGAGCCGAAATCCGTGCCGAAAGTCTCGACTGGCTCCCCGCCGTCCTCGCGGCACTGGACTGCGAGGTGGTGATCGATCACCCGGACGAACTCCGCTACCGGGTGCGGGCCGCGGCGACGAGGATGCTTCGTGCGGCATCCGGTGCGGACCGCTAGGCGGGTTCGTCGCTGGAGATGGATGCGGACGTTGTTTCCGCGGTGGCGGCCTCGAACGCTTGCCGGAGGCGTTCGGACGCTCGGGGCCGTCCGGGGGCGCGTCGCGGAATGCCGAGGTGAACCTCGCGGAGTTCGTCGATGAGTTCGTCGACCAGGTCCGGGGACTCGGCCAGGATGCGCGCGCGAATGGTCAATTCGTGAGACGTGCGGCGATGACGCATGCCCCAGGTCCCGAGGGCCACCATCACCGGAACCGTCTGAATCCCCGCCTCGGTGAGTGAATACGCTGCCCGCTGACCCCGTGTCGCGTGGTCGCGGGTGAGTAGGCCCTCCTCGACCAGATTTCGGAGGCGGGCGGCGAGGATATTCGACGCGATGCCCTCGTCGTTGCGCGTCAGGAGCTCACGGAAGTGCCGGCGACCGCCGAACACGATATCCCGGAGCACGATGAGGCTCCAGGCATCGCCCAGTACCTCGACAGCGGCATTGATCGCGCACCCTGATCGGGGCTGTTCCCTCGCCACCTGACCTCCAAAGTGCTTGCAGATAGAAACCACCCTACGCTACGGTGGCGAGTGATTTCATATTGCAACTACTTGTCTGGGAGTCGATATGTCCCGTACACGAGTCCACAACCTCTTCGTCTCCTCCGACGGGTACGCCGCCGGCGATCACGTGACGCTCGACGCGCCGATCGGCGGAGCGGGGGCGCTTTTCGGCAAATTCGACGGACGTGTCATCCACGGCATTCACGGAATCGACGAACCGGTGACCGTGGATCGCGCCATGTTCAGCATGTGGGGCCAGGGTGTCGGGGCGGAGATCATGGGCCGTCGCAAGTTCGGCCCGCAGTCGGGTGAATGGCCGGACGACGGCTGGAGGGGATGGTGGGGCGATGAACCGCCTTTCCGTACCCCGGTATTCGTTCTGACCCACTACCCGCACGAAACACTCGAGTTCGACAACGGCACCAGCTTCCATTTCGTGAATGCCTCACCGCAGGAAGCGCTTCGCTCGGCGCAAGACGCGGCCGGCGGGCTGGACGTCCGGATCGGCGGTGGGCCGTCCATCGTGCGGGAATTCCTCCAGGCCGACCTCATCGATTTCCTGCACGTGTCGATCATTCCGATCGTGCTCGGTGCCGGTGTGCGGATCTGGGATCACCTCGCCGGTCTGGAAGAGCGATTCAGTGTGGAATCGATCAGTACATCCAGCGGTCTGACGCATCAGCTGTGGAACAGGAATCGCGGCGAGTAAGGGTGGCGGTGGGTTGGCCGGCTGGTTTGTATACGGCGAGCTGCCCCCTTTGTGATGTCATTTTGTTGCTCTGATTGATATCGTGACAGTGCGGGCGAGCTGAGGAGGGATGTCCGATGGCCAGGACTGTCATTGATCTCGACGAGGAGATCGTCGAACAGGCGATGCGGGTATACGGGGTGAAAACCAAGGCGGCGGCAGTGCGGGCGGCGATGGAGGAGGGCGTGAAGCTGCGGCTACGGCGAGAACTCTTCGACGCCATCGACGAGGGTGAGTTCGAGGACGCGTTCGCGGAGATCCGGTCACAGACCGGGCCACGGAAGCCGGACGGCTCCCTCGAGCGCGGG
This sequence comes from Nocardia sp. NPDC049935, assembly GCF_055586645.1. Lineage (NCBI taxonomy): Bacteria > Bacillati > Actinomycetota > Actinomycetes > Mycobacteriales > Nocardiaceae > Nocardia > Nocardia sp. NPDC049935. The sequence continues at coordinate 523,159 of NZ_JBVJHV010000003.1, read as the reverse complement.
AACGGAGCCTCGGTGGCGTGAAGGGGCGCTACCTGATCGACAAGTCCGCGCTGGCCCGCCGGAGTACGCCCGCGGTGCGGCAACGACTGGATGAGCTGGACCACGCGGGGCTCCTCGCGGTGTGTGCCCCGACAGAGTATGAGGTGCTGTACTCGGCACGCGGCAAGCCCGAGGCGCTTCGCCTGCGCACTCTGCTTCGCGGGTTCGACTACTTGCCCTGCAACGACGAGGAATTCGAGCGCGCGCTGGAGATCCAGGGGCTGGCGCTGGGCGCCGGCTTTCACCGGGCTCTGTCGCTGGCCGACGTCCTCATCGCGGCAACCGCCGAACGGCACCGGGCTACGGTCCTGCACTACGACGGCGACTTCGACATGATCTCCTCGGTGAGCGACTTGGAAGCGGAGTGGATCGTCGAGCCCGGAACCGCCGACTGAGCGATGTGGGCATCAGTTCGGTGTCCAGAAGCCGCCGATCTTCTGCTCGAGTAGTTCGGCGAGCCGCAAGGGGGTGCGGTCCTCGAACATCGGGCCGATGAGCTGCACTCCCACCGGCAGGCCGTCGGGGGAGCGGCCCGCGGGGACGGCGGTGGCGGGCAGGCCGGGCATGGTCGCCAGACCGGCCCAGACGAGCTGATCGAAGTACGGGTACGCGGCGCCGTCGATATCGATCCGGCGTGCCAGCAGATCGGGGTCGTGGTCGTGCGGGAACGCGGGGGTCGGCGTGATCGGGCACACCACGGCATCGAACTCGGCGAAAAACCGTCGCCAGCCGTGGCGGTGGAGCTCACGGCGGTTGTCGGCCTCGAGCCGGTCGCGGTGGGTCAGCACCATGCCGCGCAGCCGCGCCGCGTCGAGACTCCGGTCGTCCGCGCGCAGTGCGGCGGCGCGGGTCCGCAGCTGTTCGTACGCGTCGATGGGGAAACGGGCGACCGAGCCCGAGAACAGCAATTGTGTGTACAGAGTTCCGGACTCGGCCAGATCGGGTATCAGCGGACTGTGCCGTTCGACGCGGGCGCCGCTGTCGGCAAGCGCGTCGGCCACCCGGTTCACACCCGCCCGCACAGCGGCCCCGGTGGGGATGAGCGGATGTTCCTCGAGGACCAGTACCCGGAAGTCGGCGAGCCGCTCGTGGCGCGCGGGCGGCAGCGATACGTCATAGGCGATGCCGTGGGTCAGCGGGTCCGGTCCGGCCATCACGTCGAGCAGGAGTGCGAGGTCGCGGGCGGTGCGTGCCATCGGACCGACGACGGCGAGGTCGAGATCGGTCGGCAGTGCCGGGCCGGGCGGCGCGACCATCCCGCGGGTCGCCGCCAGACCGACTGTCGGTTTGTGGGCGTAGATACCGCAGAAATGCGCGGGCGTGCGCAGCGAACCGGCGAGGTCGGAGCCGAGTGACAGCGCGCCGAAACCGGACGCCAGGGCCGCCGCCGATCCGCCGGAGGATCCGCCCGGCGTGCGTCGGTGATCCCACGGGTTGACGGTGGTGCCGTAGATCTCGTTGAAGCTCTGGATATCCTGCAGCCCCAGCGGCACATTCGTCTTCCCGAGCACCACCGCGCCGGCCGCTCTCAGCCGTGCCACCTGTACCGCGTCTTCGGCCGGTACGTAGGTCGCGTGCTGCGGCATACCCCAGGTCGTGGGTAGTCCGGCGATATCGTACGACTCCTTGACCGTCACCGGGATACCGAGCAGCGGCCGATCCTCTCCGCGTGCCCGCGCCCGGTCGGCGCGATGCGCGGTGGCCCGGGCGCGGTCGAAGTCCGGTACACAGATCGCGTTGGTCGCCTTGTCGTCGCGCTCGATGCGGGCGATCGCCTCATCGGTGAGTTCCACCGACGTCACCTCACCGGCGCCCAGGGCAGCCGAGAGTTCTTCGGCCGAAAGATAGCTCCATTCCATGAACGCGACGTTATGGGCCTGCCGCGGAGGCCATAAAATGCCGCTTCGCACAACGGGAAAGCACGGACCCGCCGCGATATCAGGCTCTCGATCCGTGGTCCCCAGGTCAGGGTGCCGGCCGTGGACCGGCGCATCGGCGCAGGCCATGAGATGCGATTTCGCACAACGGGATGGATATCTCAGTCATCGTGGTAACCGCCGGGGGCCGGTCGGGACCGCCGCACGGCGCGGCGGATCACCGCCGGATGCCGGGCGAGTTTCGGCCCCAGCCCGACTGCCAGAAAGGTCGACCCCAGCCACGGGCGAATATGCGGGGTTATCCGGCGAATGAGTCCATCGGGGCCGACCTCGATCGCCATGGCGTCATCGATGCGGACCCCCATGACGCGCGCGCTCGACAGGGCGACTGTCAGAGTGCCGTCGCTCACCCGGTGATGCCAGGTCGGTCCCGTGAGAACGGAGAGCAGGGCGTGAATGAGCACGCGCAGATCATGATGACCGCGGAACACCGCGCGGGCGAACAACGGCGAGATCAACTCGGCGTCGGGTGCGAGTGTCGCTATCACCGCGTCGAGGTCTCCGGCCTCGGTGGCCGTGCAGAATCTTCTCACCGCATCGTCTTGCATCGAATCCCCGATCAGTTCGAGCACCGAACACCTACTACCGAGAGTAGTTGATGAAGGTGCCGCACGAGCGTTTCGAAATTCCGGTGGGGCATAGCGGCAGTCCGCCTAGGGCTCCGAATCCGATTGCCGAGCAACAGGTTCGCCGGATATCGTGCTTTTCGATATCCGAGCTGCCGAATTCCGGCAACCGAGCCTGATGGATATCGCGCCACCGACACCTGAAATCGCCGGGCTCGAAGCGCGATGCGAAGCTCGCGACGATGAGGAGACCCCTGTGCGGTGCGGGAGTGCACGGTATGCGGCCGCGATCGTGTCGATTGCGGCGGTGTGCGCGAGCGTCGGGTGTACGAGTCCGGAACCCGCGCGGGCGGAATCGGTTTCGCTGGTTCTCCCGGATTCGCTCGGCGGCCGGGTGAAGATCATCAGGCCTCCGGACGATGTGGACCGGGCCGCCGACGCCGCCGAATCGGCTCGTCTCCGGGAAGCGGTGCCGAGTGTCGGCAACATCATCAGTGGCCTCTATCGGAAGGGCACCACGCCCAGCGGGCTCATCCTGATGGCGGGCACCGCCCGGATCGAGGGAGACCTCGAGACCGTGGTGGACCGGATCATCGGCAGCACTCCCACGGACGGATTGCGCGGGATGGGCGGGGTGCTGAGCCCGCCGGACCTGGAAACCGTCAACCCCGTGACCGTGGACCAGGGCCCGCTGGGCGGACTGGCGAAATGCGCCGGTCAGAAACGCGTGAACGACCCGCACGGCTTCAACTACCCGGTTGCCGTATGTGCGTGGGCGGATCGGCGCACCGTGGGCACGGTGATCTGGCCGACCGCGTCGGTGCAGGTCGCCCGAAGTGAGTTCGCCGCGATGCGCGGCGAGGTGGAACGGGTCGGCTGAAAAATTCGAGCGACCGGCCCTCAACTCAGCGGTAGCCGTGGCCGAATGGAATGGGCCGGCTCACTTCTTCAGCCCGACACCACCGGTCATGAAACGGACACCAACCGTCGTGGCGTCGGTGACGATCTCATCCGGTCGCCACAGCGGAAGCGGAACGATACCCGGTGGAAGGATTTCCAGTCCGTCGAAATACGCCGCCAATTCCGCGGGCGTCCGTACGCGACCCGTTCCGAGCTGTGACAGCAGCACCTTTTCGAGCTCATCGCTTTCCGGGGTGTCGCTGAGCCGGGTGAAATTGGTGATGAAGAAGTACGAACCGGGTGGTGCCACATCGCGCAGGGTCGCGACGATTCCGTTCGGATCCTCTTCGTCGAGAATATGGTGCAGGATTCCGACGAGCATGACGCATACCGGTTTGCCGAAGTCGATCAGCTCCCGGACGTCCGGGTGCGCGAGAACCTGGTCGAGTTTGCGGATATCGCCGGTGACCACCCTGGTGTTCGCGTTGCTCTCCAGGAGCGCGCGGCCGTAGGCGAGCACAATCGGATCGATATCGACGTAGACGACCTTCGCGTCCGGATTCGCCTCCTGCGCCACCTCATGGGTATTGCGCGCGGTCGGCAGACCGGAGCCGAGATCGAGGAACTGCGTGATCCCCTTCTCGGCCGCGAGATGGCGCACGACCCGGTGCAGGATCGCCCTGTTGTGCAGCGCGATCTCCTTCAGCTCCGGCATCACGGCGAGGCTCGCCTCGGCCACCTCACGATCGATCCGGTAGTTGTCCTTACCGTTCAGCATCACGTCGTACACCCGCGCGGCCGTCGGCGCTCCGTCGTCGAAAGGTGTGCTCCCGGACTGTTCTTCGGTGTACATGAACGGCCTTCCATCACAATCGGCTCTACCGTCGCTCAGCCTAGCCAACTCGGTCCTCCTGCGACAGCGTTGCCGTCCGGGCCCCGCTTCTGCGGATGCTCCGAATCAAACTCCGCGGTAGATGTTTTCGGAATAAGACAGGCGAGTCACGGATGGCACGTATTCCGCGTGCTGGGGAGTGATCTCCGCGGCGCCGGTCGTGGACGGACTTCGCGCAGTGGGATCGAGCCTCCGCGCCCGCCGGTGTTCTCGGCTGCGGGGGACGACGATCGGTCGTCCTTGTGTGCAGGCCGGCTTCGATACCGCGCGCCAGGTCAGCAGGATTCGTTGCTGTCGGATTCTCGAGCAGGCTGGTCGGCCGTGAATGCGCGTCATATCATCCGCTGGTGGTGAATTTCGAACGGCGGCGCATGTTGTGGTCAGTGACACCGCGAGCTGTTGCGGCCGTGTGCGAAAGCCTGGACATGCGCGCTCACATCGATGCCTCGCGTGCTGTGGATTCCGCCTCCGATATGCGCATCAGGGCTGCCGAATACGCAGCCGTCGTCGCTTCCCTGATCGGTAACCTCTATCGGACCTTCGACAGCGCCGACGAGGCGGCCGAAGAATTGTTCACCGACGTCAGCGGGGGTGGCTTCGGTATACCGTCGCGCCTCGGCAAGGCTGTCGTCGCAGCCCTCGCGCAAGAGGTCGTTGTTCCGGATCCCGACTCTTTCGATGGAGCTTTCTCCGCCCTGGTCGCCGCGCTGAAGGCGATCGGCGAGGATTCCGCTGCGATCGATCGGATGGCGTTCGCACTGACCGTCCCTCAGACCGAGGCCGCGTGGGTTCAGGAGACGGCGTACCAGCTGCTACGCCTGGGTATTCCAGCAGGCGCGATACGGCGTGAAGCTACCGTGGGGGCTCATCGGCGGGCCGATCTCGCCATCGGTCCAACGGGAGTCGAGTACAAATCCAGTTTCGTCAGCAACATCCTGCACAACTCGATCGACGCAACTCGGAAGTGGCTAGTGCCCGATATCGACAAGATTCGTGCTGCCGGGCAGCCGGGCATCTGGGTGCTGACCGTCCCTCACCTGGTCGGTATCGATCACCAAAAGCACACCTTCGCCCACTCCGCGACAGCCGATATGCGGCCGGACGCCATCCGTACCGCTGGACTGGACGCTTACGCCCGATTCATCCAGAGTGAGGCCGGGGTTGCGCCGACTCATGTCGAAATCGCTACCGCTGCCGGCCCGGGCGGCCACGGCGTAGTGAACCTCGACGCCTTTGTCGTCCCGATCTCACCGACCACGTAGCGGGCGGTGCGTTCGGTCCCGCATCACACAGCGGAGGTATCCGGTCCGGTGCGATGGTCGGATATCAGCTGGACGACGATTCCGCCGAAACGTGCCTCTTCCATGGTCGCGGGGTGTCCGTCCACCAGGCACCTACCGGTTCGGGTGACCTCGCCGCACTCTTCTCCTCCGGAATCCGCGGCGTCCGAACTGTCCAGGGTATCGGTGTAGTAGGCGACCATTCCGCCACTCATATGGGTGTTGAAGCCGGTCACCCGGCGCCCGGTGCGGTCGGTGGCGCGAGTCTTGCAGTCGCCGCAGACCGCGCGGGGATAGCGTTGCTCGTAGCGGGTCGGCTGCTCGCAGTTCGGGCAGGGCCGGGTGTATCTCCGGCCGGGCACGGGAGGCTGGAGGAGGAAATCATTGCGGGCGAGAATATTACGGCCGGAACTGTCCGTGAGGCGGCTGGATCGTAGGGCGATGAGAACGAACTCGGCGTAATCGGCTGTTTCGGGATCGATCTCCGCGCGGCCCGGCAGCTGGTCTATGCGGGTGAGGCCGTGGTCGTAGGCCGCGAGGGCCAGTCTGTGCGCGTCCGTGAGTTCGGTGTCGAGGATATCTCTGTTGGCGTGTTCAGCTCGGGCCAGGTGTTCGGCGATCACCGAATCGACGGTGGGTTCACCTTCCCAGAGGATCCCGCTGGCGTGGGCTTCCGTAGTCACCAGGACGTAGCCGCTCATTTCGCCGCGAGCCGTGGCGAACTTGTGCCGGAAGGCGAACCCCCGACCGAAGTGGGCGTTCTCGAGATCCTTGTGGTGGTAGGGAACGAGTGGGCCGGAATCCTGCACGAGATCGCGCGCGATTCGCAGTGCTTCGTCGTACGACGGTCCAGAACTCGGGGCGGGCCGTTCCATGGCCGCCAGCATATCCAGCCGCGTTCGGGCAGAGATCGGATCGCGGAGGGGGGCAACGCCGGGACCGTAAGGCGACTCCATTCACGATAGTGCCCGCCGCGAACTCGCACCGGTGGAAATCCAGGACCGGGCCGTCGCGTCCGCCGTGAGTGTGGCCCGGGTGCGTCGGCACTTCGCCGCCTCGGTGCCGGGCGGCGCACGCGATCCGGGATCGACCCCAAGGTGGCGCTGCTGAAGGAGACTCTGCTTCAGCAACGCGCACTTCGCCGCTACCGTCGCTGGCTGTACGTTCGCGGGTCCTGAACGGATCGTCCGAGGTCGGATGAACCGCCGCGGCAGGGGTTCGGGTGCGGGTGGATCAGGCCTGGATGACCTCGATGTTCACCAGCGCGCCCGGTGAATCGCAGCTGGCCCAGGACTGATTCTGCCCGTACTGGACCGGGCCGTACTTCCAATAGGTGAACGGAACCGGCCAGGCCACGCAGGTGAGTTTCACCTGATGCCAGGTCGGCAGCTCACAGTTGGCCATCCCGCCGGTGTTGAAGATGTTGTAGACGTGACAGTTGGCCTGCCACACCGGGACATCGGCCTGGGCAACGCCACCGCCGGCGAGTACGGTGGCCGCGGTCGCGGTGACAACGGCGGCGCCGGCGGCAAGTCGCTTCGCAGTAAGCATTCCGAACCTCCTGAATTGATGTTGTCTGGATCACATCGCTCAGGTTGCTCGCGTGTTACTCGGACCGGCGGAACCGGCTCCGGTACTCCGCCGGCGTGACACCGAGAGTGCGCCGGAACGCCCGGCCCAGCGTGTCCACGGTGCCGAAGCCGCATGATGTGGCGATCCTCGCGAGGGTGTCGTCGCTCGTCTCCAGGCGGTTGCGGGCCGATTCGACCCGCGCGGATTCGAGGTAGGCGGCCGGGGTCGTGCCGAGTTCCTGTTTGAAGATCCTGGTGAGCTGGCGATCCCCGACGTGGATATGGGCGGCGAGGCCGGCCACGGTCAGCGGTTCGGCCGCGTGCTCGGCGATGTAGTGCCGCAACTCGTCGACGCGCCTGGTCGTCGACACGTTTCGCAGGGGCACGCTGAACTGGCTCTGCCCGCTGGGCCGTGTGAGGTACATGACCAGCTGCCGGGCGACCCGCAACGCGTACTCGTGCCCGAAATCCTCGGCGACCAGCGCGAGGGTCAGGTCGAGGCACGCCGTCAGGCCCGCTCCCGTCCAGACGGCACCGTCCCGGATGAAGATCGGATCGGCGTCGACGGTGATCTCGGGGTGGTCCGCGGCGAGCTGGGCGGCGGTGGACCAGTGGGTCGTCGCACGCCGGCCGTCGAGGAGTCCGGCCGCGGCGAGAACGTGGGCGCCCACGCATACCGATGCGACCCGCCGCGTGTTCCCGGCCAGCTTCCGCACCCACCCGACGACCACCGGATCCACGAGCGCGGTGACGCGGCGGTCCTCGCCGACTTCGACGGCGCCGGGGACGACCAGGGTGTCGATCGGCCGGTCCGCGACCGCGGCGAAGGTCGTATCGGGCAGGATCCGCACCCCGGCGGACGTGGTCACCGGATCGGTGGTCTCCGCGGCGAGAACGACCTCGTAACCGGTCGGTTCGTCCATCTCCCGTTGCAGGAGGGCGAAGACCTCCGGTGGTCCGGTGACGTCGAGCAGGTCGATCCGGTCGAACAGGGTGACGACGACGAGTCGTTCGGGCACGCGCCCTCCCTCCGGTGTCGATGTCGGTTTTTGCAGGTTACCCGACATTGCCGACACCACCGCCCGGCTCCTAGCGTGAACGGTGCCCGGCGATACGCGGCCGGAACACCACTTCTCCGAAGGACTCCGCATATGACGACAACCACCCTGCGCCGGCTCAACGGGCTCGACGACACCCCCGCGGTGCTGGCCGACTCGACCCTCCTCATGGTCGACTACCAGAACACCTACACCCGAGACGTGATGGAACTCGACGGCTGGGAGCCGGCCCTCGCCGCGGCCGCCGATCTGCTGGCCCGGGCCCGCGCGGCCGGAGCCACGGTCATCCACATCGTCAACGACGGCGGACCGGGCACCCCCTACGATATCGACGCCGAGATCGGCCGGATCCACCCCGCGGTGGCGCCGCTCGACGGGGAGGCCGTGGTGGTCAAGACCGCGCCGAACGCGTTCGTGGGCACGGACCTGTCCCGCCTGGTCGACGCCGCGAACAAGAAAGACATGGTCGTGGCCGGGTTCATGACGAACATGTGTGTCCAGTTCACTACGGAAGGCGCCTTCCTCCACGGGAAGACGCCCACCGTGGTCGCCGATGCCTGCGCGACCCGGCCGCTGCGGACCGTGGTGGCCGATGTCCCCGCCGATCAGCTGCACCACGCGGCGCTGGCGACGGTCGCCGACCTGTACGGGGTCGTGGTGCGGACCGCCGCCGACCTCGGCTGAGGGCGACGGGCCCGGACGGTTATCTCGGAGTGCGGATACCCGCCCACTCGCCGATATCGCATCGGCCGTCCGCACGGTCTCCCACGGCGACAACGGTGCCGTCGCCCCGGAGGCCGAGGGTGTGGGCGGCGCCCGCCGCGACCGCCACGATGTCGTACCAATCGGCCACCTCGCACTGCCCGTGGCTGTTGTCGCCCGTCGCCCGCACCCGGCCGTCCGGGCGCACACCGACGGTGTGATGGCTACCCGCCGTGACGGATACGACCTCGGTCCAGTCCTCGATATCGCACGCGCCCGAGCCGCGCTGCCCGGTCGCGGTGAGGGTTCCGTCGCCGCGCAGGCCCACCGTGTGCAGGTATCCCGCCGTGATCGCGGTCAGGTCCCGCCACCCGGCGACCTCGCACTGCCCGAACCGATTGTTGCCCACGGCGACCGCGGTGCCGTCGGCCCGTACCCCGGCCGAATGCCAGTCCCCGGCGGCCAGGGCGACGATCTCACGCCAATCCCCGGTCTCGCCCTGACCTTCGGCGCGGCGACCGGCGGCGGAAACCGTGCCCTCCGTACCCAGTCCCAGCGAGAATCGCCAGCCGGCCGCGATCGATACGATTCCCCGCCACTCGCCGACCGCGCACTGCCCGTCGCCGTTCCAGCCCGTGGCCAGTACGGTTCCGTCCGAACACAACCCGAGGGTGTGGGATCTACCGGTGTTCCGGGCGGCGTGGACATTCCCGGCTGCCACCGCGACGACATCACGCCACGAGTGGACATCGCACTCACCGGCGGAGCCGTTGCCGACAGCGACGACGGTCCCGTCCGAACGCAACCCGACCGAATGCCGCCTACCGGCGGCGACGGTGGCACGCGATTCCCGGCCCGGCCGGCGAAGTGCCGGGTCGTAGCTCGAAATCTGTCTACTCCGATCGCTCGTCGCACCCCGCCCGCAGGTCTCGTTCCCGACCGGACTGCGCAGCGTCCCGGGTGTTCGACCGGATCGTCCCGGCCGGGCAGATCGTAAACCGCTGTTCCCGCCGTTCTCGCACCCGCAGGGTCAGGGTATGGCTTGCCGGATCACCGAATCGGTCATCGACGATCGCCGGACCCCGGTCGGTGAAGTCCTCGACGTTCCGCGTCGTGGATCAGGTGGCCGGGCGGCTCCGCTTGAGGGTTCCGACACTCAGTGATCCGCTCACCGGGGGCCGGGCGGTCGCGGTGGCCGTGCGGACGTAGCGTTCCGGATCCTTGTCGACCGACCGGACTCCGGCGTAGTTGCGCGCCTCGTACGCGGCGAAGGCGACGGCGAGCCGATGACGGAGCGGCAGCCCGGCCAGGCGGCGGAAATCGGTGAGACCTTCGCGCTCTTCCTCGGCCATATGATCGCTGTTGGCGGTGTTCGCCGCAGCGACGGCCGTGTACCAGTCATCGGTGCCCACCTCGTGGCGGCCGACCTCCGCCACAGCGTCCCTGATGTCGTTGTGGTCGTGGATGGCGTCGAGGGTCTCCTCCCGGACCGTGGCCGTGCGCCGGGCCGCGCGGCCCACCTGGAGCAGTTCGGGGTAGAAGATCTCCTCTTCCGCCTGTGCGTGCAGTTCGAGGAACGCGGCCAGCCTGTCCCATATCGCGGTGAGGACGTCGGTATCCCGGCGGTCGATCTGCTCCAGGATGGCGAACAGCCGCCGCTGCTCGTGATGGTCGTCGAGGATCAGGTCGGTGATATCCATCTGGCCTCCCTATCAGCGCACTTCAGGTCGGTATGGGACGCCGGGGCCGACTGTTGTCGCGCAGTCCGACCACCGTGAGGAGCCGACGATAACGCAGCGCCGGGCCGCTGTGCCGCCGCCGGACCGGCGAGCCGTGCCCGGGCGGCGGCGGCTTCTCGGGCCGTGTCTCGCTGTGGTTCAGGCGGTGGGGTCCCTGTCGAGCTCCGGTCGTGGATCGGAGGCAGGGCGAGCCGGATTCGTCCACGCCGCGCGTACTCTGGCGGGCCCGGCGCCCCGGTCGGTCGCGAGGACGAGTGCCGCGCAACCGATTCCCGACAACACCAGGCTCGTACCGAACAGCGCCGGGTAACCGAGCAGTTCGCCGACCGTGCCCGCCGCGAATCCCGCGATCCCCTGCACCACCACGACCGCGCAGGCCAGCAGGGTGTAGTCGCTACCGGCGTGGTCGGGGTCGGAGGCGTCCATCATGAGGGTGAACACCGCGACGGTCGCGGCGCCGCCGAGAATATGTTCGGCTGTGCTCGCGGTGACGATCAGCGGGAATCCGCCGATCTCCAGCGCGGACACCAGATACAGCGCCAGACTCGCCGTCTGGGTGACACCGCCGATCAACAGCGCGTTGCGCCGGCCGTACCGGAAGCACAACCAGCCGCCCAGCGCCGCGCCCGCGAGCGCGCCGGCCGAGGACAGGGCGCCTTTGATCAGCGCTATCTGCCCCAGGGTGAGCCCGGAATCGGACATGAACGGGCCGACCATCGCCGAACCCATCGAATCACCGAATTTGAAACCGCCGATCAGCAGGATGAACACGATCATCCCCGGCTGCCGCAGCCGCTTCCACCAGCCGGCGGCCAACCGGCCCGGACTCGCCGGCGCCCGGTCCGAGGTGCTGCGGATCGTGGTGCGCGGCGACCACCACACCGGGATCGCGGTGAGCAGCAGCAGAATCGACATCGCCACGAACAGGGTCCGCCAGCCGGCCAGTGCGAACAGCCACAGCAGCGCGCCGCCGCCGACGATCATGCCGATGCGGTAGGCGCCCACCTGGATACCGTTGCCCAGACCGCGTTGCCGGGGTCCGAGGAGTTGGACGGCGAGGCCGTCGGTCGCGATGTCCTGGGTCGCGGAGACGGCGTTGACCACGGCGATCCCGATCAGCAGCCAGCGCAGCGATGCCGACAGGTCCAGGCAGGCCAGGACGAGCGTCACCGCCGACGCGATGAGCTGCAACGACAGCAGCCACTGCCGCCGGGTGCCGTAGTGGTCGACGTAGGGGGCCCACAGGAATTTCAGGGCCCACGGAGCGAACAGGACGCCGGTCGCGCTGATCTCGATTAGAGAGAAACCGGATTCGCGGAGGACAACGGGCAGGGCCTGGGTGAAGAAGCCGTAGGGCAGACCCTGGGCGAAGTAGAGAGCTGTCAGCAGAACCAGGGTCCCGGCGGAGAGCGTGCCGGGGCGGGCCGTGGTTCTCATCCGGTCATCCTGGCAGATCTCCGGCGGACCCACCGGTGGCGGATCGGACGGGCGGCCGCAGGTGCCGGCGCGCGTGACCGAACCGGGTCACGCCTCGGGAATGGGACGGCTGAAATCGGCGAGCGTGACGGCCTCCGGTTCGGGGCCGCCACGCCGGCCGGTCTCCAGGGCGTCGAGCGCGGCGAGTTCGGATTCGGTGAGTTCGAAATCGAAGACGTCGATGTTCTCGGCGATCCGGCCGCGTTTGGTGGATTTGGGGATCACCGAACGGCCCTGCTGCAGGCCCCAGCGCAGGAGTACCTGAGCGGGCGATTTGCCGTGGGTCGCGGCGATACCGGTGACGACCGGATCCGCCAGGACGTTCTTGCGGTCCTCGCCCCAGCCCGGATAGAAGGTGATCCCGCCGATCGGCGACCACGCCTGGTTGAGGATGTCGTGCTTATCGTCGAAATCGAGCACGGCCCGCTGCTGGAAGTAGGGGTGGATCTCGAGCTGGTTGACGGCGGGGACCACCGCGGTGGCATCGAGCAGGCCGGTCAGGTGGTCGACCATGAAATTGCTGACACCGATGGCGCGCACTCTGCCGTCGGCGAGCAGCCGTTCCAGGGCCCGGTAGGCGCCCAGGGTCCGATCGAAGTCCGAGGGCAGGGCCTGGTGCAGGATGAGCAGGTCTATGCGGTCGACGCCGAGTTTGGCCGCGCTCTTGTCGAAACCGTGCAGGGTCTCGTCGTAACCGAAGTCGTTGATCCAGATCTTGGTCTCGAGGAACACGTCCTCGCGCGGCACCCCGGAATCGCGGAGGGCCTGCCCGACCTCGCGTTCGTTGCCGTAGGCCGCGGCGGTGTCGATATGCCGGTAACCGAGGTCGAGCGCGGCAGTGACGGCGGCGACCGTTTCCTCCGGCGGCGTCTGGTACACGCCGAGCCCGAGGGCGGGCATCCGGACGCCGTTGTTGAGGGTGAGCGTGTGCATCGGCAGAACCTTTCCTCCGGACGGACTGGGTCTCGTGACGGCCGGCGCGAGCCGGACCGCCCACTCCATGTAACCCGCTCCGCCGCGCGGGTGGGAGATACCGTCCGGACAGGTAACGGCAGTACCTCGCAGGTGGGCGGTGGCGCATCTACCGTGAACCATGTGTCCCGCGGCGATACGAAGGAGTCACACTCGTGGCAGATCACAGCAGGAGGGACCTGACCGCCGAAGTCCGCGAGTTCCTGCGGACCAGGCGGGCCCGCATCACCCCGGAACAGGCCGGATTGCCCGTGGTGAACAGTGGTAGCCGGCGGGTGAGCGGGCTGCGTCGCGAGGAGGTGGCCCTGCTCGCCGGAATGAGCGTGGACTATTACATCCGCCTGGAACGCGGCAATCTGGGCGGCGCCTCGGACTCGGTACTCGACTCGCTCGCCCACGCGCTGCGGCTCGACGACGCCGAACGCGCCCACCTCTACGATCTGGCCCGCGCGGCGACCCCGTCCGGCCGCCGGCCCACCGCGACGACCTCGCGAGTGCGGCCCGCGGTATTGCGGATCATCGACGCGATGACCGACGCCCCGGCGTATGTGCGCAACGCGCGATTCGACATCCTGGCGGCCAATGCGCTGGGCCGGGCGCTGTACGCGCCGGTCTTCGACTCGCCGCTGTTCGCGCTGCGCGGGCCCGCGAATACCGCCAGATTCCTGTTCCTCGATCCGGCGGCACGGGATTTCTGGCCCGACTGGGGCCAGGTCGCCGACGACGCGGTCGCGTTCCTGCGGTCCGAGACGGGGCGGGCACGCCAGGACAAGGCCCTGACCGATCTGATCGGCGAACTCACGACCAAGAGCGACGAGTTCGCCCGCCGCTGGGTGCGCCACGACGTGAAGATCCATCGCTCCGGCGTCAAGCGCATCCACCATCCGCTGGTCGGTGATCTCGCGCTGCCGTACGAGGCGCTGGAACTGCCCGCCGACCCCGGCCTGCGCATCAATATCTACACACCGCAACCGGAGTCGCCGGAACGGGACGCGCTGAGCCTGCTCGCCGGTTGGGTGAGCACGCCCACCACGGCTCCGGGCAACAACTGACGACCGGATGAGGAGAACCGTCTCATGCAGTATCGACCGCTCGGCCGCACCGGTGTCCAGGTAGGTCCGTTGTGCCTGGGAACCATGATGTTCGGCCCGTGGGGAAACGAGGATGTGGACGATTCGGTCCGGATCATCCACCGTGCCCTCGACGCCGGGATCAATTTCGTCGACACCGCCGACGTGTACTCGGCCGGGGTATCCGAAGAGATCGTCGGCAAGGCGGTGAAGGGGCGTCGCGAGGAGGTATTCCTCGCGACCAAATTCTTCATGCCGATGAGCCCGGACGACCCGAATCAGCGCGGCGGCTCGCGGCGCTGGATCATCCGCGAGGTCGAGAACTCCCTGCGGCGGCTCGGCACCGACTACCTCGACCTCTACCAGGTGCACCGGCCGAGTCCGGACACCGACGTCGCCGAGACCCTCGGCGCGCTCTCCGATCTGGTGCGTCAGGGCAAGGTCCGCTATCTCGGGTCTTCGTCGTATGCCGGCTCCCAGATCGTGGAGGCGCAGTGGACGTCGCGGGAACGGCACCTGGAACGCTTCGTGACCGAGCAGCCGCCGTATTCGATGCTGGTCCGCGGTATCGAGGAGGATGTGCTGCCCACCGCGGGTCGTCACGGGATGGGCACGCTCACCTACAGTCCGCTGGCCGGTGGCTGGCTGTCCGGCCGCTACCGCGCGCAAGCCTCCGCGGGCCCGGCTTCGACGGCCCGTCCCGCGGCCCGTTTCGATATGGACAGCCCGGCCAACCGGCGCAAACTCGACGCCGTCGAGCAGCTCGCGGTGCTTGCCGACAAGGCCGGGCTCACCCTGATCGAACTCGCCGTCGCCTTCGTGATCAATCATCCCGGGGTCACGTCCGCGATCATCGGGCCGCGCACCATGGAACAGCTCGAGGCGTTCCTGCCCGCCGCCGAGGTAACGCTGTCGGCCGATATCCTCGACGCGATCGACGACATCGTGGCTCCCGGTGTCACGGTGAATCCGGCCGATAACAGCTACGGCGATTTCGAGCTGCGTACCGACCAGCGCCGCCGGTCCGGGTAGCGTTCGGTTCCGGCGGCGCGGCGGTGGACGAATCCGGTTGATCGTGGGCCGGCCGGGCCCGCGCGTGATTCAGGAGCAGTCGCCCGGTTCGCCCGCTTTCACGACCGACAGCACGGCATCGCCTTCGCTCACCGGCAGACCGGCCGCCGGATTCTGGCCCACCACGATCCAATTGCGGTCCAGGATCTGTCTACGGCCGGCTCCGGTGGCGTCTTCACTGCGGGAGAAGAACACTCCGGCGGCCTGGATACGGTCCTGGGCGTCCTGCAGATTCATGCACAGCACGGCCGGCATGGGGACGGCGACGGAATCGCTGCGGCCCGGACTGTCGGCGGCGGGCTCGGGTTGTTCGGGTGTCGCGAGGAGGGTGGTACGTGCCGGGGGGACGGCGGTTTTCACGTCGGCGGTCTGTGTTTCCGTCGCCCCGCACGCCGTGGCCGTCACTGCCGCCGCGATGACCAGGTACGCCGCGATTCTGTGCATGCTTGTCCCTTCACCCGGATATCTACTGTGACTCAGATCACCGTTCAATCGCGGGTGGGGCCATACCGCGTTACAACCTGCCGGGCGGCGGGCCGGGTACCGGGCGTGGGACGGGTCGGCCGGCCGCGGCGACCATCTCGTATTCCCGCACCTCGTGTGCCGCCCGCTCGCCCGACCGCACCGCCCCGTCGACCCATCCGCACATCACCGCCGAGGTCTCCGTTCCGGCCCAGTGGATCCGTCCGCACGGCGGGCGCAGGGCGGGTCCGAACTGGGTCAGCACACCGGTGGGAGCGTGGCTGAGCATGCCGCCGCCGGAGTAGCGCTCGGTGCTCCAGTCCTGTTCGACGTAGTCGTCGGGGGTGCGGGCCCGCTCGCCGAAACGGTCGGCGAGTTCGGCGAGGATGGTCTGGCGCCGCCCGGCGGCATCGGCCGCGCCGATCCGCCGGGCGATGGGGCCCTCGGTGATCACGCACAGGATCCCGGGACTGCCGGTATCGGCGCAGGCGTCGATGGTGATGCTCGCCGGGGAGCCCGGTGCGGCCGATTGCCCGGACAGTCCGGCGGTCCGCCAGAACGGTTCGTCGTAGACGACGGAGGTCTTGATGATCGCGCCGCTCGGCATCCGCTGGTGCAGGAAGGAGCGGTCGACGGGCAGCATCGGTTCGTAGTGGATCTGGCTCGCTATCGCCAGCGGGACGGCCACGATCGCCCGCCGGGCGCGGATGACCCGGTCGATCGCGTGCACGCTCACCCCGGCCCGGTCCTGCTCGATGCGATGGACCGGCCGCGACATCAGGACCGCGTCCCCGAGTTCGGCGGCCATCGGCCGGTAGAGGGCGCCCATTCCGCCGACGGGCCGGGAATCCTGGGCACCGTCCTCGATACCCAGGACGAACGCGGGACCGCCCCCGGACGCCATCTGATAGAGCGCGAACAGCAGCGAGACCTCGGAACCGGCGGAAGTGTAGGCGCCGGCGAGAGCGGTTTCCAGGAGTTCGTGGGCGGCTTTCGAGACGACGTGGGTGTTGAGCCAGTGTTCGAGGGTGATGCGATCCCAGCGCTGCGCCTGTTCCGCCGTCCAGGGGGCGTCGAGCGGGATGGTTTTGCACAGATGCCCGAGGTCGAGCAGGGCCGCGCCGAGGTTCATCGCCACCCAGGGGCTCATCGACCACGGGATGGTGCCGGTGTAGCGGTGCTGTTTGCCGTCCACGAGCATCATCGCCTCGCCGCCGGTGTACTGCTTGTAGGCGGGCACCGCGAACTCCCTCATCAGGGCCTGGATCCGGTCCTGACCGGGGCCCACCCAGGCGCCGCCGCGGTCGATCCAGGATCCGTCGGCGCGGGTTTCGGTGAAGGTGCGCCCGCCCAGGCGGTCACGCGCCTCCAGCAGGGTCACCGAATGTCCGGCCTGTTTCAACCGGAGCGCGGCGGTGATTCCGGCGAACCCACCGCCGATTACACAAAAGTCGACGTCTGTCATGAGCGCCGCCTCGAGTCGAAGGTGTGTACGAGCCCGCCGCGATAGCGGGCGTACCTCGGACGCACCCGGAGGAGCGGGGTGCGTCAGCGCGAAAGAGATCGGATTCGAGCATCGAGTTGTGTGGGCAATTCTAGGGCAGCGCGGCCACTCGGGGCAGGCACCGAGACCACGACCCGGCGGTCCCGAGGGTGGGACAGTGGTCGCGGGGGCTTTCGATCCCGGTGACCGAAATGGTGGGCACCGGCGCGCGGCGGTGGTTTCGTATGTCCTGATCATCAGGTCGAGCGAAAGGCCCTGGTTATGACCGTCGACTACGCCCCCGATACCCGGACCACCGTGCGGGTGACCCGGCTCGGTACCCATATCGGCGCGCGGATCGACGGTGTGCGGCTGGGTGGCGGTCTGGACGCCGAGGTCGTCGCCGCGATCCGCGCGGCGCTGCACGAGCACAAGGTGATCTTCTTCGGCGATCAGCACCATCTCACCGAGGACGGGCAGTACGAGTTCGCGCGGCTGCTCGGTGCGCCGACCACCCCGCATCCCACCGTCACCTCGGCGGGGGTGAAGAGCCTGGCGATCGACTCCCGGCACGGCCGGTCCAACAGCTGGCACACCGATGTGACGTTCGTGGACCGGGTGCCCAAGGCCTCGATCCTGCGGGCGGTCACCCTGCCGAGCTACGGCGGGTCCACGACCTGGGCGTCCACCGTCGCGGCCTACAACGCCCTGCCGGAGCCGCTGAAACGGCTGGCCGAGGGACTGCGCGCCCGGCACACCAACCTCTACGACTACGCGGCCACCGGCGAGGACAATCCGGACGACGGGGTCAAGGCGTACCGGCGCGAATTCGAATCGCGCTATTTCGAAACCGAGCACCCGGTGGTGGAGGTGCACCCGGAGACCGGGGAACGCGCCCTGCTGCTGGGGCATTTCGTGAAGCAGATCGTGGGTCTGACCGCCGAGGAATCCCAGACCCTGTTCCGGCTGTTCCAGGACCGGGTGACGCGCCTCGAGAACACGACCCGGTGGAACTGGTCCCCGGGCGATGTCGCGATCTGGGACAACCGGGCCACACAGCACTACGCGGTGGACGACTACGACGGCAGCGAGCACCGCCGGTTGACCCGCATCACGCTGGCCGGGGAGATCCCGGTGGGTGTCGACGGTGTGCCGAGCACGGTCGTCGCCGGTGACGCCGGGAACTATTCGGCCTCCGGTCCGCTGCCGCGTGCCGCGTGAATCCGCGCTCGCACCCGGGGTGAACGCGCGGCCGTATCCGGCGTGGTCGCGCTGCCGGGCGCACCCGCGGCGCGCTATGCGCTCATCCGGCGCGACCGGAGTATCTGTGTCAGAGTGTTTTCGGTGGCCGCGTGATCTCCGGGACTACCGGGACCCCCGGGATATCGCCCGCCGCGCGCCGTGCGGGGCCGGAGGCCCGGTATCCACTAGTCTCGAGGGCTCGCGCGTCCGGCGATCACGACGCCACCCGGGGCCGGCCGGTAATCGGATGACGAGGGGAATCCCGTGAATCTATGGAGTTACCTCCAGGGCCGGGGGGAGACGCTGGCATTCCTCACCTATCAGCATGCGTCCCTGGCGTTCCAGACCGTTCTGGCGGGGACCGTCGTCGCGATTCTTATCGCGATCGCGGTGTACCGGCTGCCGCTCATGTCCTCGCTGACCCTGACCTCGAGCCGGGTCGCGCTGACGATTCCGTCGCTGGCGCTGCTGGCGTTGCTGCTGGTGCCGTTCGGGCTGGGCGTGATGCCCTCCTTCCTGATGCTGGCGTTCTTCGCCATGCTGCCGGTGATCGGCAACGCGATCGTGGGACTGCGCTCGGTGCCGGCCTCGGTGATCGAATCCGCGCAGGGGATCGGGTTTTCCCGCTGGCGCATCCTGTTCACCGTCGAACTGCCGATCGCCTGGCCGGTGATCCTCACCGGGATCAGAGTGTCGACCCAGATGATCGTCGGGGTCGCGGCGATCGTCGCCTATGTGCTCGGGCCGGGTCTGGGATCGCTGATCTTCAACGGGCTCTCACGGCTCGGCGGCGCCAACGCCCTCGAGATGGCGCTCACCGGAACCGTTCTCATCGTCGTCATCGCGCTGGTGTTCGACGCGCTGCTCGTCCTGCTCGGACGCCTCACGATCGCAAAGGGACTGTCATGACGCCCTACCCCCGCTGCGGCTCGCCCGGACCGTACGCACCCGCTCCGAAGGAGGCGCTGTGACCGAGGTGACCGACCGGCCCGTCCCCGGGACGCCGGAACGCAATGTGACCGGTGCGGCCATCCACCTGGACGGTGTGGTCAAACGGTTCCGCGGCCAGGAAAAACCCGCCGTCCAGCGCCTGGATCTGGAGATCGAGGCCGGCCATATGGTCGCGTTCGTGGGGCCCTCGGGCTGCGGGAAGACCACCACGCTCAAGATGATCAACCGGCTGATCGAGCCCACCGAGGGCCGGATCCTCATCGACGGCCGTGACGTGACCAGAGAGGATCCCGATAAACTGCGGCAGTCGATCGGCTACGTGATCCAGTCCGGCGGGCTGTTCCCGCACTGGACGGTGGCCCGCAATATCGGCGCCATCCCGCGGGTGCTGGGCTGGGACAAGAAACGGATCGCCGAACGGGTCGAATACCTGCTCGACCTGGTCGGCCTGGACCCGGCCGTCTACGCCGACCGGCTGCCGAAGGATATGTCCGGCGGGCAGCAGCAGCGGGTGGGAGTGGCCCGCGCGCTGGCCGCCGATCCGCCGGTGCTGCTGATGGACGAACCGTTCGGCGCGGTCGATCCGATCACCCGGGCACGGCTGCAGGACAGCCTGATCGGGATCCAGCACGAACTCGGCAAGACCATCGTGATCGTCACCCACGATTTCGAGGAGGCCACCAAACTCGGCGACAAGGTGCTCATTCTCTCCGAGGGCGGCAAGGTCGAACAGTACGCGCGGCCCGAAGAGATCCTCACCGATCCCGCGACCCCGTTCGTGGAGGAATTCGTCGGATCCGGCGCGAAACTCGCCTACCTCACCGTGCAGCGGGTGCGTGATGTGGAATCCGACGACGTGGTGACCGCCCGGATCGGTGAACCGTCGCAGGCGGTGATCGATCGCGCGCAGGCCGCCGGGCACACCTGGGTGGTGGTGGTGGATTCGGCCGGGCGGCCGCGATCGTGGCCCACCATCACCGAATTGGCGACCAAACCCGAGGTCTCGGACTTCCTGGACCGGCGGCTGCCGGTGGTGGCACGGTCCTCGACCCTGAACGACGCGCTGGACGCCATGCTGGCGACCAGCCAGGGCGCCACCCTGGTCACCGACGGACGCGGGGCGGTGGTGGGGTCGCTGAGTATCGGGCGGGTCACCGATCTGATCCGGGATCAGCTCGCGGAGATCCGCGACGACGCGGAAGACGTTTCCTACACCACCTATGTGGACGGCACCGATCCGGCGCCGACCCCGGTGATCGCCGCCGACGACGAATCGCCCCTCCCGCCGGGAGACGAAACCGGTTCCGAGCCCCCTACGGTGACAGGCGAGAACGGGAAGGCCGGCCCGTCGTGAACCGGCTGCGGCGCCTGCCGATCGACGTCTGGTTCGAACCGCTGATCATCGCGGTGGTCGGAATCGGCTATATCCTCTGGTACCGCTCGGCGACCCTCACACCCACCGAAGCGGCCTCGCTCGGCTGGTCCAGTCTGCAGACCACGATTCTCGAACACATCAAACTCACCGTGGTGGCGACGGTGATCGTGGTGGTCATCGCCATTCCGCTCGGTATCGCGCTGACCCGCCCCACGCTGAGGCGGTTCGAGCCGCTGGCGGTCAATATCGCCAATATCGGTCAGGCGGCACCCGCGGTCGGTCTGCTGGTGCTGTTCACCTTCTGGCTGGGCACCGGATTCCGCACGGCGATAGTCGGTCTGGTCGTCTACGCGGTGCTGCCGATCCTGCAGAACACCATCGTCGGATTGCGGCAGGTGGATCAGCGCACCATCGAGGCGGCGCGCGGTATCGGATTCTCCGGCGCGCGTACGCTGCTGCAGGTCGAACTGCCGCTGGCGGTGCCGGTCATTCTCAACGGGGTGCGGACCGCGCTGGTGATCCTGGTCGGCACGGCGACGCTGAGCACCTTCATCGGCGCGACCAGCCTCGGCACGCTCATCACCACCGGCGTCACCCTGTTCCTGCCCAAACTGCTCATCTCCGGCGCCGTGCTGGTCGCGCTGCTGGCGTTGATCATCGACTGGCTGGGCAGGCTCGTCGAACTGGCCGCGACCCCGCGAGGTGTGTCATGACAGCGTCCCGTACCCGGCTGGTCACCCTGATCGGCGTGCTCACCGCGACGGTATCGCTGCTGGCGGGATGCGGTCTGGTGAGCTCTTCCGGGACATTCCACGACGCCCGGCTACCCGACGGCGCGCGCCCGCTGGACGGGGCGAAACTCACCGTCACCTCGAAAAGCTTCACCGAAGGTGTGCTGCTGGGCAAGATCACCGCCACCTATCTGGCCGCGGCCGGCGCCGATATCGCCGACCTGACCGGCGCCCCCGGTTCCGCGTCCTCGCGGCAGGCCCAGCTCAACGGCGACGCCGATATTCTCTGGGAATACACCGGAACCGGCTGGGTCACCTATCACAATCAGACCGAGACCATTTCCGACCCGCAGGAACTGTGGCAGCGGGTGCACGATATCGAGAAGAGCGAGAACGGCCTGGAGTGGCTGCCGCCGGCCAATTTCAACGACACCTATGCCTTCGGCGCGTCGACACCCACCGCCGAGCGGCTGCGGGTGACATCGCTGTCCGATGTCGCGGCGCTGCCGGTGGCCGAACGCACCTTCTGCGTCGACGACGAATTCTTCAGCCGTTCCGACGGTTTCGTCCCGATGCTGGAGAAATACGGAATCCCGTACAACGCGCCGGACGGCGTTCCGGCGGGGAATGTCACCCGGATGGACGCGGGAGTGGTGTACACGGCCACGGCCAAAGGGCAGCCCTGTAATTTCGGGATGATCTACACCACCGACGGCCGGGTGAAGAATCTGGATCTGGTGGTCCTCGAGGACGACAAGAAATTCTTCCTGCCCTACAGCGGCACCGCGGTGGTGCGGGAGGAGGTGATCGAGCAGTATCCGCAGCTGCGGGAACTGCTGGGCACCATCTCCCAGCGCCTCACCGACGATCTGATGCAGGAACTCAACGGCCGGGTCGATATCGACGGCGAGGATCCGTCCGATGTCGCCTACGACTGGCTGAAGAGCGAAGGTCTGATCGTCGACCCCTAGGCGCGGTGGTTCCACCGGGTGGGTAGCTCGCGGTCGCGAGAGGCGTTGCCGGTCTTGTAGGTTGACCGGTATGGAACCGAGGGCCGGCCTCAACGAGCACGAACCGCATGTCGCGCGGATGTACGACTACTACCTCGGCGGCAAGGACCACTATCCGGCCGATGCCGAGGCCGCCGAGCAGGTGCTGGCGGCGCTGCCCGATGTGCGGCTCGCGGCCCAGCAGAATCGCGGTTTCATCCACCGGGTCACGCGGTTCCTCGCCGGTGAGGCGGGGGTGCGCCAGTTCCTCGATATCGGCACCGGAATCCCCACCGAGCCGAACCTGCACCAGGTCGCCCAGGAGATCGCCCCGGAGGCGCGGGTGGTCTATGTCGACAACGATCCGGTGGTGCTCGCCCACGCCCGGGCGCTGATGGTCGGGACGCCGGAGGGGCACACCGATTACATCCAGGCCGACGCCACCCGTCCGGAGGAGATCCTGGAGGCCGCGCGGCGGACCCTGGATTTCGACCGGCCCATCGGGCTGTCGATGGTCGCGCTGCTGAACTTCGTGCCCGGGGCGAACGCGGTCACCGAAACACTGGTGAACGCGCTGCCGCCGGGCTCGTACCTGGCTATGACCTATCTGACCGGTGATTTCGATCCGGAGGGCGTCGCGACGACGGCGGCGGTGTACCGGGACCGCGGCCTGTTCTGCGAACCCCGTGACAAGGCCGGGGTCGCCACGCTGTTCGAGGGGCTGGACCTGCTCGAACCGGGGATCGTGCCGATCCACCGGTGGCGTCCGCCGATCGAACCGCCGGTGTCGATGGACAAGAAGATCCCCGGGTACGCCGGGGTCGCGCGCAAGCCCTGACGGTAGGGCGTTCGCGCTTCGCGATCGGTCGGCCTGCCCGCGGGCCGAGGCGGATCGTCTATAACGGAACTATTATGTGGTCATGACCGCCATGGCCCCTGTCGCAGCCCAACCGGACCTGTCCTTCCTGCTGGACCGCACCAGCCATGTTCTGCGCGGCCGGATGGCCGCCGCGCTGGCCGAGATCGGGCTCACCGCCCGGATGCACTGTGTGCTGGTCCACGCCCTGGAGGAGGAGCGGACCCAGGCCCAGTTGGCGGTGATCGGGGATATGGACAAGACCACGATGGTGGTCACCGTCGACGCGCTGGAGAAGGCCGGACTGGCCGAGCGCCGTCCCGCCGCCACCGATCGGCGGGCGCGGATCATTGCCGTCACCGCCGCGGGGCGGGAGATGGCGGCCCGCAGTCAGGAGATCGTCGACGGTGTGCATCGCGGCGCGCTGGAATCCCTGCCCTCCGGCGAGCGCGAAATTCTGCTGCGTGCGCTGCGGCGATTGACCGAGGGGCATCTCGCCGCAGCGCCGGAGGCGCCCGCCGGCGCACGCCGCGCGCGGCAATAGTTCTCGAATAGATTGTCCGCAACGAAACTATCTATTACAGTCTCTCTTGTCGGGTTCCGGACAGGAGAGCACCATGAGTTACCCCAATCGCCTCGCGCTGGCGGTGTTGTCGGCGGCGACGCTGATGACGATCCTCGACGGCAGCATCGTCACCGTGGCGCTACCGGAGATCCAGCGCGACCTCGGCTTCACCGCTGCCGGATCGAGCTGGGTCGTCAACGGTTATCTGATCGCCTTCGGTGGGCTGCTGTTGCTGGCAGGCCGGCTGGGTGATCTGCTCGGCCGCCGGTCGATGTTCCTGCTCGGCAACGCCGTCTTCACGGCCGCGTCGCTGGTCGCCGGGGCGGCCACCACCCCGGCGCTGCTGATCGCGGCGCGCTTCGCGCAGGGCGTGGGCAGCGCGTTCGCCGCCGCGGTGGGGCTGGGCATCCTGGTCACGCTGTTCACCGAGGCCCGGGAACGCAAGATCGCCATCGGCGTGTTCGGCTTCACCGGCGCCTCGGGCGCGGCACTCGGCCAGGTGCTGGGCGGTGTGCTCACCGACGCCTTCGGCTGGCACTGGATCTTCCTCATCAATATCCCGATCGGCCTGGCCACGCTGGCGCTGGCGGTGAAAGTGCTACCGGCCGACAGCGCGGCGAAACCGGCCGGAAGGGCCGATGTCACGGGCGCCGTACTGGTCACCGCGGGACTGATGCTCGGGATCTACACGATCGTCGGGGTGGAGCGGTACGGCTGGCTCGCGGGCCGCACCCTCGGCCTGGGCGCGGTATCGGTGGCCCTGCTGGTCGCGTTCGCCGTCCGGCAGCACACGGTGCGCGATCCGCTGCTGCCGCTGCGGATCTTCCGGTCGCGCAGTGTCTCCGGCGCGAACGCCGTCCAGATGCTGACAGTCTCGGCGATGTTCGCCTTCCAGATCCTGGTGGCCCTGTACCTGCAGCGTGTACTCGGATACGGCGCCCTGCGGACGGGGGTCGCGATGCTCCCGGCCGCGGTGGCGATCGGCGGGGTCTCGCTGTTCGTCTCGGCGCGGCTGAACACCCGGTTCGGTGAGCGCGCGGTATTGCTTGCCGGGTTGACCCTGCTGCTCGGGGCGATGCTCTGGCTCACCCGGTTGCCGGTGCACGCCTCCTATCTCACCGACCTGCTGCCGATGATGCTGCTGATCGCCGGATTCGGGCTGGTGCTGCCCGCGCTCACCGCGCTGGGCATGTCCGGCGCCGACGCCGGTGACGCGGGTCTGGTGTCCGGGCTGTTCAACACCACCCAGCAGATCGGGATGGCGCTCGGTGTCGCGGTGCTGTCCACGCTCGCCGCCGCGCGCACGGCCACCCTCCTCGCCGGCGGTGCATCGAACGCCGAGGCGCTGACCGGTGGATTCCGGCTGGCCTTCGGTATCGCGGCCGGGTTGCTGGTCGCGGCGTTGCTGGTGGCCTCCGCGGTACTGCGGCCGCCGGCCACCGCGGACGCACCGGTACCGGCGCCGGTACCCGCTCTGTGACCCGATCTTCATGCGGGCATCCGAAAACTACCGGCCCGCATCCGGATCCACCCGAAGTACACCGAAGAGAAATGGACGAATCATGACTGTGGAATTCGACCGGTCGGCCCGTGAACTGCTGGACGGCAGGAATTTCGCCACGGTGGCGACCATCCAGCCCGACGGCGCCCCGCACACCTCGGTGGTCTGGATCGAACGAGACGGCGACACCGTGCAGTTCTCCTCGACCACCGGCCGCCGTAAGGTCCGCAACCTCGACCGGGACAACCGCATCGCGATCACGGTCAGCGATGCCGCGAACCCCTACCGGTCCCTCGATATCCAGGGCACCGCCGAACTGATCGACGACCCGGAGAAAGCCCTGCCGCGGCGGCTGTCGCAGAAGTATCTCGGGCAGGAGCCGCCCGCCGAACCGGATGCTCTCCGCCGCTTCATCGTCCGGGTGACGCCCACCAAGATCACCGGCTTCGCCATCCCGGACCCGTCGGCCACGAACTGAGAGACTCGGCCGAGGGCGGCCGCCCGGCATGATGACCGGGCGGCCGCCCTCGTCGTGTCGGGAGGCGAGGCCGGCGCGCGATTCCCGTCCGGATGGCAGCATCGAACGGATGAGATCCCGGACGGGGGTGTCGCCCCGCTTCGTTGTGGGTGCGGGGTACGCGATGTACCGGGGCTCGACCACCGACAGTGTCGCCCACCGGCACGCCGCCTTCCAGATCGCCGTCGCCGGCCGCGGCGATGTGGGCATCGTCGACGACGCGGGAACCGAACACCGGGCCCCGGTGCTGGTGGTGGCGCCGATGGTGTGGCATCGGTTGCGGGCCCACGAGGATCTGCTCATCTTCTTCGTCGAACCGCACTGCGTTTTCGCCGATCGGCTGCGCGCCCGCTGCGACGCCGGTATCACCGCCGCTCCGGAACTGCGCGATCTGGACGAGGACGAGATGGCCCGGGCGGGCGCGCGCCCCTCCGTGGAACTGGACCCCCGGCTGGTGCGTGCCCTGGACGCCGTCCGGGACGGTTCGGTGCCGATTCCGGTCGTGGCCGCGCGGGTCGGGCTGTCTCCGCAGCGCCTGCGCGCTCTGGCCCGGCGCCAACTGGGGATGCCGCTCACCCGGCAGCGGGCGTGGTCGCGGTTGCGGCACGCCGCCGAGGAGATGCGGGCGGGACTCTCGCCGTCCGAGGCCGCCGTCGCCGCGGGTTTCGCCGATCAGGCCCATCTCACCCGGTGGATGCGCGAAATGATGGGTCTCACCCCCGCGGCGGTGTTGCCGATCCTGCGTGCTCAGTCCCGGCGCGCCACATAGATCGAGATCGACCCGCCGATCGTGGCGACGACCTCCGCTTCCCGTACCGCGCCGAACCCGGCCTCGGAGATGAGCCCGGGTAGTGCGCCTTCGGCGTTCGGCCGGGTGTCCTCGACGCCGTCGGCGAACTGCACGATCCGGAAAGCCAGGCGCATCGACGCCGTTCGCTGCAGTCCGAAATCGGCGATCACCAGCCTCCCGCCCGGTCGCAGCACTCCGGCCATCGAGGCGAGTACGCCGCGTTTCACCGAGAGCGGGCACTGGTGCAGCACCAGGCTGGATACGACGGTATCGGCCGATTCCGCGCCCAATATCGGTACCAGTTCGTCGCCCATCCCGGATTGCCAGCGCACCTCGGCCCCGGCGTTCCCGGCCTTGCGCCGGGCCACGGCCAGTACCTCGGGGTCGGGGTCCACGCCGATGACGCGGGCCCGCGGCTCCACCCGGCTCAGTTGCAGCGCCAGCGATCCGGTGCCGCAACCCACATCGACGATCACCTCGCCGGGCCGGGGCGCGACGTAGGCGGCGGTGAGCCCGCGCCACAGCCGCTCCCGGGTCAGGGCGATCACGGGATCGTAGAGGCGGGTGGCGCCGAGCCGGCCCATGGCGGGGGTGAATGTCTGCTCACTCATGGTCGAAGTGTCGTTCGTGACCCCTCGGCGGGTCTTGAACGAACCGCTCGCCGGTACCGGCGCTCAGCTGCCTTCCGCGAGAACCTTCAACCGCGCCAGACCCTTCTCGAAATCCGGGCCGACGAGCTTCTCCATCGGGAACAGGAACCCGAACACCTTCAGGAAGAGGTTCTTGGTCCCGCTCATCCGCCAGGTCACCGTGGTCGCGTCGCCCGCCGGTTCGAGCAGGAACGCCACGTCGTTGCGGTTCTTGAACGGTTTGCGGAAGGCCAGATCGATGGTGACGAGACCGGGTTCGGAGGTGATCACGGTCATCGACCCCGCCCCGGCCTTGCGATTGCCCGCCCAGTCGTAGTGGGCTCCCGCGCCCGTTTCCGGGCCCGAATACGCCCGCCGCAGGTCCGGATCGGCGTCCTCCCAGGGCGACCAGTCGCGCCAGCGGCGGAAATCGTCGATGAGCGGCCGGAGCGCGGTTTCGGGTGCGGCGATGGTGGTCGCGCGTTCGATGACGAACGTATCGGTCATGCCCACTCCTGCGGGAGGTCGGCGGATACCAGGGGACGCCGGGATTATCTCCCGTTCCGGCTCCCGGCGCCGGATGGCCGGGCGGCCGTGTCGGAGCGCGTCGCGGCGGCGACGTGCCGGGGCAGGCCGTCCCGCGGATCGGCGGGGGCCGGGCGATATCGTCGGAGTCCGGTACCGACCCGGAGGTGGATTCGTGTTCGCTCTCGCAGACCTCGCCGTCCCGTTGATCGCCGCGCCCATGGCCGGTGGTCCCTCGACCCCCGAGCTGGTGGTGAGCGCCGCGGAGGCCGGGGGGCTCGGTTTTCTGGCCGCCGGTTACAAGACGCCGGAGGCCGTGGCCGAGCAGGTCCGGGCGGTGCGGGAACGGACGCCGGCGCCGTTCGGGGTGAATCTGTTCGTACCGCAGGGGAACTCGTTCGACACCGAGGCCGTGGGGCGCTACCGGGAGGAACTGCGGGAGACCGCGGGCCGGTACGGGATCGAACCGCCTCCGGTCCGGGAACGCGACGACGACCGGTTCGGCGAGAAGGTGGATCTGCTGGTCGACCAGCGGGTGCCGGTGGTCTCGCTGACCTTCGGGCTGCCGTCCGAACACACCATCGCCCGGCTGCGCGCGGCCGGTACCGCGGTGATCGCCACGGTGACCGACCCCGCCGAGGCCCGTCTGGCCGAGGCGGCGGGGGTCGACGCGCTCTGCGTGCAGGGACCCGACGGAGGCGGCCATCGGGCGACCTTCCGTATCGGCGACGAGCCGGGCACCACGCCGCTGCACGCCCTGCTCGACGAGATCACGGCCCGCTCGCCGCTGCCCGTGATCGCGGCGGGCGGAATCGGCGACGGAGCCGCGATCGCCGCCGCGCTGGCCCACGGCGCCGTGGCCGTCCAGCTCGGGACGCTGCTGCTGCGGAGCCCGGAGTCGGGGGCCAAGGCCGCGCACAAGGACGCGCTCGTCGACCCCCGCTTCACGGAGACGGTCGTGACCAGGGCTTTCTCCGGCCGCCCGGCGCGTGGTCTGGCCAACCGGTTCATCGCGACGCACGACGCGGACGCACCCGCCGCCTATCCGCAGCTGCACCACCTCACCAGCCCGGTGCGCGCCGCCGCGGCCGAGGCGGGAGTGCCCGACGATATGGCGCTGTGGGCCGGCAGCGGCTACCGCCGGGCCACGGCGGAACCGGCGGCGGAGATCCTGCGTCGGCTGTGGGACGAGGCTCTGGCCGCGGGTGCCCGGCGCGGCTGAATGGATCCGCGGCTCGGCCGACGGTGACGCGCGGCGCGGCCGAAGGGTGCGCGGCGCGGCCGAGCGGGTGCGTCGGTTCGGGCGAAATGTCGGTACCGAGCCGTACTCTGCCCTCTGCCACGGTGCCGCCGCGCTCTGTTCGCGCCGTGGCCGGGCTCCCGTCCGGCCGACGATCCGTTCCGCCGGGAGCCGACCCGATTCGGCCGCGCCGGGACGTCCGGCCCGCCGACCCGTGCCGAGGGAGGAATTGTGCAGGATGTCTGGCCCACCGTCCGGGCGGAGCGCATCGCGCTCATCGCCGATCTGGACGGACTCACCGACGGGCAGTGGGAAACGCCGTCGCTGTGCGCGGGATGGACCGTGCACGATGTCGTGGCCCATATCGTCGCGTCGTCGAAAACCACCCGGCTCGGCTTCACCTGGGAGTTCGCCCGCGCACGATTCGATTTCGATCGGTTCACCGCCAACGGTGTCGCGCGGGAACGCGGCGCCACCCCCGCGCAGACCCTGGACCGGCTGCGGGCCGTGATCGACCGGACCGTCACCCCGCCCGCCCCGCTCGACAGTCGGCTGGTGGAGATGATCGTGCACGGGGAGGACATCCGGCGCCCGCTCGGTCTCACGCGGTCATATCCGGAGCCGGCGGTACTCGACGCGCTGCGCCTGCAACTGCGCACCACGGCGAGCTTCGGCGGCGGGAAGGAGCTCACCGCGGGGCTCACTCTGGTGGCCGGCGACGCCGATTTCACGACGGGTTCCGGGCCCGAGGTGCGGGGCCCGCTCCTCGGATTGTTGATGATCTCCTCGGCGCGCGAGGCCGCGCTGGCGGATCTGACCGGCGCGGGTGTGCCGGTATTACGCGACCGGCTGACGTCCGGGCACGGGTAGCTGTCGACCGATGGCCGAAATCGTCGTAGCGTCGATGAGGTGACTGTTGTGCCAACAGACCTGCCCGCCACCGCGGGCGCGTTGCGGGCGGCCGGATACGCGCCGCGAAGTGTGAAGGCCGAGATCCGGGAGAATCTGCTGGCCCGGCTGGGCTCCGGGCAGCAGCCCTGGCCCGGGATCGTGGGGTTCGAGCGGACCGTGCTGCCGCAGCTGGAGCGGGCACTGCTGGCGGGCCACGACGTGGTGCTGCTCGGCGAGCGCGGGCAGGGCAAGACGCGTCTGCTGCGGACCATCATCGGGTTGCTCGACGAATGGACCCCCGTGATCGAGGGCCTCGAACTGGGGGAGCATCCGCTCGAGCCGATCAGCCCCGAGGGGCTGCGCCTGGCCGCCGAACTCGGCGACGATCTGCCGGTCGCCTGGCGGCACCGGTCGCAGCGGTACGCGGAGAAACTCGCCACCCCCGATACCTCGGTCGGCGATCTGATCGGTGACGTGGACCCGGTGAAGGTCGCGGAGGGTCGCAGCCTCGGCGACCCGGAGACCATTCATTTCGGGCTGGTACCGCGCGCGCACCGGGGCATCGTTGCCGTCAACGAACTGCCCGACCTGGCGGAGCGGATCCAGGTGGCGCTGTTGAACGTCATGGAGGAGCGCGATATCCAGGTCCGCGGCTATACGCTGCGCCTGCCGCTGGACGTGCTGCTGCTCGCGACCGCCAATCCCGAGGACTACACCAACCGCGGCCGGATCATCACCCCGCTCAAGGACCGCTTCGGCGCCGAGATCCGGACCCACTACCCGCTCACCGTCGAGGCCGAGATGGCGCTGGTGCGGCAGGAAGCCGATCTGGTCGCCGAGGTGGGCGATCCGCTGATCGAGGTGCTGGCGCGGTTCGTGCGCCGGCTGCGGGAATCCCCGGCCATCGATCAGCGTTCCGGCGTCTCGGCGCGTTTCGCCGTCGCCGCCGCCGAGACTGTGGCGGCCGCGGCCCTGCGCCGCGCCGCGCTCACCGGTGAGAATCCGGCCGTCGCCCGCCCGGTGGATCTGGAATCGGTTCCGGCGGTGCTGCGCGGCAAACTGGAATTCGAATCCGGCGAAGAGGGCCGGGAGCAGGAACATCTGACCCATATGCTGCGGCGCGCGTTCGCCGATACCGCCCGCGAACGACTGGGCGGCCTGGATCTGCGGCCGCTGGCAGAGGCGGTGGACGAAGGCCATCTGGTGACCACCGGCGAACGGGTCCCGGGGGCGCAGGTGCTCTCCGCCCTCCCCGAACTTCCGGTCCTGCACGAAGTGGCGGTCCGGCTCGGCGTCGATCCCGGAGACCCGGCGCAGCGGATCGCCTCGGCCGTCGAATTCGCGCTGGAATCGCTGTACCTGGCGCGGCAGGTGGCCAAGGACTCCGACGACGAGGGCACGGCGGTATACGGCGGGTGACCGCCCGGATGGAAGAGGCGTGATGACAGCGGGCGACCGATACTCCTACGGGCCCTACCACGACGGGCCCGATCCGCTGGCGCCCCCGCTCGATCTGCGGGAGGCGCTGTCCGAGATCGGGCGCGAGGTGATGGAGGGCTCCTCCCCGCGGTCCGCGCTGGAGGAACTGCTGCGGCGCGGTACCAAGGACCTGCCGGGTCTGGAGGAACTGACCCGCCGGCTGTGGCAGCGCCGGGCCGAGATCTCCCGGAACCACCGGCTCGACGGCACCCTGCAGCAGGTCCGTGAACTGCTGGATCAGGCCCTGGAAGCCGAACGCCGCGCGCTGTTCCCGGACCCTTCCGACGACGCCCGGTTCGCCGAGATGCAATTGGACGCCCTGCCTTCGGGCACCGCGGGAGCGGTGAGCGAATTGAGCGAATACCGGTGGCGCTCGGAAACCGGTCGCGAGAACTACCAGAAGATCCGCGATCTGCTCGGCGAGGAACTGCTCGAATCCCGGTTCCAGGGCATGAAACAGGCGTTGCAGAACGCCACCCCGCAGGATGTGGAACGGGTCCGGCGGATGATGTCGGACCTCAACGATCTGCTCGCCGCGCACGCCCGCGGCGAGGACACCGAACAGCAGTTCGCCGAGTTCATGGCCGAGCACGGGGAGTTCTTCCCGGAGAACCCGCGCGATACCGAGGAACTGATCGATACGCTCGCCGCCCGCGCCGCCGCGGCCCAGCGGATGATGAATTCGATGTCTGCCCAGCAGCGCGCGGAATTGAACGAGCTGATGGGGCAGGCATTCGGCGATCCGGCCATAGCGCAGCAGATCGCCGACCTCGACGCGAACCTGCGGGCGCTGCGACCGGGCCAGGACTGGGAATCCGGGCGGCGGTTCCGCGGTGACAACCCGCTGGGTATGGGCGAGGCCGTCGAGGCGATGCAGGATCTCGGCGAACTCGACGAACTGGCCAACCAGCTCGCGCAGTCCTATCCCGGTGCGCGGCTGGAGGATATCGACCTCGAGATGCTGGAACGCCAGCTCGGCGAAGACGCCAGGGTGGATGCCGCCCGGCTCGCCGAACTGGAACGCGAACTGCGCCGCCAGGGTCTGTTCGACCGCGCGCCCGACGGCTCGCTGCGCCTCACCCCGAAGGCGCTGCGGCGGCTCGGCGAGGTGGCGCTGCGGGATATCGTCGGGCAGCTGCGGTCCCGGAAAGGGCAGCGGGAGACAGCGCTGGCGGGTGCGGCGGGCGAACCCACCGGGGCGAGCCGGCCGTGGCAGTTCGGTGATACCGAACCGTGGGACGTCTCGCGCACTGTGCGCAACGCGGTCCTGCGGTCGGCCTCCACCGGCAGCCGGACGGTGACCCTGGATGTCGCGGATGTGGAGATCGCCGAAACCGAGCAGCGCTCCCGTGCCGCGGTCGCGCTCTGCGTCGACACCTCGTGGTCGATGGTGCAGGACGGGCGCTGGGTGCCCATGAAACGCACCGCCCTGGCACTGCAACACCTGATCAGCACCCGTTTCCGATCCGACGCCCTGAGCCTCATCACCTTCGGCCGGCACGCCGGAACCGTGGAGATCGGGGAACTGACCGCGCTGGAACCGGTCTGGGAGCAGGGCACCAACCTGCATCACGCGCTCCTGCTGGCCGGACGGCATCTGCGCCGCCATCCCGACGCGGTACCGGTGGTGCTGGTGGTCACCGACGGCGAGCCGACCGCGCATCTGGAAGCCGACGGCACGGCGTATTTCAACTGGCCGCCGGACCGCCGCACCCTGGCCATGACCATGGTGCAGGTGGATTCGCTGGCGAAGCTCGGCGCCTCGATCTCGGTGTTCATGCTCGGTGAGGAGCCGCGGCTGGCGGCGTTCGTAGATCTGGTGGCCCGGCGCAGCGGCGGCCGGGTGGTGGCGCCCGACCTGGACGGGCTGGGAGCGGCGGTGGTCAGCGACTATCTGCGCGGACGGCGGCGCTGAGGGCTCCGGCCGACCAGAGTGAACCCGCACCGGGAAACCAGGGCCGGGAAAAGGAGAGCGGATGCGGTTGGATGCGGGGCAAGCGCGTGCACGGTTCGCCGAGTCGCGGGTCGCACGGCTGGCCACCGTGACCCCCGAGGGGCAGCCGCATATCGTGCCCATCGTCTTCGCGGTCGCCGACAACACCATCTACACGGCGGTCGACGCGAAACCGAAGTCCACCACGGCACTGCGCCGGCTCGCGAATATCACCGCGAACCCGGAGGTCGCCGTCCTGGCGGATTTCTACGATGAGGACTGGACGCGCCTGTGGTGGGCGCGCGCCGATGCCGTCGCGGAGATCGTCACGGGCGAGCAGGCCCGCACGGGTATCGAACAGTTGACCGCGCGGTATCCGGTGTACCGGGAACAACGACCGCCCGGACCGGTGCTCGCGCTGGAGGTCACCCGGTGGTCCGGGTGGTCCGCCGGACCCGACTGACCTGTCCGGTTTCCTGGATGGCTGCGAGATTCCGGACATCTTGCTGCGCTTAACTCAGTCGGCCCGCCGGCGCGAGACTGGGTGGCTGAGCGCCTGTCCCGCTCTACTACCGACTGACAGGGCGCTGAGACACCGATGACACCCATTTCGAAGGTGGTAAACCACAGTGGCGAGACTGACCATTCGAGACCTTCCGGACGATGTGTGTGAGCGGCTGCGCCGACGAGCAGCCGTCAACGGCCGAAGCGCCGAGGCTGAAGTGCGGGCGATCCTTACTCACGTGGTTGCGCCCGCACCGCCCGATGATCTCGAAATCGGATCATTACTGGTTGAGATCGGGCGCGATTTCGAACTTACCGATGAGGAATACGAGCTGATCAACGACCGGAAAAACATCGCACCATCTGTGGAGTTCGACCAGTCACAGTGACTTTGTCCCAGTGTCGGCCGTGCTCAGGAAGGCGTCCCATTCGGCCGGAGTGAATACCAGCGCGGGACCGGCCTGGTTCTTCGAGTCGCGCGACGCGACCGTTCACTTACCAGCTTGACCAGCCCCGACAGGTCGGCCCGTCGGCTTGGCTATGGTGCGGCTTGGACTACCAGTACGTCGAGCAGATCAATACCCGCGGGCAAAGTTCCTTGCGATCTCCCTTATCAGATCGTGGCTCGGCCGGGGGGCCGGTCCTGCCGTGAGTAGGGTGGCGAAGGCTTCGCGGAATCTGAGCACATCAGCCTGCGCTTCGAGGTAGAAGCGTCCGGTGTAGTTTTCGCAGTAGACCACCGGCGGCTCGATCATTCTGCCCTGTACATCGGTGCCGAAGTCCATGATTGTGAAGGGCGGAAGCGCCGTCCCCAAGGGGACCCCGGCTTCGAAGGGCAGTATTCGTAATTCCACATTCGGTCGCGAGCCGATCTCGGCCAAATACCGCAACTGCGCGGCCATCATGCGCCGATTTCCTACTATCGTTCGTAGTACGGCCTCGTGGAGCAGGAATGAGACGATGGCCGGTCGACGGGTGCGGGTGAGAATGTGCTGGCGCCGGGTGCGTACCTGCACCCTGCGTTCCAACTCCTCCTCGGTATCGTCCGGGAAACAGCGACGTTCGATCACCCGTGCGTAGTCCGGTGTTTGCAGCAGACCAGGTATCAACAGCGGCTGGTAGACGGACAGCTTTTCGGCTCCGGCCTCCAATCCGACATAGAGGCTGAACCAGGACGGGATCAGATCCCTGTAGCTTTGCCACCAGGATTCTGCCGGTTCCTGTTCGGCAAGCCCCTTCGCCATCGCTGCCTGGCTGTCATCGAGCCCGTAGTTCTCGCACAAGGCAAGGACATCGCGTACTCGGACCCGTTCCGTCAGACCGCGTTCCAGTCGGCTGAGCGTCGACTTGTTCCACTCCATCAGCCCGGCGGCTCGTTCGAGCGTCAGCCCGGTTCCCTCCCGCGCTTCCTTGAGGAATCGGCCCAGTTGCCTACGCGGCAACGTCCCGCCCACCACGAGCGACCGGTTCTCCTTCATGCTTTCCCTCCCGTTGCATGACAGCGCGAACGCCTGTTGCAGAACGCGCCGATCATAGAGCGTGCTTTTCAACACAGCTTGGTAGTTCCAAGAAGATTCCCTGAACAGCTGTTTTGGTGGTGCGTCGGATATTGCTCGGACGGCAGTCTCGGCGCAAGACAATCTGACCGAACAACTGGAGGTGCCGTGATCAATGCCCTTCCGCCACTGAGCCACAGCGCCGTGTCAACCCTGACGGTCTACCGTGCCCACCGCATCATGCAGGAGCACATCGACTGCCCGGTTACGGTGTGCCGCCTGAAGGCTCAGGCCAAAACTTTCTTGGTGGAACATGACCGACTGGTCCCGGCCGACCGCCCGCAGTTCGGGGTATGAGCACCGTGGACATGGACGGTGAACTGCGCGAATTGGAGATCGGTGTAATTCAGGATGTCATCGAAGCTGTGGACGCACAGTTGGATCGCACACCGGATCTCGCGGTGCGCCGGTCCAAGGTCTACGCATCGGTTATCCATGCGATCCTGGCCGGTGCCGCGGAAGCGGGTCACATCGGTTTCGGGATGCCGGCCAACGTGCCACTGCTGGACTCGATTCTGTCCGGCGAGGAGGGGGAGGGCCACGGTGCACTGGTCTTCGCCACGCTGGTGGGCCTGAATGCGCTGGACTGATCCCGGAATCGGGGTGGGCGCGCCGGCCTCCGCCGGTGAATCGGCGGGGCGGCGCGCCACCCATCCGGGCGTGACCACGCTCTGCGGTTACTGACCGCCCATGGCGAAACGCAGCAGGGCCTGCTTATCGCCCTGCTTGATCTTGCCCTTGCGGTTGAGTACCTCGAGCTGCCAGACGTTTCCGTTGCGGAACGTCCGGGCCACCGCGTTCGCGTTGTCGGCGCCCAGCAGCGACGGCCAGATATCGGCGACCTGCTGGCTGCTGCCGCCGGAGGCGTCGTAGACCTTGAACGAGATATTGTTCGCCTTCTCGAAGGAGCTGCCCTTCTTGAACGCTGCCGCGACGAAGATGATCGCGTCGATTCCGCCGGGGATATCGGCGAAGGTCACGTGCACGGTCTCGTCGTCACCGGCGGCCGCGCCGGTCTGCTCGTCGCCGGAGTGCAGCACCGAGTTGTTGCCCAGCGGGTCCAGCGAATCGAGTCCGGCGAATCGGACCGGCTCGTTGCCCTGCATGAGGATGGCGATGAGGTCCAGGTCCACCCCCTTCTTGCGGCGTGCCCAGCCGAGCGCGCCACCGCTGGCGCCCGCGGAGGGATCCCAGCTGACACCGACACTCAGCTTGGTGATCCCCGCGAGATCCGCTGCGCCGTCTTCTTTTTTGAGCGTGATCATGGCTCAACGGTACCGGCTGCCGGAGAACACCGGGTGACCGGCGAGTATGCCGTTATCCGCCAGGTGAATTCGTGGTGCGCAGGGGGCGCGGCCAGGGGTGACGGGCGAGGCCCTCGACACCTTCGTTGAACTGCTCGAGCAGCCGGACCAACTGGTCGACCTCGCCGTCGGGCCAGTCCGCGAGCACCTTGCCCACACCGTGGCGCTGCAGGGCGAGATCGGCCTCGAACAGCCGCATCCCCTTCTCGCTGGGGCGGACCTTGCGCGCCACGCCGCCCTCGGGGTCGGGTACCCGTTCCACCAGGTCCTGGTCCAGCATGGCGGCGACCTGCCGGTTGATGGTGGAGACGTCGAGACCGAACGCTTCGGCCAGTTCGCGCAGCGTCAGCGGTTGCCCGAGTTGCAGCCGGGTGAGGATCAGATAGGCGGATCTGTCCAGCTGGAACGGCGAATTCCGGCGCGGGGCCGGATATTGCCTGGACAGCAGGGTCAGTTCCAGGACGAGCCGCGCCAGGACGGCGGGGTCCCGGCGGTCCGCCGCGGTCGCGGCGGGCGAGGCAGCCGAATCGGACATTCGGACACTATGTCGCCTGATTCGCCCGAATACAAATTGTGCAGGATACACAGGGTATGTAACGTGCATAAGCGTGACTGCCGTAGCCGACGACCCCTCCAGATCCGACGAAAGGGATCGTCCGGCGGTATCACCCACGCTGCTGATCGCCACCCTGAGCACCATCGGCATCGTGGTCTCGCTCATGCAGACACTCGTCGTCCCGCTCATTCCGAGCCTGCCCACTCTCCTGAACACCACGGCCACCAACGCGTCCTGGGTTATCACGGTGACCCTGCTCGCCTCGGCGGTTTGCACGCCGATCAGCGGCCGGCTCGGGGATATGTTCGGCAAGCGCCGCATCCTGCTGCTGGATCTGTTCGCGATGATCGCCGGGTCCGTCCTGTGCGCGATGTCCTCCTCGCTGATCCCCTCGGTGGCCGGCCGGGCTCTGCAGGGCGTGGCGATCGGCGCCATTCCGCTGGGCATCAGCATCCTGCGCGACGAACTGCCGCCCGAACGGGTGGGCTCGGCGATGGCCGTCATGAGTTCGACCCTCGGCGTCGGCGGCGCGATCGGGCTGCCGCTGGCGGCCCTGATCGCCGAACACGCCGATTGGCATGTCCTGTTCTGGGCCGCCGCCGGAATGGGTGCGGCCGGGGCCGCGCTGATCTTCCGGTTCGTCCCGGAATCCCCGGTCCGCACCCCGGCGCCCTTCGATTTCGGCGGCGCGGCGGGCCTCGCGACCGCCCTGCTCGCCCTGCTCATCGCGATCACCCAGGGCGCGCAGTGGGGATGGACGAGCACCTCGATCCTGACCCTGTTCGCGGTCTCGATCCTGGTGTTCCTCGGCTGGGGCCGCTACGAATTGCGGCGGCGGCACCCGCTGGTCGATCTGCGCGTCTCCGCGCGCCCGCGCGTGCTGTTCACCAATATCGCCTCGATCGCGGTCGGGTTCGCGCTCTACGGAATGTCGCTGACCTTCCCGCAGCTGTTGATGGCTCCGGAGGAAAGCGGTTACGGACTGGGTCTTTCCATGGTCGCGGCGGGTCTCGCGCTGGCGCCCGGCGGTTTCGTCATGATGCTGCTCTCGCCGGTGTCGGCCCGGATCTCCGCGCGGTTCAGTCCGAAACTGACACTGGGCGCCGGATCGGCGGTGATCGGTATCGGCTATCTGTGCGCGTCGGCGCTGATGGACAGCGTCTGGCAGATCATGATCGCCTCGGTACTGGTCACGGGCGGTGTCGGTCTGGCCTACGCGGCGATGCCCGCGCTGATCATGGGCGCGGTGCCGATCACCGAGACCGCCGCCGCGAACGGATTGAACGCGCTCATGCGCTCGGTCGGCACCTCCACCTCGGCCGCGGTGATGAGCGCGGTCCTGGCCAATATGACCATCACCCTGGGTGGCCATCAGCTGCCGTCCCGGGACGCCTTCCATACCGCGTTCCTGATCTCGGTCACCGCCGCCGTGGTGGCCATCGCGCTCACCGCCGTGATCCCGATGCGGACCGATCGGGCGGATCGATAACACCTTTGCGCCGGCCGGCCATAACCATCCGGTGGCCACGCGCCGGCCCGGCGGGCATGCTGTGCCGGAGGCCGCCCGAACGAGGTGCGATGCCGGTGTCCGGGAGGGGACGAGATGCGAGAACGGGCGGAAGTACGGGTTGCGCCGCGGTGGCCGGCTGTGGTGCTGGTGGTGCTGGCCGTGCTGGTCACGGTGGGCGCGTGCACGCTGCCGGGGTCCGGGGACGGGCTGGTGGGCGAGCGGCTCACCGAGTTCCCCGCGATCGACCGATCGGCGCTCACCCCCGCACAGGTGGCCGTGGTCGCCGCCGCGCAGGCGGAATTCGCCGATCCGGGCAGCGGCGCCGACTATTCGGAGGGCAACGACGAACCCTGGTGCGCGAACTTCGTGAGCTGGGTGCTGCGCGCGGCCGGAATGCCGCTGGCCAACCCCCACTCCGGTTCCTGGCGGATCCCCGGCGTGTACACGCTGCAGGAGTACTACGAGAGCCGCGGCAGGTTCGTGGCGTTCGATCCGGGATACCGGCCCGCCACCGGCGATGTGATC
Source organism: Nocardia sp. NPDC049935 (assembly GCF_055586645.1). Lineage (NCBI taxonomy): Bacteria > Bacillati > Actinomycetota > Actinomycetes > Mycobacteriales > Nocardiaceae > Nocardia > Nocardia sp. NPDC049935. Next base: position 483,772 of record NZ_JBVJHV010000003.1, on the reverse strand, counting down.
CTCTACGGCCCGGACAGCCGGTACGGCCAGCACACGAATATCGTGTTGGCCGCCGACGGCGCGACGGTCACCACCATCGGTGGGAACGAGGGCGATATCGTGCGCATCGAACGCTGGGAACCCGCCGCCGTCCCGGATATCGATATCGTCGGTTACGGCCGGTTGTAGCGTGGCGCCGACGACTCCGCGGACTCGAAACCTCGATCGCGTACCGTGATCATCAGCGGTGGAGGTGAAGGTGTCACAGCGACTCATGGAACCGATCGAACTGGGCAATCCGGAGTGGATCGACTACGCCGAATTCGGCAGGAGGTTCGTCACCCACGCGGTGACCGAATCACGAATCGAGGCGGCGGTCGCCGGAATCACCGGCCGCGAACTCGCCATCGGTCCTTTCAACCTGGGGCCCGCCGGTCTCGCCGGATTCCTGGCCCGCGGCCGGATCGGGCGCCCGGAAGTGGTGCACCGGGGGCCGCGGATCACCTTCGGCGTCCGGATACCGGTCTCGCTGGCCGCGAAGATCCTGGTCGGCGGTAAACGGCTCGGACTGGAAACCGTCGTCTCGATCGACCTCACCTTCCATGCCCGCACCGCGGACCCGCTGCTCGTGGTGATCGATATCCCGCAGGTCCGGCGCTCCGATGTGCGGGTCCTCCTGCGCCTGGCCGCCGCGGATTCGGTGGCCGAATGGATGCTCGACCCGATCTCGGGGCTGCTGCAGCGCGAGGTCGCCAACCGGGTGAACGCCCTGCTGCGGGATCCGGGCGTGATGCGCAGCCGTATCTACGATATCGAGGCCATCATGGCCCGGGAGAAATCTCCGCACCGCACCCGCACCGAGTTCGACTGGATCGACTACGCCGAATTCGGCCGCCGTTTCTTCCCGCGCATCGTCACCAGCGAACGGGTCGGCGAATTCGCCGACCGGCTGGCCGGACGGCAGATCGAGATCGGCCCGATGCGCACCGGCCCCCGGGCGGCGGCCGAGGTGACCGTGCGGGGTTCGGTCGCCGAACCGCGGATCAGCGATCGTCTGCCGGACGGCACCGGGGCGGAGCCGCCCGGGGACGCCGATATCGCGCTGGTGCGATTCGATCTGGTGGTGCCGGTATCGCTGGACATCACCGTCAATGTCCTCAAGGCCAACCACTACCGGGCCGATATCGAGATACCGCTGGTTCTCACCGCCCACGCCGCCGACCCGCTGCTCATCGTGGTGGAGGTCGACCCGCCGCTGCGGGAGGACGTCCGGCTGGAATACGCGGCCCAGGGGGTGCGCGCGGCCACGCTGGGCGTACTCGCCGGGATCAAGAAGCAGATCGTGGCCCAGGTGGTCCGGGTCGTCCGCGCGGAACTGGCCGATCCGGCCGGCCGGACCGTGGACGTCGCCCAGCGCATCGACCGCCTGCTCTGAGGTTCGGGCCGGTCTCCGCGAGCCGACGTGAGATCGGGCACCTCCTGTGGTGGAATGACCCCACGTTCGAGGCTCCCGGTGCGCGGTTCGGATGGGGAAGGCGCACCGGGCACGCTGTTCCGTTCACGGGGTGTGAAGGAGTCTGCGATGGTCTCATCTCTGTCCCGCCGTGCCCTGTTCGGTTACACCGCCGCCGCCGTAGCGGCCGGGGCAGCGGGTTCGGCGCTGGGGAGCCCCCGCGCCACCGCGGCGCCACTGGGGACGCTGCTCGACTACGCCGGGGGAGTGCCGTCGGCCGCCGCGATCCGGGACGCGGGACACCTCGGCGTCATCCGGTATGTCTCCGACCGCCGGCCGGGCGCGGAGTGGATGACCGGGAAACCGCTGGGGGCAGGCGAAGTCGACGCGCTACGGGCGGCCGGGCTGTCGATCGTGTCCTGCTACCAGTTCGGCAAGGGGCCCACCGCGGATTGGCGCGGCGGGCTCGAAGCCGGTAAGCGGCACGCCGCGCGTGGACTGGAACTGCACCGGGCGGCGGGCGGCCCGGAGAACCGGCCCATCTACGCCTCCATCGACGACAACCCCACCCCGATCGATTTCGCGACCATGATCCTGCCCTACCTGCACGGCTGGCAGTCGGTCCTCGGCCGGGAGAACACCGGGGTCTACGCCAACGCGCCCACCATCGAACTGGCCCGGGTGGCGGGGGTGGGCGGCTGGTTCTGGCAGCACGACTGGGGTACCCCCGCGGGTTTCGTGCACCCGGCCGCGCATCTGCACCAGTTCGAGATCGACGACCGCACGGTCGACGGGGTGGGAGTGGATGTGAACAACATCCTCACCGCGCAATACGGCGCCTGGTGACCGAGCCGCGCCGTCAGGACCGGTCCGCGACCGGTTTCGGCCGGTTAGCCAGCACATACATGTAGATCAGCGGCGCCACCGCGCCGCAGACGAACAGCAGCAGCGTACCCAGATCGCTGCGCAGCGGGACGTCACCGCCCGGTCCGCTGCTCGCGGCCACCAGGAAGGCCGCCAGCCAGGCCCCGATGGGCAGGAACAGCACCGACAACCGTGTGGTCACGGTGCCGGCCGCCCATACCAGCGCCAGGTTCACCGGCGCGGCCAGTATCGCGGTGACCGGTACCGCGACGCTGCCGATATAGAGCGGCAGGTACAGCACTTCGACGATCAGCGCGATCACCGCGACCACGACCAGAACGGTGATCAGCACCGGGCCGAGTACCCGGTCGGCGAGGGCCGCGGACCTCGTATCGAGGTCCGCCTCGGCCTGCGCGTCGGTGGCGCTGGTCATCGGAACTCCCGGAGCTGCATACGGTCGAGTCTATTCGGCCCGGCGCCGCGGCCCGTCATCCCAGACCGGCGAACAGGTCGTCTTCGCGGCCGTCCGGCCCGCGCGGGCCGATTCGGCCGCGGGCCAGCACGAAATGCTCTTCGGGCAGGATCGGCTGGGCGATCATATTGGTCAGGGCGAACTCCCGGCCCGACGGCGATACCGTGAGCTGGGTGGCGTGCGCGCGCAGCGCGGCCCGCTTGGCGGTCAGCGCCTCCGCGACATCGATGGTGGTGGTCACCGAAGCGCCGGGTACACAGGCCAGCTCGTCGTCCACCGCCAGCCGCCAGCCCTCCGGCAGTGCGCCGGGCAGCGCGTCGACCGTGCGCCGGGCCAGTGCCCGCAGGTGATCGTGGAGCATATCGGCGTCGGTCACGGTCCAGTAGAACTTGGGCGTGTCCCAGCCGCGCCCGGCGGCCGCGGTCACCGCCGCGGTGGTCACCTGGTGGGCGCGAATATGATCCGGATGCCCGTATCCGCCGTTCGGGTCGTAGGTCACCACCACCCGGGGACGACGGCTCAGGATCATTTCGGTCAGTTCCGCCACGGGGGCGTCACCGGAATTCACGAAGGCGCGCGGATGCTCCGCGGCGGGGGTACCGGCCATCCCGGAATCGCGCCAGCGGCCGGCGCCACCGAGGAAGCAGGGCGGTCCGGTGTCGAGTTCGGCCAGCGCCCGGGTGAGTTCGGCGATCCGGTAGCCGCCGAGCTGATCGGCGCGGTCGGCGGTGAGGCCGGCCCACCGTTCGCCGACGACCTCACCTTCCTCACCCAGCGTGCAGGTCACCACGGTCACCGGCACCCCGAGACGCCGGTAGTGGGCGATGGTGCCCCCGGTGGTGATGGTTTCGTCGTCGGGATGTGCGTGGACCAGTAGTAGGCCACCGGTCTCGACGGCGCCGGTCACGGTAGCCGCCGCCACATGGCCGCGTCGCCGAAGATCCCCGCCTGGATCGCACCGCTGAGCGAGGCCCCGTCCACCGACGGACCCGCGGCGGCGACCACGTTGTCCTGCACGATCGGCAGAACCGTCGATTCGGCCCACAGCCGCGGCTCGGCCTCGCCCAGGGTCCGGGGCACTTCCACCCCGCGCAACGCCCCGTCGATCGCCGGCTGGAAATCCGGCCGGCAGACCCCGGACAGATTGCTCGGCGCCTGCCGGGCCGCCTCCACCGCCGCCGGTACCTCGGTCTCCTCACCGTCGGCGGTGGTCTCGGCCGGCGCCGCGGGTGGGCAGCCGTACCGTGACGCCAGCGCGGTCGCCGGGTCACCGCCGGTGGCCTCCCAGCCGACGACGGCGTCGACGCCGCTGTCCACGAGTTCCTTGCCGTACAGCTCGTCCGCGGGCAGATGGCGCACCGAGGCGTCGATCCCGGCGCTGCGCAGCTGGTCGGCCGCCGTATTGGCGACCGCGAGGGCGGTATCGTCGCCGGTCACCGCGCCGATGCGCAGCGCCAGCGGTTCTCCGTTGCGGGCCAGGGAGCGCGGTCGCGGGGCGGGGGAGGTCGCCGAGACAGGCGGGGGTTCGGGGGCCCGGCCGAAACCGGCGGTCGCCAGCAGATCGAACGCCTGCTCGGCGGAGAGCCGCGGCGGTTCGGTGGGGGTGTAGCCGGGGTCGGAGGGGGAGAGCACCTGGGCGCGCACCGGTTCCACCCAGTTACCGGTCTGCGCGCCGACCGTGGCCAGCAGCGCCGGATCGAGCAGTGCGAGCACCGCCGTGCGCACCCGGTGATCGCTGAGCACACCGTCGCGGCCGTTGAGCGTCAGCCGCAGCTGCCGGGACTGCGGCATGATCGCGGTGCGCACCGAGGGAATCGCCGCCAGCTGGGCCTGGGTGGCGACACCGCCGTGCACCAGCGCCATCTGGGTATCGCCGGTACGCAGCGAATCCGCCAGCTGGGACGGAGTACCGCCGCGGCGCAGCAGGATCTGGTCGGGCCGGGCGGGGGTGCCCCAGAACCGGTCGTTGCGTTCCAGCAGGATCTCGTCGCGGCCGGGGTCGGCGGATTCGATGGTGAAGTTGCCGCCCGAGACCGGGATCTGCTCCACCAGGGTCCGCTGGAAACCGCCCGGGGAGTCCTTCATCAGGTGGGAGGGCAGCAGATTCGCGAACAACTGCGGCCAGGCCGGATACGGCTCGTTCATGACCACGGTGACCGTTTTGCCGCCGTTGGACGACCGCACCTCGGAGATCTGCCGGTACCCGGCCGGATCGATCACACCGGGCTGGGTGATCATCTGCTGCCACAGATACCAGAAGTCCTCGGCCGCGATCGGCGCCCCATCGGACCAGTTGGCCTGGTCCTTCAGCTTGTAGGTGACGGTGAACGGCGCCTGCGCGGTGACCGTCGCCGATTCGAGCAGATCGTTGTCCGGCACCCACAGGGTGGCGCCGGGCGCCGCGGGGTCGGGGGTCGGACGGAACGGGCTGGGCAGCACCATGGCCGCCACCGCGGCCGTCGCCGGGGACTGGTTGGACCGCAGATGCGGGTTGAACCCGATACCGATGTCGTCGATGGCCACCACGACCGTGTTCTTGGTCGGTTGCGCCGGTTCGGTCTTGGGACTGTCGGTACTGGCGATGGGCGGCGGCGGGTCGGCGGTGCAGCCGGCCAGCACCGGAACGAGCACCGCCATGAGCACTAACAGGGCGCGCCGCACCGCGCGCCTCCCCGAAATCACCTTCGGAACTCTACCCAAACCCGCGCCGACCCGTCCGGCGGCGATTCCGCTTACAGCGCGGCCCGGTCGCGCGCCTTGCGGCGCGACAGTTCCCGGGCCCGCTCGGTGGCGCCCAGGGTGACCTTGCGCACCCGCACGAACTCCGGCGTCACCTCGACGCATTCGTCGGCCGCGCAGAACTCCATGGCCATTTCCAGGTCCAGCTGCAGCGGTTTGGCCAGCGTCTCCATCACGTCGGCGGTGGAGGAGCGCATATTGGTGAGCTTCTTCTCCTTGGTCACGTTGATATCGAGATCCTCGGCGCGCGGGTTGATCCCGACGACCATGCCCTCGTAGGTCTCGGCGCCCGGCTCGACGAAGAACTGACCGCGATCGGCGAGCTGGATCATGGCGAACGGCGTGACGCTGCCGGACCGGTCGGAGACCAGCGATCCGGTGTGCCGGGCCCGGATCTCCCCGGCCCACGGCGCGTAGCCGTGCGAGACGGCGTTGGCGATACCGGTGCCGCGGGTCTCGGTGAGGAAATCGGTGCGGAACCCGATCAGACCGCGCGAGGGGACGATGAACTCCATCCGCACCCAGCCGGCGGCGTGGTTGTTCATCTGCACCATCTTGCCCTTGCGGGCGGCCAGCAGCTGGGTGATGGCGCCCAGGTACTCGTCCGGGCAGTCGATGGTGAGCTCTTCGTAGGGCTCGTGCACCTTGCCGTCGACCTGCCGGGTCACCACCTGCGGCTTACCGACGGTCAGCTCGAAACCCTCGCGCCGCATCTGCTCGACCAGGATCGCCAGCGCGAGTTCACCGCGGCCCTGTACCTCCCAGGCGTCCGGGCGGCCGATATCGAGCACCCGCAGCGAGACATTGCCGACCAGCTCCTGGTCCAGGCGCGACTTCACCATGCGGGCGGTGAGCTTGTGGCCCTGCACCCGGCCGACCAGCGGCGAGGTGTTGGTGCCGATGACCACCGAGATGGCCGGCTCGTCCACGGTGATGCGGGGCAGTGCGACCGGGTTGTCCGGATCGGCGAGGGTGTCGCCGATCATGATGTCGGGAATACCGGCGACGGCGACGATATCGCCGGCCACCGCGACCTCACCCGGCTGCCGTTCCACCCCGATGGTCTGCAGCAGTTCGGTGATCTTGACGTTCTTGACCCCGTCGGCGTGCATCCAGGCGACGTTCTGGCCCTTGCGCAGCTCGCCGTTGTGGATGCGCACCAGCGCCAGCCGGCCCAGGAAGGCGGAGGCGTCGAGGTTGGTGACATGGGCCTGCAGCGGCGCGGTCGCATCGCCCTTGGGGGCGGGGATGTTCTCGAAGAGCACGTCGAACAGTGCGTCGAGGTTCTCCGCGTTCGGCACCTCGCCGTTCTGCGGCTGCTCCTTCGACGCCTTCCCGGCGCGGCCGGAGGCGTAGAGGACCGGCAGGTCCAGGGCCAGTTCGGCGGCCTCGGCGGCGTCGTCGTCGAGATCGGAGGCCAGGTCCAGCAGCAGATCGTGGCTTTCCTCGACGACCTCGGCGATCCGCGCGTCGGGGCGGTCGGTCTTGTTGACCACCAGGATCACCGGCAGGCAGGCGGCCAGCGCCTTGCGCAGTACGAACCGGGTCTGCGGCAGCGGGCCCTCGGAGGCGTCGACGAGCAGCACCACGCCGTCGACCATGGACAGGCCGCGTTCCACCTCGCCGCCGAAATCGGCGTGGCCCGGCGTATCGATCACATTGATGACGGTGACGGAGCCGTCGGGATGGTGCCGGTGCACGGCGGTGTTCTTGGCGAGAATGGTGATGCCCTTCTCGCGCTCCAGATCCCCGGAGTCCATCACCCGGTCGACCGGTTCGGACCGTTCGGCGAAGGCGCCGGACTGCCGCAGCATGGCGTCGACGAGCGTCGTCTTACCGTGGTCGACGTGGGCCACGATGGCGACGTTGCGAAAATCGCGTGCAGACGACACGCCGGTTCCTCCTGCTGTTAACTGTTGCTTGCGGCCGGACCCTGCCCCGGGCGGATTCGAAACTCGCCGGGCATCTGGGCCGGTTACACCCTACCGGGAACGTGGTGGGCCGTCGGCGCCGCCCAGAGGTAAGGGTATGCTAACCCGCATGGGCAAGGTCAAGGCGAGTGAGGTTTCGAGCCTCAAGCCGAAGAAGAAGTGCTGTCGAAAGAAGACGCGCTGTGTGAAATGCCCTGTGGTCATCATGCGGATGAAGCGCCTGGAGGCCGCGGGCGCGACCGGTAAGGAACTGAAAAAAGGACTGAAGAAGGCCCGCGCCGCCTGAGGCGCGCGGGTGCGTTGTAGGCGCCGCCGTTCGGGGTACCACGGCGGTATGACCACACCACTGCTGTCCGATACGGAGATCTCCGAAGCACTCGAATCCCTGCCCGGGTGGACCCGTGCGGGTGATGTCATCAGCCGGACCGTCGAAGCGGAATCGTTTCCCGCCGGAATCGACCTCGTCCGGCGGGTCGCCGAGGCGGCCGAGGCCGCCGGCCATCATCCCGATATCGATATCCGCTGGCGCAAGGTCACGTTCGCGCTGTCCACCCACTCCGCGGGCGGTCTCACGGCACAGGACGTGTCGCTGGCCCGGGAGATAGATCGGCTGGCGGGCTGACCCCGGCCGCCACCCGGCGGCCGGCCCAGATCGTCCATCCGTAGAAGGCGAGGACGCCGAGGGCGTCCACCGCGCCCAGCCAGGACCAGACTCCCCAGCGGGAGATGGTCCAGATCGAATCCTGCAGGAAGGAGAGCACCCAGGGGGCGCCGACCAGCGTGGTCAGCAGCCAGTACCCGGCCAGGATCCGCGCCCCCGGCACCGCCCGGAACGGGCCGTAGAGCAGCCACAGCACCGCGGGGAGCAGCCAGCCCCAATGGTGCGACCAGGAGATCGGCGAGACCATCAGGCCGAACAACTGCACGATCAGCGCGGTACCCAGCAGATCGTCGCGACGCAGCGCGCGCCACGCGAACCAGCCCAGTACGGCGAGCACGAGCACCCCGGCGATCCACCACGGCCCGGTGCCGACGTCGCTGCCGAGCAGCCGGCTCAGCGCGCCGCGCAGCGACTGGTTCCACACCGACCCCACCGGCCCGATCCGGTCGGCGTCGCCCAGCAGGGTGCCGAAGTATCGCCGGGTCTCATCCGGATTGATCAGGAAACTGGCCGCCACCGTGAGCCCGAAAACCGCCGCCGACCAGACCACGGCCGCCCAGCGTCGCCGGGCCACGAAATAGAGGCCGCTGATGGCCGGGGTGAGTTTGATACCGGCCACCACGCCCACCAGCGCGCCCGACAACCACCACCTGGTGCTGCGGATCGCGATCATCACCCCGAGCATCAGGAAGACGTTGACCTGCCCGTAGTCGATGGTGGTGCGCACCGGTTCGAACCACAGGCCCACCGCGGTCCACGCGACCATCGCGGCGCGCCGGCCCGGATCGCGCAGCGCCTCGGGACCCATCAGCAGCTCGAAGCAGATCCGCACCACCCAGTACAGGGCCGCGACGATCGCGAACAACCACAGCACCGCCACGACCGTGAACGGCAGGAAATGCAGGGGATAGAACACCACCGCGGCGAACGGCGGATAGGTGAAGGGCAGCGGGAAATCCGGAGTCTTCTCGGCGTAGGTGAAATCGTAGAGATGGTCGGTGAGCAGTGCGGCCGAGCCGTCGACGTAGACGTGCAGATCGACCAGGTTCATCCCGTTCGGGGTGAGCAGCATCCACAACAGGCGCGCCAGCACGCTGATCCCGAGCGCGGCCGAGGCCAGGCGGAAGGGTACGAAGCCCCGAATGTCGGTCCGGGCGCTGGGCTGATTCAATCCAGGAGCTTTCGAGTAGGTCCGCTCCGGCGGCCGGACCCGGTGCGGTTGCGCGCGTCGGCAGGAGTTTCCGGCTCGGACTACATTAGCCCGGCCCGCCGCGGGTCCCGCGCGAGCCTCGGCCGCGGCGCGGAATACGGCTCCGGGGGCGGTCTCCGGCGAGTCCGGTAACCGTTGGGCAGTGGGTCCGGTAACCATTGAGCAACCTATCGCGACACCCGGCTGTCAACGCCTCAGGTTTCACACCTGTCACTACACTTACCCCTACCGCTCGGTAGCACAGCCAAAGAGGGCTCGCAATCCCGACCCCGGTGCTGTACAACGCGCGGCAGTGTCCTTAGAGTGACCCCGAAACGACGGCTTTTCAGCGTCGCCCAGATGTACCCGAGGTAAGGACGGCTAGACCAGTGCTTCGCACCCGAGGATCGCGGATCGCATTGTCCGCGCTCGCCTTCGCGGCGAGCGCCTCCCTCGTGGCGCCCGCGACAGCCGTCGCGGATCCGGCCACGGAGGCATCGGTGAGCAGCGTCCCGATGGTCCCCGAAGGGGTCCCCACCGACGTTCTCGCCGCCCTGGCCCCGGCCATCGTCAACGCGCCGGCCTCCGCCGCGCGGGAGATCGCCGCGCCGGGCAGCCCGCAGGCGGCCATCCTGGCCCAGGCCCGGGCTCTTCTGGACACGGTGAATCTGCCGCCGCAGATCAAATCGACCCTGGAACGGGTCATCACCTTCCTGGACGGCAGTGGTGGTGGCGGGCCCGAGATCCCGGAGTCCGGTCCGGCGATCGCCCAGTTCCTCTACCCGACGATCGGTAAGGGCTGCATCGCCCCGTCCGGCGACTCGATCGGCACCGCGCTCGCGGTTCCCGGCCCGGCGCAGCTGCCGCCGCCCGGACCGGCCGCCGGGCAGACCGGTTTCGTGTTCACCGCGCTGGGCACCGAACGGCCGACCGCCGAGCAGACGCAGCCCCTGATGGTGCAGTGGCGCAATCTCGACACCGGCGCATCCGGGTCGCAGCCGCTGACCGATGCGGCCAAGATCAACCCGGACGGCCCGGCCACCCTCTCGGCGATCGCCGAGACCGGGGCGGGCCGGATCGTGGCGGTGATCGGCGGCGGGCTCACCACCCAGGCCACCGAAACCGAGGTCCGCAGCTGCACGTTCGCCCCGACCATCGGATTCTTCACCGTCGGCTGAAGTATTGGAGCGGCTCTGCCGCTCGAGGCGGGGCCCTATTAACCCCGGTTCTTCACTCCCGGCGGTCGGTCGCTGCGCTCCCTTCCTCTGGTCGCTGCAGAACCGGGGCGGGCCCCGCCCGGCGGGGGCGACTTTCGGGGATGTGGGTGTGGCCATCCGGTAAAAGGGTTGCGGGGTGGGGCGACTCGGGGGTGGTTCTGTGGTAGACCGGGGCCATGGTGGGTGTCGATACTTCGAATCGGTCCTGTAGGAGCCGTGCTTCGTCGCGGTCGATTCTGTCGATCCGGTCCGAGGGATCGATTCTGTCGATCGGGTCGGCGTATTCGATCCTGTCCATCGGCAGCGTCGGTTCGATTCTGTCGATCGGCTCGATCGGATCCTTCGGGTCGCTCATCTCCAGCGGGTCCTTCGCCAGCCTGGGCTCGGCGTTGTCGGGGCTGTCGCGCTGGTCGCTGCTGTCGTGGCGGGGCGACCATTCCAGTCCGGACCAGCGTCCCGATCTGCGGGTGGTGCCCGACGAACCGGAGCTGCGGGTGGCGCCCACCCGCCACAGCCAGACCTGATCAGGACGCTGCGGGCTGCGGGCTGTGCCGCGGTCCGCGTATACCCGGCGTGACGGCCTCCAGTACCGGCCCGGCGCGGTCGAGGGGCAGGTCCTCGAGGACGTACACCTTCTTGCCCGCGGCGGTCACGGCGCCCAGGGTCACCAGACCGGAACGGCGCTGCCAGAAGGTCTGTCGCACGGACCAGCCGATCACACCGGGCGCCTCCAGGCAGGACCGGGACCGGTCCAGGGAGCCGGAACGCACGACCAACCAGGTCGGTGATCCGGCGGTCGCGGGCAGGATCGCATGGCCGAGACCGCGGTAACGGTCCTCGGCCAGTAGCGCGCATACCGGTGCGAGGCATACCGGAAGCAACCACCACCACGCCGAGAGTTCCCATCCGGCCGCGGCCGCGAGCAGCAGGGCGGCCGCGAGGAGCGGGGCGGGCCAGCCGGCTCGGATATGGCGGCGCCGCCGCGCCGCCGGACCGTGGGCGATGAGCGGTATCTCGGCCAGCGCGCTCAGGTGGGCGAGGCGGTCGCCGGATTCGGGCGGCCGGTCGTGCCGGTGCGGGCTCAGCAGATGGGCCAGGGTTCGTTCGACGGCTTGGCGCGGGGCCTGCGGCAGGATCTTCTGCCGGGGGTTCTCGCCGGTCATGATCGCTTCCAGCTGCGCGGCGCGGGCGGCGCGCAGCAGCAGGGGTTCGCGGATGGTCGCACCGCGCAGGCGCGCGGTGTCCAGGGTGATCTGGCGCAGGGTGAACAGACCCCGGCGTATCTGCAGGGTGCCGCCGTAGTCGATGACCCGCAGGCCGTAGTAGGTGATCAGGTAGTGGGCGCAGGCCGCGGCGCTGACCACGACCACCAGCGCGGCCAGCGCGAGGACCCCGGCGATCAGCAGTGCCACGACGCCGAAATCCCGGAAACTGCTCACGGTTTCCCGGGTGATCTCGACCTCGGCCGCGCCGTAGCCGAATTGCGCGGCCAGGCCGAGCGCCGAGGCCGCCAGCGCGAAGCCGGTGAGCGACAGGGGTGCGTAACGGACCCAGCCGGGCTGCCAGTGCCCGATCTCCCGGCCGTCCCGCGGCTCCGGGGTTTCCGCGGGCTTCGCCGTCGAGACGACGGGTGCGGCCGAACCGGGTTCACCGGCGGCGTGGTGGGGTTCGCGGGTATGCGCCAGCAGCTGGGTGCGCAATGGCCGCACCTGGTCGGCGGCCAGCGCGTCCAGGGTGAACTTGTCCTCGGATCCGGCTTCCTGTCCGGTGCCGATGACCACGGCGGCCAAGCCCAGGATGCGGTGTAGCGGATCGGCCTCGATATCGACCGACCGAATCCGGGCGCGCGGCACCGACAGCCGCTTCCGGCGCAGCACCCCCGTGCGCAGTTCCACGTGGGTGGGCCCGATCCGGTAGGTCGTGGTGAACCAGATCGCGACGCCGTAGGGGATCACCAGCACCAGGCCCAGTAGTGCGTAGTACGGATTGCCGGAGCTGACCCCGAGGATCGCGGCGCCGATCACCGCGGGCAGGAATTTCACGATCTCCTGGATCGGATGCACCAGCAGCATGCGGCGATCCAGGCGTAGCCAGGGCTCGGAGGTGTCCGGGTCCGGCGGGGAAGGGTCCGGTGCGGGGGTGGATCCGGACTCCGCGGGCCCGGTCATGTGGCGTCTCCACGGTGTCGCGCGGCGACCTCGGTCAGGCGGGCCACCGTACTGTCGGCGACCGGCCGGTCCAGTAGTTCGATACGGACCGCGCCCGCCGAGGACGCCGTGGTCACCGTGACGGTGGAGAGGCCGAACATCCGCTCCAGCGGCCCGCGTTCGGTATCCACGGTCTGTACCCGCGAGATCGGCGCGACCCGGCTCTCCTGGGTCAGCCAGCCGACCCGGCTGTACACGGCCTCCTCGGTGACCTCCCAGCGGTGCACCCGGTAGCGCCACCGCGGCACGGCGACGGTGGCGGCGACCGCGAGCGGAATCGCGATCGCCGCGGCCGCGAGCTGCCACGGCCGGCGGCCGTCGTCGACGGCGAACCAGACCAGCAGGACGGCGAGTACGAACAACCAGCCCAGGGCGGTCTGCACGGTCCAGAAGGTTTTCGCGCGCGGGCTCGGCCGCCACGACGGCTCGGTCAGGAGATCGGGTGACCGCGGCAGGCTGTCCGGCGTCATATATTCATCCTGGCACGGCGTCGGGCCGGCCGTTTCCCGCCGACGGCGGCGAACCCGGCGCGCGGACGGCCGCCGTTCGCCGACGGTATGTCCGGAGATGCTGTGACCTGCACGGAATAGCCCGAACTACACCACGGTTGTGAACGCTCGACGACCTGGGAGGAGACAGTTCCGGATGAGTGCCGCATGATCGAGGGCGTGACCGATCTAGGAGAACCGACCGTCCCGACCCCCGTGCCGACCCCGTCCGCCATGCGGCGGGCGCTGCGCCGGGCACGTGACGGGGTCACCCTGAACACCGACGAAGCCACGGTCCTGCTGCATGCCCGCGGCGACGATCTGGCCGACCTGTGCCGCAGCGCCGCCCGGGTCCGCGACGCCGGGCTCGCCTCGGCCGGGCGCCCGGCCACCGTCACCTATTCGCGCAATGTGTTCATTCCACTGACCCATCTGTGCCGCGACACCTGCCACTACTGCACCTTCGTCACCGTGCCGGGCAAACTGCGCGCGCAGGGCCGGGGCATGTTCCTGGAGCCGGACGAGGTGCTCGATATCGCCCGCCGCGGCGCCGAACTGGGCTGTAAGGAAGCCCTGTTCACCCTGGGCGACCGCCCGGAGGCGCGCTGGCCCGAGGCCGCGCAGTGGCTCGACGAGCGCGGCTACGACTCCACCCTGGACTATCTGCGTGCGGTATCCATCCTGGTGCTCGAGGAGACCGGGCTGCTGCCGCATCTGAACCCCGGGGTGATGTCGTGGGAGGAGATCTCGCGGCTCAAGCCGGTGGCCCAGTCGATGGGCATGATGCTGGAAACCACGTCCACCAGGCTGTTCACCGAGAAGGGCAACTGCCACTACGGCAGTCCCGATAAGGATCCCGCGGTCCGGTTGCGCGCCATCACCGACGCGGGCCGCCTCTCGGTGCCCTACACCACCGGAATTCTGGTCGGTATCGGCGAGACGATGGCCGAGCGGGCCGATACGATCGCCGCGATCCGCAAACAGCACAAGGCGTTCGGGCATATCCAGGAAGTGATCGTCCAGAACTTCCGGGCCAAGGACGACACCGCCATGCGGCACGCTCCCGACGCCGATATGACCGAATTCCTCGCGACCGTCGCGGTGACCCGGCTGCTGGTCGGCCCGGATGTCTCGGTGCAGGCGCCGCCGAACCTGGTATCCGGCGAGGAATGCCGGGCCCTGCTCGAGGCCGGGATCGACGATTGGGGCGGGGTTTCTCCCGTCACCCCCGACCATGTCAATCCGGAACGGCCCTGGCCCAACCTCGACACCCTCGCCGAACTCACCGCCGCCGCCGGATTCGAGCTGGTGGAGCGCACCTCGGCGCATCCGAAGTATGTGCGGGCCGGTAACCCGTGGATCGACCCGCGCATCGGCGCGCACGTCGCCGCCCTCACCGATCCGGAGACCGGGCTGGCCGACAGCGCGGCCCGTCCGGTGGGTCTGCCCTGGCAGGAACCGGACGAATCCTGGGATTCGGCCGGCCGCACCGATCTGAACACCGCGATCGACACCGACGGCCGCAATACCGATACCCGCAGCGATATCGACAACGCGTTCGGCGACTGGGACACCATCCGGGAACAGGTCCGGGATCTGGCCGCGGCCCCGCAGCGCCTCGACGCCGATGTGCTGGCCGCGCTGCGCGCCGCCGAGAAGGATCCGGCCGGCCTCACCGACGCCCAGTACCTGGCGCTGGCCACCGCCGACGGTCCCGATCTGGAGGCCGTGGCCGGACTGGCCGACCGGCTGCGCCGCGACGTCAACGGCGACGACGTCACCTATGTGGTGAACCGCAATATCAACTTCACCAATATCTGCTACACCGGTTGCCGGTTCTGCGCTTTCGCCCAGCGCAAGGGTGATGCCGACGCGTTCACCCTCAGCACCGACGAGGTCGCCGACCGGGCCTGGGAGGCGTGGGTGGACGGTGCCACCGAGGTCTGCATGCAGGGCGGTATCGATCCGGATCTGCCGGTCACCGGGTATGCCGACCTGGTGCGCGCGGTGAAGGCCCGCGTGCCCGAGATGCATGTGCACGCCTTCAGTCCGATGGAGATCGTCAACGGCGCCTCCCGCGGCGGTGAGAGCGTGCGCGACTGGCTGACCGCGCTGAAGGAGGCCGGGCTGGGCACCATCCCCGGAACGGCCGCGGAAATCCTCGACGACGAGGTCCGCTGGGTGCTCACCAAGGGCAAACTGCCGGCCTCGGCCTGGATCGACGTGGTGACCACGGCGCATCGGGTGGGGATCCGGTCCAGCTCGACGATGATGTACGGCCACGTCGACAATCCGAGTCACTGGGTCGGGCATCTGCGGGTTCTGCGCGGTATCCAGGACGAAACCGGTGGTTTCACCGAATTCGTCCTGCTGCCGTTCGTGCACCAGAGCGCCCCGCTCTACCTGGCCGGCGCCTCCCGCCCCGGCCCCACCAACCGCGACAACCGCGCGGCCCACGCCCTGGCCCGCATCATGCTGCACGGCCGTATCGACAACATCCAGACCAGCTGGGTGAAACTCGGCACCACCGGCACCCAGGTGATGCTGCGCAGCGGCGCCAACGACCTCGGCGGCACCCTGATGGAGGAGACCATCTCCCGGATGGCCGGCTCCCAGCACGGCTCAGCGAAAACAGTGGCCGAACTCACAGATATAGCGGAAGGAATAGGACGCCCCGTCCGCGAACGCACCACCACCTACGGAGTCCCCGCAGGTCGCGGCCCGGTCCCGGGCCTGGAACTGGTGTAGAAACCCAGTAGAATTCGTCGGCCGGTGTGCATCACCGCGACGCACACCGGCCGACCACGTACAGAACAGCCCCAACCGCACGCACAAAACAATCGCGACCAACCAGCGCCCCCCGGCGCAAGCCCCTGAACAAAGCCGATCCACAAAAACGCCCCGCCGAGCGCCGAGTTCACCCAGGCCGAGAAGGGTTCGGCCCGCGCCTGCTGTCAGCACTCGAAGCGCATGTGGCGAAGCCACGAGTCTCGAGTGCTGACAGCAGGCGCTCAGGAGGGCCGAACCTCGAGCGCGTCAGCGCTCCAAAATTACAGCCCGAACCTCGAGCGGCGGAGCCGCTCCAACATTTAGGCCAGGCTTACCGGGAGTAGCGTATGGGGCGCCAGGGATACTTGTGCGCGGGCGCAGTTACCCGGAAGAAGGAAGACTAGGAGCGGGAGTGACGTACATCATCGCCGAACCGTGCGTTGACGTGAAGGACAAGGCGTGCATCGAGGAATGCCCCGTGGATTGCATCTACGAGGGTGGCCGCATGCTGTACATCCATCCCGATGAATGCGTCGACTGTGGTGCGTGTGAGCCGGTGTGCCCGGTGGAAGCCATCTTCTACGAGGATGACACCCCCGATCAGTGGAGCGGCTACGTCAACGCCAACGTCGACTTCTTCGACGAGTTGGGCTCGCCCGGCGGCGCGACCAAACTGGGCAAGGTCGATTTCGATCCGGCGTTCATCAAAGAGCTGCCGCCGATGGCCGAGGACTAGAGCGCGCGGTGAGCACTGAGGTTTCCCGCCGTCGCCGGGTGAGCGCGGGTCTGCCCGAATTCCCCTGGGACACCATCGCCGGTGTGAAGGCCCGGGCGGCCGCGCATCCCGGCGGTCTGGTGGATCTGTCGGTCGGGACGCCGGTGGATCCGGTGGATCCGCTGATCCGGTCGGCGTTGAGCGCCGCCTCCGCGGTCCCCGGATATCCGGCCACCTACGGCACCCCGGAGTTGCGGACCGCCGCCGTGACGGCGCTGGCGCGCCGGTTCGGTGTCACCGGGGTGGATCAGGCCGCGGTGCTACCGGTGATCGGCACCAAGGAGCTGATCGCCGGACTGCCCCGGCTGCTGGGACTGGGCTCGGCCGATCTCGTGGTGATTCCCGAGGTCGCCTACCCCACCTACGAGGTGGGCGCGTTGCTCGCCGGCGCGCGGGTGCTGCGGGCCGACGGGCTCACCCGGCTGGGTCCGGAGAATCCGGCGTTGATCTTCCTCAATTCGCCGTCCAACCCGACCGGCCGGGTGCTGGGGGTCGATCATCTGCGCAAGGTGGTGGCGTTCGCTCGCGAACGCGGCGCCGTCGTGGCCTCCGACGAGTGTTACCTGGGGTTGAGCTGGGAAGAGCCGGCGGTGTCGATCCTGGATCCGCGGGTGTCCGACGGTGACCACACCGGGCTGCTGGCCGTGCATTCGCTGTCCAAGACCTCGAATCTGGCGAGTTACCGTGCCGGGTTCGTGGCGGGGGATCCCGAGCTGGTGACCGAACTGCTGGAGGTGCGCAAGCATTCCGGCATGATCGTCCCGTATCCGATCCAGGCCGCGATGACCGCCGCGCTCGGCGACGACGCGCACGAATCCGCGCAGCGGGAGCGGTACCGCGCCCGCCGCGAGATCTTGCGGTCCGCGCTGCTCGGGGCGGGTTTCCGGATCGACGACTCCGAGGCCGGACTGTACCTGTGGTCCACCCGCGGCGAGCCCTGCCGCGACACCCTCGACTGGCTGGCCGAACGCGGCATCCTGGCGGCCCCCGGTGATTTCTACGGTCCGGCGGGTTCCGAGCACGTCCGCATCGCCCTCACCGCCACCGACGAACGCATCGAGGCCGCGGCGACGCGGTTGTAACTTCGCGCGGGATTCCCGCGCCGAGTTCCACGAACCCCGCGCGGCGAAGCCGCGCACAAAAAATACTGCGCTAGCCTGGGGTATGGACGCTGTCACAGTTGTCCCGACCCCCGCCAACGAGCCGGTGCACACCTACGCGCCGGGTAGCCCGGAGCGTGCGCGGCTGCTCGGCAGGCTGGCCGGACTCTCGGGTGAATCCCTCGAAATCCCGCTGGTCATCGACGGTAAACACCGTCCGGGTATCGGGGAGCGCCGCGAGATCGTGGCACCGCATCGGCACCGGCAGGTGCTCGGGACGTATACCGATACCACTCATACCGAAGCTTCCGCGGCGATCGAGGCCGCGTCCGCTGCCGCGCCGGGGTGGCGGGCGTTGCCGTTCGACGAGCGGGCGGCGGTGTTGTTGCGGGCCGCTGATCTGTTGTCGGGGCCGTGGCGGGAGACGGTGGCCGCGGCGACCATGCTCGGGCAGTCGAAATCGGTGGCGCAGGCGGAGATCGACGCGCCGTGCGAACTGGTCGATTTCTGGCGGTTCAATGTGTCGTTCGCGCGCGGCATCCTCGCCCAGCAGCCGGAATCGGGTCCGGGGGTGTGGAACCGGCTCGATCATCGCCCGCTGGAGGGGTTCGTCTACGCCATCACCCCGTTCAATTTCACCGCGATCGCCGGGAATCTGCCGACGGCGCCCGCGCTGATGGGTAACACCGTGGTGTGGAAACCCTCGCCCACGCAGACCCTGGCCGCCTATTACACGATGCGGTTGCTGGAGGCGGCGGGATTGCCACCGGGGGTGATCAATATGGTCACCGGCGACGGGCGGGAACTGTCGGAGGTCGCGCTCGCGGACCCGCGGCTGGCGGGGATCCATTTCACCGGTTCCACCGCGACCTTCCAGTATCTGTGGGGGCAGGTGGGGGCGAATATCGGCCGGTATCGGGGATATCCGCGGCTGGTCGGTGAGACGGGGGGTAAGGATTTCATCGTCGCGCATCCGTCGGCGGATCCGGTGGCATTGCGGACGGCGCTGATCCGCGGCGCCTTCGAGTATCAGGGCCAGAAATGTTCGGCGGCGTCTCGCGCCTATATCCCGCGTTCGGTGTGGCGGGAGATGGGCGATGATTTCCTGGGGATCACCGAGAAGCTGAGCTACGGCGATATCGCGGATCTGTCGAATTTCGGGGGCGCGGTGATCGACCGCCGGGCCTACGACAAGAGTGTGCGGGCGATCGAGCGGGCGCGGTCGGCGGGCGTGACGGTGCCGGTCGGCGGTACGTACGACGACAGTGAGGGCTGGTTCGTCCGCCCGACCGTACTGCTGGCCGACGATCCGCGCGACGAAGCGTTCGCGACCGAGTATTTCGGGCCGATTCTTTCGGTGTATGTCTACGATGACGCCGAGCCGGGGGCGTTCCGGACGGTTCTGGCGGAGGTGGAGTCGGCCGCGCCGTACGCGTTGACGGGTGCGGTGTTCGCGCAGGACCGGCACGCTGTGGAGGAGGCGTCCGCGGTGTTGCGGTTCGCCGCCGGGAATTTCTATGTCAACGACAAGCCCACCGGTGCGGTGGTGGGTCAGCAGCCGTTCGGCGGGGCCCGGGCGTCGGGGACCGACGACAAGGCCGGGTCGCCGTTGAACCTGCTGCGCTGGGTGGCGCCGCGCGCGCTGAAGGAAACCTTCGTCCCGCATACCGACCATCGCTATCCGCATATGGAGCGCGAATGAGGCCCGCCGGAGGTGCGCGGTGAACCCGTTGCGTCCCGCCATCCTCGCGGCGGCGGGTTCGGAGCGGGTGAAACGGATGCTCACCACGAGCCCGGCGACGGCCGCGCTGGTGCGCCGGTTCGTCCCGGGGGAGACCAGGTCGGAGCTGGTCGCGGCGGCCCGGGAACTGCTGACGAGCGGCCGGGCGGTGAGTATCGATTTCCTGGGCGAGAACACCACCGACCGGTCGCGGGCCGACGCCGCGGTCGCCGAGTATCTGGCGCTGATCAACGATCTGGCCGCGCTGGACACCTCGGCGGTGCCGCGCGGTGCGGCGCCGCTGGAGGTGTCGGTGAAACTGTCGGCGCTGGGACAGGCACTCGGGCCCGACGGTCCGGCGATCGCGACCGAGAACCTGCGGGTGCTGTGTACCAAGGCCGCCGAGGCCGGGGTGTGGGTGACGGTGGACGCGGAGGATCACACCACCACGGCGCGCACACTGGCGGCGATCCGCGAGGTGCGGCCCGATTTCCCCTGGCTGGGTACGGTCGTGCAGGCCTACCTGTATCGCAGCGAGGAGGATTGCCGCGACCTCGCCGACGCGGGCGCGCGGGTGCGGTTGTGCAAAGGCGCCTACCGGGAGCCGGAGACGGTCGCTCATCAGCGCCGCGATGCGGTGGACGACGCGTATCTGCGCTGTCTGCGGCTGCTGATGCGGGGCGGCGCCCGGCCGCTGGTGGCCTCCCACGATCCGGGCCTGATCGCCGCCGCGGCCGATCTGGTCACCCGGAACGGCCGCTTCCGCGGCGAGGTCGAATATCAGATGCTGTACGGCATCCGGACCGATGAACAGCTCCGGCTGGCCGGCCGGGGCGATTTCGTGCGGATCTACGTGCCCTACGGCGGGCAGTGGTACGGCTATCTCATGCGGCGCCTGGCCGAGCGCCCGGCGAACCTGGCGTTCTTCCTGCGCGCGGTGGCCGGCCGCTGAGCCGGTCAGACCAGCGGTTTGCCCTTGCGCATCCGGCGGCGCATATCCCACAGGTAGTAGTTCATCGGGAACTGGCGCATGGCCCGGGGCTGGAACTTCAGCAGCACGCCCATGAGTTTCATGGTGCGGTCGAACCAGCGCTGGTTGCCCTCGGTCCAGTTCATCTGCATCTGTTCGCGGATCTGCGGAGGCAGGCAGCCGGAGACGACGAAACGATGGAATTTCGCCGAGAGCAGCCGCACCGGAAGCGCGAGCATCTTCAGATCGATGAGGTCGTTGAAGTAGGCGCGGGTGGTGTCGTCGATCTCGAGGTTGTTCAGGTTGTCTTCCCAGAACTGCCAGAACGCGGCCCGGTTCGGCGGCCACATCTCCGGGCGCACCTGCAGGGTGGTGCCGAGCCGGATGCTGTGCGCGTAGAAGGTGTCGGCGGTCGCCTCGTCCATCGGGCCCTGCACCTTCTCGAGCAGGTCGACGAAGCCGAAGTAGAGACAGGCCGCCACCCATAGCTGGAGTTTGGGGTCGAAGGCGTTGTACTTGACCGGGCTGGTGGGTT
Organism: Nocardia sp. NPDC049935; assembly: GCF_055586645.1. Classification (NCBI taxonomy): domain Bacteria; kingdom Bacillati; phylum Actinomycetota; class Actinomycetes; order Mycobacteriales; family Nocardiaceae; genus Nocardia; species Nocardia sp. NPDC049935. The sequence continues at coordinate 462,703 of NZ_JBVJHV010000003.1, read as the reverse complement.
TGGTGCGGATATGGCGGTGGGAGGTGTTGACCGCGAGCCGGTAGGCGTTGCGTTCCTCATCGCTGCCGAGCATCGCCACGGAGAGGTAGGTGAGCGTGGTGCGCAGCCGTTTGAACGGGTGCTCCATCACATTGCCGCTCTTGACGTCGCTCTCCATGACGCCGTAGGCGACCGGCCGCAAACCCAGCTGCATGATCACGTTGGCGGTGCCGCCGAGGAAGGCGGTGATGCCGACGATGTGGTCCTCGATATCGAAATCGGGAGCGTACAGGGACTGCGGTTCGGGTTCGCTCTGCGACGCCGGCCAGGGAGCGGTCATCGGTGACCTCTTTCCAATGAGAAGGTTATATGATAACCATCTCATTCTCTCTAAGTCGCGTCAACCGGTGCGGCTGTTGTGCGATGCTTATCGGGTCGTTGATCGGTACGTCGCGAGCACGGAAAGGTGCCGGGATGGGTGCGCTGGCTCAGTTGTTGCCGCTGGTTCGATCGCCCAGGCGCGATCAGGACCAATCGGTTCTCGCCGCGGCGTTGCACGCGTTTCTCGACTTCGGGATCAAACGCACCAGCATGGTGGAGGTCGCCCGGCGCGGCGGGCTCTCCCTCGCCACACTGTACCGGCGGTTTTCCAGTAAGTCCGATCTGATCCAGGCCGTCGGGCTGCTGCAGACCCGCGAGTTCATCGAGAGTGTCGACGCGGCGGTCCAGGGTCAGGTCGAACGCGACGCCGGCGCCGAGGACCAGATCGTCGAGCTGTTCGTCGCGTTCCTGGACGGATTGCGGAGCAACGAACTGCTGGACCGGCTGCTGAACACCGAGCCCGAGATCGTGCTGCCGTATCTCACCACCCAGGGCGCCCCGGTGATCGAGCTGGGCCGCGACTATCTCGCCGAGTTCATCACGCGCTTGCAGGACGAAGGCAAACTGCCCGCCTACGATCCGCTGCCGGTGGCCGAGATGATCGCGCGGACCGCGCTCTCGCTGGCCCTCACTCCGCAGACCGTGATCCCGCTCGGCGACGACGAGGCGTTGCGCCGGTACGCGCGCGATCATGTCGTGGTCTCGTTCCGGGTGCCGGGTGCCGGGTACCGTCACCGAATCCTGAATTCCGAATCGAACTGTTTTCATAATTCGCATATCGCGGTCACACGAGTTTCATGCCGAACCGGCGGCGAATGCGGAAGTCGAACAGATACCCATTGATCGGAAAATTACGCACGGGCACCGGTAGTACCGCCCAGACGCGGCCGAGGGCGCGCAGCATCCGGCCGAACCGCCGTTCGTCACCGTCTGTCCAGCGCATTCCCATCTCGGCACGCAGATGCGGCGGTAGCAGCCCGGCGGTGACCCAGCGGTTGAATCGCGCGCCGAGCCATTGCACCGGCCGCGGGAACATCCGCAGATCGACGATCTCGTCGAGCATCTCGCGGACCGGCGGATCGATACGGGTCCGGGCCAGGTTCTCGGCCCAGTAGCGGTCGAACGCCGCCATATCCGGCGGCCACATCTCGGGCGGGACCTGCAGTGTGGTGCCCAGGCGCGCCGAATGCCGGTAGATGATGTGCTCGAGTTCCGGCGCGGGGCGTCCGCGCATCCGATCGCGCAGGTCGCGGGCGCCCCAGTACAGGCAGGCGGCCACCCAGAGCTGCAGGTTCCGGTCGAACGCGTGGTACTTCACGGGACTCTGCGCGGTGGACCGCACCTGTCGGTGCGAGGTATCCACCGCCTTGCGGTAGGCCGTGCGTTCGTCCGGATCGCCGAGCAGCGCCACCGCCAGGTAGGTGAGTGTGGTCCGCGTGCGTTTCACCGGGTGCACGGTGAGCTTTCCGCTGTCCACCGGGCTTTCCAGCACTCCGTACCCCACTCCGGGGACGGCGAGCTGCATGATCACATTGGCGGCGGCGCCCAGGACGGCCGCCCCGTCGATATACGGGCGGAAATCGAAATCGTCTCCCATTCCACCGGCGGAAAGGAGTGGGTCGCCGGTGGAATCGGGGGATATCGGCTCTTCGCGGGGAGAGCGGGTCATGCGGGTCGCCGTTTCCGAGGGTGTGAGAAATCTTTCGGTTCACCTTCTCGCCACGGCGCAATTGTGTCAAGTCGCATCGGAGAAATCCCATTTCACGAATTACGCCGAAAAGTGGCGCGAATATGTTTCGCTTCTACGAATTCGGCCGCGCGGCCTGCCGCGGCAGGGCCCGGGGCGGCCCAGTAGTTTGGGCCCATGTCCCTCGGCCCGCGCCTGCTCAGTTCCCTGGATCCCCTCGCCGTCGCCGCGGGCGCCGATATCCCGGACGCGGTGACCGTCGACGGGGTGACACTGTCGCGCAGCGATCTACTCGGCGCGGCCACCTCGGTGGCCGAACGGGTCGCGCGGGCGGAGCGGGTCGCGGTGCTGGCCCGGCCCACGGTGCCCACGGTGCTCGCGGTGGTCGGCTGCCTGATCGCCGGGGTGACGGTGGTCCCCGTGCCGCCCGACTCCGGTGCCGCGGAGCTGGATCACATGCTCACCGACTCCGGCGCCCAGGCCTGGCTCGGTGAAGCGCCGGAGGGCACCGGCCTGCCCGTGGTGCCGGTGCGGCAGCACGCCCGCTCCTGGCACACCTACCCGGAACCCGACCCGGCGGCACCGGCTTTCGTGCTCTACACCTCCGGCACCACCGGGCCGCCCAAGGGCGTGGTGCTCGCCCGCGGCGCCATCGCGGCCGGCCTGGACGCCCTCGCCGAGGCGTGGGCGTGGACCTCCGCCGACGTACTGGTGCACGGACTGCCGCTGTTCCATGTGCACGGGCTCATCCTGGGTCTGCTCGGCCCGCTGCGGGTCGGCAGCCCGCTCGTGCACACCGGTAAACCGACGCCGGCGAACTACGCCGCCGCCGCGGGCACCATGTACTTCGGCGTTCCCACCGTCTGGACCCGGATCACCGAAGAGCCCGACGCCGCGAAACAACTGAGCGCCGCGCGGTTGCTGATCTCCGGAAGCGCGCCGCTGCCCGCCCCGGTCTTCGAGCGGCTCGCCGAACTCACCGGCCACGCGCCGATCGAGCGGTACGGCATGAGTGAAACCATGATCACCCTCTCCGCACGGGCCGACGGGGAGCGCCGCCCGGGGTGGGTGGGCGTACCGGTCCACGGGGTGCAGACCCGGCTGCGCGACGAATCCGGACAACCGGTCCCGCACGACGGGTCGAGTATCGGCGGCCTCCAGGTCCGCGGGCCGATGCTGTTCGACGGGTACTACGGCCGGTCCGAGGCCACCGCCGCATGCTGGACCGAGGACGGCTGGTTCCGCACGGGGGATGTCGCCGCGATCGATGCCGGCGGATTCCACCGGATCGTCGGCCGCGAATCGGTGGACCTCATCAAATCCGGTGGTTACCGGGTGGGCGCGGGCGAAGTGGAGACCACGCTGCTGGGTCATCCGGGAGTCGCGGAGGTGGCGGTGGTCGGCCTCGACGACGCCGACCTGGGGCAGCGGATCGTGGCGTTCGTGGTCCCGCGTGATCCGGCGCCCGCCGAACAGGAACTGATCGACCATGTGAGCGCACAGCTTTCGGCCCATAAACGCCCCCGCGAGATCCGCTTCGTGACCGCCCTGCCGCGCAATGCCATGGGCAAGGTGCAGAAGAAGCGGTTGTAATTTTGGAGCGGCTCCGCCGCTCGAGGGTGGGGCGGTAATTTTGGAGACGCTCCGCGTCTCGAGGGTGGGGCCCTGACATCCCGGTTCTTCACTCCCGGCGGTCGGTCGCTGCGCTCCCTCCCTCTGGTCGCTCCAGAACCGGGCGGGCCCCACCCTTTGACGGATGCGACCATCCGGATAAAGCGCAGGACCCCGCGAACAGCACGCCGCCTTATGTCACACTCGGGTCCGCCTGCCGGCGTCGACACCGATCCGTGTCAGGCACATCCTCGGCGCCGAGTCCAGCTAGGCCCACAAAGGGTTCGGCCCGCGTCTGCTGTCAGCGCTCGAAGCGAGGCGGCGCAGCCGCGAGTCTCGAGTGCTGACAGCAGACGCTCAGGAGGGCCGAACCTCGAGCAGCGGAGCTGCTCCAAAATTACAGCTCAGTTGTGGGCGTGCAGTGCCTCGTTGAGTTCGATACCGGTGCCCGCCCGCGGCACGACCTCCACCGCGCCGGTCCGCGAATTCCGGCGGAACAGCAGATTGTCGGTCCCGCTCAGTTCGGCCGCCTTGACGACGGTGCCGTCGGGGGTGGTGACCTTGGTGCCCGCGGTCAGGTAGAGGCCGGCCTCGAGGACACAGTCGTCGCCCAGCGGAATACCCAGGCCGGAATTCGCGCCCAGCAACGACCGTTCACCGATCGAGATGACCGTGGTGCCGCCACCGGACAGGGTGCCCATGGTGGAGGCGCCGCCACCGACATCGGAGCCGTCGCCGACCACCACTCCGGCCGAGATCCGGCCCTCGACCATGGAGGTGCCGAGGGTGCCGGCGTTGAAGTTCACGAAGCCCTCGTGCATCACGGTGGTACCGGCCGCCAGATGCGCGCCCAGGCGCACCCGGTCGGCGTCGCCGATCCGCACGCCGGCCGGGACCACGTAGTCGACCATGCGCGGGAACTTGTCCACGCTGTACACGGTGACCGGTCCGCGGGCGCGCAGTTTGGCGCGCGTGAGTTCGAAGCCCTCCACCGCCGCCGGGCCGTGGTTGGTCCACACGACATTGGACAGCAGCGCGAACTGTCCTTCCAGGCTCACCGTGTGCGGCCGGACCAGGCGATGCGAGAGCAGATGCAGCCGCAGGTAGACATCGTGGGCGTCGACCGGGGCGGCCGACAGATCGGCGATGGAGGTGCGCACCGCGACCACGTCGACACCGCGCGCGGTGTCCGGGCCGACCAGTTCGGCGAGTTCGGCCGGCGGATCGGTGAGCCGTTCGGTACCGGTGCTGCCGGGATCGCCCAGTTCGGGGGCGGGAAACCAGGTATCCAGAACGGTTCCGTCCGCGGTCACAGTGGCGATGCCGATAGCGGTTGCTCCCTGAGTGCTCACGAACAGGAAGCCTACCCACCGACGGGCCCGGCGTGGTGGGCCACCTCTAGGCTCGTATGCCGTGACCCTCGACCTGCGTGCCGACCCCATCGCCCTCACCGCAGCCCTCGTCGACATCCCGAGCGTCTCCCGGGACGAAGACGCGGTCACCACCGCCGTGGAAACCGCGCTGCGCACCCAGACCAGCGGTTTCGAGGTCGTCCGGCACGGCAACGTGGTGCTCGCGCGCACGGATCGCGGCCGGCCCACCCGGGTCGTGCTGGCCGGTCACCTCGATACCGTGCCCATCGCCGACAATGTGCCGGGCCGGTTCACCACCGAGAACGGGGCCGAGGTGCTGTACGGCTGCGGATCGGTCGATATGAAATCCGGGGACGCGGTGTTCCTGCATCTGGCCGCGACCATCGCCGAACCCGCCCACGATCTGACGCTGATCTTCTACGACTGTGAGGAGATCGCGGCCGAGTTCAACGGCCTGAACGTCATCGAACGCGAACTGCCCGAATGGCTGGACGCCGATCTCGCGATTCTCGGCGAACCGTCGGGCGGCTGGATCGAAGCGGGCTGCCAGGGCACGCTGCGGGTCCGGCTGAGCACCGCCGGGGTTCGCGCGCATTCGGCCCGGGCCTGGCTCGGCGACAACGCGATCCACCGGCTCGCGCCGCTGCTGACCCGGCTGTCGGAATACCGGGCCCGGGAGGTGGATATCGACGGTTGCCGTTACCGGGAAGGGCTCTCGGCCGTCCGTGTGAGCGGCGGGGTCGCGGGCAATGTGGTGCCCGATGCGGCCGAGGTGGATGTGAACTTCCGGTTCGCGCCCGACCGGACGGTCGATCAGGCGGTCGAGCATGTGCGCGAGGTCGTCGCCGGTCTCGACCTGGATTTCGAGATCACCGACGCCGCCCCCGGCGCCCTGCCGGGTCTCACCGCGCCGGCCGCCCGCGGGCTGGTCGAGACGGTGCGGGCGCACGGATCGGCGGGTATCCGGGCGAAATACGGCTGGACCGATGTATCCCGTTTCGCGGCCCGCGGTATTCCGGCCGTGAACTTCGGCCCCGGGGACCCCAATCTCGCCCACAAACGCGACGAGCACGTCCCCCTCACCCAGATCACCGACGTCACCGAAATGCTGCGCGCCTACCTCACGAAGGACACCCCCGATGTCGACCGACTCCGCTGAACCCGGGATGGCCGGTAAACCCAAGACCCGCTTCCGCGGGCCGATCATGTTCCGCCGGGCCCGGACTCCCCGGGGCGGCACCGCCGATCAGCACCTGCTGGATCAGCGGGAGGACAGCGACTGGGTGCATACCGATCCGTGGCGGGTGCTGCGTATCCAGGCGGAGTTCGTGGAAGGCTTCGGCGCGCTGGCCGAGGTGCCCCGGGCGGTGAGCGTCTTCGGTTCGGCGCGTACCGCCGCCGATCATCCGGAGTACGAGGCCGCGCGGGAGCTGGGCGCCGCGCTGGCGAGCGCCGGGTTCGCGGTGATCACCGGGGGCGGTCCGGGCGTGATGGAGGCCGCCAACCGCGGGGCGTCCGAGGCGGGCGGTTATTCGATCGGGCTGGGGATCGAGTTGCCGTTCGAGCAGAGCCTCAACGACTGGGTCGATCTCGGGATCAACTTCCGCTACTTCTTCGTACGCAAGACCATGTTCGTGAAGTACTCACAGGCCTTCGTCTGCCTGCCCGGCGGGTACGGCACCCTGGACGAGCTGTTCGAGGCGCTCACCCTGGTACAGACCCGCAAGATCACCCGGTTCCCGATCATCCTGTTCGGTTCCCGGTACTGGGCGCCGCTGGTGGAGTGGATCCGCACATCGCTGGCGGCCGAGGGCCGGATCTCACCCGGCGATATCGACCTCCTGCACGTCACCGACGATATCGCCGAGGTGGTGGCGATCGTTGAGGGCTCGCAGCCGGCGAACGCGATCGAGAAGGTCGGGAGGAAGGACGAATGGTGACCCCGCGTCCGTTCGCACTGTGTGTGTACTGCTCGGCCGGTACCTCCGATCCGGGGTATCTGGACCTGGCGGCCCGGGTCGGCGCGGAAGTGGGCCGCCGCGGCTGGCAGCTGGTGTCCGGTGGCGGCAACGTATCGATGATGGGCGCGCTGGCGACCGCGGCCCGGGCGGGCGGGGCGCATACCGTCGGGGTGATCCCGAAACATCTGGTGCACCGGGAGGTCGCCGATGTGGACTCCGACGAGCTGATCGTCACCGACACCATGCGGCAGCGCAAACAGGTGATGGAGGACCGGGCCGACGCCTTCCTGACCCTGCCGGGCGGGATCGGCACCCTGGAGGAGTTCTTCGAGACCTGGACCGGCGGTCATCTGGGCCAGCACGCGAAACCGATGGCGATCCTCGACCCGGACGGCCACTACACGGGCCTGTTCACCTGGCTCGCGCAGCTGCGTGAGCAGGGATTCGTTCCGCAGGCTGCCCTCGACCGCATCACCCTGGCAGTGGATCTCGGCACGGCCTTCGCGGCGCTGGGCCCGGGCTCCGCGCACCATCCGGAGCCCGGCATCGGGCGGTGAGACGTGGCCAGGCCGTTCAGGGCCGAACAGCAGTCTCGGGCTCGAAATATAGCCGCGTTGTGACTTCCTCCCGGGTCGCCGACCTCGACCCTGGACCCCATCGGCGCCGATGCGCTACTAAGCTCGACACATGTTCGAACCCGTCCGCCCGTCACCGACGTTGTGCGGACGTTCGGTAGCGACGGATCGAGCCCTGGTGATGGCGATCGTGAATCGCACCCCGGATTCCTTCTACGACCGGGGCGCCACCTTCGGCGACACGGCCGCGATGGCAGCGGTGGACCGGGCGGTCGCCGAAGGCGCCGATCTGGTCGATATCGGCGGGGTGAAGGCGGGTCCGGGGGAGCTGGTGGACGCGGCCGAGGAATCGCGGCGGGTGGTGCCGTTCGTGGCCGCCATCCGGGAGGCCTATCCCGGCCTGTTGATCAGTGTGGACACCTGGCGGTCCGGCGTCGCGCGCGCGGCCGTGGCCGAGGGCGCGGATCTGATCAACGACACCTGGGCGGGAGCCGATCCGGAATTGGTGACGGTGGCGGCGGAGACGGGGACCGGGATCGTCTGCAGTCATACCGGGGGCGCGGTGCCGCGGACCCGCCCGCATCGGGTCCGTTACGACGATGTGGTGGCCGAGGTCACAGACTCGGTGGTCGGTGCGGCGGAAGCGGCCGCGGCGGCCGGTGTGGCCAGGGATTCCATCCTCATAGATCCGACCCATGATTTCGGGAAAAACACCTATCACGGGCTCGCACTGTTGCGGGCAGCGGACGTTCTTGTAAAAAGCGGGTGGCCGGTCTTGATGGCGCTGAGCAACAAGGATTTCATCGGAGAGACATTAGGTGCCGGACTTTCCGAACGGCTGGAGGGCACATTGGCAGCAACAGCGTGGTCGGCCGCGGCGGGCGCCCGGGTCTTCCGTGTGCACGAGGTCGCCGCGACCCGGCGTGTTGTCGACATGATCGCCGCGATCCAGGGGGTCCGGCCCCCAGTACGAACTCTGCGAGGTCTCGTATGAAACTCTCACACCACGAGCCCGGCTGGGCGTCCACCAATACCTGGGACGCCCCCGACTGGTCGGTGGCCGAGCTGGTCGCCGCCAAGGCCGGCCGCACCGTTTCGGTGGTGCTGCCCGCATTGAACGAGGAGAGAACCGTCGCCGAGGTGGTGGCCAGTATCCGGCCGCTGCTCGGCACTCTGGTGGACGAGCTCGTCGTACTGGATTCCGGGTCCACCGATGCGACCGCCGAACGCGCCCGTGCGGCCGGGGCCGAGGTCATCACCCGCGAACAGGCCGTGCCCGAACTGGAGCCGGTACCGGGCAAGGGCGAGGTGCTGTGGCGCTCGCTCGCGGTGACCAGCGGCGATCTGGTGGCCTTCGTCGATTCCGATCTGATCGATCCGGATCCGGCGTTCGTGCCGAAACTGCTGGGTCCGCTGCTCACCAAGCCCGATCTGCATCTGGTGAAGGCGTACTACCGGCGTCCGCTGCTACACGGCGGCGGCGTGGACGCGCACGGGGGCGGCCGGGTCACCGAATTGGTGGCACGCCCGCTGCTGGCCGCGCTGCGACCGGGCCTCACCCCGGTACTGCAGCCGCTGGGCGGGGAGTACGCGGGCACCCGTGAACTGCTCACCGCCGTTCCGTTCGCCCCGGGTTACGGGGTGGAGATCGGATTACTGCTCGATACCTACGACCGTCTCGGCCTCGGCGCCATCGGGCAGGTCAACCTCGGGGTCCGCACACATCGCAACCGGCCGCTGGCCGATCTGGGCGTGATGAGCCGGCAGATCCTGGGCACGGTGCTGGGCCGCTGCGGTATCGCGGATTCGGGCGCCGCGCTCACCCAGTTCCCGCTGATCGGTGACGAGTTCACCCCGCACAGCACGGTGGTGGATCTGCTGGACCGGCCGGCGATGAATACGATCCGCCCGGACGTGGCGGCCGCCTGAACGGTCCCGGCCGCGACCACCGGCCTCGCGTCAGTGGTCGTGGCCGGGCTCGGGCTCGGCCGGTGAGGCAGGTTTCGGCGTCTTCTGCGCCGTAGCCGCCGTGCCTTCGGTAGCGGCGTCCGCCGGCTCGTCGCCGGACTCCCCGGCGGCGGTGTCCGCTGTTTCCACATCCTCGGGCGCGGATCCCTCGTCGGACGCTTCGTCCCCGGCGACCGCGGAGGTCTCGTCCGGGACGGCTCCGGCTTTCTCGTCGTGCGGTTTCCCGGTAGAGGTCTGCGCTGTGTCGTCCGCGGTCTCGCCGGGTTCCTCGTGCTCATGGTCCAACCGGGCCTGTAATTCGGCGACGGTCACGTATTCGCTGTTCCCGGAACCCGGATTACGCCACCACACGAATATCGAAACCAGCAGGCCGGCCGCGACCAGTATGACCGCCACGATAATCAACGCATCCACCCGCGCCTCCACGAATCGACTTGTCGGAGCCGATCTCCGGAAGGCCACCGCATATCGGCCTCATCGGCCTACCGTTCGCCAGGGTAGCAATGCGATCGGAAAATATTCGGTGTCGCTATAGGTGTTGTACGGGCGTGTCGACGTAAAGGCGCGCCGAATTCCCTTTCCGTTCCCGGGGCGTGTGCCGAGGACGTCAGCGGCGCTGCCGGACCACGTGCGGCCTGGAATCCACCGGCTCGTGCACATACACCGGGGTGAGCAGGTCCGCGTCCACCGGTTCACCGGTGGACCGGTCGTAGCGGACCCCGACCAGTACCGAGAAACGCCGGTTGGCGGCGCGCTCGTGCAGGGTGGCGAGCCGGGTGGCCAGCAGGCGTACGGCACCGAGCGAACCCGGCGGATGCAGACCGTCGATCACCAGGATGGAGCCGCGCCCGTCCGGCCGGGGCAGCCGGGCCAGGTAGGCGATATCGTGCGGCTCTGGGCTGGCCGGACGGTATATCCGCCGCGCGGCGCGGTCTTCGATCCCGCGGCGGCCGTCGCCGGGCCGGGCGACGGCCCGGCGTAGGCGCGGGTCGGCGGCGATGAGATGGCGCAGGCTGGGGGAGAGTTCGGGCCCGCCGATCACGATCAGTCCGTCGCGTAGCAGGTCCACCGGGCGCCCCGGCGCGAACGGTTCGATGGTGACTCCGAAGCCCAGCTCTTTCAGCTGCTCGGCCAGCCGGGGCGCGGCCGCCGGATCGGGTGCCCCGATCAGCCTGCCCGCGCGCGTATCCGGGACCAGCAGGGTGAGCGGTCCGTGCCCGAAGAACAAACCCTCCGGCGCCGGACCCTGTGTGCTCACCTGGTGGATGCGGGCGCGGGACAGTCCCGCGGCCGCACCGATTCGTGCGAAAGTCCATCCCTCGGCGTGTAATTCCCGGATCACCGCACGGCGAATCCGGGTGAGCTCGTTGATGGTCTGCTGAGCCGCCGCGACACCCTCCGTTGCGGCCTTGAGTCGCTCGACTTTGTCTTCGATCGCGAATATCCGCGCCACGTCATCGGCCGACATGTGCGAAGTCTAGACAGGAGGTCGCTGAACTGCGTCTAGCCTGGTTGACGCTCAGGTGGCGTCGGTGTCGATCGGCGGACGTTCATTGTGTTCCAAGGGTTTATGTGACGCAGATCGCGGGTAATCTGGCATGCCGCTGTGCGCGCCGAGAACATTCTTGCTGTCCGGTAATGCGCCGTCCAGATCCTTGAACAGGGAATCGTCGCCGTTCAGAAGATGTTTGGTCACCACCGAACGTGGTGACATCCCGCGCAATTCCTGGAGATCCGCGAGCGGTTTACGCAGATCTTCGAATTCGGGGCCGAGTTCCGAACGTAATTGCGATGTCGCGCCGGTCGCGTAATCGCGAACCTGGCGCAGACTGCGCGCAGTCCACCGCGCGGCGCCGGGTAGACGTTCCGGGCCGAGGATGACGAGGGCGGCGACGAGTAGCACGAGCATCTCGCCCCACCCGATACTGCTGAACACCTCTCCAGGCTACCCGGCGCCGCGCGCCGCGGATCAGTCGGACGCCAGGGTGACCGGAATGTCCACCTGCCGTCCTTCCCGGATGAGCTGGACGTTCACCGACTGGCCGATATCGTGCATCTGCACCGCCACAACGAGTTCATCGGGATTGGTGACCTCACGGTCGCCGACGCGGACGATCACATCGCCTTCGACGATGCCGGCGTTCGCGGCCGGACTGCCCGGCTGCACATCGGCCACCTCGGCGCCACTCATGACCTCGTTGGCGACCGTCTTCTGGCGCGCGCTCACTCCGATCACCGGGTGGTGGATCGACCCGTTCTTGATCAGGGTCTGCGCGACCTCGGTCATCTGATCCACCGGGATGGCGAAACCGAGTCCGACCGAGCCTCCGCTCTCACTGCGGATCGCGGTGTTGATACCGATCACGCGGCCGTCCGCATCCACCAGGGCGCCACCGGAATTACCGGGGTTGATCGAGGCGTCGGTCTGCACGGCGTCGATCACGGCCTTGGTATCGCTGCCCTCGCCTTCGAGTTTTACCGGACGATGCAGTGCGCTCACGATGCCGGAGGTGACGGTTTTGCTCAGGCCGAGTGGGGAGCCGATGGCCAGCACCGCGTCACCGACTTGCACGTCGCCCGATTTGCCCAGTTGGGCGACCGTGAGATTCTTCACATCGACTTTGAGGACGGCGAGGTCGCTCTTCGGATCGCGACCCACGATGCTCGCGGGGGTCCGGGTGCCGTCGGAGAAGGTGACCTGGATCCGGGCGCGCCCCGACTGATCCTGCGCGGCCATCGAGATCACGTGGTTGTTGGTGACGATATAGCCGTTCCCGTCGATCACCACTCCCGAACCGGTGGCGCCGTTCTCGCCGACCGTGGTGCGGATCGAGACCACCGACGGCAGTACCGCGTCGGCGACCTGGGCGATCGGCCCGTGCGGCTGGTCGCTGTCGGTCTGTTCCAGGCTGACCTTGCGGGAGGTCAGGGTCGACGCGGTTTCGGCGGTGAGCCGCCCGACCAGTCCGCCGACGAGTCCGATCGCCAGCGCGATAGCGGCCAGGACGAGCAGGGCCCGGGGCGCGACCCGGGAACCGAAGAGCACCTGCCGGGCGGAGAGTTGCTCGGCGCGGGGACGTTCCTGGGTGGCGGGGGCGTGCAGGGCGGGCCCGCCGAGACGGGCCTGTGCGTCGGGGTCACGCCAGGGATCGGCGGGGCCGGCGACCGGAGCGTTCTCGGTGACCGCGTCGGGGTCGCGCTGGAGTAGTTCGTCGGACCCCGGCGGACGGCCGAACGCCTCGGCCAGGACCGCCTCCGGCGGCCCCTTGGGTGCGACCGCCGCCGAGGTCTCGCCGCGCGCGGAACGGGGCGAGAAGGATCCCGACTGGCCGGACGGCCGGCGGAAGGCATGCGCGGTATGTGAGTCCACATGGGGTCGATAGACGGGGCGCGGTGCCAGCACCGGGGCATCGGGCGGGCGTAGCGTGCCGTTGCCGTTCGCCGTGCCGTTTTCGTCCGCCGAATCAGGATTGTCGGCCGGGGAATTGTGCGTCGATTCGGAACTCACGCGGCAAACTCTACTTGCGCCACCACACCGACCACCGGAAGCTGTCGAAGGTCGACGAGAAAGACTGACCCGTCGAACCGAATAATGCCTCGTTACGAGTATTTCCGGGCGAATTCCGGGAGGGGGCGCCGGTCGGTGGTTCGGCGAGCGGAATTCGCGACAGGCTGTCGTGCAGGCTCGTCGGCACCGAGATCTGGGTGGCCCGCCGCAGCGCGATACGGGCCTGCTGCTGGGCCTCCACCTCGGCCGCGCATTCCGCGCAGACCGAAAGGTGCTGTGCCGCACGCAGGTAGGGATTCATCCGCAGTTCGCCATCGACATAGGCGGCGACCGCCTCGCTCGCCAGATGCTCGGTGGAGTGGAACTGCGGGGAACGACGACCGGGAGATCTGGAGTCGTCACTCATTCGCTGCCCATCCTTCCCAACCGACATCGCTGACCGCCGGGATCCGGCATCACGGTCGCCGGATCACCAGAAGCTCGCCCTCGTGTGCTACGCGAGGCCCGCCTCGCAACTCCACGTGAGGCTCGCCTCGGTGTCTCATGCGAGGCTCGCCTCGGCGGCGAATCGCTCCTGCACTCCATTATGCGCAAGATACTCGCGCAGTGCCTGCCGGCCGCGATGAATACGGCTGCGAACGGTACCCAGCTTGACGCCCAGGGTCGCGCCGATCTCCTCGTAGGACAGGCCCTCGATATCGCACAGCACGACCGCGGCGCGGAATTCGGGAGCCAGCGAATCCAAGGCGGATTGCAGATCGGGGTCGAGGCGGGCGTCGTGGAACACCTGCTCGGGGCCGGGGCCGTCGGCGGGCACCCGGTCGTAGTCGTCGGGGAGGGCCTCCATCCGGATCCGGCTGCGCCGGCGGACCATGTCCAGGAAGAGGTTGGTGGTGATGCGGTGCAGCCAGCCCTCGAACGTGCCGGGCTGATAGTTGGACAGCGAGCGGAACACCCGGATGAAGGTTTCCTGGGTCAGATCCTCGGCGTCCTGGGCGTCGCCGGAGAGGCGGTAGGCGAGCCGGTACACGCGGTCGGCGTGTTCACGGACCAGTTCCTCCCAGGTGGGCATGACCGCACGGTCGCCGGTGGCGTCGAAGGCCGCGGTGCCCGTCAGTGGATCCTCGAGTTCGGCGGCGACGATCTCCGAGTTCGAGACTGCGTCGAGAACCTCGGGTCTGTCATCGGTACTGGACATAGCGGGCACCTCCATCAGGGCGTCCGGTGAAACGGGATCGTTGGCCACCAGGTCGTGGTGTGCGGCTACCTCGAGATCGGGCTCCGGAAACGGTCCGGGGCCGAATTCTTCCCGCCCGGGCAGGTGGTACCCGGTTCCTGCTGCCGAACGGCGGGCCCGGGGCAGCTCGGGCAAGGTGGCGGACTCGCGTGCCGCATCGACCATGTGGATGGTGACTGACCTCCTGATCGGGACCGAGGCGTAGGCTCGACAGTGGCCCGGGTGTCGGGCCGCTCTTTACCGGATACAACGGCCGGTTGGTACTCCGTTGTTCCCGTTCCTGCGCGTTCGATCTGCTGGTCTTGCGTGACCCTTACTCTTCCTTGCGCCGATATGGCCGGGGTGTGGAGATCCTGAGGGACACCTGAGAATGTTGCGACCCGCTTCGCCGCGTTTGGCATAACCTCGGGGCGTGGCATCGAACCTGGAGCGAAATCTCGCCTACGTCGAGGAATCCGTCGTGGAGGACGAGGTACTCGTCAGCGCCCGCGAACGGGCCACCGAGCTGGGAGCGGCCCCGGTGCCGCCGTCGGTCGGGGCTCTGCTGAGCATGTACGCGCAGCTGCTGGACGCGCGGGCGGTGGTCGAGGTGGGAACCGGTGTCGGGGTCAGCGGGTTGTGGCTGCTCGACGGTATGCGCGAGGACGGGACGCTGACCACCATCGACTTCGAACCGGAACATCAGCGCGCCGCCAAGGAGTCGTTCCGGGCCGCCGATATCCCGCTCGCCCGGACCCGGCTCATCAACGGCCGGGCGCTCGATGTGCTGCCGCGATTGGCCGACGGCGCCTACGACCTGGTCTTCCTGGACGCGGCGACGGTCGAGCAACCGCAGTACGTGGCCGAGGCGGTGCGGTTGCTGCGGGGTGGCGGTGCGGTGCTGTTGCACAACGCCCTGCTGGGCGGCCGGGTCCCCGATCCCGCGCATCGCGACGCGGCCACCCAGGCGGTGCGGTCGGCCACCCGGTTCGTGGCCGAGGATCCGCGTCTGACCAGTGTTCTCATTCCCCTGGGTGACGGGCTGCTCTGCGCCTCGAAGGGGTAGTCCCCGCTCGCCGGCGTTCGTGATCCGGTGGTCGCCCACCGGGTCACGGGCGGGTAGGTCGGGGGCTGTAGTCGCGCCGCCGGAGCGCTGGGCAGGTCGGCGGGATCCAGCGGACTTTCCTATCGCTGAACTGCGGTGATCCGGTCTTTGCGGAATCTTGACGGGGCTACCTCTTGCGCCTTGATTGAACGCGTGTTTAACGTATTGAACATGCGTTCAACCGATGATCTGACTACCCGGGCCCGGATACGGGACGCGGCCATCCTGGTGTTCGGAGAACAGGGGCTCGGTGTCGGGGTTCGCACTATCGCCGCCGCCGCTTCGGTCTCGCCCGGCCTGGTCAACCACCATTTCGGGAGCAAGGAAGGGCTGCGCCGGGAATGTGACGATCACGTTCGGGCCGTTATCAGGGAAGCGAAGCTGAGCTTCATGAACCGGCCGTCAGCGGGGAACCTGCTCCAGCAGCTCGCCGCGATCGACGAATACGCGCCGGTCACCGCGTACATGATGCGCAGTTTTCAGGCGGGCGGTGCACTGGCCGCCACGCTCTTCGAGCATATGGTCGAAGACGCTCAGCACTATCTGGAGGCCGGGATCATCTCCGGAGCCATCCGCCGTCCCCGCGATCTGGCCGCGACAGCCCGCTATATGGCGCTGAACAACGGCGGTGGCCTATTGCTTTTCCTTCAGCTGCGAACCGAGGCCGGCACGCCGATCGACTACCGGCAGGCCTTGCGGGATTACGGACAGCAGATCATGCTGCCCGCCCTGGAAGTCCTCACCAAGGGCCTGCTCACCGACTCCTCGATGCTCGACGCGCTGCTGGCCGAACAGGAGGACGGCGGCGTCGAGCCGACCGAGCGGGGTTCACCGGACCCGGGCCCCGCCGGCGATCCCGCCGGCGCCTCCCCACCCCGCTCTCACAATGCTTCCGACAAGGAGTTCTGATGACCTCGGCAATACATATCCGGGATCTGCACAAACACTTCGGGCAGGTCCGCGCGCTCGACGGGCTGGACCTCGAGGTGAACGAAGGCGAAGTGCACGGGTTCCTCGGACCCAACGGCGCGGGTAAGTCCACCACCATCCGGGTGCTGCTGGGGCTACTGGCGCGCACCTCCGGAGAGGTGCGGATGCTCGACCGCGATCCGTGGGCCGACGCCGTGGCGCTACACCGCGAACTGGCCTACGTGCCGGGTGATGTCACCCTGTGGCCGTCGCTGAGCGGCGGCGAGACCATCGACCTGCTGGCCTCCATGCGCGGCGGCCTGGATCGCGACCGGCGCGCGGAACTGATCGACCGCTTCGAACTGGATCCCCGGAAGAAGGCGCGCACCTACTCCAAGGGCAACCGGCAGAAGGTCGCGCTGGTCTCCGCGTTCTCGTCGAACGCCCGGCTGCTGCTGCTCGACGAGCCCACCTCGGGGCTGGACCCGCTGATGGAGCAGGTGTTCCGGGAATGTGTCGCCGAGGCGGCCGGTCGCGGGGCCACGGTGCTGCTGTCCAGCCACATCCTGTCGGAGGTGGAAGCGCTGTGCGAGCGGGTCACCATCATCCGGTCCGGCCGCACGGTGGAAAGCGGGACGCTGTCGGAGATGCGGCATCTCAGCCGGACCTCCATCACCGCCGAACTGACCGGTGATCCGGGCGATATCGCCGCGATCCCGGGCGTCGCCGACGTCAGCATGAACGACGGGACGCTGCGCTGCCAGGTCGACGGGGAGCATCTCGCGGAACTGATCCGGGTGCTGGGGGACACCGGGGTGCGCAGTCTGGTCAGCCAGCCGCCGACCCTGGAAGAACTGTTCATACGCCACTACTCGGTGAACGGCCGGGAGGCCGGCGAACTGCAGAAGGTACAGAAATGACCACCGTTGTCGCCGGAAGCCGGCACCGAGCGTTCGATTCCCCCTCGGCGGGCACCGGATTCACCGGCACGCTGCGGCTGCTGCGCCTGTATCTGCGACGCGACCGGATCGTGGCGCCGCTGTGGATCCTGCTGCTGTCGCTGCCGCTGGGCGGGGTGTATGTGGCCAGTATCGAAACGGTCTATCCGACCGCGGCCGACCGGGCGTCCTTCGCCGCGACGGTGCTGGCGAGCCCGGCGCAGCTGGCCATGTACGGGCCCATCTACAACGACTCCGTGGGCGCCGTGGGCATCTGGAAGGCGGGGATGTTCCATACGCTGATCGCGGTGGCGACCGTTCTCACCGTGATCCGGCACACCCGCGCCGAGGAGGAGACCGGCCGCGGCGAGATCCTGTCCGCCACCTCGGTGGGCCGCTATGCCAACCTCACCGCGGCCCTGCTGCTGGCCTGCGGCGGCGCGTTGCTGGCCGGTCTGATCGGGGCGGTGAGCCTGACCGCGAGCGATGTGCCCGCCGCCGGGTCGCTGGCCTTCGGCCTGGCCCTGGCCGGATCCGGCATGGTGTTCGCGGGTGTGGCCGCGGTGACCGCGCAGGTGTGCACGGGCGCCCGGCTCGCCCGGGGGCTGGCGTTCACCGTGCTGGCGGTGACCTACACCCTGCGGGCCATCGGCGACGCGCAGGCCGGCGCCGGGCCGGTGAACCCGCTGACCTGGCTCTCACCCCAGGGCTGGTCGTTGCAGATCCGGCCGTACGCGGGCGACCGCTGGTGGGTCCTGGTACTGCATATCGCGCTGCTGGTGGTGTTGCTCGTCGCGGCGTACACGCTGCTGCGGCGGCGCGATATCGGCGCGGGTCTCATCGCCGAACGGCTGGGGCGCCCGGAGGCCGGTGCGTCCCTGTCCGGGCCGCTGGGGCTGGCCGCGCGGCTGCAACGTGGGTCGCTGCTGGCCTGGACGATCGGCATCGGGCTGTACGGGCTGGTGATCGGCAGTGTCGTCAGCGGGATCGGCGACAGCTTCGCGGAGAATCAGACATTGCGCGATCTGATCACCCGGATGGGCGGCGCGGATTCGATCGAGGATTCGTTCCTGAGTTACGCCTTCACGCTGCTGGGTGTCGCGGGCGCGGTGTACGCCGTCTCGGCGGCGCTGCGGTTGTCCGGCGAGGAGAGCGGCGGCCATGCCGAATCGGTGCTCTCCGGCGCGGTCGGCCGGTTGCGCTGGACGTTCTCCCATCTGGTGTTCGCCTTCGGCGGTCCGGTGGTCATCATGCTGGCCGCCGGTGTCCTGGGCGGCCTGACCTACGGAATCGCCGCCGGTGACGTCGCGGGGAACATGCCGGAAGTGGTCGCCGCGGCGCTGGTGCAGCTGCCCGCGATCTGGTTCTTCGCCGCGGTGACGGTCGCGCTGTTCGGGCTCGTACCACGCTGGGCCGCGGTGGCCTGGGGGCTGCTCGTCGCGGCGGTCGCGGTGTTCCTGCTCGGATCGATCTCCGGCGCCCCGCAGTGGTTCCGCGATCTGGAACCGTTCAGCCACGCGCCCAAACTGCCGGGGTCGGAGTTCACCGCGACACCGGTGATCGCGGTGGTGGCCGTCGCCGCGGTTCTGCTGGCCGTCGGTCTGGCCGGTATCCGCGGTCGCGATATGCGCTGATCGACGCACGGCAGTCCGGAAACGAGACGGTCGCCGCGGTCTCTCGATCGAGAGACCGCGGCGACCGCGTGTTCCGGTCAGACCCAGGTGCCCTTGCCTACGGTGACCACGCCGCCGTTGCTGATGGCGAACCGGTCGCGGTCGCGGTCGAGATCCACGCCGATGATCTCGCCCTCCGACACCATCACGTTCTTGTCCAGGATCGCGCGCCGCACCACCGCGCCCCGGCCGATCCGCACCCCCGGCATCAGCACACTGCCCTCGACGGTGGCGCCCTCGTCCACCAGGACGTTGGCGCTGAGCACCGAATTGCGGACGGTGGCCGCGGACAGCAGACTGCCCGCCCCCACGATCGATTCCTGCGCCAGCCCGCCCCGGGCGAATTTGGCGGGGGGCAGGTTCTCGGCGGCGCCCCGGATCGGCCAGTGCCGGTTGTAGAGGTTGAACACCGGATTCACCGACACCAGGTCCATATGGGCGTCGTAGAAGGCGTCGATGGTGCCGACATCGCGCCAGTACCCGCGATCGCGGTCGGTGGCTCCGGGGACCTCGTTGGCGTCGAAATCGTAGACCGCGGCCTGACCCGAGGAGACCAGCCGCGGAATGATGTCGCCGCCCATATCGTGATCGGAATCGGAATTCTCCGAATCCGCCTTGATCGAATCCACCAGCACCTTGGTGGTGAACACATAGTTGCCCATCGAGGCGAAGGTCGAGTTCGGATCGTCCGGAATACCGGGCGGATGGGCGGGCTTCTCCAGGAATCCGACGATCCGGCCGGATTCGTCGGAATCGATACATCCGAAGGCGCCGGCGGCGCTGCGCGGCACCCGTATTCCGGCCACGGTGACCCCCGCTCCGGAATCGATATGGTGGGCGACCATCTGCTCGGGGTCCATCCGGTACACGTGATCGGCGCCGAACACCACGATGTAATCGGGATCCTCGTCGTAGATGAGGTTCAGCGATTGCATGATCGCGTCCGCGCTGCCGGTGTACCAGCGCGGCCCGAGCCGTTGCTGGGCCGGCACCGGGGTGATGTATTCCCCGGCGAAACCCGATAATCGCCAGGTCTGCGAGATATGCCGGTCCAGTGAATGCGATTTGTACTGGGTCAGTACGCACAGCCGCAGGAAACCGGCATTGACGAGATTGCTCAGGACGAAGTCGATGAGGCGGTAGGCGCCGCCGAAGGGAACGGCCGGTTTGGCCCGGTCGGCGGTCAGCGGGAAGAGTCGCTTGCCCTCGCCACCGGCGAGCACGATTCCCAGGACGTGCGGCTGGCTCCTCACAGTGCCAAACCTACCGAACGAGGTGGTCGGGACGTCTCGACCGCTCTGCGTCTACCGTGAATCCGTGAGTTTCGGTTCCAGCGGTCCGGGCGCGTCGCCCGCGGCGCCCGCGGGCGACACGCTACGGGTGGCCGTGCTCACCCGGGAGTATCCGCCGGAGGTCTACGGCGGCGCGGGTGTGCATGTGACGGAATTGGTGGCGCGGCTGCGCCGGATGGCCGCGGTGACCGTGCACTGCATGGGCGTGCCGCGGCCCGGAGCCCGGGTGCACGACCCGGATCCGGCGCTCGACGAGGCCAACCCGGCGCTGCGGATGATGTCGGCGCAATTGCGGATGGCCGAAGCGGTGGGCCCGGTGGACCTGGTCCATTCGCATACCTGGTATTCGGGTCTGGCCGGGCATCTGGCCGCCACGCTGTACGGGATTCCGCATGTGGTCACCACACATTCGCTCGAGCCCCGGCGGCCGTGGAAGGCCGAACAACTCGGCGGCGGCTACCGGCTGTCGTCGTGGTCGGAGCGCAACGCGCTCGAACACGCCGACGCGGTGATCGCGGTGAGCGACTGGATGCGCCGCGATGTCCTCGACGCCTATCCCACGCTGGATCCGGCGAAGGTCCACGTGGTGCGCAACGGGATCGACGCGCGGGTCTGGCATCCCGGTCCGCCGGAACCGGGGTCCCGCCGGATTCTGGACGAACTGGGGGTGCGCCCGGCCGCGCCGCTGGCGGTGTTCGTCGGACGGATCACCCGGCAGAAGGGGGTCGGGCATCTGCTGGCGGCCGCGCGCGATATCGACCCCGGGATCCAGCTCGTCCTGTGCGCCGGGGCCGCGGACACACCGGAACTCGAGGCGGAGGTCGCCGGCGCCGTCGCCGGTCTGCACCGGGAGCGCGGCAATGTGTTCTGGGTACGGGAGATGCTGCCCACCGAGCAGATACGGCAGCTGCTGGCCGCGGCCACGGTATTCGTCTGCCCCTCGGTGTACGAACCGCTCGGCATCGTGAACCTGGAGGCGATGGCCTGCGCGACCGCGGTGGTCGCCTCGGATGTGGGCGGCATACCCGAGGTGGTCGAGGACGGGCGCACCGGGCGGTTGGTGCGGTTCGACGCCGCGTACCCCGCCGGTTACGAACGGGCCCTGGCCGCCGCGATCAACGATCTGGCCGGCGATCCGGTACGCGCGGCCGAATTCGGCGCGGCGGGCCGGCGGCGGGCCCAGGCCGAGTTCGACTGGTACCGGATCGCCGAACAGACTCTCGGCGTCTACCGGACGATCTGCAAACGCTGATACCTCAGGCCGGGGCCGGGGACGGGCCGGAGGCGATATCGTCGGCCAGCGGGGCGACCGCGCCGATGATCTCACCGACCGTGGCGTCGTCGACGCCCGCGGCGGTGAGCGAATCCGTCAGATGCCCGGCCACCAGCTGGAAATGCCGCACGGTGATGCCGCGGCCCTGATGGACCTGTTTCATCGGAGCGCCGGTGTAGGGCTCCGGGCCGCCGAGCGCGGCCGCGAAGAATTCGACCTGTTTTCCCCGTAGCCGGGACATATTCGTCCCGCTGAAGAATCCGGCCAGTTCCGCGTCGGCCAGGACCCGGGTGTAGAAATCGGCGACGACGGCTTCCAGCGCCTCGTATCCGCCGATCCGGTCGAAGATCGTGGTTGTTTTCTTCTTGCCGAATGTCGGTATCCGCATGTATCCAGCACATCAGGGTGCTGTTACCCGCCCATCAGGCCGGTGTCGCGAGCCGATTGCCCTGTGTGGCAGCGTGATTGCCCTGTTCTCACAGGACATCGGGTCACGCGGTGAGGTGTGCGGTCATCCGGTGGCGCCGGTGGGTGTGTGTACCGCGACGGTCACCGAGGCGGTCACCGGGCACGGGTCGGGCAGGGCGGCGATCCGCTCCTCCGGGGTGACGCCGTGATGCGCCGAGGGACCCATGCCGACCAGCGCCGCGACCGCCTCGTGCGAGAGCGCCATCGAGTACTCCACCGACGTACTGCCGCGAGGCGCGAACCGCCCGGCCAGTGCCTCGGCGAGGCGGCGGTCCTTACCGGGGTCGACCGTGACCATGCCGAGGGGGTCGATCAGCTCCGCCAGATGCGCCGCGGTGGGCGTGACGACGATATAGCGGCCGCCGGGTATCAGGGCACGAGCGATCGCATCCGGGTTGCGCGGGGCGAATACCGACATGGCCAGGGTTGTGCTGCGGTCCCGGACGGGTAGCCCGCGCCAGGCGTCGGCCACCACGGCCGCCGCCCGCGGGTGCGCGCGGGCGCAGCGCCGCCCGGCCGCTTTCGCGATATCCAGCGCGATACCCCGGGCCGCCGGCAGGGCGTCCAGGACCCGCGCCGTGTAGTACCCGGTGCCCGCACCGATATCGAGGACCTGCTCGCCGTCCCGGTCGTCCGGGCTCGACGAAACGGCCGCGTCCGCGATCGCCTCGGCGATCGGGGCGAAATGCCCGGCGTTCTGGAACGTGGCACGCGCGTCCAGCATGGCGGCGGAATCTCCGGTGAGCTTGCCGGCCGCGCCGGTGAGCAGGCTGACATAACCCTGCCGGGCGATATCGAAACTGTGCCCGCGTTCGCAGCGCAGCACACGCCCGGTGAAAATCAGGCCGCGGCCGCATTCGGGGCAACTCAGTACCTCGGCGGCCGCGGCGAGTGCCGACTCTTCGGCCGGCGGTCTAGCTGGTGACACTCTTCAATTCGTCGCCGAGTGCCGCGGCTTCGTCGGGCGTGAGTTCTACGACCAGACGCCCGCCACCCTCGAGTGGGACCCGCATGACGATCCCACGGCCTTCCTTGGTTGCCTCGAGGGGACCGTCCCCGGTACGGGGCTTCATGGCCGCCATCCTCTGCTCCCTCCAGATCTGCGCGGTATGCTGCGCACTTGCTCGGATCTCCAGTTGTCACCAACCGGGCGGTCCGTCTGTGAAGACGACGGACCGCACTCGGTCCATTCTTCCCTATCGCGGCAGATGGCGGATACTCGACGTCCAAAAGTGACCGGTCAACCGGCGGTGTCGCCTCCGATATCGACCCAGCATTCGGCGAGGTGGTCGTCGACCATCCCCGTGGCCTGCATCAGCGCGTACGCGGTGGTCGGTCCGACGAAACGGAAACCCCGCCGCTTCAATTCTTTTGCCAGTGCGACGGATTCGGGTGTGGTCGCGGGAATTTCGGAGATTTCGCGCGGCCGGGGACGGGCCGGCGGGGCGAACGACCACAGCAGTTCGTCCAGATCGATATCGAGTTCGCGCGCGACCCTGGCATTGGCGATACAGGCGTCGATTTTGGCGCGATTGCGCACTATCCCCGCGTCGGCGAGCAGGCGTTCACGATCGGCATCGCCGAATTCGGCGACCCGGTCGATGACGAATCCGGCGAAGGCCTCGCGGAACGCGGGCCGTTTGCGAAGGATTGTGATCCAGGAGAGTCCCGATTGGAACGCTTCCAGGCACAACCGTTCGAACAGCGCGTCGTTTCCGTGGAGTGGGCGGCCCCATTCCTGATCGTGGTAATCGCGATAGAGCTGCGAATCCGTCGACCAGGGGCAGCGGATCAGCGTGTCCTGGGTCACTTCCGCTCCGGGTCATGGGTGGGGGCCGGAATCGCCGCGCGCGCTTCGGCCAGTTCGGACTGGAGTTCGTCTATGCGCGCGGCCAGCCGGGCCAGTGCCCAGTCGACCTCTCCGGCCTTGTAGCCGCGCACCACCTGCTGGAACCGCAGCGCCCGCACATCGGCCCCGGCGATCCCCTCGACCGGAAGTACCGTCGCGGTGGTGCCCCCGGGCAGCGGGCCCAGTTCCTCCGACCGCCCGAACAGGGCGCTGGCCAGCAGGAACAGTACCGTGGCCACCAATCCCACGATCAGTACATACAGCAGCAGGGTGAGCATGGACCGAGTCTAGGTGCGCTCAGAGATGGCGAGTGGTGTCGATGCCCAGCGACATCCCGGCCAGGCCGCGGCGCCGGACGGCGAGTTTCCCGGCGACCTCGCGCAGGGCGACGGCCGAGGGGTTGTCCGGATCGCTCAGCACGATCGGGGTGCCCTCGTCGCCGGCTTCCCGCAGTGCCTGTTCGATCGGGATCTGGCCGAGCAACGGCACCTCGGCGCCGACCGCCCGGGTGAGCCGCTCGGCGACCGCCTGGCCGCCGCCCGATCCGTACAGTTCCATCCGCGAGCCGTCCGGCAGGTCCAGCCAGGACATGTTCTCCACCACACCGGCGATACGCTGCCGGGTCTGCAGTGCGATGGCGCCCGCGCGTTCGGCCACCTCGGCGGCCGCGATCTGCGGTGTGGTGACCACCAGGATCTCCGCGTTCGGGATCAGCTGTGCGATGGAGATCGCCACATCGCCGGTGCCGGGCGGCAGATCGAGCAGCAGGACGTCCAGATCGCCCCAGAACACATCGGCGAGGAACTGCTGCAGCGCCCGGTGCAGCATCGGGCCGCGCCAGACCACCGGGGTGTTGCCCTTGGTGAACTGCGCGATCGAGATCATCTTCACGTCGTGCGCGACCGGCGGCATGATCATCCGCTCGACCTGGGTGGGCCGGGCGTCGGTACCGAGCATGCGCGGGATGGAATGGCCGTAGATATCGGCGTCGAGAACGCCCACCGACAGCCCGCGATCGGCCAGCGCGGCGGCGAGATTCACCGTGACGCTGGATTTGCCCACCCCGCCCTTTCCGGAGGCGACCGCGTACACGCGGGTCAGCGAACCGGGCTGGGCGAACGGGATCACCGGTTCGGCGGAATCCCCCCGCAGTTGTTTGCGCAGTTCGGTGCGCTGTTCGTCGTTCATCACGTCGAGCTCGACGGAGACCGCGCCGACACCGGGGACATCCGCGACGGCGGTACTCACTCGCTGCGTGATCTCGGTACGCAGGGGGCAGCCGGCGGTGGTCAGGTACACCTCGACGTGCACATTGCTGTCCGGGTCCACCCGGATGCTCTTGACCATGCCCAGTTCGGTGATCGGTTTACGGATCTCCGGGTCGTCGACCTTCGCGAGAGCGCCCCGCACCTCCGCTTCCGTTACCACTGGCATACCGCCGATGGTAGTGGCGTCAGATCTTGGGCAGTTCCGCGGGCCGCGGTGCGATACCCGTGTTGTACGACTGCTCCCAGGCCATGACGTTGGCGACATAGGCCATGGAGTTGTTGTAGCGCAGAATCGCCCTGGTCTGCTGGGCGGGATCGGACATGTCCAGACCACCCGAGCACAGGTACTTCCCGGCGGTGAGGGTGGCGTCGTAGTAGTTCTGCGGATCGGAGATGCCGTCCCGGTTGCCGTCGCCCGCGAAAGCGGTCCAGGTCTCGGGGAGGAACTGCATGGGGCCGACCGCGCGGTCGTAGCCGCTGTAACCGTCGAGTTCGCCGCTGTCGGAATCGTGGATGACATTGTTGCCCGACAGGCTGCCGTCGAGTACCGGCCCGAAAACGGGGGCGAGGGCGTTACCGTCCGCGTCGGCCTTGCCGTTGTACATATGCGTGGATTCGACCCGGCCGATACCGGCCAGCATCGTCCACGGCATATTGCAGTCGGGACTCTCCTGGGCCAGGATCTGCTCGGCGTTGATATAGGCCGCCTCGGCGATACCCGGGATACCGGACGCGGCGACCGGCATATCGTTGCGGGCCCGGTTCGGGTCCAGCGCGACGGTTTTCACTTCCACCCGGGCCTCGGGGGACTGCTTGGCCATCGCGTGCATCGCCGTATCGTTCACGGCGGCGGGGCCCATGGCCTGGAGGGGCGCGACGCTCAGTTCTTGCATATGCATCGACACCGAGGCTGCCGTGGGGTCGGTGGCCATGGCCGCCGCGGCGTTGGTCGCCACGACTCCGGCCGGTACCAGGCCGGTGAGTGCGATGACCGAACTACGGGTAACAGTGGCCGGTTGCTGCTTACGGTGACGCCCCACGTACTCAAGCCCTTCATCTCAACGCACAACCTTGCGGCCGCGGCCGGTGTCGCCGAACCGTGACCTTCGCCCACCGAGGATACCGCATCCGAGACCTCTTCGTTACTACCTCGTGACCATTATTTCGGCGCGGAGTGGGAATAGGGAAAGTCCTGCCGCCCACCGGAATACGGCGAACCCCCGGTCGGGGGCCGGGGGTTCGCGCTGCCGGCACGGGTGGGAGCAGTGCGCCCGGTCGGCTTCTCGTCGGCGTGTCTCAGGCGGGCGGTGCCGCCGGCCCGGGCGCTGCCGGGGCCGGTGCGGGCGCCGCGGCGGGACCGGCCGGTGCGGGCGGCGGGACGTCGGCCCGGGTCGGCGGCTCGGGTGCCGGGAACACCACCACCGGAAGGGGAATGACGAGCCCGCCCGGCAGGGTGATGGTCGGCGGCGCGGGAGCCGGGGCCGGTGCCGCTTGGGCCGGGGCCGGAGGTTCCGGCGCGGCGGGTGCGGGAGCCGCCTGCCGCGGCGGGTTTCCGGACTCCGGCGGCGCCTGCGGCGCGGCCGGAGCGTTCTGCCCCTCGGGAGTGACCGGCGCCGGCCCGCGTTCGGGCAGGGTCTCGCCGACCTTCGGCGAGCCCGGCGCCGGCGGGCACAGCAGACCGCACGGAATCGGCGGCAGGCCCGGAATCCGGATCATCGGCTCCGGGCGCGGCACCTGGACGGTGGCGGTCGGCGGCGGCGGTGGTACCGCGGTATCGCCCTGTGCCGCCAGCAGATCCGGTGATCCGGGCGGGAACTGGGTCGGCGCGCTACCGGGCGGGACCAGGTCGGGGGAGACCGTGACCGGCGCCGGGCGGCCGCCGGTGCGGTAGGCCGCCGACCAGCTCAGCACGGTGGCCGCATAGGACATCGAGTTGTTGTAGCGCAGTACGGCCCGCAATTCCTGTTGCGGGTCACGCAGATTCAGGCCGCCCGAGCACAGGTACTTGCCGGCGGCCAGCGTCGCGTCGAAGACGTTGTGCGGATCGGCGTGTCCGTCGGCGTTACCGTCGGCGGCGTAGTGCGCCCAGGTGCCGGGCAGGAACTGCATGGGCCCGAGAGCCCGGACGTATCCGCCGTCGGCGGAACGGATGACCTCGTTGCCGGGCAGGGTGCCGTCCAGCGCGGGACCGAGGATCGGCGGGTCGGTGGTGCCGGCGGCGTCGGTGCGGCCGTTGCTCGCATGCCCCGATTCGATCCGGCCGATACCGGCGAGCAGATTCCAGGTGACCCCGCAGCCGGGGGTCGAGGACTGCAGGGCCAGTTCGGCATTGCGGTAGGCGGCCAGCACGATCTCCGGAATTCCCAGGACCCCGTTACCGCCCGGCAGGGTGAGGGTCTGCAGCGGCACCGTGCCCGCGAACGGGGAGAGGCCGGTGGGAGAGAGGGCGCGCAGCTTGCGCGGTGTGCTGGGCTCCGCGGGCAGGATGCCGAGTGTCTGGGCCACCGGGGCATCGGGATCGGCGGTCGGGTCTCCGACCCGGTTGGCATTCACCGCGAGCCTGGTCCCGGTGGCTTCCGGGGGTGTGGACGACAGGGTGGTGTGTGCTGCTGAACCGCTGGCTACCAGGCCCGCCATGACGAGAGCCGACATTGCCACAGGGGTAGGTATCCGCATCCGGCTCCACCATTCCTCTATGTCACGGGTGAGCGACCGTCTCGGACATTCCCGGATGGCGCGCTCGGGACAACGTGATCCAGGTTACCTACCGGTCAGGAGCATATTGTGGATTTCCGGTCAATCGTCCGCGAGAGGCGATGAAACAGAGCCCGTAACCGGCTTGTGACCGGAGGTTTTCTTGCGTTTCGGCTTCGTTGCTTTGTCCGGGCCGCGCGTCGGACCCACCCCCGCCGCGCCCTCGATGCGGTCGAGCGCGTCGCGGATCTCGTCGAGTTCGCGGCGCAAGTAGTCGCGGGTGGCCACCTCGCCCACCGCCAGCCGCAGCGCAGCCAGTTCGCGCGCCAGGAATTCGGTGTCGGCCTTGGTCTGCGCCGCCCGCAGGCGATCCTCCTCGAGCGAGACGCGGTCGCGGTTGTCCTGCCGGTTCTGCGCCAGCAGGATCAGCGGCGCGGCATAGGCGGCCTGGGTGGAGAAGGCCAGATTCAGCAGGATGAACGGGTAGGGGTCCCAGCGCAGCGCGACCACGAAGATGTTCAGGATGATCCAGACGATCACCACCACCGTCTGCAGCGCCAGATAGCGCCCGGTGCCCAGGAACCGGGCGATCCGTTCGCTGCCGCGGGCCAATGCCTCGGCATCCCAGTCGAATCGGAACCGGCCCTCCACGGGGGTTTCCAGCCGCTGCCGCGCCGAGGACGCGGCCCGCCCGGTGGTGCCCTTCTCCGTTGTCACGGGCGTACACCCTCGTACAACTGCTCGTCCTCACGCCAATCGCGCGGCAGCAGATGATCGAGCAGATCGTCCACGCTCACCGCGCCCAGCAGATGGTTCTGTTCGTCGACCACCGGCCCGCACACCAGGTTGTAGCTGGCGAAATACCGGGTCACCGCGGCCAGCGGCAGATCGGGGCGCAGGGCTCCCAGATCGGTGTCGAGGATGCCGCCCACCAGATGCGCCGGGGGCTCGCGCAGCAGTTGCTGCGTATGGACACAACCGAGGTAGCGTCCGGTGGGCGTCGCCGTGGGCGGGCGCACCACGAACACCATCGACGCCAGCGCGGGTGTCAGATCCGGATCACGCACCCGGGCCAGGGCCTCCGCGACGGTCGTCGCGGGGGTCAGGATCACCGGCTCGGGAGTCATCAGACCGCCCGCGGTATCGGGGGAGTGTTCCAGCAGCCGCCGCACCGGTTCGGATTCCTGCGGATCCATGAGGGTCAGCAGGGATTCGGCCTCGTTCTCCGGCAGGCCGCCGAGCAGATCGGCGGCGTCGTCGGGATCCATCGCCTCGAGCACATCGGCGGCCCGGCCCACCTCGAGCTGGCCGAGCAATTCCACCTGATCGTCGCCGGAGAGTTCCTGCACCACATCGGCGAGCCGTTCGTCGTCGAGCGCGACCGCCACCTCGAGGCGGCGTTTGGCCGGCAGTTCGCGCAGCATATGCGCCACATCGGCGGCACGCTGGCCCTCGAACTGCTCGAGCAGCGCGCTGACATCCTGGCCGGGGCGCCCGATCTCGTAGGGGGTGAGGCCGTCCACGCGGGCCCAGTCGACCACGTGCACGGTGCGCCGCCGGCCCAGCCGCCGGTGCCCGCGCACGGCCACCCGGGAGACCCGCCAATCCCGGGTCCGGGTCAGGGCGATGCCGAGATCCACCACGAAGACGTCCACCCCGGCGAGATCGGGCAGATCCGGATCGTCCACCCGCACCGAGGAGTCCACGATCTGTGCCATGGCCAGCAGTTCCCCGGGCCGCTGGGCGAATCGGCGCAGGCTCACGGTGCCGGTGCTCAAATTGACCGAACCCGGTTCGACGGCGGTCACCCGCAGCATCGGCACGAAGATCCGCCGCCGGGTCGGCAACTCCACCACCAGGCCGTGCACCCGCGGCTCCTGCCGGTCGTAGCGGATGGCCACCACGACGTCGCGGACCCGGCCGATAGACTCACCGTCCGGCCCCAGCACCGCCAGGCCGGTCAGCCTGGCGATATACACCCTGGTAGCTGCCATGACTGCCAGGCTAGATGTTCCGGGGCCGGACCGGGCCGACCCCAGGAGTGTTCATGAAGCCGCGCCGTTCCGTGCTCGCCGTGCCGGGCAGCAACCCGAAGATGATCGCCAAGGCCAAGGGCCTGCCGGTCGACGAGATCTTCCTGGACCTGGAGGACGCCGTGGCGCCCGGCGCCAAGGCCGCCGCCCGCGCCAATATCGTGGCCGCGCTCAACGACTCCGGCTGGGGCGATCAGTTGCGGGTGGTGCGGGTCAACGACTGGACCACGCAGTGGACCTACGCCGATGTGATCTCCGTGGTGGACGGCGCCGGAACCGCGCTCGACGCGATCCTGCTGCCCAAGGTGACCGACGCCGGGCAGGTCCGCGCCCTGGATCTGCTGCTGAGCCAGCTGGAGCGGGCCAACGGCCTCGAACCCGGCCGGATCGGGATCGAACCGCAGATCGAGAACGCGCTCGGCCTGCGCAATATCGACGAGATCGCCACCGCGAGCCCGCGCGTGCAGACGCTGGTGTTCGGCCCGCCGATTTCATGGCGAGTATCAATATGCGCACGCTGGTGGTCGGTGAACAGCCCGAGGGCTACGACACCGGCGACGCCTACCACCACATCCTGATGACCATCCTGCTCACCGCGCGAGCCCACGGACTGCAGGCCATCGACGGGCCCTACCTGCAGATCCGTGATCTCGACGGGTTCCGGCGCGCGGCCGGGCGCACCGCCGCGCTGGGGTTCGACGGCAAATGGGTCCTGCACCCGGGCCAGGTGGACGCGGCCAACGAGATCTTCAGCCCCCGGCAGTCCGATTACGACCACGCCGAACTCATCCTGGACGCCTACGCCTACCACACCTCCGAGGACGGCGGCGCGCGCGGCGCGGTGATGCTCGGCGACGAGATGATCGACGAGGCGAGCGCGAAAATGGCTGTGGTGATCGCGGAGAAGGGCCGCGCGGCGGGTATGAAACGCACCACGACCTTCACCCCACCCGAATAACGCCCGGCCGGGGTGTGGCACACGTTTTGTCCGGATGCGCCACAATCGAACTATGACGAACCCTCTTGGGAGCTCGAATCGCGGTCGACAGGGGCTGCCGACGCCGCCTTCGGGGTGGCCGATCGGTTCGTACCCGACCTATGCCGAGGCGCAGCGCGCGGTGGACCATCTGGCCGACAATCAGTTCCCGGTCCAGAACGTCACCATCGTCGGTGTGGATCTGATGCAGGTCGAACGGGTGCTGTACCGATTGAACTGGGGGAAGGTGATCGGCGGGGGTGTGGTCTCGGGCGCCTGGCTGGGCCTGTTCCTCGGCCTGCTGCTCAGCCTCTTCACCACCAACGGGATGGCCGGCCCGCTGGTGGTGGGCCTGGTCGGCGGCATCATCTTCGGGGTCATCTCCACCACGATCCCCTACGCCGCGACCCGCGGGCAGCGTGATTTCGCGTCCACCATGCAGCTGGTCGCCGGGCGCTACGACGTGCTCTGCGATCCGAAGACCGCCGAGCAGGCGCGCGATCTCCTCGCCAAACTGGCGATCTGACGGATGGATGTGATCGAGCGGGTCCGGTCGGCGGTGGCCGGGCATTTCGATATCGACGCGGCGGCCGTGGACACCGCATCGGTGACCTTCCTCGGGCTGGAGCCCATCGAGATCCTGCGCATCCCGGGTGACGGCGTGGTGCATTACGCGACGGTCGGCGGATCCCGGCATCCGATGGGCGATCCCACCGCGGTGGCGGCCGATCCGGTGCGCGGGCCGCGCGCGGAACTCGTCCTCACCGTGCGCGCGGGCGCGGGATCGGGTTCGGGCGTCGCCAAATCGCTGGGTGTGCTGGCCGCTTCGCCCGCGGTCGAAGGAGTTGTGCTGCAGGCCGACGCGCTGCTGGATCTGGGGGAGCCGATCTGGCAGGCCGCGCCGTTCACCGCGGTGCTGCTGGGTCCGGGGGAGATCCCGGAGATCGAACTGCCCGAACCGGCCGATCCGGTGCGGTATTTCGCCGCGACCCCGGTCACCGCCACCGAGGCGGCGTGGGTGAGGGTGCGCGGCGCGCAGGCGTTGCGCGACGCCTGGGCCGAGGCGGGAATCGATGTACTGGACCCCGGCCGCGGTGCGGCCTCACTATGACAGCCGCGGTGCGGCCTCACTGTGACAGGCGCGGTGCGGCCTCGCTGTGACGGCTAGAGCCAGTTGTTGCGGCGGAACAGCATCAGCAGCAAACCGCAGATGCCGGTGATGAGCAGCAAGACCACCGGATAACCCCAGGCCAGTTTGAGTTCGGGCATATGCTCGAAATTCATACCGTAGATCCCGGCGATCATCGTGGGAACCGCCGCGATCGCCACCCAGGCCGAGATCTTGCGCATATCCGTGTTCTGCTGCACGGTGATCTTCGCCAGCGCCGCGTTGATGAGCGCACTGAGCGAGTCGTCGAAATCGGTGATGCGCTCCGCCACCGTCGTATGGTGGTCGGCGACATCGCGCAGATACCGCCGGACCTCCGGGTCCAGCGGAAGGTCCGGGTTCTTCACCAGCGTCTCCAACGGCACGGCCAGCGGATTGACCGCCCGCCGCAATTCCACGACCTCCCGTTTGAGCTGATAGATCGATTCGACCGAGATCGTGCTGCGCGGGGTGAAGATCTCCTCTTCCATCGCGTCGATATCGAATTCGACCGATTGCACGACATCGATATAGGTATCGACCACATGGTCGGCGATGGCGTGCAATACCGCGCCCGGTCCCAGCCGCAGCCGTTTCGGATCCTGCTCGAGGGCGTGACGTACGCGGGCCAGCGCCGAATGCTCGCCGTGGCGGACGACGATCACGAAATCGCTCGCCAGGAAGATCAGCAGTTCGCCGGTTTCCACGATCTCGCTGACACTGTGCATCTCGTGTTCGCGGTAGGCGACGGTCCGCATGACCGCGACCAGGGTCTGGTCGTAGCGTTCCAGTTTCGGGCGCTGATGGGCCTGGACCGCGTCCTCCACGGCCAGCGCGTGCAGCCGGAAGGTCGCGGCGACCTCGGCCATCTGGCGCGCATCGGGGTCGTGCAGACCCAGCCAGACGAAACCGCCCTGTTCGCGGGCGGCCGCGAGGGCACGGTCGTGAGTGAACCGCCCGGGTAGCCGTTCGCCCTTCACATACACCGCGCAGTCGACGACGGCACGGGCCGTGGGAATCGGGATATGGGGCAGGGCCGCGGGCCGCCGGGACCGCCCGGGACTGTGGAACGGCAGCGGCAGGGAGGGCACGTGCCGATGCTAGCC
The DNA here is from genome assembly GCF_055586645.1 of Nocardia sp. NPDC049935. Taxonomy (NCBI): domain Bacteria; kingdom Bacillati; phylum Actinomycetota; class Actinomycetes; order Mycobacteriales; family Nocardiaceae; genus Nocardia; species Nocardia sp. NPDC049935. Next base: position 429,713 of record NZ_JBVJHV010000003.1, on the reverse strand, counting down.
CGCCCGCGCGGGTGGCACCCGGATCGCGCACTGACAGACTGGACGGCGTGCGTATCGACCTGCATACCCATTCCACCGCCTCCGACGGCACCGACACCCCGGCCGAACTGGTGCGCAACGCGGCCGCCGCGGGCCTGGACGTGGTCGCGATCACCGATCACGACACCACCGCCGGCTGGGCCGAGGCCGAGACGGCCCGCCCGGGCGGATTGACCCTGGTCCGGGGCATGGAGATGTCGTGCGTGGGCCCCGGTGTGGACGGCTGGCCGGTATCGGTGCATCTGCTGGCCTACCTGTTCGACCCGGCCGATCGCGGGTTCGCGGCCGAACGGGAGCGGTTGCGCGCCGAACGGGTGGATCGACTACGTGCGATGGCCGAGCAGATGGCCGCCGACGGGCTACCCATCGATCCGGACGAGGTGCTGGCCGCGGCCGGTCCGGCGGCGGGGCGCCCGCATCTGGCCCGGGCGCTGGTCGCGGCCGGTGTGGTGCCGACCGTCGGCGCGGCGTTCGACGATCTGCTCTCGTCGAACGGGGCCTATTACGTCGAGAAGGCCGATACGCCGCTGCGTACCGCGATCGCGATGATCGCCGCGGCCGGCGGTGTGAGCGTGCTGGCCCACGCGCGGGCCCGCAGCCGGGGGCGGCTGCTCGACCTGGCCGAGATCGGTGACCTGGTCGCCGCCGGGCTGTGCGGTCTGGAGGTGGATCATCCCGACCACAGCGACCGCGATCGCGCGGCACTGCGCGACCTGGCAGGTGAGTACGGGCTGGCGACCACCGGTTCCTCGGACTACCACGGCGCCAACAAGACCATCGGCCTCGGCGAATGCACCACCGATCCGGCGCAATTCGAGAAACTGGCCGGGAGAGCCACCGGCGTACCGGTACTCGCGTCATGAAGGTACTGCGCGGAATAAGCGGAATCGCGGCGGCGGGGCTGGTGCTGCTGGCGCTGGTGGTTCTGGGCGCGGCCCTGATCGGAGACCGGCGCGGGTTCCCGGGGCCGGGTACCGAATCGGTGCTGCTGCATCTGCTGGTCGCGGCGGCAGCCGTTGTCGCACAGGTGTATTCGGACCGGCGGCGCGGAACCGCGACCGTCGTGGCCGCGGTGTTCGTACTGGGCGCCGGGGCCGCGTTGCTGTGGACACAGTGGTGGGGTTGAGAACGCCCCACGGGCGCGGCGGGGTTCTTCACATCGCGGGGGACCGCTCCCTGCAACTGTCTCACCTCGGACACCCGTAGACCGGGAGTTTCCGCTTACGGGGAGGTAATCCCCGGCACCTACGCTGGCCCCGTGGTGTCCGATACACGCAGAACGCGGCACCGGGTTTGGCGTACGACCCGGGACCTGGCACAATGTTGCGGATTCCCGATCGTTGCCACCGCCGGGTCGGGGATATCCGGCGCTTCCCGCCACGCGACGCACCGTCGCGGCCGGAGCGCCAGTCGAGTTCTGCCGGACAACCCGTCCGTCATCCGCCCGGACAGTCGCCGCCCGAAATCGGCGCCGTGGTCCATCGCCACATGTCCGGGGTTCCCGGGTTCCCCCGGCCGTCGGCTCCATCGGGAAACATCCTGGTCGCGCCACCGATGAACGATATGACGCAGATAACACCAAATACCCGGCGGTAACCGTCCACCGGTTACGACCGCAACCAGCAGGAGTGAAATCGTGTCCTCTGTGACTGACGCACCGAACGCCACCGCCAGCAAAGATGAGGCCGCAAACCTCTCGGCGATCACTCACGAGGAGATCTTCGCCGGTCACCTCGGCGGCAAGCTCTCGGTAGAGCTCAGCGCGCCGCTGGAGACCCAGCGCGACCTATCCATCGCCTACACCCCCGGCGTGGCGCAGGTGAGCCGTGCCATCGCCGAGGACGAGAAGCTCGCCAAGCGCTACACCTGGACCGACCGCCTCGTGGTCGTGGTCAGCGACGGGTCGGCGGTGCTCGGCCTGGGCGATATCGGCCCGCGCGCCTCGCTGCCGGTCATGGAAGGTAAATCGGCACTGTTCAAGAAGTTCGCCGGGCTCGACTCCATTCCGATCGTGCTCGACACCAAGGATGTCGACGAGATCGTCGAAACCCTGGTGCGGCTGCGGCCGAGCTTCGGCGCGGTGAACCTCGAGGACATCTCCGCCCCGCGCTGCTTCGAAATCGAGAAGCGGGTCGTGGAAGCGCTGGACTGCCCGGTGATGCACGACGATCAGCACGGCACCGCCATCGTGGTGCTGGCCGCGCTCAACGGCGCCGCGCAGGTCCAGGGCCGGGCCACCTCCGGTCTGAAGGTCGTCGTCTCCGGCGCCGGCGCCGCGGGTGTCGCCTGCACGAACATCCTGCTCGCCGCGGGCGTCGCCGATGTCACGGTGCTGGACTCCAAGGGCATCGTCAGCCGCGAGCGCACCGATCTGAATGCGGTGAAGGCGGAGCTGGCCCAGCGCACCAACCCGCGCGGACTCACGGGTACCGCGGCCGACGCGCTCGCCGGAGCCGATGTGTTCCTGGGGCTGTCCGCGGGCACCATCGGCGAAGAACTCATCGCCTCGATGGCCCCGGAGTCCATCGTGTTCGCCATGTCCAATCCGGATCCGGAAATCCACCCCGACGTCGCCCGTAAGTACGCCGGGATCGTCGCCACCGGGCGGAGCGACTTCCCGAACCAGATCAACAACGTGCTCGCCTTCCCCGGTGTCTTCAAGGGCGCCCTCGACGCGGGTGCGCGCCGGATCACCGAGGGTATGAAGATCGCGGCGGCCGACGCCATCCTCGGCGTGGTCGCCGGTGAACTCGCCGTCGACAAGATCGTGCCCAGCCCGCTGGACCCCCGCGTCGCCCCGGCGGTCGCGGACGCCGTCGCCGCCGCCGCTCGCGCGGAAGGCGTCGCCTGATAAAACGTTCCGCCTTACCCGGGCGGTAACCGCAGCTACAGCACCCGGCCGCCACCCTGGGCCGGGTGCTGTAGTTTTGGAGCGGCTCCGCCGCTCGAGGGTGGGGCCCTATTAACCCCGGGTCTTCACTCCCGCCGGTCGGTCGCTGCGCTCCCTCCCTCTGGTCGCTCCAGACCCGGGGCGGGCCCCACCCATAGAAGGCGACCATCCGGATATAACGCAAGAACTCCGCGAACGAACCCCGCGCGGCGAAGCCGCGCCAATAAACACAGCACCTTGGCGGGTGGGGTGACCTTCTCGCCTTGGCGGGCAGGGTCACCTACTCGGTATCCGGTCTTATTCCAGGATCAGCACCGCCGATGCGTAGGGCGGGAGTGTGAGGCGTCCCTCTCCGATGGTGTGGGCCGTCGGTGCGCCTGTAGGGGTCGACGCGTCTACCGAGTACAGCGTGGAGTTTCGGCTGCAGTCACCGACTTCCACATTCATGGGCACGCCTCGTTTGTTCACGAGAACGATGCGGCGCAGGCCGTCGGCGCCGGCGACGGCTTGCGCGTGGACGCGCGCATCGGGGTACCCGGGCACGCCGGTGGTAGTGGGCACCAGCCGGTCGCCGGGGCGGATGTGGTCGGCCATGAGTTTCGTGGCGTGGTACCGGGCGTTCGGTTCGCCGGTTTCCCAATCGACCAGCGACACGGCCGGGATCATTCCGGGATAGCCGTTGAACTCGGCGACTCCGAAGAGGTCGATATCGAGTTCGAGGCAGCGCGCCCAGAGGTAGGTGTGCCAGCCGGCGCTGAGCGCCCAGTACTCGTGGGGGATGACGGGATCGGGGTTCATGATGTCGGAGGGGTAGGTCCCGACCTCGTTGAGAAGCATCTTGGTACCGGGTGAGAGGCGCCGGGCGATGGAGGCGATCAAACGCACCTGTTCGAGGAACCCCTCGGCTTGGGCGAAGAATGTCGTCTCCCAGGTGGAAGTGGGTGGGTTACCGTCGGGGCCGAACGGGTTGACGATATCGGGCGAGGCGTAGAAGTGGATCGAGAATGCGTCGAGCGGGATGCCCGGCGCGTGATTGGCCGGGTCGAGGAAGTGCCAGAAGTACTCGGGATTGTGGTGGACGTGGCTCAGCGACAGCCCGATGAATTGCATCTCGGGGTCGAGCGGACGTAGGCGTTCGACGACCGCGTCGTAGAGGCGGGTGTAGATCTCAGGGCTCATCTGCCGGTTGAGGTCGGGTTCGCAGAGGACTTCCCAGTAGGCGAATCGATAGTTGTGGCCCGACTCGTGCCATACGCCGTTCTCGTCGTGGAAACCGCCCGCGATGTACCAGCCGGCGAGACGGAAGAAGTAGTCGGCGACCTCGGCCAGGGACTCGTCCCGGAAGACGGTGCCGCTTTCGTAGCCCCAGTGGATCGTGTCCGGATCGTCGCCGAGTTCGACGTCGTCACCGCCGACGAACATCCAATGCGGGATGGTCGCGAAGTTCGCCGTGATGGGGCGCCCTTCGGCGGCGTCGACGAAATCTTCCACGAATGGGTCCAGGCGCGTGAAATCCCAGGAGGTCGTTGTCGACGTGGGCGCCGTCAGCGCGGGCACCGAAACCAGCGGATTCGAGAACCACGGCAGGAAGCGCGCGTAGTCGACACGCAGGTCGCGCAGCGCGGCGAAGGCACGGTCGTGGCCGGGAGCGCCACGCTCGACGGGTGGTGATGTCCACAGATGCGTCGTCAGCACCGTCCGGATAGGTCGGCTGTCGCTGGTCCAGAGCGGGCGGACAGGGGTCGCCGGGGCATGCGCCGGCGGGCTGAGCAGGGAGATGTCGTTCATGAGTCCTTCTCTGGATCGACCGATTTGTACAAATGTACGGTACGTTTGTGAAGAACATTTGTACAGAACAAATGTACGGAACATTTGTACAAGGATCTGTTAGGGTGCGGAGCATGGGGCAGAAGGAGCAACTGCTGGCAGGAGCGCGTACCTGCATCGTGGAACGCGGCTACGCCAACACCACCGCGCGCGATATCGCGAACGCGTCCGGCGCGCATCTCGCCTCGATCGGGTACCACTTCGGCACCAAAGACGCCCTGATCAACGCCGCGGTCCTCGAAATCATCGAAGAGTGGGGCGAGCGCCTGACCCAGGCAGGCTCCCTCGGCGCCGGACCACCCGCGCAGCGTCTCCAGCGCTTCATCGAAGGCATTCTCGCCGCCGGGCCGGAGGAGCGACGCGTGCTCGTCGCGAGCGTGCAGTCCTACGCCCTGTCGGAATTCGTGCCGGAGCTACGCGAACAACTCCGCCGGGTCTACAGCACCGCCCGCCGCGATATCGCCGCGCTCGTGCTCGGCGTCGAACGCGACACCGTCAGCGCCGAACAGGCCGAAACCGTCGGCTCCGTCGCGCTCTCCCTCATCAACGGCGCCGTGCTGCAATGGCTGGCCGACCCCACCGACGCACGCGGTGCGAGCCGGATCGCCGCCGCCGTCTCCGTGCTCGCGTCCGAGCACTCCTCGTGAAGCCACGCGACCACGACCCGGCCGGCCCCGTGGTTACCGCCGCGGTGGCCGCCGGGACCCGGAGCACGCCCATGCGCACCGGCACCCGAGACGGTGGTTCGCGCCAATGGCGAGACCCGGCGGCGCGGGGGCTGCCCGGGCGCGTGTGCGACGGTGCGCGCCGGTAGATTCCGGTGCTGTCGGGCACCCGGGTCCGGGTGCGGCGAGCAGGTGAGGGAAGAGGTGTTTCGCGCGATGGTGGCGCCCGCGTCGATACGGGTCCTGGGCCGGATGCTGGTGCCGGTACTGGCGGTGCTGGCGGTCTCCTGCGGTGGGGGCGAAGGCGATGAACCGGTGGTGGTGGGGGCGCAGCGGTCGGCCGAGTCGCGGGTGCTGGCCGAGATCTACGCGCAGGCGCTGGCCCGGACGGGATCGCCGGCCCGGGTCGAACCGGATCTGGGCGACCGGACGGCCGTGTTCGCGGCGCTGGACGCGGGCACGGTGACCGTTGTCGCCGATCACAACGGCGCGCTGCTGGCCGAACTGAACGCCGGCGCGGACGCCGCCGATACCGAGAAGGTCACCGAGGAACTGAACGGATCGCTGCCCCAGGGCACCGTTACCTCCGACCCGGCCGACGGCGCCGATCTCGAGCCCCGGGTGCTGGTCACCGCCGAGACCGCGCGGCAGCGCGGTATCGACTCGGTGGAGCAGCTGGCCGGGCAGTGTCCCACGCTGGTGGCGGGCGCCGCCGGGGTTCCGGGGCTGCTCGAGCCGCCGGCGCGCGCGGCCGGGATCCAGGGCTGTGAGTTCGCGTCCACGCAGGTGTTCGACGATCCCGCCGAGCTGCGGCGCGCGCTGGTGGAGGGGCGGATCCAGGCCGCGGTTCTGGGTGGGCCCGCCGAATTCCTGCCCGGCGGTATCGACGGCCTGACGGTGCTCGCCGATTCCGGTGACGCGATCCGCGCCGAGAATCCGCTGGCGCTGCTGCGCAAAGGGGTGTTGGGTGAGAAGCAGCTGGAAAAGCTGAACTATGTGGCGGGTGAACTCACCACCGACGAGTTGTGCACGCTGGTACTGCGGATCCGTGACGACGGCGGCGACCCCGCCGAGCTGGCCCGGACGTGGCTGGACGCCCACGGTCTCTAGCGGGAGTCACGATCGGTCCGATATGCCCGGAATGTTGGCGTGGCCTGCGGCGTAGTACCTGACGGATCCATGAACCGGCGCATCCGGCGCCGCTGGGACAGGAATGGAATCTATGCCCACCACTCAACGTAATCCGTGGCTGGCCCTGGCGGCGCTGGTCGTCGGCTTCTTCATGATCTTGCTCGATGTCACCATCGTGGCGGTCGCCAATCCGGCGATCATGCAGGATCTGCAGGCCGATATCTCCTCGGTCATCTGGGTGACCAGCGCCTATCTGCTCACCTACGCCGTGCCGCTGCTGATCACCGGGCGTCTCGGCGATCGTTTCGGACCCAAGAACATCTACTTGATCGGCCTGGTCGTGTTCACCCTGGCCTCGCTGTGGTGCGGGCTGTCCGGTGATATCGAGACCCTGATCGCCGCCCGCGCGGTACAGGGCCTCGGCGCGGCGTTGATGACCCCGCAGACGATGGCCGTCATCACCCGGACCTTCCCGCCGGAGGGCCGGGGTGCCGCGATGGGGCTGTGGGGCGCGGTGGCCGGGCTGGCGACCCTGGTCGGGCCGATTCTGGGCGGTGTCCTCGTCGACGGTCTGGGCTGGGAATGGATCTTCATCGTCAATGTCCCGGTCGGTGTCGTCGCGTTCGTCCTGGCCGTCTGGCTGGTGCCCGCGCTGCCGACCCATGAGCACAAATTCGACTGGCTGGGCGTGGTGCTGAGCGCGGTGGGCATGTTCCTGCTGGTGTTCGGGATCCAGGAGGGCAACACCGAGGACTGGTCGGCCACGATCTGGTTGATGATCGCGGCGGGTATCGCGGTGCTGGTGGTGTTCGTCCTGACCCAGGCGCGTGGTACCGGGGAACCGCTGGTGCCGCTGGGCCTGTTCCGCGACCGCAACTTCTCGCTGTCCAATATCGCCATCGCCAGTATGGGCGCCTCGGTCACGGCGGTGATGGTGCCGCTGTACTTCTATCTGCAGGCCGTGCACGGTATGACGCCGACCCGCTCCGCGCTGGTCCTGGCGCCGATGGCGATCATCACCGGGTTCGCGGCGCCGGTGGTGGGCAAGATGTACGGGCGGTTCCATCCGCGGCTCTTCCCGACCATCGGGTTCTTCCTGTTCGCGGCCTCGGTGGCCTGGTTCGCGCTGGTGATGCGGGATCCGCACGCGAACATCACCTGGCTGGTGGTGGCGGGCGGGGTGGCCGGCCTGTCCAACTCCTTCATCTGGGCGCCGCTGGCGACCACGGCGACCCACAATCTGCCGATCCACCAGGCCGGCGCCGGTGCCGGGATCTACAACACCACCCGGCAGGTGGGGTCGGTACTCGGTAGCGCCGCGATCAGCGCGCTGGTCGCCGGGCGGATGAGCGCCCAGGGGCTGGGCGGCGGTTCGCCTTCGGGCGAGGGGATGGGAATGGGGCAGGTGCCCGAACCCGTCCGGCAGGCGTTCAGCACCGCGTTGAGCCAGTCGACGTTGCTGCCGGCGGCGCTGCTGCTGATCGGTGTGGTGGCCTCGGCGCTGTTCATCCGCAATACGGCCGCCGCGCCGGCGGGACCCGCGGAACCGGAGAAGGCGGAAACGGTATCCCGGTAGTGACCGCGGGTCCGTCACCGGATGGTGCGGGACCCGCACCGGCCGACGACAGCGGCCCCGGCAGGTGATCCTGCCGGGGCCGCTGTCGTCGACGGGTGGCTCAGTTGTAGATCTTGTCCACTTCGCCGGCGTACTGCTTCATGACGACGGCGCGCTTGAGCGACATCTTCGGGGTCAGCTCGCCGGTTTCCTGGGTCCAGTCGACGGTCAGGATATTGATCTTCTTGATCTGCTCGGCCTTGGAGACCTTCTTGTTGGTCTCCGCGACCGCGGCCTCCACCTCGGCGACCAGCGTCGGATTCGCCACCAGATCGGCGACGGCGGTATCGGCGGACACCCCGTTGCGTTCCTTCCAGCCCGGCAGCGCCTCCGGGTCCAGGGTGATCAGGGCGCCGATGAACGGTTTGCCGTCACCGACCACCATCACCTGGCTGATCAGCGGGTGGGCGCGCAGCGAATCCTCGAGTACCGCCGGGGAGACGTTCTTACCACCCGCGGTGACCAGGATTTCCTTCTTGCGGCCGGTGATGGTGATGAAACCGTCGGCGTCGATGGTGCCGAGGTCACCGGTCTTGAACCAGCCGTCCTCGAACGCGTCCCGGGTGGCCTCGTCGTTGCCCCAGTAGCCGCCGAACACCACCGAACCGCGGACCAGCAGTTCGCCGTCCTCGGCGATCTTGGCGGCATGCCCCTCGATCGGCCGGCCGACCGAGCCCACGCGGATATGCCCGGGGGTGTTGACCGAGATCGCGGCGGTGGTCTCGGTGAGACCGTAGCCCTCGAAGATGGTGACGCCGATGCCGCGGAAGAAATGCCCGAGGCGGGCGCCCAGCGGGCCGCCGCCGGAGACCGCGGCCTGGCAGTTGCCGCCCAGCGCGGCCCGCAGCTTGCCGTAGACCAGCTTGTCGAACAGCGCGTGCTTGGCCTGCAGCACCAGACCCGGCTTGCCCTTCTCGAGGGCTTCGCTGTACTGGATGGCGGTGGCCGCGGCCGCGTCGAAGATCTTGCCCTTGCCCTCGTCGTGGGCCTTCTGCTTGGCGCCGTTGAACACCTTCTCGAACACCCGCGGCACCGAGAGCACGAAGTCGGGCCGGTGCTCGCCGAACTGCTGGACCAGCGTGCTCCAGTCCGAGGTGTGCGCGACCGTGCACTTGGCGTCGAACGCGGCCAGTGCCACCGCGCGGGCGAACACATGCGCCAGCGGCAGGAACATCAGCGTCTTCTTGCCGGGGGCGAGGAAGGACGCCATCGCGATCCGGTCGGAGCGGGATTCGGCGTAGAGGTTGGCGTGGCTTAGCATGACGCCCTTGGGCCGGCCGGTGGTACCCGAGGTGTAGATGAGGGTGGCCGGAGAGGCGGCGGTGACCTGCGCGCGGCGCTCGTGCACCGCCTGATCGTCGAGTTCGGCGCCGCGCCCGATGAGGGTCTCGATCGCACCGGATTCGATCTGCAGGGTTTCCCGCAGCTCCGGCAGATCGGCGGGGTCGATCTCGGAGACCACGCCGCGGTGCTTGTCGTTCTCCACGACCAGCAGCTTGGTCGCCGAATCCTGCAGGATCCACTTGGCCTGCTCGGCGGCGGAGCTGTCGTAGATGGCCACGGTGCAGCCGCCGGCGGCCCAGACGGCGAAGTCGAGCAGCGCCCACTCGTAGCGGGTGGCGGCCATGATGGCGACCCGGTCGCCCGATTCGATTCCGGTCGCGATGAGGCCCTTTGCCACATCGGTGACCGTCTTCGCGAACTCCGTCGCGCGGACGTCACGCCAGCCGCCGTTGCCGTCGGGGACGTTGAACAGGACGGCGGCGGGGCTTTCCTTCGCGTGCCGGAACACGTTGTCGGAATTGTTCGCGTCCTCGGGGATTGTGTAGGAAGCCGGGGCTTCGAACTCGCGCATCATTGCCTTTCCCTGTTTGCTAACTCGTCGGTAATTTACGCCACCTTCGCGCGCGGATGGCGGCGGCCACGGGAAAAGCCCTGGTTCAGTCCCCGTGACGGAGGGATTACGAGTTCCGTTCCGATCTTCATCCTAGGTCGCGCAGCGGTAGCTCATTGATGGCTTGCCGCAGGAAAACGGCCATTTCGGTCAGTGCGACGGCGGCCGGTCCGACCAGCGCGGCCTGGAGTTGGGCGACATGCCAGAGTCCGCGGGTCTCGGTGAACTCGACGGTAACCCCGGCCGCGCGCAGGGCGGCGGTGAGATCGACGCATTGCGGATGCAGGAGTTCGTCCACATCGGCCTGGACGTAGACCGGGGGCAGTCCCTCGAGCACGCCGTGCAGCGGCGCGTACCCCGGGTCGTCCGGATCGCCGTCGCCCAGATAGGCCAGCGCGCAGGCGCGCGACCACGGCCCGTTCACGACCAGATCCCGGATCCGCTCCGGCGCCTGGTTCGGATCGACCCAGGGGGCGATCAGGCCGAGTGCGGCCGGGGTGTGTCCGTGCCGCGCGATCAGCCGCTGCGCCAGCGCCAGCGACAGGCCGCCGCCGGCCGAATCGCCGGCGATCGCGATGCGGCCGGGCCGGTAGCCGTACTCGCTCACCAGTTCCAGGAAGGCGGCCTCGGCGTCGTCGAGCGCGGCGGGGAAGGGGTGTTCGGGCGCCAGCCGGTAATCGACGGCGTACACCGGCAGGCCGGTGGCGGCCGCGAGCCGGCCGTTGAGGGAGCGGTGGGTGGACAGCGACCCCACGGTGTAACCGCCGCCGTGCAGATAGAGCACGGCGGCGGGGTCGCCGGCGGAGGTGTGCCGGGAGACGAGGCGCTCCGCCGGCCGCCCGCCCAATGCGATCCGGTCCACGGTGACGCCCGGCGGTACCGGCTGCAGCACCGAGCCGATATCGATCAGTGCGCGCTGGGCCTGCCAGGGCAGGCGGGCGTGCAGGGAAACCCGGTACATCGGGCCGAGGAGTGCCCGGACCAGCGGCAACGGCAGTGCGATATCTCGCATTGGTGATTTCTCCCGGTGCGGATCAGGGTAGGAAACGACGTTCGACGGCCACCGAGAGGCGCTGGTAGCCGGAGGCGGCGGTGCGGACGAACAGGTCCAGCAGTTTCGCCTCCCAGCCGATCAGTACTCGGCCGCGGCCCTTGCGCACCCCGTCGACGATGGTCTGGGCGGCCATCTCGGGGCTGTGGATCGCGAGGTACTTGTCGAACATCGAGCTGGCCTCGGCGCCGTCGATATCGTCGCTGTAGGTCGCGTTACGGGCGACCGCGGTCTTGATACCGCCGGGATGCACACAGGTGACCCGCACCGGAGCCCGGTCCACCAGCATTTCCTGGCGCAGCGCCTCGGTGAAACCGCGGACCGCGAATTTCGCCGAGTTGTAGGCCGCCTGCCCCGGTACCGCGATCAGGCCGAACAGGCTGGAGATATTGACCACGTGCCCGTCGCCGGATTCCAGGAGGTAGGGCAGGAACGCCTTGGTCCCGTTCACCACACCCCAGAAGTCGACATCCATGATGCGTTCGATGTCTTTGAAATCGGTTTTGACGATATCGCCGTGATGCGCGATTCCGGCGTTGTTGTAGATCTGGTGCACCACGCCGAAATGCTGTTTCACCGCGTCGGCGTACAGGAGCACCGCTTCGCGCTCGGCGACGTTGAGACGATCGGATTTCACCTCCGCGCCCAGCTGTTCACAGCGGCGCACGGTTTCGGCCAGACCCTCGGTGTCGATATCGGACAGGGCCAGTTTCGCGCCCCGGCGCGCCAGGTTCACGGCCAGCGCGCGGCCGATACCGGAGCCGGCTCCGGTGATGACACAAACCTTGTCGCGGAAATAGGCGTCATTGCTCACGGTGCGGTCACTACTTTCAGATCGGTACGTTCGGGGGCGTCGGCCGCCGTCGTCGTATCGTAGGCGTCGACGTCGAATTTCCTTGTGATGCGCCGGAACTCGAAGGTGAAGTCCGGCCACAGGGTGGTGTTGTTGCCGTGCTTGTCCAGGTACCAGCTGGCGCAGCCGCCGGTACTCCACACGCTCTTGACGAGTTTGCGCTGCAACTCGCTGTTGTAGGCGTCCTGCTCTTCGCGGCGCACCTCCACGGTACGCAGGCCGTTGCGTTCGACCGTGGCCAGCGCGTCGGCGACGTAGTTGATCTGCGATTCGATCATGTACACCATCGAGGTGTGGCCGAGCCCGACATTCGGGCCGAGCAGGAAGAACATATTCGGGTAGTTGGCGATCGCCGAGCCCTTGTACCCCTGCTGGCCGATCTCGTCGAACACCTCGGTCAGGCTGCGGCCGTCGCGGCCGAAGATCGTCTGATAGGTGGGGGAGTCGGTGACGTGGAAGCCGGTGGCGACCACGATCGCGTCGACCTCGCGCTCGGTGCCGTCGGCGGTGACGATCGAATTCGCGCGGATCTCGGCGATTCCGTCGGTGACCACGTCGACATTGTCGCGGTCCAGCGCCGGGTAGTACTCGTTGGAGATCAGCATGCGTTTGCAGCCGATCCGGAAATTCGGGGTGACCTTCTTGCGCAGTTCGGGGTCGCGGATCTCGAGCTGCAATTTCGCCTTGGCCAGCGCCTCGAAGCCGCGCATCAGCGCCGGGAATTTGGCCAGCCCGACGACCTGGGTCTCCCGGGCGGCGTAGATCGCGGCCCGGGAGAGCCGCTGCACACCGGGGATGTGCTTGAACGCGAGCCGCTCCGGGAGGGTGTAGGGGCGGTCCAGCCGGGGTAGCAGCCACGGTGCGGTGCGCTGGTAGACGTCGAGGTGGGCGACCTTCCCGGCGATGGCCGGCACGATCTGGATGGCCGAGGCGCCGGTGCCGATGACGGCCACGCGTTTACCGGTGAGGTCGGAGTCGTGGTTCCAGCGGGCGGAGTGGAAGATCTCGCCCTCGTAGCTGTTGATGCCCTTGATATCGGGCAGATTGGGCTCGCACAGCGCGCCCACCGCGGACACCAGGGTATCGGCGGTGAAGTTGCCCCGGCTGGTGGTGATCTCCCAGCGGGCGGTCTCGTTGTTCCAGTGGGCGCTGGTGACATCGCAGTCGAACAGGTGCTTGTCGCGCACGTTGTACTTATCGGCCACGCCCTGGATATAGGCCTGGATCTCGCCCTGCCGGGAGAACGAGCGCGACCAGTCGGGGTTCAGCGCGAACGAGTACGAGTACAGGTGCGAGGGCACATCGCAGGCCGCACCGGGGTAGGTGTTGTCGCGCCAGGTGCCCCCCACATCGCTACCGCGTTCCAGTACCAGGAAATCGTCCCGGCCCTGCTGGGCCAGCCGGATGGCGAGGCCGAGGCCGGCGAAACCGCTGCCGACGATGATCGTCCGCAGGTGGCGGGGCTGGTTGGCGACAGCTTTGTCTGTAACCTTGCGACTCATGTATTCAGCGTAAGGTCTTATTGAGCCGGAGTCAACAGTATTGAACGGGAGTCAGTAGGGTGGAAGGGTGAGTACGAGTCCGGGAGAAACCGCCAAACGCATCCGCCTGAGCCCGGACGAGCGGCGGACCCAGCTGATCACCCTCGGGGTGAAGATGCTCGGTGAACGGGCCATCGAGGACATCTCGGTCAGCGAGATCGCCGCCCAGGCCGGTATCTCCCGGGGCCTGCTGTTCCACTATTTCCCCACCAAACAGGACTTCCAGCTCGAAGTCGTCCGCCACGCGAACGCCGAACTGCTGGCCCGGGTGACACCGGACCCCACCCTGGGCCTGTTCGAGATGCTGCGCGATTCGGTCGGCCGCTATGTCGACTACGTGAGCGAGAACCGCACGTCCTACCTGGCCCTGCTCCGGGGACCCGCGAGTTCCAGCCCGGATCTGGCCGGGCTGGTGGACCAGACCCGGCGGGCGATCGTCGGCATCATCCTTACCCAGGTCCCGCTGACGCCGGAGGAGCGCGAACAGCCGCGCCTGGTCCTCGCGGTCCGGGGCTGGGTCGCTTTCACCGAGGAGACCACGCTGTCGTGGTTGCGTGACGAATCCATCGCGCGCGACGAATTGATCGATCTGCTGGTGGAATCGCTGCTGGCGCTGGCGATGGCGGTGAACCCGGCGGTCGCCGCCGCACTGCGCTCCTGAGCGGTGGACGGTTCGTAGACTGACCGCATGGGACGATTCGAGCCGGTTCCCGACGCCGCGGCGTTATGGGATATCGCGCTGCCGCCGCCGTCCGGGCGCCGGGCCGGGATCAGCATGGCCGGATTCCGTGGCCGGACCGGCCGGCTCGTCGATATCGAGGTCGTCCCGTATCCGGCTATGACGGTGTTCCTCGACTTCGGTGACGCGACGATCCTCGACTCGGGTGCCGATCGGCCGATCGGGGACGGGATCGTCATCGGTCTGAGTTCGGTGGGGGTGCGGGGACGCGGGAATCTCGTCGACTGCCTGCAGATACGACTGTCGCCGGTGGTCGCGCACGCGGTACTGGAAGGCGCGACCGGCCTGGGTGGCGACACCGTCACGCTCACCGAACTCTGGGGTCGCGAGGCCGGAAGCATCGCCGAGCGGCTGCACGAGGCCCGGTCCTGGGACGACCGGTTCGCCCTCGCGGGCGCGGCCGTCGCCCGCCGGCTCGACACGGGCCGCCGCGTCGAGCCCGAAATCGCTTTCGCCTGGCGGCGTCTGGTGGCGACCCGCGGACAGGTCCGGATCGAACGGCTGGCCGCCGAAACCGGCTGGAGCCGCAAACGGTTGTGGTCGCGGTTCCGGGCGCAGCTCGGTACCACCCCGAAACAGGCGGCCAATCTGGTCCGCTTCGATCACGCGGCGCATGCGCTGGCAGGCGGGCTCGGCGCGGCCCGGGTCGCCGCGGAAGCCGGTTACTCCGACCAGTCCCATATGCATCGTGAGGTGGCGGCTTTCGCCGGGTCCACACCGGCCGCGGTCGCCGCCGCGCCCTGGCTGGCGGTCGACGATATCGCGTGGCCGGTCGCCGGCCGGGCCTGAGTCCCCTCCTGTCGCCGCGATATTCGCGGGCGACCACTCGCGCCGACGAGTCCCCGGCCGCGGTGACATTTGTCCAATACGGCACCGGAGCTCGGCGGACATCCTGATCTCGTATCCGGAATCGCGCCGTCGGTGTGGATTCCGCACCACGGGCGCGGCGGCGAATGCCGCGAGAGGTCAGGGAGACGACCCAATGGCACAGCACATCGAGGGGCGAGGTGTTTCCGGCACCGGAGCCGAGCGGCCCCCGCTGGGAATCCGGCTGCCGCAGGCGCCGAGTACGGCCCAGCTCTTACGCCCCCACCTCGGTGGTTTCACAGCGGTGGTGGTGCTGCAGATCATCGGCGCCCTCGCGGGTCTGGCGCCGCTGCTGGCCGTCGTGGAACTCGGCCGGACCCTGCTGTCACCCGGACCGGTCGACCAACGGCACGTCTGGATCGTTGTCGGCCTCGGCGCGGCAGGTCTGTTCGTGCGGCTGCTGGGCACGGCGGCGTCCTCGGGGATCGGGCATCTGCTCGACAGCCGGGTGCAGTTGTCGCTGCGCCGCCGGCTGGCCGCGGGCCTGGGCCGGGTGCCGATCGGCTGGTTCTCCCGGCGCCGGACCGGTGAACTGGCCAAGGTCGTCGGCGACGATGTGAGCGCCGTACACCCGTTCCTCGCGCACGCGCCCGGAGAACTCGTCTCCGCCTTCGTGGTTCCGCTGGTCTCGCTGATCTATCTGGGCACCGTCGACTGGCGTCTCACGCTGATCACGCTCATCCCGGTGGCGCTGGCGCTGGCGCTGGTCCCGCTGCTGATGACCCCGGCGCGACTGCGCGAGCAGAACGCGTTCGACGAGGCCATGGGGCGGATAAGTGATTCGGTCGTCGAGTTCGTCCAGGGCATCGCGGTGGTGAAGGCCTTCGGCGGAGCCGGGCGGGCCCACCGCGAGTACTCCAAGGCCACCGGTGATTTCGCCGATATCTTCCTGCGGATGGTCCGCGGTCTGGCCGGAGTCGCGGCCGGTATGCAGACGGTGCTGTCGCCGCCGTTCGTGCTGTTCGTGGTGCTGACCGGCGGTGCGGTGCTGATCGCCGACGGATCCCTGGCTCCCGCCGACCTCCTGCCGTTCCTGCTGCTCGGACTGGGGCTGACGGCCCCTGTCGCGGCGCTGCAGCACGGATTCGACGATCTGCAGGCCGCCGCGCGTGCGGTGGGCCGGGTGCGCGAGGTCCTGGGAGAACCGCCGCTGCCCGAACCCGAGCGCCCGGTGGTGCCGCAGGGGTACCGGGTGCGGCTGGACGGGGTCCGGTTCGGCTACGACCCGGACCGCGAGGTACTGCGCGGGATCGATCTGGTGCTCGAACCGGGCACCCTGACCGCGATCGTGGGCCCGTCGGGGAGCGGGAAATCGACACTGGTGCAGTTGCTGCCGCGGTTCTTCGATCCGTCGCACGGATCGGTCACCCTCGGCGGCGTCGATCTGCGCGAGATCGGCAGCCGCGAGCTCTACCGGACGGTGTCCTTCGTCTTCCAGGACGTCCGGCTGCTGCGCGCCTCGGTCACGGACAATATCGCGCTCGCGGTTCCGGACGCCTCCCTCGACGAGGTGGTGCGCGCCGCCCGGATGGCCTGTATCCACGAACGGATCCTGGAGCTGCCGTCCGGCTACGAAACGGTGCTCGGCGCCGACGCCGAGCTCTCCGGTGGTGAAGCGCAACGGATCGCGATCGCCCGGGCGCTGCTCGCCGATACCCCGGTCCTGGTGCTCGACGAGGCGACGGCCTTCGCGGATCCGCAGACCGAACTGGCGGTCCGGCTCGCGTTGGCGGCGCGGACCGGGGATCGGACCACCCTGGTCGTCGCCCACCGCCTGGAAACCGTGGCCGACGCGGACGCGGTCGCGGTGCTCGACCACGGGACCGTCGCCGAATACGGCAGTCCCGCCGATCTGCTGGCGCTCGGCGGGAAGTTCGCCGAGTTCTGGCGAACCCACCGGGAGGCCGGTGCGGAAACCACACCCGGAGGTACGTCCCGATGATCCGACTGCTGCTGCGCGTCCTGGGTGACGATTACGCTGTACCGGTCCGCCGCACCGTGGTCCTGATGACGGCGGCCGCGGTCGCCGAAGGACTGTCCTACGCACTGCTGGTGCCGATTCTGCGGGCGCTGTTCGGTCCCGATCCCGGTGACGCCCGGCCGTGGCTGTGGGCGTTCGGGGCGGCGGTCGCCGGGTACGCGATCCTGCGCTACCGCAGTGACCTGTCCGGTTTCCGCGCCGGCACCACATTGCTGCGCGGTGTGTACGGGCGGCTGGGCGACCATCTGGCCCGGCTGCCGCTCGGCTGGTACACGGCGGACCGGGTCGGTGCGGTCTCGCTGCTGGCCGGTCGCGGGGTACTGCAGGCCATGGGTGTGATCGCCCATCTGCTGGCACCGTTCATCTCCGCCGCGGTCACCCCGCTGACCATCGTCGTCGTGATCTTCGCGTTCGACTGGCGGATGGGACTGGCCGCCGCGGTCGCGGTACCGGTGGTCGCGCTGATCCAGCGGTGGTCGGGGCGCGCGCTGACCGCCGCCGATACCGAACGTCACGAGCACGATCAGGAGGCGGCTCGCCGGGTCATCGAATATCTGCAGGCCCAGCCGGTACTGCGGACCGGCGGCCGCACCGCCGAAGGCTACCGGGCGCTCGACGATTCGCTCCGTGGCGTCGAACGCGCGTCCCGCCGCATGACCGTATCGGCCCTACCGGGCATCGTGGCGCTGACACTGGTGGTGCAGGCGGTGTTCACCGCGCTGCTGGCGCTCGGCTGTTATCTCGCGCTCGGCGGGCGGCTCGGCGCGGCGGAACTGCTCGCCGTTCTCGTACTGGCCGCACGCTGCGCCGAGCCGCTGCTGAAACTGGCCGAACTCGGTGGTCAGCTGCGAGGCGCGCGGGCCGAACTGATGCGCCTGGACGCGGTGCTGCGCACCGAGCCGCTGCCGGAGCCGAGCACACCCGTGCGCCCGCGACACCACGACCTCGCGCTCGACCGGGTGACCTTCCGGCACGGCGGCCGGACGGTGCTCGACGAGGTATCGCTGGACATTCCGCACGGGCAGCGGCTCGCCGTCGTCGGACCCTCCGGCGCCGGCAAGAGCACACTGCTGCAGGTGCTCGCCCGGTTCTACGATGTCGATGCGGGTGCGGTGCGGCTGGGCGGAGTGGATGTCCGCGATATCGGCACCGAGGATCTGATGACGCGATTCGCGATCGTCTTCCAGGACGTCTACCTGTTCGACGGAACCCTCGAGGAGAACATCCGCCTCGGCCGCCCCGACGCCGGTGACGACGACGTGCGGGCGGCGGCCACGGCGGCGCAACTCGACGAGGTGATCGCCCGGCTGCCCGACGGCTGGGCCACCGATGTCGGCGAGGGCGGCGCCTGGTTGTCCGGTGGTGAACGCCAGCGCGTCGCGATCGCCCGGGCGCTGCTGAAGGACGCGCCCATCGTATTGCTCGACGAGGTGACCTCGGCCCTGGATCCGGTGAACGAAGCGGCCGTGCACGCGGGGATCGAACGGCTGATGGCGGGCCGGACGGTGATACTGGTCGCGCACCGGCTGCGTACCGTGCGCCGGGCCGACCGGGTGCTGTTCCTCGACGCCGGGCGGGTCGCCGAGGACGGCACCCATGACGAACTGGTGGCCCGGGGTGGGCTTTACGCCCGGTTCTGGGAGATCTCGATGGCGCCGGTGGCCGGCGGCTGAGGTCCCGGCGTCACCCGGCGGCGAGGCCGGCCCGCAGCGCCGCCGCGGTGGTGGCCGGGTCGTAGTCGTCGGCGACCCCACCCACCAGGATCAGGTCGCCCTCGATATGCCGGGAGCGCAGCGGCGCGATCTCCCGGTATGCCGGCGAATCCCACCAGGCCCGTGCCTCGTCGAGCCCGGGGAAGCCGATCACCACGATATGGCCGGGCCAGCTGCCCTCCACGACCTGGTGCTGGGTGCCGTGCACGAGGAACCGGCCGCCGTACGGGGTGAAGGTGGCGGTGATGCGCTCGATGTATTCGGCGATCTCCGGGTGCGGGGCGGCTGCACGCAGGTGGGCGATGGCGTAGGCGGTCATGGTGTCCTCCGGTGCGGGTCGTGGTCGCTGTCTACGATCATGTCGGGCCGGACCCCGCGGCGCGATTACCCGAGAGGTAATAGTTGCTATGACCTCTCCGTTCGTCTCCGGCCGAAATGATGGCCCGTGGTCGGCGCGCCGATCAGGGCGTGGAATACAAGGCGGCGAGATCGACGAGCACGGGTGTCTCGGGACCGTTGCGCCGCTGCCCTGGTGCGGCGCCCACCGCGCGAAGATTCTCGTCGAATCCCGCCCCGCTGTAGCAGGCAAGGACGGTCTCGCTCGTGTCGTATCCTTTGGCCGCCAGCAATTCCTGTGCCCGCCGCAGCCGGTCGAGATGCCCGAGAGTCATGGTGCGGTCCCACTTGACCTCACCCAGTGAGAGTATCCGCCTGGATCGGCCCGATTCCTCAGGTGCGAGCACCGCGACATCGACCTGGATCTGTCGCTTTGCCTTGGGATCGCCTATCGTTCCGGAGGCCACCTGGCCAGGTAGATCACCGAAGACCTCGCGGCCTACCGACATCGCCCACTCCCGGCACAGTCGCTCGAAGTGGGGGCCGACCACTTGCGCCGGGAAGGTGGCCTGTGAATTACGCCAGGCGGCTTCGGGGTTGCCGCGTTCCAGACGTGTCCACTCACGTCGCATGATCGCCTCGTAGAACACGATCAGCGGCTCGACGATCCGGAAGACCGACTTCCCTCGGTTGAACGGATCGATTTCCCGGATGATCAGCTGCGCATCCTCCAGTATCGACAGGGGGTGCCCGATATCGGTGGAGTTGCGGCCGATAGCGTTCGCGATTCCCCCTCGTGTCGTATGCCCTCCGGCAATGGCGCCCAGTACGGCGTGATACAGCGCCACATCACGGATCTCGGTTTCCTCGGCCAGCAGATACCGTGCTTCCCGGAACAGGGGTACTTGCGGGTTGAGCACCGTGCGCAGTACCCAGGAATCGAAATCCGCCAGCGAGGCGGGTGTATCGCCCGCGACGAACTCACGTCGATATGCGGGCGTCCCGCCGACGATCGCATGGACCAGCACTGCCAGCCGCGGATCCTCCAAACCCCAGAATCGGGCGGACTCCCGGTACCCGAGGGGCTTGACGACCAGTTCCAGGCTTGCCCTTCCACGCAGTGGGGCGCTGCCGGCCAGCAGCCGTCCCATGACGGACATGGCAGATCCGCACAGCAATATCCGTGACCCGGCCTTCCGTGCGTCGCCACGTGGGTCCAGTGCCCGCTGCAGTAACGAGGGAAGTGCCGGACTGGCCTTGCTGAGATATGGAAACTCGTCGATCACGATCAATCCGTCGCCCACCACCGTGAACAGTCGCTCGAGGGCCTCGTCCCAGTCGCGGAACGCGTAACGGCCTCCGCCTGCGTATGCCGCGACGGCTTCACCGAATCCGCGCAGGGCCTCGACTTCGGCCGCGTCCGTCGCCGTGAAGAAGAACCCTCCACCGGCATCGGCCAAGGCGTCCAGCAGATAGGTTTTGCCCTGACGACGGCGGCCGCTGACGATGCCCAGCCGTACGTCCGGGCTCGGTGACGTCGCGAAACGTACGAGACCCTCCCATTCGCGGTCACGGTCGAATACTCGGTCCGGCTTCACCCAGGTCATTCTTAGAAGTATAGTTATAAGAACTATACTTCTAGTATACTTCGGCGGATGTGTTCCGGTCTCGGCGAAGCGCGGTCGCGAGGGCGGCGATCTGGTCGACCGGCGGGTCGTATCCAGGGAAGTAGCAGCACACCCGGTCGGCGATATCGCCGAAACGGTGGATGATCTCGGCGGCGCAGTCTTCCGGAGTGCCGCGTACGGCCAGGGTTTCGAGCATCTCCTCGGAGACGCGGTCGAACATCCGCATGATGTCACCGGTTTTGGACAGAGCGTTGAGTTCGGGCTGGAGATCACCCCAGCCCTCCACTTCCAGCACCGGGCGGTAGGCCGGGGTCGAACCGTAGAAGGCCAGCAGGCCGCGGACCCCGCGTGACGCCGCCGCGAGTTCGTCGGGGGTTCGGCCCATGGCGACGATCACCTGTGGATAGAGGGGGAATTCCGTCCGGCCCGCCCTTTTCATCCCCTCCGCCACCGCCGCCAGGGTCCGCTCCCGGAAATGGCGACGGCTGTTGAACGGCATCACCAGCAGGCCGTCCGCGACCTCGGCGGCGGTCCGGGTCATCACCGGTCCCAGCGCGCCGAGCAGCACCGGCGGCGGGCCGTACGGGTTGGGGCCGGGGACGAAGGTGGGCGGCATGAGGGTGTGGCGGGTGTGCGCGCCCCGGAAGTCCAGCGGGGTGCCGTCCTGCCAGGAGGTCAGGATGGCCCGTACGGCGAGCACGATCTCGCGCATGCGGGCCGCCGGCGCCGACCAGGTGGCGCCGTAACGCTTCTCGATATGCGGCCGGATCTGCGAACCGAGCCCGAGCCGGAAACGGCCGTGCGACATCAGCTGCAGATCCCAGGCCGCGTGCGCGAGATGCATCGGACTGCGCGGCATGGCGATCGCGACATTGGTCATCAGATCGGCGTCGACCTGTCCGGCGACCGCCGCCAGCGGCAGCAGCACATCGTGCGGGCCTTCGAAGGTGAACAGCCCGGCCGCGCCCGCGGCGGTGAGGGTGTGCGCGCGCCGCACCGCGCGGTCGGGCCGGGCATCGAGCTGGAGGTCGAGCAACATCTCCTCATCCAAGTGCACGACGGCCGCCGCGGCGGGTGATCGGGTGGAAACGGGTGCGCCGGGATCAACCGTCGCGGCCGGCCCGCCACCGCGCGATCGTCCGCCCGATCTCGGTGGCCGGTGGCTCGCCGTACATCCATTCGCGCGCCAGGCGGTGCCAGTTGGCCGTGGTGCGCAGCTGTCCCAGCGCGGCGAAGGTGAACAGGTCGGCGCGCCGGGAGAACGCGTGTTCCGGGGGGAGCAGCTGGTGTCTGAGCCCGTGGAATTCGCTGCGCCGCGGGTCGGCGGCGAGGATCAGCGCGCTGGTCGCGAGCTCGGGTGTGATCTCCAGTTCGTCGTCGAACAGATGCCAGCCCGCGGCCGCCCAGATGTATTCCAGGCATTCCCGCGGGGTGACACCGGCATCGGGGTCGACGATGCCGCGGTTCACCCATTCGCGGTACACGTCCTCGCCGCGCAGTTCGCACGCCGCCCGCAGGCAGGTGCGTTCGAGCTCGACGTGTACCACGTCCATCGTGTGGAAGAGACCGAAGTCGACGAAGCACAACCGGCCGTCGGCGCCGAGCAGGATATTGCCGGGGTGCGGGTCGCCGCAGAATTCGTTGTCGGTGAACAGCGAACCGATGTAGAAGCGGTAGATCAGCTCACCGTATCGGCCGCGGTCGGCGGCGGGCAGTTCCCGCAGGTGTTCGAAGGGCCGGCCGTCGACGAACTCGGTGACCAGGACGTGGCGGCCGCAGAATTCCCCGACGGCGTCGGGCACGGTGACGTAGGGGTGGTCGCGATATCGGTGCGCGATCCGGTGCTGGGTGCGCGCCTCGCGCGGGTAATCGAGTTCGCCGAGGATGCTGCGGGTGATCTCGTCGAGGAAAGCGGTGTCCGCGACGGTGGGCAGCACCGATTTCCAGAGTTTGCCGAACCAGGCCAGGTTGCGCATATCCGCGGCGACGGCCTCGTCGACACCCGGATACTTCACCTTCACCGCCACCGCGCGCCCGTCGTGCAGCCGCGCGCGGTACACCTGCCCGATGGAGGCCGCGGCGACCGCGGTCTCGTCGAATTCCGCGAACACCCGCGAAAGGGGCCCGAGGTCACCCTCGACGACACCCCGCATCTCGTCGAACGGGAACTCCGGTGCGCTGTCGCGCAGTTCGGCGAACTTCGCCCGGAACTGCTCGCGATAGGACTCGGGGACCAGGTCGAGGTCGAGCACCGAGAGCATCTGCCCGATCTTCATGGCGGCGCCCTTCATACTGCCCAGCACGGTGACCGCCTGCTGTGCGGTCTGCATGGCGGAGCGTTCGGCCATGATCTGCCTGGCCTGCTCCGGCCGGCCGACCATGGCCAGGCGGGTGGCCGCACCGCGTACGGCGCCACCGGCCGCCAGACGGCCCAGCCGCCCACCTCGCGTCACTCGTCCCCCGGGGATCCGGCTATCCACGCACACCTCCGCGGCGGTCCGGCGCCGGGCACCGTCCGCCCTGGTTTGTCCCCGGCGCCAACCGGCCGCGGCGGGGGTTGTCATCGGGACGGGATAATCCCGAACGGGCGTCGATCCGCCCGAAGTGAGCAAAGCTCAGGTTCATCCGGAGAGGAGTGCCATGAGGAGCAGAACCGCCCGTCCGGGGCGCCGGCCCACGCAGGAGCGGGCCAAGGCCACCAGGGAGCACATTCTCGACACCGCGGCCCGGTTGTTCGGGGAGCGCGGTATCGCCGACACCTCCACGAACCGGATCGCCGCGGAGGCCGGGGTCAGTATCGGCACGGTGTACCGGTACTTCTCCGACCGGTCCGTGATGGTCGACGAACTGCTCGAACGGTTGCTCTCCGACGCCGAGCGCAGTTTCACCGGATGGTTCTCGGAGATCTCGCGCACACCGGTCCACGGGTTGCGCGGTGCGATGCCGGAAATACTGCTGAGCCTGCTGGAGATGTTCAGCACCGAACTGGCGGCGAATACGAAACTGGTCCGCTCGCTGGTCGACGGTGTCCAGTTCTACAGCAGCGGACTGCCCGAGTTCGAGCCGCGCCTGCGCCTGCTGGTGAAGCTGGTGCTGATCCAGATCTTCGGCCCGGGCGACGATCGCACCTACGACACGATGGCCTATGTGCTGGTCAACGCCGGATTCTCGGCCGTTCTGCGGACCGCGGCCACCGAAGTACGTCCCGAGGACCGCACGGAGATCATCGCCATGACCGCGCGGATGATGGGGACCTGGGTCGACGCGGAGATCGAAGCCGGGCAGCCCGAACCCGCGGCCGCGTACCGGCCGCGGGCCGTGGCCGGGAACGCGCCCGCACCCGGCTGAAGCGACCGATACCCGGTATCCGGGGGCGGCGGGCCCGCTACTGCGCGAGCGGCAGATCGGCGCTGTCACCGCGGTCCATATCGGCGAGTCCGGCGAAGGTGCGGACGACGAGTGCCGACCGCAGCTGCCACAGTCCGGCCGCGGTCGTCGGGTCGATACCGGTGAGCTGCCCGATGCGCTTGAGCCGGTAATCCACCGTATTGGCATGGATATGCAGGGCCCGGGCCGTCCGCCGGCGATTGAAATCGTTACCGATATGGCGTGCCAGGGTTTCGAGCAATTCGGGGTGGTCGTCGAGCGGATCGAGTTGCGACGCCAGGCTGTGGCGTCCCGGCCCCGGCCTGCTGAGCTGGTACTCCAGCGCCACATCACCGAAGCGGTACAGCGCGGGCGCGCAGTGCAGCCGCTGGACCACGTCGAGCAGTTCGTGCACCCGCGCGACGACGTCGGGGACCTCGGTGACGCGGGCACCGGCGACCGTCGCGGTCACCGGGACCCGGGCGGCCCCGGACAGTCTGTCGATCAGCGCGTCCAGCCGATCCTCGGCGAGGGCGTCGCCGGGCACGAGCACCGTCCCGCCGTCGACGCTGAGCAGTGCGAGAACACCCTCGCCGGTCCGTGTCAGTTCCGATTGGATCCGGCGCAGTTTGCGGCGTGCGACGATCCGGCCGTCGAGCGCGGGATGGGATTCGTCGGGATGCTCCGCGATCGCCAGCGCGAGAACGTGATAGCTGCCGGCGATCGCGATCCCGGATTCCCGCGCCATGGTCGAGGTCGGGTGGCCGCCGAGCACCGCGGAGGTGAGCGTATGCACGGCCGTATGGTGCTCCGCGACCGCGGACCGGTATTCGCGGACGTAGGCGCCGGCCACGGTGGTGTTCATCGTGTCGAGTAGTTCCACCACCATGCGCGAACCGTCCAGCACACTGGCCAGGTCGCGCTCGGTCGCCGCCGCGGCGATGAGGTCCAGACCGAGTTTGAACCCCTCGTGGATGGCGTGCAGGATCGTGGTGATCGGTATCCCTTCGCGAGCCCACTCCTCGGCGGCGGCCGCCAATCTGCCGGTCTGGGCCGGGATATCGTCGCCGTCCAGGACCGCGACGGCCGTTTCCAGGCAGGCCCTGGTGATCGCGGTGATCTCCCCCGACACCACATCGCCGGGCAGGGTGCCGCAGGTGGTCACGTTCTCCACGAAGTGCCCGACCATCTTTCGTGAGATCCGGTGGATGTCCTTCAACGGCGCGGACATCGGATTCCCGGGGTGCCTCGCAGCCGTGGGAATCGTGCTGTGGGTTGCCCTCGTGCCCGGAGTTGTCATCGTCGACTTCCTTCCGCCCAAACCGTGCGGGCACCACTGCCTCGCTGTCCCGGTGCGCCCGAGTGATCCGAGTCCCCGCACTCGATTCGGCTCGCCGCGCTCGATCGGTAGGAACGACCCTAAGGTCTGCGGCGACTCACCTTCTACTTTTCTTTCCGGCACCTGTCCGGCGGTTGCCTCACCGGCGGTGAGCAGCGGTGATATCCGTGGCCGGGCGGTCCGGGCGGGTGCCGCGGAACGAGAAACTCGACGACCGCTCACTTCTTTCGCGCCCACGACGAACAACGCCGGGAGCGATCCGTCTCGGGTCGAGACGGTCCGCTCCCGGCGTCGGGACTGCTACCGCTACCGGTCGGTCGGGGCGAAGGCCTCTTCGATGATCTCGGCCTGCTCCACCGCGTGCACCTTGCTCGAACCCGAGGACGGGGCCGACATGGCGCGCCGCGAGATCCGGCGCAGGTTGCCCAGGCGCTGCGGCAGCAGCTCCGGCAGGTTCAGGCCGTAGAACGGCCAGGCGCCCTGATTGGCCGGCTCCTCCTGGACCCAGGCGATCTCGGTGGCGTTGCTGTACCGCTCCAGCGCCTCGTTCAACCGGAACTTCGGCATCGGGTACAGCTGCTCGACCCGGACGATGGCCACATCGTCACGCTTGCGCTTGGCCTTCGCGGCGGCCAGCTCGTAGTAGAGCTTGCCGCTGGTCAGCAGCACGCGCTTGACCGCGCCGCGATCGCCGATGCCCTGTTCGTAGGTGGGCTCGTCGAACACCGACCGGAACTTGGACTCGGTGAAATCCTTCAGATCGCTGACCACGGCCTTGTTGCGCAGCATCGACTTCGGGGTGAAGACGATCAGCGGCCGCCGGATACCGTCGAGCGCGTGCCGGCGCAGCAGGTGGAAGTAGTTCGCCGGGGTGGACGGCACCGCCACCGTCATCGAACCCTCCGCGCACAGCTGCAGGAAGCGTTCGATACGGCCGGAGGTGTGGTCCGGGCCCTGGCCCTCGTGCCCGTGCGGCAGCAGCAGCACGACCTCGGAGAGCTGACCCCATTTCGCCTCACCGGAGGAGATGAACTCGTCGATGATCGACTGCGCGCCGTTGACGAAGTCACCGAACTGGGCCTCCCACAGCACCAGCGCGTCCGGGTTGCCCAGCGAATAGCCGTATTCGAAGCCGACGGCGGCGTATTCGCTCAGTGCCGAATCGTGCACCGCGAACCAGCCGGGGTTCGCGCTGTTGAGGTTGTGCAGCGGGGTGTACTCGGCCGCGGTCTTGCGGTCGATGATCACCGAATGCCGCTGGGTGAAGGTGCCGCGCCGGGAATCCTGACCGGTCAGGCGCACCGCGCGACCCTCGTCGATCAGGGTTCCGAAGGCCAGCAACTCGGCGAAGGCCCAGTCGACCTTGCCCTCGTAGGCCATTTCGCGGCGCTTCTCCAGCACCGGCTGCACGCGCGGATGCACGCTGAAACCGTCGGGCACGTTGAGGAACGCGTCACCGATGCGCTGCAGCACCGATTTGTCGACCGCGGTGAGCACGGTGGACGGGATCTGCTGATCGTCCTCGACCGATTCGCTCGGGCCCTGCGCGTACTTCTCCAGCTCCCGGACCTCGTTGAAGACCCGTTCCAGCTGGCCCTGGTAGTCGCGCAGGGCGTCCTCGGCCTCTTTCAGCGAGATATCGCCGCGGCCGATCAGGCTTTCGGTGTAGCTCTTGCGGACACTGCGCTTGGTGTCGATGACGTCGTACATGTACGGCTGGGTCATCGACGGGTCGTCGCCCTCGTTGTGACCGCGACGGCGGTAGCAGATCAGGTCGATGACCACGTCCTTGCGGAACTTCTGCCGGAAATCGACCGCCAGGCGCGCGACCCAGTCGCAGGCCTCGGGATCATCGCCGTTGACGTGGAAGATCGGGGCGCCGATGAACTTGGCGATATCGGTGGAGTACTCGGTGGAGCGGCTGTTCTCCGGGGCGGTGGTGAAGCCGATCTGGTTGTTCACCACGATATGGATGGTGCCGCCCGTGCGGTAGCCGCGCAGACCCGACAGGTTCAGCGTTTCGGCGACCACGCCCTGGCCGGCGAACGCGGCGTCACCGTGCAGCATCAGCGGGACGACCGAGAAGCCCTCCTCGCCGTCGCCCTTGTCCAGCAGATCCTGCTTGGCGCGGACCAGACCCTCGAGCACCGGGTCGACCGCTTCCAGATGCGAGGGGTTGGCGGTCAGCGAGACCTCGATCTCGTTGTCGCCGAACATCTGCAGGTAGGTGCCGCGCGCGCCGAGGTGGTACTTCACATCGCCCGAGCCGTGGGTGGCGGCCGGGTTCATATTGCCCTCGAACTCGGTGAAGATCTTCGAGTAGGGCTTACCGACGATATTGGCCAGCACGTTGAGCCGGCCGCGGTGCGGCATACCGATGATCACCTCGTCCAGCGCGTACTCCGCGCACTGGTCGATCACGGCGTCCATCATCGGGATCACCGATTCGGCGCCCTCCAGCGAGAAACGCTTCTGGCCGACGTATTTGGTCTGCAGGAAGGTTTCGAACGCCTCGGCCGCGTTCAGCCGGTTCAGGATGTACTTCTGCTGGGCGACCGTCGGTTTGACGTGCTTCTGCTCGACCCGATCCTGCATCCACTCGAGCTGATCGCCCTCGAGGATATGCGTGTACTCCACACCGACGTGGCGGCAGTAGGAGTCGCGCAGCACCGACAGCACATCGCGCAGCTTCATCCGCTCTTCGCCGTGGAAGCCGCCGACATTGAACTGCCGGTCCAGGTCCCACAGGGTCAGGCCGTGCTGGGTGACGTCGAGATCGGGGTGGCTGCGGAACTTGTCCTTCACCAGGCGCAGCGGATCCGTATCGGCCATCAGGTGACCGCGGTTGCGGTAGGCGGCGATCATCTCCAGCACCCGGGTGCTCTTGTCGACGCCGCGTTCCTTGACGTCCTTACGCCAGCGGATCGGCTCGTACGGCACGCCGAGACCGTGGAAGATCTCGTCGTAGAACTCGTCGGCGATCAGCAGCGTGTGGATCGTGCGCAGGAAATCGCCGGATTCGGCGCCCTGGATGATGCGGTGGTCGTAGGTGGAGGTCAGCGTCATGAGCTTGCCGATGCCGATCTCGGCGATCCGCTCGTCGCTCATGCCCTGGAACTCGGCCGGGTACTCCATGGCGCCGGCGCCGATGATCGCGCCCTGGCCCTGCATCAGCCGCGGCACGGAATGCACGGTGCCGATGGTGCCGGGGTTGGTCAGCGAGATCGTCACACCGCTGAAGTCCTCGGCGGTGAGTTTGCCGTCGCGGGCGCGCCGGACGATGTCCTCGTAGGCGGTGTGGAACTGCCCGAACGACATCTCCTCGCAGCCCTTGATGGCGGCCACCACCAGGGAGCGGTTCCCGTCTTTACCGGGTAGGTCGATGGCCAGGCCCAAGTTGGTGTGGGCCGGCGTCACCGCGTTCGGCTTCCCGTCGACCTCGGCGAAATGCCGGTTCATATTCGGGAAGGCCTTCACGGCCTGCACGATCGCGTAGCCGAGCAGATGGGTGAAGGAGATCTTGCCGCCCCGGGTGCGGGCGAGATGGTTGTTGATGACCAGCCGGTTGTCGATCATCAACTTGGCCGGCACCGCCCGCACGCTGGTGGCGGTCGGGATCGACAGCGACGCCGACATGTTCTTGGCGACCGCCGCCGCGGCGCCGCGCAGCACCTTCTTCTCGTCGGCGGCCGGCTGCGGCTTCGGCGCGCCCGAGGTGGGCGCCGCGTTCGAGGTGGGCGCGGGTGTGGTCTGCGGGGCGCGCTTCTGCTGCGCGTTCGCCGAGGTCTTGGCCGCGGTGGTGGCGCTCGCGGCGGGCGCGGACGCGGGCGCCGAGGCGGTGGCGCCCCCGGCGGCCGCGGAGGTGGCGGCCCGGGTCTTGACCGAGGCGGCTTCGGCGGGGGCCGGAGTGGGAGCGGAGTTCACCGGCGAGGCAGGCGCGGTAGCGGCCTGGGTGTTACCGGAATCACCGGAGGTCTCGGGGGTGTAGTCGGCGAGGAACTCGTGCCAGCTTGCGTCGACCGAGGATGGATCCTGTTTGAACTTCTGATACATCTCGTCGACCAGCCACTGGTTCTGACCGAACTGGGATTTTGAGCTGCTCACAGCAGGTGTTCGCCTCATTTCGTTCTTCGCGCTGCGACGTTTGTGACGTGCCCGGCACCGGGGATCGGTGGATGGGTACCCGATACGCCCTGAAGACGAGGATATGCCCCCGCGCACATCGGCTCCGTCACGGACCTCCGGACTACCCCGACCTCAGTGTTGACGACTCGTCCTCGTCCGAGAATATTCCTTCGGTCGCACCGGCCGCTGTCCAGAGGCGGGCATAGTCGCCGCCGGCCGCCAGCAGCTCGGCGTGCGTGCCCACTTCCGCGATGCGGCCGCGTGCCACCACCGCGATCCGATCGGCACGGGCCGCGGTGGCCAATCGATGTGCCACCACCACGGTAGTCCGATTCCGCGCGAGGGAACCGGTCGCCGCCAGGACTTTTTCCTCGGTATCGGGATCGAGGGTGGCGGTGGCCTCGTCGAGCAGCAGCACGTCGGGTTCGACGAGCTGGGCCCGGGCCAGCGCGATGAGCTGGCGTTGCCCGGCCGAGAGTCCGCGACCGCGTTCTCCGACCGGACGGTGCATTCCGCCGGGCAGCGCCGCGATCACCTCGGCCGCGCCGACCGCTCGGGCGGCCGCGTCGATCTCCGATTCGGTCGCGGATGGTTTCCCGAATGCAATGTTGCTGGCGATGTCGCCGGTGAACAAGTGAGCTTCCTGCGGGACCATCCCCAGCCGCGACCGGTACGGCTGCAGCCGGTAGTCGCGGATATCGACGCCGTCGGCGCGGATCGCGCCCCGATCGGTCTCGGCGAGGTCGTAGAGCCGGGCCAGCAGTTTGACCAGCGTGGATTTACCGGCCCCGGTGGCGCCGACCAGGGCCAGCGAACTTCCCGGCGGAATGGCCAGATCCACCTCGTCGAGAGCGGGACGCCCGGCGCCGGGGTAGCTGAACCGGACGGAGTCGACGGAGAGGTCGCCGCGCAGCCCGGCGTCGAGGGGCGCGGCATCGGGCGGGTCGGCCCGGATCGACGACGGCGTCCGCAGCAGATCGCCGATACGGCGCAGGCCCACGCGCGCCTGCTGGTAGCCGTCGAACACCTGGGACAGCTGCTGGACCGGGCCGAACAGCAGTTCCAGGTACAGGACGAAGGCGATCAGGGTGCCGGCGCTGGTCGCACCGTCGGCCACCGAATGGGCCCCCACGAGGATGACCAGGGCAAGGGCCAGATCGGTCCACGACGCCATGAACGCGAAGTACAGGGCGATGGCGCGCTGGGCGCGCATCCGGCTCCGCCGGTACCGCGCGGAGTATTCGGCGAAGCGATGCGCGGCGAACCGCTCGTGCCGGTTGGCCTGTACCGCTCGCAGACCCGCGATGTTCTCCTGGAAGTCGGCGTTCACGGTCGATACCCGCTCCCGGGAGATCGTGTAGGCCGCCGAGGCGACCCGCCGGAAGACGACGGTGGCCACGATCAGCGGCGGCAGTACGCCCAGTAGCACCACCAGCGCCAGCCCGCTATCGATCACCAGCAGGGCGACCGCGATACCGGCCAGCGACAGCACGCTCACCAGGGCGGTCGACACGCCGGTCTGCAGGAACGTCGACAGGGCGTCGACATCGGTGGTCATCCGCGTCATGATCCGGCCGGACAGTTCGCGTTCGTAATAGTCCAGGCCCAGCCGCTGCAGATGCGCGTAGCTGCGGATGCGCAGGCCGTACAGCACCCGCTCACCGGTGCGGGAGGTGAGCATCGTGGTCGCCGCGGCCACCACCCAGCCGGCCACCACCAGCCCGGTTCCGAGGAGCGCGGCCACGGTGAGCGCGGACGGATCGCCGCCGCCGACACCGGCGTCGATCGCGTGCCGGACCAGTGGCGGGAACCCGATCCCGATCAGCGCGTCGAGGGCGAGCAGAGCGACACTCGCCAGGACCAGGGTCCGGACCGGGCGCAGCAGCCGGGCCAGTGTGAAACCGGGATCGGGTTCGCGCAGCCGCCGCTGATCCAGCCCGGGTTCCTCGGCGGCGGCCGGCAGGCTCTCGATCCGGCGCCGGAGTTCGGGAGTTTCGCTGAGGTCGGCGGCGGCGGCCATCCGGTCGGTGGAATGGACCCCGGGGAGGCGGTCCACCACGATCGCCGGTGCGTCGGTGGCGGCCGTCTCCGGTTCCGGCAGGCGGATCACCCGGTCGGCGTGGGCCAGGGTGGATTCGCGGTGGGCAAGGATGATCGTGGTGCGGGCGCCCTGATCGGGCAGGGCGCCGAAGATGGCGGCCTCGGTCACGGCGTCCACCGCCGAGGTGGCGTCGTCGAGCACCAGGATGCGCGGCCGGGCGAGCAGGGTCCGGGCCAGGGCGATGCGCTGGCGTTGCCCGCCGGACAGGGTGAGACCACGTTCGCCGACCACCGTGTCGTAGCCGTCGGGGAGATCCTCGATGAACTCGTCGGCGGCGGCCTGGCGGGCGGCGGCCCGGATCTCGGCGTCGGTGGCGTCGGGACGGCCCAGCGCGATATTGGCGGCGACGCTGGAGCTGAAGAGGAACGGATCGTCGAACACCACCCCGACCGCGGACCGCAGTTGCGCGGCGGCGATATCGGCGATATCGACCGCCTCGCCCTCCCGGCCCACCAGGCGGATACGGCCGGAATCGGGCGCGTAGAACCGGGGCAGCAGCAGCGACAGCGTCGTCTTACCGGAGCCGGCCGGGCCGATCACCGCCACTGTCTCGCCGGGCCGGATCCGCAGGTCGAGATCGCGTAGCACCGGCTGAGCGCGATCGAAGCCGAAGGTCACCGCGTCCAGTTCGATCCCCAGCGGGCCGTCGGGCACCGGCACCGGATGCGGCGGATCGGCGACGGCCGGGCCCGCGTCGATCACCTGGTACACGCGTTCGGCGGCGGCCCGGGTCAGCTGGGCCAGGATGATGACCGAGGCCATGGTGCGCGCGGTGGTGGTCATGGTGGTGACGTAGGCGCTGAAGGCGAGGAAGGTGCCCAGACCGATATTGCCCCGCAGGGCCAGCCAGCCGCCGAGCGCGATCACCACCACCAGCCCGGCCTGCGGGATCGCGGCCAGGGTGGCGGAGAAGCCGGCGTTGATCCGGGCGGCGCGCATCCGTTCGGCGAACAGGCGGCGGCCGTGCCGCTCCAGCACGTCCACCATCCGCGCTTCCTGGCCGAACCCCTTCACCACCCGGACCCCGGTGACCGTCTCCTCGACGTGCTGGGCGAGTTCGGCGGCGCGCTGCTGGGCCGACCAGGTCGCCGCGTGCAGCCGGGGCCGGGTCCGGTAGACCACCACGATCACCAGCGGGACCATCAGCAGCGCGACCGCGGCCAGTAGCGGCGACAACCACAGCATCACCCCGGCGGCCAGCACGAACTGCAGGAACGACATCCCCGACAGCGGCGCCATCGCCAGTAGCGACTGCACCAGCTGCAGATCGGTGATGGACCGCGACACCACCTGGCCGGTGCGCAGCGCGTCCTGGCCGGCCCCGTCGAGGCGCTGGAGGGAGCCGAGCAGTTGCAGCCGCAGCCCGTGCTGCACATCGAGGGAGAGTTTGCCGGCCAGCATCCGCCGCCCGAACGATGCCGCGAACCGTCCCACCGCCAGTACGGCCAGCAGACCGGCGACGATCCCGATCACCCGGGTGGCGCCGGAGGTCGCCGAATCCACCGCCCACTTGGTGAGCAGCGGCGCCACCACCTCCGCCGCGGCGCCGGCCACCAGCGCCAGGCCGATACCGGCCAGCGTGCCGCGATACCGCCGGCATTCCGACCACAGCCTGCGTATCCACCCCTGTGTCGCGTCGCCGTCCATGCGCCCCCTCGAATACCTGTCTGCCATCGACCATAACGACGCCTGCCGACAGGGTCTTGTTCCCGGGACGGGCCGGGACGGCGCTCGCGGGGTACGGCGGACGCTAGAGTTCGGCCTCCCGCAGCTTCCACCAGGCGGCGGCGCCGATCCCCACCGCCCACAGCAGCAGCACCACGATCGCCGCGGCGGCGGGCGCCAGCAGATCGCTGTCGGGGAACGACCCGGCCAGCAGGACGCTCAGCGTCGCCGAACCGGGCAGCAGCGTCACCACACCGGGAATACCGATACCGGCGGTCACCACCCACAGCAGCGGTTCGGCCAGCAGCAGCCAGCCCACCACCGTGCCGATCGTGAGGGCCGGCGTCCGCAGCAGCAGTCCGGCGCCGGTGCCGATCACGGCCCAGCACACCGCGGCCACCAGACCACCGCCGAGCACCGCGAACAGGGTGCCGGTGAACTCGAATTTGCCGCGTCCGAACAGCAGCAGGCAGCCCACCGCGACGATTTCCACCGCGAGCGCGGCCGCCGCGGCGGCCACCGCGGTGACCAGGAACTTCGCGCCGATCAGCCGGTCCCGGTCGGGGGTGAACAGGGCGCCGATCGCCAGTGCGTCGTGCTCGTGTTCGCCCGCCGCGCCGGCGGCGCCGAATACCGCGGCCGCCAGGACCACCGCGCCCAGCGCCAGATACAACCCGATGGTCGCGGCGCCCGTCGCCGGATCGGCCTGCGGGTCACGGGGGCCCGCCAGCAGCGCGGTGACCGACACCGCCACGATCGCGACCGCCACCACCAGCCCGGCCAGTACCCGCGGATAGCGCAGGCTCGCCGCCTTGCGGTACTCGGAGAGCACGGGCGGAATCAGTTCCGCGGGCACCACATCGATCATCGGGACACCCCGTACGGCAGAGAGGCAGGCGAGTGGACGGTGGACGACGTATGGGTCAGCGACGCCAGCACCCGGTCCGGATGGATCCGGTCGGCGGCGATATTGTCCAGCCGCACCCGCGCGGCGCGGGCGGCGCTCACGATATCGTCCTCGGTCGCCTCCGCCACGGCCAGTTGATCGTCCGGGCGGATCACCGCGTCGGTGAAACCGCGCGCCGCGAGCGCGGTCGCGACGGCGATCGCCGACGACGAGGCCACCACCAGCCGATCCGGATTCCGCCGGCGCAACCGGGCCGGACTGCCCTCGAACACCACCGAGCCGCCGCTGAGCACCACCAGATGATCGGCTATCGGCAGTGCCGTGACCAGGCTCTGGGCGGTGAACAGTACGGTCCCGCCGCGTTTCGTATGAGTGCGCAGGAAGCCCTGCAACCACGACAGTTCGCCCGGATGCATACCGGCGGCGGGATCGTCGAGGACCAGAACGCGCGGATCGCCGAGCAGGGCGGTCGCCAGCGCCGCCCGGGACTCCTCGCCGGAGGTCAGATCGTCGGGGACGACGCCGGCGCGCTCGGTGAGACCCGTGGCGGCCAGTACCGCCGCCACCCGGCTGTCCGGGTAACCGCCCGCGGCGGCGTACACCCGCAGATGGTCGCGGACGGTCCGGCGGGGATGCAGTCCCCGGGGCGTGAGTACCGCGCCCACGGCGGAACTGCCGCGACCGCCCGGCAGCGTCGCCGAGCCCGCCGTCGGCGGCAGCAGCCCCAGCAGGATCCGGGCCACCGTCGACTTGCCCGCTCCGGGCGGGCCCACCAGCGCGGCGCAGGTGCCGTAGCCGATATCGAAGGAGATGTCCTGTGCTCCGACGGCGAAATCCGGGAATCGCTTCGTCAGCCCCCGGACCGAGATCGCGGGGCCGGCGGGCGGCGTCACCGGGAACCGGCCGGAGGCTGCCGGTGCTCTTTCGACAGCGGTGCGCCCTCGAACCGTTCGGACGGATCACGATGCGGCGCAACGGAATCGGCCGGCGGCAGCGCGGGCTGCTCCGGCGGCGGCGC
The DNA here is from genome assembly GCF_055586645.1 of Nocardia sp. NPDC049935. Taxonomy (NCBI): domain Bacteria; kingdom Bacillati; phylum Actinomycetota; class Actinomycetes; order Mycobacteriales; family Nocardiaceae; genus Nocardia; species Nocardia sp. NPDC049935. The sequence goes on along the minus strand of NZ_JBVJHV010000003.1, from coordinate 394,423 downwards.
GAGTTGCGCGTCCACGACCATCCCGTCGGCGAAGTACGCCGGTGACGGGCCGAAAGCCTTGCGGGCGTTGTTGATCGTGGCCTTGCCGAGCGCCCGGTTACCGACACCGCCGATCACTGCCCCGATCCCGGCCGGCACCACCTTGCCCGCCATCAGCGCGGCCCGTTTGGTGAGGAACCGGACGATGAAACGTTTCACCAGCGAATCGTTCATCCCGGCCAGCCCCGGGATCTTGTTCGCGAAAACCGTCCCCCAGTTCTTGGCCGAGGTGCCGACGCTCTTCTGCACGATCTCCATACCGCTGTCACCGAGCACCACCGCCAGCACCAGGGCCCGCCGCTGTTCGACATCGTCGGGCCGCACCCCGTGCACGGACGCGACCGCCAGCGTGAACAGGGCCGACGCCTCCATGAAGAACGTGGTCTCGGCGCTCACCGCGGCCAAGGCGGCGAGGGTGCCCACACCGGGAACCGCCGCCGAGGCGCCCACGGCGCTACCGCTGCCGGTGACGGCCAGCAGATACTGGCGCTCCAGGCGCGCCACGATCTGCGCGGGCGTCTCCTCGGGATGGGCACGCCGCAACCGCGCGACATACTTGGCGACAGCGGGTGCTTGTAACCGGGAACCGTGGTCGAGCGCCTCGATCACGGCCTTTTCCAATGCCCCGTTGCGCACGGCGTCATCCTCCTTATGGCCTCTCCGAGCACTGTAGGGCACGGGGGCCGTACGTTCCTTCCAGTGATAACGGACTACCCGGTCGATCGGTTCCGATTCATGCCCCGTGCTCCTGCGGGACCCGCTCCGCGGGAAGGGGAGCGGGCGGGGGTGTGCCGTCGCCGAAGGGGCGCGCGGGCAGGGATTCGCGGCCGTGGGGTGTGAGCCAGCCGGCGAGATCGGGGCCCTTCGGGACGATCCCGGTCGGGTTGATATCCGTGTGGACCTTGTAGTAGTGGTCCTTGATCTGGGTGAAGTCGACGGTGTCGCCGAAACCGGGGGTCTGGAAGAGATCGCGGGCGTAGGCCCACAGCACCGGCATCTCGGCGAGTTTGCTCCGGTTGCATTTGAAATGGCCGTGGTAGACCGGATCGAACCGGACCAGGGTGGTGAACAGGCGGACATCGGCTTCGGTGATGGTGTCGCCCACCAGGTAGCGCCGGCCGGCCAGCCGGTCCTCGAGCCAGTCGAGGGCGGTGAACAGACGGTCGTAGGCGGCGTCGTAGGCATCCTGGGCGCCGGCGAAACCGCAGCGGTACACGCCGTTGTTCACCTCCCGGAAGACCCGGGCGTTCACCTCGTCGATCTCGGCGCGCAGCGGTTCGGGATAGAGCTGCGGGGCGCCCTCGCGGTGGTACTCGGTCCACTCCAGCGAGAAATCCAGGGTGATCCGCGCGTAGTCGTTGGTGACGACCTGGCCGGTGGGCACGTCGACCACCGCCGGCACCGTGATGCCGCGCGGATAGTCCGGGAAGCGGGCGAGGTAGGCGTCACGCAGCCGGGGGATGCCCAGCACCGGGTCCACGCCGCCGGGGTCGAGGTCGAAGGTCCAGCTGAGCTTGTCGTGGGTGGGTCCGCACAGGCCCAGGGAGAGCACCGGCTCGAGGCCCAGCAGGCGCCGCACGATCAGGGTCCGGTTCGCCCACGGGCAGGCCCGGGCGGCGACGAGCCGGTAGCGGCCGGGTTCCACGGGGTAGCCGTCGCGACCGTCCGCGGTGATGCGGGTGGTGATGTAGTTGGTGTCGCGTGTGAATTCACCCGGTTCGACGTAGGTGCCCTGTTCCGTTCGCGAGTCGGTCATGGCACCAGTCTCGCAGCACCGGGCCATAAGCTGGCCGCATGAGCGATACCAAACCCACCCGGCTGGAGCGGACGACGACCGCCGGCGGCGCCGAAGTCGCCACGCTGACGCTCGCCGCGCCGCCGCTGAACCTGTTCGACCAGGCGATGTTCGACGCCCTGGTCGCGGATGTCGCCGAATTGTCGGCGCGTCCGCCGCGCGCGGTGCTGCTGCGGGCCGAGGGCAAGGTCGTCTCGGGCGGGGTGGACGTGCATACGTTCCAGGGGCTCACCGAGGAACAGGGCGCGAGCCTGTGGCAGGACCTGTTCACACGGATCGCGCATCCGATCGAGGCGCTGCCGTGCCCGGTGGTGTTCGCGGCGCACGGGCTGACCCTGACGGCGGCGTTCGAGATCGCCCTGGCCTGTGATGTGATCCTGGCCGCGCCGAAGGCGAAGTTCGGGCTGGTGGAGATCGTGGTCGGGCTGACGCCCTCGATGGGCGGTCCGCAGCGGCTGGCCGAACGGGCCGGGTCGGGCCGGGCGCGGGAACTGGTGATGACCGGCGATCTCTACGACGCCGCCACCATGCGTGACTGGGGTGTGGTGAACCAGGTCCACGACGATGTGGATACCGCCGCCGTCGCGCTCACGCATCGGCTGGCCGACGGCCCCACCCGCGCGCACGCCGCCACGAAGCGGATCGTCGAGGCCTGGCGGTCGGGCGGGGTGGCCCACGCCGACGCCGTGACCCCGCGGGTGTCGGGCGAGTTGTTCGGCACCGAGGATCTGCCCCGGGCGGTGCGCAGCTTCCTGGAGGACGGCCCCGGTAAGGCGGTATTCGAGGGCCGGTGAGCCCGGCCGCCGCCGCGTGCCGGTGCGCTCCGGCCGCGGTCGCGGCGGCCGATCCGGCCGATTCGACCGGTCTGCACCCATTTCTGTGATCTGCGTCATATAGTCACGGAAGACAGACTGTTCGACTCGGGCGGAGGTCCGATGCACACCGGTACGACCACGATCATCGGGCCCGCTGCCGGTCCGCACATCCGGGGCGCCGTGAGCCGGACCGGGGAGGCGGCGCCGGTGGTGGAGTTCCACGTCACCGACCCGGGCTCGGCCGCACCGCTGTCGCGGGGCGCGGACGGCGTGCTGCGCTACGGCAACCTCAGCCCCGCCCTCACCGAACTGCTCGACCTGCAGGTCCACGCGTTCTCCCAGAGGGAGGCGGTGGTGGAGATCGGCGGCGGCCGGCTGACCTACCGGGAGCTGTGGCATTCGGCCTCGCGGGTGGCCGGCGGGTTGCAGGAGCACGGGATCGGCTACGGCGACCGGGTGGCCGTGCATATGCCGCCCGGAGTCCGGTGGGTGCAGGCGTTCCTCGGGGCGCTGCTCAGCGGCGCGGTGCCGGTACTGGTGCATCACGGGCTGCCGGTCGCGCTCGCGGACCGGGTCATCATGGACAGCGATGCCGATTTCGTCCTGGGCTCGGCGGAGCGGGGGTGCGGCGCGACCCGCGGTGACCGCCACCGGGTCGCCGATCTGCCCGACGGCGCGGCGTTCATCGACGACGGCGCGGCCCTCAACGATCTCGCCCTGCTCTGCTACACCAGCGGATCCATCGCCTCGGAAACCCCGACCGGTGTGGAACTCACCAACGAGAACCTGCTCTCGGCGATCCGCTCCATGGTCGCGGCGCTGGATCTGCCCACCGAAGGGCTGCGCAATCTGCTCCTGCATCCGCTGGCATCGGCCGGCGGATGCGTCGATCAGCTGCTGCCGACGTTCGCGGTCGGGGGCACGGTCGTACTGGCCCGGGGCCGGGCCGCGGTCGCGGAGGCCATCGCGACCGAACGCGTCGACACACTCGCCGCGAACGCGGGCATCCTGCGCGGTCTGCTCCCGGATCTGGCCGCGGGCCGGGTCGCGGGACTGCGGACCGACCGGGTGATCCGGATCAGTACCGCCGATCAGCGCCGGGCCGCCTCCGACGAGGGCGCGCCGGGGCCCACCTTCGCCCGCGACCTGGGTGCGGTATTCCCCTCGGCCCGGCAGTGGTCGGTCTGGGGCGCCACCGAGACCAGCGGTATCGGTCTCGCGGTCGGGCCGACGGCGGGCGCGGCCGAGGCGGCCGACGATTCGGTCCTGGGGTTCCCGTTCGGCGGTACCGAGCTGGCGCTGTGCGGGCCGGAGGCGACCGCCGGGCACGGCGAGCTGCTGTGCCGCGGGCCGAATGTCACCCGGCGGTACTGGAACGATCCGCAGCGCACCGCCGACCGGTTCACCGGAACCTGGTTCCATACCGGTGACCAGGTCAGTATCGGTGCCGACGGGCTGGTGCGGCGCAGCGCCTGACCGGTCAGGCCACCAGCCGCTCCCGCAGCTGTCCGCGCAGCCGCGGGGTGAAACCGATCGCGGTCAGGTAGGTGTCGAAATCGCCGTGCAGCGCGGTACTGGATTCCACGCCCGCGCGCAGGTACTCCTCGCGTACCTCGAGTACGGCCGGGGGCAGTTCGTCGCCGAATTCGTCCTTGAGTGTGGAGCGCAGCTGGGCGACCGCGTCGTTGCTGAGCAGATAGTCGGTGAGGATCTCGGTCTCGTCGACACCGACCGCGCGCAGCAGGGTGGCGACGGTCCAGCCGGTGCGGTCCTTACCCGCGGCGCAGTGCACGAGCACCGCTCCGCGGTCGGCCACGATGGCCTCGGCCAGCGCCATGATCGCGGCATGCGCCTCGGGCCGGGCCGGGAAGTTCCGGTACACATCCATCATGTACGCCAGGGCGGCGCCCGGCGCGTCCGTACGGCCCGCGCCCGCTTCGTGTGGCGGGGCGGTGACCGTCCCGTCGTCGAACGGGGTGACGCGGAGCGCGATATGCGCCGGGAGCCGGTCCGCGCCGACGCGTTCGATCTCCCGGTGTCCGCGCAGATCGTGCACGGCGCCGACGCCGAGTTCGTCGAGGGTGGCATGGCCGCTGTCGTCGAGCCTGCTGAGCTGGGCCGACCGGAGCAGGACTCCGGGCCGCACGGTCCCGCCGCCGCTGATACGCAGTCCGCCGAGATCCCGGAAGTTGAAGGTGCCGCTGATACGCAGATGATCGGCGAGGGGAGAGCTTGTCACCGCATCAGGCTAACCGGCGTCGCGCGGGCACTGCTGTGGGATGCGGCACAGCGGCCGAAAACAGCGGCGATCGCATCGTAGACTGACCGATGGTCTCTGCCCACGCGGCAGCAGTTCGGTGCCGATGCCTCGACCGCGGTGATACACCCGGAGCGGTCGGGCGCGAGCACGGTGGTGTCCGGGGACGGCGCGTCCGGTCCCGGGAGGGTTACAAAACAGGCTTCAGGTATGTATTTCCCGCTGTAGCTGTTCTCAAACCCCGAAAATCTTTCTAATATTGAGAGGACGGATTGGATGGGTCGCTACTTCCCGACTCTGACCCACCGATCCGGCCGGCCACTCCGGTGCCGATAATTCGGTCCCGCTGTGTGCGAGTTGTTTGCCGAGGGAGCTTGCGTTGGGCGTACGTGGAGAAATAGCGGAGGTCCGGTTGCGATCGGCCGTGCGTGAAGCGGTCGACCACGCGGACGCGGTCTCGGATTGCACCGGGTTGCGGGCGTTGCGGGTACTGCTGCATGCCGGGGTGAGCGCGTACTGGCCGCTGGTGAAGGCGCGGCCCGTCCAGCAGATCCACGCCTACGAGAAAACGGTGCAGACGCTGTGTCAGCACTGGGACTCCCGTGACGACTACGTGCCCGATCCGGTGATCTCGCAACGGCAGCGTGCCCAGCAGCGCGATGTCGTCGAATGGCTGGAGCTGTGCGCCGCCCGCTCGGGCACCCGCTGGATCGAACCGGTCGACTCGGTGGCCGGCTATGTGATCACCGTGGTGCAGGGGTCGGTGCTGCGCTGGCTGGCCGATTGCGATGACGAGGCGATCCTGGTGGCCTTCGACGATCTGGTCTCCAACCTGGTCACGCGCGCGATCGACAGCTGAGCCCGCGCGTCGAGCTGGACGTATGACCAGTCCGGTGGTTGAGTGGGCGGGGTGAGCGCGACCTCGCCGATTGCCCCGCTGCACGCCGCCACCGCCGATCTCGATCCGCCGCTGGCCGCGGTCGATATGACCACCCTGCGGGCCAATGCCGCCGACCTGGTGCGCCGGGCCGGCGGCCGCCCGATCCGGGTGGCCAGCAAATCGGTGCGCTGTCGCGCCGTGCTCGCGGAGGTCCTCGGCGAGAACCTCACGGCCGCAGGCGGTTTCGCCGGGATCATGGCCTATTCGCTGGCGGAGGCGATCTGGCTGGCACGCCGGGGCGCGGGCGATGTACTCCTCGGATATCCGACCGCCGATCGGGCGGCGCTCGCCGAACTCGCCGCCGATCCCGGCCTGCTGGAAGCGATCACCCTGATGGTCGACGACAGTGCTCAGCTGGCCCTGGCGCGGGCCGCGGTGGGCAGCGCCGCGGTGAGTCCGCGGGTCTGCCTGGATGTCGACGCCTCGCTGCGGATCGGGCCGCTGCACCTCGGTGTGCGCCGCTCTCCCGTCCGCACCCCGGACCAGGCCGCGGAACTGGCCGCGGCCGCACTGGCCGGTGGGTTCCGAGTCGTCGGGCTGATGACCTACGAAGCCCAGATCGCGGGGCTGCCGGACACCTCGCTGCCGGTCCGGCTGGTCAAGTCGGCCTCGGCCCGCGAGATCGGGCGGCGCCGGGCGGCGGTCCTGGACGCGGTGACCGCGGTGGCCGGAGCGCTCGAAATCGTCAACAGCGGCGGGACCGGGTCGATCGAACTCAGCGCGAGCGCCGCGGGCGTTACCGAGATCACCGCGGGCTCGGGCCTCTATGTGCCAACGCTTTTCGACGACTATCGGTCGTTCCGGCCCCGGCCCGCACTCTATTTCGCGCTTCCGGTGCTCCGCCGGCCCACCCCGGAAATCGCCACGGTTTTCGCCGGCGGATATATCGCCTCCGGACCCGCCGGGGCGAGCCGGGTTCCGAAACCGGTGTGGCCCAACGGGTTGCGGCTGCTGGGCACCGAGGGGGCGGGCGAAGTGCAGACCCCCCTGTCGGGCGCCGGCGATCTCGCCGTGGGTGACAGGGTCTGGTTCCGGCATGCCAAGGCCGGTGAGCTGTGCGAGCGCTTCGACCGGCTGTATCTCGTCGAGGCGGACGGCTCCCGGGCGCCGGTGCCCACCTATCGCGGCGAAGGGCAATGTTTCGGGTGAATGTCCGGTGCCGCGATAATTCGTGAATATTATTTACGAAAACGCGAATTCGGTCGAACCCGGGTTTCGATCGGATATCCGGGAATTACGCGCCTTCGCATAACCGGAGAATGCGAGAAAGCGCCGTCAATTCACTCGTCGATTCGGGCAGGAAATCGGTCAGCAGGGGCGACCCGACGATTACCATCCGGCGCCGCGCCCGGCCCAGGGTGTCGTGGACGAGTGCGCCGGAGAGCAGTTCGCCGACCGGAACGGGCGAATCCTCGGGGCTCGATGTGGCCGGGGAGAGCAGAACCACCGCCGCCTCCCGGCCCCGGAACAGCTCCGGGGTGCCCACCAGGACTTCTTCGAACCTGGCCCGCGCCAACAGGGTCCGGATCCGGCCGACCTGCTCCCGGTGCGGAGAGACGACGACGATATCGTGCGCCTGCAGCGGGCGTGGACCCGTCCCGTCGTCCCAGCGGAAGCCCAGCAGCTCGCGGATCTGCTGCAGCACCTCCCGGGCCTCGGCATCGGAGGCGGTGCTGTTGCCGTGGTGGTGCACCGGCACCACGGCGATACCCGGTTCGAGGGTGTCGCCCGGCCGGGCGGGCACCGGATCGGCCCGCAACCGGTCGTCGAACCACAGGCGCGACAGCGGTTCGGCCAGCCGGGGATGCAGGCGACGGGTCCGGCCGAGGAAGTAGCCGTGTGTGGGCGGGAGGGTTTCGTGCCCCCCGGCGAACCAGGTGAGGGCCGCGACGTCCACGGGTTCCGGATGCGGGCCCGGCGCCGGCCGCCGGCGGTCGCACGGGTCGCCGGTCAGTAGCAGGTTGCGGGCGGTTCCGGAGACATCGGCCACCACCGCGAGGGCGCAACTGTTCGCGTCGGCGATCACCAGCAGGTCGAGCGAATCGCGCGGAACCCGGGTGGGATCGGCGAAATCGTCGAAGGTGCCGCCCAGTACACAGCCCCGGATGGCGTTCGACAGGAACCGCGGGTGGCGGGCCGCGTCCAGCACCAGCCATTCCGGGGCCACGGCCGCCGCTTCGCTCTTCGCGACCAGTTCGGGCAGCACGCCCGCGCGCACCACCGCGTCGAGCAGGCTCTCCACCGGCGCCGCGGTGGGCGCGACGACGCCGATCCGCCAGTTGTCCCGGGTGACCAGGGCGGTGAGGACCTCGGCCAGGACGGCCGTCCGGCCGGTACCCGTCGGAGCCTGGACCGCGAGACAGGAACGATCCAGATCGCGCAGGGCGGCGTGGATCGCGGGCACCGGGTTCGCACCGGCCGCCGGCAGGGCGGGCCGGACGGGATCGCCGGTGCGGAAACGCAATCGGGGCGCCCGGCGGGCGAGGAGGTCGAACAGCGCGGTCTCCGGTACGGCCGGCAGGGTCATGAGTAGTTCCCGGCCGATCTCCTCCACCGCGTCCGCGGCGGCCGTCGCCGGAGCCGGCAGCGCCGGGGTCAGTGCCACCGGGAGTTCGTCGTGGGGCGCCGCACCCGGCGCCAGGGTCTCCTCGAGGCGCACGGTATCGGTGAAATCGGGCGCCACCGAACAACCGAGCACGGTGGCGGTACCGACCGTCCGCACTGCCGCCCGGGCCCGGCCGCCGGGTTCGTAGAGGACCTGCACGGCGGTTCCCGGGGCGAGCCCGCCACCGGCGAGCCGTCCGGTGAGCCGGAGGAAACGCCGCGCCCGCTCGTCCGGGCCGATATGCCATTTCGTATCCACCGCGGCGGTATCGGCCACCATGACCCCGGGTTCGGCGGGCCGGTCCGGGAGCGGATGGGTGAGGCGGTCGATATGGGCCCACCACGGCGCCTGCTGTTCCCGCCGGTGGTATCCGAGCAGCGCCGCCGTCAGCCCGGCGACCCGATGCGGGCCGGGCGGGCCGCCGGTATCCGGCGCCGCATCGGTGGACCGGGCCGCGAATTCCGCGAGCGCGGCCTCGGTGGACGTGGGTTGCGCCGTCGGTGTATCCCGCAGTACCCGCCCGAGCGGATCCGGGCGCGCGGACCCGGACGGTTCGGGCCGCTCCTTGCGCAGGCGGTCGGCCAGCCAGAGCACCGCCGCGGCACCGGATTCGTCCGGGGATCCGCCGAGCGCGGGCGTGATCGCGGACAGGTCATAGGACCGGGTGCCGATCACGAACGCCCCCCGCACGATCGGAGAGAGATCCACCAGGGTTCCGGTGCGCAACAGCGCGTCCACGGTCTCCTCGCCGAACCCGAGCCGGCCCGCGGCCCACAGCAGGATCGTCCTGGTTTCGGCGGTGTAGTGGAAGATATGCAATCCGGGGTCGGCCAGCAGGGGTTCGGTGAGTGTCGCGAGCAGATCGGTGAAGGCGCGGCGACCGGCGTCGTCCGGGCCCGGCTCGTGCCCGGCCGTGGCGGCGCGCAGTGGGATCTCCCGGACCACCGGCGCCGAATAGCGGGTGGCGACCTCGATACGCACCCGGTCCGGCCGCACCCGGCGGATATCCAGGGCCAGATCGCCCGGCGTCGCGGGCGGCAGCAGAGCGAGTACGCGGGTGTCGGCGGTGACCCATTCGCCGCGGCCGGTGCGTTCCTGGCGCAGCTGCACCACGGCCTGGGCCCGCAACCGGGCCAGCGTCCGTGCGGATACCTCGGGCGGTGCCGCGGTCCGGGTGGTGAGCCGGTCGATACTGCTGATTCCGGCCGCGCGCAGCCCGGTCCTGGTCGCCGGGTCCATCCCGGCGACCAGCAGCAGATCACGCGCCTCGGTGTAGGCGGCGACGCAGGTGCGGCACTGCCCGCAGGCCCGGAAGCGCGGGTCACCCCACTGCACCGGCAGCAACTCGCCGGAATGTTCGTCCAGGATCCGCGCGGTTCGGCGCCGCCGGGCCCGGTACACCGGCAGCGTCACCTCCAGGTCGAAGGTATGGGCCGCGTCGCCGGAACAGACCGTCAGCACGGGGTCCACCGGCACCGAGTGCGCCGCCAGGATCCGCGCGGCGGCGGTGAGGCGCAGGGCGGTGGCCACCGGCCGACCCCGGCCGGGTGTCACCCCGTACAGCGCGACACCATGCGGGGTGCGGGTCAGCAGTTCCGCGCGAGCGCGGAGTTCACCGTCGAAGACGGTGGCGCCGAGAACGGCCGGTGCGCCGTCGCGGCAGGCCGCGATCGATTCGTCGTGCGCGAGGGATAGTTCCGGGAGGGAGACGGGTTCGCCGTAGTGCGCGGGCCGGGACACCGCGTCACCGTGCTGCCGCAGGACCGAGGCCCGCAACCGGCCGAATTCCCCGTGCCCGGAATCGATATCGGCGATCCGGTCGCCGGATTCGCCGCCGGCCGGACCGCCGGCCACCGTGCCGAGTTCGGTGTCGAGCGCGCGGAGCAGCGCGAACTCACAGCGCGCGCCGCGCACCAGATCCGTGGCGTCGTACACCACCCGATCACCGACAACGAACACCCACGGCCCTCCTGCGCCCAGTGACACTCCCGGTCCGCGCCCCGCGCGCACCGGACGGGCCCACTGTAGCCACCGGGTCCGACCAGGGGGAACGGACCGTGGTTCAGGACCGCGGTTTCCGGCGTTCCTGGCGCTTGGGGCCGTCGCGGCGCGGGCCGCGGCCGATCCCGCGATGTCCGGGCGGGCCCTGGTCGAGCTGCAACTGGATCAGCACCCCGCTGATCCGGGTGCTCCGCAGGGCGTCCAGGGTTTCCGGCGGGAGATGGGCGGGCAATTCGACCAGGCTGTGATCGGGCCGGATGCTGATATGCCCGAAATCGCTGCGCCGCAGCCCGCCTTCGTTGGCGATGGCGCCGACGATCGCGCCCGGTACCACCCGGTGTCGTTTGCCCACCGCGATGCGATAGGTCGCCAGTTCGGCGCCGGTCGCGCGATGCCGCGAGGGGCCGCGCCGCTCCTCGAAACCGCCCTCGTCGAACCGCCGCGGCGCGCGTTCGCGGCGCGGCCGCTCCACCGGTTCCGGTTCGGGTTCGAGGAAGAAGCTCTCGCCGTCGTGCGCGGCCACCGCCAGCGCGGCGGCGATATCGGCCAGCGGGGTGTTGTGTTCCTGTTCGTAGTCTTCGATCAGCTTGCGGAACAGCGACAGATTATCGGAGCTGAGGTTCTCGGTGATGGCGTCGCCGAACTTCGCGACCCGCTGCGCGTTCACATCGTCCACGCTGGGCAGCTGCATCTCGGTCAGCGGATGCCGGGTGGCGCGCTCGATGGATTTCAGCAGATGGCGTTCGCGGGGCGCCACGAACAGCAGCGCCTCACCGCTGCGCCCCGCGCGGCCGGTGCGGCCGATGCGGTGCACATAGGACTCGGTGTCGTGCGGGATGTCGTAGTTGACCACATGCGAGATCCGGTCCACGTCCAGGCCGCGGGCCGCCACATCGGTGGCGACCAGGATATCGAGCGTGCCGGCCTTCAACTGGCCGATGGTGCGCTCACGCTGGGCCTGGGCGATATCGCCGTTGATGGCGGCGGCGGAGAATCCGCGGGCGCGCAGCTTCTCGGCCAGCTCCTCGGTGGCCTGTTTGGTGCGCACGAAGATGATCATGGCCTCGAAGGCCTCCACCTCGAGGATCCGGGTGAGGGCGTCGAGTTTGCGCTGATGCGATACCAGTACCCAGCGCTGGGTGATATTGGTGTTCGTGCTGGTCTTGGCCTTGACCGTGATCTCGACCGGTTCGTGCAGGTACTGCTTGGAGATCTTGCGGATCGCGGCGGGCATGGTGGCCGAGAACAGGGCGACCTGCTTCTGCGACGGGGTGTCGGCGAGGATGCGCTCGACATCCTCCTGGAACCCCATCTTCAGCATCTCGTCGGCCTCGTCGAGCACCAGGTAGCGCAGCTGGGACAGATCCAGCGTGCCCTTCTCCAGATGGTCGATCACCCGGCCGGGGGTGCCCACGACCACCTGCGCGCCGCGGCGTAGACCGGACAGCTGCACGCCGTAACTCTGGCCGCCGTAGATCGGCAGCACGTGGGTGTTCGGCATATGCGTGGCGTAGCGCCCGAAGGCCTCCGCCACCTGGATCGCGAGTTCACGGGTGGGCGCCAGCACCAGGGCGGCCGGCTGTTTACCGGTGGGCCGGTCGGCGAGCAACCCCATCAGGATCGGGATGGCGAAGGCCGCGGTCTTACCGGTACCCGTCTGCGCCAGGCCCACCACGTCCGCGCCCTCGAGCAGTGGGGGAATGGTCGCGGCCTGGATGGGAGAGGGGGATTCGTAGCCGACATCGGCGATGGCCGAAAGAATCCGGTCATCGATTCCGAGGTCGGCGAAGGACGGTCCGGCAGTTTCGGGTTCGGTGTCGCTCACGTCCTCGCCGAGGCCGTCTTCGCCCTGATTGGTGCTCATTGACCAGGAGTTTACTGGTACGGCCTGGTTGTCCGGCCCACCGGGCCATACGGTGTCAGCATGGACGCCGACCCCGCCGATCCCGCCGCAGGCCACCCCGCGGACCCGCTTTCCGTCGCGGTGGTGCAGTTCGGCCCGCATACCGATATCGACGCCAATCTCACCGCGCTCACCGAGCGGGTGCGGTCCGCCGCCGACCGCGGTGCGCGTGTCGTGGTGGCCCCGGAGTACTCCATGTTCGCCCTCGGCCGGCTCGACGACCGGGTACGCGCCGCGGCCCAGCCGCTGGACGGGCCGTTCGTCACCGCGCTGGCCGGGCTGGCCGCCGAAACCGGGGTGTACCTGGTCGCCGGGGTGGTGGAGACCACCGAACCCGGCGACGGCCGGATCCACAACACCCTGGTCGCGCTGGGACCCGACGGTGCCCTGCTCACCCGGTACCGCAAAGTGCATCTCTACGACGCGTTCGGGCAGCGGGAATCGGAGGTGGTCCGGCCCGGACCGCTGGCCGATCCGGCCCTGTTCACCGCGCAGGGGTTCACGTTCGGACTCCAGACCTGCTTCGACCTGCGATTCCCGGAAGGGTTCCGGCGGCTGGCCGTGGCCGGTGCGCAGGTGCTGCTGCTGCCCGCGCAGTGGATCCCGGGCCCGGGCAAGGTCGATCAGTGGACCACGCTGCTGCGGGCCCGGGCCATCGAGAACACCGTTTTCCTGGCCGCGGCCGATCAGTGCGGTCCGCGCGGCGCGGGCGCGTCCATGATCATCGACCCGGCCGGGCGGGTGCTCGACGAACTCGGCGACGAACCGGGTGTCGCGCTGGCCCGCCTGGAGCCGGAGGTGCTGGCGCGGGTCCGCCGGGCGAACCCCAGCCTGGAACTGCGCAGATTCGCCATCGGCACACCGGAGGCGAGTAGCGTCGGAGGGTGATGCTGTACGCCGACCGCCTGTCCGCCGGACGCGCGCTGGGCAGCGAACTGACGCACCTGCGCGCGGATCGGCCGCTGGTGCTCGGACTCCCGCGCGGCGGGGTGCCGGTGGCGGCGGCGGTCCGCGAGGTCGTCGGGGGCGATCTGGATATCCTGCTGGTCCGCAAGCTCGGGGTGCCCTGGCAGCCGGAACTGGCGGCCGGGGCGATCGGGGAGCAGGGCGTGCGGGTGGTCAACGCCGATGTGCTGCGCCAGACCGGGCTCGACGCGGCGCGACTGGACGCCATCGAGGCCGAGGAACGCGTGGAACTCGAACGCCGCACGGTGTTGTGGCGCGGCGATATCCCGCCGATCCCGCTGCGTGACCGCACGGTGGTGATCGTCGACGACGGTATCGCCACCGGCGCGAGTGTGGTGGTGGCCTGCCGGGTGGCGCGGGCGCAGCATCCCCGCCGGCTGGTGGTGGCGGTCCCGGTCTCGGCCCCCGAGGCGCTGCCGCGGATCCGCGGCGAGGCCGACGAGGTGATCTGCCCACAGGCCCCGATGGCACTGGCCGGGGTGGGCGGGGCCTACCGGGATTTCCACCAGCTCGCCGACACCGAGGTCACCGAGCTGCTCCGGCCGGACATCCGCTGAGCGGCGTCCGGGCCGGAGCCTGCCGGGGGTCGGGTTACAGCTCGGGCTGCGCGTACTGCCCGACCTGATTCGTGAGCACCCGCAGATGCTCCAGGCCGCTGCCGAGCGTGCGCTCGATGGCGGTGAGCCGGGCCACATAGTGGCCGACCGGGTATTCCGAGGTCACCCCGATACCGCCGTGCATCTGGATGGACTCCTGCCCGATATGACGCGCCGACCGGCCGACCTGCAGCCGGGCCCGCGACGCGATCACCGGATCGGCGGTGGCGTCGACCAGCGAGGCGGTGAGGTAGTAGCTCATACTGCGGGCCAGTTCCAGCGAGACGTACATATTCGCGGCGCGCTGGGTGAGGGTCTGGAACTTCGACAGCGTGACCCCGAACTGTTTCCGGGTCTTCAGATAGTCGGTGGTCAGGCGCAGCGATTCCTCCATCGCACCGACCGATTCCGCGCACAGCCCCGCCTGGGTACGCGCGAGTACGTCCTCGATGGCCGCGGTGGCGTCCTCGGTGGACCCCAGCAGTTCGGCGGGGGCGCCCGCGAACTCCACCTGCGCGCCGCGCAGCCCGTCGACCGTCGCGAAGGCCGTCCTGGTGACGCCGTCGGCATCGGCGGCGACCAGGAACAGGCCGACACCGCCGCCGGGCAGGGTGGCGCTGACCACCAGATCGTCGGCACAGTCACCGTGCGGAACCGGGTTCTTGACGCCGGTGAGCGTGTACCCGTCGCCCTGCGCGGTGGCCGCGGTGGCGATCTCGTGATCCGGCCAGCGGGTGCCGGGTTCCCCGTGCGCGAAGGCGAGCAGTTTCGACCCGGCGGCGACCTCGGTCAGGATGCGCTGCCGCTGGTCGGGGGTGCCCACGGCGGTGATCAGCCCACCCGGCAGCAGTACCGAGTCCAGCAGCGGCTCCGGCGCCAGCCGGCGTCCGAACTCCTCCAGGACCAGCATGGTCTCCACCGGACCGGCGCCCATACCGCCGTCCTTCTCGTCGAAGCTCAGGCCGAGTACGCCCAATTCGGCGAGCTGTCCCCAGACCTGCCGGCTCCAGCCGAGATCGGTCGCGGTGACCTCGAGTCGCTTTTCCGGGTTGTACTGACGATTGAGCAGGTCACGTACGGTGTCGCGGAGTAGGACCTGTTCGTCGGTGAGATCGAAATCCATAACCTTGACCTCACAATCCGAGGATCGAGGAGGCGATGATGGTGCGCTGCACCTCGCTGGAACCTCCGTAGATGGTTGTCTTGCGGTAGTTGAGATAGCTGGGGCCGGTGCGCTGCGCCCACTCCGGGGAGGCGATATCGGAGGTGCCGACCGGCAGCGCGTCCGGTCCGGCGATATCGAGCAGCAGTTCGGTGGCGGCCTGCTGCAGTTCCGAACCGCGCATCTTCAGCACCGAGGACGCCGGGTTCGGCTTCCCCTCGGTGGAGTTCGACACCACGCGCAGCTGGGTGAGTTCCAGGGCCAGCAGTTCGTTCTCCAGTTCGGCGACCCGGGCCGCGAACAACGGATCCTCGAGCAGGGTGCCGCTACCGGACCGGGTGTTCGCCGCGTACTCCTTGGCCACCCCGATCCGCACCTTGGTCCGGCCGACGCCGGTGATCCCGGTGCGTTCGTTGCCGAGCAGGTACTTGGCGTAGGTCCAGCCCATGTTCTCTTCGCCGACCAGCTGGTCGGCGGGGACGCGGACGTTCTCGAAGAAGACCTCGTTGACCTCGTAGCCGCCGTCGATGAGCTTGATCGGGCGGATGGTCACACCGGGGGATTTCACATCGAAGAGCAGGAAGGAGATCCCGGCCTGTTTCTTCGGGGCGTTCGGATCGGTGCGGACCAGGCAGAAGATCCAGTCGGCCCACTGCGCGAGGGTGGTCCAGATCTTCTGGCCGTTGACGATGTAGGAATCGCCGTCGCGGACGGCGGTGGTGCGCAGCGAGGCCAGATCGGACCCGGCATCGGGTTCGGAGAAGCCCTGGCACCACCAGATGTCGAGGTTGGCGGTGGGCGGCAGGAATCGCTTCTTGAGCTCCTCGGAGCCGAACTGGGCGATCACCGGCCCGACCATGGTGGCGTTGAAGGTGAGCGGGTCCGGCACGCTGGCCAGCTGCATCTCGTCCTGCCACAGGTGGCGCTGCATGGGGGTCCAGTCCTTGCCGCCCCATTCCACCGGCCAGTTCGGCACGGCCAGACCGTGCTCGTTGAGGGCCCGGTGGGCCGTCACGATGTCCTCGCGGGACAGCTCGTGACCGTACTTCACGCGTTCACGGATCTCGGCGGGGATCGCGGTGGTGTAGATCTTCCGCAGTTCGTCGCGGAAGGCGACCTCGTCGGGAGACAGAGTTAGTTTCATACACATCTCCAAATATGTCTCGATTGTCCCGCATAGAACTTACACCCACGATCAATCGTGCCGTGTCGAGTGCATCACATGTCGCGGGGGCGGCCCGCCCACAGCCCCGGAGGAAAGTCCGGTGCGGCCCACGGCGCCGCGCTCGTGCTGGTAGTTTGCAGCCGTGGGGCGGTGATCTGCCGGCTAACTTCCGGCGCCGTCTCCAGATCGGATTTAGGGAGTTCAGAGCAGTGCACAACAGAATCGTCGCGCGCACCGCAGCCACAGCAGCCGCTCTGGGTGTCGGTGCCGCCCTCACCTTCACCACGCCGGCGGTGGCCGAACCCGAACCCGCCCGCACCCCCACCGAGGCCGCGCTCATCGCGCTCACCGAGCAGACCGCGGACAAACCCGAAACCCGTGCCGGTGTGGACGCGCTGCACCGCTACGCGGACTACGTGACCGCCGCCCATATCAGCAATATCGGCCAGTACACCCCCTTCGTCTACGCGGCCCCCACCTTCGGCTGCGGGAGCAACGGGCCGATCACCACCATCGTCGCGGCCGGTACCGCCAACGGCCCGAGCGCGAACCTGGTCGGTGAGCCCGGCACCCTGACCTTCCACGCCACTCCCGGCCACCCCGGTATCCCGCAGGCCGCGGGCCTGGTGGTCGCCTGGATCAACATCAACAACGGCGCCTCCGGTCTCAGCATGCTCGACGACCGCACCGAGTTCGGTACGCCGTCGCTGTCGAAGAAGGTGAACAGCGGCCCGGGCACCGTGCTCGCCTCGATGTGGGGAACCATCGACTACCCCGGCGCCCTCTGCGTGATGACGCCGACCGTCGGTATGTTCCCGGTCCCCGACCAGCCGGTTCCGCTTCCGGCCCCGGCTCCCGGTGAACCGGCTCCCGCGCCCGTGGCGCCGGGTGAGCCCGCTCCCGCGCCGCAGCCCGCTCCCGCTCCGTAAGTCTTCCGGTCTCGGGGCGCGGTGCCTCGGGACCGGTCACGACGGTCGGCCGCCGTCCGCCGGGCCGGCCCGGTGGGCGGGTCCCGCCGCCGTGCGTTGCTTTGCCACAATCCGCGCATGGGTTTCTTCGCCGGTGCGTACGGCCGGTTGCACTATCGGGACCGGCCGGTGGACGGTGCCGCCGCCGGAGTCGTACTGCTGCCCGGCTCCGGGCAGCACAGCGGGCACTATCACGATTTCGCCCGGCAGTTGAACGCCGCGGGTCTGGGGGTCTGGACGCTGGATACGGCGGGGCAGGGGCTCAGCGAAGGGGATCCCGGGCGGGCCGTCGCGCTGTCACAGCTGGTGGAGGACGCGGCCCGCTTCGCCGCACTGGTCCGGGCCCGGGCGCCCCGGCTCCCGCTGATCCTCATGGGGCATTCACTCGGCGCCGTGACCGCGCTGGCGGCTCTCGGCGCGGCCGGCGGGGACCCGGACGCCGGTGGACATCGGGCGTCACGCACCGAATCCGTTGCGGCGGTGCTGGATCCGGGCTTCGCCGCCGGGCTGGTCCTGTGCGGTACACCCGCCCGGGTGCTCGGCGGCCCACCGGACGCCGATCCCGCGTTACCGCCGGTCCTGGCGGTGCACGGTGTCGACGACCGGCGTGCCCCGGTCGCGGCGGTGCGCGCCTGGGCGGGACAGCGGGACGGGGTGGACCTGCGGGAATACCCCGGCGCCGGACACGATCTGCTGCACGAGCGCGTGCGTACGCGGGTCACGGCGGATATCGTGCAGTGGACGCAGGAGATCGTCGCGGGCCCGCGCCGGCCATAGGGCGCACGGTGTTTCGGCCCGCCGCGCGACAGGCAGGAAGAAGGGGGACGGGGTGCAGCCGAATACCATCACCGCACTCGACTCGGCGGTCGAGGACGGGCAATTGTGGATAGACGCGGTGCTGGTGGCCGAAGGGACACCGGAACGCTGCGCGGTGCGCTACGAACAACTCGCCGACCAGGTGGACGCGCAGATCGAGGCGGTGTCCGCCGCGGTCGCGTTACCGGGGTTCGGCGGATTCGCCTCGGGCGCTGCGCTGCGCGCGGGTTTCGAGGGCAAGGCCACCGAGGCGATCGCGGCGCTGCGCCGCTACTCCGCGACGGCCCGCCGGCTCGCCCATACCTTCCGGATCGCCGCCGCGGCCTACCAGCAGGCCGACAGCGAGGTCGCGGCCGCCGTGCACACGACCGCCGCCGAGACGACAGGAGTGTCCGGTGCGTGAACTGCCCAAGGCCGGTCGTCGCGGTGTCCACGACCGCGTGGATCCCGATTACGCGCCCACGGTGGAGGTTTTCGACAACCTCACCCACGAACAGATTCATTCCGGGGTGTCGACGATGAATCCGTCGGTCCTGCAGACCGGCGGCCAGGCGTGGCGCGGCGCGGCGGGCGGCCTGGGTGACGCGGTCACTCTGGCGCATACCGATATCAGCGGCGCCATCGCCGACGGCTGGCGTGGTTCGGCCGCCGGTCCGGCCGCGGCGGCGGTCCGGGATTTCGAGGCCGCCGGGCGGCAGCTCGCCGATGTCCTGGCCACCGTCGGGCAGCGGCTGGCCCAGGCCGGTGAC
Organism: Nocardia sp. NPDC049935; assembly: GCF_055586645.1. NCBI lineage: Bacteria > Bacillati > Actinomycetota > Actinomycetes > Mycobacteriales > Nocardiaceae > Nocardia > Nocardia sp. NPDC049935. The sequence goes on along the minus strand of NZ_JBVJHV010000003.1, from coordinate 375,646 downwards.
GCCGCGGAGACCCTGCGCGCGGCGATCGGCGAACCGGCCGCCGCGGCACCGGATCTCACCGACGCCCTGCTCGACCCGCATGCGGCCACGGGCAATATCGCGTCCCAGCGTGCGCTCGACGACGCCCGCGCCGACGCCGTACGGGTGATGGAGAGCGTCTACGGCGGCGCGTTCATCCCCACCGGCGCGGGGGTGCCCGTTTTCCCGGACCTGCCCGGTGATCCCGGCGAACCGGTGGCCGCGCCGGTCCCGGGCCCGGGACCGGCGTCGCCCGCCGCGGCGGACACGCCGAGGGGGATACCTGTCTCGTTCGTGGCGCCGGAAGCTCCGGGCGTTACCACCGTCGCGGGCGACACCGCGCAAACACCGGCTCCCACCGATCCGGCCGCGGTGACACCGGCCGGATCCGTACCCGTGGTCACGGGTTCCGCACCGGCGGTCATACCGGCGCCCGCGACTCCGGCGGAGACCCCGTCCCACACCGCGGCCGCCGCCACCGCGCCCCCGGCCGCCGCCCCGTCGCCCGCTCTCGCACCCGCCGCGTCGCCCGCTCCCGTGACGACCGCCGCCGCGCAGGCCGTACCCGTGTTCTCGGCGCCGGTCCGCCCGGCCGGTTCACAGACCGGTGACGATCGGAACCGGGAAGAGCGGCAGCGGGATTCGAGCGGTAACGCCGTCACCGGAATGGGCGCCGGTGCGATCGGCGGGATGCTGGGCGGCGCCATGGCCGCCGATACCGTACGGTCCGGCTCCTCGGTGACGCCGCCCCGCGCCGACCGCCGGGAGCCCGCCGCGGACGACGAACTCCATTGGAGCGACGACGATCTCACCTTCCTCGAACCGGGCCAGGAGTCCGGCGGGTTGATCGGCGCGCTCGATCCGACCACCCCGCCCGTCCTGGGTGAGTGGAGCGAAGCGGAGTGACCTGGACGCTCGGGCCCGACCAGTTCGCCCTGGCCTGGGACCGGACCGTCGGCGACCGGATCCCGTATCCCCTCGCGGTGCGGTTGTCGGCCCGCGACTCCGCCGAGCGTGACGCCCAGCTGCCCGCGTTGCGCCGATGGTGCGACACCGTGCTCGACGCCGACCTGGAGGCGGCACTGCGGGTCCTGGCCGCGCCGGAGGTGAGCGTCGAGGTGTTCGGGCACGACGATGCCGGTGCGACCACCGTGCGGATTCTCGGGGCGTCCGCCGGCCGGATCGCGGTGGTGGCCGCCCAGGGGCCGGGCCCGCTGCCCGACCGCGGCGGTGAACTGCGGATCGTGACGACCGCGGCCGCATCGCTTCCGGGACGGGTGGTCGCGGCACTGCCCGCGGCGCCCGCCGGTTCCGGGGAACGGCTGCGCGCCCCGCGCGCGGAGGTGGTGCTGGACGGTCGTGACCAGGTGACCGTTCCGGTGTCGGGGCCGACCGTCCCCAGCCTGATCCGGCGGCGCCTCAAACAGCGGCGTACCGGTATCGGCCAGATCGTGGTGTCCCTACGGCGTGGCGCGGCGGCGAAGCCGATCGGGGTGCTGTGCTGGATCGATATCGCCGACGACGGGCGCTATACCGTTCACACCGGTCGTGATGTCGATATCGCACCGGTGGGCGCGGAGGCGTTCACGAACTCGTTGCGCCCCATGGTCGCCGCCGCGCAGCGAGCGGTGGCCTACGCCGAACTCTGAGCCCCGGAAGACCTGCTGCCCGGCAGCGAGTCAGGAGACAGGGACGATGGCGATGGTGGGGACGATGGGCACCGGCGTGGGCGTGGTTGTCTCATCCGGTTCCGGCGTGGTGCTCCCGGAGGCGTCGTAGGGCTCCCCGGCGGGCGCCGATTCGACCGGCGCCTCGGTCGGGGGAGTCAGGGTGGTCCGGGCCGGTTCGGTACCGGGGGACGGCCCGTCGCCGGGGAGGAGCGGTACTTCGGCGGACGGGGTGCCGGCGGGCGCCGGATCGGCCGGTGCGGTGGCGGGCGGCGGCTCGACGGTCGTGGTCGGTGCCTGCCCGGTATCGGCGCCACCCGGGCTCGTACCGGGCGGTGGCGGCGGGGGGAGCGGTGATTCGGTATGCGCCGGAGCGATTTCCGGAGCGGGTTCCGATGCGGTGGTCCAGCTCGGTTCGGCCGGCGGGGTGGGGCCGGGTGTGGCCGAGAGGGTGACCCGCCGGGTGGTGGTCGGATCGTCGGACGGCTCCTCGGAGGCCTCTTCGGACCGGTCGTCGGCGGCGTCCGGGCGCGTGGAGGAGGTGACCGAGATCTGGTATTCGGGCGGTAGCGTGCGACGGGGCCCGGGATCGGGGGCGATCCGCCAGGTGGGCGACGGAGGGATCAGCACCTGGGCGATACCGGAGGTGGTCTCGCTGAATCCGGCCTGTTCCACCGGCTGTGGTCCGGAGTGGATCGGCGGCGGCGGGACGTAGGTGTCCTCCTGGCCGATACCGCACGCGCCGATGAACACCAGCCCGAGCGAAACCGCCCCCGCAGCCGCCAGCGGCCCGGCGACCTTCGTTTTGCTGTCCATCGGTGACGCTCCTGTGATAAGTCAGTGGCCTCACCTTAATCCAGCGAGTTTGCCGGAACCAGCCCCGGACCTTCCGATCCCGCTGGTGACCGGTGTAGACCGGCCCCAAAGGGGTACGTTCCAGGTATCGAATTGATATCGGCCGCGTGTCGCGGGCTTGTGTCGCGTAACAATCGTCGGGTTGCGGTCGTAGCGTATGTTGCTGAAGTGACGCATGAGGCATCGCGATGCGATGACCGTGCACGGAAGTGGTTAGGCGCGACGCGATTTCCTCAACGTCGCCATCGAGGAGTAGATGATGGGAGACCAGACCACCCCCGACCTGCCCGGAGCGCCGGAGGCGCCCGAGACACGGGAGGCGATCGTGGAGCCGGTGGATGCCGGCACGCACGGTATGGGCGGGACAGTGGGCAGAGTGTGCGGCTGGCTGGTCTTCACCGGTGGGCTCGGAGCGGCGGTCTACGGGATCGGGACACTGCATGTGGTGGTCAGTGTGATCGGTCTCATCCTGGCCTGTACCGCGGGGTTGACCCTGCTCAAACTCCGCGCCGACGGCCCCGGGCCGGAGCCCGAAGCCGGTATGGCGAGCTGATTCCGCGCTGACTCCGATGTTCCTCGTGGACGGGCGATTGCCTGTTCGCGGGCGCTGCCGGGTCTGTGTGCGCACTCAGTGGGACACATGTCTGATCACATTTACGGACAGTTGAACGGCTCCCTGTCCTTCGGTCGGCGCTCGCCCGGAACGCCGGATTTCCGGTAATCGGGCGTTTGCCCAACTCGAATGCCCTCGGTATTTTGGGCTCCGGTCGGGATGGATCAGGAGGAAAGAAGAACATGATCGAAGCCGGGTCCGCGGCCCTGAATCTGGCGAATCTCGTCACGTCCATCGCCGCCAATGTGACCTATCTGCTGCAGGCCTGGGGAGTTCTCTGAGCGTTTGCCGGATGAGCGGCGGCGTACCCGGCGGGTGCGCCGCCGCTGTGCGTCCGGCCCCGGCCACGCACCGCGCGTGGCCCGATTCGGGCCGGTGAGTCCACCCGACGCCGACCGGTAGCCCCTCGGGGCGGATAACGTATGCGCTGACGCGCATCGCCGCATCAATCGCCCGAGAGGAGAGGCTGTGCCACAGCAGGTTCGAGGAGTCATCGCCCGCGGTCCCGGTGCCCCGGTCGAAACGGTCCAGATCGTGATCCCGGATCCGGGCCCCCGCGATGTGATCGTGAAGATCCAGGCCTGCGGGGTCTGCCATACCGATCTGACCTACCGCGAAGGCGGTATCAACGACGAATTCCCGTTCCTGCTGGGACACGAGGCGGCGGGCGTGGTCGAGACGGTGGGTTCCGCCGTCACCCACGTGGAGCCGGGTGATTTCGTCGTCCTGAACTGGCGGGCGGTCTGCGGGCAGTGCCGCGCGTGTAAGCGCGGACGGCCCTGGTACTGCTTCGACACCTTCAACGCCAGTGTGCCGATGACCCTCGAGGACGGTACGGCGCTCACGCCCGCGCTCGGGATCGGCGCCTTCGCCGATAAGACCCTGGTGCACGAGGGCCAGTGCACCAAGGTCGATCCCGAAACCGATCCGGCGGTGGCCGGGCTCCTCGGCTGCGGCGTGATGGCCGGCCTGGGCGCGGCCGTGAACACCGGCAATGTCGGCCGCGGCGATTCGGTCGCGGTGCTGGGCTGCGGCGGGGTCGGCGACGCCGCGATCGCCGGGGCGCGGCTCGCGGGCGCCGGCACCATCATCGCGGTCGATACCGACGCCCGGAAACTCGAGTGGGCGCGCGAACTGGGCGCCACCCATACCGTCGACGCGTCCGCCACCGACGCCGTCACCGCGATCCAGGATCTCACCGACGGCTTCGGCGCCGATGTGGTGATCGACGCGGTGGGCCGCCCGGAAACGTGGAAACAGGCGTTCTACGCCCGCGATCTGGCCGGCACGGTGGTGCTGGTGGGCGTGCCGACCCCCGATATGACCCTCGAGATGCCGCTCATCGACTTCTTCAGCCGCGGCGGCGCGCTGAAATCCTCCTGGTACGGCGACTGCCTGCCGGAGCGGGATTTCCCGATGCTGATCGACCTGTACCGGCAGGGCCGGTTGCCGCTGGAGAAGTTCGTGACCGAGCGGATCGGGCTGGACGCGGTGGAGGAGGCGTTCCACACCATGCACGGCGGCGCGGTGCTGCGGTCGGTGGTGGTGCTGTGAGCGCCCGCGTCGAACGGGTGGTCACCGAGGGGCAGTTCTGCCTCGACGGCGGCTGCTGGGATGTGGAGAACAACATCTGGCTGGTCGGCGACGATACCGAGGTGCTGATCATCGACGCCGCGCATACCGCGGGCCCGGTGCTCGACGCCGTGGCCGGCCGCCATGTCGCCGCCATCGTGTGCACCCATGCGCACAACGATCACGTGACGGTGGCGCCGACCCTGTCGGCGGCCACGGGAGCGCCGATCCATCTGCATCCCGACGACGAGGTGCTCTGGCAGCAGACGCATCCCGGCGTCGAGTACCAGCGCCTGGCCGACGGGCAGACCTTCGAGGTGGGCGGCTCGCGCCTGCGGGTACTGCACACACCCGGCCATTCACCGGGGTCGTGCTGTCTGTACCTGGAGGACGCGGGGGTGGTGTTCAGCGGCGACACCCTCTTCGAGGGCGGCCCGGGTGCCACCGGCCGGTCCTATTCCGACTATCCGACCATTCTGGCCTCGATCAACGACCGGTTGTTCGCCCTGCCGGACGAGACGGTGGTGCACACCGGCCACGGTCCGGATACGACGCTGGGCGCCGAGCGGGCCAACGTACCCGCACAGGCCTGAGACGCCGGGGCAGGCCGCCGGGAACGAACCGGTTCCCGGATCGGCCGGCACCCGGAAATGACAGCGGTCCGTGACCGCGCCCCGACCGGCGCGGTCACGGACCGCCGCGTTTACCCGTGTCCGTAGGGAGAGTTCAGTCGGCTCGCGGGGTCAGTACGAAAATCGGGATCTTGCGGTCGGTCCACGACTGATAGCTGTCGAAATCCGCGTACAGTTCGAGCAGTTTCGGCCACAGGCGGTCGCGTTCGGCGTCGTCGGCGACCCGGGCCCGCACCGGAATCCGTTCCTTGCCGACCTGCACGGTGGTATCCGGCCGCGCGACCAGGTTGTGGTACCACTGCGGATTCTTGGCAGCCCCGCCCTGGGACGCGACGATGACGATGTCGTCGCCGTCTCGCAGATACAGCAGCGGGGCGGTGAACGGTTTGCCGGATTTGCGGCCGATATGGTCCAGCAGCAGCGTGGGAACCGGTTTGCGCATCCCCGCCCCGACCCGCCACTTGCCGCCGATCCGGCCGCCGGTGCGCCGGTACGCCCAGGTGTTGACCTTGGACATGTATTTGATGACGGTCGTGACCATCGGGGAATCGAGTTGCTTCGGGCGGTCCATGTTTTCGAGCTTTCTCTCGCTGGTCAGCGCAGGATCAACAGCGCCGATTTCTCGATGAGGTCGGCGATATCGGCGTAGGAGGCGTAGCCCATCCCGGCGCGTACCAGGGCGCCCGCGTAGACCAGTTCCAGCGACACCACGACCTCGGGATCGGCGTCGGGGCCGAGCGCGCGCTCGATCCGGGTGCGGATCTCGAGCCCGATCCGGGCCCGCAGATGGGCCACATCGGGGTCGCGGCCCAGCATGGCGCTGGTGACCGCGCCGGCGACCTCCTGATCGTCGGCGACGAGCATGGCGATGGCGCGCAGTTCGGCCACCACCCGGACGGTGGGGTCGGGATCCTCGCTCACCGGTGACTCCGCCGCCACCAGTCGCCGCCAGAAGATCTCGGCGACCAGATGTTCCTTCGACGAGAAATAGGTGTACGCGGTGGCGGTACCCACGCCGGCCTCCGCGGCGACCATACGGATGGTCATTCCCGCGAAGCCCTCGCGCGTGAGGACCTCCACCGCTGCCTTCGTCAGTTTGTCGACCGTATCGGCCTGTTTCGCGGACAGGCGCCGACGGGTCGCCTCCACGACGACGGGTTCACCTTCGGACATGTGTCTGAATGTACCGTTTCAGTTCTTCGCGGCCGCAATCCCGGCCCGGCGGCCGTAGAAGCTGCCGTCGCCGAGAGAGGTTCCACTGGCGTAGCCGCCCGCGCAGACACCGGAGGTGCACCGGCCCGCGGCGAAGAGTCCGGGGATCGGTTCGCCGTTCACGTGCAGCACCCGCGAATCCAGATCGGTGCGCAGCCCGCCGAGGGTGAATCCCGCGGTGAAGCCGCGCATATCGAAGGCGGCGAAGGGGCCCTCGAGCGGTGCGGTCCACTCCGGCTTCTTGCCCAGGAGTGGATCGCTGCCGGCGGCGGCGTGTTTGTTGTACACCTCCACGGTGGACTGCAGCGCGAGTTCGGGCAGGCCCATATCGGATTCGAGTTCGGCGATGGTCTCGGCCGCCCAGGTGGGCGGCTGCCGGAAGAACGGCGTGGAGGTCTCGGTGGTCAGCGATTCCTCGTAGGCGGCCTCCCCGATGATCAGATAGGCCTGGTTCTCCTGATGGAACAGGGTCATCTGGCCGATCCGGCCCGGGTAGGTGTCCTCGGGGACGTAGCGCTGCCCGCGGCCGTTCACCAGGATTCCGCGCGCCATCATCTGCGGATCGCCGAAGAACGCGACCTCGGTGGCATCCATATGGGCCAGATCGGCGCCGAGCGCCTGGGCGACCCGGATCGCGATACCGTCGTGCTCCTCGATGGCGGCGCCCGGGCGTCCGATGAGCCGCGGCGCGAACCCCTCGATCATCTGATCGTGATAGGCGAAACTGCCGGTGGCCAGCACGACTCCGCGTTCGGCGCGGATGGTGAGTTCCTTGCCGTACTGTTTGGCCACCACCCCGACCACCCGGTCGCCGTCGACGATCAGCCGCTGGATGCGGGTGTCGTATTCGGCGGTCACGCCGAGCTTCTCGGCGGTTTCGGCGAGCGGTTTCATCAGCATGTAGCCGCCGCCCTTGGACCCGGTGCGCTTGTTCGACATCTGCGGGACGTGCCCGCGCGGCGCCGGATCGGCGACGGTGTTGAACGGGGCCGCGTTCTCGCCACCGGAGTACATGAGGCCCTCGTCGTGCGGGGGCTCCCAGCCGGGCTCACCCCAGAACTCCTCTTTGAAGGGGACGCCGTTGGCCACCAGCCATTCGTAGTGTTCGACGCTGCCGCGGCAGTAGTCGGCGATCTTGGCCTTGTCCACGCCCGGGCCCAGCGCGGTGATCATGAATTTCTCCATGTTCTCCGGGCTGTCCTCGAAACCGAGCGCCTTCTGCAGCGGGGTCCCGCCACCGAGGTAGATGAATCCGCCGGCCAGCGCGGCCGCGCCGCCCCAGCCGCTGGTGCGTTCCAGGATCAATACCCGGGCGCCCGCCCGCGCCGCCTCGATCGAAGCGCAGACACCGGCGATCCCGTAGCCGGCCACCACCACATCGGTGGTGCGGTCCCATACGGAGACCTCGGCGGCGGATAACGGGCGAAGGGAAGTGGCGTCGGCCATTATTCGGATTCCTTACTGTCGCGTTCGGCGATGGTGCCACGTCCGGCCGCGGCCGGTCCGGCGCCGTCCCGCTGAGCGGAGTCACCACTGTGCCGGGCCGCCGAGATCTCGCCCTGCCCGACGCCGAGCCCGGCGCCGAGCCGGTCCAGCGCGAGCCCGGCCAGCGGCAGCCGCGCTCCGACGCGCTCGCCGAGTTCCAGTGCCAGGGACAGATCCTTCTCACCGAGTTCGCGCACATGGGTGAGGATCGGCAGCCAGAAATCGCCGTCTTCGATGGGCGCGGTGGTGTCGCGGAGCATGATCGAACCCGCGCCGCCGGTCACCGCGTCGGAGTGCCGGACCACTTTGCCCAGGGCAGTGATATCCAGCCCGGCGGCCTCGGCCAGCCGCTGTGATTCGGTGGCCGCGGTGAAGGAGATGAAATGCAGCAGGTTGCGGGCCAGCTTCATCCGGGTCCCGGCCCCGACCTCGCCGGCGTGCACCACGAGATCGGAGAAGCACGCGAAGGGTTCGCGGACCGCGGCGACCGCGCTCTCGCTACCGCCGATCATCACGGCCAGCCGTCCGCTGTTGGCGCCCGCGGCGCCACCGCTGATCGGCGCGTCGACCAGGTCCACGCCCCGCTCGGCGCACAGCCGAGCGAATTCCACGGCGGATTCGTCGCCGATGGTGGAGTGCACGGCCACCACCGTGCCGGGCGCGGCGGTGCTCAGCACCCCGTTCTCGCCGGTCAGCACCGCGCGGACCTGACGGTCGTTGACCACCGCTATGCAGATGACCCCGCATTTGGCGGCCAGTTCGGCCGCGCTGCCCGCGGCCTCGGCGCCCGCGGCGGTAAAGGGTTCCACGGCCTCGGGCCGGGTATCGCACACGGTGAGACCGCCGGACCAGTCCAGCAGTTTCTTCGCCATCGGCGCGCCCATATCGCCCAGGCCGATGAACCCGACCCGGGTGCCGCCGGCGGCGTCGGCGCTCATTACCGGATCACCTGGCCGCCGTCGACACAGAAGATCTGCCCGGTGACCCAGGCAGCGTCATCGGAGAGCAGGTACAGCAGGGCGCCGGCCATATCGTCGGGCGTGCCCATCCGCTTGAGCGGCAGCCGGTTGACCATATCCTTGACCATGCTCTCCGGCGTGGTGGTCTTGGTGGCCTCGGTATCGGTGGGACCCGGCGCGATCGCGTTGATCCGGATGTTCGATCCGCCGAGTTCGGTTGCCAGCTGCTGGGTGAGGCCGTTGATACCGACCTTGGCCAGTCCGTAGAAACCGGAGTACACCCAGGCCGCGGTAGAGGACTGGTTGACGATCGAACCGCCGCCGTTCGCGGCCATGTTCTCCCACACAGCGCGGGTCATCACCAGCGCGCCGTCCAGGTTCACCGACATGAACTTCTTGTAGTAGTCCCACGGCACGGTGAGCAGCAGATCGAGTTTCATTCCGCCGTAGATGGCGGCGTTGTTGACCAGATGGTCGATCTTGCCGTACTTCTCCACGGTGAAATCGGCCAGCGCCTTGGCCGAATCCGGATCGGAGACGTCGACGGTGTGGAACGAGGCGGTACCGCCGTCGGCGACGATCTTCTCGGCGACGGCGGTACCGCCCTCTTCGTTGAGATCGGCGACGACGACCGACGCGCCCTCGGCGGCCAGCGCCTGCGCGTAGACCTCGCCGATACCGCGGGCGGCGCCGGTGACGATGGCGGTCCTGCCGGTGAAACGAGCCATGGGATGAGCTCCTCGTTGTTCGGGAAAGCGTGAGTTGTCAGGGAATTACTGCGCGGTGTCCATGCGCGCCTACTGCGCGGTGTCCATGCGCGCCTACTGCGCGGTGACCATGCGCGCTACTGCGCGGTGTCCATGCGCGCCTACTGCGCGGTGGCGACGAGTTTGGTCTCGAGGTACTCCTCGAATCCGGCGACGCCCATCTCGCGCCCGATACCGGACTGTTTGTAGCCGCCGAACGGCGCGTCGGCGCTGTACCACATCCCGCCGTTGACGCCGAGCGTTCCGGTGCGCACCCGGTCGGTGACGCGGCGGATGCGCTCGGGGTCCTTGCCCCACACCGCGCCGGACAGACCGTAGGGCGAGTCGTTGGCGATCCGGATGGCGTCGTCGTCGCCGTCGTAGGGCAGCACCACCAGGACCGGGCCGAAGATCTCCTCCTGGGCGGCCTTGGCGCTGTTGTCCAGATCGGCGATCACGGTGGGTTCGACGTAGAAGCCGCGGTCGTGTTCGGCCGGGCGGCCGCCGCCGGCCACGATCCGGCCGCCGTCGGCGCGGGCGCTGTCGATATAACCCAGCACCCGGGTGCGCTGGCGGTCGGAGATCACCGGTCCGCATACGGTGCCGGGGTTCGCCGGATCACCGGGGCGGATACCGCGCATGGTGTTCGCGGCGGCCTCGAGGGCCTCGTCGTATTTGTTCCGCGGCACGAGCAGCCGGGTCGACAGGGCGCAGCCCTGGCCTGCGTGCACGCACAGCGAGAATCCGGCGTAGCTCACCGCGGTGGCGAGATCGGCGTCGTCGAGCACGATGAACGCCGATTTGCCACCCAGCTCGAGGAAGGTCTTCTTGAGGTTGGCCGCGGCCGAGGCCATCACGGCGCGGCCGGTATTGGTGGACCCGGTGAAGCTGATCAGGTCGACCCGCGGATCTCCGGAGAGTTGCGCGCCCAGGGCGTGGTCGGAGGAGGTGACGATATTGACCACCCCCGGCGGGATATCGGTTTCCTCGGTGATGATCGAGGCGAGCGCCGCCGCGCACCACGGGGTGTCGGGGGCCGGTTTGAGGACGACGGTGTTGCCCGCGGCCAGTGCCGGGCCCAGTTTCGCGAAGTTGATCTGATGCGGGAAGTTCCACGGGGTGATCGCGCCGACCACGCCGATCGCCTCGCGGCGCAGCGCCCGGTGGGTGCTGATCCCCATCGGCGCGGCCACGCCCAGTTCGGTTTCCCATTCGTAGTTCGCGGCCAGGTCGGTGGCGAAACTCAGATCCTCGACCGGCCCCTCCAGCTGCGGACCGCTGGTGAACATGATCGGCGCGCCCACCTCGGCGACGGTGATCTCCCGCAGTTCCTCGGCGTGCGCCTTCAGGCCGGCCTGCAATTGTTGGAGGCAGCGGACCCGGAAGGCGTGATCGCGCGACCAGTCGGTCTCGTCGAAGGCGGTCCGGGCGGCGGCGATCGCGGCGTTCATATCGGCCGCGTCCGCGTCGGCCGCGGTGCCGATGACCTCTTCGGTCGCCGGGTTCACATTGTCGAACACGCCGTTGCCGCCGGCGAGGAGCTTCCCGCCGATCAGCAGTCGGGAACTGTCGCCGGGCAGAAGACTGTTCATGAAAGACCCCAATACTGTCTGGACAGGTGTATGGAATATAGTCCGGAATCTTTCGCGAGTGCAAGAACTGGTTCCATCGATGCGATGCGATGCCGATCGTGCCCGAAAGTGCGGCCGGATGGGGCCGGTCTGTCGCGATGATCTCCGATTCTCTGCGACTTCATGCTTCTGAGCAGTCAATTCACGTACGATCATTGTCGCGGGGGCCTGCCGCTGGTACCGTCCAGACACATGTCCAGCTATGTGTCTCTCCCTGGCGGCCGCTGGGTCACGCCCGGCGAGAACTCGTTATCGAAACAGAGGTGGGTCCGATGACGGCCGCATCGTTGGAGCCGGTGACATTCGATCCGTACGACTACACCTTCCACGAGGATCCGTACCCGGTCTATGCCCGGCTGCGCGCAGAGGCGCCGCTCTACTACAACGCCGAACTCGACTTCTACGCGCTGTCCCGGCACGCGGACGTGACGCAGGGGTTCCGCAACGCCACCCGGCTGTCGAACGCGAACGGGGTCTCCCTCGACCCCGCCGCCTGGGGTCCGCACGCCCATAAGACGATGTCGTTCCTGGCCATGGACGACCCCCGGCATATGCGGATGCGGAAACTGGTGTTCAAGGGCTTCACGCCCAAGCGGGTCGCCGATATGGAAACGCGGATCCGGGAACTGACCCTCGAATACCTGAAACCGGCGCTGGAGGGCCGCGAATTCGACTGGATCCAGGAGTTCGCCGGCAAACTGCCGATGGACGTCATCTCCGAACTGATGGGCGTCCCCGCTGCCGACCGCGACGAGATCCGGCATATGGCCGATATGGTCATGCACCGCGAGGACGGTGTGACCGATGTGCCGGATACGGCGATCGAGGCGTCGCTGAACCTGGTGGTCTACTACGCGGATATGGTCGCGCAGCGCCGGGCGAAGCCCGCCGACGACCTCACCTCCGCCCTGCTCGAGGCCGAGATCGACGGTGACAGGCTCACCGACGACGAGATCATCGGCTTCATGTTCCTGATGGTGGTGGCCGGTAACGAGACCACCACCAAACTGCTGGGCAACGCGCTGTACTGGGCCGGGCGCAATCCGGACGAGTACGCCAAGGTCGTGGCCGATCCGGAGCGGGTATCGGATTGGGTCGAGGAGACCCTGCGCTACGACACCTCCAGCCAGATCGTCGCGCGGACCGCCACCGAGGATCTCGAATATCACGGCCGCGTGATCCCGGCCGGGTCGAAGGTGCTGCTGCTGATCGGTTCGGCGAACCGGGACAGCGAGGTCTTCGACGACCCCGACACCTATGACCTGGATCGCGCCGAGAAGGGCAATCTGGCCAGCTTCGGCGCCGGTGTGCACTTCTGCCTCGGCGCCCATCTGGCCCGGCTGGAAACCACCGTCGCGCTGAGCGAATTCGCCGCGCGGGTGCGGTCCTACCGGGTGCACGAAAACCGATTCGAGCGCGTGCACTCGAGCAATGTACGGGGCTTCGCCAAGCTCCCGATCTCCGTGGAGGTGCGGTAATGCCCCGGTTCGAACCCCATCCCGAGAAACGGCCCACCATCGTGGCCGGCGCGTCGTCGGGTATCGGCGCCGCCACCGCGGTGGAACTGGCCGCCCAGGGGCATCCGGTCGCGCTGGGCGCGCGCCGGGTGGAAATTCTCGAGGAACTGGCCGGCAAGATCCGCGCCGACGGCGGGACGGCGTTCGCGCACCGGCTCGATGTCACCGATCAGGCGTCGGTGGACGAATTCGTCGCCGCGTCCGAAGCCGCGATCGGCCCCACCGAGGTGCTGATCTCCGGGGCCGGCGATATCGAGTTCGGTCTCATCCAGGACATGGATCCCGCGGATTTCGCGCACCAGGTGCAGATCCATCTGATCGGCGCGCACCGGATGGCGCATGCCGTACTGCCCGGCATGCTCGAACGGCGCCGTGGCGATGTGGTGCTCATCAGCTCCGACTGCGCCCCGGCGCCGCGACCCTGGAACGGCGCGTACAGCGCCGCCAAGGCCGGGGTCGAGGCCCTCGTGCAGCAGATGCGCATGGAACTCGAGGGCACCGGTATCCGGGCCTCGCTGGTCCGGCCCGGACCCACGGTGACCGGTATGGGGATGAACGCCAAACCCGAGGTGGTGGGCCCGCTGCTGGAATCGTGGCAGTCCTGGGGGCTGGCCCGGCACCCGTACATGCTGCGGGCCGGCGATCTGGCGCGCGCGGTCTCGGCGGTGGTCGGCACGCCGCGTGGCGCCCATCTGGTGCTGGTCGAGGTGCAGCCGGAGGCGCCCCTGCGTCCGCTGCCGGGTGAAGGAGAGGATTCCTGATGACAACCGCACTGCCTCCCGGGTTCGATTTCACCGACCCCGGCCTGTGGGAACAGCGCAGCCCGGTCGAAGAGTTCGCGATGCTGCGCAAGACCGCGCCGGTCTGGTGGAACGCCCAGACCGACGAGGCGTCGGGCGGTTTCAACGACGGCGGGTACTGGGTGGTCAGCACCCTCGAGGACGTCAAGGAACTGTCGCGCAAACCGGAGCTCTACTCCTCGCAGCAGAAGGGGTCCATCGTCCGGCTGCCCGGCGATATCACTCCCGACCAGATGGCGCTGACCGGCGCCCTGCTGGTGAATATGGACCCGCCCAAACACTCCAAGGTGCGCAAGATCGTCTCCAAGGGGTTCACGCCCCGGGCGGTGGAGGGTCTGCGCGAGGCCCTGACCGAACGCGCGCACCGGATCGTGCACGAGGCGAAGAAATCCGGCGGTGGGGATTTCGTCACCCAGGTCGCCTGTGAACTGCCCCTGCAGGCGATCGCCGAACTGCTCGGTGTGCCGCAGGAGGATCGGCGCAAGGTCTTCGACTGGTCCAACCAGATGCTCAACTACGACGACCCCGAATACGGCGACCCCACCGTCGCCTCGGCCGAGATCCTGGGTTACGCCTGGAACATGGCCGAGCAGCGGCGCGGGTGCCCGGCCGACGATATCGTCACGCAGCTGGTCAACGCCGATGTCGACGGAGAGGGTCTGGCCTCCGACGAGTTCGGTTTCTTCGTGATCCTGCTGGCCGTGGCCGGTAACGAGACCACCCGCAACGCCATCACCCACGGGATGAAGGCCTTCGTGGACAACCCGGACCAGTGGGAGCTCTACCGCGAGCAGCGGCCGCGCACCGCCCCGGACGAGATCGTGCGCTGGGCCACCCCGGTGACCGCGTTCCAGCGCACCGCCACCGAGGACCATGTGCTGGGCGGGCAGGAGATCAAGGCGGGGCAGCGGCTCGGATTGTTCTACAGTTCGGCCAATTTCGACGAGGCCGGTTTCGACGAGCCGTTCACGTTCGACATTCTGCGCGACCCGAATCCGCATGTCGGTTTCGGCGGCACCGGGACCCATTACTGCGTGGGGGCCAATCTCGCCCGGCTCGAAATCGATCTGATGTTCAACGCGATCGCCGACGCCATGCCCGACCTGCGGTCGGTCTCCGATCCGGTACGGTTGCGATCGGGGTGGATCAACGGAATCAAGAGTTGGCAGGTGCGCTACGAATGAACGTCCGAGATATTCCGGTGAACACACTGTCCGGTACGCAGACCACCCTGGGTGATCTGGTCGGCGACCGGGCGGTGCTGCTGGTGAACGTCGCGTCGAAATGCGGGCTCACGCCGCAGTACACCGGGCTGGTGGAACTGCAGAAGACCTACGGCGACCGTGGTTTCAGCGTGGTGGGCTTCCCGTGCAACCAGTTCATGGGCCAGGAGCCGGGCAGTGCCGAGGAGATCGAGCAGTTCTGCTCGACCACCTACGGCGTGGATTTCCCGCTGCTCGAGAAGGCCGATGTGAACGGTGACGACCGGCATGCGCTGTACCGGGAGATCGTCGAGACCCCTGACGCCGAGGGCGCGGCCGGCGATGTGCAGTGGAATTTCGAGAAGTTCCTGATCAACCGGGACGGGACGGTGGCCGGCCGGTTCCGTCCGACCACCACACCCGATGCGGACACGCTGGTGGCGGCTATCGAGAAAGCACTCTGACCCGTGCGCTGACGACCTATGATCGAGGCTCGTTCACCCCCTGTGGTGAACGAGCCTTTTTCAGTTTTACCTGCGAAAACATCGAGCTTGCGCGAAATCCGGACCCATCCGGCGAAAATCGCCCGTCCGGGTTGAATCACTCTTAACATGGACGGCTGTCTGGACATCAATCCGGCTGGTTCGGCACACCGGGGTGCCGAACATCGCAAGGCAGGTGAGTGGTGGTACCCGTACGCACCGACGAACGCACGGCACTGGGCACGGTCTGGGCCTTCCTGCGGTACAAATTGGCCGCGCTGGCGATGGTCCTGGTGATCATCGCGGTCGTGGTCATCTCGTTGACGATGTTCTTCGGAGGTTTCACACCCGAGAAACACGTCGCGGTGATCGCCCCCCGCAGCGGGCTGGTGATGGACCCCGACGCCAAGGTGAAGTTCCGGGGCGCGCAGATCGGCCGGGTCGGCTCGGTCGAATCCGAGAACGGGCAGGTCCGCCTCGAACTCGATCTCGACCCCGGGCTGATGGGCCTGGTTCCGGGCAACGCTCTCGTGGACATCCGATCCACCACCGTCTTCGGCGCCAAATACGTGAACTTCGTCGAACCCGCCGATCCCTCCGGCCGGCTGCAACCCGGTCAGGTCCTGCGCGGCGAATCGGTGACCGTCGAATTCAACACGCTGTTCGAGCGGCTCACCGAAGTCCTCGACATGGTCCAGCCGGAGAAACTCAACGCGACCCTGACCGCCCTGGGCACCGCGCTGCAGGGCCGCGGTGACGAACTAGGGGATCTGCTGGTGGACGCCGACCGGCTGCTGCGGGAGATCAACCCGAGCATCCCGGCGCTGCGCCACGATTTCCAGGCCGGCGCCGCGGTCACCAACCTCTACGCCGATACCGCGCCGGATCTGCTGCGTACCGTGGACAACGCGACCGCCCTCAGCGGCACCCTCGTCGACAACGAACAGAACTTCGACGCGCTGCTGCTGGATACCATCGGCCTGGCCGATACCACCGGCGCCGTGCTCACCGAGAACGAACAGAACCTGGGCACCGCGCTGGAACTGCTCCGGCCCACCACCGAACTCCTCAACGCCTACAAGCCCACGCTGAATTGTGTGGTCCGAGGTCTGGCCAAGGCGATGCCGCTGGCCGAGGACCTGTTCGGCGGGCGCAACCCGGGCGCCTCGTTCAACGCCAGCTTCATGTACGGCGCGGAGGCCTACCAGTACCCCAACGATCTGCCCAAGGTGAACGCCACCGGCGGACCGCGATGCGAGGGTGTGCTGGACCGGGCGCCCGGAAGCCACGCGGATTACGTGGTGACCGATACCTCGGAGGTGAATCCGTTCATACCGTCCACCAGGATCTACCAGAACCATCCCACGGTGTTCGAGTTCCTGTTCGGCAGCCTGCCGGGGATGCGCTGACCTGCCCGGTTACCGCTGCGGGTCCGGCTGGCCCGGACCGCGGCGCACACACATCACGCCGCCGCACGGCTTATCGCTGAGCCCGGCCGGGTTCGGATGGACCGTGGGGCGGCGATGCGCCGGTGCGCGCAGTTCGGCCCGGCTGCGTCCGCGCGGCGCCGTGGCCGTCCGCCGCCGCCTCAAGCGAGGCTCCCCGGGATACGCCGGATGCGGTCGCCGCCGGGGGTGGCCACCGGGTCATTCGGGGTCCGGACGGGCAGATCGGTCGGTGGCCGGTAACTCATGGGCACCAGTGTGGCCTATCGGCCGCGGGCGCGCAGCACCCGGGTTCGTCCGGGCGCCCCGATCGCGCAGCGGTCCGCGACCACCCATCCGGCAGCCCGAAAAGGGTCCGCCCCGGCCGGGTGGCCGGGGCGGGACACTGCCGATGTGACAGCTCACGAGGCGAGCCGGCGGGGTTCGTCGATCACCGAGTAGTGCTCCGCGTTACCGGTGATCACCGTGCTGGTCCGGCCGTCCACGCCGACCGGGATATCACCGGCCAGGGTGATGCGGGTGAGCCGGCGCGGCTGGTCGTCGTAATCGTTGACGGCGTAGTGCTGGGTGGCGCGGTTGTCCCAGATCGCCACATCGCCGGGCGTCCAGTCCCAGCGCACCGTGTTCTCCAGCCGGGTCACCCGATCCTGGAAGAGCCGGAACAGCGTCTGCGATTCGGTGCTCGAGAAGCCGGCGAAACCCTTCACGAAATGCCCGAGCAGCAGCGCCCGCTCACCGCTCTCCGGATGCACACGCACCACCGGATGCTCGGTTTCGTACAGGCTCGACTCGAATTCGGTGCGGTGCTCGCGGGCCTTGGCGTCGGGCTGCTGACCGTGCCGGCTCACATAGTCGTAGACATTGGTGTGCACCGCGCGCAGGCTCTCGGCCAGTTCGCGCAGCGGCGCCGGCAGCGATTCGTAGGCGGCCACGCTGGAGGCCCAGGTGGTCGAACCGCCGTACGACGGCAGGGTGACCGCCCGCAGGATCGAGGCCTTCGGGATGCGGTCCACGAAGGTCACATCGGTGTGCCAGCTGTTGGCGCTGCCGTATTCGGAGTCGATGGCCAGGGATTTCTCACCGTGTGAGGTGACGGTCGGATGCGGTGTGGTGGGACTGCCGAGCAGTTCGGCGAACGCGTATTGGCCGTCCTCGGTCAGCTGATCCTGGCCGCGGAAGAAGATCACCTTGTGCTCGACCAGCGCCTTGCGGATGACCTCGACGGCCGCCGGACCCAGGTCGCCACCGAGGCGAACCCCGTCGATCCGCGCTCCGATCCGGGAGCCGAGCTTGACCACGGCGGGCAGGGTGGCGGGGAGAGTGGCTTCGGTTGTCATGGGCACCTCACGGATCGGGCGGGCGGATGTCTTCGCAGCCCCGAGCACACCATCGCGGCCGCCCGCCCAACAGATTTGCGGTCGCGCTGATCACAACGCCGCGCCGCGCGACCCGTCAGCCGAGGTGTTCGCGCAGGTAGGCCAGATCGTCGGCCATACCCTCGGCCGGGGTCTCCAGGACCACCGGGGCGTCGGCGGTGCGGCACACCTCCGCGAGCAGTTCCGGGTCGATGGTGCCGGAAGCGAAATTCGCGTGCCGGTCGGCGCCGGAATCGAACTCGTCGCGCGAGGAATTGAGATGCACCAGGTCGATCCGGCCGGTGATCGCGCGGATCCGCTCGACCACGCCCACCAGTTCTTCCCCGCCCGCCCAGGCGTGGCAGGTGTCCAGGCAGAACCCGGCGCCGTAGGAACCGACCGCGTCCCACAGCCGGCCGATATTGTCGAAATACCGGGCCATCGCGTGATTGCCGCCCGCGGTGTTCTCGATCAGGATCGGGACCGCGAAACCGCCTTTGTCCTGCTGACGTTCGAAGAGTTTGCGCCAGTTGTCGAACCCGGTCTCCATCTCCTCGTCGGACCGCACATGACCGCCGTGCACGACCAGCCCGAACGCGCCGATCTCGGCGGCGGCCTTCGCCTGCTGGGCCACCGCGTTGCGCGACGGCATCCGCAACCGGTTGTTGGTACTGGCCACGTTGATCTGATACGAGGAATGCACCACCACGTCGATGGGGCTGGCCAGGATCTGTTCGGTGGCCGGATGCGGCTTCGGCTTGTCCCAGCTCTGCGGGTCCACCACGAACAACTGGACGACATCGGCACCGAGTTTCTCGCCGTACCCGATCGGGTCGCTGTCCATCCGGACGTGTGCTCCAATGCGCATAGACCTCAGACTATCGGCCCCTACCGACAGCCGGGCCGTGCGTTGCGCCCGGGCGGTGCGGGAAGATACACCGGTAGAATCGTGAACGACCCGACGAGGGGGAAATCGGCGATGCTCCAGCCTGGTGACGACTTCGCGGGCTATGCCATCCGGCGGCGGCTCGGTGTCGGGGGTATGGGCATGGTCTTCCTCGCCAGACATCCGCGGTTACCGCGGCTGGTGGCGCTGAAACTGCTGAACCCGGAGCTGTACTCCGACAGGGAGATCCGGCAGCGTTTCGAACGCGAATCCGAACTCGCGGGCCGGCTCGAGCACCCCAATATCGTCACGGTCTACGATCGCGGCGCCGAGGGCAAACAGCTGTGGATCTCCATGCAGTACGTACCGGGGTCGGATGCCTCGCTGGTTGATCTGCACGTCCTGGACCCACGTCGCGCCGTCCAGATCATCGCCGATACGGGGATCGCACTGGATTTCGCGCATGCCAACGGTGTGCTGCACCGCGATGTGAAACCCGGCAACATCCTGCTCGCCAAACCGCCGATCGGGCAGCCGGAACGCGTGCTGCTCACCGATTTCGGGATCGCCGGCGTACGGGACGCGGAAACGACCATCGCGGCGGCCGACACCATCACCGCGACCCTGGCCTACGCGGCCCCCGAACAGCTCACCGGCGCCAAACTCGATCACCGCGGCGATCAGTACTCGCTGGCGTGCACTCTGTTCTGGCTGCTCACCGGGGCGGGACCGTACTCGGGCAAGAATCCCGCCGAACTCATCCAGGCCCATCTCACGGCGCCGATTCCCCGGCTCGGCCGGATCCGGCCGGGTCTGCCGCCCGGCCTCGACGAGGTACTGGCCCGCGCGCTGGCCAAGAATCCCGCCGACCGGTTCCTCAGCTGCACCGAATTCTCGGTGGCCGCACAGCGGGCGGTGCGCGGAGCCGGGCCGCGCGGGCCGCGCGCACCCGGTCCCGGGGTACGGCTCCGGCCCGACCCGCGGTACCCGGCGCCGTGGCAGGGTGGGCCGCCGCCGAGGTACGGATCCGGCGAGTTCGGGCAACCCGGTACGCGGGGCGCACCGGCGCCGCACCGGTCCACCGAATACCGGCAGCCGGGGTTGCCGCCGCGTCACCCCGCCGGCGATCACCGGCAGCCCGGCCCCGGCCGTCGGCCCGCGCCCGGCGACCATCGCCAGGCGAATCCCGGTGAACCCCGGCCCGCGTCGAGCGAGTTCCGGATGCCGGGTCCCGGAGTGCGCGGGCCGGCCGCACCGAGTACCGCGTACCAGGTGGGCGGTCCCGGTCCGCAGGGAAATCGGCGGCCACCGGATCCGCACCGCCCGGCGCCCGCCGATTCGGCGATGATCGATCTGCCCGCCTTCCCACGGCGTCCGGGGGTGCCCGGTGCGCCCGCGGATCCGGGCGGCCGGCCACCGGAACCGGGCGCCGCCCCGGGCGGACCGGCCGGACCGCCGCCGGGGTCCTAGGCGCGGATCGTCGCGACGCCGGACGCCCGCTCGCCGGGTGCCGATGGCGGGCGCGTAGCCGTCGTGTTGCCGGTGCGTGTGCGGACCGGTGAGAGCCCTCGGCGAGATAACGACTGCTGCTATGGTTTCGATGATTTCGCGTGACCGGACCGATGCGGTCCGACCACGCTTTTCGTCTACGCTTGCGCGCCGGTGGGTCCCGGTGGCGGGGCGGGAATTAGGAGCAACCATGCTGGCCAACGGCGATGTTTTCGCCGGCTATGTCATCGACCGGCAACTCGGCCGGGGTGGTATGGGCTCGGTCTACCTGGCAAAACATCCGCGACTGCCGCGGATGACGGCACTCAAGCTGCTGAACCGGGAAATGTTCTTCGACAAGGAGGTGCGCGCCAGGTTCGAAAGGGAGGCCGACCTGGTGGCGCGCCTCGATCACCCCAATATCGTCACGGTCTACGACCGGGGGCTCGAGGACGAGCAGCTGTGGATCTCGATGCAGTACATCGACGGTATCGATGCCGCGTCGGTGGATCCGCAGAAACTGCCGCCCGAGCGCGGCGTGCAGATCATCGCCGAAACGGCGGCCGCGCTCGATTACGCGCACGGCATGGGCGTGATGCACCGCGATGTCAAACCGGCCAATATCCTGCTGGCCCGGTCGACCGGCGGGCGTGGCGAACGCGTCTACCTGACCGATTTCGGTATCGCGCGGCTGCGCGACGATACCGGGCATCTCACCCAGACCGGCACCTTCACCGCCACCCTGGCCTACGCCTCGCCCGAACAGCTCACCGGCGCCGACCTCGATCACCGCTCGGATCAGTACTCGCTGGCCTGTTCGCTGTACTGGCTGCTCACCGGTAGCGGACCGTTCACCGCGACCAACCCCGCCGGGGTCATCCAGGGTCATCTGCAGTCGCCGCCGCCCTCGTTGAGCGCGGCCCGGCCCGAACTGCCGCAGTCGCTGGACGCCGTGCTGGCCAAGGCCATGGCGAAACGGCCCGACGACCGGTTCGCCTCGTGCACCGAATTCGCCGAGGCCGCCAAACATGCCCTGACCTCGCCCAGCTCGCCCGGTATCCCGCAGGCGGTACCGCCCACCGGGGTGGCGCCGACCTATCAGCAGCCCAACGCCGGATATCCCAGCGGCGTGAACCAGTACCCGAGTACCTCCGCGCCCCAGCCCTATGCCGGGACCCAGGCGCAGCCGTACCCCGGCGGTGTCCCGCAGGGCCGGCCCTACACCAGCGGGGCCCAGCCGGGGGCGCAGCAGTACGCGTCGGGGCTCCAGGGGCAGCAGCCCTACCAGAGCGGCGCGCAGCAGGGGCAGCCGTACGGATCGGGGGTCCAGGGGCAGCAGCCCTACGCCGCCACACCCGGCAGCGATATGCACCAGCAGCCCTATCCGCCGACCCAGGGCTACACCAATCAGATGGGGCAGCCGTACGGCAGCGGCGGGTACACCCAGCCCAGCAGCTATCCGCAGCCGATGCGGCAGGTTTCGCCGGGCGGTCCGCCGCCGGCCAAGTCGAACACCGGGCTGATCGCCGCGATCTGTATCGGCGTCGTGGTGCTGGTCGGCGTCGTCATCGGCGTGGTCGCACTGGCCGGCAGCGGCGGAAGCGAGGATCCGACCGATATCGCGACCGGCACCAGCACCCAGACCAGCGTTGCCCCGGTTCCCGCGACGGCGGATTCGATCAGCGGGGAATTCCCCGGGCTGGTCCCCGCCACCACCGCCGAGGAGGTCGGCTACAACGGGGCCAAATGCTGGGAAACCGATAACAGCTACACCCCCAGCCCCGACGACGGCGAACCCGATTTCGGCACATGGGCCTGGCAGTGGCGCTGCTACGGGGGTGCGAACAACGACGACCCCTTCTACCGGATCTACGCCTACAAAACGTCCGCCGATGTGGACTCGGTGGTGAAGAGCCTTCCGGCGACCGCCGAGAAGTCCACCGATACCAACGGCGGGCGCACCTACACCAACTACAAATGGGACAGCGACGGTCCGAAGATGGTCACGGTGTTCACCAACCATCCGGAGCGCGGTCAGTACCTCATGTACACCGACGGCATCGTGGGCACCATCGACGAGATGCTGACCTGGTGGAAATCGGCGCCGCTGAACTGAGCGGTGCCCGCCCCGCGCTCCGCGGGTAGCGGGTACCGCCCCAGGGCCTACCCGGGGGTCAGGGGGATCCCGGATGGCGTCGCCCGCCCCGGCCCGACAGACTGGACCCATGACTGCTCACGCTGTCGAAGCGGACTCGGCCGGGCCCGCCTCCGCCGTCGCCGCCGGCGCCATCGAACTGACCAAGGTCTACGGATCCGGAGATACGCGGGTCACCGCGCTGGACGCGGTATCCGTCGATTTCGCCCGCGGGGAGTTCACCGCGATCATGGGGCCGTCGGGTTCCGGGAAATCGACGCTGATGCACTGCCTGGCGGGATTGGACGAGGCCAGCTCCGGCACCGTCCGCATCGGCGATACCGAGCTCACCGACCTGTCCGATAAACAGATGACCGCGCTGCGCCGCGACCGGGTCGGGTTCGTATTCCAGGCGTTCAACCTGGTGCCGACCCTCACCGCGCTGGAGAACATCACCCTGCCGCTCGATATCGCCGGTCGTGCTCCCGACTCCGAATGGCTCGCGACCGTGCTGAAGCGGCTCGGACTCAACGACCGGCTCGGGCACCGGCCCAGCGAACTGTCCGGCGGCCAGCAGCAGCGGGTGGCCTGCGCGCGGGCGCTGGCCGGGAAACCGGAGATCATCTTCGGCGACGAACCGACCGGCAACCTGGACTCCCGCTCCTCCGGCGAGGTGCTCTCGATCCTGCGGGCCGCGGTGGACGAATTCGGCCAGACGGTCGTCATCGTCACCCACGAGCCCACCGCCGCCGCGTACGCCGACCGGGTGGTCTTCCTGGCCGACGGCCGGATCGTCGACGAGATGCGCGACCCGACCGCCGACACCGTCCTGGACCGGATGAAAGCGCTGGAGGTCCGATGACCGGCACGGATACGCGGTCCGGCCGGGCAGCGGGATCGATCCGGGAGGGGCGGTAGTGGCCGCACATCCCATGCGCAGGGTCGCACTGCGCAATCTCGCCGCACACAAGGTGCGCCTGGTCCTCACCCTGCTCTCGGTGGTGCTCGGCACCGCCTTCATCGCCGGGTCGTTCGTGTTCACCGATACTCTGCAGCGCACCTTCGACGGCATCTTCGCCAACGAGGCCAAGGGCGTCGACGTCCGGTTGAGCCCGGAGGAGCGACAGTCGCCGGGCATTCCCCAGGACGTGGCGGACCGGGTCGCCACCCTGGACGGGGTGCGGACGGTGGCCCCGGGTATCGAGGGTTCGGTGGTGCTGCTGGACCCCACCGGTAAGAAAGCGGTGCAGGCCGGTGGCGCACCGAGCTGGGGCTCGGCCTACCTGCCGCCGGACCGGGCCGTCGCCGAACCCGACCCGTTCGTGGCGGGCACGCCGCCGGCCGAACCGGGGCAGATCGCGCTCAATGCCGGCGCCGTCGAACGCGCCGGGCTCGCGCTCGGGCAGACCACCAAGGTGCTGGTGCCCTCGCACGGCGGCCCGATCGACGTCACGCTCACCGGAATCTACGAGCCGCCCTCGGATACCGGCGGATTCATCGGGGTGCAGTTCACCGAGGCCCAGGCCCGGGAGTTGTTCACCGACGGTTCGCATGTGGCCTACCTGGATATCGCCGCGGCCGACGGTACGCCCGGCGACACCCTGCGGGACCGGCTGTCCATGCTCTATCCGGACTACAAGGCGCAGAACGGCGACCAGGTCCGCGCGGAGATGGCGGCCGATATCTCCGAGGCGCTGAACTTCCTGAACTACTTCCTGCTCGCGTTCGGTGCGATCGCGCTGATCGTCGGCACCTTCATCATCTACAACACGTTCTCCATGCTCGTCGCGCAGCGGCTACGGGAGCTGGCGCTGTTGCGCGCCGTGGGCGCGAGCAGCGGGCAGGTGGGCCGCTCGGTGGTCGGTGAGGCGCTGATCGTCGGGGTGCTCGGCAGCATCCTCGGATTGGCGGCCGGAATCGGTCTCGCCTACGGCCTGGCGGGCATCCTGAACGCCTTCGACCTCGGCCTGCCGACCGGGCGGATGACCGTGCTGCCGCGCACGGTGCTGGTGGCGTTCCTGGTGGGTCTGCTGGTCACCGTGGTGAGCGCCTACGCCCCGGCCCGGCGGGCCTCGCGGATCCCGCCGGTGCAGGCCATGCGCGAGGAGTTCGCGCAGGCCGGGGATTCGCTGCGCAACCGCACGATCGCCGGCGCGGTACTGGCCGTCGTCGGCGTGATCCTGGTCGTCCTGGGTGCCCGCAATACCGGTGGCGGCGCGGCCGCGATCGTCGGTGTCGGCGCACTGGGCCTGATCCTCGCGGTGCTGTTCGCCTCGCCCGCCCTGTCGCGTCCGGTGCTGGCCGGGCTGGGCTGGCTGATCCGGCCCTTCGGTTCGATCGGGCGGATGGCGCGCAACAACGCGATCCGCAACCCGCGCCGCACGGCCGCCACCGCGTTCGCGCTCACCCTGGGACTGATGCTGGTCACCGCCATCGGCATGCTCGGCGAATCCGCCAAGGTGAGTATTTCGAAACTGGTCGACCAGGGCATCGAAGCCGACTATGTGCTGGCCGGTCCGCCGATGATGGGGGTACCGCTGGGCGCGAGTGCCGCGGTCCGGGAACAGGTGCCCGAGGCCGGCCAGGTGGTGGGTCTGCGCGGGGTCGCCCTGAAGATCGACGGTGACGACGAATTCGGGACGTCGCCCGACGGTCCGCTGGACCAGGTGGTGAACATCGAGATGATCGGCGGGACACCGACGCTCGGCCCTTCGGAGATCCTGCTGGGTGAGGACGAGGCGAACCAGCACGGCGTCGGCCCCGGCGACCGCATCGACGTGACCACCATGGACGGCACCGAGGTCCCGCTGACGGTCTCCGGGGTGTACGCCGATTCGCCGGTGCTGGGGCCGCTGCTCGTCCCGTCGGCCGTCTACGAGAAGGCGATGCCGGTCTCGATGCGTACCGACGCGGCGGTGCTGATCAAGGGCCGGCCCGGAGCCGACCTGACCACCATGCGCGCCGATCTGGAGCGGGCGACCGAGGAATTCGTGATCGTCCAGGTGCAGGACCGCGAGGAGTTCAAGGGCGAGAACGCGAAGCAGATCAACAATATGCTGGCCATCCTGTACGGCCTGCTGGCGCTCGCGGTCGTGATCGCGGTACTCGGCATCGTCAACACCCTCGCGTTGTCGGTGGTGGAACGGCGCCGGGAGATCGGCATGCTGCGCGCGGTCGGGACCCAGCGATCCCAGGTGCGCCGCACGATCTACCTGGAGTCGATGCTGATCGCGGTATTCGGCGCCCTGGTCGGCGCGGTGCTCGGACTGGGCCTCGGGGTCGGGTTCCTGCGCACCCTGCGCGATCTGGGTCTGGACCAGATCGCGGTGCCCTGGGATCAGCTGGTGTACATGCTGGTGGGTTCCGCGGTGGTGGGTGTCCTGGCCGCGCTGTGGCCGGCGGTGCGCGCCGCCCGCACACCGCCGCTGGCCGCCATCGCCGACGTCTAGCGTTCGTCCGGCCGGGCCACCCGGGCCCGGCCGGGTCAGCGCTGGTCCGCGCCCCAGTGGCGCAGATCGCCCCGGTCCAGTGCTTCGGCGAGCAGCTCCGGGAAGCGGTCCGGAGTGCAGGCGAAGGCGGGAACGCCCAGCGCCGCCAGGGCCGCGGCGTTCTCACGGTCGTAGGAGGGGGCGCCGTCGTCGGACAGCGCCAGCAACACCACCACCTGCACGCCCGACTCCTTCATGGCGTTGATCCGGCGCAGCATCTCGTCGCGGACCCCGCCCTCGTAGAGGTCGGAGATCAGGAAGAACACGCTGTCGGCGGGCCGGGTGATGAGTGTCTGGCAGTAGGCGAGGGCCCGGTTGATATAGGTGCCGCCGCCGAGCTGGGTGCCGAAGAGGACATCGACGGGATCGGCCAATTTCTCGGTGAGATCCACGATCTCGGTATCGAAGACCACCAGTGAGGTGCGCAGGGAGCGCATGGAGGCCAGTACCGCCCCGAACACCGAGGAATAGACGACACTGGAGGCCATCGAGCCGGATTGGTCGATCGCGAGGATCACATCCCGGTGCACGGCCTGGGAGCGGCGGCCGTAACCCACCAGTCGTTCGGCGATGATCGTGCGCTGCTCCGGCAGATAGTTGGCCAGGTTCTTGCGGATCGTGCGGTCGAAATCGATATCCCGGGGTTTCGGCCGTGAGGTGCGCGCGGCGCGGTTGAGCGCCCCGCTCACGGCCGCCACGGTCCGGGAGGCGATCCGTTCCTCGATCTGCTTCACCACCTTGGACACCACCATGCGGGCGGTCGCCTTGGTGTGCTCCGGGATCACCCGGTTCAGGCTCAGCAGCGTCCCGACCAGGTGGACATCGGGTTCCACCGACTCCATCAGCTCGGGTTCGAGCAGCAGCTGGGTGAGATTCAGCCGCTCCACCGCGTCGCGCTGCATCACTTCGACGACCGTCGACGGGAAATAGGTCCGGATATCGCCGAGCCAGCGGGCCACCCGCGGCGCGGAACCGGACAGACTGCCGGAACGGTCTCCGCCGGAGCGTCCCGCGCCGGACGCGGAGTCGTAGAGCGCGCCGAGCGCCTTGTCGACGGCGTTGTCCTCGGCGCCGGTGAGTTCGCCGAGGGCCGGGTCGGCGGCGGAACCGAGGACGAGCCGCCAGCGGCGCAACCGGGCTTCGTCGGAGACCGGGTCGGGTGCGGGGATGCTCATGCGGGAACTCCCAGGAGATCGGCGACCGTGCGCAGGACGAGACCGCCGCGCACGGGATCGGTTCCGGCGGCCGCGGTGGCGGCGCCCGGGTTGTGGTCGCGGACGGCTTCGCCCAGCGCCCGGCGTTCCCCGGATTCGAAGGCGCCGAAGGTGCGTCGCAGCAGCGGCACCACATCCAGGAATTGGCTGTCGGTGAGGCCGGCGAGCCAGGTGTCGATGAGTTTCAGCAGCGCCCGGTCGTGCACCAGCACGACCGCGCGCCCGCCGACGAAACCGTCGATCCAGGCGGCCTTGGCCGTGGCGGTGTGCCCGACCGACAGTGCGGCCGCCAGCCGCCGCGCGGCCTCTTCGGTATCGAATCGCCCGGCGTCGCACAGCAGTCGCACCACCCGGCCCACCAGCAGACCGTGGACATCCGGGCGTTCCGCGACGCGGGCCAGCGCGGCCAGCCAGCGGTCGGTGGATTCGGCGTGGTCGCGGGTGTGGATCGCCCCGGTGACGGTATCGAGCCGATCCCGCAGCGCCGCGGCGGTATCGTCGCCCAGTCCGGTGACCGCCGCGGGCAGGCCGGCGCAGATACGCACCAGCATGCCGTCGGCGACATGGGTCAGGGCGGCCGTATCGGTCCCGCGGACATCGCCGTAGCGCAGGGTGCGCAGCAGTCCGGGGAGCGCGGCCAGCAGTCGGGTGGGATCGTTGTCGAGGGCCGCGGCGGTATCGAGCCGCCGGATGAGCCCGTCGAGGGCACCCGGGAGATCGGCCAGCAGGGCGAACTCCAGCGCGTCGGTGAGTTCGGAGACCCCGCTGCCGGCGCCGGACGCCGTATCGAGCAGTTTCGACTCGGCGGCCGCCCGCACCGTGGTACCCCACCGCGCGGCCTCGATGATCCGGACCGCGAACTCCGGCTGCCAGCACAGTTCCCAGCTCTCCCGGAACGTGCCGGTGCCGCGCACCGTCCCGGCGACGGGGGTTCCCCAGTGCACACCCAGCAGCCGGAGCCGGTGCAGCAGCAGGGATTTCGCGATATCGCGTTCTTTGCGCAGGTCGAGATCCAGGGCGCGGGTCAGCGCCTCCTGTTTCATCCGCAGGGTCCGCACCTGGGCGCGGAGATCGGCTTCCAGCGGAACCGTCGGCGCGTCGGGCGGGACGGCGCCCAGGGCCTCGCCCACGACGAGTTCGTCGCCGACCAGACGCAGTACGGTGTCGTCGCCCTCGCACAGCACCGCCCGGGTGGCCTCGGTGACCTCGGACAGCCCGGCCAGCGGGCGGTTGCGCAGCGCGGCCAGGCCGTCGGCGAGCCGGACGGCCTCGATGATGTGGGCGCTGGAAACCGGCAGATCGTGGGCTCGCAGCACGCCGGCGACCTTCGTCAGCCAGGATGCGATGGGGTGCCGGGTTTCGGTGAACAGATGGTGGTACCAGCCGGGCGAGGTCACACCGGCGCCGTAACCGGATGCGGCGGCGAGCCGGGAATGCGTCCACGGCACCCAGGTCAGCGTCGCCTTGACCTTGGGCAGGCCTTTGAGCAGCCGCTGATCCGCGATCGCCGGACCGAGCGGATCCCGCAGGGCGGGAGCGTGCCAGGCGCCGCACACCACCGCGATGCGGCGGGCGCCGTCCCGGCGGGCCTTGCGCAGCACCTGGCGCATATAGGCTTCGCGGATCAGGGTGTGGCGGTCGAGGATCAGCGGTTCCGGCACCGCATCGCCGTCCTGCGGGGCGGGTTCTTCGCCGGGCGGCTCGGCGATCTCCTCGACGATCGCGGTATCCCGCAGGGCCGCCATCGCCTCGGTGATCGCTTCGAACGTGCCGGTATCGCTGCTGGATTCGACAACCGCATCCCACCAGCGTTCGGCGTCGTCGTATCCGCCGGCGGCCGCCAGTTCGCCGAGAGCGTCGCGGCCACCGGCGTGGTCGTCGGCGGCCAGGGCGTGGGCGGCCGGCAGATCACAGAACCGCACCGGTATCTCGTGGGTGACGGCGTAGCGCAGGGCCTGCCACTCCGGCGAGAACACCGCGTAGGGCCAGAACGCCGCCCGCGCCGGTTCGTCGGAGACATATCCCAGCAGCGCGACCGGTGGTTCCATGGTCTCGGCCGCGATATACGCGACGAGTGGGTCGGCGTCCGCCGGGCCTTCGATCAGGATCGTGTCCGGCCGGAATTCCTCGAGGGCCAGCCGCAACGACCGGGCGGATCCGGGGCCGTGATGCCGGATCCCGTAGACGCGGGTGTCACCGGCGTCCGCACTCATCCGCCGATCTCCCGGCAGGCGCGGTAGAAATCGGACCATTCCCGGCGTTCCCGGACGACGGCCTCGAGGTATTCGGTCCACACCACCGAATCGGCGACCGGATCCTTGATGACCGAGCCGATCACCGCGCCCGCGATATCGGCGGCCCGCAGCACTCCGTCACCGAAATGCGCCGACAGCGCCATACCGTTGGTGATCACGGAAATGGCCTCGGCCGTGGACAGGGTGCCCGACGGTGATTTGAGTTTGGTGCGGCCGTCCGCGGTGATTCCCGAGCGCAGCTCACGGAAGATCCGCACCACCCGGCGCACTTCCTCGGCCGCCGCCGGGACCTCGGGCAACTCCAGCGCCGAGCCCAGTTGCGCGACGCGGCGGGTGACGATCTCGATCTCCTCGGACTCCCCGGCGGGCAGCGGGAGCACCACGGTGTTGAACCGGCGGCGCAGCGCCGAGGACAGCTCGTTCACACCCCGGTCGCGGTCGTTGGCGGTGGCGATCACATTGAAGCCCTTGGCCGCCTGGACCTCCATGCCGAGTTCGGGGACCGGGAGGGTCTTCTCCGACAGGATCGTGATCAGCGCGTCCTGGACGTCGGACGGGATACGAGTGAGTTCCTCCAGCCGGGCGATGGCGCCGCCGCGCATGGCGGTGAGGATCGGCGACGGCACCAGCGCCGCATCGCTGGGACCCTCCGCGAGCAGCCGGGCGTAGTTCCAGCCGTAGCGGATCGCCTCCTCCGCGGTTCCCGAGGTGCCCTGTACCAGCAGTGTGGACGAACCGCTCACCGCGGCCGCGAGATGTTCGGAGACCCAGGTTTTCGCGGTACCCGGCACCCCGAGCAGCAGCAGGGCGCGATCGGTGGCCAGGGTCGCCACCGCGACCTCCATGAGCCGGCGCGGGCCCACGTATTTCGGAGTGATCACCGTGCCGTCGGCCAGGGTCCCGCCGAGCAGGTAGGTGACCACCGCCCAGGGCGACATGGTCCAGGAGGGCGGCCGCGGGCGGTCGTCGGCGGCGACGAGTGCCCGCAGTTCGTCGGCGAACGCCTGCTCGGCGTGCGGACGCAGCAGCTGCGGGGCGGGTTCGGTTGCGGTCGTGGTCACTTCAGCTCCTCGAGCATTACGGATCGTTGGTGCAGGTCGTGGGAGAGCACGCCGAGCGCGGCCGTCCAGTTGTCGTCGTCGCAGCGCCGCGCCAGTGCGGAGACCTCGCCGGCGCAGCCGGGCGGCATATGGAGTGCGGCGGTGTGCAGCAGTGAGCGGTGCGCGTTCGGATGGGTGCCCGGGGCGCCCGGCCGGCGGGTCGCGGTACGGGCCCGTTCGTCGAACAGGTGGAGCAGATGACGGGCCAGTTCCGGCGGCCACGGATGCGCCACCGCCGGGAGCAGCGATTCGAGCTCGGACAACCACGAGCTGTCCAGTCGCAGCAGGTGGCGCAGCTGGTCGCCCGGCGGGAGCAGGGCGAACAGTTCGCGGCGGCGCAGGATGGCCAGATTCGACGGCATTCCCGCGGCGAACAGCGCCGCCGCCCAGGAGCTGTCGCCCTGAGCGAGGGCGGCGTCCATCCAGCCGTCGAAGAGCGGCTGCCGGAACCGGTCGTCGATGCCGGTGGTCACGGCCCGGCCGGGGGCGCCCAGGTGTTCGGCCCAGAAGGCCGGCGGCAGGGCGGCAACGAGCTTGCGGAGCCGGGTCGCGGTGAGGTCGGGCAGTCCGTTCCAGCGATAGCCGAATTCCGTGGTGCTGTCGGTGAAACCGTCCCGCGCCGCCGTCTCGTCGAGGGTCTCCGGGATATCGACGAGCATTTCGCGTTCCGCTCCGGGGGCGTCGCCGGAGTATTTCAGCCAGGCCGCGGCCCGCCCGCCCATCCGGGCGGCGTAGGCCGAATCCGGCAGCCGGGCCAGCAGGTCCGCGGCCGTGCGGCGGACATCGCCGCGCCGGTCGTCCAGCGACCGTTCCAGTAATTCCTCGTCCGCCGGGCCCAGACCGCCGGCCAGCACGGCGAGCAGTTCGGCCTTCACCGGTCCCGATTCCCGCGGCCACACCTCCTCCAGCGCGATCCGCGCGGCGGCCGGATCCCGGCGGCGCTGCACCCGCAGCCAGTGGACCCGCTCGGGCGAGGGCCCCAGCCGCCAGGTCTCCTCGCTCGGTTCGGGTTCCGCGGCATCGTGGCGCACCAGCCGGTGCCATCGGTCGAAGCGGCCGGCCAGCCAGCGGCCGCGGGTGCCCGCGAGCCGCAGCGCGGGTTCGCGCGATACCGCGTCGCGGGCCGCGAATTCCAGCAGCGGTCCGGCCAGCCGGTCGGGGGCCCGGTAGTCGTGCGGGCCGGCGGCCGCGAACCATTCCGGGAGGAATTCCGGCCGGGTTTCGATCAGCAGCGCCAGATGATCGGCCGCGCCGCCGGGCAGCAGTGGACGCGGGTCCACGGCGGCGGCGTCCGCCGGGACCTCGGTGTGTTCCGGGAGCCGGCCACCGCGTGACCACGCCATCTCCAGGGCGGCGGTGGCCAGCAGCCGGTGCGCGGGATCCGCGTCCGCCAGGGCCGCGACGGCCGCCGCCACCGGGGTGGGCAGGCTCGGCCCGGCCGTGCCTCGGGCGGTGCCGAGCAGGGCGACCGAGGCCGCCTCCGCCGTCGCTTCGATGGCGGTCTCCGGCAATTCGGCCCGGGGCCCGGCATCGTGGAACTCCTCGGCCACCAGCACCGAGATCACGTCGACCCGCCGTCCGTTCCAGGTGCCGAAGACCGTGACCGGCCGGCCGCCGGAGAGTGCGAGCAGCCGCCACGGTTCCTCGGCGGGTGCCAGCGGCAGCGCGGTCCCGTCCGGTTCGGTGAGCAGCGGGCCGGAGCCGCCCTGGGCCGGTATCACGCCGTGCAGCAGCACCGGTCGCGATTCGAGCCACGGGTCCGCGGCCGCGGCGGTCGCGAAATCCGCGAGTGCCGCGGCGATGGTGCCGGGACCGGCGGCCCGGAGCTCGGCCGCGGTGGGCGACCCGGTGGCGGATCCGTGATCGGCGGCCTGCCCGACCACCGCGCGCAGCGGCGCGGCGCCCGGGTAGAAGTGCAGATCGGTGTCGGCCGCCAGCCCCAGCGGCGGTACCCGGGACGGAAAGGACGGTGTGCCGTGCGAATGATCGAGAATCAGTGCCCACCGCCCGGTCCGCAGGCCGTACAGCCAGGTGCTGCGGGTGTACAGGCGGTCCTCCTCCCGGGTGCGGGTGCCGACCGTGAGCCAGCGATCGCGGACGGCGGGTTCGCCGTGCACCGAATCGACGGGGACCGGATAGCCGATATGACCGCGGACCGTCGCGGCGAGCGGGGCCGGCAACGTATCCAGATCCGCGTGGGCGCGGATCAGCAGATGGAGCCAGGCGAACCGGCCCAGTACCAGCTGCGGCCAGTCCGGAGATGTCACGACGAGCGTGGGGAGCCGGCGTAGCGCCGACGCGATCCCGGGCGCCTGGGCGTCCACCATCCGGGCGGCCACCGCCTCGTAGGCGGTATGGGAGCGGTCCGTCTGGGCCAGTCCGGTGCGGATCTGGTCGGCGAGCCAGGTGTCCAGCTCGGCCAGCCCCGCGGCGACCCGCTCCCGCCGCTGCGGGGTGGGGGTGGCGGCGGTGGCGCGCGGCGCGCGGGCCGGAGCGGCGGCCTTCTGGGCGCGCCGATCCAGCCATTCGGCCGCGAAATCGGCGGTTTCGGCGGTCTCCGCCACGGTGCCCGCCGACCACAGCATCAGTAGCGAGAGGGCATGTTTGCAGGGGAACTTCCGGCTCGGGCACGAGCAGCGGAACGCGGGCCCGGCCAGGTCCACGATCGTCTGGTACGGGGTACGCCCGCTGCCCTTGCACAACCCCCACAGCGCGGTTTCGTGCCATCCGGCGCCGGACCATTTCCCGGCCAGTTTGCGTGCCGCGGTGAGCGAGCCGGTATCCGGCGCGAGCGCGCTCACCTGGTTCTCCGACCACCGTTGCGTCATCCGGCGGTCTCGTATCGATCGGTCATTCTGCCCCTGTTTCTCGGTCGCCAGAGTTGTATCGCACGGCACCGACAGCTTCCCTCCCCGGCCGGGGCGACCACGGAAAAGCTTGGCGCCGAGCCCTATTCGGGGCCACTGCGCCGGATCGTAAATATTGCGCGATCTGTGCCGCTCTGGCATTCTGTTCTGTTCGGCCAGACCGAGCCACCCCAGCAGGGTGACACACCAGCGAGCTGCCCGACGGGGTTGGCGAGGGGTGGCCATCGGCGTCCGGTCGGGCACGCCGATGACCAGATCCCATCCCCGCGGGCAGGTCGAGCGATCCGGTCGTGCGTCCGGATACGTCCACCGGGCAGCGCTGTTCGAGGCGACCGTCCGGGACGCCCGGCACACGGTCCACTATCAGAATCGAGGACCATCGGGTAGCGTTCCGCTCAGCTTTCGACCGTTCGACCGCACCGGGGGCCGGGTTGCGTATGTGGTCTCGAGGGGGTGGAGAAGTTCTCGTGGAACCTGTGCGCGCGGAATCCGGGGAAGCGTCCCTCCCTCCCGGTGAACTCGTCACGCGACGTGTGGACGCGGATCCCGATATTCCCGGCGCGGTCGCGGCCGTGGTGCGCGCCGCCCTGAATCCGCCCGAATCCGCATCCTCCGGGGATACCGCGGTGGGGTTCGGGCTCGCGGGAATCTTCCTGCGTGCCATCCGGGTCCGGGGCTTCCGCGGTATCGGGCCGGAGACCGTGCTCGAACTACCCGAAGGTCCCGGGCTCACCGTCGTGACGGGCCGTAACGGCAGCGGGAAATCGAGTTTCGCCGAGGCCGCCGAACTGGCTCTGACCGGCGGGAATCGGCGCTGGGACGGCCGCTCGTCCGCCTGGCGCGAGGGGTGGCGCAATCTCCACCACAGCGGCCCGGTGCGGGTCGAACTGGAACTGCGCAGCGACGGCGCGGGGGAACCGCTGACGGTCGCCAAGGAATGGTCCGAGCAGGATTCGCTGCCCGGGGGCCGCTGGACCCAGCGGCGCGGTGCCGGCCCCGCGTCCGGGTTCGCGCGTGCCGACTGGGCCGTACCGATGGAGTTGTACCGGCCGTTCCTGTCCTACAGCGAACTCGGCGCGCTGGTGGACGGTAAACCCAGCGAGCTGTTCGACGCCCTGCACCAGCTTCTCGGCCTCGACGAGCTCATCCTCGCGCACGAGCGGATCCGCGCCCGCCGGCTCGAACTCGAACGCGCGGCCCGCGCTGCTCGCCGCGAACGGCTGGCCCTGCGGGCCGATCTCGCCGGTGTACCCGATGAACGGGCGCTGGTCGCCGGCCGGATACTGCGGGATCAGACGCCGGATCCGGACGCCCTGGATCGTCTGGTGCGGCGGTCCACCGGTGGGCCGGAACCGGCGGCGCTGCGAGCGCTGCTGGCATTGGAACTCCCGCCGGTGCCACGCGTGGCGGCGCTGGCCGACCGGCTCGGCGCCGCGTACACCGCGGTCCGGGCCGCGAGCACGCCGGAGGCGCAGGCCGATCTGCGGATACTCGAGTTGCTGCGGGCGGCGCGCACCCACGCCACCGGATCCGATCCGGCGCAACCTCACGACCCGGCCCGCGCCGGGCAGGCCGCGCCGGATCCCTGCCCGTGCCCGGTCTGCGGCCGGGGCGAACTGGACGAGCGGTGGCTGCGTGAGACCACCCTCGTGATCTCCGAGCTGTCCCGGCGCACGGCCGATCTGGTGCGCGCCCGCGCCGAACTCGCGGCGGGTGTGGCCGAAGTCCGGGTGCTGACCGAACCGGTACCGGATGAGCTGGCGGCCGCCGAGAAATTGGCCTACCTCGACACCGCGGCACTACGCGCGGCGTGGGAGCAGTGGGCGGCCCTGCCCGGCTCGGAGGACGATCTGCTCGACCGGCTGCCCGCGGTCTACGAGCGCGTCGCCGCGGAACTGGAGTTCGTGCGGAGCCGGGCCGGTAAGGAACTGGACCGCCTCGACGAGGTGTGGGCGCCGTTCGCGCCGCGGCTGCGCGAATGGCTGGAACTCAGCAGGTCGGTGGCCGCGCACAGCGTCGAACTGCAGACCACGCGCGCCGCCGAGGAATGGCTGAAATCGGCCACCGCGCAGGCCCGTGACGAGCGGATGGCCCCGTTGGCCAGTACCGCCCGGTGGGTGTGGCAGAGCCTGCGCCAGCAGAGCAGTATCGAACTCGGCGGGATCCGGTTGCAGGGCAATGTGAACACCGCCCGCCGGGTGCAGCTCGAGGTCACCGTGGACGAGGTGGACGGCGCCGCGCTCGGGGTGATGAGCCAGGGTGAACTGCACGCGCTGGGGCTGGCGCTGTTCCTGCCGCGGGCCACGGTGGCGGCGAGCCCGTTCCGTTTCGTGGTGATCGACGATCCGGTGCAGGCCATGGACCCGGCCAAGGTCGACGGCCTGGCCAGGGTGCTGGCCACGGTGGCGTGGGACCGCCAGGTGGTGGTCTTCACCCACGACGACCGGCTCGCCGAAGCGGTGCGGCGGATGCAGATCGACGCCCGGATCCTCGAGGTACAGCGGCGGGAACGGTCGGTGGTGGAGGTCCGTCTGTCCAGTGACCCGGTGCGCCGCTACCTCGACGACGCCCGCGCGCTGCTGCGTACCCCCCAACTGCCCCGGTCGATCGCCGACGAACTCGTCGCCACCTGCTGTCGTTCCGCGCTGGAGGCGGCGAGCCTGGCCCGCGCCAAACGGGTGCTGCTCGCCGGCGGGATGGATCACCGGGATGTGCAGCGCCGTATCGATACCGCCCAATCGACCCGCGCCATGGTGACGCTGGCCGTACTCGGCCCCGGTCGCCGGATCGACGACCTCAACAAGGAGTTGGCCAAAGAGGGCCGGTGGGCGGTCGAGGTGGTTCGTGATGCCACGGCCGGCGCGCATATACCGATCTCGCGTGATCTGGGCGAGTTGATCGCCGATACCGGGCGTTTCGTCGACTGGCTGGCGCGGTGACGGCCCGTGGTTCCGAGGGACGGCGGCCGACCGCGCGCCGCCGGACGCGACACCGCCGCGCGGATTCGCGGGATTCACCTCCCGGGCCCCGGCCGACCGTGCCCGAGCGGCTGGCCGTCGTGGACCGGTTGCTCGACGGATCGGTACCGGCCGCGGGCGGGGTCTGGTCCCGGGCCACCGCGTGGATCCTGCGGATCGCGCTGGAACAGTCGGTGGACGAACTGTGGTCGCGCACCGAACCCGACCTCATGCGCTGCCCGATGCGCGCGCAACTCCTCGCCCTGCGGGTGGTCGCCGATCCCGCCACCGCGGCCCGGGTCGCGGCCCTGTGGACCGCGCTCTCGCATGCCACCCATCATCACGATTACGAGTTGGCGCCGGGGGTCACCGAACTGCGCCGCTGGCGTGACGACACCGCGCGTATCGCGCAGGACCTGGCCGTGGCGAGAGCCTGACGCCCGAAGTGGTGTCTCCGGCCGGCGCCGCGCAGAATCGGGGCGTGGACGATACGACACCGTGCCCCTGCCGCCGCGGCGATACTTTCGGTGCGTGCTGCGGGCCGCTGCTGGCCGGGCGGCCGGCGCCGAGCGCCGAGGCATTGATGCGTTCTCGCTATAGCGCTTTCGCGCTCCGGGATACCGGATACCTGCTGCGCACCTGGCATCCGCGCACCCGTCCGGACCATCTCGACCTCGATCCCGATCGCCGATGGCTGTTCCTGGAGATCGTGCGCGCCGAGGCCGGCGGCCCGTTCGACGATTCCGGAATCGTGGAGTTCGTCGCCCACTACCGGGATTCGACCGGCCGCGGCCGGTTACACGAGATCAGCCGCTTCGTCCGGCTGGACACCGGATGGCACTACCTCGACGGCGAACTCGAATTCTGACCGGCGGCCGCCGCGTCCGGCGCCCGGCGCGGCCGCGCACGCGCCGGTAGTCTGCAGCCATGCCCCGCATCGCCATCGAATACTGCACGCAGTGCCGCTGGCTGCTGCGTGCGAGCTGGATGGCGCAGGAACTGCTGAGCACCTTCACCACCGAGATCGGGGAAGTGGCCCTGATACCCGGTGCGGGCGGGATCTTCCGTATCACGGTCGACGGGACCCAGGTGTGGGAGCGGCGCGCCGACGGGGGTTTCCCGGATATCGCGGTACTCAAGCAACGGGTGCGCGACCGGATCGCACCGGATCGTGACCTCGGACACGCCGACCGTGATCGAGGTCCGGCATCGTCGGGCGCGAGCTGACCGGGTCAGCCGCAGCAACCGCCGCCACAGCAACCGCCGCCACCGGAGGTGGGGGCGGGCGCCGCGACCATCGGCGCGGCCGCTCGTCCGGCGGTGGCGAAGGTCGTGAGCAGCTTTACCGTGTCATCGTGCCCGCCGGGACAGGTCGCGGGATCCGAGGATTGCGCCATCGGACGCTTGACCTCGAAGGTGTCGCCGCATTCGCGGCAGCGGAACTCGTAACTCGGCATGCCCGCATTCTAGGGATGCGCGGAAGTCCGGAATCCGGGCGCAACGCGACAATTCTGAAACCAAGGTGTAACCAAGTCACCCGTACCCTCGAATGCACAGGTAGAGGAGGTCTGTGATGAACGTCCAGTGCTTCGAGATGACACCTGAGGTGGGTGAGTCCGCCCCGGTGGTCCGGACCGAGTTCGGCGCGGTCCGGGGGACCCGGGAGGGCTCGCTGTCGGTGTGGCGTGGAGTTCCCTACGCCGCCGCCCCGGCCGGGTCGCGCCGGTTCCGGCCGCCTCGGGCACCCGAACGCTGGGACGGCGTCCGTGACTGCGTCACCGATGGGCAGATCGCTCCGCAGGATATGGACAACACCGTTCCCATGGACCGCTCCCTGCGGATGGGCGAAGACTGCCTCTGGGTCAATGTCTGGGCACCGTCCGAACCGGCGGAGCCGCGGCCGGTCCTGGTCTGGCTGCACGGCGGCGCCTACTGTCTGGGCTCGGCCGCGCAGGCGGTCTACGACGGCAGCCATCTCGCCGCGGCCGGCGATGTCGTGGTGGTCACGGTGAACTACCGGATCGGCGCCCTCGGCTTCCTGGACCTCTCCTCGCTGTCCGACGATTTCGTCCCCAACCTCGGCCTCCTCGACCAGCTCGCCGCCCTGGAATGGGTGCGCGACAATATCGCCGACTTCGGCGGCGACCCCAGCAATGTGACCCTGTTCGGCGAATCCTCCGGCGCGGGCTGTGTCACCGCCCTGCTCACCGCCCCGCGGGCGGCGGGCCTGTTCCAGCGCGCCATCGCCCAGAGCCCGCCCGCCACCACCGTCTACGGCCGGGAACGCGCCGCCGGAGTCGCCGAACGGTTCCGCGAGTTGATGGACCTACCCCGGGCCCGGATCGACGAACTGCTGACCTGCCCGATCGAGCGGATCGTGCGGGCGGCGGCGGTGCTGATCGACGAGGTGCCGCTGCTGTCACCCGGGACGCTGGCGGCGGCGCCGGTGGTCGACGAGGATCTGCTGCCCGGCTATCCCACCGACCGGTTCCGGGACGGGCGGTCGCACCGGGTCCCACTCATCATCGGCACCAACAAGGACGAGGCCTCGCTGTTCCGGCTGTTCCGCTCACCGATCATGCCGGTCACCCCGCAGGCCGTGAACACCATGCTCGAACAGGTTCAGGCCGGCCACCCGGGCCTCTCGGCGGAACGGCTGGCCGAGATCACGTCCGTGTATCCCGACCTCGCCAAACCGCGCGGCGCCCTGGCCATGTCCACCGACGCCGCGTTCCGGATGCCCGCCCTGTGGGTCGCCGACGGTCATGCCCAGCACTCCCGGACCTGGATGTACCGGTTCGACCACGCGACCCCCATGCTGCGCGCCGCCCGGGTCGGCGCCGGTCACGCCACGGAACTGCCGTACGTCTTCGGTAACTTCGGCACCTTCGACCGCGACCCCACCTTCTGGCTGGGCGGCCGAAGACAGGCCGCCGAGGTCTCGGGCCGGATGATGCGCCGCTGGCTGGCGTTCGCCGAGCACGGGGTCCCGGCCGCGCTGGACGGTTCCAAACATTGGCCCCCCTACCACCCGGAATCCCGCGACACCCTGCTGATCGACAACACCGACCGCGTAGTCCCGGATCCGGAAGGCGAACTCCTGACCGCATGGGGAGAACGCGCAGTCGGCTTCGCCTGAGGCCCTCCCGGGCCCGACGATCCCCGGCCGCCCACCAGTACCTGCGAGGTGCCCCCGAACCTCTTCCCGATAATCGCCTCCGCCAGGGTGGGGCCCGCCCGGTTCTGGAGCGACCAGAGGGAGGGAGCGCAGCGACCGACCGCCGGGAGTGAAGAACCGGGATGTCAGGGCCCCACCCTCAAGCGGCGGAGCCGCTCCAACATCACAGCCCCACCCTCGAGGCGCGGAGCGCCTCCAACATCACAGCTCCGAATTACACGTCTGTCGAGAAGCGGATGCCGCCGTCGGGGATCTCCACACCCGGCCAGACCCGCGCGCCGCGCAGTAGTTCGCAGCGGGCGCCCACGCTGGCGCCGTCGCCGATCACACCGTCGCGGACCAGCGCACGCGGTCCGATCCGGGCGCCGAAGCCGATGATGGAGCGTTCGACGGTGGCCCCGGCCTCCACCTTCGCGCCGTCGAACAGGATCGCCCCGTCCAGCCGGGCGCCCGCGCCCACTTCCGCGCCCCGGCCGACCACGGTGCCGCCGATGAGCAGGGCGCCGGGTGCGATTCCGGCACCCTCGTGGACCAGGGATTCGCCGCGTTGTCCGGGCAGTACGGGGGAGGGGGCGATACCGCGGACCAGATCGGCCGAGCCGCGGACGAAATCCTCGGGGGTGCCCATATCCCGCCAGTACGAGGCGTCGACGTGGCCTTGGAGCCGGGCACCCTCGCTGAGCAGGGTGGGGAACACCTCGCGTTCCACCGAGACGGCCCGGCCCGCCGGGATCTTCTCGATGTATTCGCGGCGGAAGACGTAGCAGCCGGCGTTGATCTGGTCGGTGGGCGGATCCTGGGTCTTCTCCAGGAACGCCGTTACCCGGCCGTCCGCGTCGGTGGGGACGCAGCCGAAGGCCCGCGGATCGCTGACCCGCACCAGGTGCAGGGTGACGTCGGCCTCGGTGGTCTCGTGGGTTTCGAGGATCGCGCGCAGGTCGGTGCCGCCGAGGACGTCGCCGTTGAAGACCATCACATTGTCGGCGGTGAGCTTGGGCAGCACGTTGCGGATACCGCCGCCGGTGCCCAGCGGTTCGGTTTCGGTGACGTAGTCGATCGTCAGGCCGAATTCGGCGCCGTCACCGAAATGGTCCTCGAACACCTCCGCCTTGTAGGAGGTGCCGAGGACCACATGTTCGATACCGGCGGCGGCGATCCGGGCCAGCAGATGGGTCAGGAAGGGAACGCCGGCGGTCGGGAGCATCGGCTTGGGCGCCGACAGGGTCAGCGGCCGCAGCCGGGTGCCCTTTCCGCCGACCAGAATCACCGCGTCCGTGCCTGTGTGTGATGCCATGGAGCTCCCTTGTTCCCATCCGATCATCGACCCGGCACGGTACCGGCGCTGAGCTAACCGGCGAGTTCTCGCTCCCGTGCTCGCAGAGCGGATCGAACCGCAATCCGGCAGCGAATCGCAAGTCCGGCCTTGAGGGCGAGCCGCAACGGCGCCTGCCACCAGTGCGGATGCCGGTCCGCCTGGAAGCGGTAGGCGCTGGCGTGGTGGGCGGGCAGCATCTTCTCCGGGTTGCGTCCGGCGGCGTGCCCCTTGGCGTGGGTGACCTCGGCGTCGGGGATGAAGACGTTGTGCCAGCCGGCCCGGCCCATCCGGTCGCCGAAGTCGACGTCCTCCATGTACATGAAATAGCGGGAGTCGAAGCCTTCGATCGAGTCGAAGGCCGCCCGCCGCACCAGCAGGCAGGAACCGGACAGCCAGCCGACGGCGCGTTCGGAGATCTCCTCGTTCTCCTGCCGGTAGCGGCGGGTCCACGGATTGGATTTCCAGACCGCGCCGAGAATCGCGTGCCCGGCGCCGTCGAGCAGGCCGGGGACCGAGCGCGCGGAGGGGTAGACACTGCCGTCGGGTTCCCGGACCAGCGGGCCGATGGCACCGGCCCGGGGCCAGCGGGCCGCGGCCTCGAGCATGATGTCGATGGAGTCGTTACCCCAGCGGATATCCGGGTTGGCGATCAGCACGTATTCGAGGTCGGGGTCGAGTTCGGCGACGGCCCGGTTGATGGCGCCGCCGTAGCCGATGTTGCCGCCGGTCGATAGGAAGCGCACATGTGCGTTGGCCTGTGCCGCCAGTTCGGGGACACCGTCGGTCGATCCGTTGTCGGCCAGGATCACCTGCGGTTTCTCGGTGGTCGCGGTGGCCAGGGTGCTGATGAAATGCTCGAGATGTTCGCCCGGCGAATAGGTGACCGTCACCACCGCCAGGCGGGGGCGGTCATGCGGTTGATCCGGGGTATCGGAAGCGCTCACAGCGCCCCACCCTAATGGGCCACCCGGGCCAGTGCCTCGGTCAGCGCGGATTCCCACGGGCGCAACGGGGTCAGGCCGGCCTCGCGCCAGGCCGCGGTGGACAGCACCGAGTAGGCGGGCCGGGGGGCGGGCCGCGGGAATTCGGCGGAGGTGCACGGCCGCACCCGGCCGGGATCGGCGCCGATGCCGGCGAATACCGCGCGGGCCAGATCGAACCAGCTGGCCCGGCCGGCGTTGGTGGCGTGCAGTACCGCCGGGGTGCCGGGACGGGCGGCCAGTTCGAGCAGCGCGGCGGCGAGGTCGGCGGCGTAGGTGGGGGAGCCGATCTGATCGTCCACCACGTTCACGCTGTCGCGTTCGCCTTCCAGGCGCCGCATGGTGGCCACGAAGTCGCCGTCGTCGCCGGAGTACACCCAGGCCGTCCGCACGATCTGTCCGTGCGGGCAGTGCTCCAGTACGGCCTGTTCACCGGCGAGTTTGGAGCGGCCGTAGACCGTCGCCGGGCCGGTGGGGTCGGTGGTCTCGTAGGGGGCGGTCCCGGTACCGGGGAAAACGTAGTCGGTGGAGA
Source organism: Nocardia sp. NPDC049935 (assembly GCF_055586645.1). Taxonomy (NCBI): domain Bacteria; kingdom Bacillati; phylum Actinomycetota; class Actinomycetes; order Mycobacteriales; family Nocardiaceae; genus Nocardia; species Nocardia sp. NPDC049935. The sequence continues at coordinate 333,061 of NZ_JBVJHV010000003.1, read as the reverse complement.
CGTGGATCAGCCGGGCGCCGGCCCGGCCGCAGGCCCTGGCCAGTAGTTCCGGGCCGGTCGCGTTGACGGCGAACGCGGCCTCGGAGTCGGATTCCGCTCGATCGACCGCGGTGTAGGCGGCACAATTGAGGACGATATCGCCCGGGCGGACCGCCGATTCCACGGCCGCCGGATCGGTGATGTCGAGCCCGGACCGGGTACGGGCGCGGGCTCCGGGAACCAGCCGCAGCAGTTCGCGGCCGAGTTGCCCGCCGGCTCCGGTGACGAGAAGACGGGCGGTGAGATCGGTTCCGGGCGGCACTGCGGTGTTCACCGGCCCAGTCTGGCACGCCGTCGGCGGCCGAATCGGGCTCACCCGGCCTGCCGTTGGTTAGCCTGCGTGGTGCGGAAGGTGTTTCGACGGCATACGCGACACGGGTCGGGGTCCTCGACCGATCCGGATGGGGAGAGGAAGTAAACAGGTGGCGCAGCGTGGGGAGCCGACGTTGTGGAGTCCGGTGCGGGTTATCGTCGCATCGGTTGCTCTGATTGTGCTGGTGGGTACCGGGTTCGCCTGGCGCGGTGTGGATTCGCTGGTCTCGAATATCGAACGGATCAGCGATCTCGGCCTGGGCGGGCACAAGGACGGGGCGGTGGACATCCTGCTCGTGGGCGTGGATTCGCGCACCGACGCCAAGGGTGATCCGCTCAGCGACGCCGAACGGGCCATGCTGCACGCGGGCGACGAGATCGGCACCAACACCGATACGATCGTGCTGGTCCGGGTGCCCAACGACGGGCGTTCGGCCACCGCCATCTCGATTCCCCGCGATGCCTACGTCGATATTCCCGGCCTGGGCAAGGGCAAGATCAACTCCGCCTACGGGATCACCAAACAGACCGTTCAGGACGAAATGCTCGCCGACGGTGAATCCGAGGAGGTGGCCGACGAGCAGTCCACCCAGCGGGGCCGCCAGGCGCTGATCGAATCGGTCGCCGGTCTCACCGGAATCACCGTCGACCACTACGCCGAGGTCAGCCTGCTCGGATTCGTGCTGCTCACCGACGCGGTGGGCGGGGTCGACGTATGCCTGCGGCACGAGGTGGACGAACCGCTCTCCGGGGCGTATTTCCCGGCCGGCCGTCAGAAACTGGACGGGCCCCAGGCGCTGAGTTTCGTCCGGCAACGCCATAATCTCGAACGCGGCGACCTGGACCGGATCGTGCGCCAGCAGGTGTTCATGGCCCAGCTGGTGCACCAGGTGGTCAGCGCCGACACCCTGAGCAACCCCGGCCGGCTGCGCGAACTCAGTCAGGCGGTCGGCCGCACCGTGGTGCTCGACGAGAACTGGGATCTGCTGGGCTTCCTCGACCAGTTGCAGGACCTCACGGCCGGGGAGGTCACCTTCGAGACCATTCCGGTCGCCGATCTCAACGGCACCACGTCCAACGGGGAATCGGTGGTCCGGGTGGATACCGGCGAGGTGCAGGACTATGTCGCGGCGCTGGTCGGGGAGGAACCCAGTGGGTCCGCGTCGCAACCGCAGACCAGCACCTCGGCGGTGCCGCAGGTGACGCCGGGGCTGGTGGAGGTCGCGGTGTACAACTCCAGCACGATCGCGGGGCTGGCCTATACGGTCTCGCAGGAACTCACCGCACTCGGTTACGTCGAGGGCGAGGTGGGTAACTATGCGGACGGGCCGGTGTCGCAGAGCCAGGTGCGCGCTCCGTCCGCGTCGGATCCGGCGGCGAAATCGGTCGCCGCGGCACTCGGCGGGTTGCCGGTGGTGGCGGACCCGTCGATCGCGACGGGGACGGTGAGCGTGGTTCTGGCGAGCGACTACGCTGGCCCCGGATCCGGCAGCGAGGACGTGATCGATTTCGGCGAGTCGTCGACATCGGCGACCCCGGTGCCGCCCGCCCCGCCCATCGCGGCGGCCGAAGACGGACCCACCTGTGTGAATTGAACGCGAAAGCAGACGATGCGCGACATAGACCAGGCCACGACCCTTCCCGAGGCACTGCTCGAGCCGATTCTGGAGCGTGAACCCGCCGCGCCCCGCGTCACCTGGTACGACGACGCGATCGGCGCCCGGATCGAACTCTCCGGGCTCACGCTGGCCAACTGGGCCGCCAAAACCGCCAACCTGATCCGGGACGAATTCGGGCTCACCCCCGGCGCCCGGGTCGCGGTGCTGCTGCCCGCGCACTGGCAGACCGCCGCCGTACTGCTCGGCTGCTGGTGGGCGGGCACGGAGGTGGTGCTGGGCCCGGATCCCGACGCGGAACTGGTATTCGCCGTCGCGGACCGGCTGGACGAGACCGAGGACGCCCCCGAGGTCGCGGCGCTGTCGCTGGACCCGATGGGCGGGCCCGTCCGGGACCTCCCGATCGGCGTCACCGATTACGCGACCGCGGTCCGCGTCCACGGCGACCAGTTCCTCCCGGGTGGCGCCGGCGCCGCCCTCGACGGACTGCCCGTTTCGGAGGTGCTGGTGGCGGCGCGCAAATCCGCTGCCCGGCAGGGCCTCTCGGAAACCGACCGGGTGCTCTCGTCGGGAAGCTGGGATACCGCCGACGAGCTGATCGATCGTTTCATCGCCGTGCTGGTGGCCGGCGCCTCGCTGGTGCAGGTGGCCAATCCCGATCCGGCGCTGCGGGACCGGCGCGTGGACAGCGAACGGGTGACCCGCACCCTCTGACCCCTTCCCCTCCTACTACGGTAGGTCGCGAATTCCGACTACGGCAGGTTCCGCAATCCCGGTGGTGTCCGTAGCGTTCAGCAGGACGCGACGGTGCGACGACGGAGGGGCAGCATGAAACCGCAGTACGTGTATCGATGGGTCAACAACCACGGTGTGGTCCGGGCCTTCAAGAAGGTCAGGCTGCGCAGTGGCGATCCCTTCGCGCGTTTGAACGGCAGTGCCGAGGGGATCGAGAACCCGTACCCGGTCATCGAGGAGCTACGCGGTGCCGGGGGACTGCGCCGGACCCCTCCGGTCTGGAGCACGTTCGACTACGAACTGGTCCGGGAGATACTGCGGGACAACCGCTTCGGCGTCGGCATGCCCACCGTCCTGCCCACGCCCCGGATCGTGCTCCGCGCGCTGAACCACCGCGAGGTCCCGGCCAACCCGGTCGACCCGCCGTCGATGCTGGTGATGGACCAACCGGAGCACACCCGGCTGCGCAAACCCGTCACCACGGCCTTCACCCCCCGCGCGATCGCCCGGTTGCGGGACCGGATCGCCACCGTCACCGACGAACTGCTCGACGCGCTGCCCGACGACGGGCCCACCGATCTGGTCACGCGGTACGCGTCGCAGGTACCCATCGCGATCATCTCCGAGATGCTCGGATTCCCCGACCGCGACCGGGAGATGTTCCTGCGCTGGGGCGACGACATCAGCCCGCTGCTGGATCTGGGGATCTCCTGGCGGACCCATCAGCGGGCGATGGAATCCTCGGAGCGGGTACAGGACTATCTGCTCGACCATATCGAGCGGCTGCGGGCCGAACCCGGCGACGATATCCTCAGCAGCCTGGTCACCGCCGGTGATCTGTCCACCCACGAACTGTGCGCGTCGGCGACGCTGCTGATGGGCGCGGGGTTCGAGACGACGGTCAATCTGATCGGCAAGGGCATCGTCTTGCTGCTGCGTCATCCCGAGCAGCTCGCGCGGTTGCGCGCCGAACCGGAACTGTGGCCCAACGCGGTCGAGGAGATCCTGCGCTTCGATCCGCCGGTGCAGACCACGGCCCGGACCGCCCGCGAGAATCTGGAGATCGCGGGTCACCGGTTGCGCCGGGGGTCCACCGTGGTGCTGTCGCTGGCCGGCGCGAACCGCGACCCCGCGATGTTCCCCGATCCGGCCCGGTTCGACATCACCCGCGACAACGCGAAGAGCCATCTGGCGTTCAGCAGCGGAATCCATGTCTGCCTGGGTGCGGGCCTGGCCCGGATGGAGGGCGCCTACGCCCTGCGCGCACTGTTCGACACCTTCCCGGACCTGCGCCTGACCGATCCGCCGGTGCGGCGGCAGCAATTCACCCTGCACGGCTTCGAGCACCTGCCCGCCCGGACCGGGCCGCGCGTGCGCAGTCACCAGCCCACCGGCTGACAGCGTGGCGGCCTCCGGGGCTGCGGCAGAATCGGGTGTATGGCTGACGTCGTAGTGGTCGGGTCGGGGCCCAACGGCCTGGTGGCCGCGGTGATCCTCGCGGGCGCCGGTCTCGAGGTGGAGGTCTACGAGTCGGCGCCGGTGCCGGGTGGCGGCTGCCGGACCGCGGAGGTGACGCTGCCGGGTTTCCGGCACGATATCTGCGCCGGAGCCCATCCGATGGCCTACGCGTCGCCGTTCTTCCGGGCATTCGACCTGGCCGCCCACGGAGTGGAGTTGCTGACGCCCGAGGCGTCCTACGCGCATCCTCTCGACGGCGGGGTGGCGGGGGTGGCCTGGCGGGATCTGGATCGCACCGCGACCGAACTCCGTGCCGACGGTGCGGCCTGGCGCGGACTGTTCGGGCCGCTGGTCCGCGACTGGCCGGCGGTGGTGCGCACGGCCATGTCGGATATGCGGCACATACCGCCGACCCCGGCGACCGTCCGGTTCGGCCTGCGGCTGCTGGAGCAGGCCTCACCGCTGTGGAACGCGCGATTCTCCGGGCCGATCGCCCCGGCGCTGTTCACCGGGGTGGCCGCGCATGTGGTCAGCCTGCCGCGGGCGCTGCCGGCGGTCGGGGCGGGCCTGCTGCTGGCCACTCTCGCGCATGCCGGGGGCTGGCCGGTACCGCGCGGCGGCAGCCAGGCGATCGTGGACGCGCTGGTCGCCGAACTCGTCCGGCGCGGCGGCCGGGTGATCACCGGTCACACCGTGGATTCGATCGCGGAGTTCGGGGCAGCGCGCGCGATTCTCTGCGACACCTCACCGGCGGAACTGGTCCGCCTCGCCGGGGACCGGCTACCCGGCCGATACCGCGCCGGGCTGAACCGGTTCCGCTACGGCCCGGGTTCCTGCAAGGTCGATTTCGCGCTCTCCGGCCCGGTCCCGTGGCAGGCGCCGGGTTGCGCCGAGGCGGGCACCCTGCATCTGGTGGGCACCCGGGCCGAGGCGCTGGCCGCCGAACACGCGGTGGCGTCCGGAATACACACCGACACCCCGTACACGCTGGTCATCCAGCCCGGTGTGGTCGATCCCGGACGGGCGCCCGAGGGCCGGCACACGCTCTACGCCTACGCCCATGTACCGCACGGGTCGACCCGCGATATCAGCGAGCAGGTGATCGGGCAGATCGAACGTTTCGCGCCCGGTTTCCGGGATCTGATCCTGGCGCAGCACGTCCGCACGGCGGCGCAGCTGTCCGCCTACAACGTCAACTATGTGGGTGGCGATATCGGCACGGGCGCGATGACCCTGGGCCAGACGGTGTTCCGTCCCACACCGCGCCGGAATCCGTATGCCACCGGCGTTCCGGGTCTGTATCTGTGCTCCTCGGCCACCCCGCCGGGTGGCGGGGTACACGGTATGGCCGGCCTGCACGCGGCCGGCCATGTGCTGCGCACCGTATTCGGCCGCGACGACGATCCCCGCGAGCTGGCCGCCGGGAAACCTGCTCCGATCCCGGATCGCTAGGCCGTGGCCGCAGCGACCGCGTAACAGCCCGCGCCGGGCCGCGGTGTGGTCTCTCCGGAGGATTCCCGCCGGGTCACCAGGATCCGACGCAGGCGCAGAAGAGGCTGGCCGGACCGTCGGCGGCCTGGGCGCGGATATCGGTGTCGGCGGCCGAGATCCAGGCCGCCGTACCGCGTTCGAGCAGCACGGTGTCGTCGCCGTGCAGCAGTCGTGCCGATCCGGCCGTGCACAGTACGATCCCGGGCCCGGCATCGGTGAGCGGGACCAGTGCCGAGCCCGCGGTGAGATCGAAACGCCGCAGCGAGAACTCCGGCGCGGGGGTCGGGTAGCGCACGGAGCCGTCGCCCGCGGGCTGCGGTAGTACCAGGGGCAGATCGATCGGCTCGAAATCGAGGACCTTCAGCAATTCCGGCACATCGACGTGTTTCGGGGTGAGTCCGCCGCGCAGCACATTGTCCGAGTTCGCCATGATCTCCACGCCGACCCCGCGCAGGTAGGCGTGCAGGTTACCGGCGTCCAGGAACAGGCCCTGCCCCGGTTGCAGGGTGATCCGGTTCAGCAGCAGCGCCGCCAGGACGCCCGCGTCGCCCGGATAGGCCTCGGCCAGTTCCAGCGTGGTGCGCGCCTCGGCGGCGAATTCCCGTTCCGAATTCGACAGATAGCGCACACATCCGTCGAGCACGGCCGGCAGCAGGGTGTCCAGTACCGTCGGCGGCAGGGTGATCCAGCTGGTGAACAGTGTCCGCAGCCCGTCGGAATCCGGTTGGGCGGCCAGCAGATCCGCGTACTGTCCGAGTTCGGCGACCGCCAGCGCCCGGAACAGATCCACCGTCCGCAGCGGATCGCGGAAGCCGGCGAGCGCCTCGAACCGTTCCAGCGCCACCACCAGCTCCGGTTTATGGCTGTCGTCGCGGTAGTTGCGCATCGGCGAATCGAACGGGACCCGGTTGCGGTTCTCCCGCGCGAAACCGGCCCGCGCCTGTTCGGCGCTGGGGTGGGCCTGCAACGAGAGCGGCTCCTCGGCGGCCAGGATCTTCAACAGGAACGGCAGCCGGTCGCCGAAACGACCCGCCGCCGGGCCCAGTTCCCCGATCGGATCGCCGGACACCACCTCCAGCAGCGACCGGGTGCCGTCCTCGGTGCGGATATAGGCCGGATCGGCCGGATGCGCGCCGAACCAGAGTTCGGCCTCCGGATGCGCCGAAGGGACCGGACGGCCGCAGAGTTCGGCGAGCGCGGTGCGCGAGCCCCAGGCATACGAGCGCAGCGCACCTACTAGTTCGTGCACTAGTAGCGTCCCCCGTCGTAGCCGCCGGGATCGTGCGCGGTGACCGTCCGGCCACCGATGATCCGCAGATACGCGGCAGCCATTTCCCAGCGCAGCGCCAAGACGGCGAGACGTTCGATCTCGCCACCGGGCGCCGGGGCCGCCGGGGTACCGGGCTCGGCGGGTGACGGGTCGGCCGGGACCGCTTCGAGATCCGCGGTGACCAGGTCGGCGTCGACGGTCGCCCCGGCGAACACCGCGAGTTTGCGCCGGGCCGCGAGGGTATCGGCATCGGTGCTGCACAGGAAGACCCGGCGTTTCTCGACCGGTGGGGGTCCGTCGAGCTGTTCGTCGTGGAACAGCGGATCGTAATCGGGTGCGGCGGCTTCGGCCGCGGCCGATATCCGCGGCAGCGCCGCCACGGCGACGGCATGTTCCACGGCGGTGGCCGCCACTCCCGCCGATTGCAGCAGAACCTCCGCGGCGTGCACCGCCAGTTCGGTGGTGGCGGGGGTGTCGCCGGTGAGGATCAGAGCACGCTGCTGGGTCCGGGCGGCCAGATTCTTGGCCGGATTGTGGAACACCTCGTGCAGCGGCCCGTCGCGCAGGGCCTCGGTGTCGAGCAGATCGGCGAGTTCCGCGAGTTCGGGCAGCGGCGTCGCGCCGCGGGTGGGGCCGAGCGCGCGCAGCACCGCGATCCCGACCGCCAGGTATCGCAGCAGGCGATTGTCGTCCAGCACCGGCACCCGGGGTTCCAGCAGCATGGCGTGCCCGGCCGCCGCCGCGCGCAGCGGGCCCTCGTTCGGCGCGGCCACCACGACCTCGGCGCCGCGTCGCTGCGCCCGGTCCACGGCATCGATGAGCCGGGGATCGCCGGCGTCGTCACCGGCGACCAGGACCACGTCCAGCGGTCCGGCCCAGGAAGGGACGGAGGCCACCGGGACCAGGGGCAGGCCCGCCCGGTCGCCCAGCGCGGCGACCAGCAGGGCGGCGGCCCGGGCGGCCCGGCCGGGGCCCGAGATCAGGAGCAGGCTGCGTGGCCGCAGGCCGGTCAGACGTGCGAGCGCGTCCTCCGCCACGGCCGCGGCGACGGCACGTACCTGGGCGCCGCCGGATGCGGCGGAACGAAGGGCGCCGCCGGTATCGGCGGCCTCGAGCATTGCGGCATCGTCCAGATCGAATACCGGGGTATCAGCGATCATCGGGCGTGGCACCTCCCCTCATCGCGCTGTCAGCGGTCTCGGCCGCCACCGCCCGGGTCGTGGACACCGGGCCTGGAACGGGCGAATCCACGGTGTGTATTTCCACTATTCCAGTCAGGCGCGGACGATGCGCAGGATCTCGGTCACGAGTGCGTCTACTTCCTCCGGCGACCGTGCTTCGACGTTGAGCCGCAGCAGCGGTTCGGTATTGGAGGCACGCAGGTTGAACCAGGCGTTGTCGGGTAGTTGCACCGTCACGCCGTCGAGCCGGTCGACCGAGATCGCGCGCCCCGCGAAGGCGTCGAGCACCGCGTCGGTACGTCCGGCGGCGTCGGCGACGGTCGAGTTGATCTCGCCGGACGCCGCGTAACGGGTGTAGGAGGCCATCAGCTCCGATACCGGTCGCTTGTCCTCACCGAGCGCCGCCAGCACGTGCAGGGCCGCCAGCATGCCGGAATCCGCGCCGAAGAAGTCGCGGAAGTAGTAGTGCGCGGAATGCTCCCCGCCGAAGACGGCGCCGGTACCGGCCATGAGCTGTTTGATGAAGGAATGCCCCACCCGGGACCGCACCGGGTTGCCGCCGAGTTCGGTGACGAGTTCGGGCACCGCGTGCGAGGTGATCAGATTGTGGATGATCGTGGCGCCGGACTCCTTGGCCAGCTCCCGCTCGGCCACCAGCGCGGTGATCGCCGACGGGGACACCGGTTCACCGCGTTCGTCGACGACGAAGCAGCGGTCCGCGTCGCCGTCGAAGGCCAGGCCGATATCGGCGCCCGATTCCCGGACCAGGGCCTGCAGATCGACCAGGTTCGCCGGGTCCAGCGGGTTGGCCTCGTGGTTGGGGAACGAGCCGTCCAGTTCGAAGTACAGGGGCACGATCTTCACCTGTGGCAGCGCACCGAGAACGGCGGGCACGGTATGACCGCCCATCCCGTTGCCGGCGTCCACCGCGACCGTCAGCGACCGGAGGCCGTCCAGATCGACCAGCCCGCGCAGGAACGCGGCGTAATCGCTGAGCAGATCCACTTCGGTGGCAGTTCCGGGCGTGCCCTCGTAGCCGGGGACCCCGCGGGTCACCTCCTCCGCGATCACGGCCAGACCGGTGTCCTGCCCCACCGGCAGCGCCCGCGCCCGGCACAGTTTGATGCCGTTGTAGCGCGCGGGGTTGTGGCTGGCGGTGAACATGGCCCCCGGGCAGTCGAGCTCACCGGAGGCGAAATACAGCTGATCCGTGGACGCCAGCCCGATATGGACGACGTCCAGGCCCTGGGCGAGCACGCCCTCGGCGAAAGCGGCGACCAGCCCCGGAGACGAGGTGCGCATATCGTGTCCGATCACCACGCGCCGCGCGTCCTCGGCCCGCATGAGCCGGGCGAATGCCGAGCCGGAATCGCGGACGAAATCGGCATCGAGTTGTTCCCCGACCACACCGCGGATGTCGTAGGCCTTGATCACCGCGTTCACGGACTCGGCAGAGCGGGCGACTGTCATGACGATTACCCTAGTGCCCCCGGGTGACCGGCCGGACATGTCCCCGAGAGTGGGTGCGCAACGGTCAGCTCGGCGGGTCGGGGAGGACGCGGAGATGGCCCCGGCGGCCGGTGCGGGTGGGGCGCGGGGGTGGGGTGTGCTCGCGGTAGCCGCGTTGTTCGGGCTCGGGCGGGCGGCGGCGCAGGCCGGCCTCGCGGACCGCCTCGGCGAGCGCGGTGAGGTCGTCGTCGTCCGGGCTGGTGGCGAAACCGCCTTCGTGCCGGACCATATCCCAGCCCTTGGGGGCGGTGATCCGGGAAGCGTGGGTCGCGCAGAGGTCCCAGGAATGAGGTTCGGCGACCGTCGCCAACGGGCCCACCACGGCGGTGGAATCCGAGTAGACATAGGTGAGCGTCGCGACGGCCGGATTCTTGCAACCTGGTCGGCAGCAACGACGCATGGAGATCACGAAGTCGAGAGTAACCCGGCGAAGACTCCGGAGTGGAGTAGACACGCTCACATTCGACGACCGAGTGCCCTTGCCCGCCCCCGGATTGCGAAATAAATACGGCCCACACACTCCACCCCGACCTACAAGCCCCACCCCCGACCACAGAACCCGTCCCGCGTTCATCGCATACCCGACACCGACAACCCCACACTCACCCTGACGATCACTCACCCTGACGGTCGCCTCCGCTCGGGTGGGGCCCGCCCGGTTCTGGAGCGACCAGAGGGAGGGAGCGCAGCGACCGACCGCCGGGAGTGAAGAACCGGGGTTAATAGGGCCCCGCCCTCGAGGCGCGGAGCGCCTCCAAAATCACAGCCGCTCCAACTACTCAGGATCGATGACGTCGGGGTCGACTCCCAGATATGTGGCGATCTGCTGGACCAGTACCTCGCGCAGCAGTTCCACCAGGTCGTCGGGGTCGCCCGCGCGCAGTTCCAGGGGCTTGCGGAACAGCACCACCCGGGCCCGGATCGGAGTGCCGTGCCGGTCGACACCGGCGGGGATGAGCCGGGACAGCGGTACCGGGCCGTCGGCCACCACCTCGTCGGGCCAGGTCACCGTATCGGGGTGGAGAGGGCGGATTTTCGGGACATCGTCGACGGCGATATCCAGTTTGGTGAGGCGCTCGTGCCAGCGGGTGTCCAGCGGCGCGAACGCCTCGAGTACCAGGCGGTCGAATTTCTGGCCGCGGGTGCGCCAGGCGGGAACGGTCGGGGGCAGCATCGGCCCGCGCACGCCGCGGCCGCGACGGCTGACCGACCGGGCGGTCGGGGGTCTGCGGTTGCGGGATCGTGCCATGACTGCCAACGTTAGTCAGTGATCGCCGACCGCGACGGCCCGCCCCGGCCACGTGCTCCGGGGCGCACCGACGCGAGCGGTGTCGTCAGCCGATACCGCGCTTGAGGCGCCGGCGCTCCCGCTCCGACAGGCCGCCCCAGATACCGAAGCGCTCATCATGCGCGAGCGCGTATTCCAGGCACTCGTCGCGGACCTCGCAGCCCATGCAGATTCTCTTGGCTTCGCGAGTGGATCCGCCCTTTTCCGGAAAGAAGGCTTCCGGGTCGGTCTCCGCGCACAGTGCGCGTTCCTGCCACTGTTCTTCGATGGAGTCGAACATCTCGTCGAAACCGGTCACGATCAAGCTGAGCCGGGGCGTCGATTCTCGCTCGCTCCGATCGCGATCGGTCCAGCCGTTGTCGGCAGCGGCGCCTCGTGCTGCGCCTGCCGTGGAATCGGTTCGCGATACACCCACCGGAATGCCGGTCGGGGCCAGTTCTTCGGCCATCGCTCCGCCTCCTCACTGTGTGTTAGCGCAGAATGATTTCTTTCCGTCGATCCACACGCATACCGACGGCCAAACTCCGCGACGTTGTCTCGCGGACTTCCCCGAGCCGTCATTCCTCTTCGAACATCTGTTCGAATTTCCGTGCGCGCCATGCACTTCCCGCGCGACCCGGAATGACATGTCTGTGATTAGACACGCCGCCGGTGCCTATGGTCAAGCCACCGTCACTATTCCGTTACTATCCCGCGCGGCATTCCGAGTCGATCTTGTGACCCGAATAGCAAATGAGCGGCAAATATAGCCGAACGTGCACTATTTCCCGGGCGGCATAGTGTGTACAGATGTGACTTCACAACAAGCGGACATCGGAGCTGCCAATGGTCCCCGTATCGCCGTCCTGGTCGGCGGAGTCGGTGGCGCGCGGTTCCTGCTGGGCGTCCGGGAGCTGCTGCCCGAAGCGAAGGTTTCCGCCATCGTCAATGTGGGCGACGACGTCTGGATGCACGGGCTGAGAATCTGCCCCGACCTCGACACCTGCATGTATACGCTCGGTGGTGGAATTGATCCGGAGCGCGGTTGGGGGCGGCTGGGGGAAACCTGGCACGCGAAGGAGGAGTTGGCGAAATATCATGCCCAGCCGGACTGGTTCGGACTGGGGGATCGGGATATCGCCACACATCTCGTTCGTACCGAAATGTTGCGCGCCGGGTATCCGCTCTCGGCGGTTACCGAAGCGCTCTGCAATCGATGGCAACCGGGTGTGGAACTCGTCCCGGCAACCGATGATCGCTGCGAAACGCATGTTGTTATCAGTGATCCGGACGACCCCAGCGAACGCCGCGCGATCCATTTCCAGGAGTGGTGGGTTCGGTACCGCGCGGAGGTTCGAACTCACGGATTCGCCACAATCGGGGCGGATGAGGCCAAACCGGGCCCTAATGTGATTGAACTCATAAACGATGCAGATGTGGTATTACTCGCGCCGTCGAACCCCGTCGTGAGCGTGGGTTCCATCCTCGCGGTACCCGGAATCCGGGGTGCGTTGCGCACCACCGATGCGCCGGTGATCGGGATTTCCCCGGTGATCGACGGCAAGCCGCTGCGCGGTATGGCCGACGAGTGCCTGTCCGTGATCGGCGTCGAGACCACGGCCGAGGCGGTCGGCCGTCACTACGGATCACGTTCGGCCACAGGCATTCTCGACGGCTGGCTGATCCACACCACCGATACCGCCGAGGTGCCCGGCGTCGAGGTGCGCAGTGTGCCGCTGCTGATGACCGATCCGCCGACCACCGCCGAAATGGTGCGTGCGGCACTGGAACTGGCGGGAGTGAAGCCGTGACCGAGCCCTACGCGCCACCGGTGATCGCCGATCACGCCGCGACGCAACTGCGGATTCTGCCTATTACCGGGCTGCCGGAATTCCGCCCCGGCGACGATCTCGCCGAGCAGATCGCCGCCCACGCCCCCTGGCTCGCCGACGGCGATATCCTCGTCGTCACCAGCAAGATCGTCGCCAAGGCCGAGGGCCGGATAGTGCCCGCGCCAACCGATCCGGAGCAGCGCGACACCGCGCGGCGGCGGCTGGTGGACCAGGAATCGGTGCGGGTGGTGGCGCGGCGCGGGCGCACCCTGATCACCGAGAACCGGCTCGGCATCGTGCAGGCCGCGTCCGGGGTGGACGGTTCCAATGTGGAGCGCGACGAACTCGTTCTGCTCCCGGCGGATCCGGACGGCAGCGCGAAAGGGCTGCGTTCCGCGCTCGCCGCCCGGCTCGGGATCGACGTCGCCGTCGTGGTCACCGACACCATGGGCCGGGCCTGGCGCAACGGGCAGACCGATGTCGCGATCGGATCCGCGGGATTGCGGGTACTGCACGACTATTCGGGCACCGTGGACGGCCAGGGCAACGAACTCCAGGTGACCCAGGTCGCCGTCGCCGACGAACTGGCCGCGGCCGCGGACCTGGTGAAGGGCAAGCTGGGCGGGGTCCCGGTCGCGGTGGTGCGCGGGCTGGCGCTCACCGACGACGGATCGAAGGCGGCCGATCTGGTCCGCGCGGGTACCGACGACCTCTTCTGGCTCGGGACCGCCGAGGCCCTGCAGCGCGGCCGGTCCGAGGCGGTGCTCATGCGGCGTTCGGTCCGCGCGTTCGCCGCTGATCCGGTGGACCCGGAGCGGATCCGCGCGGCCACGGCGGTGGCGCTGACCGCGCCCGCTCCGCATCACACCCGTCCGGTGCGCTTCGTCTGGCTGCGCGACCGGGCCCGCCGCGAGCGGCTGCTCTCGGCGATGGCCGAGGCCTGGCGGGCCGATCTCACCCGGGACGGGCTGGATCCGGAACGGGTGCGCCGCCGGGTGGACCGGGGCCGCATCCTCGTCGACGCCCCCGAGGTGATCATCCCGTTCTGCGTGCCCGACGGCGCCCACGACTATCCCGACGACCGCCGCCGCGATGCGGAGCGGACCATGTTCACCGTCGCGGTGGGCGCCGCGGTACAGGGACTGCTGGTCGCTCTCGCGACCGAGGGCCTGGGCAGCTGCTGGATCGGTTCGACGATCTTCGCCCCGGAGGTCACCCGGGAGGTACTCGGCCTGGACGAGGACTGGACTCCGCTGGGTGCCGTCGCCGTCGGGCACCCGCTCGAGGAGCTGACCCCCCGTGACCCCCGCGATCCCGCCTCGGGTCTGGTGGAACTGTGAGCGCCCGCTCCCTGCACGAGTCGGCGACCGCGCTGCTCACCGGCTGGAAACCCGAAACCGGACCCGAGTCCTCACTGCGGGAGGCGATGCTGGCCTTCCTGGGTTCGGCTCCGCGCGGCTGCCTGCGTGAGTACGCGCCCGGACATATCACCGCCTCGGCGGTGGTGTTCTCCGCCGACGGCCGCGAGGTGCTGCTGACCCTGCATCCCCGGGTGGGTCGATGGATCCAGCTGGGCGGGCACTGCGAAGAAGGTGACGAGACGGTCGCCGACGCGGCCCTGCGGGAGGCGACCGAGGAGTCGGGTATCGCCGGCCTGCGGGCGGAAGCGGGGCTCTACGCAGCCCAGGCCCATCCGATCACCTGCTCGCTGGGCGTCCCCACCCGGCATCTGGACCTGCTGTTCCGTTTCACCGCGCCGCCGGGCGCGGTGCCCGTGCGCAGCGCCGAATCCACCGATCTGCGGTGGTGGCCGGTGGACGCGCTACCGCCGGACTCCGATGTGCTGATCCGCTGACGCGGCCGTTGCTCGCCCCCGTGCACGGGCGAGCAGCGGCCGGGACCGACGGCCGATTGACGTCGGTCCAGGTCACGCGTTGGTCAACAACATGCGTCAAGGACGATCCGAACTCTTTCAAAGCCATAAACCTCGCGACTCGAGAGCCTTTCCACGCCTACGGTCGATAGCAGTGCACCACACCGCGGCGTGAGGAAGTCACCGGCCGTAGCTGCCGGGCCCTACTAGAAGCGAGTCAGCGATGTCTGCCGACCTCTCCGAATCGGCTCCGCCCCGGCCATGGCGGGACCCGAAGCGCTACCTGTGGCTCTGGGGGTTGTTCGCGCCCACCGGCCTGTTCATCATCGGGGTGCCGATGGTGTGGGTCGCCGGCCTGTCGGGCTGGCACGAGCTGGTGCGGGTCGCGTTCTGGCTCGGCCCGATTCTGGTGTACCTGCTGATCCCGCTCGCCGATCTGGTCTTCGGTTCCGACAGTTCCAATCCACCCGACGAGGTGCTGGAAGCGCTGGAGAACGATCGGTACTACCGCTACCTCACCTATCTGTACCTGCCGTGCCAATACGCCACCCTCGTCACGGCCTGCTATCTGATCACCGCCGACGACCTGCGGCTGCCCGGTATCGACGGCGGGCTGCACCTGGCCGACAAGATCGGGCTGGCGCTCACGGTCGGGGTGGTCGGGGGGATCGGTATCAACACCGCGCACGAACTGGGGCACAAGAAGGTCGATATGGAGCGGCGGCTGTCCAGGATCGCCCTCGCCCAGACCGCGTACGGCCACTTCTACATCGAACACAATCGCGGCCATCACGTGCGGGTGGCGACACCGGAGGATCCGGCCAGCGCCCGGTTCGGCGAGAGTTTCTGGGCCTTCTTGCCGCGGTCGGTACGCGGCGGTGTGCGGTCGGCCTGGGACCTCGAACGCACCCGGTTACGCCGTCTGGGCCACGGTCCCTGGAGTCTGCACAACGATGTCCTGACCGCCTGGCTGCTCAGTGCCGTGCTGTTCGCCGTGCTCGTCGCCGTATTCGGCCCGGATCTGCTGCCGTATCTGGTGCTGCAGGCGGTGATGGGTTTCGGCCTGCTGGAGGCGGTGAACTATCTCGAGCACTACGGCCTGGCCCGCCGGCGTACCGAATCCGGCCGCTACGAACGGCCCGGGCCGACACACAGCTGGAACAGCGATCATCTGATCACCAATGTCTTCCTCTACCACCTGCAGCGGCACAGCGATCACCATACGAACCCCACCCGCCGCTATCAGACGCTGCGCAGCCGGGAGGAGGCTCCGGCGCTGCCCGCGGGTTACGCGGGCATGATCCTGCTCGCCTATGTACCCCCGCTGTGGCGGCGGGTGATGGACAAACGCGTGCTCGCGCACTACGGCGGCGACATCACCCGGGTCAATATCCATCCGAGGGTGCGGGACCGGGTCCTGACCCGGTACGGAGTGGCCGCGCCGGAGGCCGCCCGATGAGGGCCTTTCGCTGTCCGCTCTGTCAGTACGTCTACGCGGAAGCGGACGGCGCGCCACGCGAGGGATTTCCACCCGGGACACCGTGGTCGGAGATTCCCGACGAGTGGTGCTGCCCGGACTGCGCGGTCCGGGAGAAGGTCGATTTCGAACCGGTGTGCGCACCGGCCCCGGAGACGGGACGGTGCGCGCCGAGCGAAAGGCCGGGTCTCGCGTGAACGACTACAAGGTGTACCGGTGCACGCAGTGCGGATTCGAATACGACGAGGCCGAGGGCTGGCCCGAGGACGGGATCGCGCCCGGGACGCGCTGGCACGAGATCCCGGACGACTGGAGCTGCCCGGATTGCGGGGCGGCCAAGGCGGATTTCTTCATGGTGGAAATCGAACGAACTTGAAACTTTGACTGAACACCTCCGGCCGTGCCAGTGTCGCAGCCATGCCGAGCACCGGATCCCGGAATGCCGAGCAGGGGTCTGCGCGTGAGTCGTTGCGCACGACGATCCTGGACGCGATGCGTGAGCTGCTGCTGCTACGCGACTGGTCGAAGATCACCCTCACCGATGTGGCGGCCGGCGCGGGGGTGAGCCGGCAGACCCTGTACAACGAGTTCGGTTCGCGCGGCGGTCTCGCCGAATCCTATGCGATACGGCTGGCCGACGATCTCGTCGACCATGTGGAAAGCGCGCTGGCGGCCAATACCGGTGACGCCCACGCCTCCATTCGCGAGGGGCTGGCCGGCTATTTCCAGGACGCGGCCCGCGACCCGCTGGTGCAATCGCTGTTGACGGGTGAGGTGAAACTCGACCTGCTGCGGCTGATCACCCTCGACGCCGGACCGCTCATCGCCCACGCCACCGACCGCCTGTCCGGTGTGATCCAGCGCAGCTGGATCGCCGCCACGCCCGAACAGGCCGATACCTTCGCCCACGCGCTGGTACGGCTGGCCATCAGTTTCATTCCCACCCCGCCCGGGCCCGACTACGACGCCCCGACCGAATTGGGCCGGGTTTTCAGCCCCTATGTGGCGGCGATCCTGGCCGCCCGGCAAGTATCCGGCGTGGGATCGGCCGCCGACGGGTCGCGCTGAAATCGCTGTGGAATCCGGTGTGCGCCCGGTTATGTCCTGGACTGGCCGTCCGCTGGTTGCGGGGGGTGCGCCCGGCCGCGCCGGCCCCGGCAAACCGAGCCGTCGGTTCCGTCCCGTCGTGTAACGGTTGCCACGTTTGGGGCGAACAACGACGCAATGAAGACGCGGGTTCTGCAAATATGTAGGCCGCTGTAAGTTCGGTATCCACTAGCGGGGCAAAAGTGCAATTGGTAGGCAAGTCGGCCGGATCGGCCGATCCCAAACGCCTTCTGTGGGTCCTCGGCCTGATCGCCCCGGCCTGTGCGCTGCTGCCCTCGCAACTGGTGCTGCATACGGGCCTGGAGGTGTTCTGGTGGATCGGGCCGCTGGTCATCCTGGTGTTCATCCCGGTGCTCGACATCCTGGTCGGTGACGACGGCACCAATCCGCGCGACGAGGACTACGAAACCCTTTCCAACGATCGTTACTACCGCTGGTGCACCTACCTCTTCCTGCCGTTCCAGCTGATCGGATTGACGCTCGCCGGATATCTGTGGGCGGGCAGTGAGCTGAGCGTCGTCGACAAGATCGGGCTCGCCACCACCCTGGGACTGGTTTCCGGGATCGGTATCAACGCCGCCCACGAACTCGGCCACCGGGTCGAGCGGCTGGAACGATGGCTGGCCAAGGTGGCCCTGGCGCAATCCGGTTACGGGCATTTCTTCGTCGAACACAATCGCGGCCACCACGTCCGGGTCGCCACGCCCGAGGATCCGGCCAGCGGCCGGTTCGGCGAGAGCCTGTACGAATTCCTGCCCCGCAGTGTGGCCGGCGGTTTCCGGTCCGCGATCACCCTCGAGCGGGAACGGTTGCGCCGTACCGGCAGCGGCTGGTGGACGCCCCGCAACAACATCCTGCAGGCCTGGTCGATGACGGTGGTGCTGTTCGGTGCGCTGATGCTGGTCTTCGGCTGGGAGATCCTGCCCTATCTGATCCTGCAGGCCGTACTCGGCGCCGGGCTCCTGGAAACGGTCAACTACATCGAGCACTACGGGCTGCTACGGGAACGCCGCCCGGACGGGCGCTACCGCCGCTGCACCCCGCGTGACAGCTGGAACAGCGATCGCCTGGTCACCAATATCTTCCTGTTCCATCTGCAGCGGCACAGCGACCATCACGCCAACCCCGGCCGTCGCTATCAGACGCTGCGCAGCTCCGACGAGGCGCCGCAGCTGCCGGCCGGATACGCGGCGATGGTCGTCCTGGCGGCGGTCCCGCCGCTGTGGCGCCGGGTGATGGACAAGCGGGTGCTCGCGCACTACGACGGCGATCCGAGCCGGGTCAATATCGCCCCGCGGCTGCGCCGGCGGGCCGCCGGCGCCGAGAACCGGCGGGTCGCGGCATAGCCGCCCCGCGCCCCCGTGTGGCCGCTTCGGCCCCGGCCCGGCACCAACCGGCACGGCCGAACCCCGGCCGCCCGGTACCGGCTAGCCTTGCCAACGAGACCGTGTTCACCGGGCATGGCCGAGGGGCCGGCCGATCGGTCCACCTCCAGACGCGGAGACCGGAGCGAAGGCGGAGGTATCGCACCACCGCCTCCGGGCTCGACTCGCCCATGCCGACACCGAGAGAAGGCTGATCCACGCTGATGACGACCTCCGAACTGCCTCGAACCTCGTTGAGCCCCGATACCCGCAACGGCATCGACTACAAGGTGGCGGATCTGTCGCTGGCCGAATTCGGCCGTAAAGAGATCCGGCTGGCCGAGCACGAGATGCCCGGGCTGATGGCCCTGCGCCACGAGTACGCCGATGTCGCGCCGCTGAAGGGCGCCCGCATCTCCGGTTCGCTGCATATGACCGTCCAGACCGCGGTGCTGATCGAAACTCTCACCGCGCTGGGCGCGCAGGTGCGGTGGGCCTCCTGCAATATCTTCTCGACCCAGGATCACGCGGCCGCGGCCGTCGTGGTGGGCCCGCACGGCACCGTCGACGAGCCGAAGGGCACCCCGGTGTTCGCCTGGAAGGGTGAATCGCTGGAGGAGTACTGGTGGGCCGCCGAGCAGATGCTCACCTGGCCGGGCGAACCGGCGAATATGATCCTCGACGACGGCGGCGACGCCACCATGCTGGTACTGCGCGGCGCCCAGTTCGAGAAGGCCGGCGTGGTTCCCCCGGCCGATAAGGACCATTCCGCCGAGTACACGGTCTTCCTGAACCTGCTGCGCGAGCGGTTCGAAACCGATAAGGGCAAGTGGTCGGCGATCGCCCAGAGCGTCAAGGGCGTCACCGAGGAGACCACCACCGGTGTGCTGCGGCTGTACCAGTTCGCCGCCGCGGGCGAACTGACCTTCCCCGCCATCAACGTCAACGATTCGGTGACCAAATCGAAGTTCGACAACAAATACGGCACCCGGCATTCGCTGATCGACGGCATCAACCGCGGCACCGATGTGCTCATCGGCGGCAAGAAGGTGCTGATCTGCGGATACGGCGATGTCGGTAAGGGTTGCGCGGAATCGCTGGCCGGGCAGGGCGCCCGCGTCCAGGTCACCGAGATCGACCCGATCAACGCGCTGCAGGCGCTGATGGACGGCTACGACGTCGTCACGGTGGAACAGGCGATCGGCGCGGCCGATATCGTGATCACCTCGACCGGCAACAAGGACATCATCACCCTCGACCATATGCGGGCGATGAAGGACCAGGCCATTCTCGGCAATATCGGCCATTTCGACAACGAAATCGATATGGCGGGCCTGGAACGGTCGGGCGCGACGCGGTTGAATATCAAACCTCAGGTCGACCTGTGGACGTTCGGTGATTCCGGTAAGGCCATCATCGTGCTGTCGGAGGGACGTCTGCTCAATCTCGGCAACGCCACCGGTCACCCCTCGTTCGTGATGAGCAACAGCTTCTCCAATCAGGTGATCGCCCAGATCGAACTGTGGACCAAGCCCGAGGAATACGACAACGAGGTCTACCGGCTGCCCAAGGTGCTGGACGAGAAGGTCGCCCGCATCCACGTGGAGGCGCTGGGCGGCACCCTGACCAAGCTCACCAAGGACCAGGCCGAGTACATCAACGTCGATGTCGAGGGCCCGTTCAAACCGGAGCACTACCGCTACTGATCCCGCCCCGTTTTCCGGTCTCCGTCGCGCCCGCCTGCCACCGCAGGCGGGCGCGGTCGTGCCGAGTACGCTGCACCTCATGGGTGTGCTGGTCTCGGTGGAAGGCCTCGACGGCGCAGGTAAGCGCACGCTGATCACGGGTCTGATCGCGGCGCTCGACGCCCGCGGATTGCGCGTGGACTCGCTCGCCTTCCCGCGGTACGGGCGGTCGGTGCACGCCGATCTGGCCGCCGAGGCGCTACGCGGCGGGCACGGCGATCTGGCCGGTTCGGTGAATGCCATGGCGGTCCTTTTCGCGCTCGACCGGGCCGGGGCCGCCGACCGACTCGCGAAATCACTCGCCGATCACGATGTGGTCCTGCTGGACCGCTATGTGGCGTCCAACGCGGCCTACAACGCCGCGCGGCTGAGGCAATCGGCCGACGGGGAAATAGTGCGCTGGGTGGGCGAATTGGAATTCGGCCGATTCGAGCTGCCGGTGCCCCGGGTGCAGTTGTTGCTCGACGTTCCGGTGGAGGTCGCGGCGGGGCGGGCCCGGCGGCGCGCCGAACTCGACACCACCCGGGAACTCGACGCCTACGAACGCGACGGCGGATTACAGGAACGTACCGCCGAGGTGTACCGTGATCTTGCTCGGCGCGATTGGTATGGAACCTGGTGGGTTTTCCGGTTCACCGGCGAGGGTTCCGCCCGGCTCACCGAGGAAATGAACGAATTGGCCGCGCGGCTCGCCGCACTGGTCGCGAATTAGTGTTGGATATCCGGCGGGAACGCGCCCGAGTGTGGCGTGGCGACCCGTTACGAGCGCGGGAGATGACAACATAGTAACTATGAAGCCGAAGATTCTGGTCGTCGACGACGATATGGCGCTCGCGGAGATGCTCACCATCGTCCTGCGGGGCGAGGGGTTCGACCCGCACGTGGTCGGCGACGGCACCCAGGCCCTGTCGGCGGTTCGTGAGATCCGGCCCGATCTGGTGCTGCTGGATCTCATGCCGCCGGGGATGAACGGTATCGACGTATGCCGGGTGCTGCGCGCCGATTCCGGTGTGCCGATCGTGATGCTCACCGCGAAGACCGATACCGTCGATGTGGTGCTCGGTCTCGAATCCGGGGCCGACGACTACATCGTCAAACCGTTCAAGCCCAAAGAGCTGGTGGCCCGGGTGCGCGCACGGCTGCGCCGCACCGAGGAGGAACCGGCCGAGCTGCTGACCATCGCCGATATCGTCATCGACGTACCGGCGCACAAGGTCACCCGCGAGGGCGCGCAGATCTCGCTGACGCCGCTGGAATTCGATCTGCTCGTGGCCCTGGCCCGTAAACCCCGGCAGGTGTTCACCCGCGAGGTTCTGCTCGAGCAGGTGTGGGGTTACCGGCACGCGGCCGATACCCGGCTGGTCAACGTCCATGTGCAGCGACTGCGGGCCAAGGTCGAGAAGGATCCGGAGAATCCGGAGATCGTCCTGACGGTCCGCGGTGTGGGGTACAAGGCCGGACCGCCGTGATCCGGTCCGAGGTGACGCGGGCCCGGAGGCGGTAACTTGCCCGACCACGAAGGGTCCCGCGCGACTCCGGACTCCGGAGCGGCCGGGCGTCTCGCCGACGTGCGCAAGGCGATGGTGCCGGTCGAGCGGTGGTTTCAGCATGCCGGTAAATCGCTCGGTCTGCTGTGGCGGCGTTCGCTGCAACTCCGGGTCATCGTCTCGACGCTGACGCTCTCGCTGATCGTCATCACGGTCCTGGGCGTGGTGCTGACCAGCCAGATCACCGACCGTCTCCTGGACGCGAAGATCAACGCCGGTGTCGAGGAGATGGATCGCGTCCGCAACACCGTCGAGGGCCAGCTCGCCGGTGTCAGCGATCCCACCAGCCAGCAGCAGCGGCTCTCCGACGCCCGCGATTCGCTGTCGAACCGGCGTGATTCCAGCCGTTCCAGCGATGCGGCGGGCAGTTTCGACGCGGCCCTGGTGATGATCGGCGGCACGCCGCAACAGGTGATGGCCGCCGGGCCGATCCAGGAGGTCCCGGATTCGCTGCGCCGCTTCGTCCAGCGCAACCAGGTGAGCTATCAGTTCGCCACCGTCGCGGATCCGGACGGCTATCACGGCCGGGCGCTGATCATCGGCAGTCCCAGCGCCGAAGTACCCACGCTGGAGATCTATCTGATCTTCCCGCTGGGCAACGAGGAACGCAGCCTGGCGCTGATGCGCGGGACCATGCTGGTCGGCGGGGTGGTGCTGCTGATCCTGCTGGCCGCCATCACCGCGCTGGTCACCAGGCAGGTGGTGCTCCCGATCCGCTCCGCCGCCCGGATCGCCGGCCGGTTCGCCGACGGCCGCCTCAAAGAACGCATGCTGGTGCGCGGCGACGACGATATCGCCAGGCTGGCCAAGGCGTTCAACGAAATGGCCGAGAGCCTGTCCAACCAGATCAACCAGCTCGAAGAATTCGGCAATCTGCAGCGCCGGTTCACCTCCGATGTCAGCCACGAACTGCGTACTCCGCTGACCACGGTGCGGATGGCCGCCGATCTGATCCACGGCAGCAGCGACGATCTGGATCCGGCCCTGGCCCGCAGCGCGGAGCTGCTGGTAACC
Organism: Nocardia sp. NPDC049935; assembly: GCF_055586645.1. NCBI lineage: Bacteria > Bacillati > Actinomycetota > Actinomycetes > Mycobacteriales > Nocardiaceae > Nocardia > Nocardia sp. NPDC049935. The sequence goes on along the minus strand of NZ_JBVJHV010000003.1, from coordinate 310,224 downwards.
GAGCTGGACCGGTTCGAGGGCCTGCTCAACGATCTGCTCGAGATCTCCCGCCACGACGCCGGAGTCGCCGAACTCCAGGTGGAATCGCTGGATGTGCGGATGTGTGTGCGGGCGGCGATCTCCACCGTCCGCCATCTCGCGCGCGACGCGGCGGTCGAGGTCGTCATCGATCTGCCCGAGGACCCGGTGGTGGCCGAGGTCGACCCCCGCCGGGTGGAGCGGGTGCTGCGGAATCTCCTCGCCAACGCCATCGACCACAGCGAGGGCAAACCGGTACTCATCCGGATGCGCGGCGATACCGAGGCGAACGCGCTCGCGGTGGTGGTGCGGGATCAAGGGGTGGGCCTGCGCCCGGGCGAGGAGAAACTGGTCTTCAGCCGGTTCTGGCGCTCGGACCCCTCGCGGATGCGCCGGTCCGGCGGGACCGGCCTCGGATTGTCCATCAGTGTCGAGGACGCGAACCTGCACGACGGAAAACTCGAGGCCTGGGGCCGGCCCGGTGTCGGCGCCAGTTTCCGCTTGACCCTGCCGCTGGTCCGCGGGCAGAAACTCGGGAAGAGCCCGCTGCCGCTGGAACCGGGTATGCGGCGGGGGCCCCGCCGTCCGCATACCGACGAGCAGGGACCGGAGGACCTCGGCCCGCCGGTCAGCGAGACCGAACCGTGGGCTCCGCAGCGGACCGACCGGACCGAGCCCGCGTCCGCCGAGCCCGGCGCGGACCCCGCGCCCGCCGACGGCGATACGACCGATCCCGCCGCGGCGCCGGAAACCGGGACCGCTACGCCCGGCCCCGCACCGGCCGCTGTGGAACCGGTCGCCCAGGCCGGCCCCCGCGAAGCGAGCGATTCCCAGGCCCCCACCGAAGGGCGGAAGTCCACCGACAGCGGAGACCAGAAACCATGACCGTGCGCTCCGGACATCCCCGATGGTTACGGCTGTTCACCGTCCTCGCCGCCGTCGCGGCGCTGGTGGCCGCGGGCGGATGTGCCAACCTGCCCGATTCCTCGCAGCCCCAGGCGCTGGGCACCATCGAGCAGGAGCCCACGGCCGAAGGCCCGCCGCTGCCCACCGAAGGCCGCGATCCCGACCTGCTGCTCGGCGATTTCCTGAAGGCCACCGCCGATCCCACCGACGGTCATCTCGCCGCCCGCCAGTACATGACCCCCGCGGCCTCCACCCAGTGGAACGACGCGGATTCCAATGTGATCGTGGAGCGGGCCGATACGCTGCGCGAATCGCGCACCGAGAACGAGGCGACCTATGTGCTGCGCGCCCGTAAGGTCGGTGAGCTCGCCCCGGACGGTTCGTACCACGCGGTGGACGGGATCATCGAGCACAAGATCGAGATGAACCGGGTCGACGGGGAATGGCGGATCGACGAACTCCCCGACGGCGTGGTGATGGAATACAGCGCCTTCACCCAGTCCTACCGGCGGCAGGCGCTGTACTTCGTCACCGCCGACGGCCAGGCGGTGGCGCCGGATCTGCGCTGGATCTCGGTACGCCCCGACGAGGTGGCGCAGCAACTGGTGACCATGCTGATCGCCGGGCCACAGCCCTTCATCGCCCCCGCGGTCCGCAACTACCTCGCCCCACCGGTGGCGGTGCGCGGGACCGTGACCAAGGCCAACGGCGATCCGGTCGGGGTGGGCGTGGGACTGGGCGGCGTCCGGATCGATTTCTCCGGCGTCGGTGACCTGAACGAACGTGACCGCGAACTGTTCGCCGCCCAGGTGATCCTCACCCTCGCCGCCGCCGATGTGCTCGGGCCCTACATGCTGCTCGCCGACGGCCGTCCGCTCGACGAGCGATTCGCCGGCAGCGGCTGGTCGGTCGACGATCTGGGCCCGATCGCCGATACCGTCCAGCCCCAGGCCCAGGTGGGCCTGCACGCGCTGCGCAACGGCGCCCTCGTCGAGGTCGGCAACAACAGTTCGCTCACACCCACCCCGGGCTACTTCGGTTCGGTGCAGAACCTGCAGTCGGTCGGGCTGTCGCCGGACGCGAAACTCGTCGCGGCGGTCGCCGACGCGGGCCGGGCGCCACCGCAGCCGCAGCGCACCCTGATGGTCGGCAGCTACGGCGGAAACGCGTTCCCGGTCGCCGAGGGCAGCGCGATCACCCGCCCGTCCTGGACCGCCGACGGCAGTGCCGCCTGGGCCGTCATCAACGGCAACCGGGTGATCCGGGCGGTCACGAACCGTGATACCGGCAATGTCTCGGTGCAGGAGGTCGACACCGCCCAGCTGTTCGCCGACGATTCCGGGTCCGCGATCGAAGCGCCCATCACCGAACTGCGGATCTCCCGCAACGGGGTCAGCGCGGCGCTGATCGCCGACGGCGAGGTGTACACCGCGATGGTGCTGCGCCGGCCCGACGGTAGTTTCGCGCTCGCCTCTCCCCAGCAGATCGCGATCGAACTCAGCGCGCCCGCCACCAGCCTGGACTGGTACAGCGACGATACGATCATCCTGGCCGGCAGCGGCACGGTCGATCCGGTGCGGACGGTCAAGATCGACGGGTCGGGTATGTCCTCACTGGGCGGGCGCAATCTCACTCCGCCGGTCCGGCTGGTCACGGGGTCCATCGAACGGCAGTATGTGGCCGATTCGCGGGCGGTGCTGGAGCTGACCCGGACACCCGAGGGCGGCGACCCGTATTGGCGTGAGGTGCCGGGGCTGGGAGCGGACGCGGTACCCGTCCTGCCGGGGTGAGCTGTGTTTTCGGCGCCGACTTCGTCGGCGCGGGGTTCGGCCCTCTTGGCGTCGCCTTTCAGCCCTCGAGACTCGTGGCTTCGCCACCTGCGCTTCGAGGGCTGAAAGGCGACGCGGGCCGAACCCTTGGAGGGCCTCGCTGAACTCGGCGCCGTGGGGAGTGGTCGGGGGTTTGTACTCGGGGGTGCGAGTGGTTGGTCGTTCGGGCGGGGTGTCGGTGGGCGGGGGCAGACTGCCGTGCGTGGGGACATTGCTCGATCTGGTGGTGCCGGCGCAGTGCGGGGGATGTGGACGTCCGGGGACCGCGTGGTGTGCGGAGTGCGCGAAATATCTCGCGGGTCCGCCGCGGCGGGTGTTTCCGCGGGTGGATCCGGGGGTGCCGTGCTGGGCGCTGAGTCCGTACAGGGGGCCTGCCCGGCAGGCGGTGCTCGGGGTGAAGGAACGGGGGCGGCGGGATCTGGCCCGGCCGCTGGGGGCGGCGCTCGCGGCGGGGCTGGCCGAGTTGCGGGCACCCGGTATGCCCCTGATACTTGTACCTTCGCCGAGCCGTGGCGTCGCCGCCCGGCGGCGGGGCGGTGATCCGGTACTGCGCTGCGCGCGGGTGGCTGCCCGATCGCTGGACGGTTGCCAGGTGGTGCCGTGTCTGCGAGTCTGGTGGGGAGTCCGCGATTCGGCCGGGCTGTCGGCGCGCGAGCGCGGCCGCAATCTCCGCGGCCGGGTGAGCGCCGCGCCGCTTCCGGTATCGGCGCGGAACGCGCAGGTCGTGATGGTCGACGATGTGCTCACGACAGGGGCCACGGTGTACGCGTGCGCGCGTGCCCTGGCGGCGGTGGGGTCATGTCTGGATGGCGTATTGGTGACGTGTGCCGCGTGAATCCGGGAAATTTGCGTGAACAGTGGCGAACGTCGGATCCGCGTACTAGCGTCGCGTTCACACACCCCGTTCCGGGAGTTTGGAGGTGGGCCGAGGACTCGAGATGCCGGCCGACTGATGGAACGTGGCCGGCACCGTTTCATCCCGCCGCACGCGTCGGAAGTGTGCGGCCAGAACCGGGAGGTACGCGTGACGACATCTTCACGACCTTCAGTACAGGACACCGCCCCGAGCCGGCTGGACGAGCAGCTGGACCAACCGCGAGAAACCAGGGCCGACATCGTGGTCAAGGGCCGCAATGTCGAGGTTCCCGACCATTACCGAATCTATGTGGCGGACAAGCTGTCCCGGCTGGAACGCTTCGATCCCTCGATCTTCCTGTTCGATGTGGAACTCTTCCACGAACGCAATCGTCGTCAACGCAAGAGCTGCCAGCGGGTGGAGATCACCGCCCGCGGTAAAGGACCGATCGTCCGCGCCGAGGCCTGCGCGGACAGTTTCTACGCCGCATTCGAGGCCGTGACCGCCAAGCTGGAGAGCCGGCTGCGCCGCACCAAGGACCGGCGCCGCGTGCACTACGGCGAGAAGACCCCGGTCTCGGTGCACGACGCCACCGCCGATCTCACCGACGAACTGCTCGGGGATCTGTCCGGCGCGGCCCACGACCATTCGCCGCACAGTGCGAAGCGGTCGGATTTCGCCGCCGACTACCCCGAATACGAGGGTCCCGGCCATATCGTGCGCACCAAGGTCCATTCGGCGATCCCCATGACGGTCGATGACGCCCTCTACCAGATGGAGCTGGTCGGCCACGATTTCTTCTTGTTCCAGGACAAGGAAACCGACCGTCCGTCGGTCGTCTATCGCAGGCATGCCTTCGATTACGGTTTGATCAGGCTCGCCTGATCGACAGCGCAACCGGCCGGTCCGCCCGCGGACCGGCCGGTTTTCTCATTCCGGCCGCTCCCGGTCGTAGGTTTCCCGATGTACGGCCTGATCCAGCAGCCGGCGACCCCGCCAGCCGAAGCGCTCCAGATCCGGTGTCCGCTGGAATTCGGTGACCGGGCCGATACACAGCCAGGCCACCGGGCGGATTCCGGCGGGCAGATCGACCAGCTCGGACAGGAACGGCGCGTCGTAGAACGACACCCACCCCACCCCCACCAGTTCGGCGGTCGCGGCCAGCCACAGGTTCTGGATTGCGAGAATTGTCGAATACACCCCGGTTTCGGGCACCGACGCCCGGCCCAGGATATGGGGGCCGCCCCGCGAATCGTCGTGGGTGACCACCACCCCGGTGCCGCTCTCCTCGATGCCCTCGATCTTGATGGGATCGAAGGTACGCGCGCGGTCCGGGGGCAGGGAGCGCGCGAATTCGAGCCTTTTCTCCGCGACGTGGGCGGCGAACTTCCGCAGGGTGGCGCTCTGGCGGACCACCACGAAATCCCAGGGCTGTGAATTGCCGACACTCGGCGCGCAATGCGCCGCCTCGAGTATTCGCCGCAGGGTGGCCTCGTCGATCGGCTCACCGGTGAACTCGGCGCGGACATCGCGCCTGGTCCGGATTGCCTCGTACACACTCATCTCACCAGCACCCACCCCGTCAGTATGTCCCCTCGGTCCGGGTGGACGGGCCGGGTTCACCGCACTCGGCGTTCACGGCAGGGCTGCGAGCGCACTCGGGGCCCCGTAACTAGATGTCACGGGGCCCCGAGGGCCGCGGAATATGGCGACCGGGTCGCGGTCGGTGGTCTCAGCTCGCGATCGGCAGGACCCTGCGGCCGAGTTTGCGCCGTCCTTCCGCGATCGCCGACCGCAGTCCGCGCCGTTTGCCGGTGACGGGATCGATGGTGGAGACGGCCTGCCCGTTGAACTTGCGCTCCGAAGCCGTTTCGGGCGCGTCGTCGGCGGTGTGGCGCAGGTATTTGTTGGGCAGCGCGAGTTTGGCGATGGTCCGCCAGGCCTTGAAGTACTGGACCGGCAGCGAACCGGTGGTGTAGGGCAGGTCGTACTTATCGCAGAGTTCGCGCACCCGGACCGCGACCTCGGCGTAGCGATTGCTCGGCAGATCGGGGAAGAGGTGGTGTTCGATCTGGTGGCTCAGGTTCCCGGTCATGAAATGCATGAGTTTGCCGCCGGAGATATTGGCGCTGCCCAGCATCTGCCGCAGATACCACTGGGCATGGGTCTCGTTGTCGATATCGGCCTTGGTGAATTTCTCGGCGCCGTCGGGGAAGTGGCCGCAGAAGATGACCGCATTGGACCAGACATTACGGATCACATTGGCCGCGAAGTTGGCGGTGAGGGTGTGGAAGAACGACGGCCCGGTGAGCAGCGGGAAGACCACATAGTCCTTGAGGGCCTGCTTTTTGATCTTGGCGAGGGCCTCGCCGACCTTGCGGTCGAATTCGGCGCGTTCGGGACTTCCGGGTTTCACCTTGCCGGCCGCGACCTTGCCGAGTTCCAGATGCTGGATGGCGACGCCGTATTCGAAGAGCGACTGCAGCACCAGGTTGTAGACCGGGTTGCCGATATTGAACGGCTTCCACCGCTGATCGCGGGTGACGCGCAGCAGGCCGTAGCCGATATCGTCGTCCATGCCCAGAACGTTGGTGTACTTGTGATGCAGGAAGTTGTGGGTGTGCTTCCAGTGCTTGGACGGGCCGGCGTTATCCCATTCCCAGTGGGTGGAGTGGATCTCCGGATCGTTCATCCAATCCCACTGACCGTGCATCACGTTATGCCCGATCTCCATGTTCTCGATGATCTTGGCGGTGCCCAGGAGAGCCACTCCGGCGAACCACGCCGGCGGTAGGAAGCTCGCGAATAGAACGGTGCGGCCGCTGATCTCGAGCGCGCGCTGCAATCGGATGACGTTGCGGATGTAGCGGGCGTCTCGTTCGCCGCGGGTGGATTCGATGTCGCGGCGAATCGCGTCGAACTCCGCCGCGAGCGCTTCCACATCCGCCTCGGTGAGGTGCGCGTATTCCTTGACATCCGATATAGCCATGGGGCTACCCTACCGTAAGTTACGGCACCGTAGGTTTGGAGATTTCCGCAGAAAATGTGGTGTGCGCCCTATTGCGCGTCCCAAAAGCGGATGTTAGGTCAAGGGGGATCGCCGTAGACGCGGATCACTCTCGGGCCTCGATTGCATGATCGATCGATCTCGGGCGCACGTTACATCACGAATCGATATCGGCGAAAGGGGCCGGCGCCCGCTATACCGAGGGCGTGCTCGCCCGGCGCAACGCGTACCGGGCACGGCGCAGCAGCAGCCGCTCCTGCCGGGTCTTGGCCCGCAGCAGTTCGCGCTCCTGTTTCGCCTTGGCCCGCAGATTCCGCTCGGCGACGCGCAGCACTTCCTTCTCGTGTTCCGCTTTGGCGCGCAGTGCCACCTTCGCTTCGTGCAATGCCGAGCGCAGTCCCCGGCGTTTTCCGGTGGCCGGGTCGATGCTCCAGGGGCGGTGCTCGGAATCCGGGTGCGGGGTGAGCCCGGCGAATTTCCGTTCGGAGGAGGTCTCCGGGGCATCGTCGGCGGTGCGCCGCAGGAATCGGTCCGGCAGGGCGAGTTTGTGAATGGTGCGGAAAGCGAGCAGATACTGTTTGCCCAGCGATCCGGTCGTATACGGCAGATCGTATTTCTCGCACAGCGCCCGCACCCGGGTCGCGACCTCCGGGTAACGATTGCTCGGCAGGTCCGGGAAGAGGTGGTGCTCGATCTGATAACTCAGATTCCCGCTCATGAAGCCCATGACCGGTCCGGCCGAGAAGTTCGCGCTACCCAGCATCTGGCGCAGATACCATTCGCCGGGCGTCTCGCCGACGAGTTGTTCCTCGGTGAACTTCTCGGCCCCGTCGGGGAAATGCCCGCAGAAGATCACCGCGTACGCCCACAGGTTGCGGATCAGATTCGCGGTGGCGTTCGCCTTCAGGGTCGAGGTGAACGCGGGCCCGGTGAGCGCGGGGTAGACCAGGAAATCCTTGGTCACCTGCCGGGTGATCTTGCGGGCGAACGCCCGGTTGGGTTCCGAGCCGAGCTGGTAGCGCGGCACCCCGGAGAGCTCCTTGTCGATGCTCCAATCGTGCAGCGCGATCCCCCATTCGAAGAGGGCGGCCAGGATCACATTGGCGACCGGCTGCACCAGGTGCAGCGGACGCCACGGCTCGTCGCGCGTCATGCGCAGGATGCCGAACCCCAGGTCCTCGTCCTTGCCCAGCACATTGGTGTAGGTGTGATGGGAATAGTTGTGGGCCCGCCGCCACTGCGACGACGGCCCGGTCATATCCCACTCCCAGTTGGTGGAGTGGATCTCGGGATCGTTCATCCAGTCCCACTGGCCGTGGCTGATGTTGTGACCCAGCTCCATGTTCTCGATGATCTTGGCCACCGACAGCATCGCGGTGCCGGTCAGCCAGGCCCAGCGGTTCCGGCTGCCGAACAGTACCGCGCGGGCCGCGAGTTCCAGGCCGCGCTGGGCGGCGATGGTCCGGCGGATATAGCGGGCGTCGCGTTCACCGAGGGATTGCTCCACCGAGCGCCGGATCCCGTCGAGTTCTTGGCCCAGCGTCTCGACATCGGCGGCCGTGAGGTGGGCAAAGGCTCTGATGTCGGTGATGGCCACCGGCGTCCCTTCTGTTGGCGCGGTCCGCGGAAACGAGAGTGCGTCGGGCGGTGCCCCGCCGTCGTCCCCGGCCCTGCGCGTTCGTCTGCCGATATCGCCGTCGACACTGCCGGTCGATTTCGGACCCGGCTCGGAAACGGCGAACGGATATGGATGATCTTCCCGTACGGGAAGGACCTGTGTCGCCTACGAGGGTACCCGTGTCAAGTGGATTACCGGCCCCGTGGCCGGTCGTCCTCAGACCTCCAGCGTGCAGTCCCCGGCCGCGGCCGAGATGCAGGTCTGCACCTTCTCGCCCTCGAACCGTTCCGCGCCGTTGCGCAGATCGCGGGCGTGCCCCGAACTCAGGGTCACCACGCAGGTCTGGCAGATACCCATCCGGCAGCCGAACGGCATCTGGACGCCCGCGGATTCGCCGGCCTCCAGCAGCGTGGTGGCGCCGTCGACGGTGACCGCACGGCCGGTTCTGCCGAAGGTGACGGTGCCGCCCTCCGCGTTCGCGGACCGCTCCACCTCGAAACGTTCCACGTGCAGCCGGGATTCGATACCCGCGTCCTGCCAGTGCCGCTCGATATCGGCGAGCATTCCCAGCGGGCCGCAGGCCCAGGTCTGGCGCTCCCGCCAGTCGGGGTAGAGCTCGTCGAGGGCGGCCGGGGTGAATTTGCCCCGGTCTCCGGTGAGATGGACGTGGGAGACGAAGCCGGGCCGCCGGGCGTGCAGGTCGGCGAGTTCGGCGCCGAACATCACATCGTCGGCGGTCCGCGCGGAGTGCACGTGCACCACATCGGTGACGGCGTCGCGGCGGTCCAGGGCACGCAGCATCGACATCACCGGCGTGATCCCGGAACCCGCGGTGAGGAACAGCACCTTCGGCGGCGGCGGCGAGGGGAGGACGAAGGCGCCCTGCGGTGCGGCCAGCCGGACGACGGTGCCGGGGGAGACGCCGTTGACCAGGTGGCTCGACAGGAAACCTTCCGGCATCGCCTTCACCGCGATCGCGATGACCTTCCGGCCGTGCTGCGGGTCCTCCCACTCCGGCGGGCTGGTGAGCGAATAGGAACGCCAGTGCCAGCGGCCGTCCACCAGGATCCCGATCCCGATGTACTGGCCGGGTTCGTAGCGGAAGTCGAAACCCCAGCCGGGTTTGATCACCAGCGTCGCCGAATCGGCGGTCTCCTTGCGGACGTCGACGATCCGGCCGCGCAGCTCCCGCGCCGACCACAGCGGGTTGGCCAGGTGCAGGTAATCGTCGGGGAGCAGCGGGGTGGTGGCCCGGGCGACCGCGCCGCGCAGCACGTTGAGCCGGCCGCCGCGTTCGGCCACACTCGCGGCCGGTGCCTCGAGCCACTCCCGGACATTCTTGAGAACCATCGCTGCCGTTTCGTCCTTCTGTCGTCGTGGTCGCCGTCGGTGACCGCTCGACGCCAGGTTACGGCATCGTAGGTTCGCGCGGGAGCGACGGCGTCGTGACTGCGACGGATCACAAAGCCGCCGGGGTCGCGGCCCGCGGGATCGGGCCGCGCGGGGGCGGCGCGCTCAGAGCAGGTCGAGCAGAAAAGGCAGTTCCTGGGTCGCGTACCAGGCCAGCTGGTGGTCCTCGGCGTCGCCCAGGACGAACTCGGCGTCCTCGTCGCCCAGATCCGCGGCGTCGATGATGTCGACCGCCTTGGCCACCGCCGGTTCGGCCTCGGCCAGGTCCATATGCACCGAGCCGATGCGCTTGTACTGGATCGGCCCGTCCAGTTTCACCACGGCGTCGTCGAGGTCGGGCCGCAGGGTGACACCGGTGGCGTCCACGGCGATCACCGCGCGCCGGTACATCGGCGCGGTCGAACCGTGGACCTCGTCGGCCAGCAGCCGCAGCGAGGCCCGCGCGGCTTCGCCCATGGCGACCTCGGACAGTTCCTCGTCGTCGCCCGAGGCGTAGGCCTCGCGCAGTGCCGGGGTGAGGGCGAACGCCGTCCCCCCGACCGCGTGCAGTTCGCGTTTGTCCACCAGCTCGCGCAGCATCGGCACGGTGGCCGGCACGTACACGCGCATGGTCTTGCGCTCAGAGGCAGGCACCGAGTATCTCCTCCATCGATTCGGGCACCGACGCGGCCAGTACCCCGATATCGGCCATGGCCTCGCGGTCGGCGTTGAGCCCGTAGCAGACCCGCCCGTCGTAGGACGTGATCCCGATACTCGTCGCCTGGTTGCGCAGCAGTGGACCGACCGGGTACATCTCCAGCATCCGCGCGCCGCCGACGTACATGGGCGTCTGCGGGCCCGGCGCGTTGGTGATCACCACATTGAACGTATGGTCTGCGAACGTACTCGCCGCCCGCACGCTCATCGCGTGCAGGCTGGGTGGAGCGAAGCCGGCCAGATGGATCAGGGTGCGGGCGCGGACCGCGTGCCGCTGCCGGCCGTCCTCGGTGGTCGCGTGGGCGATATGGGAGAGCCGCATCACGGGGCTGGGCTCACCCACCGGCAGGTCGATCAGCAGCGGGGTGATCTCGTTGGGCAGGGTGCGCCCGCTCCCGGGTTCGCCGCCGTATCCCGACATCGGTACCACCGCGCGCAGCACGCTCGATTCGGTGAGGCCCTTGTTCCGCGACAGCAGCCAGTTGCGCAGCGCGCCGGTCACCACGGCCAGGACCACATCGTTGATGCTGCAGCCCACCTGCTGGTGCACCCGCCGGTAGTCGGCCAGCTCGGTGACCGCCACCGCGAACCGGCGCTGCCGGGAGGTGCGGGCGTTCAGCGGGCTGTCGGGGGCGCCGCCCGCCACCGAGCGCACCGCCGAGACCACCGAGTCCAGCGTCCGGCCGGCGGCTCCGACGAGACCGGCCGCGTTGGCGCCGGCCTCGCGCAGCACCTCCACCGCCGAACCGGGCTGCGCCGCGAGATGCCCGAGCGCGCCCAGCAGCAGATCGGTATCGCTGGGCTCGCGGCCCGGACGCCACAGATCGTCGGCGACCTCGCGCGGTGATTCGTCCGGGTCCACCATCACATGGCCGATCTCCAGGGCGGCGCGGCCGTCGACGAGCGCGGCGTGGGATTTCGTGTAGATCGCGCACCGGCCGCCGGACAGGCCCTCGATCAGGTACATCTCCCACAGCGGCCGGCTCGGGTCCAGCGGGCGTGAGCCCAGGCGGGCCACCAGTTCGTGGAGCTGATCGTCGCTACCGGGTGAGGGCAGCGCGGAGCGGCGCAGGTGATAGGTGATGTCGAAACGGCTGTCGTCGACCCAGACGGGCCGGCCCAGCGACAGCGGAACCTCGCGGATCTTGCGGCGGTATCGGGGTATCAGGGGCAGGCGTGATTCCACCAGGTCGACCAGTCCCTGGTAATCGAGGATCCGGTCGCCGTCCGCGGTGGAGTTCTCCAGCACGGCGAGCGACCCGATATGCACCGGGTGGGTGGTCGACTCCAGCCGGAAGAAGTCCGCGTCCTGCGTCGTCAGCCTCGCTATCACGCTGGTGTCTGCTCCTTCGGAGTCCGGAATCCGGACTCCATTGTGACCAGGCGGCAGGCGTTCCCGCACGATTGTGTGCGATATTCCGATAAGCATTCCGAGACCTTGCGTGAATGCTCTCCGTAAGATATCCCGTCATGCCCGCGGTTCGTCGATTGTGCGGTGGGCACACCGGCGGGGTATGCGGCGGCGCCTACCATGGGAGCCGCATTACCATGAAGCAAGCTGCGGCTACGCGCCCGTCGCCGGGACCGTGCGGCCGTGAGTGAACATCGGAGCCGAAACCGACCCAGAGGACTGACGAGACTCGTGCCTGCGCTGACACTGTCGAGGTTGCTACGTTTTGGTGAGGGCCGCATGGTCAAGCGTCTCTCCCATCTCGCCGACGAGGTGATCGGGCTCGAGGGCGACTACGAGCCTTTGTCCGACGCCGAGCTCCAGGCGAAAACCGAGGAGTTCCGGGAGCGCTACGCCGACGGCGAAACTCTCGACGACCTGCTGCTGGAGGCCTTCGCGGTGGCCCGGGAGGCCTCGTGGCGGGTGCTGCAGCAGAAGCACTACAAAGTGCAGATCATGGGCGGCGCGGCGCTGCATCTGGGCAATATCGCCGAGATGAAGACCGGTGAGGGTAAAACCCTCACCTCGGTGCTGCCCGCGTATCTGAACGCGATCGGCGGTGACGGTGTGCATATCGTCACCACCAACGACTACCTGGCCAAACGTGACTCCGAGTGGATGGGCCGGGTGCACCGGTTCCTCGGTCTCGGGGTGGGCGCGATCCTGTCCGGGATGACCCCGGCGCAGCGGCGCGACGCCTACAACGCCGATATCACCTACGGCACCAACAACGAATTCGGCTTCGACTATCTGCGCGACAATATGACCCATTCGCTGGACGATCTCGTCCAGCGCGGCCACAATTTCGCCGTGGTCGACGAGGTCGACTCCATTCTGATCGACGAGGCCCGTACGCCGTTGATCATCTCCGGTCCGGCGGATGCGTCCAGTAAGTGGTATGCGGAATTCGCCCGAATTGCGCCGTTGCTGAAAAAGGACCTGCACTACGAGGTCGATATCAAGAAGCGCACGATCGGCGTGCACGAGGCGGGCGTGGAGTTCGTCGAGGATCAGCTCGGTATCGACAATCTCTACGAGGCCGCCAACTCGCCGCTGGTGAGCTACCTGAACAACGCCGTGAAGGCCAAGGAGCTCTACACCAAGGACAAGGACTACATCGTCCGCGACGGTGAGGTGATCATCGTCGACGAGTTCACCGGGCGCATCCTGGTCGGCCGCCGCTACAACGAGGGGATGCACCAGGCGATCGAGGCCAAGGAAGAGGTCGAGATCCAGCCGGAGAACCAGACCCTGGCCACCATCACCCTGCAGAACTACTTCCGCCTCTACGACAAGCTGTCGGGTATGACCGGTACCGCCGAGACCGAGGCGGCGGAGTTGCACCAGATCTACAGCCTGGGCGTCATCCCGATCCCGACCAACCGGCCCATGGTCCGCGCCGATCAGGCCGATCTCATCTACAAGACCGAAGAGGCGAAGTTCGCCGCCGTGGTCGACGATGTGGTGGAGCGCTACGAGGCCGGGCAGCCGGTGCTGATCGGTACCACCAGCGTGGACCGTTCGGAGTACCTGTCCAAGCAGCTCACCAAGCGCGGGGTTGCGCACAACGTGCTGAACGCGAAGTTCCACGAGAAGGAAGCGCAGATCATCGCCGAGGCGGGGCGTCCCGGCACGGTGACCGTCGCGACCAATATGGCCGGTCGCGGCACCGATATCGTGCTCGGCGGCAACCCCGACATCATCACCGACACTCTGCTGCGCCAGCAGGGCCTGGACCCGGTGAACACGCCGGAGGAGTACCAGGCCAACTGGTTCCACGCGCTGGAGAAGGTCAAGAAGCAGGTATCCGAGGACGCCGAGGCGGTGCGGGACGCGGGCGGTCTGTACGTACTCGGCACCGAGCGCCACGACTCGCGGCGTATCGACAACCAGCTGCGCGGTCGCGCCGGCCGTCAGGGCGACCCGGGCGAATCCCGGTTCTACCTGTCGCTGGGCGACGAGCTGATGCGGCGCTTCAACGGCGCGGCGCTGGAGTCGATCATGACCCGGCTCAACCTGCCCGACGATGTGCCGATCGAGGCGAAGATGGTCTCCAAGGCCATCAAGAGTGCGCAGACCCAGGTCGAGCAGCAGAACTTCGAGATCCGCAAGAACGTGCTCAAATACGACGAGGTGATGAACCAGCAGCGCACCGTCATCTACGACGAGCGCAACCGGATCCTGCGCGGTGAGGATATGGAGGGCCAGGTCCAGAGCATGATCACCGATGTGATCACCGCCTATGTCAACGGCGCCACCGCCGAGGGCTATGTGGAGGACTGGGATCTGGACAAACTGTGGGGCGCCCTGCGGACCCTCTACCCGGTGAGCATGACCCACCAGGATCTCACCGGTGAGACCGAGGTCGGCGAAGCGGGCGAACTCACCCGCGACGATCTGCTGGACACCCTGCTCGACGACGCGCACTCCGCCTACGAACAGCGCGAGAACGAGATCGACGGGCTGGCCGGCGAGGGCAGTATGCGCACCCTGGAACGTCAGGTGCTGCTGTCGGTGCTGGACCGCAAATGGCGCGAGCATCTCTACGAGATGGACTACCTCAAGGAAGGTATCGGCCTGCGCGCCATGGCCCAGCGCGATCCGCTGGTCGAGTATCAGCGCGAGGGTTTCGATATGTTCGCCAATATGCTCGAGGGGCTGAAGGAGGACGCCGCCGGCATCCTGTTCAACGTCCAGGTCGAGGTGCAGCAGCCGCAGCCCGAGGGCGTGCAGGTGGACCAGGGTCTGCGGTCGCCGGTCGGCGCGCTGGCCGGAGCCCAGCCGCTGCCCGAGAGCCAGTACCCCACGGAGAAGCTGCCGATCATCAACGGCGCCCCGCCGGCCCTGCGGGCCCGGGGTCTCGACCAGTCGGGCCCGCGCGGGCTGAGCTACTCCGGACCCGACGAGGGCGGCCGTACGGCGGTACACAGTGACGTCGAGGAGTACGGCGCCGACGGCCAGCCGCAGGGCACCCGGCGGGAACGCCGGGAGGCGGCCCGGGCGCAGACCAAACAGGGCAAGGGACCGAAATCCCGCCGTAAGCACTAGGCACCGGATCCGGCGGCGCCCCTCCGGCCGGAGGGGCGCCGCCGTTTCGCTGTCCGGTCCCGGGTCCGCCCGGCGCGGTCCGCGGACCGTTCGTGCTAGCCCGCGGAACCGTGCCGCGGACAGTAGGACGCGACCGCGGCCGCCAGGAAAAGGTAGGGGTACTCCACGAAAGGCCGCGCCTCCTCGGCGAGGTAGGTGCGGTTGGCCGAGGTGTTCCCGGCCTTGTCGAGATATTCGCACTGGGCGTGGGCCAGAGCGATGGCACCGTCCTGAACGGGCCGGACCTCGTCGTCGAACGCGCTGGCCCGGAGGAACTCTCGATCGTTGAACGGTAGCTGGGCGACGGAATCGTCCTTGCCCGCCGGATTGTGGATTCCGGTGGTGGCCGCGGCGCCGGGCCGGGTACCTGACTGGGGATGGGCCCAGACGGCCGGCGAACCGGCGCATACGAGCGCGGCCGCGGCCGCGCTGATGATCAATATTCTCGACATCGTTCCTTCTGTGCTCGATGACATGCGGGGACGGGAGGTGCTGTCGTACACAGATATCCGGGCCGCAGGCCCGGACGATTACATCGATACCTCGCGACCGGTCGCGGAGGAACTGCATCGACGCGCGCATAGTATCCGGAATAGTTCCCGCCGGTTTGTTTTTCGGGGGAGAACCGCCGACGCGCCGCGGACCGCGACGTCAGCGACCGCGAGTCGTGCGACGCGACGCGCGGCCGGGTGCGGGAGGAGAGGTCATTCCTCGTGTTCGAGGTTGCGGTCCAGGCGCAGGACCACCTCGGCGACCTGCTCCTGGACCCAGTCGACCATGCCCTTGGTCCCCATCCCGGTCGCGACCGGGATCTCGGCGGACAGCGGGATCACATAGCGGCCGTCGTCGGGCAGGTCCCGCCATCGCAGCCCCATATCGACCCGGCCGCGGGGCCCGAACATGGAGCGGCCCTGGAAGACCCGCACCAGACCGGTCGCGGTCGCGGGCGTGTTCAGGAACGTCTCGCTGCGGTAGGCCTCGTCGTCCTCGGGTTCGTCGTCGTCGCTGATCAGCGGTACGAACGGCCGGGCGTCGGGCACGATTTCGGGGTCCATGATGGTGATCTGGCGCATCCGGCCGGCCTTGGCGTGCGGTAACAGTTCCAGGGCGGCTTCGGCCAGGGCGTGCGGATCGCAGGTGGTCACATCGAAACCGCCACTGTGCCAGACCGTCTCCCCGGGACGCTGGGTGATCACGAAGCCGCGCGCCCGCTGCCGCACCGCGTGCACCCGGGTCCAGCCCTCCGGGCGCTCGGGATCCTGTTCGTCCCAGGCCTGCGCCACGATCGTGACATCCGGCCGGGCGACGGTGCCGCCCATGGCCTCGAGGTCGGAATCGTCGCGTTCGCGCAGGGCGCGCAGGGTCTTCTCGCGCTCCTGCCGGTAGTCCGCGGCCAGCCAGGTGCGGCTGGTGAAGGTGAACGGGACGGGTATCTCGCTGCAGCCGTGTTCCTCGCACAGCAGCACGAATTCGAGGTCGGACAGTTCCCAGGTATGGTTCACTGCTCGATCACCGGCCGGACCTTGGCCGGGGTCTCGTCGAAGACTTCATCCAGATTCTCGCGTCCCACCAGGAATTCCGCGGGCGTGTGGTCCTCGCCCCCGCCCGGGCGTCCGGGCGCGCCGCCGCCCATGGCGGGCGAACCCATCATGGGCATACCCGGCGTTCCACCCGGACTACCGGAACCGGCCGATATGCCTGCGTACCCGGCGAGTTCCAGCCCCGGCCCGGCGACCGAGGCCCGGGGGAACGGGCTCGGTTTCGTACCCGGATAGGGTTCCAGCGGGTTGGAATCCCCACCCGGCACGCCGCCTCCGCCGCCCCCGCCGCCGGAGATATCGCCGGCGGGAATCCCGGCCGCCGCGAGGGATTTCGCCGGGTCGAGCAACTGCTCCAGATGCTGCTGCACACTGCTGGGATCGAGCATTTGCTGCAACTGGTCGAAGCCGGGCAGCGGGTTGGAGGTGAAGGCCGTGATGCCCTGGGTGAGCATATTGGTGAGTCGTTCGAGGATGTTCTGCTGCTGACCGGGCACCGAGGTGTCCCCGGCCGGTAGGCTCGGATCGCCGCCGAGCAGCGCGGATATCGCTTCTTCCGGTCCGTTCGGCGTCGCACCCGAGGTATCGCCGCCCATCGCCCCGAACAACGAATCGGCCATACCGTACGGCGAGTCCTCGGAGTACAGGGACTCCAGCGGGGTGTCGTGCAGTTCCTGGGGCATCTCGTCGACCGGGATACCGGTGATCGCCGCCAGCGCGTCGGCGAGGGTGGGCGGTTTGCCGTCCTTGCCGGTGATCGGCAGATTCTTCAGGGACTCGGGCATCAGTGACTTCGGGATACCGGTGAGTTTGGAGAGGATATCGGCGGCCGTGGGGTTCTTCGGCATGGTGGTGCCGGTGACCGGAACGCCCGGGGCTCCCGCCGGTATCGCCTCTTCCCCGGGAACGGATTCCCCGGGGGTATCCGCGGCCGGCACGGAAGGCACGGTCGGCGTGGTCTGGCCATCCGATTCACCCGAACCGCCGCTGCTGCCCCCGGACCCGGTCGTCTCTTCACCGGATCCGTACTCGGCCTGGTCGTAGCTGGGTACCTCGGGAGTCTGGCCCCCGGTCTGCTCCTCGCCGCCCTGGCCCTGGTTCCCGCCTTGGCCTTCGTTGCCGCCTTGCCCCTGGTTCCCGCCTTGCCCCTGGTTCCCGCCTTGGCCCTCGTTGCCGCCCTGGCCTTCGTTTCCGCCCTGGCCCTGGTTTCCGCCCTGACCTTCGTTGCCGCCTTGCCCTTCGTTGCCGCCTTGCCCCTGGTTCTCTTCCTGGCCGTCTTCGAAGCCCTGTTCGTAGCCGTCGTCGTAGCCGTCCTGGTAGGCGGCGTCCTCGGGGCTGTTGTTTCCGCCGTTGTTGTTGTTTCCGTTGTTGTTGTTGTCACCGGGACCGTTGTTGCCGGGATCGTTGTTGTCGGCCGGCGGCGGCGGTTTGGGCTCGGCGATCGGCCCCTCGATCACCGGCATCTCCCGGAGGGTGTTGCGCATCCCCTCGGCGTAGTGCTTCTCCCACTCCTCGCGATACCGCTGCAGGACGGCCTGCTCGACCGAGATGCTGTCGAAGGTGAAGTCCTCCTTCGGCATCGACATCTGGGTGCGGTTCATCCAGTCGGCGCTGTAGTGCATGTTCTCGCTGAGCGAGAACATGGAGTTCCACAGCGGCGCGATCGCGTCGATGTAGTTCCTGGTGGCGGTCCGCGCCTTGTCGGCGGCCTGCCCGAGCCATTTGTCCTGGATACCCTCGATGGCGGTTTCGAACTTCTCCAGTTCGGCCTTCGTATGCCCCGCCAGCTGCCACCAGCGGCGCGATATTCCCGCGAGCACGAAAATGCCCCACGGCAGATTGTCGGCGAGGCCGCGGAAATGCGTGAAGCCCAGGGCCGCGCTGTTCTCCAGACCGACGACATCCGGTGATATCGACTCCTGACGGCCGAGGTAGTTCTGCAACTCGTTCGGCAGACCGGCCGCGGGCGTGAGCAGGAAGTCGTCCTGGGTCCCGGGCCGGCCCGCATCGGTCGAGGTGCCGTCGGGGTAGTGGTTGCGGACGTAGTCGTCCCACCGGGTTTCGCCCGTGAACAGGCTGGGAATCTCCGAGGTCGCCTCGACCGGTACATGGAAATTCGCGAGTTTGTCGAGGTCGGCGGAGTTCTGGTCCTCGGTCCGGCGGTAGTAGAGCCCGGCCTGGACGAACGCGTTCGCCATCTCGGTGCCGATATTGGCGTGATCCTGCAGGACCGTGGACAGCCGGTCGGCCCGTTTGTTGTAGATCTCGGCGAGCTTCTGGCCCGAGGTCAGGATGCCGCCGGTGAAGTTGCCCAGCTCGTCCATATAGAAATCGTCGATCGCGGCCCGCATGGCCAGCATCTGATCGACCATCCTTTTCGCCGCTTCCGCGCCGGTCACCGCCGCGGCCGGGTCGAAATACAACAGGTCCTGCGATGCGTCCTGTTTCAGACCGGCCCAGGTGCCCGGCTCTTGAACCATAGGAACTGACCTTCCCTTCGGCATCCGGCCGTTCGGTGCGCCCCGCCAGTGTAGGCACGCCGAACACGCCTTCGGATTACATCGCAGCACATTTAACTTCCTATGGCGCACAAGTAAATTCGCCGAAATTTCGCTGTGGCGGATACGCGTCCGGGGGTATGCCGCCCCGGCCCCGGCTCCGCCGGAATGCCTCGCGGTTCGGCTCGCACTGACTCAAACGGTTCAGACTTCGCCACCGTGTCCGCACCATGGCTGGCAGCCCAATCACGTTGAGGATCGATGCCATGCCAGGACACTTGAAGCCACGAGCGCACCGCCGGTCGCTCGGACCGGTGGGGACGGCGCTGCTCGCCGTACTGTTGCTGGTGTGCGCCTGCGGTGCGGGCGGGAAGGCGGCCGAAACCGCCGACGGCCGCACGATCGTGCGATATCAGGGCTGGTCCGGGGATGTGCTGTTCCACGAGCTGGCCGCGGATCTGGGCTATTTCGAGAAGATCCAGCTGGAATGGGTGGGCGACACCACCAGCGGCCCGCAGGATATCCAGGCGGCCGCCACCGGTGACACGGAGGTCGGATCGGCCTTCAACGGCGCGGTGGTGAAACTCGACGCGGCCGGCGCCCCGATCACCTCGGTACTCAGCTCCTACGGAGCGGACGAGGGCGACTACACCGGCTACTACGTCCTCGACGGCAGCCCGATCCGCACCGCGCGCGATCTCATCGGCAAGAAGGTCGGGATGAACACACTCGGTGCGCACCACGAGTTCCTCACCCGGGAATGGCTCGCTCAGCAGGGCCTCACCCCCGAGGAGATCGACACCGTCCAGCTGATCGTGGTCCCGCCGGTGAACACCGAACAGGCCCTGCGCGAGGGCCAGATCGATGTGGCCACACTCGGCAGCGTGCAGCGGGAAGTCGCGCTGGAACGCGGGGGTATCCGGGCGCTGTTCACCGATCGCGATCTGTTCGGCGCCTTCAGCTACGGCACCTATGTGATGCGCGACGATTTCATCGCCGCCAACCCGGACGCGGTGCGCGACTTCGTCCAGGGCACCGCGCGGGCCGTGCGCTGGACCCAGACCCATCCGCGCGCGGAGGTGGTCGCCCGTTTCGTGGACATCATCCACAAACGTGGCCGCGCCGAGAGCGATAAGGCGATCCAGTACTGGCGCAGTTCCGGCGTCCCGGTACCGGGCGCGGTGATCGCCGAACGCGAACTGCAGATCTGGATCGATTGGCTGGTGCGCAACGGCGAGCTCGACGAAGGCGAACTGACGGCCCGCGATCTGTACACCAACGAATACAACCCGTACGCCAACGGGACCTATCCCGCCGAGAGCGGCCCCGACGGACAAGCACTGGCTGGAGAGAAATGAGCACGACACCCAAACTCCGCCTGGCGCAGGTGACCAAACAGTTCCCGATCCGGGGGCAGCGGAGCGCGCTGACCGCGATCGAAGACATCACCCTGGACCTGGCGGCCGGTGAGTTCCTGGTACTGGTGGGGCCGAGCGGCTGCGGGAAATCCACGCTGCTCGACCTGCTCGGCGGGCTCTCCACCCCCACGTCGGGCCGGATCCTGCTCGACGGCCGGCCGATCACCGGCCCGGGCCTGGACCGCGGCATCGTCTTCCAGCAGTACGCGCTGCTGCCGTGGCGGACCGCGCGCCGCAATATCGAATTCGGGCTGGAGGCCAAAGGGGTGCCGCGGTCCGAACGCCGGGCGCGTGCCGAGCACTACCTCGAACTCGTCGGGCTGGCCGGTTTCGCCGACCGCTACCCGCACGAACTGTCCGGCGGGATGAAGCAGCGGGTCGCCATCGCGCGCAGTCTGGCCTTCGACCCCGAGGTGCTGCTGATGGACGAACCGTTCGCGGCGCTGGACGCGCAGACCCGGGAATCGCTGCAGGACGAACTGCTGCGTATCTGGGCGCGCACCGGTAAGACGATCCTGTTCATCACCCACGGCATCGACGAGGCGATCTACCTGGGGCAGCGGGTGGCCGTGCTCACCTCGCGGCCCGGCCGGGTCAAAACGGTGGTGGATGTCGATATCGACCGCTCCGCCGACGATGTGCGCTCCAGCGCCGGCTTCCGCGATCTGCGGCACCGGATCTGGTCGCTGCTGCACGACGAGGTGGAGCGGGCCCGATCGCTCGAACTCGCCGATATCTCGACAACCGAAGAGGTCCAGCATGTCTAGCGCTCTCGCCACCGGCACCCTCGACCGCGCCCCCGGCACCGCCACTTCGGCGCCCGCGCCGTCGCGCTCCCGGGCGGCGGCGCCCGGGCCGGCCCGGCGACTCGGACGCCGCGCCGGCGCCCTGGCCTGGCGGGTGTCCAAACCCTCGTTCGCGATCCTGGCCTTCCTCGCGCTGTGGGAGGCCGCGCCGCGGGCCGGGTTGGTGGACAAGGTGTTCCTGCCGCCCTTCACCGAGGTCGCCCGGACCTTCTTCGAACTGGTGGGCAACGGGCAGCTGTGGGAGCACGTGTCCACGAGTCTGTCGCGGGCGTTGACCGGATTCGTGATCGCCGCGGCGTTCGCGGTACCGCTGGGGGTCGCCATCGCGTGGTACCGGCCGGTGGCCGATTTCCTGAACCCGGTGCTCGAACTCTTCCGTAATACCGCCGCGCTGGCGCTGCTGCCGGTGTTCGTCCTGATCCTGGGTATCGGCGAGACCTCGAAGGTCGCGCTGGTGATCTACGCGTGCACCTTCCCGATCCTGCTGAACACCATCTCCGGGGTGCGGACGGTGGATCCGCTGCTCATCAAATCGGCGCGGTCGCTGGGCTTCTCCCAGATCGCGCTGGTGTACAAGGTGGTGCTGCCGGCCGCCGTGCCGACGATCTTCACCGGGCTCCGGATGGCCGCCGCCTCCTCGATCCTGGTGCTGATCGCCGCCGAAATGGTCGGCGCCAAGGCCGGTCTCGGCTATCTGATCACCGCCGCCCAGCTGAACTTCCAGATTCCCGACATGTACGCCGGAATCATCGCGATCGCGCTGGTCGGGCTGGTCTTCAACGCAGTGCTCGTATTCGTGGAACGCCGGCTGTCGCGCTGGCGTGTGGCTCTCTAGACAGGTACCGATGACTCGGCAACTACATCTCAACGCCTTCCTCATGGGCGTCGGTCACCACGAGGCGGCCTGGCGGCATCCGCGCACCCGCGCCCACGATGTGCTGTCGGTGGCGCATTTCCAGGATCTCGCCCGGATCGCCGAACGCGGCACCCTCGATTCGGTGTTCTTCGCCGACGGTCTCGCCGTGGGACCGCGGATCGCGCACAACACCCAGGCGGTTTTCGAGCCGGTCACCCTGCTCACGGCCATGGCGGTGGTCACCGAGCGGATCGGACTCATCGCCACCGCGTCGACCGGCTACAACGAGCCCTATACGCTCGCCCGGAAATTCGCCTCCCTCGACCGGATCAGCGGCGGCCGGGCCGGCTGGAACATCGTGACCTCCGGGACCGCCGACGAGGCCGCCAACTACGGCTACGACGAGGTCCCCGATCACGCCGGCCGGTATCGCCGGGCGGCGGAATTCGTCGACGTGGTGAGCGCGCTGTGGGATTCCTGGGAGGACGACGCGGTGGTGCTGGACTCCGCCACGGGGATCTTCGCCGATCCGGCGAAGGTGCACACGGTGGATCACGTGGGTGCGCGATTCAAGGTCCGGGGACCGTTGAACGTCCCGCGTTCCGCGCAGGGCCGCCCGCTGCTGGTCCAGGCCGGTTCCTCACCGGACGGGAAGGATTTCGCGGGCCGTTACGCCGAGGCGGTGTTCACCGCGCAGCGTTCGATCGCGGAGGGGCAGTCGTTCTACCGCGAGGTGAAATCGCGTGCGGTGGCCTCCGGCCGGAGCCCGGACGAGGTGCGGATCCTGCCCGGGATCGTCCCGTTCATCGCGGAGACGACGGCCGCCGCGAAGCGGCTCGAACAGGAATTCACCGATCTGATCTCACCCGAGTACTCGCTGCGCCAGCTCTCCCAGATGCTCGGACTGGACCTGACCGGACATCCGCTGGACGCCCCGCTGCCGCCGCTGCCCCCGATCGAGAAGATCCAGGGCAACAAGAGCCGTTACCAGCTGGTGAAGGATCTGGCGGAGCGGGAATCGCTCACCGTGGGCGAGATCATCGCCCAGCTCGGCGGTGGCCGCGGACACCGCACGCTCGCCGGGACGCCCGAGCAGATCGCCGACGATCTGCAGGCCTGGTTCGAAGCGGGCGCCGCCGACGGATTCAACATCATGCCCCCGTACCTGCCCGGTGGCCTGGTTGATTTCGTGGACGGGGTGGTGCCGATCCTGCGGGCGCGGGGGCTGTTCCGCACCGATTACACCGCGACCACGCTGCGCGGGCACTACGGGCTCGGCCGCCATCCCGGCCGGGTCGCCCCGGCGGAGGTGGCGGGGATCGGCGCCTAGGCTTCGCGGGCCCCGTCCGGCCCGGCCCGGCGCCCGTCGCCGGCGGTCGCGCGTACCAGGTCGAGGAGTTCCTCGTCGTCCAGGTCGATGCGCCGGGCCGCGGTCACGAGCCGGCGCGCCAGATCGACGACCGCCGCCCGGCCGTCGGGCGCTCCCGCCCGGACCGTGGCGCCGCGGCCGCGGCGCAGATCGATCAGCCCTTCGGTGCGGAGCTGCTGGTAACCGGCCAGCACGGTGTGGATGCTGACATCCAGCGACGCGGCCAGTTCGCGGGCGCCGGGTAGCCGCCCGCCCGCGGGGATCTCGCCGTCGGCGATCGCCCGGCGGACGCAGGCGGCGATCTGATCGGCCAGGGGTTCCGATCGCGCCGGGTCGACTCGGATCAACACCGCTCAGGCCGCCCGGTGCACGACACCGGCCAGCACGTCCGCGCCGGTTTCCGCGTCGTCGACCGATACCGCGAAATGCCGTCCCGAACGCCGGGTCACCACGATGCCGGGCCCGCTCCGGAGCAGTACCGCGGTCGCGCCCGGAATCATCCGGATCCCGTAGCCGCCGTAGCGGGCGGGGGAGAGGTCCTCGATCGCGACCGAGGTGATCTCGCCGGGATCCAGCCGCCAGCGCGGCCAGCCGAACAGCCCGGTACCCACCGTGAGTCCGCGCTGATCCACGACCACCCGGATCACGCCCAGATGGGCGACGAGCAGGCCCGTGAGCGCGAGCAGCACGCCGATCCCGGGTTGGGTGAGGAAACCGGCGATCACGCCGACGACCACCATGACGGCCCCGGCCAGCAGCATCCACGGTGACGAGATGCGGCGGGTCCAGCTCACCCGCTCCGTCGGGCCCAGCGGCAGCGGCCGGGCCGGGGACTTCGTGCTTTCCACCCGCGGGGCCTTCGGCGCGCTGAACCAGCCCCCCACCGCGAACAGCACTCCGATGGCCAGGGCGAGTACGACCGCCGCGCCCGGCAGGTGCGCGGTCGCCGCATCGGCGAGGCCGAAGTTGGCGCGGGTGCCCGAGAACATGAGGGCGCCGGTGAACGCGCCGGCGCCCCAGGCGGTGGCGATCAGGAAGCGGATCGGATCCAGTGGCGTATCCGGCGTGCGGACCAGCTTGCCGGTCTTCACCCCGACCACGACGATCAGCGCGATGAGCGCTCCCAGGGCGATTCCCACACCGGCGGAGACGAACATGGTCGCGACCCGGCCGGTGAATCCGTCGGCGCCGTGCGCGCCGAAATGCGTGGCGATCGGGTCGGGCAGCCGGTCCGCCGCGGCGTTCAGCAACAGAATGTTGGGGACGGCGGACAGGACGGGTGGTAGTCCGGCGAGGAGTCCGAGCCGGATTGTGCCGAGGGTCGTCATGGGCACCTCCTTGTTATATTTGAATCATAACAAGTGACTTTTGTTCCGCGCGTCCGAGGCCGGAAATTGTCGGCCGGTGCGCGCACAATGACCCGATGGCCTACGACGAAGAACTGGCGGAACGTGTCCGCGATTCGGTGGAACCGGGCGCCGATATCTCCGAACGCAAGATGTTCGGCGGTCTGGCCTTCCTGTTCGGCGGGCATATGGGGGTCGCCGTGAGCCGCGAAGGCGGGCTGATGGTGCGGATGACGCCCGCCGAGGCCGCCGAACTGGTGGACGACCGCACGGTGCGGCCCATGGTGATGCAGGGCCGGGAGCTCGACGGCTGGTTGCGGATCACCGCCGACGCGGTGGCCGCCGACCGGGACCTGGACACCTGGGTCGGCCGCGGGGCGCGATTCGCCCGCTCGCTGCCACCCAAGAAACCGAAACGACCGAAGTAGGGTCCTACCCCGGCCCCTGCCTCACCACTGGTCGTTGGAATTGAGCGCGACCAGTAGTCGCCGGATGGCCGCTACCCGGCGGGCCCGGTCGGGAAGTTCGTCGAGCGCGCACTCCGGATCGGCGGGCGGCCCCAGATGGGTGCACCCGCGCGGACAGTCCTCGATCGCGTCGGAGAGATCGGTGAAGGCCGCGATCACATCGTCGGGAGTGATATGGGCGAGTCCGAACGAGCGCACTCCCGGGGTGTCGATCACCCAGCCGCCGCCCGGTAGCGCCAGCGCGACCGACTGGGTGGAGGTGTGCTTCCCCTTCCCGACCCCCGACACCTCGCCGACCGCCCGTTCCGCGGCCGGGACCAGGCGGTTCACCAGCGTCGATTTCCCGACGCCGGAATGGCCGAGAAAGCAGGTCAGCCGGCCGCCGAGCAAGGCCAGCGTCTCGTCGAGCGGATCGTCGACCCCGGCGTAGACGATCGTGAGGTCCAGATCGTGGAAGGCCTCCGCGAAATCCGAATCCGCGGCCAGATCGTGTTTGGTCAGGCAGAGCACGGGGGTCAGGCCGCCGGCGTAGGCGGCGACCATGGCGCGCTCCACGAAACCGGTGCGGGGCGGCGGATCCGCCAGCGCCACCACGATGAACAGCTGTTCGGCGTTACCCACGACGACGCGTTCGAACGGATCGGTATCGTCGGCGGTCCGGCGCAGTACGGTGGTGCGCTCGGCCACCCGCACGATGCGCGCCAGCGTATCCGGGCGGCCGGAGAGATCGCCGACCACATCCACCCGGTCGCCGACCACGATCGGAGTCCGGCCCAGCTCACGGGCGCGCATGGCGATCAGCGGGCGTTCGGGATCGCCGTCGAGCACACAACCCCAGCGGCCCCGGTCGACCGACACCACCATCGCCGGTTGCGCGTCGCGATGCTCCGGGCGGGTCTTGGTGCGCGGCCGCGAGCTCCGCCCCGGCCGCACCCGCACATCGGATTCGTCGTAGGAGGCGGTGGAGCGGCCGCGCCGGCTCAGTGCGCCGCCCCCGGTTCGGCGGTCGCCGGGTCGAGCATCGACTCCCACAGGGAGACGAAATCGGGCAGGGTCTTGGCGGTGGTCCCGATATCCTCGATCTCGATACCGGGCACCGCGAGGCCGAGAATCGCTCCCGCCGTGGCCATCCGGTGATCGGCGTAGGAGTGCCAGCGTCCGCCGTGCAGCGGAGCGGGGGTGATCTCGAGGCCGTCCTCGGTCTCGGTGACCTGTCCGCCGAGCCGGTTGATCTCGGTGGACAGCGCGGCGAGCCGGTCGGTCTCGTGGCCGCGCAGATGCGCGATCCCGCGCAGCCGCGACTCCGAATCCGCCAGTGCGGCCAGTGCGGCGACGGTGGGGGTCAGCTCGCCCACATCGTGCAGGTCGATATCGATACCCGCGAGCCGGTCCGGGCCGGTGACGGTGAGCGCGCCGTCGTAGAAACCGGCCTCGGCTCCCATGCGCACCAGGATCTCCCGGATCACATCGCCGGCCTGCGTGGTCAGCCGGGGCCAGTGCGGGATGCTCACCCGGCCGCCGGTGACCGCGGCGGCCGCGAGGAACGGGGTGGCGTTGGACAGATCCGGTTCGACCGTCCAGTCCACCGCGCGGATCGGACCGGGCGCCACGGTCCAGGTCTGCTCGCCGCGCGCGTCGGCGGGCGATTCGACGGTGACATCGGCCCGTCGCAGCATCTCGACCGTCATCTCGATATGAGGCATGGACGGCAGCGCGCTACCGGAATGGCGGACGACCACCCCTTCGTCGAAACGCGCGGCCGAGAGCAGCAGGCCGGAGACGAACTGGGACGAACCCGAGGCGTCGATGGTGATCTCGCCGCCGCGCAGCGCGCCGCCGCCGCGCACGGTGAACGGCAGGGCGTCGCCCTCGATGACGGCGCCCAGCCCGCGCAGGGCGTCGAGGATGGTGCGCAGTGGGCGTACCCGGGCCGCGATATCGCCGTCGAACGCGCTGTCGCCGGCGGCGAGGGTCGCGACGGGCGGGACGAACCGCATCACGGTCCCGGCCAGACCGCAATCGACCCGGCCGGCGGTGAGCGCGGCGGGGGTGACGGCCAGCGTTTCGGCGTCCCCGATGATCTGGGTGCCGAGCGCGCGCAGCGCCGCGATCATCAGCCCGGTGTCACGACTGCGCAGGGCCCCGGTGATGGTGGAGGGCCCGTCCGCGAGCGCGGCGAGGACCAGCGCTCTGTTCGTGATCGATTTGGATCCGGGCAGGGTGACAGTCGCCTGCACGGGGGCGTCGACATGGGGCGCTGGCCAGAAACTCACCCGACCATCTTGGCGCATCGGGGTGACATGCGCGTCGGTGGTGCTCGCAAGTGTGTCGCCGAGCACCACCGGCCGCGTGGTCGTGTGAACCGGGGGCCTACTTGTTCCGGCCGTGCAGCAGCGGCACCATCCGCCGCAGCATCTTCATATTGGCCGCGGTGCGGCTGTAACTCATCAGCGCCATCCCGGGGATCGCGAACCGCTGGACCGCGATCGAATGCGGGCGGACGAATTCACGCAGGCCGGGCTCGCCGTGGATACGGCCGATACCGGAATCCGCGCTGCCGCCGAAGGGCAGGCCGGGGATGGCGGCGAAACCGAGCACCGAGTTCACCGAGGTGGCACCGACCTTGAGCCGGCGCGCGATCTCGAGACCCTGCTTCTTCGAGTACACCGCCGAGGCCAGGCCGAAGGTGGTGTTGTTGGCCAGATCGACGGCCTCGTCGATGTTGTTCACCGTGGTGACGGTGACGGTCGGGCCGAAGGTCTCTTCCTTGACCGCCGCGGAGTCCTCGTCCACATCGACCAGCACCACCGGCTCGATGAAGGGGCCCTTCACCGATTCCGGCCCACCGAGCAGGGCCTTGCCGCCGCTGGCGATCGCCGCCTCGATATGACGCTTGACGATATCGATCTGGCTGGGCATGGTCATCGGGCCGTAGGCGGCGCCGGCGTCGGAACCGGGCTTGACGTTCTTCAGGATGCGGGTGAGTTCGGCGAGGAACTCCTCCTTGACCGATTTGTCGACGTAGACACGTTCGACACCGGCGCAGGTCTGCCCGCTGTTGGCGGTCGCGCCCCAGGCCACGGCGTCGGCGGCGGCCTTGACGTCGGCGTCCGCCGCCACGATCACCGGGTCCTTGCCGCCGCATTCCAGCAGCACCGGGGTGAGGGTGTCGGCAGCCGAGGCCATGATCTTCTTGCCGGTGGCGGCCGATCCGGTGAACGCGACCTTGTCGACACCGGATTTCACCAGCGCGGCGCCCGTCGCGCCGTAGCCGTTGATCGCCACGAATACGCCCTCGGGCAGTTCCGGATTGGCCTCGGAGAACGCCTCGGCCATGAAATTGCCGATACCGGTCGAGAATTCCGACGGTTTGAACACCACGGTGTTACCCGCGGCCAGCGCGTAGGCCAGCGAACCGTTCGGGGTGTACACCGGGTAGTTCCACGGGCCGATGACGCCGATGACGCCGAGCGGGCGGTATTCGATCCGCGCCGCGAAGTTGGCCATCGTGGCGCCCGAGGGCACCTTCTGCGGGGACAGCGTCTTCTTGGCGTGTTTGGCCGCCCACGCGATGTGCTCCAGCGCCAGCATCAGTTCGAGGAAGGCGTCGTCGACCGGTTTGCCGTTCTCGGCGTGGATCAGCGCGCAGAATTCGTCGGATTTGGCGACCAGCTTGCTGGACCAGCGCAGCAGCGCCTTCTTACGGCCCTCGAAACCCAGATCTTCCCAGACCGGGGCGGCGGCACGGGCCTTGGCCACGGCAGCGGCGACGGCCGCCTCGTCCGCGATCGGATAGGTGGCCAGCGTCGCGCCGGTGGCCGGATCGACCGAGGTGAGCACCGATTCTTTCTCGGTGGCTTTTTCTGTGGTTGTCACAGGGTCTCCTCTGCGGGAAGTAGGGCGGTAGCTGCGCGCGCGAACGGGCAGTAACCGACCGCCTCGTCCCCGATGAGAGAATGTTAGGGCATAACTCTCAACGCGTCACCCAGTACAAGTCCCATTGTCGTCCACTCGGCGGATATTTGTGTTCATCGGCCGGTAATTGTGCTCATCTGTCGGTATCCGGTGCCAGGATCGAAATATGTGCGGACGATATGCGACCACGACCAACCCCGGACGGCTCGCGGTGGAACTGGACGCGCTGGACGAGACCGAACCCGCCACCGCGACCGGATCGGGCAGCGGTATACGGGGCGAGTCGAGCGCGGCCGCCGAATCCGCCGACCCGACCGAGCGGGACCGGGGGGTGAACTACAACGTCGCGCCGACCACGCAGATCGTCACCGTGGTCGATCGCCACGACCACGACCACCCCGACGGGCCCGCCACCCGCCGCCTCCGGCGGATGCGCTGGGGGCTGATCCCGCACTGGACCAAACCCGCCGAACCCGGGGTGCCGGTCAAGGGGAGGCCGCTGTTCAATGCCCGCGCGGACAAGGCCGCGGGCCTGCCCTCGTTCCGGGACGCGGTGAAATACCGGCGGTGCCTGGTGCCGATGGACGGCTGGTACGAGTGGCTGGTCGAACCCGACCCCGCGGGGCCCGGGAAGGGCAAGAAGCCCAAGGTGATCAAACACCCCTATTTCATGTCGCGCGCCGACGGATCACGCCTGTACATGGCGGGCCTGTGGTCGGTATGGCGGGACCGCTCCCTCGACGACCCGCGACCGCTGCTGTCGTGCACCATCCTCACCACCGACGCGGTCGGGGATCTGACCCGCATCCACGATCGGATGCCGTTGCCGATGCCGGAGGAGAACTGGGCCGCCTGGCTGGACCCGGACCATCCGGCGCCCGCCCGGCTGCTGGAGACACCGAGCGAAGCGCTCGTCGCCGAGATCACCGCGCGGCCGGTGTCACCCCTGGTGAACAGTGTGAAGAACAACGGCCCGGAGCTGCTGGCGCCCGTCGGAGAGGCCGGGGAGCAGGCCACCCTGCTGTAGCCGTCGCGACACCGGAACCGGGACCCCGGAGCGGATGACCGCTCCGGGCCGTCGCCGCCGCTATTTTCCGAGCGGGCAACTCACCGCCTCGGTGGCGATGCTCAGTCCGCATTTGAGCAGGTCGGCGCCGAGGTCGATCACCTCCGACGCCAGTCCGCCGCCCGCGCGTTCGGCGCGTTCGCCCGCTTGTTCCTCGGGCTTCTTCTCGGTGGCGCCTCCGCCTCCGCCCTCGCCACCCAGCGGATACTCCGGGGCGGCCGCCGCCACCGGCGCCGTCACGAGCACAGGTCCGGCCAGCAGCGCCGCTGCCGCGGATACGACGAAGAACGCGGTGCGCACGGGTTTGCGCTGGGACATATCGCATCACATCCTCGGATCGGGTCGAACGGTCGATCCCAGTAACGCATACGTTCGCCCGCGACCAGCCGAATTGCCGCCCGGCACGCGGGTGGCGGTCCATTTCCGCCGGCGCCCGCGCCGCGGAGCAGTGCGTGGTGGCCGCCGTCCTCCCCTACACGGTGATCGGGGAGGTGACCGCCCCGGTGAGCCGGATCAGGTCGCCGGGCGCCACTTCGATCTCCAGACCGCGTCGTCCCGCGCTGCAGAGCATCCGATCCCATTCCAGTGCCGACTCGTCGACAACGGTCGGAAGCCGTTTGCGCTGCCCCAGCGGCGAGATACCCCCGAGGACGTAGCCGGTACCGCGTTCGGCGGCGGCCCGGTCGGCCATCGTGGCCTTGGGGGCCCGGAGCGCCGCGGCGGCGGCCTTCAGCGACAGGCTGCGCGGCACGGGCAGTACCGCCACCGCCAGGGATCCGGTGGACAACTGCAGCACCAGCGTTTTGAAGATCTGCCCCGGCGCCACACCCAGCCGGGCCGCCAGCGCGTCGACCGCTTCGCCACCGTAGGACTCCGCGCGCGGATCGTGGTCGTACGCGTGGACGGTGTGCTCGGCCCCGGCCGTGACCAGGGCCCGGATCGCCGGGGTGGCGCCTGCTGACATGGCGCGACCCTACCGCCGCGCCGGCCCGGCCCGGGTCGCGGCGTGACTTTCCCGTGATGGGGAACAGACCGGCCGTTGCCGTAGTTGTACGCGGCAGAACAGCGCATATGCGGGCCGAGCCCGCTGGATGCGATACCGCGGAAGCAAAGGAGTGACGGTGCCCGTTCTCGTCGAACAACGCCCGGTCCAGCACGATCCGGCTCCGGCGCGCACGCGGTTCCTCGCCGACTTCACAGTGCCGGTAGATTTGGCTGGTAAGCCGATCGAAGGGACACGTGTGACGAGCGAGGACGACGTGGCGACCGGAACCGGCGCCGACGAGCGGCCTGCCGGCCGGCCGGAGACCGGTGCCGAACTGGCCCGGCGGTTCGAGCGGGACGCGCTGCCCATGCTGGACCAGTTGTACGGCGCGGCCCTGCGGATGACGCGCAATCCCGCCGACGCCGAAGACCTGGTGCAGGAGACCTACGTCAAGGCCTATGCCGGCTTCAAGTCCTTCAAAGAGGGCACCAACCTGCGGGCCTGGCTCTACCGCATCCTCACCAACACCTACATCAACTCCTACCGGAAGAAACAGCGCCAGCCCGCGCAGTATCCGACCGACGAGATCACCGATTGGCAGCTCGCGGCCACCGCGGAGCACAGTTCCACCGGATTGCGCTCGGCGGAGGTCGAAGCGCTGGACGCGCTGCCCGACGACGACATCAAGGCCGCGCTGGTGCAGCTGCCCGAAGAGTTCCGGATGGCCGTGTACTACGCCGATGTCGAAGGGTTCCCGTACAAGGAAATCGCCGACATCATGGGCACTCCCATCGGTACGGTGATGTCCCGGCTGCATCGCGGCCGGAAACAACTGAAAGGTTTGCTCGCCGATGTGGCGCGCGAACGAGGTTTCGACCGCGCCGCGCCGGGGTCCGGGAATGCCGATACCGCTTCGGCGGTGCGCCAGGAGGTCAAGCAGTGAGCACCGAGCGCGATCCCGATATGGAGCTCGACTGCACGGCGGTACTGGCCGATGTCTGGCTGATGCTCGACGGTGAATGCGATGACCGCACCCGTGAACGCCTCCAGCACCATATGGACCACTGCGCCCCCTGTATCGAGGCGTACGGGATCGAAGAGAAGATCAAGAGCATGCTCAGCCGCAAATGCGGTGGTGACAGGGCGCCCGACGCCCTGCGCGAGCGCCTCACGATCGAGATCCGCCGCTCGGTGACCATCACCTCCGACGACGTCACCGCCGATCCCGGCCGCGGCTGACGCGCTCGCGAGCGCCACGCAGACGACGAACGGCCCGTACTTCCCGAGGAAGTACGGGCCGTTCGTCGTCTGTGCCGGGCTGTGCCCGGGCGGCTCAGGCGTTGGGACGCTTGCCGTGGTTGGCTGCGTTTCCCTTACGGCTGCGCTTCTTGCGGCCACGCTTACCCATGGGTAGCTCCTCCTGGGGACAATTCCCGCGACTGCGGGGAGTACATGTTGATCCGGCCCATTCTTTCACGTGTGATTGGCTGTACCGACGGCGGTACAGCGGGCCCCGGCCCCCGAGACCGAACGAACCTAGTGAACGGGATGTCATGGCGGAAGAAGTACGGGCGGAAATGGTGTCCACGGTGCTCACCGTCGAGGTCGCGGTGGGCGACTCGGTCGCCGTCGATCAGACGCTGGTCCTGCTCGAATCGATGAAGATGGAGATCCCGGTCATCACCGAGGTCGGCGGCGCGGTCGCCTCCATCGCAGTCACCCCCGGCCAGGTGCTCCAGCAGGGTGACCTCATCGCCGTCATCGACTAGACCGGACCGAGCGTGCCCCGCACGCGCCAAATACCATCCTGCTCATGTCCACACTGAGTGATCTGCTGGCCGAGCACACCGATCTACCCGGGGTGGCGGTCGATCATCTGCAGCGGGTGGTGGGGGATTGGCAGTTGCTCGCGGATCTGTCCTTCTCGGATCTGCTGCTGTGGGTGGGGGCCGGTCCGGTGCGCGACGGCGCCGATATCGTCTGCGTCGCCCAGTGCCGGCCGACCACCGCGCCGACGGTGCACCTCGAGGACCTGGTGGGCAATGTCGCCCGGTATTCCGAGCATTCGCAGGTATTCGACGCGCTGACCAGCGGGGAGATCGTGCGGACCGATACCGAGGGGGAGGCGAAGGGGGTCTATCACCCGTACCCGGTGCATGCGATCCGGGAGGCCATTCCGGTGCGGTGCGGCGACGATGTGATCGCGGTGCTGAGCCGCGATACCGACCGGCAGCGGTCGCGGGTGCGCAGCAGCCTGGAGATCGCCTATGTGGCGTGTGCCGACGATCTGTGCCAGATGATGGCGGACGGTACCTTCCCGACCACCGAGGACCGGGCGGCCACGCATTCGAGTCCGCGTGCCGGTGACGGGTTCATCCGGCTCGACACCGCGGGCATCGTCACCTATGCGAGCCCCAACGCGCTGTCGGCTTATCACCGGATGGGTCTGCAGGCGGATCTGGCGGGCCAGGATCTGGCGGTCACCACACGATCGCTGGTCACCGACCCCTTCGACGCCCAGGAAGTGGTGGGCGATATCCAGGCCGCGCTCGCCGGGCGGACCGGGCGCCGGATGGAGGTGGAGGCGCGGGGCGCCACGGTGCTGCTGCGCACTCTGGTACTGCGGCCGCACGGAGAACTGGCGGGCGCGGCGGTGCTGGTCCGTGATGTGACCGAGGTGAAGCGCCGGGACCGGGCGTTGCTGAGCAAGGACGCCACCATCCGCGAGATCCATCACCGGGTGAAGAACAATCTGCAGACGGTGGCCGCGCTGCTGCGGCTCCAGGCGCGGCGCACCGAGAACGAAGAGGCCCGGGTGGCGCTCACCGAATCGGTGCGCCGGGTGACCTCGATCGCGTCGGTGCACGAGATGCTGTCCATGTCGGTGGACGAAGAGGTCGATCTGGACGAGGTCGTGGACCGGCTGCTGCCGATCATGGCGGATGTCGCCACGGTGCACACCGCGCGAATCACGGTGCGGCGGGCGGGATCTCTCGGCGTGTTCTCCGCGGAACGGGCGACGCCGCTGGTGATGGTGCTGACCGAACTGGTGCAGAACGCCATCGAGCACGCCTTCGACGGCGGTCAGAACGGAACCGTCACCATCCGGTCGGAACGATCGGCGCGCTGGCTGGATGTGATCATCAGCGACGACGGCGGTGGTCTGCCCGCCGGGTTCAGCCTCGAATCGTCGGACAGTCTCGGACTGCAGATCGTGCGCACTCTGGTCACCGCGGAATTGGGCGGATCCATCGGGCTGCACCCGGGCGCGGATATCGGAACGGACGCGGTCCTGCGGGTACCGCTGGGGCGCCGTGCG
The DNA here is from genome assembly GCF_055586645.1 of Nocardia sp. NPDC049935. Classification (NCBI taxonomy): domain Bacteria; kingdom Bacillati; phylum Actinomycetota; class Actinomycetes; order Mycobacteriales; family Nocardiaceae; genus Nocardia; species Nocardia sp. NPDC049935. Next base: position 275,764 of record NZ_JBVJHV010000003.1, on the reverse strand, counting down.
GCGCGTTGATACCCGACGGAAACTCGCCTGTATCGATTATGCATAGCCATGATCGGCTGTGTCCGAAAACACCCCTTATTTTTCGGGGGCCGTATTTCGGCAAAATAACGAACGTCCGAGTTGTGCCCGCTCCGGAAAAAATTCAGCCCGGCACCAGAAGGCTGGTGCCGGGCATTCCACGACTCCCCGGGCCGGGCTGAATGGTCCGGTAGTCGCTTCCCCGCGCTGTCAGACAGACGTACGAGTGCGGGTGCGCGCATTGCGGCGCTTGAGCGCGCGCCGCTCGTCTTCGCTCATACCGCCCCATACACCGGCATCCTGTCCGGAACCCAGGGCCCAGGACAGGCATTCGGCGGTAACGGGGCAGCGGGCGCAGACCAGCTTGGCATCGGCAATCTGCGCGAGCGCAGGACCACTGTTGCCCACCGGGAAAAACAGTTCGGGGTCCTCGTCGCGACAGATGGCCTTATGGCGCCAGTCCATTCCTTCTGCTCCTTTGTAGGGCGCCGCACAGGGCGCCGTTCGGTTGGTGGGTCGTTCACTTGTGCGAACTGAATGTTTCCGCACGGTTGCTTGTGAATGCTTTCACGAACACCGTAGATGTCAATAGGTATCCGATGCACCGTGGCAAAGCTCACGCACTGCAGTCCCACATCGGGGCCCTGCCGCAGTCCTTTGTACTCGCCTACGCCGGTTTCTGCAGCACAACGAGATGTATTTCCCGAATGCGTCAGTTCAAACCGGTCGCGGAGCGACCACGTCCAGGACGTTGGGCACAGCGGTGAAATCCACCACGTCGCGTTCGCCGATGAAGTCCCCGTCGATTTGCAGGCCGATCGGCTCGGCACTCGAGATGCGCACCGACGGAACATCGTCGTCCCGGAACAATTTCCGCGACTTCGGCTCGGAGTGCGGCGACAACAGCTGCGTCGCCAGGCGCAGTGTAGGCAGTAACGCCATGGTTCGCACGGCGAACACTCCGAGACCCGTTTCGAAACGGGTACCCGGATTGGTGCGCACCGGACGGGATTCCAGATACGTCCACGGACTGGTGTTGGTGACGAACGCGTAGTGGACCCCGGTCACCGGTTCCCGCCCCGGAACGTGCACGGTCACCTCGGGCATCGCCCGCTTGGTGCGGAAGAACTGGCGGACCGTGGTGCGCACATACCGCGCGGGAGTCGCGGACCGTCCCTTCGCGCGGCTCGCGTCGATGGCGGCACACACATCCGCGTCCAATCCCACACCCGCGCTGAAACAGAACCAGCGGTCGTCGGTGATCCCCAACCCGATCCGGCGATCACCGTCGCCGGCCTTCAGCAGATCGATCAACTGATTGGTCGCCGCCACCGGATCGGGCGCGATATCCAGCGACCGCGCGAACACGTTCGCCGACCCACCCGGAATGATCCCCAGCCGTGGCCGCCACGCCTGCCCGTCGTCGACCTGCGGCAGCGGCACGAACCCGTTGATCGTCTCGTTGACCGTCCCGTCCCCGCCGTGCACCACGATCAGATCCATCTCGTTGGTGGCCGCCCACTGCGCCAACTCCGCCGCATGCCCGCGATGCTGGGTATGCGCCACCGTGAGCTGGGTCCGGCTCTCCAGGGCATGCGCGAGAAGATCACGGGTTGCCGCCGTGGTAGAAGTCGCATTCGGATTGACGATCAACAACGTCCGCACCCGCGCAGTGTAGTTGGCGGCGCCTCCGGCGCCGCGGGGTTGCGGGCCCCTCGAGTCCCGTGTTTCAGCCCTCGAGACTCGCGGCTTCGCCGCCTCGCTTCGAGGGCTGAAACACGGGACGGCCCGCAACCCTCGGAGGGCCTCGCTGAACTCGGCGCTCGGGGGAGAGGATGGATATCCGGGGTCGACCGGGGGTGACGGGTGCAGTGTGAGGTGCCGGGCGGGTCTGGTCTCGGGGGTGACCGGGGTGACGAGAAGGTCGGGTGGGTCGGGCCCTCGGGGTGACGGCCGGTGCTCGGGAGGGCCGAATCCCGCGCGGGGGGGCCGTGCCAAATAGGCTGGCCGGGTGGTCGAGCGAAAAGACGTTGGTGTGCCGGGGACGGTCCGTGGGGCGGGCGGGTTGGTGACGCTGGAGGGCGCGGTCGCGGTGACCGTCGCGGTGGTGCTGATCGTGCGCGCGCTGCTGGGGCACGAGGAGGATGCCATCAGCGGCTACGGCACGGCCATGTGGTTCGGGATCCTCGGGGGCGCGGTGCTGGCGGCGGGGATCGGATTGTTGTTCGGGCAGCGGTGGGGGCGGGCCATCGCGGTGATCACCCAGTTGCTGCTGCTGCCGGTGGTGTGGTCACTGCTGTTCGGGTCGCAGCAGCCGCTGTACGGGACGCTGCTGGGAGTGCTGGCGCTGGGCGCGCTGGGGTTGCTGTTCGCGCCCCCCACCTCGCGGTGGGCGGCACAGGAGTACGGGGTGGCCGACGAGGAATGACCGGCGGCGGTCAGGGGGCGCCGGGGTGCGCGGTCGCGGCGAGCGCGGTGAGGGCGTCGCCGGACAGGCGGTAACCGGCCCATTCGTCCTGCGCGACGGCACCGAGTGATTCGTAGAAGCCGATGGACGGCGTATTCCAGGTCAGCACCGACCAGCCGACCCTGCTGTAGCCGTGGGTCCGGGCCTCCCGGGCGAGGGCGGCCAGCAGGGCGCGCCCGAGACCGCTGCCGCGCGCCTCGGGGGTGACGTACAGATCCTCCAGGTAGATACCGTGTACGCCGTCCCAGGTGGAGAAGTTCAGGAACCAGATGGCGCAGCCGGCGATCCGGTCGTCGAGCAGCGCGGTATGGGCGAAGACGGCGGCCTCGGGGCCGAACAGCGCGGTGTGGAGTTGTTCGGCGGTGAGGGTGCACTCGTGGCGGGCCTTCTCGTACTCGGCCAGGCCGTAGACCAGATCGACGAGCGCGGGTACATCGCCGGGGACGGCGCGGCGGACGCGCACAGCGGGTGTCACCGGTACGAAAACCTCCTGGATCGGCCCGCGGACGGGCGGGTACGGGACCCGGGCGCCCGCGCGGGCGCCCGGGGCGGCGTCATAGAGACCCCGGACCTAGATTGTGCGCCCACAACGTGGGCTCCGCGTGTTCGAACCCCAGAACGCTGACGGCGGCCGTTGTCAGCGCGAACCGGCGGCCTTCCCGGACCTCGAAGCCGAGCCAGCGCGCGATCACGGCCCGGGAGAAGTGCCCGTGCCCGACCAGGATCACATCGCGGGCGTCCAGCGCGGCGCCGGCCACGGTCAGGACCCGGTCGGCGCGGTCGCGGATCTGCCCCGCCGATTCGCCGCCGGGAACGGGCGCGGTCCACACGGTCCAGCCGGGCGCCTGTTCCCGGATCTCCGGGGTGGTGCGGCCCTCGTAGTCGCCGTAATCCCATTCGGCCAGGTCCGGCTCGATCCGCGCATCGCGCAACCCGGCGAGTTCGGCGGTGCGGCGGGCCCGGACGCGCGGGCTGACGTACACCAGCGGGTCGCGGAGAGCCAGCCCGGCCACGATCCGCCCGGCGGCGACGGCCTGGCGTTCACCGGCGTCGGTGAGGGGCAGATCGGTGCGGCCGGTGTGCCGGTGCGCCACGGACCAGCTGGTCTCACCGTGACGGAGGAGCACGACGCGAGCGTTGGCGGGAGCGGGCATCGCGTAATTATCTTCGGCGCGACCTCGGGGGGACGGGGCAGGTGGGGTCAGGCTTCACCGGCGAGGGTGATGACGACCAGGGGGACGGGGTGGTCGGTGGTGGCCTGGAAGTCGGCGAGCAGGGGGTTGTCGGCCAGCGCCCAGGTGGCGAATTCGTCGTATTCCGCGCCGGTCAGGGCCCGGGCCGTGCCGTGGTGGACGTGGTCGCCGAGTTCCACTATGACCGCGGGGTCGGCCTGCACATTGTGGTACCACGCGGGATAACCGGCATCGGCCAGCGAACTGACGTAGAGGGTCGTGCCGCGGTACAGCGCGCCGAGCGGAACCACGTGCCGCTTACCGGTTTTCGCGCCGGTGCTGGTGAGCAGCAGCAGTGTGGCGCCCGCGTACGCGCCCCCGACCCGGCCGCCGTTGGCCCGGAACTCACGGATCACCTCGGTGTTCCAGACGGCCGGATCCTGTTCGGTGAACTGGTTCCAGGGCGCGTCGGGATCGTCGTATCGGGTGAATTCGGCCGCGAGGGCAGGAGCGGTATCGGTGGGCCGGGCTGCTTCTGTCATGGCGGCCAGTGTGCCGGGCGGCACCGACAAAAACGTTTCACCGCAGTGGTTTTGCCGGACGTTCGGCGTCCTCGGTCTCCGGCCGCGCGGTGTCGGCGGGGTCGGCGAAGCCGAACAGTTCGCCGTCGCGGTGTTCGAGCACTGTCGTACCCAGGACGCCCAGGGAGATCGGGCCGCCGCCGTAGCCGGGACGTGCGACCGGGATCCGGCTGACCTCCGTCCCGGTGACCGGATCGAGCGCGGCCACGGCGCCCGGTACCGGGATCAGCAGGCTGCCGGCCATCGGGACCGGGGCGCCGAGCGCGTCGGCGGCCGTCCACATCGGTTCGAAAGTGCTGGCCTGCAGGGCGATCACACTGTTGCCGCTGAACACCAGGAACGCCGAACCGGTCCGGGTGGTCGTGGCGGTTTCGGCGATCGGCGCGGAGAGTTCCTGCACCAGAACCGGATTACCCTTGGCGTCGAAGATCGTCAGTCGCGGGGCGGCCGGGTCGCGGCCGCCGGCGCCGGGCTGGTAGACGGCGATCCGGTTGTCCGACACCGCGATCACCCGGGCCGCGGGGGAGTCGGCGCCGGCGCCCTCCAGCACCCGCGATCCGTATTCCTCGGGAACGTTGTCGTCCTTCGGGGCGGGAGCCAGGACGGTCAGCCGGTTCGCCGGCTCGCCGGGGCAGCGTTCCAGTACCGCCAGCCGGGAGGAACTCGACGCGGCCGAACGCAGCGCGCATCCGCTGCGCGGCTGGGTCTTCCAATTGTCCTTGGCGTCGACGTATCCGTACTCGAGCGTGCGCACCAGATCCGAACGCCACACCTCGAGCCGGTCGGGGCCCTGTGCCACCACATAGGTGCCGTCGACGGACAGGCGGACCCGATCGTCCATATAGCTGCTGCGCGCGGTACGGCGCTGTCCGTCGGCGCCGGAGATCATGGTGGTCTCGCTGCAGCCGCGCTCGTTGCGGTAGACCGCGATGACCATCCCGAACTGGGCCTCCACCCCGCACAGGGGCAGATCACGGGAGTAGCGCCACACCTGTTCGCCGGTCCGCGGATCGTGCCCGGTGACGGTACCGTCCGCGCCGGTGACGGCCACTCCCTCGGAGGTGAGCGCGCGGGTGGTCGCGGTATCGGGGGCGTGCCACATCTCGCGCAGGGTTTCCGGGAGCTCCTGGGCGGCCTGCGGGGTGCGGGCCGGACGGTCGGCCACCACCGATTCGGTATCGGCCACATCGCTGGTCGCCCATGCGACGATCACCGCGATCACCACGAAGACGGCGATCGCGGCAGCGGTGATGACATCGGCGCGCGTTCGCCGCTCAGGTGCGAGCACGTAGGCGAGCGTAACGGATGGCCCGGACGGCCTCCGACAGCGCTCGGACCGGGCTCACCCGGCCCGGAAAAGCGGCCGGGCCGCGGTGTCGCCACCACGGCCCGGCCCGGTACCCGTCGTCAGCTCGGTGACGATCCGTTCGCGCCCGCCCCGGCGCTCACGGTGCGGGAGTCGTCGGCAACGGTGCTGCCCGGCGCATCGCCTTCGGTCGCCGCCGCGGTATCGGCGGACCGGCGGCGCCGACGGCGGCGTGCCGGTTTCTCGACGCCCGTCTCGGTATCCGGATCCGTACCGGACTCGGCCGGGGAGCCGGTGGTGTCGCCGGACGACCCGGTTTCCTGCGCGGTGCCCGCCTCGGCGGGGCGCCGGCGACGGCGGCGCCGGCGCGGGGTCCGGCCCGAGTCGTCGCCGCTGTCCGTGCCGGTGGCGCCGTCGTCGGTCGCCGTGCCGGTCCCGGTCTCGTCGGTGGTCGTGGCCGCGTCCACCGGCTGCCCGCCGCGGGTGCGCTTGCGGTTGCGTTTGCGGGAACCGCGCTCGGGCCGTTCCACGACCACCGCGTCCGGATCGCGCTGCGGTTTCCGGTTGCCCACGGTTCCGGTGACGCCCTCCGGGATACCCAGGTCGGAGAACAGATGCGGGGACCGCGAATAGGTCTCCACCGGTTCGGGGATACCCAGGCCGAGCGCGGCGTCGATCGCGCCCCAGCGGGTGAGCTCATCCCAGTCGATCAGCGTGACCGCGACCCCGGTACGCCCGGCGCGGCCGGTGCGGCCGATCCGGTGCACATAGGTCTTCTCGTCCTCGGGGCACTGGTAGTTCACCACGTGGGTGACATCGTCGATATCGATACCGCGCGCCGCGACATCGGTCGCTACCAGCACATCGATGGTGCCCCGGCGGAATTTCGTGAGGGCTTTCTCACGGGCGATCTGCCCGAGATCGCCGTGTACCGCGCCGACCGCGAAACCCCGTTCGGCCAATTCGTCGGCCACCTTCTGGGCGGTGCGCTTCGTGCGGGTGAAGATCATGGTGGCGCCGCGGGTCTCGGCCTGCAGCACCCGGGCGATCAATTCGCTCTTGTCCAGCGCGTGCGCGCGGTAGACGAATTGCGCGGTGCGGTCGTGCACCGCGGAATCGTGCGGTTCCTCGGCGCGGATATGCGTCGGACGGGTGAGGAACGTGCGGGCCAGGGTGATGATCGGGCCGGGCATGGTCGCCGAGAACAGCATGGTCTGCCGTTTGTCGGGGACCATTCCGAGAATGCGTTCGATATCGGGCAGGAAGCCCAGATCGAGCATTTCGTCGGCTTCGTCGAGTACCAGCACCCCGACCTTGCCCAGGATCAGATGCTGCTGGTCGGCCAGGTCGAGCAGCCGGCCGGGCGTACCCACCACCACGTCCACGCCCTTGCGCAGCGCATCGATCTGCGCGTCGTAGGGCCGGCCGCCGTAGATGGAGGTCACCCGCAGCGGTCCCCGCTCGGTGGCGACATATTTCGCCGCGTTCTCCAGATCCTGGGTCACCTGGATGCACAATTCGCGCGTCGGCACGATGACCAGTGCGCGGGGGGTGCCGTCCAGCGGCGTGGTCCCGGATTCCGCGGAGCTGATCCGGTGGAGCAGCGGTACGCCGAATCCGAATGTTTTACCCATACCGGTGCGGGCCTGGCCGATGAGGTCCTCACCGCTCAGCGCCAACGGCAGGGTGAGTTCCTGGATCGCGAAAGTACGTTCGATTCCGATCTCGCCGAGAGCGCGCACGATTTCGTCGCGCACACCCAATTCCGCGAAAGACGGCGCGGTATGGGCGGAGTCCAACTCCGCCGTCAGCAGAGTTTCCGCCAGACCGGGTTCCGGTTCTACTGTGATCTTGCTCAGGTTCGTGCCTTCCCTCGTTATCGCGCTACACGCGCACGAGGCGTGGGGCGGACCGGCCGGTCCACGACGACCACGGATCCGCCCTGCGATATTCACCCGGGCCGCCGCCGGATGTCGGCAGTGCCCGGATGAGGGCAGCGAAGCTCGGACATCGGCGCAGCGCATCGGTGACGCGGATCTGGTGCGCGCACATTTTCCGTGGACACCGGAGAATTCTCTGGATCACCGCTGCGCGCACCCGTGGTGCGCGGCTTTCGGAGCTGCCGGTTCTTACGTATCGGCGGAATTCTTCCGTTGTCCGTCGCGATTGTAGCGTGCTATTGTCCCGCCTTCCGAAACCCGGCGGCGCGAATCCGCCGGAGCGGATTCCGCGTCGTTCGGGCGCCCGCCGAGCGCGCCTGTGCGATAGGACGTTTCACCCGGTTCCGCGACCTCGGCCGCGGCGGTGGTAGGCCGCCCGCGCCGAAGGTGATTCGGCACACACTCGACGAGGTCACGGCCGGTGCACGGCTGGTACAGCCGTATCGGAATATGAGAGATTCGTGCCGTGAGCATCGCAGACCGTGGTATCGCCCTCGCCGACCGAGCCCTGCGCGTGGTGGACCGCGACGGCGACCGGACCCGCACCCTCGGGCGCGCCGCCCGCAACGCGTGGGCCCTGACCTTCGGCGACGGGGTCGAAGGGCACCGGCCGACCCCCGCCACGGTGCTCTGGGACGAGCCGCATCGGCGGCTGAGCCGGTTCGAAGCGGCCCCGGTCGCGGGCCGGCGGCTCGACCGGCCCGCGGTTCTGCTGGTGCCCCCGCTCGCCGCCCCCGCGAGCTGTTTCGATCTGCGACCCGGCCAGAGCCTGGCCGAGTTCCTGCTGGACACCGGGCGCGCACCGTACGTCATCGACTACGGCGAGATCACCTACGCCGACCGCCGGATGGGGTTCGACGACTGGATCCACGACATCCTGCCCGAGGCCATCCGGCGTACCGTCGCCGACCGCCGGGACGGCGGTGAATCCGGTGTGGACCTGGTCGGCTGGTCGCTGGGCGGCACGATGGCGCTGCTGACCGCCGCCGCCGGCACCGATCTGCCCATCCGGTCGATCACCGCCATCGGGGCGCCGCTGAACTACAACGCCATGCCCGCGACACCCCAGCTCGCGGCCGCCGCCCGTTTCACCGGCACCGGAGAGGCCGTCGGCAGCGCGCTGCGCGCGGTCGGCGGAGTCCCGGCCCCGCTCACCCGGCTCGCCTACCGGCTCACCGCCTGGGACCGGGAGATCAAACGCCCGCTGTTCGTGGCCGGCAATCTGGCCCGCACCGAATCACTGGCCCGGATGGAGGCCATCGACCGGTTCATGGCGAATATGCCCGGCTATCCCGGCCGGATGTATCAGCAGCTGTGGACCAATCTGGTGCTGCGCAACGAGATCGGCCGCGGCGTGGTGAACATCGGCCCGCGCCCGATCCGGCTCGCCGACATCACGGCCCCGGTCCTGCTGGTCGGCGGCCCCAGCGATGTGATCACCCCCGCCCGCGCGGTCGAGCACGGATTACGCACCCTCACCGGCGCCGCTTCGGTTCACTACGAAACCGCCCCCGGCGGGCACCTCGGCATCCTCGCCGGAGCCACCGCCCGCGACACCACCTGGACCTACCTCGACAAATTCCTCACCGCCCCCGCACCGAGCTTCACGAGGCCCTGAAAGGGCCGAGCCCGACGAGGCTTTGAAAGGGTTCGGCCCGCGCCTGCTGTCAGCCCTCGAAGCGCATGCGGCGAAGCCGCGAGTCTCGAGGGCTGACAGCAGGCGCCCAGGAGGGCCGACCCTCGAGCGGCGGAGCCGCTCCAGAGTTACAGCAGCGGAGCTGCTCCAGAATTACAAGTACTACGCTGGAGTTCCATGGGAGCACAGTCACCCGCCGAGCCGGTCGTAACGCCGGGCGAACCGGCCTCGTCACCGATTCCCGCCGAGCATCCCGGCGTGACCGATCTGTTCGCGGTGCTCGCCTACGGTGAGATATCCGCCTTCTACCGGCTGGCCGAAGAAGCGACCCTGTCACCGTCGCTCCGCGGCAAGGTCGCGGTGGCCCGGATGGCCTCCGCCGAACTCGCCCATTTCGAACGCCTCGACGTGGCCCTCACCGAACGCGGCGCCGACGTGTACACGGCCATGGCGCCTTTCACCCGCGCCCTCGACGACTACCACCGGTCCACCGACCCGTCGACCTGGCTCGAATCGATGGTGAAATTCCATGTCGGCGACGGTATCGCCGCCGACTTCTACCGCGAGATCGCCGGCGCCCTCAGCCCCGACGTCGCCGCCGTGGTCCGCGATGTCCTCGCCGACACCGGCCACTCGGAATTCGTGGTCGAAGAGGTCCGCACGGCAGTGGCGGCCAGCCGATCCGAACGCGACCGCCTCACCCTCTGGGGCCGGCGCCTGCTCGGCGAGGCGATCACCCAGGCCCAATACGTGATGGCCCAACGCGACGAACTCACCGAACTGGTCCTCGCCGCCACCGGCGACCTCAACGGCATAGCCGCCCTCTTCGACCGCATGCAGACCGCCCACGCCGACCGCATGGCAGTCCTTGGGCTCTAACATTGGAGCAGCTCCGCTGCTCGAGCTTCGGCCCTCCTGAGCGTCTGCTGTCAGCCCTCGAGACTCGCGGCTTCGCCGCATGCGCTTCGAGGGCTGACAGCAGACGCGGGCCGAACCCTTTCAGGGCCTGTGGTATGGCTCGGCGCCGAGTGGGTGGGCTTCGTGAGTGGTCGGGGTGGCCGTTCCCGAGTAGGGCAGCGTTCCGACGGAAAGCCGGTCGGCCGGTGGCCGTCGGGCCAATCAGGTTTGCAGCACTGCCGACCAGCTGGTCCGGTGCCGAGAATCCCTCCCCCCTCCGAGCGCCGAGTTCAGCGAGGCCCTCCAAGGGTTGCGGGCCGTCCCGTGTTTCCGGCCTCGAAGCGAGGCGGCGAAGCCGCGAGTCTCGAGGCCGGAAACACGGGACACAAGGGGCCCGCAACCCCGCCCCGCCGAAGGCGGGGCCAAAAGATATAGCCTTGCTTCGACAGGACAGGACTTACTAGTTCGGAGGTTGGCCGTGGAGGTCAAGATCGGTATTTCGGATAGCCCGCGTGAACTCGTCATCTCCAGTTCGCAGACCCCGGATGAGGTCGAGGCCCTGGTGTCCGAGGCGCTGGCGAGCTCGAGTGGTGTCCTGGCGCTGGCCGACGAGAAGGGGCGCAAGTACCTGATCCAGGCGAGCAAGGTCGCCTATGTGGAGATCGGCGCCGTTACCGGCGGCAAGGTCGGGTTCGCCGCGGTCTGACAGGTCCTGATGCAACAAGCCCCCGCCGGTTCCGGCGGGGGCTTGTTGCGGTTCGGAGCATAGGGTCAGACCATCGGGTGCAGTGGCACGTGTTTGAGGCCGCCCCAGGCGAGCGCGACGGTGGTGTCGACGGCGTCGTCCTTGGGGATGGGACGGTCGGCTTCGAGCCAGTACCGGGCGGTGAACTGGCTGGCGCCCACCAGACCGACCGCGAGGATGCGGGCGCGGTAGGGGTCGAGGCCGGAGTCGTGGGCGACGAGGTCGTAGACGGCGTCCACGCAGGCTTCGGTGGCCTGTTCGACCCGGCGCTGCACCTGCGGTTCGTTGGTGAGGTCGGATTCGAAGACGAGGCGGAAGCCCTGCATCTCGTTGTCGACGAAGTCGTAGTAGGCGGCGACGGCGGCGCGGACGCGCTGTTTGTTGTCGGTGGTGGAGCGCAGCGCCTGGCGCACGCTGGAGACCAGCATGTCGACGTAGTTCTGCAGCACCGCGAGATACAGCTCGAGTTTGCTGGTGAAGTGCTGGTAGAGGACCGGCTTGCTGACACCCGCGCACTGGGAGATCTCGTCCATACCGGCGGCGTGGTAGCCGCGGAGTACGAAGATCTCACTGGCGGCCGCGAGTAGCTGCTGGCGTCTTTCGTCACGTGGAAGCCGGGTGCCACGTTTGGGGGCGGTGCCGGACGAGGAGCGGGGCGTCATCCGGTCCACGAGGTCGGTCATATTCGGATCTCCCAGTCGATTCCCCGGCAAAGGGGTGTGTACCGGGTCTTTCGAGCACCATACTCGCATCTCGCGCGGTTGCCGACCCGGGTCTGGGAACCCGGTTCCGGTCCGGACCGATGCGGGCGGCGACCGGTTCGCCTGTCGGCCGGTGGGTCCGGGGTTACCGCACGGCGCCGTTTTCCCCGGGTCCGGCCGGCTGTGAGACTCTGGAATGTGTGACCGACCGACCGGACAGTTCCGCCTCCGGCGGCGGGCGCAGCGCGCACCGCCTCCCCGACTCGGACCTCGTGATCGCCGCCCGTGAGGCGGCACCGGAGGTCCCGGTCTCGCAGGGCGACGATCCTCGTTCGCCGCTGCTGGCGGAGTGGGATCCCGGTGCCCCGCGATCCGGTGCGAGCGATTCCGGGGGCGGGCGGCGCAGGCCTTTCTTCTCGCGGTTCGGCTGGCGGGCGTTCGCGCTGCCGGTATTGCTGGTGCTGACCGTGTTCGTGGCGGTGGACGCGGTGCGGTCGGGTTCGGGATCGCAGCCGTCCGCGTCCGAACCGGGTCTGGGTGAGCTCGGTCCGCCCCCGGCGAGTGCGGGGGTGATCGGCGCGCCACCGGGTGACGGCCGGTTCCCGGAGGATCTGCCGGTGGGCGCCCTGCCGGAGGGCGGGAAGTTCACCGAGGCAGGGAAGGGCTCGTGGCGGATCGTCGCGGGCGGTTCCCCGCGGGTGGGGGCGGGGGAGCAGTACACCTTCACCTATACCGTCGAGATCGAGAACGGGATCGACACCCGGGCGTTCGGCGGTGACGAGTCGGTGGCCCGGATGGTCGATTCGACCCTGTCCAACCCGAAGAGCTGGCTGCACGATCGGAAATTCGCGTTCCAGCGGATCGATCGCGGTGAGCCGGATTTCCGGGTGTCGCTGACCGCGCGGGCGACCACCCGCCAGGCCTGCGGGTTCGATATCCCCATCGACTCCTCCTGCTACAACTCCGACGACGGCCGGGTGGTGCTGTCGGAGGCGCGCTGGGTCCGGGGCGCCCCGGCCTTCGAGGGCGATATCGGCTCCTACCGGCAGTATCTGGTCAATCACGAAGTGGGCCACGCCATCGGCTATCACGCGCATCAGCCGTGCGAGAACGACGGCGGGCTGGCCCCGGTGATGATGCAGCAGACCTTCGGTACCGCGAACAACGAGATCGCGGCCCTCGATCCGGACGGTGTGGTGCCGATGGACGGGAAGACCTGCCGCTTCAATCCGTGGCCGTATCCGCGCGGCTGAGCCCGGCCGCCGGGCCGGCGATACGCCCGGGAAGAATGGTTCCGGCGTCGGCGTTGTACCCGGCAACGGCCATATCGATACGAGGAGTGCACAGACGTGTCAACACCGCAGTCCCTGCCCCCACTTGTGGAGCCTGCCGCCGAGCTGACCAGGGACGAGGTCGCCCGTTACAGCCGCCACCTGATCATTCCGGATCTCGGGATGGACGGGCAGAAGCGGCTGAAGAACGCGAAGGTGCTCGTCATCGGGGCCGGCGGGCTGGGTTCTCCCGCGCTGCTGTACCTGGCCGCCGCCGGGGTGGGCACCCTGGGCATCGTCGAGTTCGACGAGGTCGACGCCTCGAACCTGCAGCGGCAGGTCATCCACGGTGAATCCGATATCGGCCGCCCGAAGGCCGACAGCGCCCGGGATTCCATTCTGGAGATCAACTCCGGTATCGATGTGCGCCTGCACAAGATCCGGCTCGAGCCGGACAACGCGGTGGAACTGTTCCGCGAATACGACCTGATCGTCGACGGTACCGATAACTTCGCCACCCGTTACCTGGTGAACGACGCCGCGGTGCTGGCCGGCAAGCCGTATGTCTGGGGTTCGATCTACCGGTTCGAAGGCCAGGTCTCGGTGTTCTGGGAGGACGCGCCGGACGGTCGCGGGATCAACTACCGCGATCTGTACCCGGAGGCCCCGCCGCCGGGAATGGTGCCCTCGTGCGCGGAGGGCGGCGTGCTGGGCGTGCTGTGCGCGTCGATCGGTTCGGTGATGGTGACCGAGGCGATCAAGCTCATCACCGGTATCGGCGACCCGCTGCTGGGCCGGCTGATGGTGTACGACGCACTCGATATGAACTACCGGACCATCAAACTGCGTCGCGATCCGGAACGGCAGCCGATCACCGAGCTGATCGACTACGACGCGTTCTGTGGTGTGGTGTCGGAGGAGGGCCAGGCCGCGGCCGCGGGCTCCACCGTCACCGCGCGCGAACTCAAGGATCTCCTGGACGCCGGGGATGTGGAACTGATCGACGTGCGCGAACCCGTGGAATGGGACATCGTGCATATCGAGGGCGCCACCTTGATCCCCAAGGACCGGATCCTGTCGGGTGAGGCGCTGTCGGAACTGCCGCAGAACCGCAAGATCGTGCTGCACTGCAAGACCGGTATCCGGTCGGCCGAGGCGCTGGCGGCGCTCAAGCGGGCCGGTTTCTCCGACGCCACCCACCTGCAGGGCGGTGTGATCGCCTGGGCCCATCAGGTGGACCCCTCACTGCCCGTCTACTGATCCCGCGGTGGTGACCGCGACACCCTTCGATGGGCGTGTCGCGGCACCGCCACGACACGGTGTGGCGCACCTGCCGGGCCCGGCTCCGCAGGTACGGTACGGCCCGTGACCACCACAGTCGAACCCCCCGAGCATGTGCGGGCCACCTTCGGGCTGCGTGAGATGACCCCGGTCGCCCTCGGTGATTGGGAGGGCGGCTGGCGGCTGGGTGATGTGGTGCTCAGCCCGGTCGCCGATCATGCCCGGGCGGCGTGGTCGGCGAAGACGCGGGAGAGCCTGCGGGTGGACGGACTGCGGCTGGCGAAACCGGTGCGTGCCACCGATGGGCGGTACGTGGTGTCCGGATGGCGCTGCGATACGCATATGACCGGCGCCCCCGAGCCCCGCCACGACGAGGTGGTCTCGGTGTCGCTGCGGTTGCACGAGGCGACCGCGGAACTGGACCGGCCGCGCTTCCTCTCGCAGCCGCCGGTGACGCCGTGGCTGGACGTGGACGTGTTCGTCGCCGCCGATCGGGCGGCCTGGGAAGCGGTGCCGTTGCGCACGCTGCGCGCGGCCGGCGCGGTGATGGAGAATTCCCCCGACGGCCGGCACAGTCTCGAACTGATCGGGCAGCTGGCCACCCTGCGCAAACCGGTGCGGACGCCGCCCCAGCTGGTGCACGGGGATCTGTTCGGCACCGTGCTCTTCGCGGGTTCCCGCACGCCCGCGCTCACCGATCTGACCCCCTACTGGCGGCCCGCGGCCTGGGCGGCCGGTGTGGTCGTGGTGGACGCGCTGTCCTGGGGCGGCGCCGACGACGGGTTGCTCGAACGCTGGTCCGATCTGCCGGAATGGCCGCAGATGCTGTTGCGCGCGGTGATGTTCCGGCTGGCCGTGCATGTACTGCACCCGCGGTCGACGCCGGAAGCGCTTCCGGGGCTGGTGCGTACGGCCGATATGGTGCGCTTCTTGCTCTGAGTCCGGTATCCCGGGCGCCGACGGACGGGCGCGTCGGCGGACCGCGGTGCAGTGGTATCCGGACGCGACCGGCGGGCCGGTCGGTGACCGGCCCGCCGGGTTCGGGCGTATCCACACCGGGTTTCCGGCAGCGCGGAATACCCGGTGTGCCGGAGAGTTTCCGGTGTGTCAGATGTTGGCGTAGGCCAGTGACGGGACCCGCGTCACCGCGAAGGAGGACCGCCGGTAGAACCACCAGGTCACTCCACCCATCACCAGGAACGCCACGGCGTAGGCCCAGAAGGCCGGGGCCATCGTGCCGAAGTTGGTGTTGGACAGGCGCAATGCCTGCTGGAGGATGAAGCCGCCGAACGCGCCGACCGCTCCGATGACGCCGATCGCGGCGCCTGCCTGGCGTTTCGCCGACGCGGCCGATTCGGCCGGTTCGATACCGTGCTCGGAGGCGTATTTCTTGGCCTCGGCGGTGAAGATGGACGGGATCATCCGGTAGGTCGAACCGTTGCCGATACCGGTGAGCACGAACAGCACCAGGAACGCGAGCAGGTACAGCGGGAAGCTCTTCATCTCCAATGCGGCCATGATGAGCGCCACGGCCACCGACATACCGCCGAACACCATGATGGTGATCTTCGCGCCGCCGCCGAGTTTGTCCGACAGCCAGCCGCCGAACGGCCGCGAGAACGAGCCCACGAACGCGCCGAGGAAGGCGAGGTTGCCGATGGTGCTGATCCAGCCGATATTCGCCAGGTCCGGGAAGTTGGCCTTGATCAGCGTCGGGAAGGCGAACGAGAACCCGATGAAGGAACCGAAGGTACCGATGTAGAGGAAGGCCATCACCCAGGTGTGCCGGTTGGTCAGGGCCAGGCGGTAGGAGCGGCCGTCGGATTTCGCGGTGGACAGACTGTCCATATAGCGCAGGGCGCCGAATGCGGCGGCGAGGATGAACGGCACCCAGATCAGCACCGACAGGGTGATACCGAACCGGTAGCCGGCGGCGTCCTTCGCGGTGAGATGGGTGCCCAGGGTGATCAGCAGCGGCAGCAGCAACTGGGTCTGCGCCACACCGAGATTGCCGCCGGCGGCGTTGATACCCAGTGCCGCGCCCTTCTTCCCGTCGGGGAAGAAGAACGAGATATTGGCCATCGACGAGGAGAAGTTGCCGCCGCCGAAACCGGACAGCGCGGCCAGGATCACGAAGACCCACATGGGCGTACCGGGCTGGTTGACGAAGTAGATCAGGCCCAGGGTGGGGATCAGCAGCATCGCCGCGCTGAAGGCCGTGAACGCCCGGCCGCCGAAGCGCGGGATGGCGAAGGTGTACGGGATGCGCAGGGTCGCGCCGACCAGGGTGGGGATCGAGGTGAGCAGCAGGGCGTTGCTCACCGCCGTGGGGTTGCCTTTGCCGAGACCTTCGAGGAAGCCGAAACCGGCCGCTCCCATACTGGTGACGACACTGGCCCACAGCACCCAGATGCTGAAGCCGAGGTTCTCCGCGAAAACGGAGAAGATCAGGTTCTTCCGGGCGGTGCGGTCGGCGCCGGATTGCCAGAACTGCTCGTTATCGGGTTCCCACCGGTCTATCCAGCGCCCGCGGCGGCGATGGGTGAACGATGCTGTCGTATCGGATGACTGTTGGCCGGTGTCGACAATCGCGGTCATCGGCGTCCCTCTCGTCATGGCTCGACGCCCCCGGAGCCGGGTCGCCCGGCGGATGCGCCGGGCGGGTCGAGTGCGGTGTGTGACGTGAGAAAACGCTAGAAGCCGGGTGTTTCAGAGGAATAGCGCGCAATGACGATGAGCACAATTCCCGCTCACGGGAGCAAAATACCCGGGTGATCGGTATGTAACGCGGATGGAACCCGTCACGGCTCGGGGTACTCGGCGAGCAGGCTGTCCAGGAAACACCGGGTGGTCTTGGCCGCGCGTTCGGCATCACCATCGGTGATGGCCTGCACCAGGTCCCGGTGCTCGGCGCAGTACCAGCTGTCGATGCGATCGGTGCGGGAGCGGATCCCCGATTCGATGGTGCCGAGCAGCGAATCGTAGAACTCCAGATACACCGCGTTGTGGCTGGCGACCACGATCGCGCGATGCAGTTGCACATCGGCCTCGATCGCGGCGGCGCGGTCGGTGCGCCACAGGCGGTTCCGGGCGTCCAGCAACTCGTGCAGGGTGGCGATATCGGCACGGTCGCGGCGGTGGGCGGCCAGCGCGGCGGCGGTGGACTCCAGCCCGTGGCGTAACTCGAGGACGTCGCGTTCGGCCGCCTCGGCGAAGTACTTCGTGAGGGTGCCGCCGACTTCGGAGGTGGCGATGACATAGGTACCCGAACCCTGGCGGCGCTCCAGCATGCCGGCGTGGACGAGCGCCTGCACCGCCTCGCGGAGCGTGTTGCGGCCGGTACCGGTGAGTTCGGCCAGTTCGGGTTCGGTCGGGATCCGCGTCCCGACCGGCCAGCGTCCCGAGCGGATATCCTCTTTGAGTTGCTCGGTGACCTGGGCGATGAGACTGGTGCGGCGAACGCTTTGCACGGCAACAGCGTACCGCCCGTCACAATCCACTTGTCCCGCTCATTGGGTCATCCTATGATTTCTCGGTGACTGCAGCGCTGCCCGAGGTGACCCGTAAGGCCGACCAGCCCGCCGCGGGCCGTCGGCGTGCGCTCATCGAAGGCCGTTTGCTGGTACTCGCGGCGATTCTGATGTCCGCGCTCACCCTGCGGGTGGCGGTCACCGCCTTCACCCCGCTCGCCGAGAAGATCGGCGCGGAGATCGGCTACTCCACCGCTGTCGTCGGTGTCTTCGGGATGATTCCTACCCTGATGTTCTCGGTGACCGGCCTCTTCACACCGGTGCTGGTGCGGCGTCTGGGCCTGGAGCGCACGGCGCTGCTGGCCATGGCCGCCGCCGGCGCGGGCATGCTCATCCGGGTGCTGGTCTCGGGCACCGTGGAACTGCTGTTGTTCTCGGCGCTGGCCCTGGGCGGTATGGGTATCGGCAATGTGGTGGTCCCGCCGCTGGTGAAACGGTATTTCCCGGACCGGCTGGCCACGGTCAGCGCGCTCTACATCACGATGGTGCAGATCGGCACGGTGCTGCCGGCGCTGGTCGCGGTGCCGCTCGCCGAAGCGCACGGGTGGCGGGTCTCGCTGGGGGTGTGGGCGCTGCTGGGCTTCGCGGCGGCCGTCCCGTGGATCGGGGTGCTGCGTGCCCGGCGCGGCCGGGATGTGGGCGATACGACCGGTTTGCCCGCCTCGACCGCTCCGGCCCCGAAAGTGTGGCGCTCGCCACTGGCCTGGGGGATGGGCGCCATGTTCGGGATGACCTCGCTGACCACCTATTCGGTGTTCACCTGGCTGCCGACGATCCTGTCCGACGCCGGTGCGGACGCGGCGTTCGGTGGTTCCATGGTCGCGCTGTTCGCGCTGATGGGTCTGGTGGCGGCCCTGTCCGCCCCGACCGTGGCCGCCCGGATGACCAATCCGTTCCCGGTGGTCGTGGGATGTGCCCTGTGCTTCTTCGTCGCCTTCGCGGGACTGTGGCTGGCGCCGATGAGTGTGCCGGTGCTGTGGGTGGTCATCCTGGGCCTGGGTCCCAGCACCTTCCCGATGGCGCTGACGCTGATCAATCTGCGTACCCGGACCGCGGCCGGGTCGGCGGCGCTGTCGGGCTTCACGCAGGGCGTCGGATACGCGCTGGCGTGTATCGGGCCCGTGGCGTTCGGGATGTTGCACACCGCGACCGGCGGCTGGACGGCGCCGTTCGCGCTGCTGTGTGTCTCGGTGCTGGTGTTGCTGATCGGCGCCTGGCAGGCCTGTAAACCCCGCACGCTGGAGGACGATCCCGCGGTGTGCCGCCCCGCGTCCTGATCCGCCCCGAGTTGCGGCCGGGAGTGACACGGGTCATCATCTCCGCAGGCCCTCACCGCGCCCGCCGGCGGATTTGGGCTCTTCGTGACGCACGGAAACGCTGATGTGACACCGAATTAACAACCCGGGTCTTCTCACCTGAGCGGTCGCGACCGCGTGAGAAACCGTTGATTCGACGGTCATTTTGGGCAGCATTCCGGCAATACCGCTTTCCTAACGTTGGGGTCGAACCACGTTGGGAGGCCCACTTTGAGCACGCGGACGGAAAGCCACCGGAACCCGATTCGGGAGTATCTCCGGCGGCCGAAGCTGGAGCGCTGGGATGCCGAGGACACCGCGGCCTGGGAGGCCGGCGGGAAGAAGATCGCCACGCGCAACCTGATCTGGTCGGTATTCGCCGAGCACATCGGATTCTCCATCTGGTCCATCTGGTCGGTGATGGTGCTGTTCATGCCCACCGAGACCTACGGCATCGACGCGGCCGGCAAATTCTTCCTGGTCGCGGTGCCCACTCTGGTCGGCGCGATCCTGCGCATCCCGTACACGGTCGCGACGGCCCGGTTCGGCGGCCGCAACTGGACGGTGTTCAGCGCCGCCGCGCTGCTGGTCCCGGCCCTGCTCACGCTCTACTTCGTCAATCAGCCGGGGACGTCCTACACGACCTTCCTGATCGTGGCGGCGTTCGCCGGTCTGGGCGGCGGTAACTTCGCGTCGTCGATGACCAATATCAACGCGTTCTACCCGCAACGGCTCAAGGGCTGGGCCCTGGGGATGAACGCCGGCGGCGGCAATATCGGCGTTCCGGTGATCCAGCTGTTCGGGCTGCTGATCATCGCCACCCTGGGTAACGAGTACGCCACCGTGATCTGCGCCGCCTACCTGGTGCTGGTCGTGCTGGCCGGTGTGGGCGCCGCGCTGTTCATGGACAATCTGCCGAACCAGAAGGCCGATCTGTCCTTCATGCTGACCGCGCTGAAAGTGCCGCAGTCGTGGGCGGTTTCGTTCCTCTACATCGGTACCTTCGGTTCCTTCATCGGTTACAGCTTCGCGTTCGGCCAGATCCTGCAGATCAGCTTCGTGGCCGGTGGTGACACCGCCGCCGAAGCCACCCTGCACGCCGCTCAGATCGCCTTCATCGGACCGCTGCTGGGCTCGCTGGCCCGCCCCTACGGCGGCAAACTGGCCGACCGCATCGGCGGCAGCCGGGTCACCGTGTACACGTTCGCGGCCATGATGGCGGCCGCGGTGGTGGTGGCGGTGGCCTCGACCGTCGCCGACGGCTCGGCGCACGGATTCTCCGGGCCGGTCCTGGGCGTGCTGGTCGCCGGATTCGTGGCCCTGTTCGTGCTGTCCGGTCTGGGCAACGGCTCGGTCACCAAGATCATCCCGTCGGTATTCGACGCCAAATCCCGCAGCCTCGACGCGAGCCCCGCCGAACGCGCCGCCTGGGCGCAGAACACCTCGGGCGCGCTGATCGGTTTCGTCGGCGCCATCGGCGCGCTCGGCGGCGTCGGCATCAACCTGGTGCTGCGGTCGTCCTACGCCTCGACGCAGTCCGCGACCACCGCCTTCTGGGTGTTCACGGCGTTCTACGTCGCCTGCGCTCTCGTCACCTGGACGGTGTTCCTGCGCCGTCCCGGTCGCCCGGTATCCGACAACGAGGTCGTCGCCGCGGCCGAAGCCCTGGTCCGTGGGGCCGAGGCCGGCTCCCGCACCACAGCCCAGCCCATCGGATCCCGGTCCGCCCGGTCGCTCTGACACCGGATCTCCACGGAGGACACCATGAACGCACAGCGCAAAACAGTCGTCGTCGCCGGTCACGGCATGGTCGGGCACCGGTTCGTCGAAGCGCTCCGCTCCCGGGACGAGGCGGGCGCCTGGCAGGTCGTCGTGCTCGGCGAGGAGACGCTGGCCGCCTACGACCGGGTCGGGCTGTCGTCCTACATCGGCAACTGGGAACCGTCGGCGCTGGCGCTGCCGGGTAACGAATACGCCGGTGACGAACTGGTGGATCTGCGGCTGGGCCAGCGTGCGGAGTCCATCGACAAGGACGCCCAGAAGGTGACCACCACCTCCGGGGAGGTGCTCGACTACGACGCGCTCGTCCTGGCGACCGGGTCGTATCCGTTCGTGCCGCCCGTGCCGGGGCACGAACACCCGGAATGCTTCGTCTACCGCACCATCGACGATCTGGACGGCATCAAGGCCGTCGCCGAGGCGGCCGGTCCGGGTGCGCACGGTGTGGTCGTGGGCGGCGGTCTGCTCGGGCTGGAGGCGGCCAACGCGCTGCGTCTGCTCGGCCTCACCCCGCATGTCGTGGAATACAACGACCGGCTGATGCCGGCCCAGGTCGACGAGGGTGGCGGCGCGATCCTGGAGAAGCTGGTCACCGATCTGGGGCTGGCCGTGCACACCGGGGTCGGGACCGCCGGTATCGAACGCAGCGAATCGGCCGGTCCGGCCGAACGGCTGAAGATCAGCCTGTCCGACGACAGCGAGATCGACGCCGCGCTGCTGGTGTTCTCCGCCGGTATCCGCCCGCGGGACCAGATCGCCCGGGACGCCGGCCTCGAGGTCGGCCCGCGCGGCGGCATCGTCACCGATCTGGGCCTGGCCACCTCCGATCCGAATATCTACGCGATCGGTGAATGCGCCGCGGTCGAGGGTGTCTGCTACGGCCTGGTCGCGCCGGGCTACACCACCGCCGAGATCGTGGCCGACCGGCTGCTGGGCGGCGCCGGTGAGTTCCCGGGCGCGGATATGTCCACCAAGCTGAAGCTGCTCGGAGTCGATGTGGCGAGCTTCGGTGACGCGCACGGCCGCACCGAGGGCGCGCTGTCGGTGGTCCTGCACGACGCGGCCGCCGGTACCTACGCCAAGCTGGTCATCTCCGACGACGCGAAAACCCTGCTCGGCGGCATCCTGGTGGGCGACGCCACCCAGTACGCCGCCCTGCGCCCGCTGGTCGGGCGGCCGCTGCCCGCCGAACCCGCCGCGTTGATCTCCCCGGCCGGCGCCGAACTGGGAGCCGACGCACTACCCGACGAAGCGCAGATCTGCTCCTGCAACGATGTGAGCAAGGGCGCCATCTGCGGCGCCATCGCCGAGGGCGCCTGCGATATCCCGGCCATCAAGGCCTGCACGAAGGCCGGTACCTCGTGCGGCGGCTGCGTGCCGATGATCAAGAAGGTGCTGGAACAGTCCGGCGTCGAGATGTCCAAGGCGCTGTGTGAGCATTTCGAGCAGTCCCGCGCCGAGCTGTTCCAGGTCGTGCAGGCCACCGGTATCCGCACCTTCTCCGAGCTCATCGCCCGGCACGGGAAGGGCACCGGCTGCGATATCTGCAAACCGACCGTCGCGTCGATCCTGGCCTCCACCTCGAGCGATCACATCCTCGAGGGCGAACAGGCCGCGCTGCAGGACACCAACGACCACTTCCTGGCGAATATGCAGAAGAACGGCACCTATTCGGTGGTGCCGCGGATGCCCGGTGGTGAGGTCACCCCGGAACAGCTGATCGTGATCGGCGAGGTCGCCAAGGAGTTCGGGCTCTACACCAAGATCACCGGTGGTCAGCGGATCGACCTGTTCGGCGCCCGCGTCGAAGAGCTGCCGCTGATCTGGAAACGGCTCGTGGACGCCGGGATGGAATCCGGGCACGCCTACGGTAAATCGCTGCGCACGGTCAAGAGCTGTGTCGGGTCGACCTGGTGCCGGTACGGCCAGCAGGATTCGGTCGGGATGGCCGTGCTGCTGGAGAAGCGGTACCGGGGTCTGCGGTCGCCGCACAAGCTGAAGCTGGCGGTATCCGGCTGCGCCCGCGAATGCGCCGAGGCCCGCGGCAAGGATGTGGGCGTGATCGCCACCGAGAACGGGTGGAACCTCTATGTCGGCGGTAACGGCGGTCTCACGCCCAAGCACGCGGTGCTGCTCGCGGGTGATCTCGACGACGAGACGCTGATCTCCTATATCGACCGCTACCTCATGTTCTACATCCGCACCGCCGACCGGCTGCAGCGCACCGCGCCGTGGCAGGAGGACCTCGGCATCGACTATGTGCGCGAGGTGGTGTGCGAGGACAGCCTCGGTATCGCCGAGGACCTGGAGTCCGCGATGGCCGCCCATGTGGCCGGTTACCGCGACGAATGGGCCGCCGTTCTCGACGACGAGGAGAAGCTGTCGCGGTTCGTGTCCTTCGTCAACGCCCCTGCCGAGGCCGATCCGACCATCTCGTTCGACGACAGCGGGGAGCGCAAGGTCCCGGTGCTGCTCGGCCTGCCCGGGATGCCGGGGATGCCCGGGAACAGTGACAGCGTGTCCGACGCCACGGAGCCCGCTATCAGCGGGAAATGACCGCTTAACCGTCAGGAAACAGCCCGCCGGTACCAATGGGTAACGGCACGCGGAGGAGACACCCACATGACCGTGATCGACACCCCGGTAGCTGCCCCGGCCACCACCAGCTGGACCGAGGCATGCCCTCTCGAATATCTGATTCCCGGCCGCGGTGTGGCGGTTCTGTTGCCCGGTGGCCGCCAGGCCGCCCTGTTCCTGCTGCCCGAGGGCACGCTGTACGCGGTCGGCAATATCGACCCGTTCGGCCGGGCGGCGGTGATGTCGCGCGGTATCGTCGGCGACCGCGGCGGTGAGCCGGTTGTGGCGTCGCCGCTGCTCAAGCAGCCGTTCTCGCTGCTGGACGGTCGCTGCCTGGACGACGCGACGAAATCGCTGCCGGTATATTCGGTGCGCGTGGCCGACGGAACGGTCTCGATCTCCGACGAACCCGTGGATATGAACGGCCTCCCGACATGACAGTTGCCGAGACGAACACCTCGCTGGCCGGTTTCACCGTCGGCATCACCGCGGCCCGGCGGGCCGAAGAATTCGCGACCCTGCTCACCCGGCGTGGCGCGTCGATCGTCTCTGCCCCGGCCATCCGGATCATCCCGCTGGCCGACGATACCGAGCTCGAACGGGTGACCCGGGAAATCGTCGCGGCCCCGCCGCAGATCACCGTGGCCACCACCGGTATCGGTTTCCGAGGCTGGGTGGAGGCCGCCGAGGGCTGGGGCCTGGCCGAACAGTTGCGCGCCACCCTCGGGGGTACCCGGATGCTCGCGCGCGGTCCCAAGGCCAAGGGCGCGATCCGGGCCGCGGAACTGCGGGAGGAATGGTCGCCGGCCTCGGAATCCTCGGCGGAGGTCCTGGACCATCTGCTCGCCGAAGGCGTCGAGGGCGTGCGCATCGCCGTGCAGCTGCACGGCGCCACCACCGAATGGGAGCCGATCCCGGATTTCTGTGAGGTGCTGCGCTGCGCCGGCGCCGATGTGGTGCCGGTACCGGTGTACCGGTGGGAGCCGCCCGCCGATCGGGGTCCGATGGATCAGCTGATCGAGGCGATCGTGACCTCCGCCATCGACTGTGTCACCTTCACCAGCGCTCCGGCGGTCGCCTCGATGCTGATCCGGGCCAAGGAGACCGGTGTGCTCGAAGGTGTGCTGCACGCGCTGCGCAGCCGGGTCCCGGCGGCCTGCGTCGGACCGATCACCGCGGCGCCGCTCGAAGAACTCGGCGTACCCACCACCATGCCCGGTCGCGCGCGGCTGGGAGCACTGGCCCGCCACGTCGCCGAGGAACTGCCGCGCCGGGCCGGGCGGATCAATGCCGCCGGGCACGCCATCAGTGTGCGCGGGGCGTGCGTGGTGGTGGACGGCACGGTGAAACAGCTGGCCCCGGCCCCGATGGCGTTGATGCGGTCGCTGGCCCGCCAGCCGGGTCGCGTGGTCTCCCGCGAGGATCTGCTGGCGGCGCTGCCCGGTGGCGGTGACGACACCCACGCCGTGGAAACCGCCATCGCCCGGCTGCGGGCGGGTCTGGGGGCGCCGAAGGCCATCCAGACCGTGGTGAAACGCGGGTACCGGCTGGCCATGGACCCCGCCGAATGTATCGATAACAATTCCGATACCGGCCCGCTGCCCGTGGTCCCCTCCCGCAACACCCGCTACGTCCGCACGGTGGTTCCCGGATGACCGGGCCGACGCCACCGCTGGTGCTGGTGGCGCACGGTACCCGGAGCGGAAAAGGTGTGGAGATGATCGCCGCCCTGGCCGAGGCGGTCGGCCGGGAACTGGGCCATCGCCACGGCGCCGCCGGACCGTGCGCGCCGACCGGAAACCAGGGCAGGACCCGGGATCTCCGCGCCGCGATGCTGCCGGGGACCCACGGCTTCGCGGTCTGCGGTTGTGCCCCGGACTCGCGCACCGATCCCGGGACGCCCGCACCGGCCCCCGGGGCGCCGGTGGTGCGGACCGCTTTCGTCGACGTCCTCGGACCCTCGCCCGCGGAGGTCCTGCGCGATCTGGCCGCGGATCCGGTTCCGGCCGTGGTGGTTCCGGCCTTCCTGGCCTCCGGCTACCACGTGTACCAGGACGTGCCGCGGGAAGTGGCGGACAGCGGCCATCCCGCCGTGACCGTCACCCCGGCCATGGGACCCGATCCCGCCCTGGCCCGCATCATGGCCGTCCGCCTGCGCGCGGCCGGATGGCGGCCGGGTGACGCGGTGGTCTTCGCCGCCGCCGGTTCATCGGACTCCCGGGCCCGCGCGGATGTGCGCCGGGCCGCCGCCATGCTCGCCGAGCAGCTGGCAACACCTGTGCGCACGGCGTATGTCGCCACCGGCGCGCCCCGCGTGCCGGAGGTGGTGGCCGAACTGCGGGAGTCCGGGCAGCGGCGGGTGTTCATCGCCTCCTACCTGCTGGCCCACGGGTTGTTCCACGAACGCCTGCACACCGCCGGCGCCACCGGGGTGGCCGAGCCGATCGGCGTGCATCCGGCGGTGGTACGCCTGATCGCCGACCGCTACCGCCTCGCCGCCCGCCGTGCCGCCCACGAAGGGGCACGCTGACGGGGGCTGTGCGGCGATTCCGGGCCTGTTCGGTAGTTTCCCGATTCGTCGCGCGGGCCCGGCGCGACAAGGCGGCGTGGCCGCGGAAACCGCTGTTACCGGGAAACGGTATCGGGTCTGCGCGTACAACGCTCTGTCGTTCTCGTATGTACTACTCTGCCCATCGGGCGTAGCCTTTCCCGCAGGTGATTCCGCAGGTAGTCGTAGGGGCCGGGACGGTTTCCGGACGGCGCGTGACCTGGCGTCGCGTGTTGTGTGGGCCTCGCGGCCGACCGGGACAACGCAGGAGGCGTGGTCGAGGTTGTGACGCACCACGAAACGGAACCGGATCATCCACTCTCGGCGGCCCAACTGCGATGGTGGGTGGCTCAGCAGCTGAATCCGGAAATCCCGAACACCGTCGCCATGTACCTCGATCTGCATGGCCCACTCGATATCGGCCTCATGCGGGAATGCGGCCACCGCGCCGCCGGCGAACTGGAATCGCCCAATATCCGGTTGTACTCCGACCTCGGACAGCCACGGCAGCGGGCCGATTCACCGCTGGAATTGCGGGTAGCGGATTTCACCGGCCACCCCGACCCGGTCGCCGCCGCGTCATCGGCTATGGCCGACGACTACGGCGCGCCACTGAATCCCCTGACCGCGGCACTCACCGTCGGGATCCTCTTCCGGGTGGCCGCCGAACGGCATCTGCTGTACCTGCGCAGTCATCATGTGGTCCTCGACGGCGCGGGTGCGGTGGCGCTGTTGCGCCGCACCGGGGAGCTCTACCGGGCCGGTGTGGCCGGGACCACCGCGAAAGCGGCGGGCGCGCTCGATACGGCCGGGATGCTGGCCGCCGAGGACGATTACCGCCGGTCGGCGCGGTCCCGGACGGACCGGGAATTCTGGCAGGCCGAACTCGCGGGATTCGCCGACCCGGTGGGACTGGCGGGTCATCCGGCCGCGCCCCGGCCCCGCCCGCATCGGGTCTCCGCGGTCCTGGACACCCCGGTCGCGGATTCGATCGCGCCGGCCCGGGACCGGCTCGGCGCCACCTTCGGCGAACTCGTGGTCGCCGCGTTCGCGTGCTATCTGTCCCGGCTCACCGCCAGTGACGACACCGTGCTGGCCCTGCCGCTACCGGCTCGCACCACCGCCGCGCTGCGCCGCTCGGCCGGTACGGTTTCGAATGTGGTGCCGCTGCGGCTGACGGGGATCGGCCGCGGCACGGTCGGCGCGGCCATCGCCGACGTCCACCGGCGGGTGCTGGGTGCGCTCCGCCATCAGCGCTACCCGTACGAGGACATCCAGCGTGACCGCGCCGCCGGGCGGGTGGTGCGCGGCGGGTTCGGGCCGGTGATCAACGTCATGGGCTTCGTGGAACCGCTGCGGCTGGGCCCACTCACCGGTACGGCCCAGCTGTTGTCGTCGGGGCCGGTGGAGGATCTGCTGGTCAACGGCTATCAGCTGGGTCCGGACGAACGGACCGTCACCCTCGATTTCCACGGCAACCCCGCCCGCTACAGTGCCGCGACCCTGGCGTGGTACCACCGCGGGTTCCTCGGCTATCTCGGCGCGTTCCTCACCACCTCCGCCGATGCCCCCGTCCCCGAGCCGGACCTGCCCGGACCGAGCGGTTCCGGTACCCGGATGGCCGGAATCCGAACTGCCGAAGCCGGTTCCGGCCGGGTGCGGACGCTGTCCGATCTGCTGCGGGGCGGGTCGGCGGAACCGGGCGCGGTGGCGATCCGCGACGGCAGCCGCGCGGTGACCTATCGCGAACTCGACGAGCAGGCACGTCATTGGGCCGGCGTGCTGCGCGACGCCGGAGTGCGGCCCGGGACGGCGGTCGCCGCGGTGGTGCCGCGATCGATCGAATCGGTGCTCGCGGTGTGGTCGGTGGCCACCTCCGGTGGCTGCCTGGTGCCGATCGATCCCGACGATCCGCCGGACCGTATCGCGACGGTGCTGGCCGGCGCGCGGGTGCGGGCCGGGTTGACGATCTCGGCCGTTCGGGCGACGCTCCCGGCCGGTACGCAGGCCCGAGACGCGAATGCTCCGGAAGCCGGACGGGGGACGGACGGTGCCGGGGCGATCCAGTGGTTCGACCTCGACCGGCCGGCGCCCGCCACCGGCTCGGCCAGGAGTATCAGGCCGCGGCCGGACCACCCGGCGTATCTGATCCACACCTCGGGCACCACGGGAACGCCGAAAGGGGTCCTGGTGGGCCACCGGGGTTTGGGATCGCTCACCGACCACCTCCTGGAGCACTACGGCCTGGATACCGATTCCGTTGTCCTGCACGCGCACTCCCCGGCGTTCGACGCCCATCTCCTGGAACTGCTGGGCGCGTTCGCCGCCGGGGCGCGACTGGTGGTCGCCGCACCCGATACGCCGATGGGCGCGGAACTGGGGCGCCTGGTCCGGACCAGCGGTATCACCCATCTGCTCAGCACCCCGGCGATACTGGCGACTCTGGACCCCGCCGACCTGCCGGATCTGCGGGTTGTGGTGACCGGCGGTGAGACGCCGCCGGCCGAGCTGGTGCGGAAATGGGCGCCGCGGGTCCGGCTGTACAACGGGTACGGCCCCACCGAAGCGACCGTGATGACGATGCAGAGCGATCCGCTCCCGCCCGGCGATCCGGTGCTCATCGGCCCGGTACTGCCCGGGGTGCGGGCGGCACTGCTGGACCGGAGGCTGCGGCCGGCGCCCGCGGGCGGGCACGCGGAGCTGTACATCGGTGGCCCCGGGGTCGCGCTGGGCTATCTGGGTGATCCCGCCGCGACGGCCGCGCGGTTCGTCGCCGATCCGGCGGGCGGCGGGCGGCGGTTGTATCGCACCGGCGATCTCGTGCGGCCGGACCCCGCCGGTTACGA
This sequence comes from Nocardia sp. NPDC049935, assembly GCF_055586645.1. NCBI lineage: Bacteria > Bacillati > Actinomycetota > Actinomycetes > Mycobacteriales > Nocardiaceae > Nocardia > Nocardia sp. NPDC049935. The sequence goes on along the minus strand of NZ_JBVJHV010000003.1, from coordinate 247,174 downwards.
ATACCTGGGCCGGGCGGACCGGCAGCTCTCGCTGCACGGCCGCCGGATCGAACCCGCCGAGATCGAATCCGTGCTCGCCGCCGGGCCGGAGGTCGCGCAGGCGGCGGTCACCGTCGCCGGCGGCCCGGGCCCGGCGGCCCGCCTGGTCGGCTATATCGTCGCCGCCCCGGGTCATCCCGTGGACACCGCGGCCACCCTGCGGCGGCTGCGGGCGGCGCTACCCGCCGCCCTGGTGCCCGCGGTGCTGGTGCCGATCGACCGGATTCCGTTGACCTCCAGTGGGAAACTCGATCGGGGCGCTCTGCCCGAACCGGCGCCGGTCCGCGACTATCGGCCACCGGAGACCGATCTGCAGCGGCTGGTCGCCGGGCGGGTCGAGGCCGCCCTCGGTCGCGAATCCGTGGGCCTGGATGACGATTTCTTCGCGCTCGGCGGTAATTCGCTACTGGGAGTGGCACTGTCGGCCGATCTCGCCGAGCGGACCGGAGCCCCGGTCACGGTGCGCTGGCTCTATACCGCGCCGACCGTGGCCGACCTCGCGGAGCGGATCGCGGTGCACGAGACAGTGACGGCGGGTGCGGCGACGGCCGTGAACCGTAGGTCCGTGCCCGGGAACGGGAGCGGGGCGCCGCGGGAATCCGTCGAGGGGATGGAGATCCTGCTTCCGTTGCGGCGCGGCGGCGACCGGCCCCCGCTGTTCTGTTTCCACTCCGCTGTCCCACTCGCCTGGTGCTATGCCGGCCTTTCCCGGTATATCGGGGACCGCCCGGTGTACGGGGTGCAGTCGCCGGTACTGACCCTGCCCGGACCCGCCCCCGGCACTGCGGACGATCTCGCCGAGCACTATGTGCGCGAGATCCTCCGGATGCAGCCGCGGGGGCCGTACCAGCTGCTGGGCTGGTCGCTGGGGGGCCAGCTCGCCCATGCCGCCGGAGTGCGGTTACGGGATCTCGGTTATCCGGTCGCGCTGCTGGTCATGTTGGACAGCGTGGTGTTCCCGCCCGATTCGCCGCCGCCGCCCCGGCCACGGATGCGGGATCTGCTCACCCATCTCCTGGGGGAGGAGCCCGATGAGACGGTCGCTGCCGGGAAACCGGAAATCACCGCCGCCGAGGCCGCCGCAGAGTTGGACGCGGCCGGCGCGGGCCTGGGGACCGGGCTGACCGCCGGTCAGCTCGACCGCCTGCACCGGGCCTATGCGGACGGAGTGGAGATATCGCATCGCTACCGGCCCAGGGTCTTCGACGGCGATCTACTGTACTTCTCGGCCACCCGGGGGGTGACCGAGTTGCTCGGCGGCGGGCTCTGGCGCCCCTACATCACCGGTGAGCTCGTCGAACACCCCGTCGACGCCGCGCACGGGCAGCTGACCAATGCCAATGTGGTGGCCGGGATCGGGCCGGTGCTGGCGTGGCATCTGGCGCGTTGCGGGGAACCGGCGGGCACCCGATGACCGGCCGTCGGGCCCTCGCTTCCGCCGCCGTCCGCCAGGCGGCGGGCGGCGGGGCCGAACTGCCCGAGTTCCGTGGGCCGCGGACCGGTGCCGCCTGGCAGGATGTCTACGCGGACCCGGACCGCTGGTCGCGTTCGCATCCCGACGCGGCGATGCTGACCGAGTGGATCACCGGTTATCTCTGCGAACCGCATCCGGATCTGGGCCGGGACGGGCCGGTCTGCCCGTTCGTGCGGCAGGCCACCCTGCGCCGCGCGCTGTGGATCGCGGTGCTGCCCAGCGGTGACGATCTCACGATGGAAGTCATGTCGGCATCGGTCCTCGATGCCCGCGACCTCTACCAGCGCCTACGTGACGGCAGAGAGGAACGCTGGCTGACCACGGTGACCGCCTTTCCCGGCCTCACCGCTACCGGCCGGGTGGATCAGGTGCACCGGTTGCACAAGTCCGAGGTGGTTCGCGACGGGCTCATGCTGGGCCAGTTCTATCCGGGGTGCCGGGTTCCGGGGCTGTGGAATGCCGATTTCCATCCACTGGACGCGCCCCTGCCGATGCTGGTGATCCGGCCGATGATGACCACCGACTATCCATTCCTGGTTGCGCGTACCGAGTGGCTGTACGCCTATTTCGGGAAGGTGGCGCCCCAGTTGCCGCGTGCACTGCGATGGTCGATCGCGGAGCGGATGCGGGTCTCGGAGGAGGAAGCGGGCCGGATCACCGCGCTGCGGGTCCACGACCGGGACGAACACGCCAGGTGAATGGCCTCGGACCGGTCCGGCGCGTGGTAGAAACCTCGGCATGTACCGGCTGCCGCGTTGCGTGGTGTACCTGTTCATTCTGTCTATCGGCCTGATTCCGGTGGGGGTGGCCGGTCCGGCCGCCGCGGAGGAACCGGCCCGGATTCTCGACGTCCGGCCGCTGGGCGGCCGCCAGCTGGAGGTGGTCGTGCATTCGGCCGCCATGGACAGGCCGATCACGCTGTGGATGTCACATCCCGGCGCCGGGGCGCCCGCCCTGTACCTGCTCAATGCCGTGGACGGCGGCGAGGACGGCGGGCCGTGGATGCGGCGCACCGATGTGGTGGACTTCTTCGCCGACAAACCGGTGAACGTGATCGTGCCGATGGGCGGCCGGGCCAGCTACTACACGGACTGGATCGCCGACGATCCGGTGCTGGGCCGCAGCAAATGGGAAACATTCCTCACCCGCGAACTGCCCCCGCTGCTGGACTCCCGGTTCTCGATGACCGGGCGCAACGCCGTGGCGGGACTGTCGATGTCGGCGACCTCGGCGCTGAACCTGGCGATCCGCGCTCCGGGACTGTACCGGGCGGCCGGCGCCTACAGCGGATGCACGCGGACCAGCGATCCGGCTGCCCGAGCCATCGTGTATTCACAGCTGGCACTGTTCGGCGCGAACGCCACCAATATGTGGGGCGCACCCGGCGATCCGGCCTGGCTCGACCACGATCCGATGCTGCATCTGGAACGCCTGCGGGGTATCGCACTGTATGTTTCCTCCGGCAACGGGGCGCCCGGGCAGCACGAGGTACTGGAATCGCGCGGCATCGACGGTGATCCGCTGCGCCTGGCCGACCGGGTGCTCGTCGGCGGGGTCATGGAGGGCGTGGTCGGCAACTGCACCGGTCCGCTGGTGGCGGCGCTGGCCGCCGCCCGGATTCCGGCGACGGTGCATCTGCATCCCGGTACCCACGCCTGGGCCTACTGGCAGGACGATCTGCACCGGTCCTGGCCGGTATTCGCGGGCGCGCTCGGAGTCTGACCGCGCGCCGGCGGCCCGGGCGGGTACCGGGTCAGACCCGGTACCAGGTGAAAGGTTCGTCGCGGGTCGGGCCGTACTGCTCGATCCGGTCGAACAGCCAGGCGGCGGGTTCCACGACGGCGCTGCGGCCCTGGGCGTCGTCGTAGGCCACCAGGATGCCGACGAACGCGGCATGGCCGTCGGAGGTCTGCCGGTAGACCACCGCGCCGGAATCGCCGCCCTCGGCGCCGAGGGCGTTGCTCACGTAGAGCCACTTCTCGGTGGCCTCGGTGATCGTGCCGCAGCTCCACCCCGTGGTGGCGCCGATCTTGCAGACCTCCTGGCCCAGTTGGGGTTTCATATCCATGGTGGACAGGCCGAAGCGGCCCATGGACGCGGCGACGCCGATACCTTCGTAGAGCCGGACGAGGCCGAACCCGAACTCGAGGCCGTCGTCGGGGTGGTGGAATTCGAACCAGCCGATGGGATTGCCGACCTTGTCGGTGACGATGCCCGGGTGATAGCAGTGCCCGGCCGTCACCGCGTACTGCGCCGCTCCGATCGATCCGGTGAGCCCGATCGTGCAGGTGTCGATCACCGCTTTACCGTCGGTGATCGTGGTGTGCCGGATCTCCATACCGGGATGGACCGTGACCGCCGGGGTCGCCGCGGCGAGTGGGCCGGGCAGCAGGACGGTGGCGGCCGCCACGATGATCGGGGCCAGCACGGTGGGAATCGGAAGGCGGCGTCGCCCCCGCCGATGAACGCCGAACATTCGCCTACCTCGAACCTGCTCGGGCGACCGCCGACGGCGGTCGGATCGGCAGCAGCGTAGACGATCGGCGGCCGGTACGCGCGCCGGTGGCTTCCCAGCGGCTGGAAGCGGGCCGGGAACACGCCGCGGATCGGCGCCGCCACGGGCGCCCGGATGTGTAAACAAATGTAAACCGCTGGAGAAGCCACGATTTCCGAAATTTCACCGGATCGGCCGGAAAGGTCCGTCCGGCGCCCGGGGCGGTCGGGTTTCCCGCGGTTTTCCCAGGTTCTCCGCCGGGCGCGCGATACCGCGCGACCGCTCACCGTGACCGTCACGTTGCGGTGACCTCACACCTCACCGACCTGCGGTTTTCGATGTGAGAAGACCGTTTGGCCAGGTCGGGCGGCGTCCTTACAGTTCGTATCGACTGTGTATGAGAGCGGGCGCCGCGTGGTCACGCGGCACCACCGCTTCCCGGCCCGACGCGCTCGTACACAACATCAGCCCGAAATCACCGCTTGCAGAAAAGGGGGCGTCGTGGTTGCCTCACGAACTCCGGGCTCGGCGCGTACCGGCACCGATCGGCCCGCCGGGGACGCCGGCGACGCACTCCTGCGACTGGGGAAATATTTCCAGCGTGGCGAGGTCTCCGCGGATCAGCGCACCGTGCACAAGGTCGGCGGCCGCGACGGCGACGAGTTCTACCGGGACCGCTGGTCGCACGACAAGGTGGTGCGCTCCACCCACGGTGTGAACTGTACGGGGTCGTGCTCCTGGAAGATCTACGTGAAAGACGGTGTGATCACCTGGGAATCCCAGCAGACCGACTATCCGTCCGTCGGATCCGACAAACCCGAATACGAGCCGCGCGGCTGCCCGCGCGGGGCGTCGTTCTCCTGGTACACCTACTCGCCCGCCCGGGTGCGGTACCCGTACGTGCGCGGCACCCTCCTGGAGCTGTACCGCGAAGCGAAGCGGGAGCTCAAGGACCCGGTGCTGGCATGGGCCGATATCGTCGAGGATCCCGAGCGCGCCCGGAAGTACAAGGCGGCGCGCGGCAAGGGCGGATTCGTCCGCGCCGAATGGTGGGAGGCCGCCGAGATCGCCGCGGCGGCACATGTCCACACGATCAAGAAGTACGGCCCGGACCGGGTCGCGGGGTTCTCGCCGATCCCGGCCATGTCGATGGTCAGTCACGCGGTCGGCGCGCGGTTCATCTCGCTGCTGGGCGGGTCGATGCTGTCGTTCTACGACTGGTACGCCGATCTGCCGGTGGCCTCGCCGCAGGTGTTCGGCGACCAGACCGATGTTCCGGAATCGGCGGACTGGTTCGACGCGGGCTACCTGATCATGTGGGGCTCCAATGTCCCGGTGACCCGGACCCCCGACGCCCACTACATGACCGAGGCCCGCTACCGCGGCCAGAAGGTCGTGGTGGTATCCCCGGACTACGCCGACAACACCAAATTCGCCGACGAATGGGTGGCGGCCCGGCCGGGTACCGACGCCGCGCTCGCCATGGCCATGGGCCATGTGGTGCTGCGCGAATTCTTCGTCGACCGGCAGACGCCCCGGTTCCTGGACTACATCCGCAAGTACACCGATCTGCCCTTCCTGGTCACACTGGAGGAGGGCGCGGACGGGGTCGCGGTACCGGGGAAATTCCTCACCGCAGCCGATCTCGGCAGCACCGAGGAGGGCGCGCAATTCCGGACCGTGCTGCTCGACGGTGACGGTGCGCCGGTGGTGCCGAACGGGTCGCTGGGGGATCGGTTCGGCGAGAACGGCGCCGGACGCTGGAATCTGGATCTCGGGGGTGTCGAGCCACTCCTGACGCTGTACGGCCGCACCGACGATGCTGCGGCCGTACAGTTCCCCCGGTTCGATTCGGATGTCCCCGGGGTGCTGACCAGGGGTGTTCCCACGTCGGTGGTCGCCGGGAAACGGGTCACCACGGTGTTCGACCTGCTGCTCGCGCAGTACGCGGTGGGCCGGCCGGGACTGCCCGGCACCTGGCCCACCGGCTACGACGACGCGTCCGAGCCCTACACCCCCGCCTGGCAGGAGGCCATCACCGGGGTCCCCGCCGTGCAGGCGCAGCGGATCGCCCGCGAATTCGCCGATAACGCCGACCGTTCCGGCGGCCGGTCCATGATCCTCATGGGCGCGGGCACCAACCACTGGTTCCATTCCGATCAGATCTACCGGTCCTTCTTCACCCTGACCCTGCTCACCGGCTGCCAGGGTGTGAACGGCGGCGGCTGGGCGCACTACGTGGGTCAGGAGAAATGCCGCCCGGTGACCGGCTGGGGCACGCTCGCGTTCGGGCTGGACTGGCAGCGCCCGCCGCGCCAGATGCAGGGCACCGTGTTCTGGTACCTCACCAACGACCAGTGGCGCTACGACCCGTTCACCGCCGACGCCTTTTCCTCCCCGCTCGGGACAGGGAAGTTCGCTGGCCGCACGGCCGCGGACAATATCGCGCTGGCGACCCGGCTGGGCTGGATGCCCTCGTACCCGACCTTCGACCGCAACCCGCTGGACCTGGCCGACGAGGCCGAGGCCGCCGGGCGGCCCGCCGCCGACCACGTGGTGGACGGGCTGAAATCCGGTGACCTCCGGTTCGCCTGCGAGGATCCCGACGCCCCGGAGAACTTCCCCCGGGTGCTCACCGTGTGGCGGGCCAATCTGCTCGGTTCCTCCGGGAAGGGCAACGAGTACTTCCACCGGCATCTGCTCGGGGCGGATTCCAATCTGCAGACCACCGACACCACCGGGGTGCGCCCGGAGGAACTGGTCTGGCGCGAGGAGGCCGCCACCGGGAAGCTGGATCTGCTGCTCTCCCTGGATTTCCGGATGACCAGCACCACGCTGTTCTCCGATATCGTGCTCCCGGCCGCCACCTGGTACGAGAAACACGACCTGTCCTCGACCGATATGCACCCGTTCGTGCACGCCTTCACCCCGGCCATCTCCCCGCCGTGGGAGGCGAAAACCGATTTCGAGGCGTTCCACCGGATCGCCCGCGGGTTCTCCTGGCTGGCCGAGAAGCATCTCGGGGTGCGCAAGGACATCGTCGCGGTACCGCTGCAGCACGATTCACCGGATGCGATGGCGCAGGCGGGCGGCCGGGTACTGGACTGGAAGGCCGGGGAATGCGAACCGGTCCCGGGTAAGACCATGCCGAAACTGGTGGTGGTCGAACGGGATTACCCGAAGCTCGCCGAGAAGATGGCCGCGCTGGGGCCGCTGGTGGAAACGCTGGGTCTCACGGTCAAGGGGGTCACCACTCATCCCGACGCCGAAGTCGAATACCTGGCGGGCATGAACGGGACCGTCGTATCCGGTGCGGCGCAGGGCCGGCCGTCGCTGGCCAAGGACCAGCACGCCGCGGAGGCGATCCTGGCACTGTCGGGAACCACCAACGGCCGTCTCGCGGTGGAGGGCTTCCACGCCCTGGAACGCCGCACCGGCACCGAACTGGCCGATCTCGCGGCCGAACACGAGGGTAAGCGCATCACCTTCGCCGATACCCAGGCGCGGCCGGTACCGGTGATCACCTCGCCGGAATGGTCGGGCAGCGAAACCGGCGGGCGCCGCTATTCGCCGTTCACCATCAATACCGAGCGGCTCAAACCCTGGCACACCCTCACCGGACGGCAGCATTTCTATCTGGACCACGACTGGATGATCGAACTCGGCGAACAACTGCCGACCTTCCGGCCGCCGCTGGATATGACGGCACTGTTCGCCGAACCCGGGGTCGGCGAGGTGAGTGAGCGGGGGGTCACCGTGCGGTACCTGACCCCGCACTCCAAATGGTCGATCCACTCCGCCTACCAGGACAACCTGCATATGCTCACGCTCTCGCGGGGCGGGCAGACCATCTGGATGTCGGAGAAGGACGCCGCCAAGATCGGTGTCGCCGACAACGACTGGATCGAGGCGATCAACCGCAACGGTGTGGTGGTGGCCCGCGCCATCGTCTCGCACCGGATGCCCGAGGGCACGGTGTTCATGTACCACGCGCAGGACCGCGCGGTGGACGTCCCGCGGATCGAGGGCACCGCGGAAACCGGCGAGAACTTCAAGGGCAAGGGCAAACGCGGCGGTATCCACAACGCGCTCACCCGGATCATGATCAAACCCACCCATCTGATCGGCGGCTACGCCCAGCAGTCGTTCGCGATCAACTACCACGGCCCGACCGGTAATCAGCGCGACGAGGTCACCACGATCCGCCGCCGCAGCCAGCAGGTGGAGTACTGACGTGATCGGGTCGACTACGGAGGAATCGCTATGCGCGTGATGGCGCAAATGGCCATGGTCATGAACCTCGACAAATGCATCGGCTGCCATACCTGCTCGGTGACCTGTAAGCAGGCGTGGACCAACCGCGGCGGCACCGAGTACGTCTGGTTCAACAATGTGGAGACCCGGCCCGGCCAGGGCTATCCGCGGCAGTACCAGGACCAGGAGAAGTGGAAGGGCGGCTGGACGCTGAACAAGCGCGGCAAGCTGACCCTGAAATCGGGGTCGCGGCTGAAGCGGCTGCTGAACATCTTCGCCAACCCCGATCTGCCGACCATCGAGGACTACTACGAGCCCTGGAGCTACGAATACGACAACCTGCTGTCCTCCCCGGCCATCGACACCACCCCGGTGGCCCGGCCGAAATCGCTGATCACGGGCGAGGACACCAAGGTCACCTGGGGCGCCAACTGGGACGACGATCTGGGGTCGGGTCCGGAGCAGGTGGCCAAGGATCCGCTGCTGGCCCGGGTCTCCGAGCAGGTGAAGCTCGAATTCGAAGAGACCTTCATGTTCTACCTGCCGCGGATCTGCGAGCACTGCCTCAATCCGTCGTGCGCGGCGTCGTGCCCGTCGGGGGCGATCTACAAACGGTCCGAGGACGGCATCGTCCTGGTGGACCAGGACAAATGCCGCGGCTGGCGCCAGTGCATGACCGGCTGCCCGTACAAGAAGATCTACTTCAACCACAAAACCGGTAAAGCCGAGAAATGCACCTTCTGCTATCCGCGGGTGGAGGTCGGGATTCCGACCGTGTGCTCGGAGACCTGCGTCGGACGGCTGCGCTATATCGGCGTCATGCTCTACGACGCCGACGCGGTGCTCGAGGCGGCGTCGGTCACCGACGACAAGGATCTGTATCCGAGCCAGCTCGGTGTGTTCCTGAATCCGCACGATCCACGGGTGATCGCGGAGGCCGAACGGGCCGGGATCTCGCCGGAATGGATTCAGGCCGCTCAGGATTCGCCGGTGTACAAGCTGATCGTCGATTATCAGATCGCGCTACCGCTGCATCCGGAGTACCGCACCATGCCGATGGTCTGGTACGTGCCGCCGCTGTCGCCGGTGGTGGATGTGCTCTCCGAGACCGGGCACGACGGCGAGGATCACGCCAACCTGTTCGGCGCCATCGACGCGCTGCGGATTCCGGTGGAGTACCTGGCCGAACTGTTCACCGCCGGTGAGGTGGGGCCGGTGCGGGCGGCCCTGCAGCGACTGGCCGGTATGCGCGCGTTCATGCGTTCCATCAACCTGGGCCAGGAACCCGATCCGGCGATCGCGCCCTCGGTGCGGCTGGAACCGGAGGAGATCGAGGCCATGTACCGGCTGCTGGCCATCGCGAAATACGAGCACCGGTATGTGATCCCGACCGGCGCCGGGGCGCGGGCCCACGAACTGGATTCGCTGGCCACCGGGTGCAGTCTGGACAACGACGGCGGTCCGGGGATGACCGCCTTCGATCAGATGGTGGAGAAATTCCATCTCACCGACAGCAACGAGGCCGCCCCGGAGGAGAAATCGGGACGGATCAACCTGCTCAACTGGGACGGAAAGAGCACCGACGGGTTGGTGCCGGTCGGGGCCGGCGGTTCGAACGGCAGCTCTGCCGAGGGCGCCGGTGCGAACGGCACGGCGCCCGGCCGGGGCGCCACCAACGGTGAGGCCGCCAACGGTCACGGCCCGAACGGGCACGCCGCGAACGGCAACGGCAACGGATGCGGTGTGAACGGGAACGGAGCTCAGGCGAACGGTGGCACGGCAGTGGCGCCCGGAACCACGGAGGCCCACCGGTGATACGCGACCGCGGAGACGGCGTCCTCCCGGATCCACAGCAACCCGCTCCGAGGAGTAACCGATGGCTCTGCTGAAACTGCGCCGCCGTCCCGAACCGGCGCTGGCGATGAGCGAGCGCGACCGCCGGATCGTCTGGCGGACGGCCGCGCTGCTGCTCGACTATCCCGGGGCCGGCACTCTCGCGATGCTCGACCGGCTCGCCGCGGCGGTGCGCGATCTGCCCGAACCGGTGCGGACCCAGTTGTCGGAGTTCTGTGACCATCTGCGCGTCACACCCGAACTCGAACTGGCCGCCCGCTACGTCGAAACCTTCGATATGCGGCGCCGCGCCAGTCTGCATCTCACCTTCTACGCCTACGGCGACACCCGCAAACGCGGGATGGCGCTGTTGCGGTTCAAGCACGCCTACCGGCACGCCGGGGTGGAACTCGGCGAATCCGAGCTGCCCGACCATCTCCCGGTGCTGCTGGAATTCGCGGCCACCGTCGACCCCGTGGGCGGGGAACGCCTGCTCGGCGAGCACGTTCCGGTGCTGGAACTGCTGCGGTTGTCGCTGGCGGACAACGGTTCCCCCTACGCCGGGGTGCTGGCGGCGGTCGTATCCACCCTCGCCCCGCCCACCACCGCGGACCGGCGGCGCATCGCCGAACTCGCCGCCCAGGGTCCGCCGGAGGAAGAGGTCGGCCTCGAACCCTTCGCCATGGACCCGACGATGCCGGACCGAGCGGAAGGCCGCCGATGAACTCCACCCTGTGGATGACCCTGCCCTACGTGGCGTTCACCTCCTTCGTCCTCGGCCATATCTGGCGCTACCGCAACGACCAGTTCGGCTGGACCACCCGCTCCTCGCAGATCTACGAATCGCGACTGCTGCGGCTGGGCAGCCCGCTGTTCCATTTCGGCATGCTCGGGGTCTTCGGCGGTCATGTGGTCGGGGTGCTGATTCCCGAATCGTGGACCGCCGCTATCGGTATCAGCGAACACGCCTACCATCTGGTCGCGGTGAGCGCGGGCACGGTCGCCGGGGTGATGGTGCTCGCCGGTATCGGGATCCTGCTCTACCGCCGGTTCACGGTTCCGGCGGTGCGCAAGGCCACCACCACCAACGACAAATTCATGTACTTCCTGCTCGGCGGCGCGCTGATCACGGGCATGCTGAATACGGTCGGCAGCAACCTGCTGTGGGGTACCTACAACTACCGGGAAACGGTGTCTCCGTGGTTCCGCAGCCTGTTCACCCTGAGCCCGCAGCCGGAACTCATGGTCGGTACGCCCTGGACCTTCCAGGCGCACGGGCTGTTCGTCCTGGTCCTGGTCGCGGTCTGGCCGTATACGCGGCTGGTGCACATGTTCTCGGCGCCGGTCGGCTATCTGGTCCGGCCGTACGTGGTGTATCGGAGCAAGGAGACGGCCGGACCGGATAAGCGCCGGTACGCGCGCGCCTGGGACGCCCCGGTCACCCCGGAGCGCTGGGGCTGATCCCGGAGCCGTACCCGGTCGTCACAGGGGGATGAACTCCACGAGCGTGTCGTCGGGCGCGTCGGCGGGGACCACGACCAGCCCGTCGCGGTCGACGAGACCGCCGAGGTGGGCGGTGCGGATGGCGGCATCCCCGACCCAGCCGCCGTCCGGGCCCGCGTAGCGGGCGGGCACGATGCGGGTCACCGGGCCCGATATCTCGGCGGCATTGCGCAGCGGGCCGACGGCCCGGCGTGGGGGGAGGGCCCCGGTACGGCCGCCGACGATATCGGGAATCAGGGCCAGCAGGGTCGCGATCGCGGCGTAGGGATTACCGGGCAGTCCGAGAACCGTGGTCTCCGAGGATATTTCGGCGACCACCGTGGATCCGCCCGGACGCAGGGCCAGCCGTGGCACCAGGATCCGGGATCCGGCGCGGTCGAGGGCGCCGCGCAACTGGTCGGCGGCGCCGCCGCCGGTGGCGCCCACCACCAGCAGCAGATCGCAATCCCCGGCCGTGGCCAGGACCTGGTCGAAACCGTGCGCGGTATCGCGCAGATGCACCCGGTCGGCAGTGGTGACGCCGTGCGCGGTCAGCAGGCCGGGCAGGATCGGGCCGATCGAATCGCGGGTCTGACCGGCCTGGAGCGGGCCGGTGCTGCGGATCTCGTCGCCGGTCATGACGATCCGGGCCCGGACCGGCCCGCGCACCCGGCCGGTTTCCACCTCCACCGCGGCGGCGGCGGAGACCAGCGCCGGGGTCACCGGGGTACCGGCAGGGGCGATCTCGTCACCCGGGGCACGGTCCTCCCCGCGCCGGCGGATATCGGAACGGACCGGTGAATCCGGGCGGCGGTGCAACCGGCGGTCGGCGCCGGTGTCGGCGAATTCGTCGCGCAGCACCCGGGTCGCGCCCTCCGGGACCTGCGCGCCGGTGGCGATCCGGACCGCCTCGCCGGGGCGCAGACCGTCCGCGCGCCGGCCGCCGGCGTAGCCGATATCGGCGCGCAACTCCCACGGGCCCTCCCCGGCCACGGCGTAGCCGTCCATCGCGGAGACATCGAAGCGGGGCAGCGCCTCCGCGGCCGTCAGCGGGGCGGCCAGGGCGGCGCCCGCGGTGGTCCGGAGCCGGGCGGGCCGGTCCGGCAGCCGGGACAGCCCGGTGCGCAGGATGTCCCGGGCCCGTTCCAGTTCCAGCGGTTCGGTCGCGGGGGCGGGGGCGGCCAGGGCCGCGCGGGCGGCGTCGATATCGCCGGGCGTATCGCAGTCGTCGATCCCCGCCAGGGCCACGATGGTGGTGTGGGCGGGTACCAGCGCCTTCATCGGCTGGTTCACGACGGTGCCGAGTTCGCGCAGCCGCGCGGCCAGCGGCGCCGTCCGCCAGACACCGATCAGGTACTGGGGCCGGCCGGACCCGTCGGCGGCGAATACCGCGTCCGCCGGACCCGATCGCCGGAGCAGTTCCGCGATTGCGGAATCGGTGAGGAAGGGCATATCGGCGGCGAGGATCACCACCTGGGGCGCCGGATCACCCAGGGCGGCCAGACCGGCCGCCACCGCCGCCACCGGCCCCGACCCGGGCTCGGCTTCGCGGGTCTGCAGTATCCCGGCGCCGAGTTCCGGGCGCGGCGGGCCCACCACGACCGTGCGGCCCAGCGCGGACACCGCGGCCAGCGCGGTATCCAGCATGGAACGCCCGCCCACGATCAGGCCGGGTTTGTCGACACCGCCCATCCGGGCGGCCCGGCCCCCGGCCAGCACGATCACATCGGGAGCCGGTGCAGAATTCGGCATGCGCCCATGCTATTCGCCGTCTGGGACGATCCGGATCGCCGGGCGGCGGCGCCGCGCGCCGGTCGCGGCCGGCCGGAAGGCCGGGTATGCGGGGCGGGTCAGGGGAAGCGGTGGCGGGCGGTGCGCAGTTTCACGCGGCCGTCGGTGACGGGGACGCCCTCGGCGGCCAGGAGCCGCAGCTGTCGCTCGGTGAGGTGCGCCGCGGGCCTTCCGGAGGCGCCGATGACCCGGTGCCACGGCAGATCGCCGGCATCGGTGCGCATGATCCAGCCCACCGTGCGCGGCGTCGACAGCCCGGCCGCCGCGGCGATATCGCCATAGGTCGCCACCCGCCCCGGCGGGATCGAGGCCACCAGATCACGCACCCGTTCGATCTCCTCGTCGGTCGTCGCCACCGGCCCGCCTACAGTGCCGCGCGGATCAGCGCCGCGGTGTCCTCGGGCAGGACCTGCGACACCATATGGTCGCAGTCCCACTCGTGCGCGACCAGGTTCGCGCCGAGTCGGGCGGTAAGCGCGGCGCGCAACTCCGGTGTCACGAACGGCGGCTCCACCTTCGTCGCCCGCACCAGAACGGTCGGCAGACCGGGCTCCGGCAGCACCGCCTCCCGCGCGAGTTGGCCCCAGTAGGCGATCAGGGCGGCGGTATCGACCCGCCAGCCCACCCGGCCCCCGGCGGTGGGCACCAGGTGCTCGTCCAGTTCGGCCTGCAGCAGTCCGGGCGCGGCCGCGCCCCAGCCGGTGGCGAGTTTGTCCATCCGGGCCTCCTCGACATCGGTGTAGTCGGGGGAGCCGAGGGTCGCGGTCGCGATCTCCGCCAGCCACCGCGGGTCCAGCGCGACCGCCGGGTCCAGTAGCACCAGACCGCGGACCAGCTCCGGATGGCGGTGGGCCAGATGCAACGCGCAGGCGCCGCCGAAGGAATGCGCCACCACCAGCACCGGCTCCGCGGTCTCGGCGGTGATCACAGCCACCAGATCCGCCACCACGGTTTCGAAATCCCACGGCGGGAGCGCACTCGACCGGCCGTGTCCGCGCAGGTCCGGTGCGACCACGCGGACGTCGGGCAGCAACCCCTCGGCCAGCGCCGCCCAGCGCCCGCCGTGACCGGTGAGGCCGTGCAGGGCCAGCACCACCGGCCCGGTCGCCGGGCCGAAACGATGAACATGCAGTGTGGACACGGTGACATTCTCATCGCTGTGCCGGACACCCGCAGCGCGGGTGGGTCCGGTGCGGTGTCGGCCCCGTCTGTTGCAATAGCCCTCGTGGTGCGTTCGGATAGGCCGGTGCGGCTGGTGCGCCGGAAGACATCGGCTCCCCGGGCTCGGACCTGGGGCGCCGGTCTTCGCGCGCTCTTCGCACCCGACCCGCCCGCAACCGCCGCGCAACCCCGGACCGGCCGGGTGTGGCGAGTGCTGGGCGGTCCGGGAACCGGGAAGACCGCGCTGCTGGTGGACGTGGCCGCCGCGCGTATCGCCGGCGGCGCCGATCCGGAATCGATCCTGCTGCTCACCCATTCCAAACAGGCGGCCGCCGCCGCGCGCGACGGGCTCACCGAGCGGCTGGCGCACTGGGACATCTGCGCGCCGGAGTTCGGCGGTGACGCGCCGGACGGGTCCGGCGACGTGACTCCGCTCGGCGTGCCGTCCGATACGGCGCTGTTCGCGCTCGCGGAGGATCCCGGCGCGCCGGCGGACGCGCCCCCCGGCGGATACCCGGGCGCGACCCGGGAACCGCTCGCCCGCACCGTCCACTCCTATGCCTTCGGGATCCTGCGGCGCCAGGCCGCCCGGCACGGTAATCCGCCGCCCCGGCTGCTCACCGGCGCCGAACAGGACGCGGTGCTGCGGGAGATGCTGCACGGCGACCTCACCGATATCGCGGCGGGCGCCACCGGTCTCTGGCCGCGCCGGTTACAGCCCGCGCTCGGCCTGGCCGGGTTCGCCGACGAACTGCGCGATCTGATGCTGCGCGCCGCCGAACGCGGGCTCGGCCCGGAAGACCTGGTGGAACTGGGCCGGCGCCGCGACCGGGAGGACTGGGTGGCGGCCGGCCGGTTCGCGGCCCGCTACGAACAGGCGACGCTGCTGCGCTGGTCGGTGGGAGTGGCGGCGCCGGAGGCCTCGGCTCCGGCGCTGAACGCGGCCGAACTGGTCGGGGCGGCACTGGACGCGCTGGCCGCCGACCCCGAGCTGCTGGCGGCCGAACGCGGCCGGTTGCGCTGTCTGCTCGTCGACGACGCCCAGCACCTGGACCCGCAGGCGGCGCTGCTGGTGCGGGTACTCGCGGCCGGCGCGGGCACCACTGTCGTCGCCGGTGACCCCGACCAGGCCGTCTACACCTTCCGCGGCGCCGACTCCCGGTTCCTCACCGGCCTCGAGGTCCCGGCCGCGCGCCGGGTGGTGCTGCATCACAACCATCGCAGCGCCCCCGCGGTGCATACCGCGGCCGCCCGGATCGCCGCCCGGTTGCCCGGTAGCGCCGCGCATCGCACCACCCGGGCCGACCTCGGCCCGGACGAACGCGGCGAGACCCCCGGGCACTCCGAGAGCCCGGCCGCGCAGGTCCGGGTGCGGGTACTGGGCAGCCCGGCCAAGGAGGCGTCACTCATCGCCGACCATCTGCGCCGCGCACATCTCACCGAGGGGGTGCCGTGGTCGCGGATGGCGGTGATCGTGCGCTCGGTACCGCTGCTGCTGCCGCCGCTGCGCCGGGCGCTGATGGCGGCCGGGGTGCCGGTGCGGCGGCCGGTGAACGATACGCCGCTGGCCCGCCGGCGCGGCGCCGCCTGGATGCTGCTCGCGCTGCGCGCCGTACTCGCGAGCGAGGCCGCCCGCCGGGGCACCGGCTCGACCGAATCGCTGTTCGGCCCGGACGAGGCGCTGGACCTGCTGTCCGGCCCGCTCGGCGGCGCCGATCAGATCAGCCTGCGCCGGCTGCGCCGGGGAATCCGCCGCACCACGGTGGAACTCGCCCGGGCCACACCGGATCCGGCGCGGCCCGGCGCGCCCGCGGAGCCGTTGCCCGGCGAACCGCCCTTTCCCGACCCGGAGGCCGCGGCCGGAGCGCCGCCCGAGGACTCCACGCGCGACCCGTTCACCGAGGCCGCCCGCTACGCCGCCGACGCCGACTGGTTCGGGCTGGACCAGGACCCCGTGGACGAGGACCCGTGGGAGGGGCTACCACCGGAACCCGCCGACGAAGACACTCCACCCGACCCTCTGCTCGACCCACCGGATTCCGTCCCGCCGGCAGGGTCCACCGAGGCCCCCGCGGCGGTTCCGGCCGACCCGTCCACCACCGACCCCGCGGACGACGATCCGGCCACCGCGAATCCGCCCGTCACCGACCGGCCGTCCGTGGAATTCCTCCGCGACCTCCTGCTCGGCGCCGGGGACGAACGGATCCTGGCGGGGCTCACCGAGGTGGAACTCGCACCCCTGAACCGGGCCGTTCGAGCCCTCGAACGCGCTCGCCGGGTGCGGCGCGAGGGCGGTGCGCTCGAAGATGTGCTGTGGGCGCTGTGGACCGGGTCGCGGCTCGAGCGGCGCTGGCTGACGCAGTCCGAACGCGGCGGCGCGGCGGGGGTGCAGGCCGACCGGGATCTCGACGCCGCGGTGGCGCTGTTCGACGCCGCGGCCGCCTATACCGACCGGTTGCCCGGCGCGACCATCGAGGGTTTCGTCGAATATCTGGAGCGGCAGCAGATCGCACAGGACCGGGGCGCCGCCGCCCGCCGGGAGGAGGCGGTGGACCTGCTCAGTGCCCACGCCGCGGCGGGCCGGGAGTGGGAGGTCGTCGCGGTGGCCGGGGTGCAGGAGGGGATCTGGCCCGACCCCCGCCCCCGCGGCACGCTGCTGCATACCGAGGACCTGGTGGACGAGGTCGCCGGAATCACCGAGCGGGTCAGCCGCACCGCGCCGATCCTGGCCGAGGAACGCCGTCTGCTGTTCGTGGCCTGTAGCCGGGCGCGACGGTCGCTGCTGGTCACCGCGGTCGAATCGGTGACAGGTGAAAGGGATCTGGTGCCGTCGCGGTTCCTGTCCGAGCTGACAGGCGGCGATCTCGGCGGGGAGCCGGGAGCGCTGCCGGTCGCCGAACCCGGCCGGGTGCTCGCCCTGCACGCCCTGGTCGCCGAATTGCGCGCCGCGGTCTGCGATCCGGGAGCGGGGGACGTACGCCGACGCCGCGCCGCCGAGCAACTGGCCCGGCTGGCGCTCGCCGGTATCCCGGGCACCGCCCCCGACGACTGGTACGGGGTCCCGGGACTCAGCTCCAGCGAAACCCTGTGGGACGACGACGGCCCCATCGCGTTATCGCCCTCGACGGTGGAACTGCTGCGCACCTGCCCGCTGCGCTGGGCACTGGAACGTAACGGTGGTTCCGACGGCGAGAACCCCTACGCGGTGAAGGGCACCCTGGTACACACCCTCGTCCAGGCGCTCGCCGGTCGTGTCCCGCTCGACGAGGTCCGCGCCGAACTGGTCCGGAGCTGGCCCGGGATCGATCCGGAGGCGGGCTGGCATTCCCGGCAGGAGCTGCGCCGCACCGAGGCCATGCTGGACGCGTTCGTGGCCTGGGTACGCAGTACGCGCGGTGAACTCACCCAGGCCGGTGTCGAGGTCCCGGTCGACTGCGTCCTGCCGGGGACGCCGCAGGTGCGGATCCGGGGCCGGATCGATCGGCTGGAACGCGACGAGCACGGCCGGTTCGTCATCGTCGATGTGAAAACGGGGAAGAATCCGGTCACCGAAGCGGATACGGCCCAGCACGCTCAGCTGGCGACCTATCAGGTGGCGGCCGCCGCCGGCGCGCTGGGCGAGGAAGGACGCGACGGTGCGTCCGGCGGAGATACCGCGGAACCGGGTGGCGCCCGGCTGGTCTACGTGGCCGCGCCCGGGGCGACGGGAGTCGCCAAGGAACGGGTCCAGTCCCCGCTGGACGACGACGCGCTCGCGGCCTGGCGCGATACCGTCCACGAGGCCGCCGCGGCCACCGAGGGACCGGGGTTCCTGGCCATCCGCAACGAGGGCTGCCGGCACTGCTCGGTGCGCAACAGCTGCCCCGTGCAGGACGCCGGACGTCAGGTGACCGACGAGTGAGCGCCCGGGTCACGCCGGGGCAATTGGCCGAGGCGCTCGGCCTGCCGCCGCCGACCGCGGAACAGGAAGCGGTGATCGCGGCGCCCGAGGGCCCGGTCCTGGTGGTGGCGGGGGCGGGGGCCGGCAAGACGGAGACGATGGCCGCCCGTGTCGTCTGGATGGTCGCCAACCGGCTGGTCACCCCCGAGGAGGTGCTCGGGCTCACCTTCACCCGCAAGGCCGCCCAGCAGCTCACGGCCCGGATCCGGACCCGCCTCGCGCGGCTGGCGGGCTCCCGGCTGCTGCGCGATCTCGACCCGACCGGCGAACTGCGCGCGGTCCTGTCCGGGGCGGAACCGGAGATCAGCACCTACCACTCCTATGCCGGGCGGCTGCTCGGCGAACACGGGCTGCTGCTACCGGTGGAACCCACGGCCGCCCTGCTCACCGAAACCCAGCTGTGGCAGCTCGCGCATCAGGCGGTGCGGAGCTGGGACGGCGATCTGGAGACCGAACGCTCACCGCTCACCGTCACCGAGGCGGTGCTGGCGCTGTCGGGGCAGCTCGCCGAACATCTGGTGGAGCCCGAGGAACTCGCCGAGGCCCACACCGAACTGGAAAAACTCGTGCACACCCTGCCGCCCGGCCCGCGCCAGCGCGGCGGGCCGAACAAGGACCTGCTGGCGGTGCTGCGGGCCCAGCGGGAACGGGTCGCGCTGCTTCCGCTGGTCCGGCAGCTGCGCGAAACGCTGCACCAGCGCGGCGCCCTGGATTTCGGCGCCCAGATGTCGCTGGCGGCGCGGCTGGCGGCCGAACACCCCGAGGTGGCCGCCGCCGAACGCGGGCGGTTCCGCCTGGTACTGCTCGACGAATACCAGGACACCGGGCACGCGCAACGAATCCTGCTGTCCGCGCTGTTCGGAGCGGGCTATCCGGCCGAACGTTCCGGGCCCCGGCGCAACCGGCCGCGCCCCCCGGCGGTCACCGCCGTCGGCGACCCCATGCAGTCCATCTACGGCTGGCGCGGGGCCTCCGCCGCCAACCTGCCCCGGTTCACCACCGACTTCCCGCGCGGCCCCGGCGATCCGGCGCCGGTGCTGCCGCTGCTCACCAGCTGGCGCAATCCGCCGGAGGCCCTGGAACTCGCCAATATGGTGGTCGAACCGCTGCGCGCGGCCGCGCGGGCCGGTGGCGGAGTGACGGTGGATCCGCTGCGCGCCCGCCCGGGTGCCGAACCCGGTGTCGTCGCACTCGCACTCACCACGACGGTCGCCGACGAGCGGCGCTGGATCGCCGAACAGGTCGCGGCCGTGTGGCGTAGCGCCGCGGACGCCGGCGCGCCGCCCCCCACCTCCGCGGTTCTCATCCGCCGGAACGCCGACGCCGCCGAACTGGCCGAACAGCTACGCGCCCAGGGCCTGCCGGTGGAGATCGTGGGACTGGGTGGGCTGCTCTCGACGCCCGAGGTCGCCGATATCGTCGCCACCCTGCGCCTGATCGCCGACCCCGCCGCCGGCAGCGCGGCGGTCCGGATCCTGACGGGCGCCCGCTGGCGGCTCGGCATGGCCGATCTCGCCACCCTGGCCCGGCGCGCCCGGGAATTGTCGATCGGGCACGAACCCACCGCCGATATCACCGATTCGGCCGCCTTGGCCGCGGCCCTGCACGAGGTCGCTCCCGAACCCGCCGAACGCGCGGGCCTCGCCGACGCGATCGCCGATCCGGGGCCGCCGGACCGCTATTCGGTCGCCGGCCATCGCCGGATCACCGTGCTGGGCCGGGAACTGGCGGCGTTGCGGGAACGTGCCGGCCAGCCGCTCACCGAACTGGTGGCCGATGTGGAACGCACGATCGGCGTGGGGGTGGAGACGCAGGCCCGCCGGGCCCTGGCGGGGTCCGGCGCCGGGCGGGAACATCTCGACGCCTTCGCCGAGGTGGTCGCGGGATACGCCGGTGATACCGGTGCCACGCTGGGCGGATTGCTGGCGTTCCTCGCGGCGGCGGAATCGGTGGAGAACGGGCTCGAACCGGGGGAGGTGGAGGTCGCGCCCGACCGGGTCCAGGTGCTGACGGTGCACGCGGCGAAAGGATTGGAATGGGAGGTGGTCGCGGTCCCGCACGTCACCCGCGATGTGTTCCCGTCCACCCGGGGCGCGAACACCTGGCTCGGCGCGCTGGCCGAACTCCCGACCTCGCTGCGCGGCGACCGGGCCACCGCCGACTCCCCGGACGGCGTACCGGTCCTGGATCTCGCGGACCTCGGCGACCGCTCGGATCTGCAGCGCGGCCTCACCGCGCACAAGGAGGCGCTGGCCCGCCGCCGTCTCGACGAAGACCGGCGGCTGTTCTACGTGGCGCTCACCCGGACCGAACGAGTGCTGCTGGTCTCGGCGCACCACTGGGCCGAAACCGGTGACAAGCCGAAGGGCCCGTCGGAATTCCTGCTGGAGGTGCGGGCCGCCGCCGAACTCCCCGGCAGCGGTGTCGACATCGCCGTGTGGGACGACGCCCCCGAGCCCGGCGAACCCAATCCGCTCACCGGCACCCCGGTGACGGCGCCCTGGCCCGGTGATCCGCTGGGTACGCGCCGCGCCGATATCGAAGCGGGCGCGGCCCTGGTGCACACCGCATTGGCGGGCCTCGCCGCCGGAACCGGTGCTCCGGAGTCCGGCGAGGACTCCGAGGACCCCGACGGCTGGATCGCCGATGTCGACGCCCTGCTCGCCGAATACCGGGCCGGCACGGCGGCGGCCACCGAGGTGGAACTCCCGACCCAGCTGCCCGCCACGGCGCTGGTGGAGATGCGGGCCGATCCGCACCGCCTCGCCGCCCGGCTCCGCCGCCCGCTGCCCTATCCGCCCAATCCGCTGGCGCGGCGCGGTACGGCGTTCCACGCCTGGGTGCAGCGCTGGTTCGCCACCGATCAGCTGCCCGGTCTGGACGATCTGCCCGGTGCGGCCGATTCCGGGGCCGCGGCCGACGCCGAACTGGCCCGGATGCAGGAGGCCTTCCTGTCCTCACCGTGGTCGGCGCGGCGGCCGGTGGAGATCGAGGTGCCGTTCGAGACCACCCTCGCCGGAGTGGTGATCCGCGGCCGGATGGACGCGGTGTTCGCCGAGCCGGGGGAGCGCTGGACGATCGTCGACTGGAAGACCGGCGCCGAACCGCGCCCCGCCGAGGAACCCGCGGTCGCGGTGCAGCTGGCGGTCTACCGGCTGGCCTGGGCCCGGTTGTTGTCGGCCCGCACCGGCGAATCCGAGGAGCGGATTCTGGAGCGGGTGGGCGCGGCGTTCCATTACGTGCGCAGCGGTCGTACCGTGGCGCCGCGTGGGCTGCCCGGCCCCGGGGAGCTCGCGGCCCTGCTCGCCGAGACCACCGCGCCGGACCGGACGGCGTCGCCGGACGAGCCGCCGGGTTCACCCGGGTAGCCCGGCGGCCCGCCACGGTTCACCGTTGTAGGTCTGAGCGGTTCACCGCTGTGGGCCCGACCGGCTCACCTTCAGCGCCTGGGTGATCATGGGCAACTGCAACGGCAGCCGCAGGATCGAGGCCGCCGTCAGCAACCGCGGGGTCTTCGGGTTGCGCAGCGAATCCACCACGAGCTGGATATTGGCCGGGAACACCGCGATGAACAGCACCGCGGCCAGCCGGCCGCCGAGCCGCCGGGTCCGTGGCACCAGCAGCGTGGCGCCGACACCGATCTCGGCGACCCCCGACCAGTAGGTGTAGGACCGTGGCTTACCGGGCAATTGGGGCGGAACGATCGAATCGAACTGTTTGGGAACGACGAAATGCATGACGCCGGCGCCGAAGAGAAGCGCGGCCAGCCGCAGCGCGGGAGTGCGGCCCGGATCGGGTGTGCCGGAGGGCGAGAGATCTGCCATGCCCACACCCTAGAGATCGTTACGGGCCGCGTGCGCGGCGTTCGACCGGACCAGCGGGTAGGCTCCCGAGCTGTGTCGGAGGGACTGACAGCAGGACAGCGGCGTAAAGCCCGGGGCGGTCGATGGAATCGCCGGTGAATTCACGCTTCGCGCAACTCGGCGGGCGGACGCGGCTGGGTGCGGGCGCCAACCGCCCCGATTTCGCGCTGGTCGGTCTGCTGCGCATCCCGGAAGCGCAGATGAGTCCCTGGATCTCGCTGTGGCGGCGGGTGCTGTTCGCCGTCGGGCTGCTCTGCCTGGCGGCGCTGGTCGTCTACCTCGGCCGCGACGGCTACCGCGACAACGCCGACGATTCGGTGACCCTGCTGGACGCCTTCTATTACGCGACGGTGTCCCTGTCCACCACCGGATACGGCGATATCGCCCCGGTCACCCCGTCGGCACGCCTGGTGAACATCTTCGTCATCACCCCGCTGCGCGTGCTGTTCCTCATCGTCCTGGTCGGCACCACCCTGGCGGTGCTCACCGAACGTTCCCGCCAGGCCTTGAAGATCCAGCGTTGGAGGCGCACCGTGCGTAATCACACCGTCGTGGTCGGCTACGGCACCAAGGGCCGCACCGCGATCGACGCCATGCTCGGCGACGGCGTCCAGCCCGCCGATATCGTGGTCGTCGATACCGACGCGGTGAGCCTGGAGGCCGCGTCCACCGCCGGCCTGGTCACCGTGCACGGATCGGCGACCCAGTCCGATGTACTGCGGCTGGCCGGCGTGCAGAACGCGTCCTCGGTGATCGTCGCCGCGAACCGGGACGACACCGCGGTCCTGGTCACCCTCACCGCCCGGGAGCTCACCAAGAAGGCCAAGATCGTCGCATCCATCCGGGAATCGGAGAACACCCATCTGCTGCGCCAGTCCGGCGCCGATTCGGTGGTGGTGTCCTCGGAGACCACCGGGCGGCTGCTCGGTATCGCCACCACCACTCCCAGCGTCGTGGAGATGATGGAGGATCTGCTCACCCCCGAACACGGTTTCGCCGTCGCCGAACGCGAGGTCGAACCCGGCGAGGTGGGCGGTTCACCACGGCATCTCAGCGATATCGTGCTGGGTGTGGTGCGCGCCGGTGTGCTGATCCGGGTCGGCGAATCGGAGGCCGACGCCCTGGAATCCGGCGACAAACTGCTCTACATCCGCCGGGCCCGCTGACCCGGCGCGGGCGCGAACGGCGCCGCGATACGCTCGGAGGCGTGGCGGTATTCCAGCTCAACCAGCTTCCCCTGCTCTCTCGCTCCGCACTCGATCGCGCCGATCATCTGCGCGCCGACGACCGCGCGCTGAAAGAAGGCTGGGCCACCGCCCGGCTGCTCCGGGTCGGCCGCGGTGGCGCGGTGCGCTACGGAGACGAGGCGCTGGTCTGGGATCGAGCCACCGAACTGTCCGCCGAACCCAGCCCGGACGCGGTATTCCTCGGTGTCGACGCCGGTGTACACCTGTGGGCCGTCCGCGATCCCGAGCTCACCGGTTCGCTGCGGGATCTGCGCCGGCTCGCCGATACCGCGATCGACGATTTCACCGCCGGTGTGCTCTCGGCCGCTCTCGCGCTGCTCAACTGGCACACCTCGGCCGCTTTCCACGGTGCCGACGGCAGCCCCACCCGGCCCGCCAAGGGCGGCTGGTCCCGGGTGGCCGAGGACGGCCGGGAGGATTTCCCGCGTACCGATCCGGCCGTCATCTGCCTGATCCACGACGGCGGTGACCGGGTGCTGCTGGGCCGGCAGCACAGCTGGCCCGAGACCATGTTCTCGTTGCTGGCCGGTTTCGTGGAGGCGGGTGAGTCCCTGGAGCGCTGTGTCGAACGGGAGATGCGCGAGGAGGTCGGGCTCGATGTCGGCGATATCCAGTATCTCGGCAGTCAGCCGTGGCCGTTCCCGCGCTCGCTGATGCTGGGGTTCTGTGCCCTGGGCGATCCGGCGCAGCCGCTGGTCTTCTCCGACGGCGAGATCGCCGAGGCGCATTGGTTCACCCGCGACGAGGTGCGGTCGGCCCTCGCGGCCGGAGCCTGGCGGACTCCGCCCGAGGGCGGCGGTGGCCCCCGCCTGCTGCTGCCCGGCGCGGTATCGATCGCCCGCACGATCGTGGAGTCCTGGGTCGCCGCGGGAGACGCCGCGACGGCGGAATGAGAGTCCCGGGCCGAGGTGCGCTCCGGTGAGTTTGTTCGCCCGTCGCGAAGCCGCGCCGGTGCGGCGGACCGGCCGGTTCGTCGCGCCTACTATGGACTACATGCAGCTTCTCGAAGCGCCGACCGGCCGAGCCGGTTCGCGCGCGCTCACCGGATACCGACCGGACGCGAGACCGGCGGGTGAGGCGGAATGAGCGATCTCCCGTTCGGATTCTCACAAGGAGGCGACGACGACGACCGCGGCCGCGGTGACAAACCCGGTGGCGGTAACGATCCCTTCGGCTTCGGCGGCGCCGGATTCGATCCGGCCTCGCTGGGGCAGATGCTCACCTCGCTGGGGCAGATGCTCAGCGGTATGGGGCAGGGCGTGACCGGCGGCGGCAGCGGCCCGGTCAACTACGACGTGGCCAAGCGTCTGGCCCGCCAGCAGCTCGGCGCCACGGTGCCGCCGGTGTCCAGTGGCACCGCCGCGGCCGTCGCCGATGCGGCTCACCTGGCCGAACTCTGGCTCGACGATGCGACCACCTTCCCCGCCGGCGCGACGAGCACCGTCGCCTGGACCGCCAACGACTGGATCGAGAAGACCCTGCCCACCTGGCAGCGTCTCTGCGATCCGGTGGCCCAGCAGATCTCCGGTATGTGGACCGCCGGGCTCCCGGAGGAGGCCCGGGATATGGCCGGCCCGATGATGGGCATGCTCGGCCAGATGGGTGGCCTGGCCTTCGGCTCGCAGCTCGGGCAGGCGCTGGGACAGCTGGCCAAGGAGGTGCTGACCGGCACCGATATCGGCCTGCCCCTCGGCCCGGCCGGTACCGCGGCCCTGCTGCCCACCGCCATCTCGGAGTTCTCCGAGGGGCTGGAGCAGCCGGAGAGCGAGATCGTGGTGTTCCTCGCCGCCCGTGAGGTGGCCCACCAGCGGCTGTTCGTCCACGTACCGTGGCTGCGCCAGCAGGTGCTGGGCGCCGTCGAGGATTACGCGCGCGGGATCACCATGGATTTCTCGGCGCTGGAGGAAACCGCCCGTAACCTGGACCCCTCCGCGCTCACCGATCCGTCCAAGCTGGAGGAGATCCTCTCCCAGGGCAGCTTCGAACCGCAGACCACACCCGAGCAGAAACAGGCTCTGGAGCGGCTGGAGACCCTGCTCGCACTGATCGAGGGCTGGGTGCAGGTGGTCGTCGCGGCCGCCGTCGGCGACCGGCTGCCCGGTGCGGGCGCGCTGGCGGAGACGCTGCGCCGCCGGCGGGCCACCGGTGGTCCGGCCGAGCAGACCTTCGCGACCCTGGTCGGTCTGGAACTGCGTCCGCGCAAACTCCGGGAGGCGGCCACCCTGTGGCAGCGACTGACCGATGATGCCGGAATGGCCGCCCGTGACGGCGTCTGGGCGCATCCCGATCTGCTGCCCGACGCCACCGATCTGGACACCCCCGCCGCCTTCATCGACTCGGTGATCGGCGGCGGTACCGGGGCCTTCGACGATCCGCTGGCCCAGCTCGCCGCCACCGAGGCGGCCGAACGCGCGAAGGCCGAATCGGGATCGTCCACCGAGGAGTCCGACGCCGCCGGGTCGGATGCCCCGGAATACGGCGACGACGGGCCCGATCCGGCTCCCGGCGATCCGGAGTCCCCGCGGAAGTAACGCGGTCCGGCCTGCCATCCGCGCGAATTCGGATCCGGATCCACGGGTGGTCGGTGAGTAGGTTCTGAACTGCGAAGATGGCGTTGTCCACAGGCGTGCGGCCTGTGGACAACTCCGCTTCGGAGGGCCGTCACCCCCGGGCGGAGTTCGCATACTTTGCCCATGACGACGCTTCGGCCCCGCGGGCCACTCCTGCACCCCCGGGTGCCGATACTGGTGCGTTCCACCGGCCAGGTGCAGCTCGGCTGGGATCCCGACAGCGCGGTGCTGTGCGAGGCGCCGGGCCTCGAGACCGGGCAGGTACTCGGATTCCTGCGCCTGCTCGACGGCCTCAACAGCCGGCCCCAGGTGATCTGGCACGCCCGGGCGCTGGGCCTGGAACCACGCCGCGCCATCGCCTTGTTCGAGGTGATCGACGCGGCGGGCCTGCTGGTGCATCCGCCCGCCCCGGCCGGACGGGTGCGTTCCATCCGGGTGCACGGGGTGGGGCCGCTGGCCGAGGCGATAGCCGCCGGCCTGCGCGAACTCGGTATCCGTCCGGCCCGCTCACGCGGCCATCGTGGCGAGCGCGAGGCCGCCGCCCGATCCGCCGATCTGGTGGTGCTGGCGGATGCCTTCATCCCCGATCCGCGGCTGGTGCGGGAACTGTCTCATGCGGGCACCGCCCATCTGGTCGTCCGTTTGCGGGACGGGAAGGGGCTGGTCGGGCCGCTGGTGCTACCGGGCCGCACCAGTTGTCTGCGCTGTGCCGATCTCACTCGATGCGATCACGATGCCGAATGGCCGCGGCTGGCCGCGCAGCTCCTGGGCCGGATGGGGCATGCCAGCCCGGCGGGGATAGCCGCCGTGGCCGCGCTGGCGCTGGGCGAACTGGAGACCATCATCGCCTGTGAACCCGGTCGTCCACCCGAAACGCTGAACCGGACGCTCGAACTCGATCTGGATTCCCGGTACCTGAGCCGCCGGCCCTGGCTCCCGCATATCCGGTGTGGATGCCTGTCGCGCGCGGCGGCGGAGTCCCTGTGATCACACTCACACTTGCCGGGGCAGTGGTAATTCTCTTCGCTTTTCCGTGGCAGACCCGCCGTTCCGTCGGCCATGATGGGGGAGTGTCTGAGATCGTGCGCCGGCCTATGTCCCGCAATGCGAAGTTGGCCAAGATTCCCCTCGGGGTCGCCGGCCGCGCGGCGGTGGGCTTCGGTAAGAAGCTCGCCGGGGGCGATCGCAAGGAGATCAGCACCGAGCTGAACCAGAAGGCGGCCGAGCAGCTGTTCACCGTCCTGGGCGAGCTCAAGGGCGGCGCGATGAAGTTCGGTCAGGCGCTGAGCGTGATGGAGGCCGCCGTTCCCGAGGAATTCGGCGAACACTACCGCGAGGCGCTCACCAAACTGCAGGCCGCCGCGCCGCCGATGCCCGCGGCCACCGTGCACCGGGTCCTCGACCAGCAGCTCGGTACCGACTGGCGTAAGCGGTTCGAATCCTTCGACGACACCCCGGCCGCCTCGGCGAGTATCGGCCAGGTGCACAAAGCGGTGTGGTCCGACGGCCGCACCGTCGCGGTGAAGGTCCAGTACCCCGGCGCCGACGAGGCGCTGCGCGCCGACCTGCGCACCCTCAACCGGATGACCGGGCTGTTCGCCAAGGTCATACCCGGCGCCGATGTGAAACCGCTGCTCGCCGAGATCACCGAACGCACCGAGGAAGAGCTGGACTATCGCAACGAGGCCGCCAATCAGCGCGCCTTCGGCAAGGCCTACGAGGGCCATCCGGAATTCGTGATCCCCAAGGTCGTCGCGAGCGCGCCGAAGGTGATCGTGAGCGAATGGCTCGAGGGCACACCGGTTTCCGCGATCATCGCCGCGGGGCAGGCGGATCCCGACGGTACCCGGGTGCTGCGTAACCGGGTCGCGGGTCTGCTGGGCCGGTTCCATTTCTCCGCCCCCGAGACCGCCGGCCTGCTGCACGCCGATCCGCATCCGGGCAATTTCATGATCACCCCGGAAGGAAAACTCGCGGTGATCGACTACGGCGCCTGCGCGCCGTTGCCGGGTGGTTTCCCGGAACTGCTGGGCCGCATTCTCGCCCTGGCGGTGGCCGAAGAATACGGCGAGCTCACCGCGCTGCTGCACGCCAACGGCTGGGTGCTGCCCGGGCGCACCCTCACCGAGCAGGAAATCGCCGACTACCTGCGGCCCTTCACCGATCCGATCCGGTCCGAATCGTTCCATTTCACCCGGCGCTGGATGCAGCGCGTGGCCGGTAAGGCCACCGATTACTCCTCGCCGGAGATGAAAACGGCCCGCGCGATGATGCTGCCGAGCGAATACGTCATGATCTTCCGGGTTCTCGGCGGCTCGATCGGGATCTGCGCGCAGCTCGACGCCGAGGTGCCGTTCATGGCGCTGGCCGCCACCTGGCTGCCCGGGTTCCGCGATGAACGCGACACCGCCTGAGCTGGCGGGCCGTCCCGTGCGGGGAGATCGTCAGATGGCGCCGGGACCGGTGACCGAGTCGGCGGCCGGATGCTCGGATCGCGCCACCGGCTCCGCATAGCTGCGAGCGACCAGGGCCGCCCGCAACTGCCACAGAGCATCGGCCCGGGTGATATCGAGCCCGGCGAGCTGCCCGATGCGTTTGAGCCGGTAGTCCACGGTGTTCTGATGGATATGCAGCATCCGGGACGTGCGGCGGCGGTTGAATTCGTTGTGCAGATGGATCCGCAGCGTCGACATCAGTTCCGGATGGCAGGCAACCGGATCGAGTAGGGCCGCGAGCCGGTCGCGACCCGGGCCCGGGCGGGTGAGCTGGTATTCCAGGGCGAGATCGTCGAAACGGTACAGGCCGGGGCGGGCGTAGATCCGGCACACCATCTCGAGAAGTTCGTGCGCGATATCGGCGGCGACCGGGATCCGGCCGGGTGCGGCGGTGGTCGCGGCGAGGACGAGCGGCATTCCGCTCGCGAGATCGGCGAGATCGCCCGGGCCGCAGGCCGAATCGGGAACCAGGATGGTGCCCCCGAACGAACTGAGCAGCGCGGGGACCGGCTGCCCGTAGCGCCCGGAGAGCACTGCCGCGAAGCGGGCCGCCGGTCGCACGCTCCGCTCGTCCGCTTCGGTCGCGACGGCGAGCACCGTGTACCCGTCGGCGATCTGCACTCCGGACTCCCGGGCGATCCGCGCGCTGTTGTGCCCGTTCAACAGGGCGAGAGCCATGGCGCGGTGGGCGTGGGGAGCGGCGCACTCGCCGATGTGATGCGCCGGTGCGACCATTTCCGTTCTTCCCCGTCACTGCGTCTCGGATATGCCGATCCCAGTCTGCACCCGCTCTCCGAGGTGGTCACTGCACTACCGGACGAAGTCCGGGGTACCGAGGTTGTCTCCGGAGACAAAGTAATCCGCGAGGCGTTCGAGAGACCGTCCCGACCGCCCGGCGTTCGGCAACAATCGCCCTATGCGGGCAAGATCACATTCGTCCACCGCCGACGTTTCGCTACTCGGGCGTTTGCAGACGCGATGGCCACAACTGTCGGAAAAGCTGCTGGCGGAAGGTCTCGGCGCGACACCGCCCGCGGCGGACCTCCCCGAAGGGCATTTCCGCCTCGAGGTGCTGCCCGCCATCCACGCGTGCGGACACGCGGTCCTGCGAGCCATCGGTGACGACGATCCACTGGGCAGAGCCCAGATCGCCGCCTTCGTCACGCCGGTCGCCGAACGGCACGCGGAAGACCGGCTACCCCTGCCGCTGCTGATCGAGGCCGTTCACGCCTCGGCGCAGACCCTGCTGGCCGAGGCCGCCGGATTGGCGACGCCCGGCGAGATGGACGAACTCGTGGCGATCGGTTCGGGTTTGCTGGACGTGCTGATGCATATCACCGTGATCGTGACCGAGGCCTACGCCGAGGTCGGTCAATCGATCCACAACGCCGAGCGCGAGGCGCGCCGGGAGTTGTGCTCGGCGCTGCTGCGCGGACGGCCGGCCGATCAGTTGTCGGCCCGGGCCGATACGCCGTTGACCGACCGCTACACGGTCGTCGCGGTGCACACCGCGCCGGAGGAATCGAACGGTGCCGCGGACCTGCTGGCACGGCGAAGGATTCGCGTCTTTCACCGGGCACTGGACGCTTTCAGCCACGGTAGCGCGCTCGCCACCTTCGACGGTTCGAGCGGTATCGCGCTCGTGCCCGGCCATTCCGGTCCGGCACCGGAGCCGCGGACGGCCGCGCTGGCCGCCGAGCTCACCGAGGCGCTCGGCGTGAAGACCTATCTCGCGGAATCGGAACCCGTCGCGCCCGTGGACATTCCGCGCGCGGCCTCCGAGGTCACCGAACTCGCCACGCTCGCGCGGCTACTGGGCCGGTCTCCGGGCCTGTACCGGCTCGACGATCTCCTCCTCGAGTATCAGCTCACCAGACCCGGTGCCGCACGTGACCGGCTGGCGGCCCGTATCGCCCCGTTGCTGCGGGCCCCGCATCTGCTCGAGGCGCTGGAGGCGCATCTGCGGTTCGGCCCCGATCGCAAGACCGCGTCGTCGCAGCTCCACGTGCACCCCAACACATTCAGCTATCGGCTGCGACGGGTCGGGGAACTCACCGGTATAGATCCGGCGGAACCGAACAACTCCCGGCTGCTGGCGGCCGCGGTCACCATCCACCGGCTCTACCCCGCGGCGCAACCGCATGGACGGGGCGAGGACTGAGAATCATCCGGCCGTGGACACCGACGGTGCCCCGAACGCGAACGAGCCGCTCACCGGCGAAGCGATGAGCGGCTCGTTTCCTCAGTCGGTGCGCATCCGGCGGGGTCGCGGCGCGGACCCCGTCAGACACAGCTGGCGACTTTGCGCGGCCGGCCCCGCGGGCGCTTGCGAGCGATGACGACCCCCTGATCGAAGATCTCACCGCCCCAGACACCCCACGGCTCCCGCCGATCGATGGCGGCGCTCAGGCAGCCCTGCCGGATCGGGCAGGCCGCGCACAGGGCCTTGGCCTCTTCCAGCTGGCCCGGGCTCTCGGCGAACCAGAGGTCCGGATCCCCCGCCCGGCACGGCAGAGCCGGCAGCCGCGGGTCCACGGCTTCGGTTGCCACAGTGCGACACGCCACGTCAGTGGTGGCCGGCGGCCAGTCCTGTGTGGTGGTGACCACGTCGTTCTCCTTCAGCTTGTTGTGCAGCGGTTCGGTGTTGCTGTCGCGAGACCGATGCCTTGTGGGCTGAAGGCCAAAAAATATGGCCACGGTCTCGCATCTGCGATCCGTGGCCAGGAGGCGGGAGTGGTGTCCTACCTCGGTCGGCTCTGTGGCCGACTGTTCACGGTCGCTGGGTGTCCTTTGCGGAGGCTTTCCGCGCGCTTGTCGGCCGCCTCATTCGCTGCGACGGGATCGATAGCGAGCGGGCCGGCTGCCACGGGTGCGGCGGCCGGATGCCAGATTGCGAAGGACTGGTCCTGCAGTGCGATGACGTTCTGATGCGAACGGCGAATGCGCGGCTGCGCACCGAAACCATCGGTGCAGGACCGGCCGGTCCCCTGCATAGCGAGGAACCCCCGGGAAGCAGCCGACAACCGCGTATTCAGCGCTACGGTCGAATTGCCGTAGTCAGTGATGCCGTTCATCTGTCTGCCTCCCTCCATGTACTCGTGATCCGAATTCCAACAGTGCGCGTCGATGTACCCTCCCGAGCGCGATTTCCACCTTAAGCAATCTCGGCGGACTCGACAACCTATTTTCTACCTGCGGTTTTGCGCAGATCTCGAAAACGGTGTGGCGCTACCGTCCGGACGTCGCGCGGCGGCGGGACCGGATGATCGCCAAAACCTCCGCGCCGTACTGCCGGACCTTGCTCTCGGTGACCCCGAGCGCGGCGAGGCCGGCCTCGTCCTCGGGAAGTTGCTCGGCGATTGCGGTGAGCGTATTCACACCCAGGATGCCCCGGGGATCAACGGCGAGTTCGGCCGCCTTCTCCCGGCGCCAATCCTGCAGCGCGCTCAGCAGTTCCGTATCGGGTTGTCCCGCACAGCCTTTACAGCGACGCAGCAACAAGGTCTCCGGTTCGAGCAGGGCCCGCCCGCAGACACGGCAGACGGGGCGGCTCGTATCGGCGGGCCGGGGCGCGGTCGTGATGCGGGACGCGGGGGAGTTCTCGGGCACCAGTCCGCCGAGGAAACGTGAGCGGCGCCGAGCCCGGCGATCCCCGTCGCCGCGCGACAGCGCCCAGGACAGCAGCAGATGGGTCCGGGCGCGGGTCACCCCGACGTAGAGCAGCCGGCGCTCCTCCTCCAGCGCGGCCGGATCGGCGACCGATCCGTCGCCGTTGAGGGCATAGGAGATCGGCAGCGCCCCGTCGGTGAGCCCCACCAGGAACACCGCATCCCACTCCAGGCCCTTGGCGGCGTGCAGCGAGGCCAGGGTCACCCCTTGCACGGTCGGTGGATGCCGCGATTCGGCCCGGAGGGCGAGTTCGCGCAGCAGACCGGCGAGATCCAGGCCGGGTTCGTGCTCCACCAGTTCCTCGGTGAGCCGGACGAGCGCGATCAGCGATTCCCAGCGTTGCCGGGCCTGCGTGCCGGCCGGGGCGGAGTTGGTGAGACCGATCGCTGCGAGGGCGGCCCGGACCAGCGTGACGAGGTTGCCACCGGTTCGCGCGGGGTCGGGCAGATCGTCGCGCGCGGTGGCCTTGCGCAGTTCCTGGACCGCCTGGCGCACCTCCGGCCGCTGGAAGAAACCCTCGCCGCCCCGGACCTGATACGCGATACCGCGTTCGGTCAGGGCCTGCTCGTAGGCCTCGGAGTGCGCGTTGATCCGGTACAGCACGGCGATCTCGGCGGCCGGGGTGCCGTCCGCGATCAACTGCTCGATCCGCCGCGCGATATCGGCCGCTTCCCCCGCGAGCTGTTCGTACTCGGCGAACTCGGGTTCCGGCCCGTCCGGGCGCTGGCCCACCAGTTGCAGCCGGGTGCCGGCGATGCGACCGTGTGCCATACCGATCACCCGGTTGGCGAGGCCGACGATCTGCGGGGTCGACCGGTAGTCGCGTTCCAGCCGCACCACGGTGGCTTCCGGGAAGCGCCGTGAGAAGTCCAGCAGGTGGGCGGGGCTCGCGCCGGTGAACGAGTAGATGGTCTGGTTGGCGTCGCCGACGACGGTGAGATCGTCGCGATCGCCCAGCCAGGCGTCGAGCACCCGCTGCTGCAGCGGGGTCACGTCCTGGTACTCGTCGACGACGAAACAGCGATACCGCTCGCGGAACACGTCCGCCACCGCCGGATAGTCCTCGAGCGCGGCGGCGGTGTGCAGCAGCAGATCGTCGAAGTCCAGCAGCAGACCCTCGGGGGTGTTCTTGAGCGATTCGTAGGCCGCGTAGACCTCGCCGATCCGGGCGGCGGGGAAGGGGGTGTCGCGACGGTGCCCGGCCGCGGCGGTCGCGTAGTCCTCGGGCGCGATCAGCGAGGATTTGGCCCATTCGATTTCACTCAGCAGGTCTTTGACGCTGTCGGTCCCCGACGCCAGACCCACGCGCTGCGCGGCCCGGGTCACCACCGGGAACTTGCCGTCCAGCATCCGCCACGGCACCTCGCCCACCACCTGCGGCCAGAAGTAGCGCAGCTGCCGCAGCGCCGCGGCGTGGAAGGTGCGGGCCTGGACCGTCGACGCGGCGTCGCCCAGCCCGAGCGCACGCAACCGGCCGCGCAGTTCGCCCGCCGCCCGGGCGGTGAAGGTGACCGCCAGCACTTGGTCGGCGCGGACCTGACCGGCCGCGACCAGGTGGGCGATGCGGTAGGTGATGGTCCGTGTCTTCCCGGTGCCCGCCCCGGCGAGCACACACACCGGTCCGCGGGGAGCGCGGACGGCGGCGGCCTGCTCGGGATCCAGCGCGGAGAGATCGAGTGCGGCCACGGGCTCCATTGTGCACAGCGTGCCCCGCGCCTCCCCGGGGCACCGCGCGCCACGCTCCCGGGGCATGTGTTCCGGCCGGGCTTGCCTGCCGCGGCGGTCCCGGAACACGCGCGAGGGCGGATGCGTTGCTCTCTGCGTGACTGAAGCGACACCGGATCTGACCATGTACTCGACCACCTGGTGCGGTTACTGCCGCCGGCTGAAGACACAGCTGAAGGAGGCCGGGATCACCTACGCGGAGATCGATATCGAGGACGATCCCGCCTCGGCCGAGTTCGTCGGCAGTGTGAACAACGGCAACCACGTGGTGCCGACCCTGAAGTTCGCCGACGGTTCGACCGCGACCAATCCGTCCCTGGCCGAGGTGAAGCAGGTGCTCGCCCGGCTGGGCTGAGCCCGCGTGACCGGGCCCGACCGGACCCGGGCCCGGATCCGGTCGGCGCGGTATCGCCGGGGAGCGGCGGATGCCGCGGCGCGCCCCGCGCGTCCCTGTCCCGCATCACGCGGGTCCGGATGGCTAGTGTTGACCGGGTGAATCGTCGGATCATCACGCTCTTGGTCGCTCTGGTTCCGGTGGTGTTGTTCGGTGTGATCGGCAGCGTGGCCACCGTGCCGTTCGTGGCGCTCGGTCCCGGCCCCACCGTCGATACGCTGGGCGAAGTCGACGGGGAGGATGTCGTGGAGGTGACCGGGGCCGAGGTCGACCGCACCTCCGGGCATCTCAATATGACCACCGTCGCGGTACGCGACGGCCTGACCCTGTTCGAGGCGCTCGGTTTCTGGGTGAGCGGCCGCCACGGCATCGTGCCGCGCGCCGAGGTCTATCCGCCGGATGTCTCGCGCGAGGAAGTCGATCGGTCCAACGAGCAGGAGTTCACGAACTCCGAGAGCAATGCCGAGGTCGCGGCGATGCATCAGCTGAACCTGCCGACCGCGGTCCTGGTGCACGAGGTCTCCGACCAGGGGCCCTCCCACGAGGTGCTGCGCCCCGGCGATCAGCTGGTCAGCGTGAACGGTAAACCGGTCGCCACCACTCAGGACGTGGTCACCGAGGTGTCGAGCCGGGCCCCGGGGACGGTGATCGGCGTGGTGTACCGGCGCGACGGCGCCGAGCAGACCGCGAACATCGCCCTCGCCGCGCGCCCCGACGACCCGGCCAAGGGCTATCTCGGCCTGACCCCCACCGAATCGGCGGCGCCGCCGATGGAGATCACCTTCAACCTCGCCGATATCGGCGGACCCTCGGCCGGGCTGATGTTCAGCCTGGCGCTGGTCGAGAAACTGAGCCCCGGGGATCTGGACAGCGGTTCGTTCGTGGCCGGTACCGGCAGTATCGACGAGGACGGCAAGGTCGGCGCCATCGGCGGCATCCAGTACAAGATGATGGCCGCCCGGGAAGCGGGCGCCGAGACCTTCCTGGTGCCCGCGGGTAACTGCAACGAGGCGAGTCAGCGGATCCCCGACGGGTTGCGGCTGGTCCGGGTGGAGACGCTGGCGGGCGCGGTACAGGCACTCGAGGATCTGGGCGCCGGCCGGGAAGCGCCGGCCTGCGGCTAGTCGCCGGATTCCTCCAGGGTGTGGCGCAACGCCTCCACCAGGTTCGGGGCGAGGTTCGGGTGCGTGCGCAGTTCGAGCCGGTCCTCGGGCTCGTCGTCCGCGGGCCGGAGTTGCATGAGGCACAGGGTGTCTCCGGTGCGCAGTGCGGCGGCGAAGAGCCGGGCGTCACGGCGTTCCGGATGGGCTTCGGCCGCGGCCCGGCCCGCGGCATCGGCCGCGTCGGCGTCGGCCAGTAGCGGCGTGAGGGCCTCGTCGAGATCGTTTTCCGCGTCCGGCGGCAGCACCACGATCTCCTGGACCAGGACACACCCGGCCACCGCGGGCGGCCAGCTCGTGGTCGCCAGGAATTCGTCCAGCGCGACCGTTCCACCGTCGGCCACGTCCTCCGGCAGTGGGTCCTGAGCGATCGGTGTCAGTTCGTCGGCGGTGTCGACCTGATCGATCAGCGCGGGTTCGGCGGCCACCAGATCGGCCGTGCGCACCAGCGCGAACATCTGCGGAGATCTCCCCCAGCCCTCGGCGTCCACGAACTCCGCGACCTCGTGGACGGAACGGGCAAGGACGATTTCGGCATGCAGATCGGCGCTCACCCGACCATCCTCGCATCCGGCGCCGCGACACCGCCCCAACCCTGCGGTCGCGTACATGTCCGTTTTCCGTAAAGTGGGCGCAGAGGGTCCGTACGGACCCCGACCGCAACAATTCGGACTGCGGCGCGGCGGCCGGTGGCGCTACCGGGTCGCCCGCCGCCGGACCCTGGAGAGTGGCATCGTGGGCATGCGCCCCCCCGCCGGATTACCCTCGCTGTCCCGGCGCAGCCGCCTGCTGCTGGTGGGCGCGGTGGTGCTGGCCGCACTGCTGTTGGTTGGTCCCCGGCTCGTCGACACCTATACGAACTGGCTGTGGTTCGGGGAGGTCGATTTCCGGGGCGTCTACCTCACCGTGCTCCTGACCCGGGTCGCGGTCTTCGCGATCGTCGCGCTGGTCGTCGGCGCGATCGTATGGCTGGCACTATTGCTGGCCTACCGGTCCCGGCCGGTGTTCGTACCGACCTCAGGCGCCGGTGATCCCATCGCCCGGTACCGGACCACCGTGCTCGGCAAACTGAAGCTGTTCGGGCTGGGGATCCCGGTGCTGCTCGGTGTGCTCTCCGGGCTGGTGGCCCAGTCGAACTGGGTGACGGTGCAGTTGTTCCTGCACGGCGGGTCGTTCGGGCGCACGGATCCGCAGTTCGGCCTCGACGTCGGTTTCTACGCCTTCGATCTGCCGTTCTACCGGATGGTGCTGAACTGGTTGTTCGTCGCCATCGTGATCGCGTTCTTCGCGAACCTGGTGACGCACTACATCTTCGGCGGCCTGCGGCTGACCGGTCGCGAGGGTGTGCTCACCACCCCGGCGCGCGTGCAGCTGGCGGTTATCGCGGGGTTGTTCGTGCTGCTGAAGGCCGTCGCCTACTGGTTCGACCGGTACCAGCTGCTGATGAGCAACCGGAAGGAACCGACCTTCAACGGCGGTTCGTTCACCGATATCAACGCGGTGCTGCCGGCCAAGCTGATCCTGATGTCGATCGCGATCATCTGCGCGCTGGCGTTCTTCGCCGGGATCGTGCTGCGCGATCTGCGCGTGCCCGCGATGGCCGCGGCCCTGCTGGTGCTGTCGTCGGTCCTCGTCGGGGCGGTCTGGCCGCTGATGGTCGAGCAGTTCTCCGTGCGGCCGAACGCCGCGGAGAAGGAGAGCGAATACATCGAACGCAATATCGACGCGACCCGGCACGCGTACGGGATCACCGACGACAAGATCGAGTACATCGATTACAAGGGCGAGAGCAGCAAGAACCCGGTGAACGTGCCGGTCGATCACGCGACCATCGCCAACGCCCGGCTGCTGGATCCCAACATCCTGTCCCCGACGTTCACCCAGCTGCGTCAGCTCAAGAACTTCTACGGGTTCCCCGACACGCTCGATATCGACCGGTACTCGCTCAACGGCCAGATCCAGGACTACATCGTCGCCGCGCGCGAACTGTCGCCGGCGACCCTGAGCGGTAACCAGACCGACTGGATCAACAAGCACACCGTCTACACCCACGGCAACGGTTTCGTCGCCGCGCCGGCCAACCGGGTGAACCGGCCGCAGTCCGAGGACCCCAACGCCGCGGGCGGCAGCAGTGATTCCGGATATCCGATCTTCCTGGTCAGCGATCTGTTCACGCCCAAGGATCAGCAGCGGATCCCGGTGGACCAGCCGCGTATCTACTACGGCGAGCTGATCTCGCAGTCCGACCCCGATTACGCCATCGTCGGCGCGCAGGAGGGCCAGACACCGCGCGAATACGACACCGACCAGGCGCGCTTCACCTACGACGGCAGCGGCGGCGTCCCGATCGGCAACTGGTTCAACCGGCTGGCCTTCGCGGCCAAGTACGCCGAGCGCAACATCCTGTTCTCGTCGGCGATCGGCGACGATTCGAAGATCCTCTACAACCGGTCGCCGCGCGACCGGGTGCAGAAGGTCGCGCCCTGGCTCACCACCGACGGCAACGCGTACCCGGCGGTGGTGGACGGCCGGATCAAGTGGATCGTCGACGCCTACACCACCTTGGACAACTACCCCTACGCGCAGACCACCTCGCTGGAGGGTGCGGTCGAGGACAGTATCGACCAGCGCACCGGCCGGTTGCTGCCGCGTAAAGAGGTCAGCTATATCCGCAACTCGGTGAAGGCCACCGTCGACGCCTACGACGGCACCGTCCAGCTCTACGAGACCGATCCCAGCGATCCGGTCCTGCAGGCGTGGCGTGGTGTGTTCCCGGACGCGGTGACCCCCGAGAGCGAGATCAGCCCCGAGCTGCGCGAGCACTTCCGCTATCCGGAGGATCTGTTCAAGGTCCAGCGCGAGATGCTCACCAAGTATCACGTGGATGATCCGCGCGAGTTCTTCACCAACAACGCGTTCTGGTCGGTGCCCGCCGATCCGACCGTGGAGGGGGTGTCGGCGAGTCAGCCGCCCTACTACGTACTGCTGGGCGATCCGGAGACCGGTAAGCCGGTGTTCAACCTGACCAGTGCCATGGTCGGCTACAACCGGCAGTTCCTCTCGTCCTATATCTCGGTGCGTTCCGATCCCGACGGGTACGGGAAGTTCAGAATCCTGCAGCTACCGACCGATACCCAGACCCAGGGTCCACAGCAGACCCAGAACACGATGACGACGGCGCCGCAGGTCTCGCAGGAGAAGACCCTGCTGTCGAACTCGAACAAGATCAGATACGGCAATCTGCTGACCCTGCCGGTCGCCGACGGCGGCATCCTGTACGTCGAACCCTTCTACAACGAGCGCAATACCGGCCAGAACACGGCCACCTTCCCGCAGCTGCTGCGGGTGCTGGTCAGCTATCGCGATCAGGCCGGCAGTGTGAAGGTCGGGTACGGGTCCACGCTGGCCGATGCGCTGAACCAGGTGCTCCCCGGTTCGGGCGCGCTGGCGACGCCGTCGGGCGGTGATCCGGCGACGAGACCGAGTCCGGGCGCCGCGCCGCCGCAGACCGAACCCGAGGAGCCTCGGGACCAGGGCGCCGCGGGCAACGGGACGCCGCCCCCCACGGCCGGTACCGGATCGGCCGCGCAGGCCGCGGCGGCGGCGGAGCTCGATCGCAAGATCGAGGAGGTCCGCGCCGCCATGCGGACCGGGAACTTCGAGGAGTTCGGGCAGGCGCTCGACGAGCTCGAGGCCGCCGTGAAGGCCTACCAGGACGCCGGTAGGTAAACGGCCGGGTGGCCCGGGCCGGTCACCGACGACGAAAGAGGCGCTGTCATCCACTGGATGACAGCGCCTCTTCGTGTGCGCGGGCTACCGGCGGCAGACGCCGGAGCGGGTCACAGGTACGAGCCGCACACCGGCCACGCGCCGGGGCCCTGGGTGTCGAGAACGTTCTCGGCGACGCGGATCTGCTCCTCGCGGCTGGCGTTGGCGGCGCTGCCGCTACCACCGTTGGCCTCCCAGGTGCTCTGGGTGAACTGCAGGCCGCCGTAGAAGCCGTTGCCGGTATTGGTGGACCAGTTGCCGCTGCTCTCGCACTGGGCAACAGCGTCCCAGTTGCCCGAGTCGGCAGAAGCGGTGGCGGTGGAAAGACCGAACGGTACGGCAACGAGTGCTCCGGCGATAGCGGTCAGGCCGAGGGCGCGGGTGCTGAACTTTCGGGTCTTGGTCATATGCGAATCCCTCCCTGTGCCCACCGGCAGCGCGATCGAGGCTTGCGTGCCCCTGTCCCCAGGTGATGTGTCGGGGTTTGATCCGAACCGTGGGACAGGGTTGCCGGTGTTCTCCGGTTCGGTCCGGCCCGTCCCGGTCTGGTCGGGGCCTGGGAACGACGGTAACGAAGAAATCTCGTCAGATCACGTATCGATAACTATCGATAAGTCGATTGGTGCGAACCGGGAATATCTGGAAAACTGCTGGTCATATCCGGAATTTCTCCTACCCAACTCGCGCCGTGACAACACCGAAATGTGAGCGGGATCACTCTAATTTCGTAATTCGTGTCACGCGTATCGCGGTAGAGAAACGTGGCAATCGCTCCGTTAACGTTCTGAAGCCGTTCGCGGCGGCCGTGGCGTGACGAGGTTGCCGGGTTCTCGCGGAAGGGGGTCACGGAGGGGCGCGCGGACCGGTCGGCGAATGGGTCGAATCGATCGAGAAAGTGCCTCTGATCGGGCGATTTGGCGATGCGCGGAAGGCGTGTGTAATGTTGTGTTCACCCAACGCGGGGTGGAGCAGCTCGGTAGCTCGCTGGGCTCATAACCCAGAGGTCGCAGGTTCAAATCCTGTCCCCGCTACTACGAGAAGGCCCCGGAGATTATCTCCGGGGCCTTTCTCTTTCTCTCGAACAGCTCGTCGCCCACGCCGGCGTATCGGCGCCCGTTGTGGGCCGCCATGCGACAGCTCTCTCGACGAAGGGTGAGCTTCCGGGGGCCTCGGTTGCCCCCATTCCCT
Source organism: Nocardia sp. NPDC049935 (assembly GCF_055586645.1). Lineage (NCBI taxonomy): Bacteria > Bacillati > Actinomycetota > Actinomycetes > Mycobacteriales > Nocardiaceae > Nocardia > Nocardia sp. NPDC049935. The sequence continues at coordinate 206,627 of NZ_JBVJHV010000003.1, read as the reverse complement.
GTCTCCCGCCGGTCCGGTGCGTGAGTACGGTCCGGCGTGATCGAGGGGCGGCGGCCTCCCCCATCCCGTCGTTCGGGGTTCCGCGGGGCGCCGGGCCGGGCTCGGTCCGCCTCGCCGGGCCCGGCCGGAAACCGTTGGCGCATAGGGCAAATATATAGCAACTTTCGGTGGCGGCACCTGATCGCGCTCGACTTCGTGGGTTCAGATCTCTGATTCCATGTCGAAAACCGGCTCCGAGCAGGTCGATTGGACGCCGTATACATATCGGCTACCGAATTGCATTCATGTAATTCGCGTAGGCGTTCCGTAATAGACAGTGGACACCGGGAGACGGCCGTTCCACGGGTCGGAGGAACCGGCAAGGGGTGGAAGCGCTTCCGTGATCGGCGGTCCGGGCCGTGGCCGCGCGGGGCGGGTCCGGCCCGGGTGGGAGTCCTGGGCGTGGCCGGGCGAGAACCGCGGCCTCGCCCGGACGATGATTCAGGCCGTCGCACTGGACACCGGGTGTCGCGATCGGAAGGATGGCGTGCCATGCCCTCGAATTTCATGCTGAAGGCCACCAACGCGGCACATCGGGCGCTGCTGCGGATCAGCTTCGGCCGGTTGGGAACCGAGTTCTACGGGATGCCGGCCCTCGAGCTCACGACGATCGGGCGCAGATCCGGGCGTCCGCGGTCGGTGATGCTGACCGCGCCGATCGTGGACGGTGGCGAGTACATCGTCGTCGCGTCCCGCGCGGGCGATCCGACCCATCCCGCGTGGTACTGGAACCTGCGTGACAATCCCGCGGTCGAGATCGCGTTTCCGGACGGACGGCGTATGCCCATGACGGCCTCCGTGCTGTCCGCGCAGGAACGGGCGCCGCTGTGGACCCGTATCGTCGCCGACTATCCCGTCTACGGCGACTACCAGAAGCGCACCACCCGGGAGATCCCGCTCGTCCGGCTCGCTCCGCGCGCCGGATAGACGCCGGGGCCCACCCGCGCCCGGCGTCGAGTTCTGTTTCTATACCGGCCGGAAAGCGAGGATCGCCGCCCGGCGCCGGGATCCGGCCGGTACACGACCGAGGGTCAGGCGTTGCGGGTGAGGGTCGGGGGAGCCGGTTCGGGCTCTCCGGCCGGTACCGGGTCGGTCATGATGTCGCGCCACCAGGAATCCAGCCGGCTCGGTTCGGGCCAGATCACGGGGGCGTGCTCGGAGTTCAGTTCCACGTCGTGCTCCTCGGGGCCGGTGTTGTCGGGCATCCTTGCCTCCTGTGCGCGTGGTCACCGGCGGATCACCGCGTGCACAGCACGCCGCCTCGAATGCGCCACCGAAACCGGTTCGCCGGGAATTCCCGCGACCGAGCAACGTGGTGGCGGCAGTTCGCCGGACCCGCCCGGTACCAATCTGCCGCAATTCTAGCCTTTTTCGATCGGACTGCCCACAGATTCGTAATCCGGTGAAATCTATGATTTATACGGGGCGCCCGTCATCCACTGCGCGGTATGCTGGATGAGTCTGTGCGAGAACAGGTTCCGGGTCCGTAACGCCGCTCTCCCGGGCCGGTGTCGACAAAACGACCGGTTTGTAGAATGTGCCGAATGTATTACGCACTGTACGCGCGAAATCTTGAATTAATGCCGGTGTAAATGTTCTTTCATTTGCTCGTGCATTCGGCCGGTACCATGTGAAATCCCGATGAAGAGACGGCCGGCCGCCGGGACCGCGCGTCGTGGCGGCCTCGCTGAGTACACTGCCGGACATGTCGGTGGCGTCGTCGCGGTCGCGGGTACCGGGTGCGGTGAACGGCTACGAGGCGCGCTGGGAACAGCACAATACCGCGCGCCGTCAGCACATCCTGCGGGCCGCGGTCGACCTGCTGGAGGAGAAGCCGCCGGGGGCGGATATTCCGGTGCGTGAGATCGCGGCCCGCGCGGGGGTCGCCAAATCCGTGGTCTACCGCCAGTTCGGCGGCCGGGAGGATCTGGATCGCAGGATCCGGTCGTATCTGATCGACGATCTCGGAGCGATTCTGGACGCGCAGCTGGATGTCTCGTCGGGATCGGTGCGCGAGATCATCACCCGGACCGTGCGCGCGGTGGCGGACTGGATGGGCGACCATCCCAACCTGACCGCGTTCGCGCGTACCGGCCCGCCGGCCGATGGGCCGGATGCCATCGACGCGATAAGCAGTCTCAAATCGCGGATCACGGACCGGTCCCGGGAACTGATCGAGGCGATCGCCCGGATCGTGGGCGTCGATGCCGCGGCGCTGGAACCGGTGCCCTTCGCCGTGGTGACCATGGTCGAGGGGGTGCTGGCGGCCTGGGTCGCCGAGCCGGTGCCGAGGCGCGCCCGCGCGGAGATGGTCGCCGAGCTGTCCGCCTATTCCTGGTACGTCCTCGACGGCGCGGCGCGCGCGCTGGGGGTGGAGGTGGATCCCGACCGGGAACTGGCCGAGGTGATCGCCGGGCTCGACGCCGCGAACTGACGCGGCCGCCCGGGGCCGGGCCGAACTTCATCGGTCGGCCCGGCGTACCGGGTCAGGCCACGGCGGGCCGCACCCGGCGTTCCGGTTCGCTGCGGTAGCGCGAGCGGTCACCGTCGATTCCCAATGCCTTCCACAGCCGGGTGGTGACCGGATTCATCAGTCCGAGCTCGTCGGCGAGGGTGCGCATATCCCCGAAATAGCCGGCCAGGATCCGCCGCGAGTGCGGACTGCGCCAGAAGGCCTCCTTGATGACCTCGCGGGGGATATCGAAACGGCGCGCGAATTCCGGGGGTGGCGCCATGATCTCGCCCGCCAGCCAGCGCAGCGCCAGCGGGAAGGTGGCCCCGCAGATCGCGGTGGGGACCGGGCCCAGTTTGGCGATATGGGCCCGCAGGAATTCGCCCGCGAAGGAGATGTGCCGGGCCTCCTCGGCGATATGGATTTCCATCGTCCGCACCACCAGCGGCGGCAGGTTCGCGCCGTTGCGGATCATCGCTTTCTGGTAGTGATCGATCGGTTCTTCGCCGCCCAGGATCCCGAGGAAGAGCACGACATGCGCATAACCGCCGGCCACTCCGATGAACGGCGAGAGGGCGCGGAAGATCGGCCGCATCCCCGGAACATCGTCACCGATGCGGTTGACCAGTTCCTGGAACATCTGGATGTGATTGCACTCTTCGGTCATCTCGTGCAGGCAGTAACGGAACTCCGGGGAGCCGTTCGGCAGTTTCGCGATGTACTGCATCATCCCGCGGATCAGGACCGTTTCGAAGGCCGCGCCCACCTTGATGGCATTCGCGATCCGCCAGCGCCCGATCTCGATCTGCTTGCCGACCGGTAGTTCGCGGTACCAGCGAGTGGCGCCTAGTGGGTCGTAGTCGGGGGACAGCACCCAGCGTGGATCGTCCCGGTCGAGGGCGAGTTCGGGGGAATCCCACTCGATATCGAGATACGGGTCGAAGCGGCGGTGCACGGAGCCCTCCGACAGCGTTTCCAGCATCTCGCGGTACCGGGCGTCCAGTTTCGGCGCCCGCGGCAGAGTCGACGGCGTCATCGGTGCCTCCTCGTGCGGTATGGCGTACATCTCTCTGTTCCGAATTTACCGGTACTCGAGGTCTCAGTAAATAGCGGGCGGCCGGGTGACACCCGATCGTGCTGTACGCGGCGGCGCGGGCCGCCGGATGACTCCGGATACCGGCAAGCGGGTCAGGAGGTGACCGTGTCGGTGTGCACGCGGATGGTCTCCAGGGTCGCGCGGGACGGATGGAAATCGAGGATCAGCAGCGCCGGTCCGGCCGGGAGATCGGCGCTGACGGTTACCGAGCGACCGGCCGCCAAGGTCTTGCCCTGGCGCAGGCCGCGAGCGCGGGTGGCGAACTCTGCCGTGGAAATCGCCGCACCCGACCACAGCAGTACGGTCTCGCGGCTGCCGGCCAGGGCGTCGAGTGCCGCCTGATCGCCGGCGGTGGCGGCCGCACACAGGCGCTGCGCGATCCGCTTACCCGTGCGTCCGATACCGGTGCACGCCTGCGCCATCCCGGTCAGCCCGCGCACGCCCTGGTTGCGCAGCAGCAGCGCGCCGAGCCGGGTGCCCGCGCGCAGCCCGGGGAGTCCGGTTCCCATGAGCTGCCCGATCATCGGCAGCAGCTCCCAGTAGGCGGCCAGATGGCCGATACGCAGTCGCCCGTCCTCTTCGGTGACCTCGTAGCGCAGATGCATCGGGACCCGTACCCGGGCGCCGCTCGCCATGGTGATGGTGATGGAGAGATCGCGCAGGACCGTCGCCGGCCCGGTGAAATCGTGGGCGACGTCGAAGACGATCTCGTTCGGCGCGATGAAGGTGTCGTAGAACCGGGCGATCGCGTCGTATCCGGTATGCGGCGCCGAGCCGACCGGGTCGTTGACCACCGCGTTCCGGGTGAACAGGCCCACCCAGGCGTCCCGATCGTGCGCGGCCACCGCGCGAGGTGAGGCCAGTACGGCGTCGCGCAACTGGGTGGCGGTCGGGTCCAACGGCACGATGGCTCCTTCGGGTTTCCGGATTCGGCGCCCATAGTAGAACAGGTTCTACCGGTCGCCGCTGCCTGCCGACCTGCCTGCTTGTGAAAATGTCGGTGGTGTGCGGCATCATCTGTGCACGCAGCTATTCGACGAAACAGTGAGATTGCCCGGAGTGCGCCATGCCGTCGCGAACACCTTCGAACGCGAAGCCGAAACCTCTGTCCGACAACGACCTCGAGCAGATCGCCGCAGAGATCGATGCGGGGCGCCCGCCGATGGTCTGGTTCACGTCCGCGGCGGTGGGGGTCACCGAAGGGCGTTCGGGCAAGGTCGTCTCGCTCGGTGACCCGGCGGACGGCGACTTCCTGCAGATCCGGCCCACCGGGTCCAAGGATGTACTGTCGTTCGGTCCCACCGAGGTCACGCTCACCAAACCGCCGCGTGATCGGCCGGCCGGCCCCGCGCCCGCGCCCAAATCCGCGCCCGAACCGAAGGAAACGTCCGTGACTCCCGCCGCGTCCCCGTCCGCGCCCACCGCCGCGGCCAAGAAACCCGCCTCCGAGACACCGGCCGCCCCGGCGCCGAAGGAGTCCGCCGCCGAACCGAAACCCGGTACCACGCCGCGTACCCCGGCCCGCGCGGCCAAGGCTCCGGCCGCCCGTAAACCGAAGGGCCCCGAGGTCACGGTCACCATCAACGGCACCGCCGAGGGGGAGTGGACCGTCGATGTGACCAACGGCAAGAAGCGCACCACCCGCGCCCTGCCGGTGGCCGGCCCGGCGGTGGCGCAGGCGGCGAAACTGCTGCATCCGGAGGTCGCCGAGGTGGTCGAGGGCCTGCAGGAATCGGTTCGCGGCGCGCAGGAGGCCAAAGTCGCGCAACTCCAGGCCGAATTGGCGCAGGCCCGCAAACTGCTCGAGGAACTGTCGGACTGAGGTAGCGGTCAGACCGCGGTTTCGCGGGGCCGCCAGCCCTGCTGCATCGGCTCGGCCGGCGTATGCCGGATGGTGTCGTGGAACATGTAGCCGAAACCGCGGCGCTTCGCCAGGTACATGGCCGCGTCCGCATCGCGGATGAGGTCGTAGACGGTCGCGTCGATATCGCGGGGACCGCCGCAGGCCAGTCCGATACTGGCGGTCAGCGGGACCTCGCCGGTGCTGAGCGGGAACGGTTTCATGAAGATTCCGAGCAGCCGCTCGGCCATGGTCGTGGCCTCGTCCCGGTCCAGCGGCGCCAGCACGATGAATTCGTCGCCGCCGTAGCGGGCCACCACATCGTCGCGGCGGACGGCCGCGCGGATCCGGTTGGCCGCCTGCACGATCAGTTCGTCGCCGACGGTATGGCCGTAGCTGTCGTTGATCGCCTTGAACTCGTCGAGGTCCACGAACAGCAGGCACAGCGCCCGTTCGGCCCAGTCGCGGTGATCCCGGTGCAGCACCCGCAACAGCGCGGAGCGGTTCAGCAGTCCGGTGAGCGGATCGTGGTCGGCCTGGTATTGGGCGCGCCGTTCGCTGCGGGTACTGCGGCCGATGGCACGTTCGCTGCGGATCAGCAGGCCGATGAGCAACAGGGCCAGAACCGTGGACACCACCACCTGGTCGAGCTGGCTCAGCGGTGCGCGGGCCACCGGCACCAGGGACGAGACCACCAGCGCCACCGCGATCACACTGGCGCGCTGCCGGGAATGGTTGGGCCGGACGGGCCGCCGTTCGCTCACCGTCGCCATCGTGGGATGCAGCGCCGCCGCCCCGAACGCGGCGAAGGCGCCGAGCAGCGGCAGCAACAGCAGTTCCGGGTCCGTGGTGAGCGTTCCGGCGGCGGTGAGCCGGAAGCCGATCTCGGTCAGCAGGGCGAAGGCCAGGCCGAGATGCAGGAGCCGCAGCGAGGTTTCCGAGCGGCTCGAGGTCGCCAGCGAATGGGCCAGCAGGGTCAGCAGTAATGCGTCGAAGACCGGATACGCCACCACGGTGAAGGTGTCCATCCGGCCCTCGACCGAGTGCAGCACCGGGGCGATGAGGAAGATCCAGGAGGCGAGCAGGGCGCCGAGACCGATCAGCCCCGAATCCAGCAGTACATCGGGGTGCGCCCGGGTCTGCCGCGGACGTAGCCACAGCGCGGCGGCGGCCCCGGTGGCGATATATCCGGTGAGCGTGCAGATCTCGTCGAGAGGGCTGGACGCGGCCGAACCGAATTCGCGCAGGACGGTGCCCACGGTGTACGGCACGATGGCCGCTGCCAGCAGGTACCACGGCAGCGGGTGGGCCGGAGTGTGCCGGTGCACGCCGAATCCGGCCACCGTCACCGCGGCCAGTGCCGCCAGCACAGTGGCGGTGACGGACAGCAGCGAGGATCCGAGCACCGGGGGAATCACGACCAGAACGCCCGCGGCCGTGAAAAGTGCTGCACAGAGAAACTTCCGGTGTAAAACCTGTCGTCCTGCACCCTGCGAGTCGCTGATTATCATCAGCCCCCCTTTAGTCGCTCCATTCCCGGTGAAATCGAGCCGCGTCGCAGGTCTGGGAATCCTTGTCTGTCGTGCTCTACCAACCCATCGAGCGGCGGCTGACGAAACCGAGTTTTCCTGTACGAGGGGACGTCCGAGCCGGGCGCGAACGCTCGGCCACCAAACCTGGACTATGAGTCCGATGATGACACGCAGTGTCGAATTTGTCGCTGTCTTGGCGCAACAACGTCGTAACGGCTGTCTCGCGGGTGGCGGCGTCGCGCGGTGCGGCGGTTCCCGGCTCGTACGGTGGTCCGGTGACACAACGCGAGGAGAGCATCGATTCCCGCCGCGTCTGGGCGGCGCCGGGCCGGGTCAACCTGATCGGTGAGCACACCGACTACAACGACGGTTTCGTCCTGCCGATCGCGATACCGCTGGCGGTCACCTGCGCCGGGGTGCGCCATCCCGACGATCTGGTCCGGGTGGGTTCCCGGCAGCGCCCGGGTGAACCGGTGCGATTGCCGGTCCGGGCGCTACGCGCCGAACGCGATCTGGTGCCGGGCTGGGCACGCTATCCACTCGGGGTGGTGGCCGAGTTCGCCCGGCGTGGACACCGGACCGAGGGTCTGGAACTGGAATTCGACGGCGCCGTTCCGGCGGGCGCCGGACTCTCGTCCTCGGCGGCGCTGTGCTGCGCGACCGCGGTGGCGGTCCGGGACCTGTGCGCACCGTCGGTGCCCGACCGGGAACTGATCGATATCGCCCGCGCCGCCGAGAACGACTATGTGGGCGCGCCGACCGGGATCCTGGACCACGCCGCCTCGATCCTGTGCACCGCCGGGCACGCCTTGTTCCTCGATGTCCGCGCGTTCCGGGAGTCGGAAACCGGTGGCTACGAACAGATCCCTTTCGACCTGTCGGCGGCCGGTCTACGCCTGCTGGTCATCGATACCGGGCAGACCCACGACCACGCCGGTGGCGGCTACGGCGCCCGCCGGGCCGAATGCGCCGCCGCCGCCGAGGCGCTGGGAGTGGAATCGCTGCGCGATATCGGCGATCTCGACAGGCTGACCGGGCTCACCGATCCGGTGCTGTACCGGCGCGCCCGCCATGTGGTCACGGAGAACGACCGGGTGCGCGCGGTGGCCGGTGAGCTGCGCGGGGGCGCCGATCCGCGGGCGATCGGGCCACTGCTCTCGGCGGGGCATCGTTCGTTGCGTGACGATTTCGAGGTTTCCACCGAGGTGCTGGACGCGGCGGTGGATGCCGCCGGGGCCGCCGGAGCGCACGGTGCGCGCATGGTGGGCGGCGGGTTCGGGGGCAGCATCATCGCGCTGGTCGACACCGCGGGTGCGGATCGGGTCCAGGAGGCGGTGCGGGAACGGCTCGCGGGCCTGGGATTCGGGCATTCCCGCGCATTCGAGGCCGTGGCGGCGCCGGGGGCCGGGCCGGTGGGGTGACGCGGGGCGGGTCGGTGGTGCCGGTGCCGTCGCGACGGCGGCGATCGGATGGGGGAACTCCGGTGGCCGGCCCTGGATCCGGCCACCGGAGGCGGGGTCAGGCCGTGGCCCGTGTCCGGCGGATCAGGCCGACGACGCAATCGACCACCAGGAAGGCGAGCAGGCTCACGCCGAAGACCGGTGCGAACCACCCGATCAGCGCGGCCGCCACCAGCACCGGAACCGCCAGCGGGACGGATTTGCGGAGCGCGCCCCGGCGGGGCGGGGTGCCGGAGGTGAACCATCGCGCGTCACGGGTCGGGCGGCGCCGCCACCACATGAGGTATCCGCGCACGATCACCGTGACCAGCCCCACCGCCGCCGCCAGCAGCAGCAACTGGTTGAGCAGGCCGAACATCAGGCCCATATGCAGCTGGATCCCCCAATTGGCGAGTTTGGCCATCAGCGACCAGTCGGAGTAGGGGAGCAGATCGACCACCGCGCCGGTGGCGCCGTCCACGGATACCGCGTCGACACCGAGCACACCCGGCATCCTGCGTTCCTTCACCGCGAACGCGGTCGCCTCGTCGGCGGGAATCGCGATCTCCACCGGGTCGGTGACGCCGGCCTCCCGGGTGGTGGCCGCGACGGTGTCCAGCTGCCCGATCCGGTCGGCGGGCACGGTATGGGTGACAGCCGGGCCGCCGTGATGGTCGGTGTGGCCGGTATGACCTGCCGGGGCGGTGCCGGGCAGAGCCGTGTCCACGGCGGGCGTGGTCCAGCTCAGGTTCTCCCGTAGCTTCTCGATATTGGCGCCGGCGTAGGTCGACCAGGTCAGACCGGTCGCCGACAGCAGCAGGGCCACCGGCAGAATCCACATTCCCACCGCGGCATGCCAGTTGAGCCGGCGTTCGCGGGCGCCCTGCGCGAGGTTGGGCACGAACAACCAGCCCGCCGAATCACGGTGCCGCCGCGCGCGGACCCGGCGCACCCACAGCACCAGGCCGGCGAGCGCGATCAGCCACAGCCACGAGGCCGCCAGTTCGGAATACAGGCGGCCCGGTTCGCCGAGGTGCAGATGCCGGTGGACCTGCGAGACCCAGGCGCGGAAGGGCAGCGCGCCGGAACTGCCGTACACCACCGCTTCGCCCACCGGGCGCGCGGTGACCGGGTCGACGAAGACCGCGCGGCGCTCGGATTCGCCGAGGGCGGGGTCGCTGAACAGCACCCGGGTGGTCTGGTCCGGCGCCGGGGCGGGTGCGACCGCGACCAGGGTGAGATCGGGTCGCTGCGCGGTGCCCGCGGTCACCTGTTCCGACAGCGGCCGGGCCGGGCCTACGGAATCGACCTGGAGCAGATCCCGGCTCATGATGTTCTCGACGGTCGGGGCTATCGCGTAGAGCCCCCCGGTGAGTGCCGCGATCAGCAGAAACGGTCCGACGAACAGACCGGCGTAGAAATGCAGCCGCAGCGCGAGCGCGCGGACCGCGCCCTTGCCCGGCCGTGGCGGGGTGGCCGGCGCGGCGGGAGCCGCGTCGACGTCGGTGGTGGTCACTGGTTTACCTGCGTCCTGTACTGGGTCCGGCGCGGGCCGAGGAAGTCGGCGCGAAGAGGTTCCGGCGCCGCGTGTACGGGCGCCGGGACGGTGTCGCCGGAATGGGTGGGAACCGGCGATCCGGGCCTTCGCCTGCGCGGCGCTGCCCGGGGCCGGGTGAGATCAGTTCAGGACGACGCGGGGTGGGGCCCGGGTGCCGACGGCCCCGACGACCAGGACGCGCGGGACGACCCGGTCCCGGTAGGTGAGGCGCAGGACCTCGCGATCGGCCACCACAGGTGACCGGAAGAGCACCGGCAGCAGCCGTGACAGCGCCGCGGCGCCGCTGCGGTAGGCGGCCTCGGCGCCCCGGACGACGACCGCGGCCGCGCAGGCCACGGCGATATGCGCCGCGATCATGGCCGGTGTGAGTTGCAGGTCGCCGTGATGCAGATGACCCGAACCCCAGCCCAGGCAGATATGGCCGAGCAGCTGACCGGCGGCCAGTACGGCGGGAAGCCCGGCGCCGGTACGCAGCTGCCGCAGTCCGGCGACCAGTGCGCCGAGGGCGGCCGACGCCGCGGCGAGCAGCATGACGGCCGCACTGTCCGGTACGGCGGTGGGGGCGGCCCAGCCGTGCGCGGCCACCGATACCGTGCCCGAGATCAGGCCGGCCACCGCACCGCGGACGCGGGCGGCGTCGCGATGATCCGCCGCGGGGGCGGAGCCGAACCTGATACGCACGCGGTGATGATATCCGACCCGGTCGCAGGGCCCGGACGGCCGGATCTCAGCCCTCGGTCTCCAGCTCGACCAGTGGTTTCCGCAGGAGTTTGCCGGTGGCGTTGCGGGGGAGTTCGTCGAGGAAGAGCACCTCGCGGGGAACCTTGTACCGGGCCAGGTTCGCCTTCACGTAGTCCTTGATCTCCTGCGCGTCGCGTGCCGAATCCGGTCCGGGCACCACCACGGCGCGCAGTCGTTTGCCGAACTGCCGGTCGTCGACTCCCACCACGGCCGCCTCCAGGACGTCGGGGCGGTTGGCGATGAGGTGTTCGACCTCCTGCGGGAAGACGTTCTCGCCGCCGGAGACGATCATGTCGTCGTCGCGGCCGTCGATGAACAGCAGGCCGTCGTCGTCCAGATGACCGACATCGCCGCTGGACATCATGCCGTCCACGCTCTCCTTGGTCCGGCCGTCGGTATAGCCCTTGAAGGCGTGCGGATTGTCGATGAAGATCGTGCCGGTCACATTCGGCGCGGTGATCCGCCGGCGATTCTCGTCGTAGAGCGCGATCCGCACGCCGACCGGGGTGCGGCCGGCGGTGGTCGGCGATTTCCGCAGCTCCTGCGGGGTCGCCACGGTGATCACCGCGCATTCGGTGGAGCCGTAGAGGTTGTAGAGGACATCGCCGAAATGCGCGCCGGTGCGCACCACGACATCGGGTGGGATCGCCGAACCCGCCGCGAAGATCACCTTCAGCGAGGAGACGTCGTAGCGGTCCAGTACCTCGCGCGGCTGGTCCAGCAGCCGCTGCAGCATGGTGGGCACCACGACCAGCGAATCCGCCCGGTAGCGGGCGATAGCGGCCAGAGTGCGCTCGGGATCGAAACGGCGCTGCTGGAAGATGACCCGGTTGCCCAGCGCCAGGCCGAGCGAGAACTGCGACAGCCCGGTGCCGTGGAAGATGGGCGCGGCCATCACCATCGTGCCCTCCGCGGGCAGCGGCACCCGGTCGATGAACTGGGCGGACATGAACGGGCTGACCTTGTCGCGCGGGGCGCCCTTCGGTGTTCCGGTGGTGCCGCTGGTCAGGATGACCATGCCGCCGGGCTTCGCCGGGGCGGCCACGGGTTCGGTGGACTGTCCCGCGGACAGTGATTCGACCGTCGCGAGCCCGGGATCGGCATGATCGGATTCGTCCACCCAGGTCAGGATGCGCGGGACGGTGGCCGGGATGGCGCTCATCAGGCCGAAGAACTCGCTGTCGTGCAGCACCGCCTTGACCTGTTCGCGTTCGGCGACATCGGCGAACTGCGGAGTCGCGAATCCGGTGTTCATCAGCACCGCGCGCAGGCCGAGTTTGCCGGCGGCCAGCATACTCAGCACCATGCCGCGATGGTCGCGGGCCAGGACCGCCACTACATCGCCGCCGCGCAGCCCCTGCCCGGCGAGACCGCGCGCGAAGGCGTTGGACTGCCGGTCGAGCTCGCGGTAGGTGAGCTCGCCCTTCTCGTCGACGATGGCGGCCAGATCCGGGCGGGTCTGCGCCGCGTGCATGACGACTCCGGCGAACGGTCCGAACTTGCCCGCGTTGATCATCGACCGGGCGGCGTGGTCGAGCCGCAGCGGATCGAAGAGGCCGCGCTTGCGCATCACATTCACGGCGAGTGCGAGGTCGCCGGCTTTGCGAACGGGTCCGGGCAGCGACAATGTCATCGGTGACAACCTTCCGCGGTGTACCGCCCGCTACGGCGGCCGACCTCCTCGAACTCCAGTGCTCGGCCAACCCTAGCAATGCCCCGCGCCACCCCGGCCGTCATTGTCTCGGACAGCAATGAAACCGGGACCTCCGCTGTGAGAGTTCCCGGTTTCATCGACGGAACAGGGTGTCAGACCTCGTATTCCACGAGCACCCGGCGCAGCAGTTTGCCGGTCGGGTTACGCGGCAGATCGTCGAGGAAGACCACTTCGCGCGGCACCTTGTACCGGGCCAGGTTCTCCTTGACGTGGTTCTTGATCTCGTCCTCGGTGGGTTTGTGGCCGGGTTCGGGCACCACGAACGCGCGCAGGCGTTTACCGAACTCCACATCGTCGACACCGACCACGGCCGCGTCGAAGATGTCCGCACGCTCCAGCAGGAGGTTCTCCACCTCCTGCGGGAAGACGTTCTCGCCGCCGGAGACGATCATGTCGTCGTCGCGGCCGTCGACCATGAGCAGGCCGTCCTCGGTGAAATGCCCGACATCGCCGCTGGACATGTAGCCGTCGATGATCTGCTTGTGCCGGCCGTCGGTGTAGCCCTCGAAGGGCGCGCCGCTGCGCACGAAGATGCGGGCGGTGACGTTCTTCGCGGTGACGGCCTTGTCGTTGTCGTCGTAGAGCCGCACATCGCAGGTCAGCGGCGGGCGGCCCACGGTGCCGGGGGCCTTGGCCAGTTCGTGGGGCTGGGCCACGGTGGCGATGGCGACCTCGGTGGAGCCGTAGAGGTTGTAGACGACGGGTCCGAAGACCTCCGCGGCCTTGATGCTCAGTTCGGGCGAGAGCGCCGAACCGGCCAGCACGATGCCCTTCAGCGAGGAGGTGTCGTACTTCGCCCGGACCTCGGCGGGCAGTTCGACCATCCGGTGCAGCATGGTCGGGACCGCGACCAGCAGCGAGGCCTTGTGCTCGGACACCATTTTCAGCGTGGCCTCGGCATCGAACCGGCGTCGCATCACGATCTTGTTGGTCAGACCGGTGCTCACCAGCCAGGTGCCCAGCCCGGTGCTGTGGAAGATCGGCGAGACGATGACGACCGTGCCGCGTTTGGGGAACGGCATCCGGTCCAGGAACTGCGCGGTGGCGACCGGGCTGGCCTTCTCGCGCGGCGCGCCCTTCGGCAGACCGGTGGTACCGCTGGTGAGGATGATGAAGCCGCCCGGCTTGCTGGGCACGGGCAGCGCCTCGAGGCCGTTCTCGGCGATCAGATCGTCCAGGGTCTTCGCGCCCTCGGGCAGCTCCGCGCCCTCGTCGACCCAGGTCAGGAAGCGCGGCATATCCGCGGGCAGCGCGTCGAGCAGGCCCAGGAACTCGCTGTCGTGCAGGACGGCCTTGACCTTCTCCCGCTCGCACACCTCGGCGAACTGTGGCTTGGCGAAGCCGGTGTTCATCAGGGCGATCTTCACACCGAGTTTCCCGGCGGCCGCCATGGACAGGATCAGGCCGCGGTGGTCGCGGGCGAGGATACCGATCACGGTGCCTTCGGTGATCCCGGCCTTGCGCAGTCCGTTGGCGATTTTGGTGGACTGTTCGTCCAGTTCGCGGTAGGTCAGCTCACCGCGTTCGTCGACCAGCCCGGGCGCCTCGGGCGCGATCCGCGCGGAATGCATGATCAGGGTGGCCTGCGGGATATAGGTCTTGGAATCCTTCAGCGTCCGCAGGGTTTCCCCGGGATTCTTCAGATCGATGAAGCCGCTGGACTGCAGCAGCCCGTATGCCTTGACGACTTCCAGCGTATGCGCCAGGTTCACCCTCGAACACCTCCACAGACTCTCGCGTCGGCACTCGACCTAGCGATTCCGAACGGCATATCGGGGCTCACCGTAGCAGTGAAAGTGCGTCCGCTCACAACGTACGCTCCGGACAAAAAAGACATCACGGTAACGATGAGTTCCGGTCCGGAGGGGGACGCGTGTCGAATATTCGACGCGCATCCCCGCTCCGACCAGGGCTGTTCGCTCAGTTGTAAATCGCTCCCAGCGACGGGAAGGTGATATCGCCGCGCTGATAGGCGAATCCGTCCGGATTCTGCGGGCTCACCGGAACCGGCCACCGATGCCACAGGTTGCCGTACACCGCCGCCACCACCATGCCCGGGCCGGGATCGATCACCCGGGTGCGGATGGTGGTGTCGGCGATGATGTCGACGTGCTCGGTGAACTGTTCCATTCCGCTGCGGCCGTTGGACAGGTTCAGCCACACCACATCCAGGCGCGCGCCGGTCTGGTTGGGCGCGATCGTGCCCGGGCCGCCGAAGAACGCGAACCGGAAACCGTCGACGCTCAGCGCCAGCCCGTTGCCGTAGAGCCCCTGCCCGCCGCCGCGGCCGATGGTGGATTCGGCGGGCACCTGGAACGGCTGCGCCGGCAGCGCCGCCTCGCGGGTGGCGGTATCGACCCGTGGATCGTCGAGCAGCATCTCCACGGCCCGCTCGGCATCCAGATTGCCGATGGCGGCCTGGCGCAGCTGCTGAACCGCCGTGGGCCAGTCGACCCGGGCGGGTTCGGAAGCGGCGTGCCCGGTGAGCAGGACGGTGGCCGCGGCCGTCGCGGCGACAGTGGTGAGGAGCCGACGGGCGAAGCCCTGTGTACGCATAGACCAGTCTCCTTGCCGATACGGTGGTTCGGGATGCAGCTCGGTGAACGGGTGCGTGCGGTGGAGCCGGTGGAACACGCCGGGCGAATACGATGCCGGGCGGGGCGGAGCTGCCGGTCGTACCTCGGAACAGCTCGATCGACAACAGAGTGTCACTCGGACCGCGCGGTGTCCAGAACCGCCGCGCGGCCGTCCGAACGGCGTTACCGCGTCGCCCGCCCGGTCCGGGTGAGGTGGTCGCGCAGAACCGCGGCGCCGGATTCGGCGAGCCAGTCGTCCAAAGTGCGCAGGCCGGGGTGGATCACCCGCAGCGCCTCGATATCGGCGTGCCAGCCGTGACCGTCCCGCCAGCTCCGCTTCACTCCGGCGATCTCCGGGCCGAGTGCGGCGGCCTCGTCGTCGGTGAGCTGCTCGTACCGTACGGCGATACCGGTGGCCTCGCTGATCGCCGCCGCGGCGGCGATCGGAGTCGGCTGGTCACCGGCGAGCTCCAGGGTCCGGCCCGCGAAGCGGGACGGGTCGCTGAACGCGAGCAGGGCGAATTCGGCGATATCCTCCACCGCGATGATCTGCATCGGTTCGTCCGGCGGAAACAGGTGCCGGTGCGCCCCCTCGGATATTCCGTCGATCGCGGCCACGGCCAACCCGAGATAGTTGGTCATGAAACGGACCGGCCGCAGCACGGTGGAAACCGGGATGCGATCACGCAGATACCGCTCGATCGCGGACTTTCCGGCCCATCCCGGGGTGGGCGCCGTGGTCGTGGCGACGGTACTGAACACGACCCGTTCGATTCCCGCGGCCGCGGCGGCGTCGATCAGCGCCCGGCCCCGGGCGGCTTCGAGTTCGGTATCGCCGCCGTCCGGCCCGAATACCACCGGCGGCATGCCGAACAGGGCGGCGGCACCGTCCAGTGCGGGCAGCAGGCTGCCGGGATCGTCGAAATCGCCGTAGACGAGCCGGGCGCCGGCGGCCTCCAGAGCGGCTGCCGCCGGGGCTTTCGTATCGCGGACCATGGCGTGCACCGTTCGCCCCGCGGCGAGCAGGCGCCGCGCGGTGGCACCGCCCTGTTGGCCGGTGGCCCCGGTGACGAGGATCGGGGTATCGGTATCTATCGGGTTCTCGGTGGTCATGGCATCCGTTTCGACGGTGGTGGATACTGGCACGATCCGGAATGATCCGCCCGTTTCCGTTTCCCGGACAAGGATTACGTGACATGACCACAGCAGCGCTGCCCGCCAATCGCCGGGCGGATGCCCGGCGCAACCGCGACCTTGTACTCCGTACCGCCGCGCGGGTATTCGCCGAGGAGGGGCCGGAGGTGTCGATCGGCCGGATCGCGCAACGCGCGGGTGTGGGCGCCGGGACGGTGTACCGGCACTTCCCCAGTAAGGAGACGCTGGTGGAGGCGGTGCTCTCCGAACATGTCGCGGGCCTGGCCCGGGCGGCGGATCGATGGGCCGCACGTGCCGCACCCGGTGACGCGCTGTTCGGATTCCTGCTCGAGGTGATCGAGAAATCGGCCGGTCACAAACAGATCTGCGATGCGCTGACCACGGATCAGAGCTGGCCGCACGCCGTGCTCGCCACCGCGGGCCAACGCTTCGGTGCGGCCCTGGAACACCTGCTGCACAACGCGAAACGGGCCAGGGCCGTCGACCCCGATGTCCAGGTCGCCGATCTGACCGCGCTGACCATCGGTGGTGCGGCGATCTGGTCGGCACACCGGAACCGGGCCCGCGGCGCACGGCTGGTCCGGCAGCTGCTGGACGGATTGCGAACGGTGCCGGTCACGGAAGGCCCGCTCTTCCGTGACAACTCCCGGCCGACCGGTCACGAAACCCCGGGCGCCGCGCAACTCTGCGCCGAATGCGGGACCCGGCTCCCGGTCCGGGAGACCGGCAGACCGGCCCGCTATTGCGGACCGACCTGCCGTCAGCGTGGGCACCGGCGTCGCGGCCGGCCCGCCGCGACACCGGTCGTGATGGATCAGACCGCGGTGGCCCGTCAGTGAGGTGACGCCCCGGGCCGATTCCCGGTGACGGCGCGTTCCAGCAGTTCGTGCAGCGTCCGTAGCTCCTGGGCGTCCAGTGGCTGCAGCGGTGAGTCCTCGGTGAGCCTGTCCAGCAGGGTTTCCCGTAGTCCGGCCCCGGCGGCGGTGAGCACGATGAGTTTGGCGCGCCGGTCCGTGGGGTGGGCCCGGCGTTCGACGTATCCGGCCGCTTCGAGTTTGTCGACGACGAAGGTCGCGTTGGAGGGTTCGCAGCTCATTCGCTGGGCCAGATCGCGCATGGTCATGGGCCCGGTCAGTTCGCGCAGGGCCACGGCCTGCGGCGCGCTCAGGCCGAGCGGGGTCGACCGTAGGCGCACATGGTTCTCGATACGGCTCGCCAGCGCGTTGACCAGCCCGCACAGTTCCCGTTCCGCCGCCACGAGATCCGAAGCCGGTGTATCGCCCATGGGATCATCCTAGCCGATGCGTGAAGTTGAAATAGTTGCAATTTGAATTATTTAAGCTTTAGGCTTCCCGGGTGTGATCGACCCTCGGTCACCCAACGATCCAGGAGCCCGCGCCATGTCTCTTGTTCACCAGGCCGATTCCACGGACAGCCGGCCGGCCGGGCCGGTCGGCGCCGAACGGCTGCGTCGCCCGTCGCGGATGCGCTCGATCCGATTGGGAGAAACGACCGTGACCTACGTTCCCGACGGTTCGGTCGGGCTGGCTCCGCGCGGCTGGCTCCCGGACGGCACCGATGCCGATTGGGCCGCATATGCCGACCATCTCGACGAGAACGGGTACCTGGTCGCCGGAATCGGCGGTCTGCTGGTCCAGCGGGGGCAGCGCGCGCTGCTGATCGACGCCGGTATCGGACCGGTCTCCGTGCCCGCCGACCCCGCCAATCCGTTGATCGGTGCGATCCGCGGTGGTGCGCTGCCGGCCAATCTGGCAGCGGCGGGGGTCCTCCCGGAGCGGATCGAGGCGGTGGCCTTCACCCATCTGCACGGTGATCACATCGGATGGGCGGCGCATCGCGGGCCCGGCGGCGGCTCCGTGTTCGCGGGTGCCGACTATCTGGTCGCCGAAACGGAGTGGGCTCAACGGCACCCGTCCGCCGAACACGCCGTGACGGCCGAGATGCTCGAAGCGATGAGCCCGAAGGTCCGCACGGTCGCCGACGGGGCGGAGATATTCCCCGGCGTCAGGATGTGGTCGGCATCAGGGCATACCGAAGGGCATGCGATGTACTCGATCGACTCCGGTGGGCGACGACTGCTCGCGTTCGGCGACGCGTTGCACAGCCCGCTGCAGGTTCGCCATCCCCACTGGTCCTCGGGCGTCGATCACGACCGCGAGCAGTCGGCGCGAGAGCGCCGCCGGATCGTCGCGGACCTCGCCGACAGCGGCGATCTGGCCTTCGGCAACCATTTCGCCGATGTGGTGTTCGGCACGGTCGCACGCGCCGCCGACGGCAGTACCGAGTGGGTGCCGCTGCCCTGAGCCGATACGCGCTGCCCGCCGATGACGGCCCGCGGGCGGCCCGAAAGCCGACGAACGCTTCTCGCCGGAAAACGCGAAACCGGTGTGGTACCCCCAGCGGACCACACCGGTTTCACCTACCCCACCCGCCTACTTGAGTTCGGCGCTGCTCTTGCCCAGGACCCGGCGGGCCACGATGAGCTGCTGGATCTGCTGGGTGCCCTCGAAGATGTCGAGGATCTTGGAGTCGCGACCCCACTTCTCCAGCAGCAGCCGCTGCGAGTAACCGACGGCGCCGGCCAGTTCCACGGACTTCAGGGTCACATCGGTGCCGGTGCGGCCCGCCTTGGCCTTGGACATGGAGGCCTCGAGCGAGTTCGGCTTCTTGTTGTCGGCCATCCAGGCCGCGCGCAGGGCCAGCAGGTAGGCGGACTCGTAGTCGGCCTCCATCCGCAGGAATTCGGCCGCCGCGGCGTGCTGGTTGTTGGGCGGGGTGTCGTAGGAGATCTCGATACCCGCGTCGGTGAGGATGGTGCGCAGTTCCTCGAGCGCGGCGCGGGTGACGCCGATCGCCATGGCGGCGACCATGGGACGGGTGTTGTCGAAGGTCTGCATGACCCCGGCGAAACCCTTCTCCACGTTCACTTCCGGGCTGCCGAGGATATTGTCCTTCGGGATCCGGCAGTCCTGCAGCAGCAGGACCGCGGTATCGGAGGCCTTGATACCGAGCTTGTGCTCGAGCCGGGCCACCGACAGCCCCGGGGCGTCACGCGGGACCACGAACGATTTGATGGCGGCACGGCCGAGACTGCGGTCCACCGAGGCCCACACCACGATATGGGTGGAGCGCTGCCCGGCGGTGACGAAGATCTTCTCGCCGTTGAGCACCCATTCGTCGCCGTCGAGGACGGCGGTGGTGGTGACCGCGGCCGAATCGGAGCCGAAACTGGGCTCGGTGATCGCCATCGACGCCCACACCTTGCCGAACCGCTCCAGCTGCTCATCGGTGGCGACCGCGGCGATGGCGGCGTTGCCCAGGCCCTGGTACGGGATGGACAGCATCAGCCCGACATCACCCCAGGAGGTTTCCAGGGCGTTGAGCAGCGCGGACATATTGCCGCCGTTGGCGTTGAGGAGCACGGCGGTGCTGGGCGCCTCGTCGTCGGACCGGCCGCCGCTGGCGCCGCTGATCTTCTGCGTGCCGGAATCGCTGAGCCCGTCGACCATGGCGGCCATGGTGTCGAGCTCCACGGGATACTCGTGCTCGCCGAGGTCGTACTTGCGGGAGATGGGCCGGAAGATCTGCGCGGCCACCTGATGCGCCTGATTGGCACTGGCCCGCAGCTTCTTGGGAAGTTCGAGATTGATCATGGAAAGTCTCCTGATAAGGACTTCGTCGCCAGGGGCCGCTGGAGGCGGCGCCGACTACACGAGCACAATGCCTTCGGCGATCGCGATACCGCGCAGGTCGCGGTACCAGCGTTCGACCGGGTGTTCCTTGGTGAAGCCGTGCCCGCCGAGCAGCTGCACACCGTCGAGGCCGATCTTCATGCCCTTGTCGGCGGCGAGCTTCTTGGCCAGCGCCGCCTCGCGGGCGAAGGTCAGGCCCTGTTCGGCGCGGGCCGCGCCGCGCAGCGTCACCAGACGCAGGCCGTCCAGTTCGATGGCGATATCGGCGACCATGAAGGCCACGGCCTGCCGATGGCTGATCGGCTCGCCGAACGCCTCCCGCTCGTTGACGTAGGGGATCACGTAGTCGAGGACGGCCTGCCCGGTGCCGGTGGCCAGCGAGGCCCAGCCCAGGCGCGCCAGCTGGACGGCATCGCGGTAGTCGGCGGCGTGCTGTTTGGCATCGCCCTCGCCGAGGATCGCGTCGATGCCGACGGCGACATTGTCCAGGACAAGCCGGCCCAGGCCCGCGGCCCGCAGACCCATACTCGGATCGGCCTCCACCGACAGGCCCTTGGCGTCGGATTCGATCACGAACAGGGCAGGGCGGCCGTCGAGTTCTGCGCCGACGATGAAGATCTCGGCGTCGGCGGCAGCCGGGACCAGGCTCTTCACTCCGTTGAGCCGATAGCCGCTGGGGGAGCGCACGGCCTTGGTCTGCAGGCCGAAGGGGTCGAACAGCGCGCGCGGTTCGCTGATCACCACGGAGGCCTGGGGGACGTTCTCGCCGGTGAAGGCGGGCAGATAGGTCTGCTGCTGGGCGTCGGTGCCCCACTGGGAGAGGGCCACCGCGACACCGCTGGGCGCCAGCAGCGGCAGGGCCAGGCCCATATCGCCGTGCGCGAGCGCCTCGGCCACCAGCGCGTTGGTGACAGCACCGCGTTCGGTCGCCGCGCCCTCGAGTTCCTCGGGGACGTTGATCAGGGTGATGCCCAGTTCCGCGGCGCGGCCCAGCAGATCCTTCGGGGCCGCGGCGGCCTCGTCGGCGTCGTGCGCGGCCGGGCGCAGGATCTCGGCCGCGAACTCACGCACCGTCTCGACGATCATCTGCTGTTCGTCGGTCGGGGTGAGGTCGAAGTAGTCCTTGGTCTTCGACTCGTTGTCGGGCAGGCGTTTGGGAGCGCCGCCGCCGGCGACCTTGTTGAACGCCCGGGTGGCCGCGCCGAGGGTCCGGAAACCCGTTTTGGTGCTCTCGTAGGTGACCCGGTCGATCTGTTTGCGCAGGTTGTACTTCTCGGCGAGCTCCGAGCCGGTGATCGTCGACATGACCCGCATGGCGGCGCCCATCCAATCCCGTTTGGGTTGGTGCAGGCCCACCCCGTTCTCCTGGCGGACTCCCGTATCAGGACGCCGCTTGGTAGCGCTGTCTCGAATGCTCATCGTCACCTGTTTCCTCGCGCGGGGTGAAGGTCTGTCCCCAGCTATCTTACTGCGGAGTAAGGCTATCTTACTGCGGAGTAAGAACGGCGTCGAGGGCGTCTTCCGTCCTGGTGAGCGGACAGGCCGGGCGCGAACACGACCGCCCGCCCCGGGCGACGGGGCGGGCGGTCGTGCGGGGCGGTGCCGGAGCCTTCCCTTACTCCCGCACGTACCAGCGCAGAGTGGCGTAGGCGGTGAGACCGGCGAACACCACGCCCACCGGCACCACCATCAGCGCGGTGGTGAAGATATCGTCGAAGGTGACGGCCGGGAAGACATTGCTCGCGAACAGATCGCCCAGTGCGCGGTCGATCACCAGCGGCCGGGCGGCGAACAGGCCGATCGTCGCGACCAGTCCGCCGGCCAGCGCGGCGACCACCGCTTCCAGCAGGAACGGCAACTGGGTGTACCAGCGGGTCGCGCCGACGAGGCGCATGATGCTCACCTCCGTCCGCCGGGTGAAGGCCGCGATCTGCACCATGTTCGCGATCAGCAGGAGGGCGGCCACCGCCTGCAGCAGCGCCATGCCGAACGCGGCGTTGCGCAGTCCGTCGAACAGGCTGACCAGGCGGTCCACCGTGTCCTTGTCGTTGCGGACCATGCCGACGCCCGGCCGTTCGTAGAACTGCTCGTAGATGGCCGGATACAGCGAGGCGTCGCCCATCTTCACCCGCAGCGAGGCGGGCAGCGGGGTTTCGCTCACATATTCGGCCAGTTCCGGCTGATCCTTGAAGGTCTGTTCCTTGGCCTCGCGGATCGCCGCGTCGCGGTTGAGGTACTGGACGCTCTCCACACCGCCGACCGAGCGCAGATCCGCCATCAGCGTATGGCAGGGCTCCGAGGCGCAGTCGGGATCGGTCGCGGAGATGTCCTCGGTGAGATAGAGCCGGACCTCGAGCCGGTCCAGGAAGTACTGCTCGGTCTTGTCGGCGATCTGGATCGCGAGGATGCCGCCGCCGAGCATGGTCAGCGAGACCGCGGTGGTCAGGATCATCGCGATCGTCATGGTGACGTTGCGGCGCAGGCCCTCGGAGACCTCGCCCAGCAGGAATCCCGCGCGCATTACCGGCCCACCTCGTAGCCGCCGGTGGCCTGGTCGCGGACCAGCCGGCCCTCGTAGAGCTCGACCACCCGCCGTCGCATCCCGTCCACGATCAGCGGATCGTGGGTGGCCATGAGCACCGTGGTGCCCATCCGGTTGATGTGCTCGAGCAGCAGCATGATCTCGTAACTCGTCTCGGGGTCGAGGTTGCCGGTGGGTTCGTCGGCCAGCAGGACCAGCGGGCGGTTCACGAACGCGCGGGCGATGGCCACCCGCTGCTGTTCGCCGCCGGACAGTTCGCTCGGCAGCCGGTCGGCTTTACCGCTGAGCCCGACCAGTTCCAGTACCTCCGGCACGGTCCGGTCGATGAACTGCCGGCGTTTCCCGATCACCTCCAGCGCGAAGGCGACATTCTGCGCGACCGTGCGCTGCTGCAGCAGCCGGAAATCCTGGAAAACGCAGCCGATACGCTGCCGCAGTTTCGGTACCCGGCGTCCGGGCAACCGGTCCACCCGGTAATCCGCGACCGAGATCTCGCCCGTGGTCGGTATCTCCTCCTTGAGCAGCAACCGCATGAAGGTCGATTTCCCGGAACCGGACGGACCGATGAGAAAGACGAACTCACCCTTGTCGACGTGCACGGTGACGTGTTCGAGTGCTGGTCGCGTCGAGGTCGGATACGACTTGCTGACGTCGCGCAGGGTGATCACGAGGAGTCAGTGTAACCATTCGATAACGAAGCCGCCGCGCGACCACTTCCCGGGGCTCAGGGGGCCGGTGGGACGAGCGCGGGAACCTGGTGGACGGCCGGTGCGGCGGGGGCCGGCGTCCTCTCGGCCGGTGCGATGTCGTCGGGTTTGACGAACAGGTAGAGCACGAAGGTCGCGAGCCAGCCGGCGGCCAGCATCAGTGTCGACCTACGTGCGTGCGTTGAGACCCTCTCGGCGCATAGCCGCCGCAACCCGGACCCGAAGTTCACGTCCCACCTCGAACTGTTTGCCCGGAAGTGTCCGGGCGACCATACGGATGTTCATCTGATCCACGGTCAGATCCTCCACGCCCATCACGGTCGGCTCGTCGAGCAGCAACGGCTCGAGCCGGGGGTCGCGGTAGGCCTGACCGCCCACTTCGTGCAGAACCTCGTTGATCCGCAGAATATCGGCGCTGGCCGCGACCGGGACATCGATCGCGGCACGGGCCCAATCCTTGGACAGGTTGGTGACCTTCACGATCTGGCCGTTCGGGACCGTGATCACCTCGCCGTCGGAGTTGCGCAGCTTGGTGACCCGCAGCGTGACGTCCTCGACCGTACCCTCGGCCGGGTCGGCGACACCGGTCACCGCGATCCGCACCACGTCACCGAACCCGTACTGGCGTTCGGTGATCAGGAAGAACCCGGCCAGAATGTCCTGCACGATGCGCTGCGCGCCGAAACCGAGCGCGGCGCCCAGAACGGCGGCGGGCGCCACCAGCCCCGACATGGAGAAGCCGAGCCGCTGCAGGACCTCCATGGCGACCAGCACATAGGCCACGGTCAGCACCACCCAGGTGAGTACCTGGGCGAGCGCGTGCCGGTGTTTGGCCTCCTCGGACCGCACCAGCGCGTCGCCGCCGCGGAACCCGGAATCGATACGCTGGGTCACCCGGTCGCGCAGATAGGTGGCGAAGCGGGCGAACAGCATGGCGCCCAGTACCAGCAGCACGATCTCCAGACCCGACGATCGCAGCCAGGACGTCACATCCGAGGACAACGAGGGCAGGGCCACGATCAGTGTCCGGGTCCCCTCCGAATACATGGGACAACCTGCTCTTCCACTCGCGCCGGATGGTGTGCCGCGCTCCGGATCCCGGTACCGCTAGCTCTCCTGCAGAACTGTACTCATCCGCCAGCGGATCCCGGACTCGATGAAACCGTCGATATCGCCGTCGAGCACCGCCGAGGGATTGTTGACCTCGTAGTTGGTGCGCAGGTCCTTGACCATCTGGTACGGGTGCAGGACGTAGGAGCGCATCTGGTTGCCCCAGGACGCGCCCTCGTTGGTCTTGAGGGCGTCCATCTGGGCGCGCTCCTCCTGGCGTTTGCGCTCCAGCAGTTTCGCCTGCAGCACCCGCATGGCCGATACCTTGTTCTGCAGCTGCGATTTCTCGTTCTGGCAGGTCACCACGATGCCGGTGGGGATATGGGTGATCCGCACGGCCGAGTCGGTGGTGTTGACGCTCTGCCCGCCCGGACCCGACGACCGGTAGACATCGACGCGGATATCGGTTTCCGGGACCTCGATATGGTCGGTGGTCTCCACCACCGGCAGCACCTCGACCTCGGCGAACGAGGTCTGGCGGCGGCCCTGGTTGTCGAACGGGCTGATACGCACCAGCCGATGGGTGCCCATCTCCACCGACAGGGTGCCGTAGGCGTAGGGCGTCTTGACCGCGAACGTGGCGCTCTTGATCCCGGCCTCTTCGGCGTAGGAGGTGTCGTAGACCTCGACGGAGTACTTGTGCCGGTCCGCCCAGCGGATGTACATGCGCATCAGCATCTCGGCCCAGTCGGCGGCATCCACCCCGCCGGCGCCGGAGCGGATGTTCACCAGGGCGTCGCGCTTGTCGTATTCACCCGACAGCAGTGTGCGGACCTCGAGGGCTTCCACGTCGGTGTGCAGGGCCGCGCGTTCGGCGTCGGCGTCGGCCAGCGCGCCGGTCCTCGCCTCGCCCTCTTCCTCCTCGGCCAGCTCGTAGAGCACCGGCAGATCCTCGAGGCGCTGGCGTAACTCCTCGACGCGGCGCAGTTCACCCTGCGCGTGCGAGAGTTCGCTGGTGACCTTCTGGGCGTGGTCCTGATCGTTCCACAGCTCGGGGTCGGCGGCCTGGTGCTCCAGCTCGTCGATACGACGGCGTAGCTCCTCGATATCGAGGACCGATTCGACGGTCTTCAGAGTCGCGTCGAGTTCGGCGAGGTCGGCGGTAACGTCTGGATGCACGGTGCTCAAGGCTACTAGGAGCGTCCGGCGGGGTGAAACGGTATGTCCGATACCGCCCGGGGTGGTAGCCGCCGGGGCGCCACGGCTCAGCTCGGGACGGCGCGCAGGTTACCGGGGCGGTGGCCGGCCATCCGGTCCAGCGCGCCCGCCGTCGCCGGGTCCGCGGGCAGGTGGACGATCAGCCGCTGGTCGTCGTCGGCGGACAGATCCAGGGTCTCGTAGGCCAGCCGCAGCGGCCCGGCCGCCGGATGCGCCATCCGGGTCACCCCGGTGGCCGCGGGCAGGTTGGGCACGGTGGCGACACGGTCGGTGAAGGCCGCGCCCGCGGTGATGGTGAGCTGGTCGGCCAGTGCCGCGATATCCGGGTCGGCGCGGAAGGGCCCCTGTTTGAGGGTGGCCACCAGCTGGTCGGCCAGTTGATCCCAGTCCGGGTACACGTCACGGGCCCGTGGGTCGGTGAAGGCGAAATGGGCGAGGTTCGCGAAATGCGCACCGTCCAGCGCGCCGGTCGGCTCCATCAGCCGCCGGTAGCCGTCGGTGCAGGCCAGAACATCGGTGAGCCGGTTGACCACGACAGCCGCCGCGGGTTCGAGCTGATCGAGCAGGGCCCGGATCGTCGGCCGGATCTCGCGTTCCGGGCGTGCCCGGCCCATACAGTTGAATCCGGTATCGGCCTTGGTCAGGCGGTACAGGTGGACCCGTTCCGCCGAGGTGAGCGCCAGCGCGTCGGCGAGTGCGGCGAGCACCTGGGGCGAGGGGTTGCGATCGCGGCCCTGTTCGAGCCGGGTGATGTATTCGACGCTGACCCCCGCGAGCGTGGCCAGCTCCGACCGGCGCAGGCCGGGCGCCCGGCGGCGGGCGCCGGTGGGCAGCCCCACCCGGGCCGGTGTCACCGCATCGCGCCTGCTGCGCAGGAACAGCCCCATCTCGTTCTCGCTCACGGTCCCACGGTACGGCGCGGCGCCGCGCCGAGGGTGGCCGTGGCAGTACCACTCTCGGCACGGTCTCCCCGCCGCCCGCCCGCCCCGGCAGATTCGACAGCGAGCGGCGGCCGCGGGGCCGCCCGACGAAGGAGCACAGCATGTCCAGCACGCCACTGCGTCTCGCGGTGATCATCGGCAGCGTCCGCGAAGGCCGTTTCGGGCCGGTCGTCGCCTCGTGGATCACCGCGCAGGCCGCCCGTCACGATCGCTTCGAGATCGATGTGATCGACCTGGCCGAAGCCGAGATCCCGCTGGCGCTGCCCGCCGTGCCGCCGGCGATGGAACCGGATCCGCAGCGCCCCGCGGGGCTGCGCGAGGTGAGTGAACGGCTCGCGGCCGCCGACGCGTTCGTGATCGTGACCCCCGACTACAACCGCAGCTTCCCGGCCTCCCTGAAGGCCCTCATCGACTGGCATTTCACCCAGTGGCAGGGCAAGGCCGTCGCGTTCGTGGGCTACAGCGGGGCCAGCGGGGGCCTGCTCGCCATCGAACAGCTGCGTCAGGTCTTCAACGAACTCGACGCGCACACCGTGCGGGAGTACGTCTCGTTCCCGCGCTACTACCTGCTGTTCGGGGAGGACGGGCAGTTGCTCGCCCCCGAGGAGCCCGCGGCGGCGGCCCAGGTGATGCTGGACCGGCTGCACTGGTGGGCCCGGGCTCTGGTCGACGCCCGCGCGCTCGCGGCCTGAGAGCGGTGCCGGGGCGTGACGGCACGGCGCGCGACCACGCCCGGACCGACTCGATAGTGTTCGGGTGTGGCTGCTCACTCCTCTGACCTCGAACTCGCGCTGCGCCTGGCCGACGAGGCGGACGCGATCACCCGGGAACGGTTCGGTGCGCTGGACCTGAAGGTCGACGCCAAACCCGATCTGACCCCGGTCTCCGACGCGGACCTCGCGGTGGAGGAGGCGATCCGGCGGATGCTGCGGCACGGGCGCCCCGAGGATTCGGTGCTGGGCGAGGAATTCGGCGGCACCGCGGAATTCAGCGGCCGGCAGTGGGTCGTCGACCCCATCGACGGCACCAAGAACTTCGTGCGCGGGGTTCCGGTGTGGGCCTCGCTCATCGCGCTGCTGGAGGACGGTGTCCCGGTGGTGGGGGTGGTGAGCGCGCCCGCGCTGGCCCGCCGATGGTGGGCCGCCGCGGGGCAGGGCGCCTGGTCGAGCTTCCATCCCGGTGCGCCGCAGCCGCTTTCGGTCTCCGCGGTCGGTGATCTGGGTTCGGCCAGTCTCGCGTTCTCCAGTCTGTCCGGCTGGCGTGACCGGGGGTTGCGGGAGCGGTTCGTCGACCTCACCGACGAGGTCTGGCGGGTTCGCGGGTACGGCGATTTCCTCAACTACTGCCTGGTGGCCGAGGGTGCGGTGGATATCGCGACCGAACCGGAGGTCTCGCTGTGGGATCTGGCCGCGCTCGACATCCTGGTCCGGGAGGCCGGAGGGACCTTCACCTCGCTGGACGGCCGTCCCGGCCCGCACGGCGGCGACGCCGTGGCGACCAACGGCCTGCTGCAGCGACAGGTCCTCGACCGCCTCGGCGGATAACGCCCGGTTCAGCCCATGGTCTTCTGACCGTCGAGGGCCTCGCGGATGATATCGGCGTGCCCGGAGTGCTGGGAGGTCTCGGAGATGATGTGCAGCAGCACTCGTCGGGCCGACCAGTGCCCTTCCTGGAACCAGGGGGCCTTGGGCAGCGGCCACGCCGAATCGAGATCCAGCGTCGCGACCAGTTCATCGGTCCGCCGCGCCACCTCGTCGTAGGCCGCGAGGACTCCGGACAGGGTCTCACCGGGCAGCATCCGGAACTCGTGCTCGCGCTCCGCGAAATCCTCGGCGGTCAGATCGTCGAAATCCTTCATGGCCGAAGTTCCGTCCACGATGAAATCCACCCAGCCGCGTTCGACTCCGGTCACGTGCTTGATCAGCCCGCCCAGGCACAGTTCGCTCGGGGTCGGACGCGCACCGGCCTGCTCGTCGGTGAGGCCCTGGGCGGTGAACCGCAGGAAGAAACGGGCCTGGCCGAGCTGGGCCAGGATATCGGCGCGCTCGCCGGTCAGGGTCCCGTTGTCGCCGGTCTCGGTGAGGGTGGAGGTGTCGGCCATGGTCTTCGCCTTCCGTGGGGGCTGAGGAGGGGTTGTTCCCGTGTTCGAAAACCACGGTATGACCCATAGCGGCCACTTTCTGTCCTCAATAACCGCCGGGCGGAAAAAACTTTCGACCTGCCCCGAAGCGGCACTTCGTTGTGCGGTCCCGGGCCGGTCGCCGGCGACCGGAATCGAACGGGTCCCGTCCCACGGGGAACCGAGCCGGGACCGTCGCCTCGGCGAGCTGATCAGCGGTGGGTGGGATCGGCCGGGGTGAGGTCGATATCGGCGGGCGGGCGCAGCCGGCGCAGGGCTCCGTCCATACCGGTGAAGTAGAGGGACCAGCCGTCCCCGTCGCGGGCGATCCGCACCGAGGTGGTGCCGTCGGGCGGCACACGTACCGGGGCGGGCGGTTTGATCAGGCCGGTGACCACGGCGCAGCCCTGCCCGGTGGCGGGATCGACCCGGTAGATCGCGCCCACGCCGTGGTCGGCGACGAAGAGGTCCCCGGCGGCGGTGGCCTCCATATCGTCGGGCAGCGTGAGAAGCCCGGGCACCCCGGCGACAACCGCCGGCGCGGCCGGATGGTCCAGCGGTACCCGGAAGATCTGCAGGGTGATGCTGCTCGCGTAGATCGCCCGCCCGTCGGGGGCCAGGGCCAGCCCGTTGGGCAGCGGTACCGGCGACCAGGTCCGGATGAACTCCCCGGTGGCGGGCCGGTACCGCGAGATACCGGACGGCAGATCGCGCGGATCGCGCAGACCCCCGGAATTGCTGAACAGCAGGTCGCCGTCGGGGAGCAGCAGCAGGCCGTTCGCGCCGTTGAGGCCGGTGAGCAGCACCGTCACCGCGCCGGTGTCGAGGTCGTAGCGCTGCAGGGTGCCCGGAGGGGCGGTGAAATCGTCGCCGGTCACGAAGTACACCGATCGCCCGGCCACGCGGACGCCCGCCGGGCGGTCGAGTCCGGTGAGCAGTTTCTCGAACCGGCCGTCCGCGGAGACATGGGCCAGGTATCCGTCGAGGAGTCCGGTGACGTAGAAACCGCCCGCGCCGTCGGAGTCCAGGTTCTCCAGATTGCCGACGCCCTCGACGAGGGTGTCCATCCGCCACCCCTGATCGCACATCGCCGGAAAGGCCCGGGCCTCGGGCGCGGGAACGACGGCGAACCCCAGCGCGGCCAGCGCCGCGGCGAATACCGCCGACCGCCCGCGGGCCCGCTTCTTCTCGGATGTCATAACCGGAAACCTAGAGCACGGTCGCGGGTCACGCTCGGTTCCGGACCGCGGCGTGGCCGTGGTTGTCCACATGTGGACAACGGGCCGGTATCCGGCCCGCGGCGCCTGCGGGAGTCCGGGGCCCCTCGTAGGATGGCCGCGTGGATCCCCTCGACACCCCCATGACGGCCGATACCGTGCCCGGCTCCGAAACCGATACGGCACAACAGGTTCTGCGACGGGTGTTCGGTTACGACAGTTTCCGGGGGGATCAGGCCGAGATCGTCGATCATGTCGTGGCCGGTGGCGACGCCCTGGTCCTCATGCCGACCGGCGGGGGAAAATCGCTCTGCTACCAGGTGCCCGCGCTGGTGCGGCCGGGTACCGGTGTCGTGGTGTCCCCGCTCATCGCACTCATGCAGGACCAGGTGGACGCGCTCAGCGCGCTGGGCGTGCGGGCCGGCTTCCTCAACTCGACGCAGAACCCCGACGAACGCCGCATGGTCGAGGCGCAGTTCGCCGCCGGGGAACTCGACCTGCTCTACCTCGCCCCGGAACGGCTGCGGATGGAATCCACCGCCCAGCTCCTCGACCGTGGCCGGATCGCGCTGTTCGCCATCGACGAGGCGCACTGTGTCTCGCAGTGGGGTCACGATTTCCGGCCCGACTACCTGGCGTTGTCGATGTTGCACGAGCGCTGGCCCGAGGTGCCCCGGATCGCGCTCACCGCGACGGCCACCGAGAAGACCCGCGACGAGATCGTCACCCGGCTGGAACTGGGCGGGGCGCGCCGCTTCGTCGCCAGTTTCGACCGGCCCAATATCCAATACCGGATCGAGCCCAAGAACCGCCCCGACCGCCAGCTGCTGGATTTCCTGCGCGCCGAACACCCCGGCGACGCCGGAATCGTCTACTGCCTGTCCCGTAACTCGGTGGAGAAGACCGCGGCCTTCCTCACCGAGAACGGTATCCGGGCGGTGCCCTATCACGCCGGTCTCGACAACCGGACGCGTGCCGAGAACCAGGCGAGATTTCTGCGTGAGGAGGGCCTGGTCGTGGTCGCGACCATCGCCTTCGGAATGGGAATCGATAAACCCGACGTCCGTTTCGTCGCGCATCTGGATCTGCCCAAATCGGTGGAGGGCTACTACCAGGAGACCGGCCGCGCCGGTCGTGACGGCCTGCCGTCCACCGCCTGGATGGTGTACGGCCTGCAGGATGTGGTGCAGCAGCGCAAGCTGATCGAATCCTCCGAGGGCGACGCCGCGCACCGCCGTCGCCTGCAGTTGCACCTGGACGCCATGCTCGCCCTGTGCGAAACGGTCGACTGCCGCCGCGCCCAGCTGCTGGCCTATTTCGGGCAGCCGCCGCTGCCCTGCGGAAATTGCGATACCTGCCTGACCCCGCCGGAATCCTGGGACGGCACCGTCGCCGCGCAGAAACTGCTCTCGGCGGTGCTGCGCCTGAAGCGGGAACGCGGCCAGAGCTTCGGCGCCGGCCATCTGATCGATATCCTGCTGGGCAAGCAGAATCAGAAAGTCCTGCAATACGACCACCACGAACTCAGTGTTTTCGGAGTGGGCGGCGATCTGCGGGATACCGAATGGCGCGGGGTGATCCGGCAACTGCTGGCGCAGGGATTGCTGGCAGTGCACGGGGATTACGGCGTCCTCACCCTCACCGAGGCCAGCGAGGCGGTGCTCTTCGACGGCCGCACCGTCCGGTTGCGCCGCGAACCCGAGCGTCCGACCCCCTCACGGGCCGCGCGCGGCGCGAAGGCCGCCCGATCCGCGCCCGCGGATCTCAGCGGCGCCGACGTGGACCTGTTCGAGAAACTGCGGCAGTGGCGGGCCGATACCGCCAAGGAACAGGGCGTTCCGGCCTATGTCGTCTTCCACGACGCCACCCTGCGCGATATCGCCGCCCGCAAACCCGCCGATCTCCCGGCGCTGGGCGCGCTCAGCGGAATCGGTGAGAACAAGCTCGCCCGCTACGGAGAACAGGTGCTCGAGGTGGTGGCGGCGGGCTGAACCGGCGTGCCGGCGCGGAACAGCCGGGCGCACATCGTGATTCACTCGCCGGTTGCTCCCGCCAGTGACGATAGGGGCCTGGACAGGACCCCCTAGCCTGGCAGTATGTCCAGTAAGCGCCCGCCGTGGTCACGGTCACCCGGCCGTCCGGCGGCGCCGGTCGCCCGGTTCGGCAGCCTGGACCCGGCGGTGATCCGTGCCGCGACCGGGAAGCGTCCGCCACCGTCCGGCCCGGCCGGTGCCGAGGGACCGGCCGGCGACGCCGACCCGACGGTGTCGGCACATCTGCTGGGAGCGGCGGTCCCGGCGACTCCGGACCCCTCCGGGGAACCGTCCGCCACCCTGCCGGCCCTTCCCGCGGCCACACCGGTACCCACCCGCTCTGAGTCGGAGGCGATCCGCACCGCGACCTTCCGGCACACCGAGATCGGAGATACGACTCCGGCAGGTTCCGGGGACCATCCGGTCGATGACTTCTCCGTAACCGAGGCCGCGGCGAGACCCGGAGGGCCGCGGGCCGCTGCGTACCCCGATACCGAGGACACCGAGACGGACCCCTTCGGCACGTACCCGTCCGCCGAGATCTCCGGTGCCCCGGACCCGGCCCGGTACCCGGACCCTCACCCGCTGTCCGCCGAGAACTCGTCGGGCCCGGGCCTCACCCGGTCGAGCCCGTTCGGTGGACACGCCCTGCTCGGGTTGTGCCTCGGCCTGGCGGTGCTGCTCACCGCCGGCAGTTTCTACCTGGGCCGCACGACAGGCCTCGACGAGGCCGGCCGGCCGGGTCTCGCCACCGTGGCCTCGGCGCCGACGGCCACCGTCCAGGCCGTGCCCGCACCCTCGAAATCGGACTCGCCGGGAAGCGGATCGCGCATTGTCGGAACCGGATTCGTCTTCGGCAAGGTCCGGGGCAACGACGGTTCGACGCTCACCATCAGCAGCGAACTCACCCGCTCGGAGCTCACGGTTTACACCGACCGTGAGACCAAGCTGTACGTCTTGATGGCCGGCAGTGTCGAGGGCATCACCATCGGCGCCCCGGTGGTGGTGTACGGGCGCAGACATGCCGACGGGACGATCACCGCGGACACCATCACGGGTTTGTCCCTGCAGGCCTGACCCGCGTTGGCCAGCGGTCACAAAATGACCGCAATAGCGAGGACAATCGGAGTATGGCGAATACGAGCACGCGGACCCTGCGCCTGCTGTCGTTGCTGCAGACCCACAAATACTGGCCGGGCAATGAGCTGGCGGACCGCCTCGGCGTCTCCGCGCGGACCCTGCGCCGGGATGTCGACCGTTTGCGTGACCTGGGCTACCCGGTGGAGGCCCAGCGCGGCGTCGACGGTGGATATCAGCTCGCCGCGGGTGCGGCGCTGCCGCCGCTGATGGTCGACGACGACGAAGCGGTGGCCTTGGTGATCGGATTGCAGACCGCCATGCAGGGATCGGTCGCCGGTGTCGCGGAATCCTCGGTGCGCGCCCTCGCCAAGGTGGTCCAGGTGATGCCCCCGCGGCTGCGCCGCCGGGTGGAGGCGATCCGGGCCATGACCGTGCCCGCCGAGTGGAGCGGCCGCCCCGGCCCCGGTCCCGACCCGGCGGCCTTGACCGCGCTGGCGCTGGCCTGCCGGGACAGCGAACGCCTGCGGTTCTCCTATACCGCCGCCGACGGCAGCCGCACCGAACGCCATGTCGAACCGCACCGGCTGGTATCGCTGGGCAGGCGCTGGTACCTGGTCGCCTTCGATCTCCTGCGCCACGATTGGCGTAGCTTCCGCATCGACCGCCTGACCGGTCCGGAGGGCGACGGTTCCCGGTTCCGGCCGCGCGAACTCCCCGTCGCGGACGCCGCCGAATTCGTCCGGGCGGGCGTCGACAGTGTCGCCCGCCCCTACCGGATCGAAGCGCTGGTCGACGCACCCGCCGACGAGGTCCGTGCCCGGATCGGGCAGTGGAGCACCGTCGACGCCGTATCGGCCGGCCGCTGCCGGGTCACGATGAGCACCGACTCCCTCGACTGGCCCACCATGGCGCTGGGATCGCTGGATGCCGAATTCCAGGTGCTGGAACCACCGGAGCTCATCGCCCAGATCCGTTCCTGGGGGCGGCATTTCCTGCGCGCGGCCGACTCCGCGACCGCGTCCTGACCTCTGATCAGCGCGCGGCCCGGTTACCGTTCGCGCGCCCGGGCGAGGTCGTGCCGGCATTCGGGAGCAGATGCACTGTCGCGGAATCGTCCGCGCCCGTGCCGACCGTGGCGGCGAGTTCGCTCGTCGCCTCCGCCAAGAGCTCGGGATGCGAGAACGGCATCCAGTGTCCGGCCGGAACATCACGCCGCCACAGCCGCGACACCCAC
Source organism: Nocardia sp. NPDC049935 (assembly GCF_055586645.1). Taxonomy (NCBI): domain Bacteria; kingdom Bacillati; phylum Actinomycetota; class Actinomycetes; order Mycobacteriales; family Nocardiaceae; genus Nocardia; species Nocardia sp. NPDC049935. The sequence goes on along the minus strand of NZ_JBVJHV010000003.1, from coordinate 172,631 downwards.
CGTGCCGAATCGTCGTAACCCGCCGGGCGGACGGCGATATCGTGGCCGGCCACGATCAGCTGCACCGGGACATCGGTGGTGCGTTCCCGCGGATTGAGCATCCGGGGGATGATATTGGCCCGGTAGATGAGCAGGCCGTCGACCATATCCTGTTTCAGGGTCGGGCCGAAGTGGATCGTGGAGGCCGGTGTCCGGTTCATCAGCTGGATCACCCGCCGCCACCGCCCCTCGGTGGCGACAGCGCCGAACAGCAGTCGCGGCAGCATCGGCGTCATGAACAGACCGGTGTAGGCCGAGGACAGCAACTGGGTGAACGGCTGCCACAGATTGCGCGGGCTCGGGCTGCCGAGCCGGGCGCGCACCCACGCCGCCAGATGGTCCAGGTTCGGGCCGGATACCGAGGTGAACGAGGCGATCCGTTCGATGGCTTGCGGTTCGCAGACCGCCTCCCATACCTGCACCGAACCCCAGTCGTGCGCGAGTACGTGGACGGGGCGGCCGGGACTGACCGCGTCGGCGACCGCGTAGAAATCGGCGGCGAGTTCCTCGAGGCGGAAGTCGGCGACCCGGGAGGTACGGGTGGACGCCCCGTGCCCGCGGGTGTCGTAGGCCACCACATGGAACCGTTCGGCCAGCAGCGGGATCACCCCGCGCCACAGGTGATGGGTATCGGGCCAGCCGTGGACCAGTACGACGGTTTCGGCGGCGGGGTCGCCGTATTCGTAGACCGCGAGGTCGAATCCGCGGTGGTGAACCGTCCGGGTGGTCTCGGGGATGCCGGTGCTCGATGCGGTCACGCTTCACTCCTCGTGCTGTCGGTGGGGTCGGGTTCCGGCCGGGGCCGGAGCTACAGGTCGAGTACCAATCGGCCGCCCGCGCAGCGCGATACGCACACCAGCAGTTCGCCTGCCGCGCGTTCGGCGGGGGTCAGGACCGAATCGCGGTGCTCGGGTTCGCCGTCGAGAACGCGGACCTTGCAGGTCCGGCAGAAGCCCTGCCGGCACGAGTACGGCTGATCCGGGCGGCTGCGCAGCAGCATCTCCAGCGCCGAGCGGTCGGCCGGAACCTCGATCACCTCACCGCCGCGCGACAACTGGATCTCGAACGGCGTGCCGTCCACGACAGGAGGCGCCGAGAAACGTTCGGAATGCAGTTCGACGCCGGGCATCCCGCGGACCGCGGCGGCGACACCGGCGATCATCGGGGCCGGGCCGCAGCAGTAGACGGCGGTATCGGGACCGGCTCCGTCCAGCAGTGTGGCGATATCGGGCAGGCCGTGCCGGTCGTCGGTACGCACCCGCGCGCGCGGGCCGAAACCCTCCACCTCGGCCAGGAACGGCAGGGTGTCGCGGGTGCGTCCGGTATAGATCGCGGTCCATTCGATACCGAGGGCGTCGGCCAGCCGCATCATGGGCAGGATCGGGGTGATCCCGATACCGCCGGCCACGAAACGCACCCGGGTCGCCGCGGAGCCGTGGCCCGGCGCGGCGAACGGAAACGCGTTGCGCGGCCCGCGAACCACCAGCGCGCGCCCCACGCCCAGATCATCGTGCACCTCGGCCGATCCGGCGCCGTCCGGGATGCGCCGGACCGCGATCCGGTAGCCACGGGTATCGCGCGGGTCGCCGCACAGCGAATACTGCCGCAGCAACCCGGAGGGCAGTTCCAGATCCAGATGGGCGCCGGGCCGCCACGGGGGTAGCGGGCCGCCGCCCGGCGCGGCCAGCCGCAGGCTCACCACGTCCTGGTCGGAGGCCACGATGCGGCGTTCGGTGACCACGAGCGGGATCCGCCGGTCGTCGACCCGGGGGCGCAGGTCGCGCAGGTTGGTCACGGCGGTCCAGCGCATCCGGGCGTTCACGACCGCGTCCAGCACGCGCATGGTGCGATCGCCCCGGCTCCTGCCGTACAGATCGGCCGGCGGCATCGGCCGCCCGGAATCGGTGACCGTCACGACGCCGCCCGTGCCGCCGGGGATTTCGCGAGATAGGCGATGGCCTGCGCGGTGGAGCCGACCGACTCCGGGGTGTAGCCGGGCTTGAATGTCGACAGCGCGCTGATCAGCAGCGACGGGATGCCGGGCAGCGCGCCCCGGCGCATCGCGCCCAGGATGCGCAGCAGCAGCCGGGGATAGCCGAGATCGGGCAGTGCCGGGTCCCGATGCACCAGGAATTTGGTGCCCCGGACGAGCAGCACCAGGAAGGTGGGGAAGACCAGCAGCATCAGCGCCCCGCGCCGGAAATAGCCGACCCCGAAGTATTCGGCCACATCGTGGGCCACATTGCGGTGTTCGACCTCTTCGGCGCCGTGCCAGCGGAACAGGTCCAGCATGCGCGGGTCGGCCTCGAATTTCTCCAGATTCTGGTTGAGCACCCAGTCGCCCAGGAAGGCGAAGAAATGCTCCAGCGAGGCGATCACGGCGAGCCGGTCCACCAGCTGCTGGCGGCCGGCGCGGGTGGCGGTGCTGCGGCGCGGGCCGACGGTGGTGCGGAACAGGTATTCCGTCTGCCGGACGAACGGCCGCGGATCGATACCGTTGGCCGCGAGCAGCGCTTCGTGCGAATCGGCGTGGGTTTCGGCGTGCATCGATTCCTGCCCGATGAATCCGAGCATGTCCTCGCGCAGTTTCTCGTCCCGGACGAAGGGCAGCGCTTCCCCGAAGGTCACCAGGAAGTTGCGCTCGCCCTCGGGCAGCAGCAGGTTCAGCGCGTTGAGCACATGGGAGGCGATGGGTTCGGCGCGCATCCAGTGCAGGGGGATGGCGGTCCAGTCGAAACTGACGTTGCGGGCGTTGAGCGCCACCTCGCCCGGATCTGTCACCTGCCGCAGTGCGGGATGGCCGAACAGCCCCATCGATCCTCCTCGATCGTCACCAGCACCGGCCGCGACCGAGATCGCGGCCGGAGATTGCCCCGGTGTTGCGATCATACCCATAACTAGGACGAAGGGTTACATATAGTTCCGGATTCGTCCTATCCGGCGGGCGGCTCCCAGTGCGCCACCAGGTCCAGCAGGCCCGGAAAGCGATCGTTCAGATCCTCGACCCGCACCAGATTGCGCCGTTCCATCCCGTGCTGCCACTGCCGGATCAGCCCGGCTTCGCGCAGTACCCGCCAGTGGTGGGTCCGGGTCGATTTCGGACGGTCGATGGGAAACCAGCCGCAGGCCTGCGGGACACCTCCGGATTCCAGGTAGTAGGCGCGCACGATGGCGAGCCGGAGCGGATCGCTCAGGGCTCCCAGCACCGTCTCCAGGCGGAGTTCGGCGCGGGTGGGTTCGGGTAGCGGCGCCCCGGCCGGTGGGGTGGGTGAGGGGTCGGGCACGTTCGTCTCCGCTCGTTCGGTACGACAAACATCGTACCGGGCTGCTACAGTTCGATTCTATTCGAACTAGTTCGATAAAACTCGTACTCGAGAACAGGATCATGCCATGGCCGTAGCCACCGCCGCACCGTCCGCGATCCGATCACCGAACCTGCGCATCTGGGCGACCGCCTGGCCGATCGCGGCCGTTTTCGTGCTCGCCAACGCGGCCACCCCGCTCTATGTGCTCTGGCAGGCCGAATTCGGATTCGGCAAGAGCACCCTCACCGCGGTCTTCTGCTGCTATATGGCCGGTATGGCGGCCGCCCTGCTGGTATCCGGGGTGGTCTCCGACCGGCTCGGGCGCAAAGCCGTCCTGATCCCCGCGCTCGTCCTGGCCCTCGCGGCCGGGGTGCTGTTCGCCGTCGCGCCCGGAACACCCGCCCTGTTCGTCGCCCGCACGCTCACCGGAATCGCCAGCGGCGCCATGGTGTCCGCGGGTGTGGCCGCGGTCTCCGATATCGCCGGACCGCTGCGGGCCCGCACCGCGGCACTGGCCGGCGCCGTGGGTATCGCGGTGGGAACCGGGCTGGGCCCCCTGCTCGGCGGGATACTCTCCGAAACCCTGCCCGGCCCGACCGTCACGGTCTTCCTCGCCGAGACCGTATTCCTCCTGATAGCGCTGGTCCTGGTGACCGTGCTGCCCATCCCGCGCCCCGCCACCCGCTCCGGCACCGCCTGGGTGCGCGTTCCCCGGGTGCCGCGCCCGAACCGCCGCCACCTGCTGATCGCGGTGGTGGTCGCCGGACCCGCGCTCACCACCACCGCGTTCATGCTCTCGCTGGCGCCGTCGCTGCTGTCCGAACTGCTCGCGTCCACCAACCGGATCCTCGCCGGCGCCATGGCCTGCCTCACCTTCACCGTCGCCACCGGCAGTCAGTTCCTGCTCCGCGGTCTGCCCGTGCGCCGGTTACTGCTGATCTCCGCGGTGACCACGGTGGCCTGTGTCGCCGCCCTGGTGGTCGCGGTCGATACCGCCTCGGTGGCCGGATTCGCCGCCGCGGCCGCCCTGGCCGGGGCCGCGTACGGTCCCGGCATGCTCGGCGGTCTCTCCCTGCTGAACAGTGGGGTCCCGGTCGAGCGGCTCGCCGAGGCCAATGCCGCGCTCAATATCGGCGCCTACGCCGTCGCCGGCTTCATGACTCTCGCGCTCGGAGTCGTCAGCGACGGACTCGGCTTCTCCACCGGCGTCACCCTTTTCGCCGCCGTCGTGGCCACCGCGTCGGCGGCGGGCGCGGCGCTGGTGCTCTCCGGAATACCCGTTTCCAATTGAGGAGCCCGAGATCCTTGCAGTATGTCGTCAACGACATATAGGCTTTATGCTGTGGGGGAACTGTTCACTATCGAAATAGAGCCCGAGGTCCGGGCCTGGCTCGAGTCCCTGCCTGCCAGGCACTTCCTGAAAATCGACGAATACGTCGGATTGCTCGCCGAACAAGCCGAGTTCCTGGGGGAGCCCTTCGCCCGGTACCTCGGCGACGGTGTACGGGAATTACGTCCGACGGTGGGCGGTGCTGCCATCCGTATCACCTACTGGCTCGCGCCTGGCAAACGTGCCATCCTGCTGACAGTGTTCCGTAAGACGCGGATGCGCGAGGACGCCCAAGTGAAACGCGCAAAGCTCGCCCAGCAGATCTGCCAGGCAGAACATGAACCCGCCCATCGGCAATTCGTCCGCATGATCGAGAAGGGAGAACTGGACCGATGAGCCACGCACGCTGGCAAACCCGCCAGGAACGTAACCTTGTTGCGGGCTATACCGAGCCCGATGACGTCACCGAGGCCCGCCGCGAGATCCGACTCTCTATGGCGTTGGCCAAGGCGGTCTACGACCGCCGCGTCGAACTCGGACTCACTCAAGCCGACCTTGCCGATCGTGCCGGACTGACCCAGGCGAAGATTTCGCGTATCGAGGGTTCCGACACTGTGCCAACCCTTCCACTGCTCGCCAAGCTCGCCGATGCCCTCGACGCCACCCTCAATATCGCCCTCGACATCGATGCCACCAGGGTGACTTTCACGGGCCATCACACCGACGCTGCTTGATCCTCTTGTTCACCTTGCCCCGGGGGCGACGCAAATGCACCAACTGGATCATCGAACGGTCCAACCCACCGACGAGGCCAGTTGGGCATCCGCAAACCCACCCGAGACCGACGAATGAAAAAGGCGAAGGCCCGGTCCGTTCGGACCGGGCCTTTCGTGGAGCTGCCGGGAATCGAACCCGGGTCCTCCGCCGCGTCACCAGGGCTTCTCCGTGTGCAGTTCGCTGTGCCTCTACTCGGATCTCCCGGTCTCGCGAACAAGCCGGGATGACGATCCCAGTCGCTGTGAGATGTCCCGTACGACTCCGCGACCGAGCCGCACGGTGAGCCCTCTAGCTGATGCCGGCACCGAAGCCGAGGGCGAACCTCGGGCCGACAGAGACGCTATCGCTTAGGCAGCGAGAGCGTACTCGCGCTGATGAGAATCGGCGCTTAATTGGTTGCAGCGACGCTTACGGTGGTCTCTTGCCTGCACCGACACGCTTCCCCTGAATCAACGTACGCAGTCGAAACCGTTCAGCCCCGTACGTCCCGGCACCTTGCCGGGCTAGTCATGCTAACACTTCGGGCAGGGTCGTTCATTCCCGTTTTCCGGGTGCCCGGGTCCCCTGCGGGAGGCGTCAGCGCATCCCCTTGATCCGGCGCCCGATCTCGCGGGTGACCTCCCGTTCGGCGGTACGCCGCGCGAGGTCCTGGCGCTTGTCGTAGTCCTGTTTACCCTTGGCCAGGGCGAGCTCGACCTTCACCTTGCCGTCGGAGAAGTACATCGACAGCGGTACCAGTGTCTGATTGCCCTCGCGGGATTTGCCGACCAGCCGCTCGATCTCCCGTTTGTGCAGCAGCAGTTTGCGGACCCGCCGCGGGGAGTGGTTGGTCCAGGTGCCGTGACTGAATTCGGGGATGTGCAGGCCGCGCAGCCAGACCTCGCCGTTGTCCACGGTCGCGAAGGCGTCCACGAGTGAGGCCTTACCCTCACGCAGGCTCTTGACCTCGGTGCCGACCAGCGCGATCCCGGCCTCGTAGGTGTCCAGGATCGTGTAGTTGTGCCGCGCCCGGCGGTTGGTCGCGATGACCTTGCGCCCCTTCTCCTTCATATCGACAACCTTAAGGCGCTGCGGCAACCGGATTATTCCCGGTCGTCACTCAGGCGGGTTGCAGGATCAGATAGAGAACGAGTACCGCCACGAAGGCGACGACCAGCAGGACGGTGGACCACCGGGGGCGATGCCGGGGGCGGGGCACCCGGCGGCCCAGCCAGCCGCTCTCGACAGCGGGGTCGATATGCGGTCCGCGCGCGGGAGCGGCATCGGCGGGTTCGCCGGCTGTGGGTCCACCGATCTCCGCGCCGCTCGCTTGATCGGAGTCATCCCCGGGTGGCATGCACGCAGAGTAACCCCGTGACGAGGAATTCGGGGGCGATGCGCACGGCCGGTCGGCCGGTGCCGGAAATCTTTCAGCGCGGGGATCTCAGGATGCGGAGCGCGACCCCGATGCCGACCAGAATGCAGGCGGTGGCGACCAGGGCGGTGCCCAGCGATTGGGTGATGGCGGCGATTCCGGTGCTGAAGATCAGGCACGTGGCCAGAGCCAGCAGCGCGGTACCCCATTCCATGCCGGCGATCCGGGCGGGTCGATTTCGCAGGGCTGCCATATCTTCCGGGTACCCCAGCCGGTTGGTTATCAAACCGTTACTGCCGTAGCTCTCCGCAGGCCGGGATCCGACCCGCAGGTCGGCCGTACGAGGTGCGTAATGGCTGGCCATGGCGGGACCTCCGTCTCGGTGTCGGTGCGGCAACTGTGTTCAGCGTAACGGAGAAATCTCTGTCTGGATACCGCGTAGCAAATCTGGAGAAAAGGGTCACAGGGAACGCCGTGAGGCGGTCGGTTACCGCGATCTGGGCGTGATCTGGAAGGGTAAATCGGCAGCTGGCGGGGATCAGAACGGCCGTTGAGGCAAGTACGGGACCGTAGGTTTCCGAAACGATCCGATAACAGACCGAAAGTCTGCAAATGGATTGCCAAATATTTGCCCGGCATCCTCGCGGGCTGTGGTATGGCAACCGGTGATCACGCCGTGCCTAAGCTGGTGGCATGCCGATTCCAGACTCCCGGGCGCCGCGCCGTCGTCGTCCCTCCCGCGCGGGTGCGGCGGTACGCGGGGTGCGCCGGTGACCGAATGGTACGAGCGGACCGGCCGGATCGCGGTGCTGACCGGCGCCGGTATCTCCACCGACAGTGGTATCCCCGATTTCCGCGGGCCGCGTGGGGTGTGGACCGAGGACCCGATAGCGGAGCTGCTGTCGACCTACGACAACTACATGGCCGACCCCGGGCTGCGCGAACGGTCCTGGCTGGCGCGCCGGGACAATCCGGCCTGGGCCGCACGGCCCAACGACGCCCACCGCGCGCTGGTCGAGCTGGAGCGGTCCGGTCGAGGGGTCACGATCATCACCCAGAACATCGACCGGCTGCACCAGCAGGCCGGGTCGGCGCCGCAGCGGGTCGTCGAAATCCACGGGAACATGTTCGATGTGGTGTGTGTGAACTGCGCGTACACCGCGAGTATGGCGGCCGCGCTGGAACGGGTCGCCGCGGGTGAATCCGATCCCCCGTGCCCGGATTGCGGCGGGATCCTCAAGGCGGATGTGATCATGTTCGGCCAGGCGCTGGACCATCGCACGCTGCTGAAGGCCTCGCTGGCCGCGGAGACGGCGGAGATCTTCCTGGCCGTGGGCACCTCCCTGCAGGTGGAGCCCGCGGCCTCGCTGTGCGGGCGGGCGGTCGCCGCGGGCGCGGATCTGATCGTCGTGAACGCCGAACCCACGCCCTATGATTCGCTGGCCACCGAGGTGATCCGCGAACCCATCGGTACCGCGCTACCCCGGCTGGTCGATACGATCCTGGGCCGCTGAGACCGGGTCGAGGACCCGCTCGAGATAGGCGTTGGTGAACCGGCCCTCCGGGTCGTAGCGGCGGCGCACCTCGGCGAACCGCTCCCAGTCGGGGTAGCGGTCGCGCAGGGTGTCCGCCGTCTGGAAGTGGCGTTTGCCCCAGTGCGGCCGGCCGTCGAAGCGATCGAAAACCGCTTCGCAGGCGCGGAAGAACGGCTCGTACTCCATGCCCTGGTACTGATGCACCGCGATATAGCAGGTGGCGCGTCCGCCCGCGGGGGAGAGGAACGCGTCGTCGCCGGCCACCCAGCGCACCTCGATCGGCATGGGGCTGTCGAACCGCTTGGCGGTCTCCTTGATCTCGCGGATCGCCGCGACCGAATGCTCGCGCGGGACGGCGTATTCCATCTCGGTGAAGCGGAACAGCCGGGGACTGGTGAACACCCGGTAGGAGCGATCCACCTGACGCCGGTAGCTACCGGCGTACGCCGCGCCGCGATGAATCCAGGGGATCAGAGCCGGCCGGCGCCGGGCCAGCCGGCACAGAGCGTCGAAGGCGTGGTTGGACAGCAGGACATCGGCGAACCAGTCCACCACCTCACCGCGCGGCGCGGCGGGCAGCTCGACGCGGTTGTTGCGTTTGGTCATCGCGATGGGGCTGTGCGCGAACATGTAGAACTCGAAATGGTCGTTGTCGTCGATGAGGGAATCCAGATCGGCGAGTACGTCCTCGACCGGTACCGGCCGCTCGATGCCCTCCAGTACGAAGGATTCGACCAGCTGGACGGTGAACGCCGTCACCACGCCCAGTGCCCCGAGGCTCACCCGCGCCGCGCGCCAGGCCTGCGGGTTGGACTCCTCCGAGAGCTCGGTGACCCGGCCGTCGGCGGTCATCAGCTCCACCGAGTGCAGGGCCGCGGAGATATTCGGCAGCCGGCCCCCGGTGCCGTGGGTGCCGGTGGCCGTGGCGCCCGCGATGGTCTGCACGTCGATATCGCCGAGGTTCGGGAAGGCCAGGCCGTGCGCGTCCAGCCGGTCGTTGAGCGCGGCGAGGGTCATTCCGGCCTGGACCCGGGCCCGGCCGGTCTCGCGGTCGACCTCCAGGACGCGGTTCATCCGGGAAAGATCCAGCAGTACGCCGTCGGTGAGGCAGGTGTCGGTGAACGAATGCCCGGACCCCGCCACCCGGACACGCTGCCCCTCATCGGCGGCGCGTCTGAGTTCGGCGGCCAGTTCGGCCTGATCGCGGGGCGCGACCAGCCGGGACGGCGCGCACTGCTGGTCGCCGGCCCAGTTCACCCATAACTTGGTCACACGTCCAACTCTAGGCCATCGGCGGGTATCCCGCCGGAAAACGGGTTCAGCCGTGTGATCAGCGGCGACGGGCCGGGAAGGGCCCCGGTTTGGCGGCCTTGGCCTGCTCCACCTCGGCCAGGGTGAGCGCGTTCACCAGCAGCGCCTGCCGCGACGACGCGTCGGCGCGGATGCCGTTGAGGGTGATCGCCATATAGCGGCGCCAGATATCGGGATCCACCGGGCGGGCGAATTCGGCCAGCGAGTCGACCATGTAGATCAGCGCGAACAGATCGGTGGCCTCGATCTCGGGCTGCACCACCCCGGCGGTCCGGGCGCGTTCCATCACCGCGGCCACGGCCGGGCCGACGCGGTCCTGCCCGCAGCCCAGGCGGATGGGATCGTCGCGCAGTTCGAGCATGACCTCGCTGAAACCGCGGTTGGTCGCCATATGCCGGCACGCGTACTCGAACAGGCGGACCAGACCCTCCCAGGGGTCGTCGGCCGCCAGCGCGTCCTCCGCGGCCCGGGTGAACTCCTCGATATGGACAGCGAATACCGCCGCGACGAGTTCCCGCTTGTTCGCGAAGCGGCGATACACCGTGCCCACGCCGACCCCGGCGTGGTCGGCCACCTCGTCGAGCGTGATCTCGAGACCGCGGTCGGCGAACAATTCCCGGGCGGCATCGACGATGCGCTGTTGGTTACGCGCCGCGTCGACCCGGAGACGTCGCGTCCGGACCGCGGTGGTGGCGAGATTCACATCCGGAATGGTAGCAAGCTACGAATTAAGGACGATTCGTTTCGATCCGGCCGAGCGAAAGGCCGATTCGGCCTGCGGATACGGTGTCGGAGATCGCCCGGGCGCGGTGCCGGACCCGTGCCCCGCCCCGCCGTGACCCGCTCCGGAGGTACCCCGAGTGACCGAATTCGTACGGCCCGCCCCGATAGAGGCGCGCGTCGTCGCGGTGGTGGCGGCGGGCGGCGGGATCGGCGCGGTCGCGCGATACGGTCTGGCGCTGTGGCTGCCGCATCGGCCCGAATCCGTGCCGTGGGGCACCCTTCTCGCCAATGTCACCGGCTGCCTGGCGATCGGGGTGCTCATGGTGCTGATCACCGAGGTGTGGCACGCACCGCATCGGCTGATCCGGCCGTTCCTCGGTGTGGGAGTGCTGGGTGGCTACACCACCTTTTCCAGTTACAGCGCCGAGGTTCGTACACTGCTCGAATCGGGTGCCACCGCCGTGGCATTCGGCTACCTGGTGGGAACCGTGGTGGTGTGCCTCGGCGCGGTGGTCGCCGGGATGTGGCTCACCCGAGGTATCACCGGCAGGCGGGGCGGGACAGCGTAATACGGCGATCGAAAGCGCACACGTAGGGCGGTACCAGCGAAAGAGGTCGGTCATGGTGGTGGCGGTAGGTCCGGTTCGCCGGCGGTCGATCGCGCGAGAGCGCGCGCGGTGACGGCCGTCTGGGTGATCTTCGGCGGAATGCTGGGCGCGACAGCCCGATACCTGCTGAACCACGCGGTGACCCTGCGCTCGGATTCCCTGCTGCCACTGGGCACGCTGACGGTTAATATTGTGGGCTCGGCGGTGTTGGGCGCGTTGATCGGTTTCGGCGCGGGCGGAGTACTGGGGACGGCTGCGGGCATCGGATTCTGCGGTGCGCTCACCACCTTCAGCACTTTCGGTCACGAGACGGTCGTGCTCGCCACCCGCGGCGCGTACGCGTACGCGCTCGCCAATATCGTCCTCAACGCCGGGATCTGCCTCGTCGCGGTCTATCTCGCCGCCACGATCGCGGGACTGTTCGGATGATCATGATGACCAGCCGCGTGCGGCCGACCACGAAGGGAGATCCGAACATGGCCCATACCCGAGCCGGCCGGCCCGCCCGCCCGGACGATCTGGTGGATGTTCCGGGACTGGTGACCGCGTACTACAGCCGCGTCCCCGACCCCGGCGAACCCACGCAGCAGGTGGTTTTCGGGACCTCCGGGCACCGCGGATCCAGCCTCGACGCGTCCTTCAACGAGGCCCATATCCTCGCGATCACCCAGGCGATCGTCGAATACCGCACCCATCGCGGCATCACCGGCCCGGTGTACCTGGCCCGGGACACCCATGCCCTCTCCGAACCCGCCTGGACCACGGTGCTCGAGGTGCTGGCCGGTAACGAGGTCGGCGCGGTGGTCGACGCCCGCGGCCGCTACACCCCCACGCCCGCGCTGAGTCACGCGGTGGTCCGCCACAATCGCGCGGCGACCGCCGGCCAGGCCGACGGCATCGTGGTGACCCCCTCGCACAATCCGCCGCGCGACGGCGGTATCAAATACAACCCGCCGCACGGGGGTCCGGCCGATACCGGCGCCACCGACGCGATCGCCGAACGCGCCAACGCGCTGCTGCGCGGTGGACTGGCCGAGGTGAAACGCGCCCCGCTGGCGCAGGCGATGGCTGCCGCCGGCCGCTACGACTACCTCGACCACTACATCGGCGATCTGCCCGCCGTCCTGAACCTGGACGCCATCCGCGGCGCGGGCATCCGGATCGGCGCCGACCCGATGGGCGGCGCCAGCGTCGACTACTGGGAAGAGATCGGCCAGCGCTACGACCTCGAACTCGAGGTGGTCAATCCCACCGTGGATCCCACCTGGAGTTTCATGACACTCGACAGTGACGGCCAGATCCGGATGGATCCCTCCTCACCGAACGCCATGGCCTCGCTGGTATCCATCCGCGACGACTACGACATCTCCACCGGCAACGACGCCGACGCCGACCGGCACGGGATCGTCACCCCCGATGGCGGGCTGATGAATCCGAACCATTTCCTCGCGGTCGCGATCGAATACCTGGTGGCCAACCGCCGGGGCTGGGACGCGCTCACCAAGATAGGCAAAACGGCGGTCACCTCGTCCATGATCGATCGTGTGGTCGGTGTCCTCGGCCGCGATATCCACGAGGTGCCGGTCGGGTTCAAATGGTTCGTGCCCGGGCTGTTCAGCGGCAGCCTCGCGTTCGGCGGGGAGGAGAGCGCCGGCGCGTCGTTCCTGCGGATGGACGGCACCGTCTGGACCACCGAGAAGGACGGCATCCTGCTCGCCCTGCTGGCGGGGGAGATCGCCGCCGTCACCGGCGAGAGTCCTTCGGCCCGGTATCAGGAACTCGAACGGCGCTACGGCAGTCCCGCCTACGCCCGGATCGACGCGCCCGCCGGACCCGCCGAGAAGAAACTGCTGGCCGCACTGGACGCCGACCGGGTCACCGACAGCGAGATCGCCGGTGAGCCCATCACCGAGGTCGCGACCAAGGCACGCGGTAACGGCGCGGCGCTGGGCGGTCTGAAGGTGAGCACCGCCAACGCCTGGTTCGCGGCCCGCCCGTCCGGCACCGAGGACAAATACAAGATCTACGCCGAATCCTTCCACGGCCCAGAACACCTGGCGAAAGTCCAGGACGCGGCCCGAGACCTGGTAGGCCGAGCCCTGTCCGAAGCCACCTAGCCCCCTCCGGCACCCCCAGACACAGCCCGGTACCCCAGACACAGTCCGGCGCCCCCCGGGACACGGTTCGGCCCGCGTCTGCTGTCGGCCCTCGAAGCGCATGCGGCGAAGCCGCGAGTCTCGAGGGCCGACAGCAGACGCTCAGGAGGGCCGAACCTCGAGCAGCGGAGCTGCTCCGACAACACAGGAATATGTGACCCTCGACCCGGCGTTGGTTGCCTGGGTGAGTGGTGACGCCGTAGCGAACGATCGACCCGGATCCGGGAGTACGAACGGATCGGGTGGAGCGGAAGCGGCGTCCGGCAGGTTGCGCGCCCGTCTGCACCGCCGCAAATCCGGCCGCGCCCCGCTGCCCAGCGAGATCTGGGTCCTGATCGGCGCCGCGTTCTGTATTTCGATCGGGTTCGGCCTGGTCTCTCCGGTGCTGCCCCAGTTCGCGCTCAGCTTCGGCGTCGGAGTGGCCGCCGCGTCCGCGATCGTCAGTGCCTTCGCCGCCATGCGGCTGCTGTTCGCCCCGGTCAGCGGCCGGTTGGTGCAGATGCTGGGGGAGCGGCGGATCTACCTGGTCGGGTTGCTGATCGTCGCCGTCTCCACCGGCGCCAGCGCCTTCGCCCAGACCTACTGGCAGCTGATGGTGCTGCGCTCGCTGGGCGGCGTCGGCTCCACCATGTTCACCGTCTCCTCGATGGCGCTGGTGATCCGGCTCTCCCCGCCCGCCGAACGCGGCCGTGTCACCGGGCTGTGGTCCACCTGTTTCCTCATCGGCGGGCTGTCCGGCCCGCTGGTGGGTGGCGCGCTCGCCGGATTCGGGTTGCGCGCCCCCTTCCTCATCTACGCGATCGCGCTGCTGGCGGCGGTCGCGGTGGTGTATTTCAACCTCCGCGATTCCCGGCTAGCCGATACCGAGTCCGCCGGTGACGTGCGCACCGTCAGCTTCATGCAGGGCCTGTCCCGCCCCGAGTACCGGGCCGCGCTGTGGTCCAACTTCGCCAACGGCGCCGCCGTCTTCGGGGTCCGGATGGCGCTGGTGCCGCTGCTGGTGGTGGAGGTGCTGGGGCAGCCCTCCGGTATGGCCGGAGTGGCGCTCACCGTATTCGCCGCCGGTAACGCCACCGTGCTGTTCTTCTCGGGCCGGCTCTCCGACCGCTACGGCCGGCGGCCGCTGCTGATCTCCGGCGCCCTGGTCTGCGCGGTCGGCACCACCGGCTTGGGCCTGGCCCCCGACCTCACCTGGCTGCTGGTGACCTCGTTCGTCGCCGGTATCGGATCGGGCCTGTTCACCCCCGCCCAGCAGGCCGCCGTCGGCGATATCATCGGCTCCCGCGCCCGCGGCGGCACCATGCTCGCCGGTTTCCAGATGTCGCAGGATCTCGGCACCGTTCTCGGCCCGATCATCGTCGGCGCCATCGCCCAGTCGCTGTCCTACGGCGCGGGCCTGGCCGTTACCGGATCGCTGCTGCTGGTCGCCGCACTGGCCTGGCTGATCGTCCCCGAACCCATGAACCGCGTCCCCGAAGGTGACCAACCGGCGTCCTCCGGAACCGAGAAACCCCAGGTGGACATAGCTGCGGCCGAGGAGGCCGCAGGATTTCCCACCGCAGGTCCCGGACCCGGCCGGACCTGACCCGGCCGCGGCCGCCCCGGGTGGTTCGCGCGTGACCGGTTCGCCCGGATGCGGCAGAGTGGTCCGGGTGAGCAATTCGTCGCCCGGCTACACCCCCCGTCCCATGTCCAACCGCACCACCTACGCCCTCGGCGCGGTGGCCGTGGTGGTGATCGCCCTGATCGTGTTCTTCGCCTTCCAATGGGGCAGCGACAGCGCCGAGGTGCGCAACGACGGCTACGGAACGGTTCGCGACGAGGCGGTCACCGTGGATCTGCAGAGCGACGGCGGCGTCCGCCTGGGCCGCCCCGAGGCGCCCAAGACCATCGAGATCTACGAAGACCCCCTCTGCCCCGCCTGCGGCAGCCTCGAAACCCTCTACGGCCAGGAGATCGCCCAGAAGATCGACGAGGGCAAACTCGCCGTCCGCTACCGCTTCGTCAACTTCCTCGACCCCAAATCCTCCAGCGGCGACTACTCCACCCGCGCCACCGCGGCCCTGCAGTGCGTCGCCGACTCCGGCCCCGCCGTCGCCTACGCCAAATTCCACGACACCCTCTTCACCGACCGCCAGCCGGAAGAGGGCTCCGGCCTGACCGACGAGGAACTGGCCTCCCTCGCCACCGGCGCCGGCGCCCCCGAACCGGCCCTCGACTGCATCACCGGGGGCTCGCGTCAGGCTCAGGCGAAGGACCAGGCCACCGCCGCGGTCGACGACCTCTCCGCCGCCCTCGACGGCAGCGCCGCCACTCCCGCTGTGTTCGACGTCGCCACCAAGATCGACGTCAACGAACCCGAATGGGTCCAGGAGGTGGCCCCGTGACCTCAGCGTTCACTCGGAATCCAGGCGATTTGGCTCCTGACGTGGAGGTGGTGTAACTTCGTTCAGGCAGCCGGGGAACCGGCGGCAGATGTCCGGGGCTATGGCGCAGCTGGTAGCGCACCACACTGGCAGTGTGGGGGTCAGGGGTTCGAGTCCCCTTAGCTCCACAAAAATAGCAGGTCAGACCCAATCTCAGATTGGGCCTGACCTGTTTTTTTGCGCCCGGCCCCGCGTTTACCCCCCGTTTTGGTCGTGGGTTATGTTTGGTCGCTACGCCGGTGCGATCGCCCGTTGTGGCTGCCGTCGTCGCAGGTTCGTGTCCCCGGCAGGCACGCAGAACATGGGCAACCGAAAAACGCATGGTCATCGTGGATTGCTTTTCGTTCCAGCGATGCCAGACCGCCGGTACGGACTGGTCCTGGTCCCGCGTAGATGTGCCCACGGTTGGCACGTCGAACATGGGAACGGGGTTGACCGGTGGGGCACACCACGATGACACCTATCCGTGCAGCAGTCCCGTTCGGCGCCGAGCATGTGGATGACGATGGCCGCGTTCGGGAGTCCGGTGAGGGATTGGATGATGCCCACGTCGTTTGCGCGGCCAGCAGATCAGCAGCCGGGTGGTGGGGATCGGAGTCTGCTGCCGACCGGTGCGACGTTCATGCCGGGGGTGGGGCCATTCTTCCGTTCTGGAAGGCGGTGATCAGCCATCGCCCGTCTGTCTGTCTTGACTGCTGTGCGGGTTTGGATCGAGCGGTCTTGGGGGCGGCATTCGGTGGCGCCGTCGCGTAATACGCAGATGCCGCTGGAGATCACGATGGCGGTATCCGGGGACAGGAACCGGATTGTGCGCTTCTCGGCGGGTGAGATCCGGGTGTTCGCCATGAAGGTGTCGAAGCCTTGTTGCATGCTTTCGGCGATGGCTGCCCGGGTGTGGATGTGCTCGCCGTTGACCGCGACGAAGTCGGCGTCTTCGGTGAAGGTTTCGGCGAACGCTGGGCCGTCGCCGCGTTCCCATGCCTGCCACTGGCGTTGTTCCAGTTCGGCGAGCGCGATCTCGTCTGCCGCTCGCGTCGAGTTTTCTGTCATTTCTGTTCCTTTGGACGGTATCGAAGGTTCAGTCGTTGTCGAGGGCGGTGTCGGGGACGGTGTTGCCGCCCCGGAAGAGGAACGTCGGGTCGACCTGCTTTTTCAGGTCGAGGAGGCGCTGGTAGTCCCCTGGTGCGTATCCGGCCGGTATGCGTGTGGGGTCGGCCGGCCCGAATTGGAAGTTCAGCGAGAATCCGCCGGTCGTCCAGGGCTGCATCGCGTCGAGGACGCCGTTGTGCGCGGTGCGCAGGAGGTCGGGGTCGAGCCCGTCCGCGGGTGACAGGACGCTGAGCAGGTAGCGGGCGTCGCGGTGGCCGACCGCGCTGGGTTCTTGCGGTGGTCTGGACAACGCGCCGCCGAGATGGCGGAGGCCGATGATGAGCGGCAGTTTCGAGTGGGTCTGGGCCAGAATTGTTTCGGCTATCCCGGTGCCTTCGCGCAGGAAAGCGTTGGTTCCCTGATAGGAGTGCGGGTCGGAGGGGTCGTCGAATACAGCGGCCGACTCGGCGAAGGCCATATCGCGGACGGTGTCCACGAGGCAGGTACCGAGATCACGCAGCGGCGTGATCACTTTCTCGCCGGCGTCGGAGTCTCCGGCGTAGGCGAGCTGTATGTGGGCGACCAGGCGTCCTCGCAGCGGGTCGGGGACTTCCGGGACAGCGGGGAACGGGATCAGCAGTGCCGCTGAGGTCATTTCCTCCGGAACGGAAGCTGTCCAGCGCAGCCAACCGTCCAGAATCGCCGGGTCGGCGTCGAAGTACAGCCCGCCCCCGTACAGCCGAGGCACCGGAACCAGGCCGATCTCCATGCCGGTGACCACCCCGAAATTGCCGCCGCCGCCACGCAACGCCCAGAACAGGTCCGGCTCGGACTCGGCCGTCACTTCACGCAGCCGGCCGTCGGCGGTGACGAGTTCGAGGCGGCGCACCTGATCGGCGGCGTAACCGTATCGCCTGGCCAGCAGCCCGATTCCGCCTCCCAGACTGTAGGACACGGCACCGACTTGGGGTAGCGAACCACTCAGCGGGGCCAGCCCGTGACCGGCCGCCGCGTCGATGACCTGCTGCCAGCACACACCCGCCTCGATCCACGCGGTACGGGCCCCCGGGTCGATACGCACACCCGACATCCGGCGGGTACTGATCAAGATCCCCTCCGTCACCGGTCCCGCGAACCCATGCCCGGTCGCCTGCACCGACACCGGTATCCCGCGCCCAGCCGCGAACTCGACCGCCGCCTGCACATCCGCGGCTGACACAGCCCCGACGATCACCTCGGGACGATGTGCGTCCGAAAGCTGGAACCCGACCCGCTCGGTGTCGTATCCGCCTTCACCTGGAAAGAACAGCGGGCCTCGTACACGGTCGGCCAACTGTGCCATCGCCGCGGCCTGCCCCGCGTTCCCGAAACCATTTGCCACCCTCGGCTCCTCCGCATTGTCGTGGCGTCCCCTGCGGACGCTCATGCCCCAAGGTAGAAAACCTTTAGGACCGAACAAGTCCGCAAGGCGTGGCAATCTGATTTCTATGACAAAGGACATGCCGGCGCGGATGCTGTGCCTGCTGTCGCTGCTGCAGACGCGGCGGGAATGGTTCGGCGCCGAACTCGCCGAACGGCTCGGCGTGACCGGACGCACCGTCCGCCGCGACATCGACCGGCTCCGCGAACTCGGCTACCGCGTCGAGGCGACCACGGGCACCGCCGGGGGTTACCGGCTGGCCTCCGGTCAGAAACTGCCGCCACTGCTGCTGCACGACGACGAGGCCATCGCCGTGGCGGCCGCGCTGCTGACGATGGCAGGCAGCGGAATCAGCGGCAGCCCTGACATCGCATTACGGGTGCTGGCCAAACTCGAACAGATCCTGCCCGCCCGGCTGAGCAGGCGAGTCGCCGCGCTCACCGACGCGACCGACACCGGCCGGTCGCCTCACGGTCCGCACGTCGATCCGGAAACGCTGGCGACTATCGCGCTCGCCTGCCGCGACCACGACCTGCTGTCCTTCGAACACCACGCCCGTGCCGGCGGCACCACTACTCGGCGAGTCGAGCCCTACACCATCGTCACCGCGCACGACCGCTGGTATCTGCTCGCCCACGACCTCGACCGCGCCGACTGGCGCACCTTCCGCATCGACCGCATCTCCACAGCCACACCCCTGCGCCGGCACTTCCTCCCCCGCGAGCTACCCGGCCCGGATCCGGTCACCTACGTGGCCGACAGCATCCGCGATACCCCTTACCGATACACAGCCCGAGCCACCGTGTCCGCACCCGCCGAAACGATCACCGCCCGGCTGCCTACCTCGATCCCCGGCCGGGTGCAGCCGCTCGACGATCACACCTGCACGGTCACCCTCGGAGCCGACTCACCCGAAACGATCGCCACAGCCCTCATCGCCCTCGCCGCCCCCTTCGCCCTCGACGCGTCACCCGAACTTCTCGACGAACTGCATATCCTCGCCGAGCGTCTGGCCACCGCCACCCGTCCACCGGAATAAACACAGCCCTACGGGAGACGGCGGTGAAGGAGCGCTCCTCAGGTGTATCGAACGGTAGTCAAGTCTTCCGAGACTACCCAGAGCCGCTGCCCGATTTCGATGTCGGTAGCCGCCGCGGACAGTCGCACCCGCTTGGGTGCGCCACGCAATTCGCCCGTGCCGCCCGGCCCGATGAACTCGCCGCCGCGCACTTCAGGTGCGGTTGCGGCATACAGTTGCGGTAACGCGCCCTGGTCCGGGGATTGGGCGAGCGGGCTGAGGATCCGGCCGTACACCATCCGGATCGCGCCGACGGGCGTGCCGCGCTGCAGGTTGGTGGCGGCGTAACCCGGGTGTGCGAGCACGCTGCGGACCCGACTGCCCTGCGCATTCAGTCGCCGGTGTAGCTCCCAGCCGAAGACGGCGTTGGCCAGCTTGGACTGGTTGTAGAAACGCATCGGCGCGTAGTTGCGCTCGCCCGCGAGGTCTTCGAAGAACAACCGTCCCCGACGGTGATTGGCCGAGGTCACCGTGACCACTCGTGAATCGTCGCCGGTCAGCAGGTCGAGCAGCAGGCCGGTGAGGGCGAAGTGGCCGAGATGATTTGCGGCGAATTGTAATTCGTGTCCCTGCGTAGTGAGGGTGCGTGGTGGCGCCAGCACGCCCGCGTTGTTGATCAGCACATCCAACCGGTCATGGTCTGCTCGGATTCGGTCGGCGAACGCTCGGACCGAATCGAAGTCGGCCAAGTCGACGCTGCGAACTTCCAGGCGAGCTCCTGGCTGCTCGGCGCTGATCCGTGCGGCCGCGCGGTGTCCCTTGTTCATGTCACGTACGGCGAGGATCACCCGCCCGCCCCTGCTCGCGATCGCCCGGGTGGTCGCCAGACCGAGGCCGCTGTTTGCCCCGGTGATGACGAAAAGCCGCCCGGTCTGATCAGGGATAGCCGTGGCGTGCCACGAGTTCCGCTCAGTCATACGGCACATAATGACCTTCGAGTCACTCAGTGTCAATCTGTCAGTGGGTGTCGTATGAGGCATGGTGTGCTACGGTGATCGAGTGACTGATCTCGCCGGAATCACCATGGCCGAGCGCAAACGCCGACTTGTTGCCGGAGAGCTGACCGAATCGGCGCTACAGCTACTGGTGAACAAGGGCTTCGATGCGGTCACCGTCGACGAAATCGCTACTGCTGCAGGTGTTTCCAAACGTACCTTCTTTCGCTATTTCGAGTCGAAGGAGGACGTGGTCGTCCAGTTTCTGGCCGAGATGGGTACGAGAATCCACGCTGAACTGGCCGCACGCCCCATCGCCGAGCCCCCGTCCGTCGCCTGGCGGCACGCTGTCTGGGTCCCGATCGGCGCCTGCGGCGACCACGCCGACCGGGCGCTCCGAGTAGTCCAGCTGGTGCTGCGTACCTCCGCCCTCCACTCGCGCTTTCTGGAACGCCAGGTGCAGTGGCACCGAGACCTGACTGCGCAAGTAGCACGCAGGCACGACCTCGACCCTGACCGCGATCTCTATCCGCAGATGGCTACCGGAATGGCGCTGACCGCCTTCAACGCGGTCCTCCGATGCTGGAGTGACAGTGACGGCGCAATGGACCCCGCCGATTTGACCGACCGGGCCTTCGCGGTAATCGCCCCGGGCTTGGACTCCCGAACACAAGGCACCCGAACACTGAAGGAGACCGGGCGATGATCGGCCCTTCCGGTAATGCCTACCGAGCTGCTCGAGCGCAGACCAGGGCAACACCCGCGCTTCGCAACCGTCGCCTCCGGACGCGGACCGGAGGCATTGATCCGGAGCCACCGGCGATCCGCATTCATGACCTCAGAGGTCATCGCCCGAGGGCACCGGCGCGATTAGCGTTGGTGCCGAAAGCGATTCGACGATCGGAGCGATGATGGGCAAGGGCGGCGACGAGCTCGCGGTGACCGAGGGCGTGCTGCGATACGGAATGCCGTACCTGGCGTCGGGCAGCGGACCGCCGCTGGTCTTTCTGCGCTGGTTCACTCCTGATCACGCGAATCCGACCGGGTGGATGCGGTCCTCGGAGCTCAAGAAACTGGCCGGGCTCGCACGGCATTTCCGGGTGTACGCGGTGAGCCGGGCGCCGGGAACGGCTGCGGGAGCCACTATGGCCGATCTCGCCGGAGAGCATGCCGAGGCATTGCGTGCCGAGTTCGGCGAGCCGGTCGATGTCCTCGGGGTGTCCTCCGGCGGTTCGATCGCGTTGCAACTGGCCGCCGATCATCCCGACGCGGTGCGCAAGCTCGTGGTGGTGTCGGCGGCCTGCCGACTGGATCCGGCTCTGCGGATCGGTCAGCGCCGTTACGCCGAGGCGGTGCTGGCGGGCAGGCGCGGACTGCACCATATGGCGCTCACCACCGTCGGCAACCCGGTGGGCGCGCGTCTGGTCGGTGCGGCGATGTGGTTGGCCGATCCGCTGGTTCGGCCGAAGTCGCCTGCCGACACGCACCATTTCCTGCTCGCCGAAGACGGGTTCGATGTCACCGAACGCCTCGGCGAGATCAAGGTCCCGGCCTTGATCATCGGCGGTGAGCGCGATACCTCCTACAGCGCCGAGAGCTTCCGGCAGACCGCCGACGGCATCCCGGACGGGCGGCTGGTCCTATATCCGGGTACCAGCCATATGGGTGCGGTCTCACATCCGGACTTCGTCGACGATGTCGTGCGATTCCTCGGCGACACATCAACATAGACGGCGGTGGGCGAACGGCTGTGATCGAGAGCTCCCCGGCGCCGACCGGGGTCGAATCGGCAAGCCGGGGAGAACCACGAGTTTCGGCGCAGGGTATGGCCGGGCACGACCGACATCCCGAATCGAGCGAACACTGTCTCGGCTCTGGCGGCGCACCTGGTGATCGAGCGGAGACGGTCCACATACGGCGGATCATCTCTCGGTTTCACAGCTATCAGCTGTGTACCTCGACCAGAATCTCAACCTCTACGCAGGCGCCGAGAGGAAGCGCGGCGACACCCACTGCGCTTCGGGCGTGGGATCCGATCCTTGGAGATCGTCGTGCGCGTCCACGGCAGCTCTGTTCATCGCAGGGGATCGAACGGGGCCAGTTCGCTCGGAGCCGTGCCAGTGGCAATCCGCGCAGCGAGAAGACGTCCGGTTGCGGGCCCGAGAGTAATACCCCACATGCCGTGACCGCCTGCGACGAATACGCGCTGGGACCAGGTGGCGCCGATCACGGGTAGTCCATCGGGGGTGCACGGACGCGATCCGACCCATTCGTCGTGGCGTTCATCGAGACCGGCGCCGCGCAACAGGGGTCTTGCGGTATCGACGATCGCTGCGATGCGCCGGTGGTCCATCGCAGCGTCCGGTGCCTTGAACTCCATCATCCCCGCGACTCTCAGACGGTCTCCGATGGGTGTGCAGGCGATGCGCTGGGCCGGGTAGTAGATCGGGCCGGCCGGTACCTGGTCGATCGACACACTGAAGCTGTATCCGCGTCCGGCCTGGATGGGAATGTGCACGCCGAATGGACGCGCATCGTGGCTCAACCAGGCGCCCGTTGCGAGTACCAGTGCATCGAACTGCTCGTCACGTGTTTCCGAGGTCGTGACGCGGACCGCGGAGCCCTCGTCGACGACACGGTCCACACGAACCCTTTCCACGATCGAACCACCCCGCGCGCGAACGGCGGCGGCGAGACCGGCGACGAACTCACCAGGGTTGACGAATCGCTGGTCGTGGAGTCGTATCGCGGTACTGATCCGGTCCGACAGCGATGGTTCGATACCCCGTGCCTCATCACCTGTCAGGACCTCGAACTCGATCTTCTGGCCGGCGGCCCGGATATGCCGCAACTCCTCGAGAAGCACCCGCTGTTCGGCCGCGGTGCGGTACGCGGCGAGAAACGATTTAGCGTCCTCGGTTCGAGCGGTCACTCCACCTTCAGCGAGTTCGTCGAACGCAGGCAACGCCTGGCGGTTGATGGCCACCAGCGCGTCCATCGCAGCCTTCCACCGGGAGGTCGTGCTGTTGCGAGCGAACGACAACAAGAATCGGATCAGTCGAGGATTCAGGCTCGGTGGTACGTACACCGGCGACGACGGATTGAGAATCGCACGGATTCCGTACTTCAGAACAGCGGGCTCTGGCAGGGGTGTACTGATTCCAGGGGTGATCCATCCAGCGTTCCCCCGAGAAGCCCCGGATGCCACCGCTCCGCGCTCGAGGACCGTGACTTCCACCCCTTGCTCCTGAAGGAACCAGGCGGTGGACAAGCCGACCATTCCTGCGCCGACCACGCAGACTCGTCGGGGTGCTTTGCTTCGGAGACTCATGGGACCTCTTTCGGGAAGTAGATGCTGATTGATCATCGGGCGTCCAGCAACGAGAGTCACTGTGTGATCGCATCAACCAGGCAGTGTGAATTAGTGTCCTCGCAACAACTACGGGATGGCTTCTGGCAGTAGCGTCACTCTGGGGCCAGAACCGAGAGGAGCCTCGGGTGATAGCGATCGATACCTTGGTCGAGTCCTTGGGCGGGGCGATGGTCAGGCTTCTCGTGCCGGGTCGCCGCGGCACCGTACGAGACGTGGTACTCGCCGACAGCCGTGATGAGATCTACCCGGACTCCGATGTGCTCGTGCTGTGTCACGGAGTCCGGGACGAAAACTCCGCGCTCGAGCTGCTGAGCCGGTCGGCGCGCGCGAACGCCAGTGCGGTGGTCCTCGAGTCCCCGGTCTCCGAGTCCTCCGCAGTCCTCGAGCACGCCGATTCCCTCGGACTGGCCGTAATAGAGCTGCAGCCGGCGGCGTCCTGGACGCATGTGGTGTGGCTTGCCCGCGCGATTCTCGACAATTCCGCGGCTCCGGTTGGGCCGGATGCCCGCAATGTGGTCAGCCACAGCGAGTTGTTCGTCTTCGCGGACGCGGCAGCGGCGATCGTCTCGGCGCCGGTCACAATCGAGGACGCATACTCCCGTGTACTCGCCTATTCCGAATTACAGGAATCGGCCGACCGCGCCCGCATTTCCACCATCGTCGGACGCCGTGTTCCGGAACCGGTCCTTCGGCACTTCAAATCTCGGGGCGTCTTCCGGCGACTACACGCCTCCGAGAATCCGATCTGGGTCGAATCCGGACCCGACGGAATCCTGCCACGCCTGATCATCCCTGTACGAGCCGGCCGAGAACTGCTCGGCTCGATCTGGGTAGTGGATCCCGGGCCGATTCCCGAGGAACAACTGCGCGACCTGACACAGACGGCGTCTGTGGTCGCACTGCATCTGCTGCGCCTTCGTGCCGTGTCCGGCGCCGCCCGTCGCGTGACGTTCGAGCGGCTGCGTGCAGCGCTCATCACGGCCGATGAGGAGTCGGCCACATGGCTGCCCAGCGGACCGTGGCGGGTTGCCACCCTGGTCAGGGACTCAGATCAAGAGAATCTGCAATATCAACTCGAGCATTGGGAACTGACGCTGCGCCGTTTCGGGTGGGCTCAGCCGTCGATGACCGAGGTCGACGGCGTCCCGATGGTGGTGGTGAGAAGCGAAGGGTCACCGCGCACTGCCGGCACCTGGCCGTGGCTTCGGGCTCTGTCCTCGGATATCCGGGCTCAGGACGGAACTGTCATTGTGGTCGCGGGACGTGCCGTCGGCAGCCCTGGTGAGCTTCCTCGATCGCGAAGCGAGGCAGCCGAACTGATAGAACTTGCACGAATGGGTCGTACCGGCCCGATCTCAGCGGTCGAGGATGCGTGGCACGAACTTGTGATCGCTCGTGTGTTATCGGGACTGAAACGGAGCCCAGCGTCGGACATGATCCCGGTGTCGACGTTGAGCGCAATCGATCGCGAACGCGGAACCGAGTATGTCCGAACACTCGCAACATATCTCGGCCATCTCGGCGAGCCGAGACGCGCAGCCGAACAGCTTCTCATCCACCCGAACACACTGCGCTATCGGATGAACACGATCGGTGGTCTCATCGATGTCGACCTGAAGGACAGTCGTATGCGCCTCGCCTTGCACCTGCAAGCCATCAGCCTTCTCGACGACGACGCCTCGTCTGAGAACGACCGTTGACAGCGGAGTTGTCATGACTCCCGGCAACCTGTAGTCGGCACTGCGCGCGATGCACCAACTGGAGTTTCGGTCGGCTCCTCCGGTGTGAGATGTCCCGCCATTGCCTTCGCGGCCCGGCCTCCGTCGGCCGCGGTTTCAAAGCCGCCCATGTCCAGGCGCCGACTCGAGTCGGCCCCCCGATTACCCCGCGCTTTCATCGTCGATATGACGTCGGCGTCGGGTGCTACCGGGACGGGACTGCTCGTGGAGCTGAAGGGGCATCGCCGGCCGAATGGGATTCTCCCTGGTCAGTCGTCTGCACGGGCGCAACGGAACGGCTCGGGCGCTGTGGGCCGGGATGCTGCGTTGCCTCCGGTTGACTTGACGTCCTGACGACCAGACAGATCGAGGTCTGAGTAGTCGTTGTGGAGTGTGCGCGGGGTAGTCCGGTGGGGAGGCCGTGCGGTTCAGTCCTGATGGACATTCCTCGATGTGCGTTGTATTCCGTTGCAGACAAGAATAATTCGCTGTTTCGCAGCGGACCGACGTTGCTGTTTTCGTCGCCGTCGCCGGGGCGATCATCGGTGTCGGTGCCGAACATCGATGTCTCGCCGGACCGATCGGTCTCATGAACCTCTTTGTGGGGTCAGGGGTTCGAGTCCCCTTGGCCCCACCAGGGATTATGTCCTTTTGGGATGCCCGATTTGACGGGTTTTACGACAGTTTCCTACGACAGTGACCCTCACACCAACAAAGCCGGTGTGAGGGTCGTTTTCTGTCGGTGTGGTTGTCACCGGACCGGGGCCAGCTGCTCCTCTCGACGGACGCATTCTCCTACGGCATGTGACCGAAGCAACACCGACGTCGTAAGGCGGATTGCACCGCGCGGTCCGTTCGGCGGCCACGATAGCGCCGGGACCCTGGTGATGAAGGGTCGGTGGTAGCCGTGCTGTTCGAAGCTGCCGACCGGCAGGATCGTGACCGAGGTGCCGCGGGCGGCCGGCCGAACGCTCGTCGCCGCTTACCCGGCGCCGCCCGCGTCCACGATGATCTCGCCGTTCAGGCGGCGTTTCGGTAGGTGGTGAGAGTCTGTTTGACGGCGTCGGTGACGGGCGGTTCTTCGGTGAGTGGGGTCCAGGTGTAGGCGTCGTGTTCGGTGAGCCGGACGGGTTCGGGAGCGGTGCACTGGACGGTGAAGTTGAATTGGCGGCTGTGTTTTCCGCTGCCGGAGCGGTAGTCGAAGCTGTCGATGTAGCGACCGATGGCGGTGACCTGAAGGCCGGTTTCCTCTTCGACTTCGCGGGCGAGGGCTTGGTGGAGGTTTTCGCCGGGTTCGACTTTGCCGCTGGGCAGTTCCCAGATGCCGCCCATGAAGTCGTTGCCGGGGCGCCGCAGCAGGAGGATGCGTCCGTCGTGCTCGACGACCGCGCCGACGACGAGTTGCTGGACGCCGTCGCTTTCGGCTTTGGTGGTGAGGTCTTCGAGGTGGGTCGTCATTGGGGTCATCCTTTCAGGTGGTGGGCGTGGTGGATGACTTTTTCGATGGCGTCGAGGTAGCGGTCGACGAGGGGGAGGTCGTGGTCGCGGTGCCAGACGGGGAGTTTGAGGGTGTGGTGGTGCAGGTGTTCGGCGTGCGGGAATTCACCGGTGCGATAAGCGAATTCGCCTGCGTGTTCCGGGAATAGGGTACTGGGTGTCTGGAAGAGTTCGAGCTGGTTGAGGGGACAGGTGGAGCCCGGTCGGTCGATTTCGCGGCATCCCTCGGCTAGTAGCGCCTGGTGGAAGCGTTCGACGGGGATTCCGTCGAGTTCCTCGGGCTGGTACTGCAGGGCCATCCCGTACCAGGAGGGCCGGGTCTCGGGGCCGGGCCGGGGTGCGACGATCCCGGGTAAGCCGTCGAGGCGGTCGGCGATGTGATCGGCGATCCGGTTGCGGCCGGTGAGGTAGTCGTCGAGGTGGCCGAGTTGGTCGAGGGCGATGGCGGCGGCGAGGGGGTGGATGCGGTGTTTGAGACCCATGCCGGTGACCGCGTAGCGGTGTAGCGAGTGGTGTTCAGGGATTTCGTTGCGGCATCGCTTGTTGTATTGGCCGTGCAGGAGCAGGCGATAGTAGAGGTTGTCATCGTCGGTGAGCACGAATCCGCCTTCGCCGGCCGAGAGCGGCTTGGGGCCGTTCAAGCTGAAGGCCGCGGCGCGACCGAAGGTGCCGATTTTGCGGTCGCCGATGGTGGCGCCGTGGGCGTGGGAGCCGTCTTCGAGGAGCTGCAGCCCGTAGACCTCGGCGAGGCCGGCGAGGCTGCGCATCTGTGCGGGCATTCCCCACATGTGGGTGACGACAACGGCTTTTGTCTTCTCGGTGATGCGGTGGGGAAGCTCGCGGGGGTCGAGGTTGCCGGTGTCGTCGCAGTCGGCCAGGACCGGGATGACGCCCAGGTGCAGTAATGGAGTGGCGGTGGCGAAGAAGGTGTAGGCGGGCACGATGACCTCGTCGCCGGGACGTAGGCCGCAAGCCGCGTACATCGAGTACAGGCCGGCGGTGCCGGAGCTGGTGAGCACGGCGTACCGGCTGCCGAAGTACGCGGCGAGCGCGTCTTCGAGGTCGGCGATGACACCGGAGCGGTCGTAGATGGAGATGGTGTCGTCGAGCTGGGCCAGGACGGCTTTACGGGTGAGGTGATCGGTTGGCGGCCACTGGAAGTGCGGGGCCGGGCCGGTGACGGCGGGTGTTCCGCCGAGCAGAGCGAGAGGTGAGTTCACCGGAGCTCCTTGGGGTCGACGCAGGTGTGGGTGCGGGCGGCTTGGTAGCAGGCGGTGACGAAGCGCAGGTGGGCCAGGTGCTGGCGAGGGCCGCTGAGGTTGGGGCGTTCACCGTCGATGACCCGGCCGAAGTAGTCGAGCTGGGTGGCTGCGGCCGAGGGCCAGGCTTGTTCTCGGCGCAGGGATTCGACGACTTCGCCGTCGTTGGTGAGGCGGCGGATGCGTCCGCGTTCGAGATGGACCATGCCCTTGGAACCGACCAGGCGCAGGTCTTCGGTTTTGGGTCCGATGAATCGCGACAGCAGGATTGAGCCGTAGAGGCCGGAGTCGTAGGAGAAGTGCACCAGGGCGGTGTCTTCGGCGTCGTATTCGCGGTCCGGGCGGGCCGCGACTGACAGGTCCGCGGTGATGCGATCCGGGAGACCGAAGTACCACAGGATCAGGTCGATGACGTGGTAGCCCATGTCGATCACGCAGCCGCCGCCGGCGGTAGCGATGTCGCCACGCCAGCCGTCGGAGGGATCGGTGGTGTGCAGGGTAGAGCGGGCGTCGATGACGAACGGCGTCCCGATCTGATCGGCCAGCTGCGGGAAGCTCGTGTAGATCGGGTTGAAGCGCCGCTGCAGGGTGACCATGAGCTCGATCCCGGCGTCCTCGCACAGCCGCGCCAGCTCCCGGGCCTCGGTCAGCGATGTGGCGAACGGTTTCTCCTTCAGCACGTGCACGCGGTGCTCGGCGGCGGCTTCGATCACCCGGCGCCCGACGTAGTGCGGGACGCACACCACGACCAGATCCAACTGCTCCGAGCCCAGCATGGCGGTGAAGTCGGTGTACCCGGGGACCCGGCACCGGTACTGGTGTTCGCGCACGATCTCGGGATCCTCATCGCACACTGCCACCAGCTCGGCAGCCTCGCAGCAGGCCAGCCCGGGCAGGTGATCGTCGAGCGCCTGCCTGCCCAACCCAATCACACCCACACGCAGCGGAACGCGCCGCCGAGGGATGAGGGACAGTGGGCGAGGGGGCTGCTCGCCTGCGCTTGTCGGCACTTCCGGGAGCTGGTCGACGCGGGCGCAATCGAGTGCCGTCATCGGATCGCTCCCGCCAACGCCCGATCCTGGACCCCGTCCGAGGCGCCCGCGACCAGCACGCCCGCGTTGGCTTCACACCACAGCCGTGCCTCCACCCCCTGCCGGAGAGCAGTCTGCCGGGTCAGTTGCTCCAGATCGGGCACGACAACGTTATGACATTGGGCGCGAACCAGTTCCGCGATCAGCGCATCCAACCCCGCCTGCCCGTAGGTGCGTTCGTGGAACACCATGCCCAGGTCGTAGCCTTGCTGGTCGGCGAACTGCTGAATCCGTCTCTCGCAGTCGCGGATGTGTTCGCCCGCGACGTCGAGTCGCAGGTAGCCGTAGACAAGTGGTTTCATCGTCGTCTCCTCCCGCCGCGCGAGAATCGGCTTCTCGCTCATCTGGCGTGTGCGTCGAACTTGTTCCTCCAGACTTGTCTGTGCCGCGATATGCCAGGAGGGCAGATTGCGGGGCAGATCGGCGTGAACCGGTCTCGGATTCGGGCAGGTCGATAGACTGGCCGAGGCCGATCGAGGGGATCGAAGGTGCCGACACCGAACCTGAAACTGCAGCAGCGTCGGGAAGCGACCCCGTCACCGACCGTGGCGGGGCGGTCGATGACCCGCGCTGAACTGGCCGAAGCGGTCAACGACCACCTGTGGCGAACCACGGGCCGGCGCCGTGAACTCGATGCACATACGATCGCGCGCTACGAACGCGGTGCGGTGCGCTGGCCCGGCAAAGACTACCGCCAGGCCATGTGCGCGGTGCTCCACGCCACCGAAATCGAACTCGGCTTCGCCGCCGCCCGCCGGGCGCCTGCCATTGAACATCGAGATCCGTTGGCAGTCAATCTGTTCAGCCCGTTCGATCCCGACCACATCCCCACCGACTATCTAACAAGCTCGAAGCCCGTGGGCCGCGTGGGACGATCCGACGTCGACAAGGTCCGGTACGCGGTCGCCGCGGTCGCCGCAGCGGAGAACCTGCACGGCGGTGGCTCGGCCGCCGACGACGCGGCCCATCATCTCAGCGTCTTCTCCCCGCTGCTCCACGCCCACGCCGCTCCCGCCACACGGCAGGCGCTCTGCGAGGCAGTCGGTAACCTCAGCGGTATCGCCGCCTACTCCGCCTTCGACATCGCCGCCCACACCGAAGCCGAACGACGCTTCCGATTCGCCCTGTGGTGCGCCGACGCCGCGGGATCCTGGGAACTCCGCGCCGCAACCCTTGCCGACATGGCCCGCAAAACCGCCTACGTCGGCAACCCCGACGGAGCACTTTCACTGATCGAACTCGCCCAAGTCCGCGCCGACCGCCTCACCGGAACGACCCGTGCCATGCTCGCCACCCTGCGCGCCCAATTCCTCTCAGCACTCGACCGCACCGACGACGCCCTCTCCGAAGTAGCCCGCGCCGACGAACATTTCGCCGCCCGCAGCCCCGACGAAGACCCCGCCTGGATGTGCTACTACGACCACGCCGAACACCTCGGCAGCACCGGCAAAGCGCTCATCCCCGTCGCCCTCGCACGCCAGCGAATCGAACTGGCCGCACCCCGCATCCACCAAGCCATCCAACTCCAGTGCGACAATTACCCCCGCTCACGAACCTTCTCCCGCACCCGCCTGGCCACCCTCACCATGCAACTCGGCGACCCGCGCGCCGCCGCGGCCCTCGGCATGCAAGCCGTCACCGACGCCATACAATTCCACTCCCAACGTATCCGCGACGAAATCATGAGTCTCACCGCCGCCACGACACCACACCGCAGAATTGCCGAAGTTGCCGAACTCCGCCACACCATCGCCGCCCTACCGGAACTAGAGGCGACACCATGACTCTCGCCTCGGCAGCCGGCATCCTCGAACAAGCCGCCGCCCACGCTGGCCTCGACGCCTCCACCGCCACCCCGCTCCGCACCGGAGCCCACGCGATCTTCGAACTCGCCGGCGGCGTTATCGCCCGTATCGGGAAACCCGGCAGCGCCGACACCGCCCGTCGCGAGCTACGCGTCTCCCACTGGCTCAACGACTCCGACATCCTCGCTGTCCACGCCGTGGACACACTGCCGCAGCCGATCGTCATCGACGACCACCCCGTCACCTGGTGGCGGCTCATCCCCGACCACCGCCCCGCCAACCCCAGCGAACTCGGCACGGCCCTCGCCCGCCTACACCGCCTCACCCCACCGACCACCTTCGAACTCCCCGAATACCAACCGTTTGCCGGACTCGATGAGCGAATCACCACAGCCACCACACTCACCGACGCCGACCGGCACTGGCTGACCCAGCACTGCAGGGAACTCCGGCAACGCTACGAACAACTCCCGCCGGTGAACCGAACCTCGGTCATCCACGGCGACGCCTGGCAAGGCAACCTCCTCGTCCCCCCAACCGGCACACCAATATTCCTCGACCTCG
This sequence comes from Nocardia sp. NPDC049935, assembly GCF_055586645.1. Taxonomy (NCBI): domain Bacteria; kingdom Bacillati; phylum Actinomycetota; class Actinomycetes; order Mycobacteriales; family Nocardiaceae; genus Nocardia; species Nocardia sp. NPDC049935. The sequence goes on along the minus strand of NZ_JBVJHV010000003.1, from coordinate 141,238 downwards.
ACAAGGTCTCCCTCGGGCGCCCGGAATGGGACCTCATCCAACTCGCCGTCGACCACACCGACTTCAACCGCCTCCACGCCACCGACTACCACGCCTTTGTCGCCGCCTACGGCGACGACATGACCATCACACCGGAATTCCGCATCTACGCCGATGTCCAAGAACTCCGCTGGACCGCCTTCGCCATCAGCCTGTCCCACCACAGCCCCACCGCCCGAGTTGAAGCCACCCACCGCATCGCCTGCCTACGCGGCCGCGTCCAAAAACCCTGGAACTGGAACGCGCTGTAGGGAAATACTCGGCGGTAGTCCTCTCTGTCGGACGCAGCCACCGGCTTCCAGCACGAGCGGTCAGCGGCCGGGGGTCGCGGTGGTGACCGAGAAGCCGGCGATCCACTCGGGTACCGGCTGGTAGAAGCGTGAGGTCATTGTGTACGAGCCGGTGGCGGCGAGGGCGGCGTAGGCGGCGATCCAGGTCCGTACCTCATGGGATGAGCCTCCGCCCTCGGCGGCCATCCATTCGACGGTCCAGTCGTCGATATCGGCGAGTGTGCCGTTTTCGAAGGTGTCGAGGACGTGGTTGTCCCAGGTGGGGTTGATCGGGATCATCGTGGTCGATCCGGCGGCATAGTCGCGCCCCGCGCGGACCACCCGTTCTTCCCCTTTGGCCCGTTGTTCCGGAGTGGGGGGATGGCCTTCGATGAGGGCCTCGGCGACGCGCGGAGGCGCGCCGTCGAGAGTGGGTACCGGCGGGTCGTGAGAGAGTCCGCCGGAGGCGAGGAACAGCACTCGTGCGTCGAGATCCGAGGCGGCCGCGCCGACAGCGGTGCCCAGTGCACGTATCCGGTGCAGTGGGCCGAGTGGTGTGGCCACGCCGTTGATGAAGATCGGTACGACCGGAACCCGGTCGATTCCCCCGAAAAGCACCTCGAGGGGCTGGACGAACCCGTGGTCGACGGTCATTCGGGCCGATACCGTCAGATCGACCCCTCGATCGAGAACACCTTGCGCCAGGGACCGGGCCGCGGTGGAGTTCACCGAGAGCGGACCGGCGGCGGAGCCGAAATCGCCCACGGCGTGCGCGTCGGTCGCCAGGCAGAACGGCGGCATCTCTTTGTAGAAGAACCCGTTGTAATGGTCGGGTGCGAAGAGCACGACCAGTTCCGGGTCGAACTCGCGGACGAAGGCCCGGGCCCCGTCCAGAGCGTCGCCGATGCGGGCGAGGATTTCCGGGGCGGGGTCGTTCTTGCCGATCAGGGGTGAGTGCGAGAGGCCGACGAGGGCTGCGGTCATGACGGATCGGTTCCTCACTGCGTTGTGACGGTCGGGTGGATGACGAGCTTGCCGGTCAGGCCGCCGTCGATCATGAGCTGAAAGGCTTTGTGAATATCGGTGAGCGGCATGACGCGGTCGATCACCGGCCGGACACCGGTCGCGTCCATCATTTTCAGCATGGCGACGAGTTCGCTGCGGGTGCAGCCGGTGGAGCCGAGAATGCGCTGCTGGAGGTAGAAGATCCGGTTGAGGTCGGCCGGTGGGTTGGCGCCGCTGGTGGCGCCGGCGATCACGATGGTGCCGCCCGGCCGCAGGCATTTCATCGAATGTGCCCAGGTGGCCTCGCCGACGGTTTCGATGACGACGTCGACCCGTTCCGGGAGCCGTTCGCCGGTGCCGAAAGCCGCACGGGCGCCCCAGGAGACCGCTTCGGTGCGTTTCGCCGCGCTGCGGCTGGTGGCGTAGACGACGGCTCCGGCGGCGGCCGCGAGCTTGATGGCGGCCGATGCCACACCTCCGCCGGCGCCCTGGACGAGGACGCGATCCCCGGCGGTGATGGCGGCCTGGGTGAACAGCATTCGGTAGGCGGTGGTCCAGGCGACGGGCAGACACGCTGCCTCCTCGAACGACAACCACTCCGGTTTCGGGACGAGGTTGCGAGTCGGGACGGTGATGTACTCGGCGAAAGCCCCGTTGTGCTGTTCGGAGAGGAGCGCGCGGTTCGGGTCGAGGGTTTCGTCTCCCATGCCGGCGTCGGAGTCGGCGATGACCGGATAGACGATCACCTCGTTGCCGTCCTCGTCGTAACCGGCGGCGTCGCAGCCGAGGATGATCGGCAGCCGTTCGGGTGGATGGCCCACGCCACGCAGCGTCCACAGATCGTGCATGTTCAGCGACGAGGCGACGACCCGGACGACCGACCAGCCGGGCCGGGGCTCGGGCCTGGGTACGTTTCCGAGAACCAGGCCGGACAGTGGATCGGTCGCGCTCTGGGAGACGGCGGTTGCGGCGAACATGTCCACAGATTGCCGCCCGCCGGGGCACGATCCCAGGAGGCGTTGCCTACAACGGAACAGCGGCTGGAACACAACACGCCGGCCGGGTTCCCATGGTCGGCATGACCTCCACCATCCGATCCTCCGCCGGGTCCGGCGCCTGCGGCGGGGCCTGCGAACCTCCTCGCGGCGTGGCCACGCCGGCCCCGCGCGGAGCCTTGCGGCGCCCGGCCGCGATGACGCGGAACGTCGACGTCTCCGGACTCGTCGACTCCGAAGGGGGCCTGCTCGATCGAGCCATCTTCACCGATGATCAGCTGTACCGGCAGGAGATGCGCCGGATCTTCGCCCCGAGCTGGCTGTTCCTCGCCCACACCGACCAGTTCCACAAGCCCGGTGACTTCTTCACCACCTATATGGGCGAGGACCCGGTCATCGTCACCATGGACAAGAGCCGCAGGATTCGGGCGTTCCTCAACTCGTGCCGCCATCGCGGTGCGCGGGTGTGCCGCGCCGACTTCGGCGCGACCCGCAACTTCACCTGCACCTACCACGGGTGGGCGTACGACCTCGAGGGAAAGCTGATCAGCGTCCCGAACAAAGAGGGATATCCCGAGTCGTTCGACGTGCGGGACTGGGGCCTGGTCGAGGTGCCCCATATCGGGACCTATCACGGCCTGATCTTCGGTACCTGGAATCCCGAGCCGGTGCCGCTGCGCGAATCGCTGGGGACCATGGCGTGGTACATGGACGCGATGCTCGACCACGACGACGAGGGCACCGTCGTCGTCGGCGGCGTGCACAAGTGGGTACTCGACGGCAACTGGAAACTGTCGGCCGAACAGTTCGCGACCGACTGGTACCACGTGAACATGAGTCACGCCTCCGCGCTCATGCTGCTGTCGCCCTCGGGTAAAACGCCGAAAGACGAGATCGTGCACCGAGCCGGTCGCCAGTACGTGGACCCCAACGGGCACGGCGCCGGCTTCCCGGTGCATCCGAAGAACCGCTTCGACGCACGGACTGTGCATGACTGGGTGGACTACGCGGCGCTGCGCGAACGGCTCGGCGACGCCCGGGTGGAGGGGCCGCTCACCAACGGTCATGCGACCGTGTTCCCGAACTTCTCGTATCTGCCGGTGAACGGATCGATCCGGATCTGGCATCCGAAGGGCCCGGACAAGATGGAGGTCTGGGCGTGGACGGTCGTCGACAAATCCATGCCCGAGGAAGTTCGTGAAGCCCAGCGTCTGTACAACCTGAGGACCTTCGGTCCCAGCGGCATCTTCGAACAGGACGACGGCGAGAACTGGAGTGAGGTCCAGGCGATTTCGCACGGTTTCATCACCAACAGTGTCGCCCTGAACTACCAGATGGGTATGGGATCCGAACGCGAGGACGGCCGCCATCCGGGCACGACCAGCGAGTTGTACAGCGACGCCGCCGGTCGCGCCTTCTACGCGCGGTGGCGTGAGCTGATGAACACCCCCGCCTGGCACGAGGAGGCCCGATGACCACCGGCATCCGCGTCGCGGCGCTCGACGACCTCCCCGAGGGCGAAGGTATCGCCATCGACAAGAGCATCACCGGTACCGCCGACAACATCGCGCTGCTACGAGACGACGACGGCAGCGTCTGGGCCCTCGACGACACGTGTACCCACGCCGAGGCATCCCTCGCGGAGGGCTGGGTGGAGAACGGCCAGGTCGAGTGCCCGCTGCACTCGAGCAAGTTCTGCCTGAAGACCGGTGTGGTGGACGGGCTCCCGGCCACCCGGCCGGCGTGTCCGCATCGCGTCGAGGTACGTGACGGCGCGGTCTATCTGTTTCCGGGAGAGCTGCCCGGATGAGCGGAATCGAACGTGTGGTGGTGCTCGGCGGGGGAATCGCGGGCGTGAGCACGGTATCGGCCTTGCGGGCCGGTGGTTTCGCCGGCGAGCTCACCCTCGTCGACACCGGTGAGCTGCCCTACGACCGGCCACCGCTGTCGAAGGAGTACCTGGCCGGGACCAAGGATCTGAAGCAGATCGCGTTGCAGCCGGTGCAGTGGTACGACGACAACGCGATCCGGCTGTGCAACCTCCGCACCGCGACCGCGCTACGTCCGAGCGAGTGCGTCGTAGAACTCGCCGACGGTGCGACCCTGCGCGCGGATCGCGTGGTGCTCGCCACCGGAGGCCGGGCCGCGCGGCCGCCGATCCCCGGCGTGGACAGCTCCGGCGTGCACGTGCTGCGGACCGGCGACGATGCCGACCGGCTCCGTAGGAGTCTGGTCCCGGGTGCGCGGATCCTCGTCGTCGGCGCGGGGCTGATCGGCGCCGAGGTGGCCTCGACCGCGGTCGGTCTCGGCTGCGAGGTGGTCCTGGTGGACCCGGTCGCGGTGCCGCTGGCCGCCGCGGTGGGCCCGGATATCGCGACCTGGCTGCACGAACAACACCGGACGCGGGGAATCACCACGATCACCGCGGCCGTCGAGTCGTTCGCGGAGACCGGTTGCGGTATCGCCGCACAGATCGCCGGCGAGGACGCACCCCGCCGCTTCGACGCGGTGGTACTGGGCGTCGGCATGGTCCCGGAGACCGCGCTGGCCGCGGCGGCGGGTCTCGAGGTCGATCGCGGGATCGTGGTGGACCCCGGCCAGGTCACCTCCAACCCCGCCGTACTGGCCGTGGGTGACCCGACGCGGATGCGCCGCGACGATGTCCTCGGTCCTCGTGCGGAGCACTGGGAAGCCGCCCGGCACGACGGTGCGCGTGCCGCGGCGACGATCCTCGGCACTGCACCGCCGCAGGTGTCGGCGTCGTGGTTCTGGACGGACCGGCACGACCGTCACGTGGAGGCGGTGGGCCGCATGGCCGATGCGACGCGCACCGTTCTGCGCGGTGAGCTCGGCGCGCGGGCGTTCGCCGCGTTCGGACTGCGCGGCGGGCAGGTTGTCGGCGCGGTCGCGGTCGACGACCCGAACGCCGTTCGTGCCGCCCGGCGCATGATCGACCGCGGTATCCCGGTCGACCCCCGGCAACTGGCCGATACGACTACTGATCTGCGGAAGCTGCTGCGCGGCTGAGCATCCTGCTACCGGATCTCGTCACTGGAAGGAACCGAATATCGTGAGCACCACGACCGAGACCGCAGCGCGCCCGGCGGAGTGCGCGGGGCAGCGCGCGGATCGAGATATCCACTTCGAGGTCGAACAGTTCTATTTCGAGGAAGCCCGGCTTCTCGATGAGGGCCGCTATGTCGACTGGCTCGGGTTCCTCGCCGAGGACCTCGACTACTGGATGCCTACCCGGACCAACCGGCTGCGTCGTCAGCAGGCCCTGTCGACCGCCGGCCGCGGGGAAGCCGCGTTCTACGACGAAACCAAGGAAAGCCTCGCGTGGCGGATCCGCCGGTTCGATTCCGGGATGGCCTGGGCCGAGGATCCGCCTTCGCGCACCCGGCACCTGATCACCAATATCGCGGTCCGGCACGTGGATCCGGCGGAGAATCCCGGCTTCACCGCCGACGACCTACTCGTCCACTCCGCGTTCCTCGTCTACCGCAACCGGCTCGAGCGAGAAGAGAACATCTTCGCCGGCGGCCGCACGGATGTGCTGCGCCGGACGGGTTCCGGGCTCGAGGTCGCCCGCCGCGAGATCCTGCTCGACCAGAACATCCTGCTGTCGAAAAACCTCTCCACATTCTTCTGACCACCGACGTCGATGGGAATTCCAGTGACTACCGCGACCACCACCGAGATCGAAATCGTCCAGCACACGGTGCCCACCTCGCTCGGCGATATCGCCGTGGCCGAAGTGCCCGGCGACGGCCCCGTGCTGGTGATGCTGCACGGGGGCGGGCCGGGCGCCTCCGGGGTGAGCAACTACCGCCAGAACCTCGCCGCCCTCGCCCGGCACTTCCGGATCCTGTTACCGGACCAGCCCGGTTTCGGCGGCAGCTATCGTCCGACCGCGGCCGATCTCGACGACCGATCCATCACCGAGATCACCGTCGACGCCCTGTTCCAGGCCCTGGATGCGCTCGGCATCGCCTCCTTCCACCTGCTCGGCAACAGCCTGGGCGGTGCCGCGGCCATCGCCATGGCCCAGTCGCGACGCGACCGGGTCGCCGGGCTGGTTCTCATGGCGCCCGGTGGGGGCTGGCTGCCGTTCGGGCCCACCCCGACCGAGGGGCAGAAGGAGATGTTCAAGTACTTCAACGGGGCCGGGCCCAGCGAGAAGAAGATGGCCGCGTTCATCCGGACCATGGTCTTCGACCACAAGCAGTTCGGCGCCGACGCCGTCCGCGCCCGGTACGAGGCATCTCTGGACGAGAGCCATATCGCCTTCTACCACCACTACAACGCGGCATTCGCCAAGCGCCACGGTATGGACCCGCTGTGGAAGGACCTGCACCGGATCGCCGCCCCCACACTGCTGCTGTGGGGACGCGACGACCGGACCATCACACTGGAAGGCGCCCAGATCATGCTCAAGCAGATCCCGGACGTCCAGCTACACGTCTTCGGGCGCTGCGGCCACTGGGTGCAACTCGAACGTGCCGCCGAGTTCGAGCAGCAGGTCACCGGCTTTCTCGGGAGCCTCGGATGACCGGGTGGCTGGAGGGTTACTCGGCGCTCGTCACCGGCGGCGGCACCGGGATCGGGCGGGCGGTCGCCGAACGCTATCTCGCCGAGGGTGCCTCGGTCACGATCCTCGGCCGGCACCGGGCGCAGCTGGACCGGGTGATCGCCGACTCCACGGACCCCGCACGGATGCACGCCGTCACGGCCGATGTCCGTGACACCGATCAGCTCCACGCGGCAGTCGCCGCGGCCGTCGGCCGATTCGGGAAGCTGGACACGCTGGTGGCGAACGCGGGCGTCTGGGACTACCAGCGTCAGCTGACCCGGCTCTCCGGCAAGGAGATCGCCGACGCCTTCGACGAGGTCTTCGCGGTCAATGTGAAGGGCTACTTCCTGGCTGCCGAGGCGGCCTGGCGTGAACTCGTGAAAACCCGCGGCAGCATCGTGATGACCCTGTCCAACGCGTCGTTCTACGTCAACGGCGGCGGTCCCGTGTACACCGCGAGCAAGCACGCGTGCCTGGGGCTGATGCGTGAACTCGCCTACGAGCTCGCCCCGAAGGTCCGGGTCAACGGTGTGGCCTGCGGGGGAATGAACACCGACCTGCGCGGCCCGGCCGCCCTCGCGCTGGACGAGCGGTCCATCTCGGCCTCGTTCGCCAAGCGTGGACCCGACACCCCGCCCCCGCCCATTCCGCTCCACGATTCGAGTACCGAGCCCCAGGACTTCACGGGCCCCTACGTCCTGCTCGCGTCCCGGGCACAGAGCGGGCCGATCACCGGCGAGGCGATCTCGATCGACGGGGGTATGGGTGTGCGCGGATTCTCCTCCGACGCCGGTGGCGATCATCTCTGAGAAAGACCGAGCGATATGACATTCGGACATCCCGCCAATTCCGGTGCGGCCGTGAACATCAATCCGGCGGCGGCGGTAGCCCGGCATGCCCGGCACAGCGGCGAATCACTCGTGATCCGGTACGAGGGCGGGGACCTCACCTACGCCCGGCTCGACGAGCGCGCGGCCCGTCTCGCGGCCGCACTGACCGGCGGCGGTATCACCGCGGGGGACCGCGTCGCCTACGCCGGGCACAACAGCCCGGCCTTCCTGATCACCATGTTCGCCGCCTTCCGGGCCGGCGCGATCTTCGTGCCGGTGAACTTCCGGCTCGCCGGGCCGGAACTGCATGCCGTGCTGGATCGCAGTGGAGCGACCGCACTGGTGGCGGAGGAAGGTCACCGCGCGGTCGTCGATTCGATACGTGACGATTCGCTGATCGAACGGTTTCTGCTCGTGGACGACGATCCGCTGTTTCCGGTACAGATCCCGGCTCCCGGCTGGGAATCGTGGTCGGAGGTAGGGGCGACCACGGCTATCGCGAAATCCGTTCCCGAAGCGCGGTTCGACGACCCGGCCATCCTCATGTTCACCTCGGGTACCACAGGTCTGCCGAAGGGAGTGGTGCTCACGCACGGCAACATCTGGTGGAATTCGATCAATGTCGACAGCCGTATCGATACCCGGCGCGGCGACGTCACCCTCGCGGTGGCGCCGCTGTTCCACGTCGGCGCCCTGAACAGCTTCGTCGTGCGTACCATCGTCCGCGGCGGGACCGTTGTCGTCCGGCGCACCTTCGACCCCGCGCAATTTCTCTCCGATCTCGTCGAATTCGAAGTCGACTCGCTCTTCGCGGTGCCGGCCATGCTCGCCGCCGCGAGCCGGGTGCCGGGAGCATTCGACGCCGACCTCTCCGGACTGCGCGCGGTCGTCGTGGCCGGCGCCCCTGTGCCGCCGTCCCTGATCCACCTGTACGCCGAGAAGGGGGTCCGGCTGCAGCAGGCGTGGGGCCTCACCGAGACAGCGCCCTTCGCCACTCACCTGCCGGTCGAGCACACGCTGAGGAAAGCCGGTTCCGCCGGTGTCGCGATGCCGTATACCGAGGTCCGCGTGGTGGATCCGGTGACCAACCAGCCCGTGGACCCCGGAGTTTCCGGCGAGATCGTGGTCCGTGGGCCGAACGTCACCCCCGGCTACTGGGAGAACCCGGCCGCGACCGAGGCGGCGTTCGACGCCGACGGCTGGTTCCACTCCGGTGATATCGGTTTTCTCGACGCCGACGGCTACCTCTATATCGTCGACAGGCTCAAGGATATGGTGATCAGCGGAGGGGAGAACATCTATCCGGCCGAGGTCGAGCGTGTTCTGGCGAATATGCCCGGGATCACCGATGTCGCGGTGGTCGGTGTGCCCGACGAGAAATGGGGTGAGACGCTCGTCGCGGTGGTTTCCGCCGACGAGGGCTCGCCGGTGACGCTCGAGGCCGTCCGTGACTACGCGGCCTCCGAACTGGCCCGCTACAAGTTGCCCCGTGGCCTGCACGTCGTCGAACGGGTGCCGCGCAACGCGTCCGGCAAACTCGAAAAACTCACCATCCGGAAGATGCTGGACCCGGAGAACCGCGATGATGCCTGAGAACGTCCTGCCTCGGCTCCGATTCGCGCCACCGTGGACGAGCGGCGAACTGCACTGGTCCAGCACCGGCGGCCAACTGCTGCTACATCGCGGTGCCGACCTGTCGGTGACTGTGGAAGTGCGGCGATGCGCGAACGGGCGGCTGCGCGACAGCTACCCGGTGGCTGCCCGCGACCTCGAGGTACAGGTGTCGAACCCTGAGTTCTGCGGCCCTCTCACCGAAATCCTGGTCACCGTGGTCCGCGCCGCCCGTGCCGTCGATCCGCACTGCCGCAAGATCGTGTACGCCGTCGACCGTGGCCGGGAACCCCGCGAGGCCGCCGCCTTGATTTCCGCGGCCGAAGCGGCCGGATTCCGATATGTGGTCGACGTGGACATCACCGGTGCGGAACTGAGTCTGCTTGTGTCGGAACCGGATTGGGTAACCCGCGTGGATATGGATCTCGACCGGGTACCGGGCTCCTGAACGGTGGTGCCGGCACGCGCTTGCGCGACACCCGCCGGCACGCCTGGACTCGCCGGAAGTTCGCAGCCTGGTTGGTGTCCGGGCTACTGGGCTGCGGTCAACCGGCGCCCGTGCCCCTCCTTGCGGGTCGGTGTCGTGCGACCACGCAACCCGGTGTGAACTGGGTTGTGGCCGCTGCCGATGGATGATGCGGGAGAATCGGTCGCCGTTACACGCAGCCGGGATATGGTCCGCGAAGCGTCCGCGGCGATGCGGCGCAGCGGAGTGCTCAGAGGTCCGTCGGCCGCGAGCGCGGTGTAGGGAGCCGAGATGGAGAAGGCCGCCACGACCCGCCCTCGGTGATCCGAGATCGGGGCCGCGATACAGCCCAGGCCGAGACGGCTTTCCTGCCGGTCGAACGCGAGGCCGGTCTCGCGGGCCGCGGCGAGTTCGGCGCAGAGCCGGGCGGGGTCGGTAATCGTGTAGGGGGTCACCGACCGCAGAGGCCGGGTGGTGACTGTGGTCGCCGCGACCGGGTCATTGCTCAGTAGAACCTTGCCGACGGCGGTGATGTGGGCGGGCAGACGACCGCCGATCTGTGACGGCGCGGGCATGCTGTGGTGCCCGTAGAGCTTGGCGAGGTATACCACGTCGGTGTCGATCAACGCACCGAGATGCACTGTGTGATGGGTGAGTTCGTAGAGGTCGGCGAGGTGGGGAAGGAGCCGGTCGCGCAGGACATCGTGTTCGGGTGTGTGTGCGGGACGTCCGAGCTGGTGCATACGCGTGCCGAGGCGGTAATCGGTGCCGATCCGTTCGACGATGTCGTTGCGTTCGAGCATGCGCAGTACCCGGAACGCGGTGGATTTGGACAGGCCCGTATGACGGGCGAGTTCGCTGACGCCGGCACCGTGACGGCGGTGCTCGCCGAGGGCGACCAGGAGGCTGACCGCTTTGTCGACGGCGGCGCGGTCGTCGCGGGCGGCTGTGGGTCCGGTCATGGCGGTTCTCTCCAGATCGTCAACTCTGATGACCGTTGGGTCACCTTTACGAGACAATGATGGGCAGCAACCGATACTCGCGTCAACATGACGAATGCTCCATTAAAAGTGACGGATGGCCCGGGCCTGGTGTTCGGCGCGGTGTTCATCGAGAATGACGATGTGAACCCCAGAAGTGACGGTAAGGCGACCGAGAACGAACTTGTCGCCCGCAATGTGCGGCGCTACCGGCAAGAACGCGCCATCTCCCTGGGCGAGCTGTCCCGGCGGTCGGGCCTGTCCAAACAGACGTTGTCGAAGCTGGAGCAGGGGGTCGGCAATCCGACGGTAGAGACCCTGTCCCTACTCGGTGCCGCCTTGGACGTGTCGGTGCGGCGACTGCTCACCGAGTGGGGGACGCCGGTGTACACCCAGCGAGCAGCCGATGGAGTGTGGAGCGATCGCGGCGAGCGGCTGCTCGACGAGGTATACGGGTCGGGGTATGTGCGGACCCTGGTGCTGCGGTTCGAGCGCAGCGGTAACCGGACTCAGGTCGTGGAGGCGCATTCGCTGGGAACCCTGCATCACCTCTACATGATCACGGGAAAACTGCGCACCGGGCCGGTGAACGATCCGGTCGAGCTGGCGGCGGGTGATTTCGTGCGTTTCCCCGGCGATGTCGCCCACTCCTACGCATGCCTGACCGAGCGCGCCGTGGCCCATATGGTCACCACGGTGCCGCAGGTCCGTCAGTTCGGTCCGACCGTGGGGCGGCCCGCAGCGGACGCGGGCTCGGTGTGACGGCGGCCCGGGTGCATTCGCTGGACACCTGCCCGGCGCTCGTGCCGTACCGCGGAACGAACGCTGGAACGGCCCGGAAGGCCGGGTGACAGTAGTCGTGCACAATCCATTCGGTCGCTGATCGACAGCGGGCCGGCCGAATCCGGCCGCACAGTAGGAAAGGTCCCTCATCGGCGAGGGAGATCATGACTCCATACTTCGTAGGTACCCGCCGTGCGGCTGTCGTGTTCGCCGCGGCGCTGCTCCCCGTGCTGACCGGATTCGGTCCGATCCCCGAGGGGCATGCCGAGGTACAGGCTTTCCACGATATCGCCCGCACCGTCGCCGCCCCGGCCGAATGCGGCCCCGGATCCCGCCCCGAAACGGGTCTTCAGGGTGATGTTCCCGCCGCCGACCGGGCCGGCGGACGCAGCGCCGAGGGCTACACCTGCAATATCACCGAGGTCGGCGGTTACGACGGTCGCGGTGGGGGAGTGGTGTCGGCGGATTTCGAGAACTGCGCCTATATCGGCAGTTTCTTTCCGGCAAGTCTGTCCGGCCCGGCGGTCGGCGTCCAAGTTCTCGACGTCGGTGACCCGGCCGCGCCGATTCCGACCGATACGCTCACCGCGCCGGCGGTGCTGTCGGGCACCTGGGAAACGCTCAAGGTCCATCCGGAACGGAAACTGCTGGTAGCGGCGGGAGTTCCGTTCCTGACCGGCGCCGGCCTGCTCGCGGTCTACGACATCTCCGACTGCCGGCATCCGAAACTCCTGAATCCCGGCCCGGGTTCGGCCGAACCGCTGCCGATCACCGCGCACGAGGGCGGCTTCTCGCCGGACGGCCGGACCTATTGGACCTCCGGAACCGCACCGGGTCTGGTGAGCGCGGTGGACCTCGCGGACCCGACCCGACCCCGCGTCGTCTGGCAGGGGCTGCCGGGGCCGTCCATGCACGGTATGGGCTTCCGCGAAGACGGCAACCGGCTGTACCTGACCAACAATATGGGTGGGGTCACCGTCCTGGACACCAGCGCTGTCCAGCGGCGCGATCCGGAACCGGTGGTGCCCGTCCTGTCGGAGACCACCTGGACCGACGGGTGGGCCACCCAGCATGCGATCCCGGTCACCTACGGCGGCGTCCCGTATCTGTTCGCGCCCGACGAAGCCGGATCCGGTGGTGTGAAGCTGATCGATATCTCCGACGAGACCCGCCCGCGCATCGTCAACTCGATCAAACTCGAGATCAACCTGCAGGAGAACCTCGATACCGCGCTCGCCTCGAGTATGGGTGGCTCCATATTCTCCTACGACCCGCACTACTGCACCGCCGACCGCCCCGCCGACCCGACCGCACTGGCCTGCGGATGGTTCGGTTCGGGCATCCGTGTCTTCGATGTGCGAGATCCTTTCGATGTAGCGGAGATCGGTTACTACAACCCACCCGCGCGCCCGGCCGACCGGGACCGGCTCACCAATTCACCGCACCGGCTGATGTCGGTCATCGGCGCACCGGTCCTCGGCGCCAATGCGATCATGCAGGCCATCGGCAGCGGCGTATTCGACCCCGCCGAGGCCGCCGGGCCGCGGAGTGGGCAGGTCGTGTTCGGGGATATGACCAGTGACTGGTGCACCTCGCCACCGCATTGGGAAGGTCGCCGGCTGCGGGTGAGCTGCAACGACAACACCTATCTGACCCTGGAAATCGCTGCCGACGCCTACACCCCGCCCGCTGATCAGCGAACCACCATCGGCTCGTGAAAGCCCGGATTCCGGCCGCGGTGGCAGTCCTCGGCACAGTGTTGTTGCTACTGGCGATCGGCGCGGCGGGACGGCCGCTGCTGTTCGACGACCGTACGGCTCCCGAGCCGATCTTGAATCCGATCGAAATCGGGTTCGCGCAGGATATGCTCGCCCACCACAATCAGGCTCTGATGATGGTCGAGCGCTTGGATACCGGCGCCGCGCCCGCGGTTCGTGCCCTGGCCGAACGTATCGACGGCACCCAGCGCGGGGAGATCGGTCAGCTGATCGGATGGCTGCGCCTGGCGGGGGCGCCGACGGTCAACCCCGAACCCATGGGCTGGATGCACCCGGTGCCGGACGATGCCGGTCATCACGGCAGCACTCCGGAGTCCGGGTCCGACCAGCAACCAGTGGGTACGTCGATGCCGGGGATGGCAAGCCGAGACGAACTCGACGCGCTGGCCGCGGCCCGTGGCGAACAAGCCGGCATCCTGTTCCTGCAATTGATGCGGCGACACCACTACGGGGGCATCGACATGGCCACGGCCGCCGACCGGCTGCTCGATTCCGGTGTGGTCAAGCAGACTGCTCGCGATATGTTGAGCAGCCAGGGGCAAGAGGCCGGGATCATGGGTCTTCTACTGTCGCAATCCGATCGCTGATGTACCCGGGCCGGCGCGCAGGGCTGCCGGTCCGATCGTCGACGAAGGTGACCGTTTCGGCGAGCGGCGCCCGGCCGGTGCGGGGGTTGTTCACCGCGGGGTCCTCGAATCCGATCGACATACCGCAGAAGAGGATGAGGTCGTCGGGGGGCGCCACGACCTCCGCGACGGTCTTGCGGTAGACCGACCACGCCATCTGCGGGCAACTGTGCAGACCCTCGGCGCGCAGTAGCAGCATGACCGTCTGGAGATACATGCCGAGGTCGGCCCACTGGGCGGGGCCCATATCGCGGTCGATGTAGCAGAAGAGGGCGGCGGGGGCTCCGAAGCAGTCCCAGTTCGCGGCCGCGGCCCGCTGGCGCGACTCCCAATCCGCGCGAGTGATGCCGAGTGCGCCGTAGCGCTGCTCGCCGAACGCGGCGCGGCGTTCGCGGTAGGGGGACTTCAGCGTGGGCGGGTACATCTCGTACTCCCGCTCGTCCCAGGGGTCGCCTGTCGCCACGCGCTCGCCGGCGCGCTTCTTCAACTCGGCCAGGGGCGCGCCGCTCAGTACGTAGATGTGCCACGGCTGGATATTGGATCCGGAGGGTGACCGGGCCGCGGCGGAGAGCACCCGCTCCAGCACCTCTCTCGGGACCTGTTCGCCGGTGAATCCGCGCACCGCCCGCCGGCTCGTGACCGCCTCGTAGACATCCATGATCTCCTGCCTCCAACCTCCGGGATCTGCTCGGTGTGGATGTGGTTGTCCAGAAAATAGTATCGATTGATACTATGTCATTCAATACTTTCAACCCGAAACGAGGGCCGGGTATGCCGTGTGAGAGGAAGGACACGTGCGACGACGGCCGGGGTGTTCAGTCCTCGTCGGGGGACAGGAACCGGGTGAGTAGGTCCGTCAGCTGCTCGGACTCGCTGTCTCGCAGGGGGGAGACCAGACGCTCGGCCAGTGGCTCGGCGGCGCGGTGGGCGGCTTCGAAGAGTTCCAGCCCGCGCGGCGTGATCTCCACCGCCCGTGCGCGCCGGTCACCCGGAACGGGTTTGCGCACGGCCAGCCGGTCACGCTCCAGGTCGTCCACGACCCGCATGATTCCGGCTTTGTCCGATCCAGTCGCCTCCACCAGCTCCCGTTGCGTGGTGGGTCCACGGTCGACCAGCACGATGAGCACGGCGAAGTGGCGCAACTCGATGCCGAGCGGTCGAAGTGCCCGCGTCATCACCGCCGCCGCGCGTTGATGGGCCCGGCGCAGTAGCAGTCCGAGAGCGAAGGGCGATGTGTCGCCGGCGCGGTCGGTGGCGTAGGGAGGGGTCGCCCGTCGTGGAGTGTCGGCGGCCATGAAGCGGACACTATCAAGGATTGGTGTCATTCGATACGGTCTCGATCGACATGAGCGCACCGGGCGGCGTTGGCCGCGGGGTGGGTCATGCGGCGGCGGTGAGGCGGGTGTGCAGCAGATCGCGGCCTGTTCCGATCAGTCGCGCCACCTCGGCGGCGTCGTAGTAGGCGGCGTAGGGGTGCCCCGACTCCGCGAGTTCGGCGAGCAGCAGCAGATCGATCAGGGTCCGGGACAATCGATGGCAGGCCCGTTTCACCGAGGTGTCGGCGGTGGCGGCGGCCATTTTCTCGGCGGCGCCCGTCACTTTGTCTCCGATGAAGCCCGCGTTGTCCGCGAGACCGGGATCGGCCGCGAGCCGCCCGGCCGGGACCTCGGCCGCGGGATCGCCGGCCTCGCGCAGCAGCCGGGCTTCGAGGGCGTTGGCCGCGGCCACCGGGCACCAGAGGTTGTAGTCGGCCGTGCCGTCGCGGGTCCGCGGTGGTTCGGTGATCGCGGTGGTCACCGAGCGCAGGACGGCCAGCGATTCGTCGGAGCGGCGTGATGCCCACAGGTAGAGGGAGAGGTCCACGATCTCGTACAGCTCGGTCATCCGGGTATGCGACCAGCGCTTCACCAGCGACGACTTGAATTTCAGCAGGTAGCGGTTCTGCTCGTCATCGGGGCTCGCGGCGGCCGGTGGAAGGATTCTCGCGGCGGTCCGGGGCATCGGTTCTCCTGTTCGATCGCGCGTCGATTCCGTTCCGCCGCACCGGGTCCGGTGGGCCGGCTCCCTGGTCGTCGCGGCGGGCTCGTGCCGGTGGGATCGGGGGCTTTCCGATAGTCGCGCCGTGGAATACGTTCGGGTCGGCACGGTATCGGTGCGGCACCCGCAGCGCTACGGTATGCGAACCGGTGGGAGACGAGGGGGTAGGGATCATGTTCCGGAAGGCTGTGGCCGGTGCGGTTGCCGCGTTCGCCGTATCGTCCTGTTCGCTGACGGGTGCGACGAGTTCCTCGGTGCTGGACGATATGACCGAGGAGACGGTATGCGCGCTCGTTTCCGGAGAGACGATCCGGGAGGTGCTGGGTATGCCGCTCGGTGACCGCCTGGGCGGGCGCCCGCCGGGGCGCACGGATGTTCTCGCGCACGGGTGCAAGTACTACCCCGACGAGGATGCCGACGGGACATCGTGGTGGCTCGAGACCCGGGTGGATGTCACCCGGCCGGAGGAAAGCGATCAGCAGGCGCTGGACGGTGAGTTCACGGAGGGTATCGGGCGCTACACCGATCTCGAGGAGAAGACCGTGGCCTCCTACCGGGACGTGCCCGGGATCGGCGTCCGTGCCGGGTACGGGGAGCTTCCGCTGTCCGGCCGCCAGGTCGCTGTGGTGTTCACGGTTGGTGAGGAACGGCTGGTGGTCGCCGTATCCACATTCGATCCCGTGGGTCCCGAGCAATTGACGCCGGTGGCCGAGGAACTGATGGCGAACCTGCGAGGGTGATCGCCGAGGTGCCCGACGCCGGGTGTCTATGCGAGCGAACACTCGCGAACTGTCCACTCGACCGCGCGGACACCGGCGCGCGTGGGGTCCTCGAACCCGGTACTCGCGTCCTACTCGGCTTCGCCGGCGGCCGGTGGATCAGCCCGCGCGGAAGTAGTTGAGGATCATCCGGGTGATATTGGTGAGGAAGGCGTCGCGGGGGATGGCGGGCTGGTCGAGGATATAGCGGACGGTCAGGTGTTCCACGGTGCGGACCAGCATCCAGGCGGCGGTCGGGATATCGGTATCGGCGCGCGGGCGGTATCCGCGTAGGGTCAGGGCGGCGCGGGTGAGGTCGGCGATCTGATCCTCGAAGTTGACGACGGTATGCCCGACGCTGAGCCGGGGCGTCTGCTCGACCACGGCGCGCAGGAGTTCCGGCTGATTTCCCAGCGCATCCAGCAGGGCGGAGATCGATCGGCGTAGCGCCTGTTCGGGAGGCTCGGCCATATTCTTCAGGACCTGGGCGCGGACCCGTTCGGAGACCTCGCTGTTGTAGCGGTCGATGGCGGCGCCGATCACCGCGTCCTTGTTGGGGAAGTACTGGTACAGGGAACCGGGGCTTATTCCGGCGGCGTGCGCGATCCGGTTGGTCGAGGCGCCCTCGTATCCGTGGGAGATGAGAACGGCCTGGCCGGCATCGATGATGCGCTCGACCATCTCGCGCGATCGTTGCTGGCGAGGGGTCCGGCGCAGGGTGGCGCGGGGTGCGGGCGGCATCTCAGAATGCGAATTGAACGCGAGTAATTGTTCGTGTCAGCATTCGCCCATGCTGCCACAGGAGCCGACGACAGACCCGCACGATCGGACAACCGAACCCGCCGACGCGGAGAAACGGCACCGGTTCGACTACTACTTCCGGCCCGGTATGCCGCTGCGACCGCCGCCGCCGCGGATCGCGCCGTCCGGGCTGTGGTTCGAGACCCGGAAACGGATGCTGTCCACCTGGATCGATGTGCGGCGGGTCCCGGTGGACACTCCGCAGGCCCGGATGATGGCCGACCATCTCTGGCAGGGCGACGAATTGATGGACGGTGTGGTCGCCGCCTTCGCCCGAGTGGGTACGGCGGCGGGCCGGGACATGCTCGACCGGGCGCTCGCGCACGGTATCGACACCGTCGAGGACGCGCCCGCGGAACTCGTGGCGCTCTTCGACCGGCTCGACAATCCGCCGGAGTGGTTCGACCCGCGGCGCTGGGAACGGGGCCGGCGGTTGTGGCTCGATGCCTCGATGTCGGGCAAGACGGCGATGTTGATCCAGGACTTCATGGGGACCTTCGTCGGCGCCGAAGTCGCCTCGGCGACCGGCGCCACCGGCAGGTATGTGCACGATCCCTATCGGCGGAATCTGGAAACGGCGAACTGGTTCCGCAGTATGACCGTGGCGGGGGCGCTGGACCGGTGGTCACCGATGTTCCAGAACACTGTTCGCGTCCGGCTCATGCACGCGCAGGTGCGCGCGGGGTTGAAGAAGGCCTGGGGCCCGGAGCATTTCGCGCGGCACGGCAATCCCATCTCCAACGCGACCATGATGGGCGCGGCGGTGACCTTCGGGCTGACGCCGCTGTGTTTCGACCATACGCACGGCCGGCGGGTCACCACCGGGCAACTCGACGATGTCATGCACTACTGGGCCGGTATCGCGCAGGTGTTCGGAGTGGCCGAGGAGCTGATTCCGGCGACGGCCCTGGAAGGAATGCGAGTGGTCGACTACATGGTCGCCAACGCGGGCGCGGCGCCGGAGTGGACGGCGAAGATGGCGAAGGCGGCGACCTCCGGATTCGCCGGTAGCGGGCCGGCGGCCCGGGCCCGGATCGCCGCGGCGGGGCCGGTCGCGGGCATGATGGCCTACTACAGCAGTGATGTCCTGGTCCGGGAACTGCTCGCGGCGACACCGCTGCGCGATATCGCGTTGCAGCCCTGGAAATCGGCGACGGCCGCGGTATCGCATGTGGAGGTCCGGGCGCGGGCGCTGGGTGACCGGTTGCCGGGCGCGCGGGCCAGGCTGGACCGCAAGGCGCGCCGGGACGATCCGATGTGGCGCTGGCAGTCGCGGATCGCGAAGGCGGCCGCCGCCCGTGCCGGTATCCACGAGACGCCCTACGACCATCACGACGGGTCCGCGGGCGGGCAGATGTACCGGCCGAGGCGGTGAGGAAGGCGGGTCGTCGCGGGGAGCGCGAGCCCGCGCGGGTGGTGATCGTCGAGTTGCGGCGATCCGGTATCGAACTCGTCGTCCCGCCGGCCTTGACCGTGCTGGAGGCGCTGGAGCGGCACGGGATCGCCGTGCCCTCCCTGTGCCGGGCCGGATTGTGCGGGAGTTGTGAGCAGCGGGCTCTCGCGGTGGAACGGCCTCCGGGTGTCCGCCCGGACCGGGCGGAAGCGGGCGGCGTGCCGATCCGGCTGTGCGTCAGTACCACGCGGACGGTCACCCGGATCGTCCTCGATCTGTAATGGTTCCGCATTCGCGGCACCCGAATGAATTGCTGTTCCACATATTTGCCGAACCGGGCTCTGCCCCGGACTGGAGAAAATCACCAACCTGTCGTCGAGGTGTTCTTGCCGCGGTTCGGCCGAGTTACTTTGGGCCCGGGCCCGGAGCCGTTTTCAGCCCCGACAGGAGCGGTAGTGAGCACCGAAGATTCGAATCATCCGTCCATCGCGATCATCGGCAGTGGGTTCAGTGGAATAGGGGTGGCGATACGCCTGGCGCAGGCGGGGTTCACCGATCTGACGGTCTATGAAAAGGCCGGCGATATCGGGGGAGTATGGCGTGACAACACCTACCCGGGCGCCGCCTGCGACGCGCCGTCGCATCTGTACTCGTATTCCTTCGCACCCAATCCCGATTGGTCGCGGCGCTTCGCCCCGCAACCGGAAATATTGGACTACCTGCGGCGATGTGCCGATGAGTTCGGGATCAGGCAGTACGTCCGCACCTCGACAGAGGTGGTCGCGGCGGTATTCGACGAACACAGCTACCGCTGGGAACTCGAGCTGGGGTCGGGCGAGACCGCTTATGCCGATGTACTGATCCCGGCGTGCGGGCAATTGAGCCGGCCCTCCTATCCCCGGCTGCCCGGGTTACCGGAATTCACCGGGACGGAATTCCATTCCGCGCGCTGGGACCACGAGTACGACCCGGCGGGGCGCGATATTGCGGTGATCGGAAACGGCGCCAGTGCGATCCAGTTCGTCCCGCATCTGGTGGAGCAGGCGCGCAGTGTCACCGTATTCCAGCGGCAACCGCATTGGATCAGCCCGAAACCGGACGGCGAGTACTCGGCGCTGCGGCGGCGGGCCAACCGGTGGCTGCCGCTGCTGCAGAAACTCCCGCGGCTGGGTGTGTTCCTCTGGTTCGAGGGCGTGCTGAATCCGATGCTGGTGTCGCGGTGGGGCCGGCGCCTGATGGCCGCGCCGATACGTCTGTGGTGCCGGTGGAACCTGCGCCGGATCGCGGATCCGGAATTACGGCGCGCGCTGCTGCCCGACTACGAACTCGGCTGCAACCGGATCCTCACCTCGAACGAGTACTACGACGCGCTCAACCGGGACGGCGCCCGGGTCGTCACCAGCCCGATCAGCGCGGTACAGCCCACGGCGATCGTCACCGAGGACGAGCGGCGGTTCGCAGTGGACACCCTGATCTACGCGACCGGCTTCCGTTCGCACGATTTCGTGGCGCCGACGCGGATCACCGGGGTGGCCGGCCAGGACCTCGATACCGCCTGGCAGGCGGGGCCGCGCGCCTATCTCGGTCTCACGGTTCCGGGTTTCCCGAACCTGTTCCTGATGTACGGGCCGAATACCAATGTCGGCTCGGGTTCGATCGTCCACATGCTCGAGAGCCAGATGAACTACATCGCCGGCGCCGTCGCCGCGATCGGCCGGGTGCGGTACCTCGAACTGCGGCCGGAAGTCCTGGACCGATTCGAGGCCGACGCCCATGCGCGCCTGGCCTCGACGGTGTGGAACACCGGCGGCTGTCACAGCTGGTATGTGGCGGATACCGCGACCGGACCCGTGAATACGAACAACTGGCCCGGTTCGATGCGGGAATACCGGCGCCGGACACAGCGATTCGATATCGAGAACTACCGGACCGTCCCGCGTCCGGCCGCCGCGATCCGCGATGGAAAGAGCTGACGCCGCGGGACCCCGGCGGGCGGACCGCGGACCGGCGGTCCGCCCGCCGGTCGCGGAAACCGCATCGGATGACTCGGTCGCCGAGCGCGTGCTGTGGGCAACGGACCGTATGCTCGCGGCCGGGATTCCGTTCACGGCGATCTCCATGCGGCGGGTCGCCGTGGCCGCCGGTATCGCCCGGTCCACCGTTTACCGCCACTTCCCGCAGAAGAACTGTGTGCTGATCCGGTTGGTCGACGCGGGCACCGGCGATCGTTTCGCGCCGGTCGAACGCTGGTGGAACCAGCTGGCGGAGAGCGATTCCGCCCTGACCGACGCGCTGGAGGCGTTGATCGAATACCGCCGGGAGCGCGGTCATCTGCTCACCGCGCTGGCGGAAGTGGCCGCCTACGACGCGGCGGTGGCGACATATCACGCGGCCCGGACCGCGCGGTTGTCGGAGAGCGTTCTGGACGGCCTGCGGCGGGCCCGGGCCGCGGGCCGGGTTCCGGCGCGCGCGGTGGAACCGGCGGTCGCGGTGATTCTGGCCGCGCTGGTCGAGCGCACGATCGATCTCTATTCGACGCTCGATCCGGCGGTCGAACGGCGGCGCATCGCGGCAGCCCTGAGCCGGGCGGTGGCCGCGGTGACCGCCGGTATCTGACGCCGGGGCCCGTTCCTGGAAGAGCGCCGGCGCACGGCGGGCGGGCGCACGCCGGTGCGGCCCCCGCCGACCGAGTGGAGGACTCGGCGGCAGGGGCCGCGAACATCGAGCGCCGCAATGGGTTTCGCGACGCCTGTCATGCCGGATCTACTCGGTGGGTTCCACCGAGGTGGGCGGCTCCTCGGCCGGCGGCTCGTCGGCCGGGGGCTCGTCGGCGGGCGGCTGGTCGGCCGGGGGCTCGTCGGCGGGCGGCTGGTCGGCCGGGGGCTCGTCGGCCGGGGGCTCGTCGGCGGGCGGCTGGTCGGCGGGCGGCTGGTCGGCCGGGGGTTCGGCGGCCGGCGGCTCGTCGATCGGATGGGTCGCGCAGGCGAGGAGCGCGACGCCCTTCTCCTCCGCCTTCTTGTCGGCGTCGGCCCGGCTGGGCAGCACCTCGACCGAGGCGTCCTCGAACATGCAGGCCACCTGCCCCTGGAGCGTTTCCGGGGCCTCCGGAACCAAGGCCGGCGGGTCGGTCTGCTCACCCTCGGCAGGCGGTACCGGTTCGGTCGAGGGCGCGCCGGTCTCGCCCTCGGGGGCCGGTGCGGTGGTGCCCTCCTCCACCGGAGGCGTGGTTTCCCCGCTGTCGGCGGGCGGTACCGTCTCGGTGCCGGGGGCCCCCTCTTCCTCCGTGGGCGGCGCCGACTCCGACGGTGGTGTCGTCTCCTCGTTTCCGGTGGTGGGTGCGGGTTCGGCCGGCGCCTCGACGGTCGGTGTGGGGGCCGGGGTGGTCTGCTCCGCCGGTTGGGCCGACGCCAGCGGTGCGACCAATCCGGCGGCCGCCACCGCGATGGCGAACGTCGCGAGCCTGCGGGAGGTTATCGGCATCAGAAATCCTTGCTGTCGTACCAACAAATTTCGAGAGCTCAATTACCGATCGGTATCCGCAGTGTATGACGGCCGTAACTCCTCATGTCGATTCCCGGCCTATCGACACAATCCATTCCGATACTCCTGGGCCGCTCCACAATCGAGATACGAGGTGATTACCGGCAAAGGGCCGGACAGTTCTCCGGAATATTCGCACGGCATACCTTTCGCATTGTCCGGGCGAAAAGAAACTAGGCCGGCAATTTCGGGAAATTCACAATTTCCGCCTCCGGGCCCGTCGCTGTGGACCCGGTGAGGAGGTCGAGGAATCGCTGCTGCTGGCGGCGGCCCCGGGCGGCCGCCCGCGCGCGCCCGTGCCGGCCGAACCGGGCGGTCGCGCTGCGCGCCAGGTTGACCGGGAGCCGGACCAGCGGGTACCAGGGCGGCATATACGGCCACAGACCCAGTCTGCGGAGCGAGCCGGGGCCGAGGAAGGCCGTGGCCAAAGAGAGGTGCTGGGCGCGGGCGAACCGCCCTCGCAGACCCGCGAGATTCGGATACGACCAGGTGAGCGGGTCACGATCCATCGGAACCGCGAGCCGGCGGCTCGTCTCGTCGGGGTTCATGATGGCGGTGAGGGTGTGGTACAGGATCCGGACCCCGTCGCGGAATCCGGTGGGCAGCCACTGTTCCTCGACGCCGATGAGCCATCCGACGTAGCGGGTCAGGTGCGCGGCCGCGTGCAGATCGCGGGGTCCCGGCAGCATCCCCATCGCCATTCCGCCCACGAACGGGGCCAGGAGCGCGCCGACCAGGGTCGCGGCCATATCGGTCTGGTTGATCGGCAGGCCCCACTCCGCGGTGCGCCAATCGGGTGTGGCGAGCAGATGCCTGCGGACCATCGCGTGGATGAGCCGGACCCGCAGCGTCGACCGGTAGCCCGCGCCGAACCGTGTCATCGCGTCGTCGCCGGAGACATCCATGGCCCAGCTCAGGGTTTCGGCGAAGCGGGCGGCGGGACCCTTTTCCAGCGCTCCCGTGCGCAGCAGGGTCCGGTTGAAGCCGGAAGCGAGGTAACCGCCGAGAAAGGAGACGTCGCGCGCCAGGTACAGCCCGTCCGCCCCGCCCATGCGATAGAGCTGTGCGCCGCGCCGGAGCAGATCCTCGTCGAGCCAGGCGGGTGGCGTCTCGACCTGGGCGAAGAACGCCGCCAGGGGTGCGGGGGGATTCGGTATCGACGAGATCCCCTCGGCGATCGCCTGTTCGAACAGCGGTCGTGTGGTGGCGGTGCCGGTATCGCAGATCCAGGCCGCGAGATCGTCCATCGCGGGGTCGGCGACGAGTAGCGATTCGCCCAGGCGCCGCCATCGGGCGGCATCCGGTTTGCGGATACCGAGCAACAGCGCGAACGGGCGCAGGCCCGGGACAGGACGGGGAGTGCCGGGATGGCGGGTGGGAACGAGCTGGGTCATGGTTCAGGTCCTCCGAACACGGTGCCGTGCCGGTGCGTCGGGGCGGTGCCACGTCGAGCGCTGCTCCCCGGGACTCCCGGTGGAGTCCTCCGGAAGTGTCCGGGTCTTGCCTTCCCGCTGAATGCCACCAACCCCTGTCCGGCATATGCAACGAACATACGAATGCGGTTACATGGAGTCAATGTGTTTGTAAAGTAACACCGGTCCACCGGTGGGTGAACGCTATTGCGCTGTCTCCCGGTTCCGGTCATTCCGGTAGCGGTCCACCGTGTGTACGAATCCGGTCACCGGCCGGCCTCGCCGGGCCTCTTGTGGCAGAACACAAATCGGACCGGGATCGGTCGCGCGAACTTCCGAAGGGTTCGTATCGACTACGCAACGGTGTACCGGAGGGCGGGAGATTGTATCGGCAATTGGTACTGCCCGGTTGGTAGATTGAAATGATGGTGAGGCAGGGCGACGCGGTCGACGAGAAGATCATGGATGCTGCGCTGGTGCGGTTGCTGCAGGTCGGCATCCGGCGGGCGAGCCTCGACGATATCGCCCGCAGATCCGGCCTCAACCGGGTCACCATCTACCGGCGGTTCGCCGGTAAGGACAATCTCATCGAAGCGGTGATCATGCGTGAAATCGAGCGCATGCTCGCCGAAATCGGGCGGATCGCCGCCGGCGGCACCGATGTCGACGATCAGATCGAGCGCACCGCGTTATATGTGTTGGAGCAGGCTCGGACCCATCCGCTGCTCACCCAGCTCATCGAGGTCTCGCCCGAGGAAGCGATCGAGTTCTACACCGTGCGCGGTGAGGAAATGGTGAGTTCGGCGATCGGCTATATCGTCACCATGCTGGAGCGTGCGCAGGCGGCGGGCGCGATCGACGAATACGATCCCCGGCCGGTGGCCGAATTATTGGCCCGCCTGGCGCATTCGTTATTGCTCACACCGCTGGGTGGCGTCGATTTCCGGGACGGGGACCAGGCCGCGGCGTTCGTGCGCATGGCGGTGGTGCCCCTGGTCCGGTACGGCGCGACCGCCGGGGCCGGTTCGTCGCCGGATGCACCGGCCCGGGGTGAGTCCTACAGCCGCTGACCGGCCGTCCGGACGGCGGTCACCACGCGGGTGGTCGCAGCACCGCGTGCGCGGCGATGAACAGTTCGCGGTCCAGGCAGCGGCCGTCGATCTCGACCAGCGCGGCGCCGGCCGGATCGACCGATATCACCCGGCCCGACATATCCACCGGATGCACCATACGGGTGGTCCTTCCCACGAAATGCGTGAACTCGGCGTCGTAGCGGGATACCGCTCCGGGGTCGCCGATACAGGACGAGAGATATCCGGCGGCCAGCGCGAGCCGCATCATGCCGGTAGGTGGCCCGGTCCCCGTGCTCGTCGCCCAGGGCTCGTCGCGCGGATCGCGGCGCCGCCCAGCGGTCTCGGCGGTCGCGAGGTGAAAGGTCCGTGGTGGCAGTGCCAATCCGGGCGACCGGCCGTTGCGTCGCAGGGCGACGGCGGTTTCCGCGGCCCCCGGCGACCGAGCCCCGGGCGGAGCGGTTTCCCGGCAGTGCGACAACCGCGCGGTGGCGAGTGCCGCGGCGGCCGTGGATACGGAGAGGTGCAGGGCGCCGGACCCGGACTGCACGATCTCGCCGTGCTGATCGGTGAGTACCAGATCCGCTTCCACCACGGCGTATTCGGAGGTGGTCCGCAGTGAATGGATCCGGACATCGGTGGTGACGACGTCCCCGGCGACCAGGAGTCTCCGGATATGCAGCGACTGCCGGGTGTGCAGCAGTGCGGTGCGCTGTAACCCCGGCGCCAGAATCCGGAGGGCATCGTCCTGGGTGCGCATCATGGCGAGCGTGGCGAAGGTCGGCGGCGCGACGAGCGCCGGATAACCGAGGTCCCGGGCCGCACTCTCGTGCCGGTGGATCGGATGGTCGTTGTGGGTGAGGCGGGCGAAGGTCCGGATTCGCTCCCGTGTCACGAAATAGGGGTATCGCCCACGCATCCTGCCGGGGTCCGCCGGCCGGGCCGGTGTGTCGCCTGCCCGCGCCGCGGTCGTCCGGGTGGATCTCGAGAGGCCGCCGATGATCTGCATCATGTCTCCTCGGTGATCCTGCGGGCCCTCAGACCGCCCTCTTCACGGGGGCCGAGCGGGAACGCGCGAGCAATTCCGCCGCCGGGACCGGAACCGCCGGACCGGGGTAGCCGTCGCCGGCGTAGGCGCCGACGACCAGGGCCGCCTGGAGTTTCGACAGTCCGGCCACGGTCGCGGGGTCGTAGCCGGTGACCTGGTGGATACGCCGGAACCGATAGTCCACGGTGTTCGGGTGGACGTGCAGTTGCCGGGCCGTGCTCTTGCGGCTGCCGCCGCACCGGATGTACAGCAGCAGTGCGTCGATCAGATCGGGATGACCGTCCAGCGACGCGGCGATCCGGGCGAGGCTCGTACGGGCCGGACCGGGCCGGGTCACCTGGTATTCGAGCGCGAGCCGCTCGAACCGGTAGATATCGTGCGGATATCCCAGCCGCCGGACCACATCCAGCAATTCGTGTGCTTCGTTCACCGCGTCGTGGACCTGTGCGCGCGGGCAGTGCAGCACCGCGGCGGTGACGTCGGCGTGGAGGAGATGACGCAGCCGCGCCATGATCCGGGCGATCCGGGTGTCGGTATCGTCGCCCAGTCGCAGCGCCACCGTGCCGCCGTGGCGGGTGATCGGTGTCAGCGCGCGCGTCTCGGGCTCGTCGGCGAGGCAGGCTTCGAGGCGGTCGGCGGATATCCGCCGGATCGGCGCGGCCTCGGCGACGGCTCCGGTGTCGGGGGTGAACTCCAGCGCCACCACCGCGTAGACCTCGGTGGGCGTCGGTGCGGGCCCGGAGGTCTCGCCGTGCGCGCCGGTCGCGGCGGCGGTGTTCGCCGGTACGCGGCGCGCGGCGATGTGGTGGGCGGTGGCCGCCGTGGTGAGGATGAAGTCGCGGGCCCGGCCGATCCGCCGGCCGTAGGCCGCGAGCCGGCTCGGCGCCAGCCCGGCGGATCTCAGTTCCTCGACGGTCACGGCGACGGCGGTGCG
Organism: Nocardia sp. NPDC049935; assembly: GCF_055586645.1. Taxonomy (NCBI): domain Bacteria; kingdom Bacillati; phylum Actinomycetota; class Actinomycetes; order Mycobacteriales; family Nocardiaceae; genus Nocardia; species Nocardia sp. NPDC049935. The sequence goes on along the minus strand of NZ_JBVJHV010000003.1, from coordinate 114,290 downwards.
GACGGCCTCGGCGACGGTATCGGCCGTTTCCCGGCGGGCGAACGCGATGTCGACCGCACGGTGCAGATCGGCGATCAGCGCATCGGATTTCTCGCCGGAACCCAGCGCCGGTTCGAGCAGGTGGAGCAGTAGCGCGATCACCGGGCCGTGTACCGGATGCCCGGCGCACCCGGCACTCGGCGCCTGCCGATCCGGCAGGGACGCCGGGCGATCGGGTGCGGTGGGTGTCTCCGGGTGTGGTCGCGAGCTGTCGGGCACGGATGGCGCGAATGACGCATTCACCAGGTGGGGGGTTGCGATAGTCATGATCACATCTGCTCCGGTGTACTGAGGCCGAACGGCCTGCGGGTATCTCCGCTAGCGTTGATGTAACAATGTATCAGAGTTGGGTGCATTGCGGTGAGAATTTCGGATTCTCCCGGTTGTCCCGGTCTCGGCTCTGCGTATCGGTCGTGCCGCCCAGGCGAAATCTGCGGGCGATGAGAGCCGACCGCAACACCCAGCTGTCCTGGGGCCGCACCGGATCGAGCCCGATCAACTGATGGGTCCGTTCGAGGCGATGACGCACCGTATTGACGTGCAGACCCAAACGGTGCGCGGTGCGTCGCGGCTGGAATCCCGTGTCGAGATGGTGCTCCAGGGTGTCCAGTAGATGCGGATGCGGCGCCAGGGGCTCCAGCAGCGAGCCGAGCCGATCGAAGGCCGGGCCGGGCCGGGTGATGTGATATTCCAGCGCGAGATCTTCCCACCGGTACATTCCCGGTGGCCGGTCCAGGCGGACGGCCACTTCCAAGAGCTCGTGCGCCAATTCCGCCGCGGCCGGGATCTTCTCGGTCTCGGCCGGTATCACGGTCGCCAGCAGGGCGGCGTCGGCGGCGTCGGAGAGCTGGATCAGCAATTCCTCCGCGCACCGCGCATGCCGGCCCATCCCGGGCACGAGGACGGTGTTGCGATCCGGCCCGAGTTGTGCGGGGAGCGGGTCGGGACCGTCGAGCAGCAGTTCGGCGCGGATCCGCTCGAGTGCGATCTCGGCGCCGGGTGAACCGGACTGCCGGTGCCCGGCTTTCGGGCGGCAGACGGCCAGCGCGATCACGCCGTACCGGTCGGTATAGGCATAGCCCGCGATACGGGCGGCGGCCGCGGCGCGCGGGGGTGACAGCAGGGATCTGGCGAGCTCTTCGCCTGCTGCCCGGTGCGGCGCCCGTCGCGGGCCGGTGGCGCCGGGGGGTGTATCCGATGTCGGTCCGCTCATCCGGAATGCTCCGATCTCGTTGTGACAAGGTCGAACCGGGCCGGTGCGATACAGGTCAGGAGGCCGGTTCGCCCGAGTTGACGTCGATCCCCGGATCGGCCCGGACGGCCGGTTCGCCGGCCGCCGCCGTCGCGGATGGCGCCGGACGCTTGGTCAGATCCACCGCGACCGGTTCCGGGGGTGCGGTCACGAGGCCGAAATTCCCGGGATCGATCTTCTCGGCGCTGGTGATGCCGGTGCTCAGCAGTGTCCGGACGTCCTCGGGGACCAGCGGTTCGTCGCCGAGCAGGTGGCGCGTGAGCAGAGTCTGTGGATTGAGGGCGCGCAGGCGCCGGAGTTCGGCCAGTGGGGCGCGCAACTCGGCGAGCGGAGCCCGGAGCTCGTCGAACTCCGGGCCGAAATCCTGTTTCAGGTCCGCTGTCGCGCCGGTCGCGTAGTCACGCGCCTGCCGCAGTGCCCGGGCCGTCCATTGCGCGGCGCCGGGAAGGCGTTCCGGGCCGAGGATTACGAGCGCCGCGACGAGAAGTACCAGGATCTCGCCCCATCCGATGCTGCTGAACACGAGGGGAGCGTATCGCTCGGAAAATCCCGGAATTACAAAGTAACGGATGTTTGTTCAGTGTCACAGCAGGGTTCCGGGTTGTGATCGTGCCTCAGCGGTCGAGCGCGAAATAACGCTGATCCGAACCCTTTTGGATATCCGACCAGTTACCCGATCGAGATCTGCTGGAGTTGCTCACAGAATCGACGGCAGCTGTGGTCGGCGTCCCGATTCGTATTGTTCACTCGGAGGCGAGTTCGCCGCGGAACAAGGTCTTTCCGGCGGCTCCGGCGTAGGAACGCCGATGCGGCGGCCGGTCTCGGCCGTCGATTCCCGGACCGGCCGGCACGCGCGGCGGGCCGGTCCCAGTCGGCACGAATCGAGGCAATCGGTGGTCAATTACGGCTTCTTCGAAGAATGGGATCCGGCGGGAGGCGTCCTCACCACATGGACCGCGACCCCGGCGGCACGCGAGGCCGTCCGGCGCGCGCCGGCGCATCCCACGGCGCCCTCCTACCAGCAGCAGGTGTACCTCCGGGCCGCGCACGGCGAGGAGAACCGGGAATTCCGGGCCTCTCGGTTGTGCATGATCGCCTTCGATCTGCCGGGTTCGCCCGACCATCGCGCCATGACCAGGACCGTGAACACCTTCCTGCGGCGTCACGATACGTTCGCCGGTCATTTCGTTCGCGGCGCCGACGGATCCTTCACCCGGCACGTGGTCGACCCCCGGGCCATCGAGTTCCGGCCGGTGGGGCACGGCGAGGTCGCCACCGCCGCCGCCGTGCGGGCACATGTGCAGCGCGAGACCCCGGATCCCTCCCGGTGGGACTGCTTCACCTTCGGCATCATCGAGCGCGCGGACTCGTTCACCGTGTACGCGGCCATCGATCATCTGCACACCGACGGTGTGGCCCAGGCGCTCACCTTCGTCGACCTGCTGACCATCTACTCCGCGGAGTGCGGCGACCATTCGCCGGCGCTGCCGGAGGTCTCCGGGCATATCGCCTACTGCGCCCGCGACCGCCGGGTGAACGAAGCGCTCGGGGTGAATTCGCCCGGCGTGCGGAAGTGGCGCAATATCCTCTACCGGCACGGCGGTGAAATCCCGTCCTTCCCCCTGGAAACCGGAATCGGGCCCGGCGGCTACACCCGGGGTGCGCAGGTGACCGCGACGCTGTTCCCGGAAGCCCGCGCGGTCGAATTCGACGAACTGTGCACGAAACAGGGCGGCAGATTCCTCGCGGGCCTGTTCGCGGTGGCGGCGTGTGTGGAGAAGGAACTGGCCGGCCGGCCGCGCTACCTCGGACTGACGCCGGTCAACACCCGCCACACGATCGGTGAGGCGGCCTCGGTCGGGTGGTACACCAACCTGGTCCCGGTGGCGTTCCCGGTGGGTGCGGCGGACGGTTTCGCCACCCTGGTGGGCGCCGCGCAGCGGGCCATGGACTCGGCCCGGCAGCTGTCCGATATCTCGCTGCACCGGGTGCTGGAGCTGACGGACGGGGATCCGGAGATCTCCGCCGCGCCCGGATGCTCCACGCCGATGCTCTCCTATCTCGATATCCGCAAGATCTCGGGTGCCGCGATGTTCACGGCGGTGAACGGCGGAATCTATGCGAACCCGCTCAGTCCGCGCGAGGTCTACATCTGGGTGAACCGGTTCTCGGACGAAACCCGGATCACGGTCCTGTTCCCCGATACCGCCCGGGCGCGGGAGTCGGTCGAACGGTATCTGGCGGTGGTCCGGCGGGTCGTGGACACCGTCTGCGCCACCGGCGATTACGCCCTCGTGGAAACCGTGCCGTGACGGTGGCGTCCGCCCCGGGCGGCGCCGCCGGAACGAGTCCGCCGCCGCTGATCCGGGGCCCGCTGGCCGCCTGTCTGTTCGCGGTCGTCGTCCAGGTACTGGATCTGACGATGCTGGCGGTCGCGCTGCCGGGTATCGCCGCCGATCTGCGGTTGCCGGTTCTGCATCAGGCGCTGGTGGTCTCCGGTTACAGCATCGCGTTCGGCTGCACGCTCATCGTGGGCGCCCGGCTCGGCGACCGGTTCGGCCGACGCCGGATGTACCTGATCGGCATGGTGGGGTTCGCGGTCTGCGCGGCGGGATGCGCGACCGCCGGCTCCGGCCCGGAACTGATCACCGCGCGCTGCCTGCAGGGTCTGTGCGGCGCGCTGGTGGCGGCCCAGACGCTGGCCATCATCACCGTCTCCTTCGGGCCCCGGCGCCGGGTGACCGCGTTCGCCCTGCACAGCGCGACCGCCGCGGCCGCCGCCGTCGCGGGCCCGGTGGCGGGCGGGGTACTGGCCGACGCGGATCTGATCGGAGCGGGGTGGCGGTCGGTGTTCCTCCTGGAGGCCGCGGCCGGACTGGTCGCGGTCGGGGTGATCGCCCGGTTCCTGCCCCGGGACCGGCCCGGCGGGCCGGCCGGATTCGATACGACCGGGACCGCGCTGTGTATCGGGGCCGTGGCACTGCTGCTCTCGCCGGTGATTCCCCGGTCGGGCGGGATCGCGGTCCCGGTGGCCGCGGTGGCCGGTGCGGCGGTGCTGTTCGCGGCGGTTCTGTATCGCGGCCGGTATACCGATCACGGGCCGGTGCTGCCCGCCGGTCTGCTCGGCCGGCGCGAATTCGCTGCCGGCGCGGTGGCGGTGGTGGGTTTCTCGGCGATTTTCGCGGCCCTGCCGGTCACGGTCTCCACGACAGTGCAACTCGGCCTTGGATACACCGCCCGGCAGGCCGGCATGCTGCTGCTGCCCGGCGCCGCCGGCGCGGTTCTCGGCGCGCTCGCCGCACCCGCGCTGTACGCACGGGGCGGCAGCCGCGCGCTCGCCGCCGCGATCCTGGTCTTCGGCGCGGCGCTGGCCTCGGCCGCGCTGCTCATCGACCCCGGCTCCGGCCGGATCGAGACAGCGGTCCTGGTACTTCCCCTGGCCGTGGCCGGGTTCGGTCTCGGCTGTTTCGCCGCGCCGCTGCCCGCGTTGATGATGTCCGGAGTCGACGCGGCCGAGACGGGTACGGCATCGGGCCTGGTCCCGACGCTGCAGCAACTGGGTAGTGCGCTGGGTCCGCTGGTTCTGCTCACCCGGCTGCACAGCGGAGTCGCGGGGGGTGGCGGGCCGGAAACCGCGGCCACCGCTTCCGCGTACCTCCTCGCCTGCGAGCACACCCTGTGGACGATCGTCGCGGCGGCCGCTGTGTTACTGGTCGCGGTCGGCGCGCTGCCGAGGAGGCGGTGATGTTCCCGGCGCGGCTCGTATCGCCGTCCGCGCTCCCGCGGATACCCGCCCGGCGGGATGCCGAGGCGCCGCCGTTCGCACTGGTTCCGGTGACCGTGCTGGCGGGTCTGGTCGGTCTGCTGTTCTTGCTGCGCGCGGACCGCTATGCCCCGTTCGGTGACGAACTGTATTTCCTCGCCGCCGGACGCCACCTCGCCGCCGGATACGCCGACCAGGGGCCGGTCGTCGCTGTGCTCGCCCGTATCGCCGAACTGGTCGCGCCGGGGTCACTGGTGGTCCTGCGGACCCCGGCGGTGCTGGCGGCCGTCGCGGCGGTGGTGGTCACCGCCGCGCTGGCGCGCGAGTTCGGCGGCGCCACCTATGCGCAGTTGATCGCGGCGCTCGCCTACGCGACCTCTCCGTTCGCCGTGTCACAGTCCGCGTCGTTGTCGACCTTCGCGCTGGAAAGCCTCTGTTCGGCCGTGGTGCTGTGGCTGTGCGTCCGGTGGGCGCGGCTGCGCGACGACCGGCTGATCCCGGCGGCGGTGGCTGTCGCGGCGCTCGATCTGCAGATCAAATGGCTCGCGCTCGTGGTCCTGGCCGGCCTCGTCGCCGGAATCGCGCTGGCCGGGCCGCGGGAGCTGCTGCGCCACCGGATGTTCTGGGCGGCGGGACTGGCGGCGGCGGTGACCACGGTGCCCGGACTTGTCTGGCAGGCCCGGCACGGCTGGCCGCAGTGGGCGATGGGCGAGGTCATCGCGGCGGAGCAGACGGCGGCGGCCGGTGACCGCGTGGAGCTGCTCGGGCAGCAGGCGCTGCAGTCCGGTGTGCTCGGCACCGTTCTCGTCATCGGGGCGATCTGCGGTTTCCGGTGGTGCCGGGCATTGCGGCCGTACCGGTTCGTCGCGGTGGCGGCCGCGGTGACGCTGCTGTTCGTCTTCCTCACCGCTACTCGGCCCTACTACACCGCCGGGCTGCTCCCGGCGCTGTTCGCAGCCGGCGCGGTCGCACTCACCGCGTGGGCCGGGGCGGCGGGCCGGTGGGCCGGTGCGGTGCTCGGCGCCCTGTCCGCGGTGATCGCCGTGGTGGTGGTGGCCGTGCTGCCGCTGCCGGCGATAGTGCCGGACCGGCCCAGTGATTCGGCCGCGCAGGTCTCCGCGCGGTTGCGGATGTACGGGACGGGCGGCTGGCCGGACCTGGTCTCGGCCGTCACCCGGTCCTATGACGGGCTTCCCGCGCAGGTGCGTGAGCGGACGGTGATCGTCGCCGATACCTACTGGCAGGCCGCGGCGCTGGAGTATTTCGCCGGCGCGCAACTGCCGCCCGTCTACAGCCCCAATCGCGGATACGCCTACTTCGGGAGCCCGCCCGAGGGCACCGCCGACGTGCTCTATGTCGGCGCCGGGCGCGGCCGCGACGCGCTGGCGGCCCATTTCCGGACGGCGGCCACCGTCTCCGCCGCCGACGATCCACGCGGTTTTCCCGGCATCAGCCGGTACGTGACCGTGGCGCATCTCTCCGGACCGCTGCGGCCCTGGTCCGAAATCTGGCCGCGGATAAGGACTCTGGCGCTCGATATGGGCGCCCCGTGACTTCGCGATACCGCGCATTCGTCCCGAAGGAGTGACATATGACCCGGTACACGCCGCACCCGGCGCATCCCATCCGCCGCCTCCGCGCGCGCCGATTCGCCTCGGCGGTCCTTCTCACCGCCGTGGTGCTGGTGACCGGCGGCGCACCCGGCGCGGCCGCACCGGACGACCCCGGACCGGAAACCGAACCGGCTCACATCACGAGTATCGAGCCCGACGCCGACGGTCTGCTCGACCTGCGGGTGTATTCGGCGGCGATGGACTCCGTTCTCGGGGTCAAGGTCATCCGCGCCCACGACACCTCCGCCCCCGCGCCCGCCCTCTATCTGCTCAACGGGGCGGCCGGCGGGCACGGCGCCAGCAGTTGGCACCAGAAGACCGATATCCGGAACTTCTTCGCCGACCAGCAGGTCAACGTCGTGATACCGCTGGGCGGTTCGGGCAGTTATTTCACCGATTGGCAGACCGACGATCCGGTACTCGGCCGCCAGCAGTGGACCACCTTCCTGACCGGTGAACTGCCGCCGCTGATCGACGACGCGTTCAACGGTACGGGCGCGAACGCGGTCATCGGCATATCCATGGCGGCGACGTCGGTTTTCCAGCTGGCCCTGGCGGCGCCCCGGCGTTATGCGGCGATCGGTTCCTACAGCGGCTGTATCCGCACCTCGGATCCGCTGGGCCGGGTGATGGTGCGGGCGGTGGTGGGGCGCTGGGGCGGGGACGCGACGAATATGTGGGGACCGTGGCCGAGCCCGGCCTGGACCGCCAACGATCCCTACCTCCGTGCCGAGGAGTTGCGCGGCGTCACCGTGTTCGTCTCCACCGGCAACGGGATACCGGGACCGCTGGAGACCCTGCAGGGCCCGGGCATCGGAGGCGATCTCGGCAAACTCGTGGACCAGTCGGTGGTGGGCGGTCTGCTCGAAGCGGTCACCAATCAGTGCGCACTCGCCCTGCGTGCGCGACTGACGGAATTGGGAATACCCGCCGTTTTCGAGCTGCGCCCCAACGGCACGCACTCCTGGGGCTACTGGGAACAGGACCTGCATCGGTCGTGGCCGTTGATCCGGGATGCGCTGAACCGTGGCCGCTGATTCCGAAAGAACCTGTTCCGCAACACTTTCCGAAGGAACGCATATGTCAGTCACCGTCCCCGCCCGGCATCCCGCATCGCCCCGCAAGATCCCGGTGCTCGGCGCGCTCGCCGGTGCGCTCGGTGTCGCCGGGCCGACCCCGGCGCAATGGCAGGAGCTCGGTACGGCCCTGACGGCCGGTGATCCCCCGATGGACGCCGTGGTCGACTGGATATACCGCGACGGGCCGGAGGCCACCCGGCCGCTGTTCGACCGCGCGCTCCGCGAGGGCATCGCCGAGATGCGGGGCGCGCCGCAGCCGTTGCGGGAGTTCTTCGTCCACGTGGAGTCGCCGCCACGGTGGCTGGATCCGGACCGGTTGCGCCGTGGCGCGCGGGTGTACCGGCTGGGCGGCGTCGACGGGGTGTACGTGGCGCGGGACGTATCGTTTCTCGGCGGCTATCTGGCCTCCGGATTCAATCGGACACTGCTGCGCACCGGAGCGCTGGAGAAGGGACCGGCCAAGCGGTTCGCCGAAACGGCGCAGTGGGCCTTGGATGTCACCGCCGAGAACGGATTGCAGCGGGGCGGCCCGGGGTACCGGTCCACGATCCAGGTCCGGTTCATCCACGCGCTGGTTCGCCGTGAGGTCGCGGCGATGCCCGATTGGCGCGCGCAGGACTGGGGTCTGCCCATCAATCAGACCGATATGGCGGCCACCCTGGTGGGGGCCCTCATCGCGCCCCTGGTCGGGGCGGTGCCGATGGGAATCGTGCCCCCGCGCCGCGATCTGGAGGCCGCCGCCCATCTGGTCCGCTACGTCGGCTGGCTGATCGGGGTGCAGAACACCTTCCTGCCGGCCGATTTCGCCGACGCCGTCCGGGTGCTGTACCACACGCTGGCCGCCATCACCGCGCCCGACGACACCTCGCGCCGGCTGGCGGTCCCCATGGCCGATGATCCGCTGAACTGGCATTTCCGCAATTTCCCGGTGGTACGGGGGCGGATCGCGCGGGCCCGGCATCTGTCGATCTCGGCCGCCATGCTGGGTCCGAAGGCGATGCGGAAGCTGGGGCTGCCGTCCGCGGTGCCGCCGTGGTACCCGGTACTGCGATTACCGCTGAATCTCGCGCGGTCGGCGCTGATCCGGTTGCCGGGCGGGATGGACCGCGCCGCGGACCGTGGCCGTCGGGCGCAGGAGGCCTTCCTGCGGACACTGACCGGCCCGGACGCGGTCGTGATCGGTGAATCGGTGCGGGGGTTCGGCTGATGGGCGGCCGGCATCGGCGGCGGTCGCGGAGGAGGATTCCCCGGATTCCGGTGGTGGCGCTGACCGGCCTGCTGCCGACGGGGGTGTTCGCGATCGCGGAGTCGCCGGGGGCGCCGGGACCGCCGGAGCGACACGATCCGGTCCGGCTGTTGCCCGACGTGGCCCCGGAGCCCGCGCCGCCCGATACCGCCCCCGATCCGGTCGCGGCCGCGCCCCCGGCGCCGTTCGTCCTGCTGAAAGCGGCCAAGCAGGCGCCGCCCCCGCCGCCGCCCCTGCCGCCGGCGGTCGCGGTAGCCGTGGGGACACAGGATATTCCGGCGGTCGCGGTGGCCGCCTATCAGAACGCCGCCGGGATCGTGGCCGCGGAGAACCCCGCCTGCGGATTGCCGTGGACGCTGCTGGCGGGGATCGGGCGGATCGAGTCGGGGCACGCGTTCGGCGCGCTCGCCGATCCGGCGGGCAATCCCGTCCAGCCGATCTACGGACCCGTGCTGGACGGGAGCCTGGACGGTAACGAGGTCGTCACCGATACCGACGGAGGCGCTCTCGACGGTTCGCCCACCCACGATCGGGCCGTGGGCCCGATGCAGTTCATTCCGGAGACCTGGCAGTACTACGCCTCGGACGGAAACGGTGACGGTGTGACCGACCCGCAGAACATCTTCGACGCCACCGTCGCCGCGGGCCGCTATCTGTGTGACGGCGGCTCCGATCTCACCCGCCGGGAACAGCGCGAGCGGGCGATCCTGCGCTACAACAACTCGATGGCCTATGTGATATCGGTGCTCGCCTGGGAACAGACCTACAGCGGGGGGTAGGCGCCGGCGTCGCCCGTATAGCCCCGGACCACCAGCGCCGAGCGCAGATACCAGAGCCCCGGCGCCTCGCCGGCGTCCAATCCGGTCAGTTCGCCGATCCGCTTCAGCCGGTAATCCACCGTATTCGGGTGGATATGCAGCGCGCGGGCGGTGCGCTGACGGTTGAGATTGTTGGCGATATGAACGCGCAGCATGTGGATCAGGTCCGGATGGTCGTCGAGCGGATCCAGTAGCGAGGCGAGCTGGTCACGACCGGGCCCGGGACGGGTCAACTGATACTCGAGAGCCAGATCGTCGAAACCGTACAGTCCGGCGGGCAGCTGCAACTGCCGGATCAGATCCACGACTTCCCAGGCCTGCCGGGCCGTCTCCGGAATCCGCTCGGGCACCGCTTCGGAGAGGACGGCGATGATCGGCGCGTTCTCGTCGCGGCACAGACGCCCGATCACCCGGTGCGCGGTGTCCGCCGGAAGCGCCTGCGCGGGAACCAGGATGGTGACACCGTCCGCGGTGGCGGCCGCCAGGGCCCGCGGGGAGAGCAGTGCGGGCAGGTCCGGGGGAAGTTTCGGCAGCGCCGGTCCGGCCGGGCCGCGGGTGCCGCCGGCCGGACCGCGGACAGCGACCGCGAACACGCGGTAGGACTCCGCGATGGGCACTCCGGTCTCGTGGGCGATCACCGCCGCGCCACGTCCCGCGAGCAGGGTTTCGGCGGGCCCGCGAGGCGGCGGGCCGGCCGGCGACGCGGTCGCGTGCGAATGGTCGTTCCTCGGCATCGCTGATCACCTGTTCCCGCGAAGTCTCTCCGATCCGGTACGGGCGGATCAGTTTCCGATCGATCCGGCGCCGCCGGATTCGTAGCCGTGGGCGATGAGACCCGATTGCAGATACCAGAGGCCGGTCTGCTGAACCGGATCGAATCCGGTGAGCTCCTGGATCCGCCGCAACCGGTAATCGACCGTATTGCGATGCAGCGCGAGGATATGGGCGGTGGCCTGCCGGCGGAGGCGATTGCGGATGTAGAGCAGGAGCGTGTCGAGCAGTTCCGGATGGTCGTAGAGCGGCGCCACCCGGGCCGACAACCGGGTTCGCGCGGGGCCCGGCCGGGTCAGCTGGTATTCGAGGGCGAGGTCCCGGAACCGGTAGAGCCCGGCGCGGTACTGCAGCCGCTGCGCGAGATCGAGGAGTTCGTGCGCGGTTTCGGCGACCGCCGCGATCCGCGTGCGCTCCGCCGGCGCGATGATCGCGATGATCGGCATACCCGCCGCCGCGGTGAGCTCGGCGACCAGCTCGCCGGGGTCGGTCCGGCCCTCGGCCGGTACGAGGATCGTGCCGCCGTGAGCGCCGAGCGCGACCAGGACGGACGGGTCGTGATCGCGGGCCAGTGCCTGCCGCATCCGCCGGAGTCCGTGGCGGCCGTCGTGGCAGGACCCCGGCCCCGTCGCGTCCACGGTCGTGGTGGAGTCGTCGTCCGGCCGCAGGGCCAGTGCGAGAACGGAATAGGTCTCGCTGATCCGGGCGCCGGGCGGGAGCGCTTCGACCCGGCCCTCGGCCGCCGCCGCGGCGAGGGACCCCAGCGTGGGTACCGGACCGCAGGTATCGGTACCCAGCGGCAGCATCAGTCCCTCCGATACCGCGCGGGACATCTCCTCGTGGGCATGGACGAAACGGTGGACCGCGGGCAGCAGCTGTTCGGCGGATCCGGGCCGGGCCGCGGCGAGGAGCCGTGTGAAGGATTCGTCGACCGCGGATCGCACGATGCGGTGGAACGCATCGGCCGTGCCGCCGTTGCGCATCCAGCCGGTCGCGGATTCGTGCAGGCCGGCGAGTTCGGGCGATTCGCCGGACCCGGGAGGCGTATCGGCGGAGTACTCGGCGAGCATGCGGGTGCAGGCCCGGAAGACCTGGGATCGCCACTCGGGGCCCTGCGCCGCCGGGCCGCGGCTCGCGTCACCGGCCGGGCCGGTTCCGGGGGCGGCGGCCCGGACCCGGCCGAGCGGCCGTTCTCCGGTGCGGCGGGCTCGGTGATCGTCGGCGGTGACGGGCATATCGGGCTCCATTCGGCGAGTGGTCCGCGGTCGGGAACGGACCGCGGGATGGCCGATCGACCATTACGATAGCGTGAATGTAACATTGCATCAATGATGGGTTCACCGTTGACTTTACGTATCAACGATAGATACATTGTTGCGTAGTAATTCGACGAAGTTCGCCGCTCGAGAATCGAATCGAGGTGGGATATGAATCCTGCCCGCACGCGCGAACGAACGCCGGGCCCGCTGTGCGATTTCCGCGGGCCCCGAGATCTCCGCCCGTTTCGGACGAGGGGGTCGTAGCGCCCCGCAACGTCCTCGATCCCGAACGGGCGGAACGGCTCCGGTCCTCGACGGTGATTCGGCCGGAGCCGCGCGGGGCGGTCCGCCGGCCGATCGGCGGACCGTCCCGCGTCACCGGGAATGCCGTCCGGACCGTCTCGCGCATTCCTTTGACGCAATGAAACAGGATCGGTACTTTCGATGCATGGTGCGTGTATTCGACAGTGTCGAGGAAACAATCCTGGACGCGGCGCTGCAGCGAATCCTGCAGGTGGGAATCCGGCGGAGCAGTCTCGACGATATCGCGCGCCGCTGCGGGCTCAACCGGGTCACGATCTACCGGCGCTTCGCCGGGAAGGACAATCTGGTCGACGCCGTGCTCACCCGCGAGATCCAGCGGGTCCTGGCCGAGGCCACCGCCATCGCCACCACGACCCCCGGTGTCGAGGCGCAGATCGTCGAGACGGTTCTCTACATCCTGCGGCTCACCAGAACCCACCCCCTGGTGACCCAGCTGATCGCGGTGGCCCCGGAGGAATCGCTGGGCTTCTACACCGTGCGCGGTGAGGAACTGGTGTCGCAGGGCATCAAGTTCATCGTCAGCATTCTGGACGCCGCTCAGGAACGTGGCGAGATCGATCGGTACGACACCCGTCCCGTCGCCGAACTCGTCGCACGGTTCGCGCATTCGCTGATGCTGACCCCCACGGCGGGTGCGGATTTCGACGACGAGGACGCGGCCCGCGCCTTCGTGCGGGCCGCGATACTCCCGATCATGCGGCACGGTCTGCAGCCGCGGCGGACCGGGCCGCCGGGCCGGGGCATTCAGAACTTGTAGACGTGCTCGGCGGCGTTGGCCAGTACGCACCAGTTGGAGAATTCGTGCTGATAGGTCACCGGCCTGCTGTTCCACAGGCCGATCACCAGGAGTGAGACGGGCTCGTAGATCATCGGGCAGGCGGCCGGTTCCGCGGTGAGCGCGGCGAAATCACCTTCGACCGCCGTCAATTCGGCGCACGCGTGCTCCGGATCGGGATGGGTTCCGGTCTGCTCCGGCGCGCACAGAAGAGTGGTGGTGCGGAACTCGGGTTTCCCGGAACGGGCTACCGCCGCCAAGGTCAGTACCGAGATACCGGAATCATCCGAATCGGGCGCCGGTGTGCGGGCCGGCGAGGTGGTGGTGGGCGTGGTTTGGGTGGCGGAACTCTCCGGAGACCCCGCGCCCGGTGTGGGTTCGGCGCCGGGTTCCCGGGCGTGTGCCGGCGCCGGCGCGAACCATATCGCGCAGACGAGTGCCGCGGTGGCGACGCGTCCGAATATCGGCATTGTCGAGCCTTTCTCGAATTGTCGGCGGCAGTTGCCGGGCCCCGGCTGCCGTCTGGGTGGCAGTCGCGGGGCCCGGCCCGGCGGTCTACCGGATCATGCTGCCCTACAAGGGGTCACGGGTCAGGAGCCCGCGCCCGCGGACAGGGAGGAGACGAGGTCGAGCACGAGGTCGACGCCCGTCTCGAGAATGCCCGTCCCGGCGTCGATGACGCCCGAACCGGTGCTCGGCAGCAGGCCCGAATCGGTGACCCCCGGGCTGGTGCCGGCGGTGGAGGGCGCCTGATCGGGGGCGGCCTGCGCCGGCCCCGCGGCCAGTGCCAGGGTGCCGACGACAGCGGCGGAAGCGAGAATTCCGGAAATTGCGCGCATTGTGCTTTCTTTCTGGTCGGAAACTTCTTGCGGGCACAGGCTATCCCGGCTTTTTCGACGGCCGGAGGAATTGGTGGCGATACACCAATGCGTCGCAATTTCGATCGTGCACGAGTACGGCCGACGCATGAAAATGTACGGAAAGAATCTCGGGAATATTGTGATACGAGCGTGAACCGCCTGCCGGAGTGTCGTTTTCGGTTTCGGAGGATTCCCGGAGTGCCTTGTTACCTTCCGGTGGCCGGTCGCCTGCCGCGACCGAGCGCCGATCCCGAATCGGTCCCGCCGACGAGCCGAGGAGACCTGCCATGGGACGTGATCTCAGCCAGTACGAATTGCTGGCGGAACTGGAACCGGTGGTCGCCGAGAATCTCGACCGGCACCTGGGCACCGCCACAGTGTGGCATCCGCACGACTACGTCCCCTGGGACGAGGGCCGCAACTTCGCCGCCATGGGCGGGCAGGACTGGGAGCCCGGGCAGTCGCGGCTCTCGGAGGTCGCCAAGGTCGCCATGATCACCAACCTGCTCACCGAGGACAATCTGCCCTCCTACCACCGCACCATCAGCGAGCATTTCTCCCGCGACGGCGCCTGGGGCACCTGGGTGGGCCGCTGGACCGCGGAGGAGAACCGGCACGGGATCGTCATGCGCGACTACCTGGTGGTGACCCGCGGCGTGGACCCGGTGGCGCTGGAGAACGACCGGATGGTGCATATGACCCGCGGGGTACACGCCCCGGAGTATTTCCGGGGTGTACTCGATCAGGTCGCCTACGTGACGTTCCAGGAGCTGGCCACCCGTATCAGCCACCGCTGCACCGGGAAGGTGTGCGACGACCCGGTCGCCGACGCGATGCTCAAGCGCATCGCGGCCGATGAGAACCTGCATATGCTCTTCTACCGGAATGTGGCCGCGGCGGCGTTCGACCTCGCCCCCGATCAGGCGATGGAATCGGTGACCAAGATCGTCAAGGATTTCGCGATGCCGGGCCGGGGGATGCCGAACTGGCGCCGCAATGGGGTGCTGATGGTGAAGCACGGTATCTACGATCTGCGCCAGCACCTCGACGAGGTGCTGATGCCGGTCCTGCGGACCTGGCGGGTCTTCGAGCGTGACGATTTCACCGCGCGCGGCGAGCGCAGCCGGGAGGAACTGGGCGCCTACCTCGAACGACTGGGCCGGGACGTGCAGCGCTTCGTGGAGCGCCGCGCGCGCCTGCTCGCCCGGGAGGCGGACGACGCCGTCCTCACCGTGAGCTGAGGCTTCCCGGTCGCACCTCCGGACCGCACCATCCATTGCCGGGCACGGCTCCGGCCTGCAGATCTTGACTGTGCCGTGAGGGCACGGTGTGCAGTGGGAGCCGGAAAGACCAACTGTGCGATCAGGTCGGGGAGTGGGATAGATGAATCGAAAACGCGGGTTCGGCCGGCGGGCCGCCCTGGTTACCGTACTGGCCCTCGCAGGGGCGCTCACCGGGGTGTCGCCCGCGGCGACCCAGCCGCGTGACGAACCCGCGCCGCAGGTGCGGTGGGGCGCGTGCCCCGACGACGTCCCGAACGATCCGCCGGTGCTGCAGTGCGCGACCGTGCCGGTGCCACTGGACTACCGCGATCCGGGCGGCGCGCAGATCGAGATCATGATTTCCCGGTTGGCGGCGAAGAACCCGGACAAGCGGCGCGGGGTGCTGCTCCTGAACCCGGGGGGCCCGGGCGGCTCCGGGCTGGGATTCGCGCAGCTGCTGGTTTCCCAGGGCATGCCGGATAGTGTCCTGGACAGCTACGACCTGATCGGTATGGACACGCGCGGGATCGGGCATTCGGCGCCGGTGAGCTGCGGCTTCACCACCGATCAACCGTATCTCGGCAATATTCCGCCGCACGCCGCCGACGACGCGGCGGTCGCCGAGCGGGCGACGATCGTGCGGGGCGTCGCCGACCAGTGCGCGGCCGGCGACCGCGAGGGCCGGCTCCGCCATATTTCGACGGCGAACACCGCCCGCGATCTGGACCGGATCCGGGCCGCGCTCGGCGAGGAGAAGGCCAGTTTCCTCGGTTATTCCTACGGAACCGCGCTGGGCGCCGCGTACGCCTCGATGTTCCCGGAGCGCACCGATCGGATCGTGCTCGACAGCAATATCGGTGACACCCACCTCGACCAGGACGGGATACGCCGGTACGCCCGCGGTATGGAGGAGACGTTCCCGGACTTCGCGAAATGGGCTGCCGCGCGGCACGACACCTACGGTCTGGGCCGCACGCCGGAAGCGGTCCGTGACACCTACTTCACTCTGGCCGGGAAGCTCGACCGGACCCCGGTGAACGGAGTCGACGGCCCGCTCTTCCGATTGGCCAGCTTCGTGACGCTCTACAACCAGCGGTCCTATGAGCAGGCCGCGCAGGAGTGGCAGTCGCTGCTCGCCGCTCCGGCCCCCGCGACGCCCCCGCCACCGCCCCCGGCGGCTCCTTCGCCGGCCGATAACGCCTGGTCGGTGTTCCTCGCGGTGACCTGCAACGACGTGGAATGGCCGGAGGATGTCGCCGGTTACCAGCGGGCCGTCGCCGAAGACCGCGAGAGGTATCCGCTGTACGGCGCGTCGGCGGCGAACATCCTGCCCTGCGCGTATTGGCAGGCGCCGCTCGAGCCGCCGGTGGCGATCTCCGGTGACGGGCCCGGCGTCCTCATCCTGCAGAACCGCCGCGACCCGGTCACTCCTCTGCGCGGCGGCGAGTTGCTCGACGAGAAGTTCGGCGCGCGGTCCCGCCTGGTCCGGGTGGACGGGAGCGGGCACGGGGCCTACGTCCTGGGCGACAACCCCTGCGCGCTGGATGTCACCACGCGCTACCTGGTCGAGGGCACCCTGCCCGAACGGGATGTGGACTGCGCGCCGGCTCCGGCCGGCGGTTGAGCCCCGGGCGGCCACGCCATGATTCGCCGCCCGCCCGGTGGTCGCCGGGCGGGCGACATGCCCGGGTGGCAATGGGGCGGCTGCGCCGGTGTTCCTGCGATACTCGGGTCGGTCTCGACACCGGGTGACGGGGCCGGCCGAGACATCGTGCCGGGCGATCCGGACCCGGACAGTGTGATTGCTGCGTCCTCGCCAGTGCCGTCACAAGGGAATCCGGGTCACCATGCGATTAGCGCGACGTACGTTTCTGCGTGGGGTGGGTGCCGCCGGTGTGTCCCTCGCGGCCGCGGGGGCGAGCGGGTGCAGTGACGACGACGCGCTGACCTTCTTCTTCCAGGCCAATCCGGAAGAGGCCGAGGGGCGGATGCGGGTGATCGACGAATTCACCCGCCGCTACCCGGGGATCCGGGTCCGCACGGTGTTGTCGGGACCGGATCCGATCCAGCAGATGTCGACCTTCTGCGCGGGCGGCAAATGCCCGGATGTGCTGATGGCCTGGGAACAGACCTACGCCGCCCTCGCCGATCGCGGCGTCCTGCTCGACCTGAATACACTGCTCGGACAGGACCCCGCCTTCGCGGCGGCGCTGGAATCCGACAGCGTGCCCGCTCTGTACGACACCTTCGCCCTGGACGGCGGGCAGTACGCACTGCCCGAACAGTGGTCGGGGAACTTCTTGTTCGTCAACCGGGCGCATTTCGCCGATGCCGGGCTCACGGCGCCCGGCCGGTGGGACGCCGCCTGGAGCTTCGCCGATTTCCTCGATATCACCCGCGCGCTCACCACCCGCGACGGTACGGGCCGGGTGACTCGCTGGGGTTTCGTCGACACCTGGGTTCCCTACTATTCGGCCGGACTGTTCGGAATGAACAACGGCGCGGAATGGGCCAGCCCGCGCACCCGTCCGCTGCGCTGCAATTTCGCCGACGAGGCGTTCATCGAGGGGGTGCAGTTCTACGCGGATCTGGCCAACGAACACCGGGTGGCGCCGACCCCGAACGACCAGCAGTCGGTCTCGGCGATGGACCTCTTCACGCAGGGCCGGGCGGCGCTGGCCATGGGTGGGCATTGGCGTTACCGGACCTTCGCCGACGCCGGCGATATCGACTTCGATGTCACCGCGTTGCCCGCGGGTCCCCGGGGATCGGGTGCGGGCTCGAATATCGGCGCCACGGGTCTGGCGATCGCGGCCGCGAGCCCACGGCGCGAACAGGCTTGGGAGTTCGTGAAATTCGCGACCGGGCCGGTGGGCCAGGCGATCATCGCCGAAACCGGGCTGTTCGTACCGGTTCTGAGCTCGGCGGTGCACTCCGGTGGCTTCGCCGCGGCCCACCGGAAGGTGGGAAATCTCGCGATCCTGACCGAGGGACCGGCCTGCTCCGGACCGCTCCCGGTCACCCCGGAATGGGCGCGGATCGACGCGCTGATGGATCGCAATTTCGGACCGGTACTGCGGGGCGCGCGGCGGGCGGCCTCGTTGCGCGACCGGCTCTCGCGCGATACCGATGAGGTGCTGCGCAACCGATGACCGTCACCGGAGAACCCGCTGTCGCCGAGATCCCCGCACCGGCGCGCGCCGGTCGGCCGCGACGTACCGAACTGGCGAAGCGGCAGGCGCGGGCGGCGCGGTTGTTCGTCGCGCCCAATCTGCTCGCGGTGGCGGTGTTCATGCTGTTCCCGCTGGCGTTCTCGCTGTATCTGGGTTTCCAGCAGTGGGATATGTCCGGGCCGGCGCGATTCATCGGGACGGATAATTTCCGCCGGCTGTTCACCGGTGATCCGCTGTTCCCGATCGCGCTGCGCAATACGGTGCTCTTCACCCTCGGGAGTCTGGTGCCGACCGTCGCGATCAGCCTGGTGATCGCCGCGGCGCTGAACCGGAAGGTCCGGGGAATCGGCCTGTTCCGGACGGTGCTGCTGCTCCCGCTGGCGGTATCCAGTGTGGTGATGGCAGTGGTCTGGCGTTTCGTCTTCGATACCAACAACGGGCTGATGAACATCATGCTCGGCTGGGCCGGGATAGGGCCGGTCCCGTGGTTGGTCGACCCGGACTGGGCGATGGTCTCGCTGTGCCTCGTCAGTATCTGGCGCAGTATTCCGTTCGCCACGGTGGTCCTGCTCGCGGCCATGCAGGGGGTGCCGGAGAACCTGTACGAGGCGGCGAAAATCGATGGGGCCGGGGATGTTCAGCGCTTCTTCCGGATCACGCTGCCGCTGATCCGGGGCGCCCTGTCGTTCGTGCTCGTGGTCTCGGTCATCAACACGGTGCAGGCGTTCGACCAGGTCTATGCCCTCACCGGCGGCAACGGCGGTCCCGAAACCGGCACCTACATCTTCGGCATCATGATCTTCCAGAACGCCTTTGCGTTCGGCGATATGGGGTACGCGTCGGCGATCGCCTGGGTGGTATTCGTGATCTTGCTGATCCTCACGGTGGCGCAACTCCGGTTCGCGCGCGAGGACGAGACGCGGTGACGCGGCCGCTCCCGGCGCGGCGCGCTCACCGGCGCACGGTCGTTCGCGCGGTCGCGCTCTACGCCGGGCTCATCGCGATGGGGTGGTGTGCGCTGTTCCCGATCCTGTGGGCGCTGTCGGGTTCGCTGAAGAAGGAATCGGAGGTCGCCTCGCCGACGCTGATTCCCCCGGACCCGCAGTGGTCGAACTACGGCGAGGTGTTCGACCTGATGCCGTTCGGGCGGATGTTCGTCAACACCGTCGTCTACGCGGCCTGCGTGACGGCCGGGCAGGTGTTCTTCTGTTCGCTGGCCGGGTACGCGTTCGCCCGGTTGCGGTTCCCCGGGCGGGAGGTCCTGTTCGTGGCCTACCTGGCCACCCTGATGGTCCCGCTGACCGTCACCGTTATTCCGCAGTTCGTCCTCATGCGCGTGGCCGGCTGGACGGATACCCCGTGGGCGCTGATCGTGCCCGGCCTGTTCGGCAGCGCGTTCGGCACGTACCTGATGCGGCAGTTCTTCCGCACCCTGCCCGCCGAACTCGAGGAAGCCGCCGTCCTCGACGGCTGCTCACCCTGGCAGATCTATTGGCGGGTACTGCTGCCCAACGCCCGGCCCGCGGTGATGGTGCTCGGGGTACTCACCTGGGTCGGGGTCTGGAACGATTTCCTGTGGCCGCTGGTGATGATCCAGCGCCAGGAGATCTCCACCGTCACCCTCGGGCTGGTCTGGATGCAGGGACAGTATGTGTCGAAATGGCCGGTGCTGATGGCCGCGTCGATGCTCATTCTGCTACCGATGGTGATCGTGTACGCCTTCGCGCAGAAGGCATTCACCCGCGGTATCGCCATGTCCGGGTTCGGCGGACGCTAGCGGCAGGTCCCGGTCGCGGTCGGGATACCTCACCCCGTGGTGCTATCGCCGGCCGTACCGTGGGCTTACCCCGAACGAGATTTCCGCCCATAGCGTCGATTCCATGACGATATCGGCCCCGGCCCCAGAGGCGAATCCACGATCACCGCGACGGCGCGCCGAGGGCGATTACGCCCGGTTGCTGCGCCGCGTCTCCGCCGCCGGGCTGATGAACCGGCGCCCCGTCTACTACGCGATCCGGCTCACTCTGGTGGGGATCGCGTTCGCGGCCGGCTGGGTGGCGTTCGTCCTCGTCGGCGACTCCTGGTGGACCCTGCTCGTCGCCGCGTGCATGGCCGTGACCTTCGCCCAGGTCGCACTCGTCATGCACGATGTGGCACACCGGCAGGTCTTCCGGCTGCGGCGGCCGACGGAAATCGTGGGGCGGCTCGCCGGTAACGCCGGTATCGGTCTGGGCTACGGGTGGTGGCAGGACAAGCACACCCGCCACCACGCCAATCCGAATCACGAGGAACTCGATCCCGATGTCGCTCCCGACATCCTGGTCTGGTCCCAGCGACAAGCGCGGGCGAGCCGCGGGATGACCCGGCTGATCGGGCGGGCGCAGGCGTTCCTGTTCTTCCCGCTGCTGACGTTGGAAGGCCTGAATCTGCACGTGGCGGGTTTGCGCGCGCTGCGCAACCGGTCGGTCAGGCACCGGTGGACGGAGGGCGCGCTGCTCGCCGTCCATTTCGCCGCCTACTTCGGCGCCCTGTTCGCGGTGCTGCCCGCCGGCAAGGCGCTGGCGTTCTTCGCCGTGCACCAGGCGCTGTTCGGCGTGTACATGGGCTGTATCTTCGCCCCGAACCACAAGGGCATGCCGACCCTCACCGGCGGCGACCGCCCCGACTATCTCCGCAGACAGGTACTCACCTCACGGAACGTGCGCGGCGGTGTGCTGACCGATCTCGCGCTCGGCGGGCTCAACTACCAGATCGAGCACCACTTGTTCCCGAATATGCCGACCCCGAACCTGCGCCGTGCCCAGGTGATCGTCCGCGAATACTGCGCCGAGATCGGCGTGAGCTACCACGAGACCGGACTGATCGATTCCTACCGCGAGGCGTTGCGCCACCTGCATCACGCCGGCGCGCCGCTGCGCGCCGCCGATCGATGACCCCACACGATGACCCCCACACAGTGCAGTCCCCGGTAGTCTCCGTCGATTTCCGAAGTTCCAGTCGTCGCTGTTTCTCCGGTCCTCGATTGACTTGCCGGGGGCCTGGCCGGATCTCTCGAAAATGCCGGCTCGCCTTTCGGGACGTCTCCTTCGAGCGAGTCACATTCTCCGGTGTTCCGGTGTAAGTCCAGTCTCCTCCTGTTCGGGCGTCAGTCAAGACCCCGACAGGAGGTTGTGGCAGGTGAGGAGGCTGTTCTCAGAGTGGCAGCAGATGGTGTTTGCGCGGGTAGCGGATGACCTTCTTGTCGCGCAGCAGCGCCAGGGCGCGGCGTAGTTCCAGGCGGGTGGCCGACGGCTCGATCACGCTGTCGATATAGCCCCGCTCCGCGGCGATCCAGGGGGTCGCGACGGTGGCGTTGTAGAAGTCGATCATCTGCTTGCGCAGTTCGGCGCGTTGATCCTCGGGGGTGGCGTCGAGGACCTTGCGCTGCGTCAGGCCGACCGCGCTGTCGGCGCCCATCACCGCGATACGGGCCGTGGGCCAGGCCAGGTAGACATCGCAGCCCAGGGCCTTCGCGCCCATCACGGCCCAGCCGCCGCCGTAGGCCTTGCGGACCACCACCGTGACCTTGGGGACGGTGGCCTCCACATAGGCGAACAGGAACCGGCCGCCGCGTTTGATGACGCCGACCTTCTCCTGCTCCACGCCGGGCAGGAAGCCGGGGGTGTCCACCACCAGCACCAGCGGGATCTCGAAGGCGTTGCAGATATGGATGAAATGCGCGGCCTTGTCCCCGGCCTTGGCATCGAGCGCGCCCGCCAGCACGGTCGGCTGGTTGGCGACCACACCCACCGGCCGGCCGTCGACGCGGGCGAAACCGGTGATCAGGTTCTGGGTGGCCGCCGCGCCGATCTCGTGGAACTCGCCGTCGTCGAAGATCCGCAGCAGCACGTCGTGCATATCGTAGACCGCGTTGTCCGAGTCCGGGACCAGCGTGTTCAGCGTCAGATCGGATTCGGTGACCTGCGGTTCCAGGCCGGCGTTGACGACCGGCGGGAGTTCGACGGCGCTCGACGGCAGATAGCTCAGATAGTTGCGGACCCAGGCGAAGGCAGCCGCCTCGTCCTTGGCGATGTGGTGGATATTGCCGTAGGCGGCCTGGTTGTAGGCGCCGCCCAGCTCCTCCATATCGACCTTCTCGCCGATGGCGTCCTCGATGATCTTGGGGCCGGTGACGAACATATGGGCGCTCTCGGTGGCGACCACGACATCGGTGCAGATCGGCTGGTACACCGCACCGGCGGCGCAGTTGCCCAGAATGAGCGACACCATCGGCACCGAGCCCGACAGCGGTTCCATCATGGTCGCCAGTTCGCCGTACCAGCGCAGCGAGGTGACGGCCTCCTGCACGCGCGCGCCGCCGGAGTCGTTGATGCCGATCAGCGGGCAGCCGGTCTTGCCCGCGAGTTCCATGATCGCGGCGACCTTGCGGCCGAACATCTCGCCGATGGTGCCGCCGTACACGGTCTGATCGTGGGAGAACACCGCCACCGGCCGGCCATCGACCAGCCCGCGCCCGGTGACCACGCCGTCGCCGTAGAGGGAGTCCCTATCGGCCGGATTGCGTACCAGCGCACCGATTTCGACGAAGGTGCCCGGGTCCAGCAGCATATCGATGCGCTCGCGCGCCGACGGTATGCCCTTGCGTGCGCGTTTGGCGGCTCCCGCCTCGCCGGCCGGTTCCTGTGCGATCTCGAGCTTCTTGCGCAGGTCGGCAAGTTTTTCGGCGGTAGAACTCATCTAATTACATCCAGGTTGATCAGCAGGAGCACCACACCGTCGTCGGGGGCGGTAGATACCGTACCCGGACGGGCGGTCGTGCGGGTTTGTGAGCTCTCACCGATAACGGGCCCGGCGGATTCGCCGGGCGCGGTGCGCCGCGGTCGCGGGCGGATCAGCGCAGCGACGCCCCGGCCACCCGCAGTTCGTCGAGGGCGGCCAGCACATACCCGGCCAGTTCGTCGGCGGCGTCGCGATCGCCCTCCGACGTCCATTCCGCGAATCCGCGTTTGAAGGCGAGGACGCCCAGTTCGCTCGCGAGCGCCGCGGTCGGATCGGGTACCCCGCGGGCGAGGAGCGCGGCCGACATGGCGGCCGCGAGGCCGATGCTCTTGAGCGCGTCGCGTTCCTGGAGTTCGGTGCTGGCCGCGATGGCGGCCTTCAGCCGGGGGGCGAGTTCGCGATTCATCGGACCCAGTGCGGTCGAGGCGCGCTCGAGGCCGGCCGCGACCGCCTGGAGCGGCCCGGCGCCGGCGGGGGCGGCGGCGATTCCTTCGGTCAGCAACCGGCTCAACGTTTCCTGTCCGGCCACCAGTACTTCGCGCTTATCGGGGAAGTGCCGGAAGAACGTGCTCTTCGTGACGCCGGCGCGTTCGGCGATCTGGGAGACCGTGGTGGCGTCGTATCCCTGCTCGGTGAACAGGTCGACGGCGGCCACGACGAGGCGATCGCGCGCTCCTGGTTCCCACCGTGCCATGGCTCCACTATATGTGACGGGACAAGAGTCCCGTCACTTGCTACAGTGATGAGATAAGAGTCCCATCACTGTCAGGAGAGGTCCATGCGTGTTTTCGTCACCGGCGGTACCGGTCTGATCGGGTCCGCCGTCGTCGCCGAACTGCTCGGCCACGGTCATTCCGTGCTCGCGCTCACCCGCTCCGACGCCTCGGCCCGCGCCGCGGAGAAGGCCGGCGCCGAAACGGTCCGGGGCGCGCTGGCCGACCTGGACGTCCTGCGCGCCGGCGCCGCCGGGTCCGACGGGGTGATCCATCTGGCGTTCGGCAACGATTTCAGCAGCGCGGAGGCGCTGGCGCGGGCCGTCGGGGAGGAAAGCGCCGCACTCACCACCCTCGGTGAGTCGCTCATCGGCAGCGATCGTCCCCTGGTCACCGTCGCGGGCACGCCCTCCGTGCCGGGTCGCCCCTCGACCGAATCCGACCCGCTGTCGACCGACGGACCGGTCGGCGGCCGCGGCCGCACGGTGACCGAGATCCTCGGCCTCGCCGAGCGCGGGGTCCGCAGCACGGCGGTACGGTTGCCGCGCACGGTGCACAACGAGGGCGACGGCGGGTTCGCGGGTCTGCTGACCGGTATCGCCCGCCGGACCGGCGTATCCGGCTACCCGGGCGACGGCGCCCAGCGCTGGCCGGCCGTGCACGCCCGCGACGCCGCCGTCCTCTTCCGGCTGGCCCTGGAGACCGCGGAGGCGGGCACCTCCTGGCATGCCGTGGCCGACGAAGGCGACCGGGTCGCCGATATCGCCGCGGTCATCGGCCGCCGGCTGGGCCTGCCCGTCGAATCGGTCCCGGAGCAGACCTACGGACTGCTGGGCCCGATCTTCGCTACCGACCAGCCCTCCTCCAGCGCCGACACCCGGCAGGCACTGGGCTGGAAACCCGAACATCCCGGCCTGCTGGCGGATCTGGAGAACATCCGGCCCTGATCGAGCGGCACGGTACCGGTCGCACGAGGTATCGGCGGCTCACCAGTGCCGGGTCTCACGTAAGAGCAACCAGACGAGATAGGAGCCGCCGAGGCAGACGGTGACGGCCCCGACCGGGAGATCCGCCTCCGGAATCGCGTGCTGTGCCACGAGATCCGCCGCCGACATGAGCACCGCGCCGGTGAGGGCCGCCTCGAGCGGGTCTGCGGATGAGCCGTGGCCGGTGAGCCGGCCGGCGATCTGTGGTGCGGCGAGCGCGATGAACGCGACCGGCCCGGTGACCGCGGTGGCGATCGCAGTGAGCAGGCTCGCGAGGACGAGCAACAGCACCTTGCTCCGTTCGACCGCGACCCCGAGCATCGCGGCGGTCTCCTCGCCGAGTTCCAGTTGGCGCATCCGCCGCCCGGCGACCGGGGCGGCCGAGAACAGGACGAGTGTCATGACGGCCGACAGCAGCACCGGTGGCCATTCCACCCCGGACAGCGTGCCCGCGCCCCATACCGCCACCTGTAAGGCGTCGTCCAGGTCGGCCTTCACGCCGAACCAGGTGTTGACCGACGACAGCATGGCGCTGACCGCGATACCGACGATGATGAGCCGGATTCCGCGCACCCCTTGCCGGAAGGCGAGCAGGTAGACGATCGCGGCCGCGCCCAGTCCGCCGAGCATCGCACCGGTCGCGCGGGCGCCGAAGCTGTGGGCGCCCAGCGTCATCGCGCAGACCACACCGGTGTAGGCGCCGGCGTTCAACCCGATGACGTCCGGGCTGCCGAGCGGATTGCGGGTGAGGGATTGGAAGATCGATCCGCCGGCCCCCAGGCACGCGCCGAACAGGAGCGCGGCCACGGCCCGCGGCGCCCGCCATTCGACCACGACGAGCCGGTCGGCGGAGTCCGCGCCCGGGCCCAGCGCCGCGATCACCTCGCCGGGCGAGAGGGAGCGGGTGCCCAGCATCAGCGCGGCCAGCAGACAGGCGATCAGCGCGCAGCTCAGGAGTACGCCCACGATCACGGTCCGGACCGTGGTGCGCCGGCTGAACCTACCGGCGCGGAGAACGAGAACGTGGCTCATGACGGCTCTACTCGGCTTCGCCGGATCAGCGCGATGAGCACGGGGGCGCCCAGGAAGGCGGTGACCACACCGACCTGGAGTTCGGCCGGCCGGATGATCAGCCGCCCGACGATATCGGAGAGCAGGACCAGCACGGGCGCGAGCACCAGGGTGAAGGGCATGATCCAGCGCTGGTCGGGGCCGGTGATCCGGCGGACCGCGTGCGGGACCATCAGGCCGATGAACACCAGCGGTCCCGCCGCCGCGGTCGCCGCGCCGCACAGCAGGGTCACCGCGACCACGGCGGCCGCGCGGACAAGGGTGAGCCGCACCCCGACCGCCGCGGCGAGTTCGTCGCCCAGTGCGAGCGCGTTGAGCGACCGGGCGCATGCCACTGCCGTCACCAGCCCCACGACGAGGAAAGGCCAGATCACCTGGATAGTGCCCGCGGGCCGGTCGGCGATGGTGCCCGCGTCCCAGAACCGCATCCGGTCGAATGTTTCCGGGTCGAGCAGCGCCATCGTTTTCGTCGCACCGGTGAGTACGGCCCCCAGCGCGACGCCGACCAGCGTCAGTCGCAGCGGATTCGCCCCGCCGGGCGCGCGCGAGGCGATCCCGTACACGAGGGCGGTGGCCACGACCGCACCCGCGAAACCGAACCAGAGGTACTGCTCGATCTCGGTGACCCCGAACACCGCGACTCCGAGGACGATGGCGAAACCGGCGCCGCCGTTCACGCCCAGAATCCCCGGATCGGCCAGCGGATTACGGGTCAGGCCCTGGATGAGCGCCCCCGCGACCCCCAGCGCGGCGCCGACGAGAAGGCCGAGGATCGTGCGCGGGACGCGCAGGGTGCGGACGGTCAGATGATCCATACTGCCGTCCGGGGCGGTCAGCGCGTCCCACACGGTGGACAGCGGCAGGTTCACCGACCCGACAGCGATACTGGCCGCCATCGCGCCGGCCAGTACCAGCACCGACAGGATGAACCAGCCCATCCGGCGCGTGACGCGCACGGATGGGCGTGGCAGGGCGGTAGTGGAGACCGGCCGAGGTGAGACCATCGTCGTTGCGGTCCTAGGAGAACTGCTTCTCGACGAGGTCCAGTAACGCCATCGCCTCGTCGTAGTCGCCGCGGACGGCCCAGTACGGCAGGTCGTAGGCGTGTTCTCCGGCGAAGGCGGGAAGTTTCGCGTACACGGGCTGCTTCGCGAGCGTCGCGATATCGGTGGTGTCGCCGTTGAAACCGGTGACGAACACCGTCGGCGTCGTAATGAGCCGGCCGACCTGTTCCGTCGACAGTTCCGCCATATCCCCGCCCGGCTTGTACGGCTGGAGACCGTTCTTCTCGACCAGCGGTGCGGGCCGCAATCCCACTTCGGCCAGTGTCTGCGGCAGCCCCATGTTCTCGAACAGCAGATACGGGGTGTTGTCCGCGGTGATCGTCAGATAGCTCACCGGGCCCGGCGGCGGGGTGATCGCCTGCTTCACCTCGGCGACCCGCTTGTCGTAGTCGGCGACGTACCCGTCGTAGGCGTCGCGTTTGTCGAAGACCTCACCGGCGAGGAATCCGAACTGGTCCTGCCAGGTGGCCAGCGAACTGTCCACCAAGACCGTGGGCGCGATCGCGCTGAGCCGGTCGTAGCCCTTGGTGGCGAGCGCGAACGGCAGGCCGAGTCCACCCGCCACGATCAGGTCCGGATCGGCCTCGAGGATCGCCTCGTAATCGAAGCCGTCGGCGCTCCACGACAGCAGGTCGGTCTTGTCCGCGGCGGCGTCGTCCTTCCAGAATTCCGAGAACGCACCCTGTTTGTCGGAGTCCTCGGAGGTGGTCGCGACCACGGGAACGTCCAGGTCGTACAGGTATCCGGCCAAGGCGTAGTTGAGTACGACCACCCGCTGGGGGTTCGCGGGCACGGTCACCTCGCCGTGGTCGGTGTGCACGGTCCTGGTCGCCGCGGCGGCTGTCTCCGGATCCGAGGCGGAACAGCCTGCCAGCGTCACCGCGGCGGCGGTGAGCGCGGCGGCAAGGACGACGGGGAGCCGACGGCGACGCGATCGCATTGAACCTCGATCCAGAACAGAACGAAGCCCGCCACGACCGAAGCGTGAGGGGCAGCTGAAAGTGAGGTTAGTCTAACCTTCTCAATCGCGGTGATCGCTCCGGAAGCGACATCGGTCCGGCACCGATACGACACGATGACAGGAGGGCCGGGAATGAACGCGCCTCTCGAACTCGTCTCCGCCGTTCCGGTGAACTCCATCCGTTTCCTGGGCCACGACATGCACGAACACGACGTACCGCACCTGATCCACATCCTCACCGGGTACGCCGACGTGGTCGCCGACGGGGAACGGATGCGGTTGCACGCGCGGGAGAACCTGTGGCTGGCGCCCCGGGTACCGCATTCGGCAGCGCTGTCCGCGGGCGGTGTCGCACTGGGGCCGATGCTGCCCGCGGGAGCCCGGCCGCGCGGCCGGACGCAGCGGCTCGGCGTCGTCCCCGCCCTGACGGATCTGATGACGACCGTCCTCGCCGCCGGTCCGGCGACCACCGAACAGATCACTCCGTTCCGCGGCGCGCTCGACGCGCTGCTGCGATCGCTGAATACGCAGTACTTTCCGCTGACTCTGCCCGCGCACCCGGTTG
Organism: Nocardia sp. NPDC049935; assembly: GCF_055586645.1. Classification (NCBI taxonomy): domain Bacteria; kingdom Bacillati; phylum Actinomycetota; class Actinomycetes; order Mycobacteriales; family Nocardiaceae; genus Nocardia; species Nocardia sp. NPDC049935. The sequence goes on along the minus strand of NZ_JBVJHV010000003.1, from coordinate 85,917 downwards.
CGCGGGCGATCGCGCACGACAGTGTCACCTCGGGCCGGACGCTCGACGAATTGGCGGCGCAGCGGCATATCAGCGTTCGTCAGGTGCAACGGCACTTCCACGACGAGACCGGACTGACCTTCACGCGATGGCGTGCGCGGGCGCGGCTCAATATCGCTCTCACCCGGCTGCGCGGCGGGGATACGCTGACGGTCGCGGCCCAGCTGGCCGGGTACGCCACCCGCGGTGGACTGCTCAAGGCGCTGCACCGGGAGACCGGAATTCCGGTAGCGGTTCTCTCCGGGAGTCCGCTGGAGGCACTCGCGGCGGCCGGTCGTGCCGGCGGTAGACCGTTGAGGTCTGCCTGACCGCCGCTGTGCCGCCGGGACCGGCTACTTGTTCTCCACCGTCCTGGCCAGGATGCCCAGGGTCGCCCGCAGCCCCGACTCGGGAATGATCGGGAAGATCTTCGCCTCGCGATAGGGTGCCGCGATCTTGCTCCAGTCGTAGTACGACGTCACCAGGGTGCCCGTCGCGCTGGGCCGCAGGCGATAGCCGTAGAGGTGTTCGATCGGCGGCTGGATCTGCCCGGAGATCGTCCACTCGATATGGGCGTCCTTCTCGAACGCGGTGATGATCACGGTGACGTCGTATTTGCCCATCGGGAAGTCGTTGAGCGATTCGCGATCCATATGCACGACGAATTCGTCGCCCGCGGCCGCGACGGGGTCGCCTTCCGCGGATTGCAGCATGCCCGAGCTGTCGATCGCCACATGTCCGGCGGGGGAGCACAGCAGGGCGAAGATCTCGGCGGGTGGTGCGGCGATCTCACGCTGGACCTCGAACCGTTCGTCACTCATGGGATCCACCCTCGCACAATCGCCGCGCGGCAGGCGGGTGAGCCGTCGAAGACCGCCGGCGCCGCTACGGCACGAGGACGGGCCGGGGTCCGGATCTTGACCCTGCCCCCGGGGCATGGTTTGGAATATCCGGAAGGCCCCGGGCCGGGCGTCCGCTCGGGCCGTGGCGGCGAGGAGGCGAGGAGGCGGCGATGGCGTGGAGTACCCGGCAGCTCGCGGAACTGGCGGGGTCGACGGTGAAGGCGGTCCGCTACTACCACGAGATCGGGCTCCTCGACGAGCCGCGGCGCCGGTCCAACGGCTACAAACAATACGAGGTCGAGCATCTGATCCGGCTGTTGCGGATCAAACGGCTCAGCGATCTCGGCGTCCCTCTGTCGCAGATCGCGGCGATGGATAACGCGGACGAGGATCCGGACCGGTCGCTTCGCGTCCTGGACGCCGAACTCGAGGCCACGGTCGACCGGCTGAACCGGATCCGGGCGGAGCTCGCCGTCGTCCTGCGGCACCGCGCGCCGGCGTATACGCCGGCGGAGTTCGCGCCGGTGGTCGCGCTGGGCATGCCCGAAACACACCAGTCGTTGCTCATGGTCTACTCGACCGTGCTGAGCGACCGGTCGCTGGGCGTGCTCCGGGAGATGCTCGCCGAACGGGACCCCGTGGACGTCGAGTTCGAGAACCTCGCGGCCGACGCCGACGACGCGGTGATCGATTCCCTCGTCGAGCGGATGGTGCCGGTTACCCTCCGTACGCGCGAGCGATATCCGCTGTCGACCGATCTGGCCGCGGACGCGCCGGGCGGGAAGCGGCACGCCGAGGATACGGTCGCCCGGGCGATGATCGCGCTGTACAACCGGGCACAGCTGTGCGCGGTACATCGGCTGAACATCCGGCTGGCCCGTCTCGCCGAAGAATCCCAGGAGCCCGGGCCGTAGCGCCCGGCCCCTGTCAGCGGGTACACGCGGGCATCGGTTTCCCGGGTTCGGCCACCACCACGGGCACATAGGAGATCTTGTCCGCGTCCAGGGCGGGAGGGCACACCCGTACGACCGCCGGGCCGGGATCGGTGCGATTACCGCTGTTGTCGAAGACGATGGGGCCGCCCGCGCCGGGCACCGAGTTCTCCGCATCGGTGAAACCGCTGATCACGGTGTTCACTTCGCTGCGCTGCACGGTCTGGCCGGCGGGCAGGGTCTGGACCGCGGTGGAGATGGTGACGAGCGCGTCGAAGGCATTGATCGCCCACCCGTCGTCGACATGGGCGAGGTCGAAACCGGCCTCCCGGAACGCCGCGGTGAACTCGGTCCAGTTCGGGTTGCCGGTCTGCGCACTGGCCTCGCCGCTGACCATGGTGAACAGGAGCCGGATGCGGCCGTCGCGGAGAGCGTCCGAGCGCAGGGCCTGGTTGCGCAGGTCCTCCAGCGCGGGATCGGCCTCCACTGTGCGCATTCGGTTGCCGTCCGACGTACTCACCACGGTCACCGACGGTGCCGCGCACTGACCGTTGGAATAGGCCTCGTCGAAACTGTAGAGCAGTCTGCCCAGGTCCCGCCCGCGCGCCAGATAGATCACGGTCGTCTCGGCGGGGGTGGCGCAGACGCGTCGCGCGGTCTGCGGCACCGTGGTGGGCTCGACCGAATCGAATTTCACCTCCGGCACGTCGGGTCCGTAGGCACGGTGTATCAGGGGCAGCGCGGTGCAGGTGTAGGGGTCCGAACCGCCGGTGGGCACCGCGATGAAATCGGGCGCGGCGGGCAGGACCGCCGCGATCTCGTCCACCTGTTTCGCGGCCCGGAACGCCACCCGGTAGAAGTAGCCCTTTCCGACTCCCTGCGGATAGGTGATATCCGCATCGCAGGATCCGAAATCGGGGGAGTCCTCGCGTGATCCGCTCTGATCGAAGCCTTCGGCGGTGACCACGTCGGAAACCATCGGCAGCTTCTGCTCGGCCAGGGTGTCGGCGATCTCGGCGGTGGTCTGATGGCTCAATCCCACCCCCGCCACCGCGACGACGTCCTCGCGCTCGGCCACCGCCCGGGCGACGGAAACAGCATCCCCGCTGCCGTTGTAGTCACCGAGATTGCCGACCACGAGGCGCATGGGATGGATACAGCCGGTGCCGTTGGCGCGCCGCTGCGCGGCCGCCATTCCCTCGAGTTCGTGCACGGCGCGACTGCCCGCCTGGTCGTCGGTCATGGTGAGAAGCACACCCACGGTGACCGGTGTGCCCGAGCACTGGGCACCGGCCGATCCGTTCTGGTCGGCGATCACGCGCATCACGCCGTCGAAGGCCGGGATGCCGAACGCGTAGGGTCCCTCGGACAATCCCACGCAGTCGTCACCGGCGGCCCAGGCGGCGGTGGACGGGCCGCCCGCGTTGCAGGTGACGATATGGTGCACGTATTCCTTGGAGTGCCAGGCTAATGCGGCCAGCGCGACCAGCAACACGGTCAGGCCCAGCCGCAGCCAGCGGGTCCACAGATGCGGGAGCGGCGCCTTCTTGTTCGGCCAGATGAACCACCTGTAGTTCGGTTCCACGGAAGCGCTCCTCGTTCGAAAGATCAGTGGTATTCGGCCGCGAGTTTGGCGTAGTGGATACTGCGCACTCGGAACGGATCGGGGTCGTCGGTGCCCGACGAGGCCAGTTCCAGGTACCGGCCGCTGATCCGGCGGCACAAACGGGCCTTCTGCTCCCTCGTGGTGATCCGCGGGTCGGAGTCGAATACCGATGTGGCCGCCAGCAACAGGGTTATCGATTGCTGGTCGGTGGTGCCGCGATCGGGTGCGTCGAGCACGGCCTGGTCGGTGCGGCGTGGATCGAAAACCGCGACGATCTGGTCGAATTCGGCCAGCCACTGCGCGGCCGTGAGCAGGGCGAGTGATGTGGTCAGCTCGTCGGCGACGGCGGCGGACCCCTCGAGAAGGCGTTTGTAGTACAGCCTCGCGACCCGGTCGTCGGGTTGTGCCGCCTGGAAGAGGAGCCGGAAGATCCGATCCCACCCGATACGCGGCTCCTCGCGCGCGGTCAGTATCCGCAAACCGAGTGTGCGAACAGCAGGCGGCAGTACCGCGGCGGACTCGTCCGGCGTAGCCGTCCACAGCGAGGTCGATTCGAACAGCACCGAATCGTGACCGATACCGTCGGGAAGAGCGGAAACGAGCAACTTCGCTTCGCGTTTGTTCCGGGCCGCCGAGATGGTCACCAGAGCCTCTTCGAGGTCGCTGTCCATGGATCGGTGCGGACTCAGCGCCCGGACGAAGGGCGACAGGAGCTGCTGCTGGAATGTCGTCGCGGAGACGCGGCCGGGCCCATCCAGCACCGAATCGAGGTCGCCGACCAGAGCCGTCTCATCGCGGATCTGCTCGAAGAGGGAAGCCGTCGTCGCCGGATGGCCCCGGCCGAACCGGTGGATGGGCCGGCCGATCGTCGCGGGGGTGACGGAATCGATCTGTCTGGCCAAGGTGTCCACCTCGGCGGCGGAGAAGCTCGTCAATCCGAGGCGCAGCCAGGCCCGGTTCGGATTCGCGGGTAACCCGGAACCGCCGCTCCGGCCGGAGCGCAGCGGATCAGGAGGGTGTGGGGAGATCTCGGGAACCCGCAGCGTTCGGGCCAGTTCGTCCGCCAGCAGTCCGGAACTCGCGGCGACGACCGCCAACGGGTCGGTATCGCCGACACCGACAGCCGTCAGCGAGCTCCGGGCCCGCAGTAGTGAACTCAGGAACGCCACCGCTGCCGGTGCGTCCGCATCGTCGAGGAGTACCAGCACACCGGGCCGGCGTCCCCGCACCCGGGCCGCGCTTTCCCGCAGATCGGCCAGAAAGGCGCCGAACACGAGATCGTCTATCCCGCTGCGGACAGCGGGGTCCTGGTGGCCGGCCTGCAGCGCGAGGCGGATCAGCACATCCTCGGGATCTTGGCGCAGGCCCAGGTCCTGATGACCGAACCAGGGCACTGCCGCCCGCCAGGTGATGCGGGTCAGCCAGGTGCCGTGGACCAGGCGGCGCACGACCATATCGTTGATCTGCTGGGTCACCGCCGGGGCGACGATTGCTACTCCCGGAACGCCCAGTCCCGCCGCCTGGTCGCCGACCACGGCGACCAGGCCGTTGACGAGCTGGACGAGGCTCTGACCGTGCCGATGGCGGTTGAGCTCGGCCCGGAGATGGGTCTTCTGCTCGGTGACCGGCACGTGGTCGAGGCCGGCGTTGATGGCGATCTGCGCGACCATCATCCGCGGGAAGGCCACGGAGTAGCCGGGGATCCCGGGGCTCAGCCCCAGCATCACCGCGGCCGTCACCGGCCGGATGGGGTCCTGATCGCTGTAGGGGCGTTCGAGCGGGCGTACCAGCACGGTGGGTGTCCGGCCGCGCCACGCGGAGTAGATCTGATTCAGGGTCGCGGTGCGTCCCGAGCCGCCGCATCCTTCTACCGTGAGCAACGGACGGACGGGGCTTTCACCCGCCCCATCGGGTGCGTACACCAGCTGATCGACGAAGTGCAGCAATTCGGTGCGTCCGACGAACATCCACCCCTCCTGTGGACCGTGCGAACCCGGACGAGCGATCCGGGATTCCCGGCCCGGATCCTCGCCTGCCGCCGCCGCGTCACCGAAGTTCGTCGGGCGCAGAATATTTCGGCAGCCGGTCCTCCCGCAGGATACCCGCAGCGGGATCACCGTGCACCGGAACTCGGAGCATCCTCATACCGCGCCAGAACGCGGCGACCATCGATTCTTCGACGGTCTGCCGGTGGTACATCGCGCCGATCTATCGGCCGCAGTGCACGTCGAACTCCTCGTACTTGTCCTCTTCTATGTATCCACCCCAGTTGATGCATTTGCCCGCGGCGGAGAGGAATACGGGACCGGCGTATTCGGTGAAGTCGCCCCGCTGCTGGTTCAGCTCCTTGTTGCCGTTCGCGAGCTGCAGTCCGGCTCCCATCGGCTTCTTCGCGCCCGGGTCGTTGCGCACGGTGACCACACAGTTCTTCTCACCGTTGTAGGTGAGGTACACCGTGCCGCCCTTCACATCGTGCGAGTTGATCACGTCGTATCCGGCGCCGCACTGGCCGCCGTAGGGCGCGGCGTTCGCGGTGGCCGGAAAGAACGCCGCTGCCGCCGCCGTCATGCCGAGGACTCCCGCCGCCGCGGCGAGGGTCTTCCTGACGTCGATCATGTGAAACCCCTTCTCGCTAAGTAGTACTTCACGGAAATTGGTACCACTTAAGAAGGGTTGCGGCGGTCGGCAACTCCCCAGATATGGTGAAACAGGGAAGTTCCGGATTCGCGTAGTCCGGAATCCGGGCTGCTCAGCGCATTGCGGACGGCACAGGGCCGATCAGTCGCCCGACGCGCGTTCGAGACCGGGGATCTCGCCGTTGCGGAAGGCATCGACGAAGAGTTCGTGGTCCGCGCGGGTGCGGCGCGCGTACGACTGGCCGAAATCGACCATATCGCGGATGAAATCCGCCTCATCGGACCCGATGACCGCGACGATCGCCTCCTCGCTCTGGAAATCGACCAGCGTCTGCTCGGAATCGGCGTCGGAGACGCAGTGCATTCCCGCGGTGGCCTGGCCGAGGTACTCGACCACCGGCCGCATCTCGTTCGGCTCGGTGAGATCGGACCAGTCGAGGTCGCTGACGTAGGGGGAGAGTTCGGAGACGATATAGCCCGCGCCCCCGATCTCGGTGTAGCCGAGCCACGGGTCGGCGTGCGCCTGGAGTGCGCGCTGGGAGACGGCGGTGCGGTGGCCGTGGTGCCGGAAATACTTCCGGATCCGCTCGTCGCGCACGATCCGGCTGGGCGCGGCCACGTTCCCCTGTTTCATGGACAGGATCACATCGTTCTCCAGCGCCTCGGTCTGGCCTTCCACCAGGATGTTGTAGGCGGGCAGACCGGCCGAGCCGATCCCGAATCCGCTGCGGCCCACGATATCTTTCACGTCGTAGGTGATGCTCCGGAACCGCTTGTGCTCCGGGATGGTGTCGAGGTACCGGGTGAACGCCTGCCGCACGGCCGCGCGCTCGTCGTCGTCCAGGGCCCGGACGCCTTTGCCGGGGCGGAACCGGCGCTCGTAGTTCTCGACCATCGTCGTATTCGCCAGCAGCGATGTGCGGGTGTTCATCCGCGCGTCGAGCAGTACATCGTGGACCGGGCCCTCGGTATTGCGCAGATGTAGTTTGAAATCCTGTTCCTCGCGGGTGCCGTCGTGGAACGCCCGCACGAGGTCCACATAGGCGCGCACATAGGTTTCGATCAGCATCTCGATATCGGCGTCGGAGACCGCCTTGCGGCGGGCCAGCAGCGCCACACTGGCGCAGAACCGTTTGATATCCCAGGTGAACGAACCCAGGTAGGCCTCGTCGAAATCGTTGACATCGAAGACGAATTGTCCGGCGGAGTCCATATAGGTGCCGAAGTTCTCGGCGTGCAGGTCGCCCTGGATCCAGATCCGGCCGGTGCGCTCATCGGCCCACCGGTCCTCGGCGGCGGCCATATCCCGGTAGAACAGGCAGGCCGATCCGCGATAGAAGGCGAACGGATTATCGGCCATCTTGCGGAACTTCTTGCGGAACGCGGCCGGGTCGCCGCTGATCATGTCACCGAAGGCCTCGGTGAACACCTCGACGATCTCGGCCATGCGGTCCTGCGGATTCTGCTCGCTCATACCGTTGTCCATACCCACGGTCCGGGCCGGTCCTCTCGTCGTGGCGGACGCGGAGCCGGAGACCGCGGCCATGGACTCGATCGTGCCAGAACCGGTCGGCGCGCACATCCGGATCCCGGGCGCGGCGCCCGCACTTGAGTATGCCGCTACGGCACAGTGTTCGATCGGGGTCGTCAACGTTTCCGGAACCGAGCGGAGTGGAGTGAGCATGACCGGAGGACCTACCGGCCGGCGACCGGCCCTGATCGATATCGAGACCTTCTTCGCCGACCCGCGGTTCGCGAACCCGTCGATCTCGCCGGACGGCACCCGCCTCGCCTATCTCGCGCCGCACGGGGGCCGCCGCAACGTCTGGGTCCGCGGTATCGATCGGACCCACGACGAGGCCGTCCCCGTGACCCACGACTCCCGCCGCGGGATCACCACCTACTACTGGACCGACGACCCCCGCTGGTTGCTCTACCTCCAGGACACCGACGGTAACGAGGACTGGCATCTGTACCGCGTCGACCTCGACGATCCCGAGGCCCCGGCCGTCGACCTCACCCCGATGGGCCCGGGGTCGCGGGTGGTGGGCGCCGGGCCGCTGCCGTCGGTTCCCGGCAGCGTGCTGGTGACGATGAACCGGCGCCCGATGTTCTTCGATATGTTCCGGATCGACATCGCCACCGGCGAGACGACCCTGCATCGTGAACAGGACGACCCGACCGCCGCCGTATTGCTCGACCGCCGCGGTGAGCCCGCCTTCCGCACCGCGCTCACCGCGGACGGCACGGTCGAGGTCTCCGCGATCGATCCCGGTACCGGGCAGGTGCGGTTCCTGCGGCACCTCGGCGGCGCCGAACATCCGATGAGTGTGCAACCCCAGGAGGTCACTGCCGACGGGCGGGGGCTGCTCGTCGGATCGTTCCAGGACGGCGACGATCTGCGGCTGGTGCGTATCGATCACGCGACGGGTGCGGAGACGGTGGTCGCCGCGGTCGAGGGACACGACCTGGATATCAGCGGCCAGCTGCTACCCGGTGTGCTCCCGCCCCCGGTCTACACCCATCGCCACACCGGCGAGGTGCTCGCGGCGCGGTTCGTCGGCGATCGGCCGCATATCGAGATCCTCGACCCGCATTTCGCCGAGGTCCACGCCCGGCTGGAGAAACTGTCCGACGGGGTGCTCGGCACGGTGTCCTGCGACGACTCCGGCCGACGCTGGGTCGCCACGTTCACCCATGACCGCGACCCCGGGGTCACCTGGTTCTACGACCACACCACCGGCGAGGCCCGGTTGCTGTTCCGCTCCTTCCCGGACCGCGACCCGGCCACCATGGCACCCATGGAGCCCGTCGGCTTTCCCGCCCGCGACGGACTGCCCCTGCACGGGTTCCTCACCCTGCCGGTCGGGGTCGAACCGCGGAACCTCCCGCTGGTGCTGGCGGTGCACGGCGGGCCCTGGTATCACGACTCGTGGGGCTACAGCCCCGACGCCCAGTTCCTCGCCAATCGCGGCTACGCGGTGCTGCAGGTGAACTTCCGCGGTTCGCTGGGCTACGGAAAACGCCATGTCACCGCGGCCATCGGTGAATTCGCCGCGGCCATGCACGACGATCTCCTCGACGCTGTCGACTGGGCCGTGGACCGGGGCTACGCCGATCCCGCCCGCATCGGCATCTACGGCGGCTCCTACGGCGGGTACGCCGCACTCGTCGGTGTGACGGTCACCCCGGACCGGTTCGCCGCCGCCGTCGACTACGTCGGTATCTCCGACCTCGCGAATTTCCTGCGCACCCTGCCGCCGTTCACCCGGGCCTTCAACATCAACAACTGGTACCGCTATGTCGGCGACCCCGAGATCCCCGAGCAGGAGGCCGATATGCTGGCCCGCTCGCCGATCACCATGGTCGACCGGATCCGCACCCCGCTGCTGGTCGCCCAGGGCGCCAACGACGTCCGCGTGGTGCAGGCCGAATCGGACAATATCGTCGCCCGGCTGCGGGATCGCGGGGTTCCGGTGGAGTACCTGATCGCCGAGGACGAGGGACACGGTTTCGAGAACACCGAGAACCGGATCCGCCTGTATCGCGCGATCGAGCGGCATTTCGCCCGGCACCTCGGCGGCCGCACCGCCGAGCCGGACCCGTCGAGCGCGGAGTCCGCGCCCCGGTAGAGCCCGGCGGGCAGCGGCGCCCGGGCCCGATGAGCCCGTGCCGCTGCCTGATCACCGTCCGGCCCCTACCGGGTACTCGGCGGCACCCATCGGCGGATGGCGTCGAGGGTTGTCTCGGGGGAGGTGTTGAAGCAGTAGTTCACCCCCGGTGAGAGTGTGTTGACCACATTGACGATTCGTTCGAACAGCAGGGTGTGCTCCATGCTCGCCCGCAGTCCGGCGCCGATCATCACGACCGCGAACGCGGTGTCCCCGGCGCATTCGCGCAGATGGACCTCCGCGGTGTCGGGATCGGTGGGGAGCAGGCACGACACCACGTCGAGCCCCGCCTCGCGCAGCCTGAGGTTGCCGGCGGCGATCCGCGCGGTGAGCGTCTCCTCGTCCAGGCCCGGGAACCTGCTGTAGTCGAGTGCGCCCGGGTGTATTCCGATCGACAACACGGTCGATGTCGCGTCGATATCGTTCATCCTGCCCGGTGCCTCCTGTGTCGAAATCCCGATCATCCCGGCGACGACCGCGATGATCAGCGACACAACGCCTATCACGATCGGACCGGTGCGTCGATCCGGCCGTTTGCCGGAAGGATCGGCGGTCACCATGCAGTGCGACCGTCGCGGTCGAAGAAGCCGCCCGTGGGCCCGGCGGAATCGATACCGGCCAATGCGACGATCGCGTCGGTACCCTCGGTGACCGTCTGGACGCCGCGATAGTCGTTGAGGGCGGTGGCGGTGTACCCGGGGTCGATCGCGTTGATCCGGATACCGGGGAGCGCGAGCGCGTACTGGGCGGTGATCATGTTCAGCGCGGCCTTCGACGCGGGATACCCGAGTGCGGGCGGCACGAGTCCGGCCGCGGCGGTCACGGTCGCTACCGATCCCATTCCGCTCGAGACCATGATGATCCGGGGATTCGCGCCGGCGCGCAGCAACGGCAGGAAAGCGTTGGTCACTCGGACAGCGCCGAGGACGTTGGTGTCGAAAACCGCCGCGAGTTCGGCGGCCGGTGTCTTCTCGGGCGGGGTCGTGGACCCACCGATCCCGGCGTTGTTGACGAGGACGTCCAGATGCCCGGTGTGAGCGGCCACGATCTCGACGGCTTCGCGTACCGATTCGTCGCTGGTCACGTCCAGCGGCACGAAATGCGCCCGGAGTCCCGACGCCGCCAACTCGCGGATCGCGGCGTTACCTCGACCGGTATCGCGTGCGGCGAGGAAAACCCGGCGGCCCATGGTCGCGAATCGTCGTACGGCTTCGCGCCCGAGCCCTGTGTTCGCCCCGGTGACCAGAACGGTCGCCGGGGTCGCTGTCGTTGTCATTCCCGCAGCATCCGGCCTCGCGGATGCCCTCGCCAGGACCGGTCGGCCCTGGGACCGGCAGTACCATCCCGCGGATCCGGGATCGGCGGCACGATGGAGCGATGAACAGAGCCGAACTCGCGTCCGTACTGCGTACCGCGCGTTCCCGGATCACACCCGGCGAGGTCGGGCTGCCCGCGGGGCGGCGTCGTCAGGTCCCGGGCCTGCGGCGCGAAGAGGTCGCCCAACTGGCGGGGCTCAGTGTCGACTACATCGTCCGGCTCGAACAGGGCCGCGGCCCGAGGCCTTCGGTCTCCGTCATCGGCGCGCTGACCCGTGCCCTGCGTTTGAACGACGAGGACCGGGATCTGGTATTCCGGCTCAGCGGCTGCGAACCCCCGCAGGAGGGTCGTATCCCGACGCTGGTGGGTCCTGGCGTGCTGCGGACCATGGATCGGATCGACGGCCCAGCGGTACTGGTGCTGTCGGCCAAATCGGATGTACTGGTGTGGAACCCACTGGCCGCCGCGTTGCTCGGGGACTTCTCCGCATTGCCGCCCGCCCGCCGGAACCTCATCTGGCAGCGTTTCCTCGGCGACGGTCTCGCCCGGGTCGTGGAGATGCCGGACGAGCAGGCGGATTCCGCCGCGCACTGCGTGGGGTGCCTGCGCACGGCCCAGGCGCGCTATCCGGCGGATTCCGCACTCGCGGGTCTGATCGCCGACCTGCGGGCCGGCAGCGAACGGTTCGAGGAGCTGTGGCGCGCCGGGCGGTCCGGGGTGATCCGGGCGCGGACCGCGACCATCGATCATCCCGAATTCGGCATGCTCACCCTGGACTGCGACACCCTGCTGGTGCCCGATACCGACCAGACGTTCGTCCTCTACTCGGCGCCGCCGGGCACACCCGAGGCAACCGCGATGGAGCTCCTGAGTATCACCGGGATCGAGCAGTTCGCGAGCTGAACGCTCCGGGCGCCGGGGGCCCGGGCGCGCACCGACCCGATCCGACTCGGCGCCGCGACCTCCGGCCCTGTGCCCGCCGGATGGCATAGGCTGTGGCCCGGCAGGGCATACCTGCTGGTTCCGCGCTCGAACAGTGCCACTTCAGCTCCCCGGATGGACCACATCGCGAAGGATCGGTATGAAGAGCGAAAAACGCGCCTGGGTCGCCGCATTGACCGGAACACTCGTCGCCGTCGCGTGCGGAGCGATCGCCGCGCCCCCCGCGTGGGCGCAGCCCGCGGCGACGCAACCGCAGCCGGCCGGGGGCGATATCCTCCGCGCCGAGGCGTCCCGGCCCGTGGCCTCCGGTGTGCCCGGAACCGTTCCGGCGCGGTCGACGCGACTCATCTACGCCAGCAGCGATACCCACGACGCGCCGACCACGGTGGTGGGCACGTATCTGGAGCCGCTCACGCCGTGGACCGGCCCGGGCGAGCGTCCGCTGGTGGCCTACGCGGGCGGAACCCAGGGGCAGGGCGCCGAGTGCGCGCCGTCGGCGATGGTGTCGCAGGTGGTCCGGGTCCAGCCGCCGGCCGATGTGGTCGTGGAATACGACCTGATCGCGATCAATCAGCTACTGGCCCGGGGGATGTCGGTCGTGATGACCGACTACCACGACTACGCCGCACCCGGCCCCCACAACTTCCTCAACCGCAAAACCCAGGCCCACGCGGTCCTGGATTCGGCGCGCGCCGCTTTGCACCTGCCCGGAAGCGGCCTGCATCCCGGCTCGCCGGTGATGATCTACGGCTACTCGCAGGGTGGGATGGCCTCCGCGGCCGCGGCCGAACTGCAACCGCGATACGCCCCCGAGCTGAATGTGCGCGGCGCCTATGTGGGCGGACCCCTGGCCGGTCCGCAGGACTACATCGCGCACAGCGACGGGCAGCCCGGGGTGGCCCCGGCCATCGCCTGGATCCTGAACGGTATCGCCGCCGACTATCCCGAGACCCGGCCGGTGCTCGACGCCGCGCTCAACGACACCGGTAAGGCGATCCTGCGCGATTCGATCGGTAAATGCGGCGGCGGCCTCTCCAGCATCATGTCGCAACCGCAGCAGACGTCCCGGTGGACCACCAGCGGGCTGCCCGTCACCGCGGTGATCGACGGCTCCCCGGAGCTGAAGAAGGCGTTCGACGAGCAGCGGCTCGGCGGGACCGCTCCCGGAGTGCCGGTCCGGGTCTACTCGGCCCGTAACGACGAGGGCGTCGCGCCGTACCCGGTGGTGCGGAGTATGGCCGCGAGCTGGTGCGGCGGTGGTACGCCGGTCCAGCTGGAACCGGACGCCGCGGTGCCTCCGCTGTCCGGCGTGCTGGGCACCCATGATGTGGCCTTCTTCCCGTCGCTGACCACCTCGCAGCAGTGGGTGACCGATCGCCTCGCGGGCGTGCCGGCGCCGGTGAACTGCGCGGCGCTGCCGTAGGGCTCAGGCCAGCAGCACAGTTTTGCCCTGCGCGTGCCCGAGGTGCAGGTGCCGGACCGCCGTCGCCGCCTCCCGCAGCGGGTGCCGCCGCTCGATGAGCGGAACGAGGGCGCCGTCGGACAGCAGCGTCGCCAGATATTCGAGATCGGCGCGGGACTGCCGCATGAGCAGGGGTCGTAGCGTCTCCCGGGTGACCAGGTCGGCGAGCAGAACCTTGCCGAGCCAGAGCAGCGGGCCGATGAGATCGCCGCCGGGGGCGCCGGCCGACGAGACGAACACCCCGCCGGATACGAGTACGCGGCGGCACGCGCGCAGTGACCGGTTCCCGACCAGATCCAGCAGCACATCGACGTCGCGCGCCGATTCGGTGAAATCGGCGGCGGTGTAGTCGATCACCCGGTCCGCGCCGAGGTCACGGACCGCCGCGATATGCCGGGTGCTGCACACCGCCGTGACCCGCGCTCCCAGGGCCACCGCGATCTGCACGGCGAAACTGCCCACCCCGCCCGAGGCCCCGTTGATCAGCACATGGTGGCCGGCGCGCACCCGCCCGATATCCCGCAGTCCCTGCAGCGCGGTGACCCCCGAATCCGGTACCGCTGCCGCCTGTTCGAAATCGACCCCGGCGGGGATCCTGGCCAGCGTCGCCACCGGGACCACCGCGTATTCGGCGAAGGCTCCGGCCGGCACCGCACCGAACACCGCGTCGCCGATGCGGAATCCGCCCACGTCCGGTCCTAGTGCGGCGATCTCGCCGGCGAGATCGTGTCCGATGACCCGCTGTTTCGGCCGGCGTAGCCCGAAACCCATGAGCCGGATGGGGTAGGGCCGTCCGGTGAGCAGATGGATATCGCCTTTGCACACCGCGGCGGCACGGACCCGGACCAGGGTCTCGCCCGGGCCGGGGGAGGGGACGGGCACGGTGTCGACGCGCAGCACCTCGCTGCCGCCGTAGGCCGGGGCGACGATCGCGGTCATGGTCCCCGCTATCGGTCCGGGGTGTACCCGGTCGTCCCGGAACCGGTCGTTGTGTATTTCGGACATGAGGACACCTCACCGGAGCCGAGTGACTTACAGCGTAAGTTCGCTGCCCGGAACGCTACACTTACACCGTAAGTACGTCAAGGAGACCGATGCCGAAACCCGACCGAGACCCGCTGAGCAGGCAGCGAATCCTGGCCGCCGCCGTGCGCTTCGCCGACGAGCACGGCCTCGGCGCCCTGTCCATGCGCAAACTCGCCCAGCAGCTGGGCGTCGAAGCGATGTCGCTGTACAACCACATCGCCAACAAGGACGATCTGCTCGACGGGCTGGTCGATCTCGTCGTCGCCGAGATCGAGGTCCCCGGTGCGGGCGTCGACTGGAAAGCGGCGATGCGCCGCCGCGCCCGCTCGGCCCACGAGATGCTGCGCCGGCACCCGTGGGCCACCGGACTCATCGGCAGCCGCGTCAACGTGGGCCCCGCCATGCTCCGCTATATCGACGCCACCCTCGGATGCCTCTACACCGCCGGCTTCTCCGACCTGCAGGCCGACCGCGCGTGGAACGCGATGGACAGCCATATCTACGGTTTCACCCTGCAGGAATCCACGTTCCCGCTGGATCCCGCCGATTACGTCACCGCCGCGACCGGGTTCCTCCCGCTCATCCCGCCCGACCGTTTCCCGAATATGAACCGCCTGACCACCCGGGTCATCGCGGGCGAGCACGACGGCATCGCCGATTTCGACTTCGGCCTCGACCTGATACTCGACGGCCTGGAACGGCTACTCCCACCGTGACCGGCGGGTCAGGGCATCCGGCCACCCTGCCGCCGGGCCGGCTTCAGGCGCTGGGGCCCGCGCCGAGGGTCGATTCGTATTCGACGGTGATCGCGACCCGCAGTTTCGTGCGGTCGAACAACTGTTCCTCGTCCTCGAGGATCTCCGGTGGCGGCTGATTGCGGGCGGTGTGGGCGGCGACCGCCTCGGCGGTGGACCGGTCGCGCAGCCACAGTTCGGTGATGACGTCGAACGGCAGTTCTTCTCCGCCGACCGGATCGAGATAGCGGCGGAGATAGCGCACCAGGCCGTGGGCGTGTTTCTCGCCGAGTTTCGAGTGGGTGTTCTCGTAGTACTCCCGGAATGCCTCGACGCTCATACCGGGTTTGCGCTTCAGGAAGAGCAGGACCTTGTAGAGGGGTTCGGGGGCCGTGCTGTCGTTCATGGTGTGTTCCCCGGGATCTCGACGGTGCGGGCCGCCGCCGCGAAGGCGCGTAGTTCGCGTGCCACATCGGGGCCGCTCGGTGTGTAGACGAGTTCTCGTACGCCGAGGCCGGCGAGCCGGGTCAGTTCGGCGCGGATGTCCTCGGGTTCCCCGATCACGGTGGGAAACCCGCCGTCGTAACCGGCCAGCGGCCGGTCGCGGTCGGTGAGGTGGGTGACGTGTCCCTCGTAGGTCAGCAGGTGACGTTCGTGCTCGGGGGCGAGTCGCTCGAGAGTTTCGCGCCACTGCTTCCCGCCGGGCATCGCATCGACGGCCGCGGCGCCACCAAGGGCGTACGCCTCGTGATAGGCAACCACCCGCCACGGGCCGACCGCCGCGGCCACCCGCGGGCAGTCGCTCGCCTCGCCGGGGTCCAGCACCGAACCCGCCCGCATGGTCGCGACCGGAACCGGCTGCCGCGCCGCGGCGCCGATGATGCCGTCGGCGATACGGCCCGCGAGTGCGACCGCGCGCGGCCCGAACGCGCTCAACCAGATCTCGGCATCGACCGGCCGGTCCGCGCTCAGGCCCGGGGCGTGCAGCATCCGGGCGGCGCTGCCGTCGATGGTCACCGTCGAACCGGCGAGCAGTCCACGCACGGCCGTGACGTACTCCTCCAGCGCGCGCAGTGTCATCGGCCGCTGCCCCATGGTCCGGCGCGCGGTCGCCCCGGTGCCGAAACATGCCCGGAACCGGCCGCCGGACAACCGCGCCAGCGCGGCGATCGCGGCGGCCATCGCCATTTCCGAGCGTTCGCCCGGGATCAGCACCGCGGTGGCCAGGCCGATACGCGAGGTGCGTTGCGCGGCGAGCGCGAGATGGACGAACGGGTCCTCCCACAGCGGCGCCGAATCGAATATCCAGACCCACGAGTACCCGGATTCCTCGGCGAGCACGGTCAGATCGGCGAACTCGGGGCCGGGCGGAAGCCCGCAGGACACTTCGAGCGCGGTCGTCACGCCGGGTTCTCCGCGAGGTCGACCTCGAGGTGCAATTCGGTCAGCCCGCGCAGGATGTAGGTCGGCACGAAGGAGAAGCGCCGTGCTCCGGTGGGTCCGTGTTTCTCTTCGGACAGCCTGATATCGGTGGTGCCGGCCAGGAGTCGCTCGATACTCACCCGCGCCTCGGTCCGCGCCAGCGGCGCTCCGGGGCAGGTGTGCGGTCCGCGTCCGAAGGCGATGTGCTTGCGGACGTTGGGTCGCGCGAGGTCGAAGGTGGCCGGATCGTCGAACAGGCGCGGGTCGCGGTTGGCGGCGCCGTTCATCACCATCAGGGTGGTACCCGCCGGAACATCGACGCCGCCGACCGTGGTGTCGACGGTGGCGAGCCGGAAATCGCCTTTGACGGGGCTTTCGAAGCGCAGGGCTTCCTCGATGAAATTCGGGACGCGTTCGGGGTTCGCGCGCAGGGCCTGCTGGAGTTCACGGTTGTCGGCGAGGATCATCAGCGCCGAACTCAGCAGCCGCACCGTGGTTTCCTGACCCGCCGAATAGAGATTGGCCGCCAGGCGGACGATATCCATCACCTCCGGCGCCGACCCGTCGGGGAACCGGGCGACGGCCATATCGCTGAGCGTGTCGCCCCGGGGCTCGCGTCGCCGGTCTTCGATATAGCGCGCGAATTTCTCGTAGAGGTACTCGAGCGGAGTATGCGACATCGCGCGCCGCCCGGACGCGCCCACACCACCGCCGCGGGCCTGGCGGGTCATCGTGGCCGCGAACTCGGCCCGGTCGTCCTCGGGAACGCCGAGCAGATCGGCGATCACCAGCAGCGTGAACGGCCCGGCGAACTCGCCGATGTAGTCACCGCCGCCCGCGGCCAGATACGGCTGCAGTACCTGGTCCACCCGCTGCCACATGAATTCTTCGTTCTCGCGCAGGCGTTTCGGGGTGATCAAGCCCATGAGCAGGGCGCGGTGGCGGGTGTGGTGGGGCGGGTCCATCACGGTCACCTGGTCGCTGAACGGCAGTTCGGCGCGATGGGCATCGATCAGCGCCCGCACGTCGCCGCCCTCGAGCGGGACCGGGAATCCGGGGAACGGGCCACTCACCGAGATACACGACGAGAACCGGTCGGCGTCGCCGAGAACGTCGATCGCCTCTTCGTAGCCGGTGATCATCATGACGTCGTGATGCGGCTCCCGCACGACCGGGCACTGCTCGCGCAGCGACTCCATATACGGATACGGGTCCGCCACCGGGCTCTTGTCGCGGAAGAAATCGACGGTGTCGGGTGTGCTCACGGGTACCTCGGATTCCTCGATGCCGGCGCGCCGGCGGCTGGGCGGGCCGTCGCGCCGGCGGTTGCCAATTCATACGCGGTCGTATAGTGATGGAATCATACGAGTGCGTCTGATTGAAAGGGGCCGTTTCGGTGACCACGCGACCACGGCGGCCGGGCAGGCCCACCAGTACCGAGGCGGCCGAGCTCGTCGAGCGATTGCGCGAAGCCGCGGTGCAGACCTTCCTCGAACGCGGCTACGACGGCGCGACCATGGAGGCCATCGCCCGGGCCGCCGGTGTCACCAAACAGACCCTCTACGCCCGCTATCCGGATAAGCGCGCCGTTTTCGCGGAGGTGATCCCGTGGGCGATGAGCCGGCGCGACCCGCACACCCAGGTCGATCCGCCCCCGGGTGACGACCTCGGTGCCTCGCTGCTCGCCCTCGCCCGGGAGGCGCTGGCCCGGATATCGGACCCGCAGCTGGTCAAACTGCAGCGGATCGCGATGAACGAATCGTCGCGGTTCCCCGAATTCGCCGTCAGCGCCGAAACCGTCGCCTGGTCGCCGCGTTTGCGCGCGGTACGCGATCTGCTCCGGCGGCACCGCGAGGCCGGGCATATCGAGCTCGCCGCCGGTGATCTCGAACTCGCCGCCGAACACTTCCTGGTCCTGGTGGAATCCGAACCCTGGCGAATGGCCGAGTTCGGCGTCTACCGCACACCCGAACAGGCCGACAGGCATCTCCGGTTCGCCGTCACCCTCTTCCTTCGCGCTCTGCTGCCGCGTGACGGCGGCGGCGCGACGTGGTCCGAAATCCCCTCGGCGGTCACCGGAGCCGATATCGACAAGGAGTCGTCAGCATGAAAACAGCAGTGGTCACCGGAGGTGCCTCCGGGATCGGGCTCGGTATCGCGCAACGCCTGCGCGCCGGCGGATACACCGTCGCGACCCTGGATCTCAACCCCGGCCCGGACGACGACCTGGCCTATCGCGCCGATGTGACCGATCCGGAACAGATCGCGGCCGCGCTCTCGGCGATCCGCGAAAAGACCGGCCCGGTCACCATATTGGTCAACTCCGCGGGTCTGGAAAGTTTCAAACGCTTCGCCCACCTCACCTTCGACGAATGGCAGCGGGTATTCGATGTCAATGTCAACGGTGTCTTCCACTGTGTGCAGGCGGTTCTGCCGGATATGCTCGCGGCGGGCTGGGGCCGCATCGTGAACATCTCGTCGTCGAGCACCCATTCGGGTCAGCCGTTCATGTCGAGCTATGTGGCGGCGAAATCCGCGGTCAACGGATTGACCAAATCCCTGGCGCTGGAACTGGGGCCCTCCGGAATCACCGTCAACGCCGTACCGCCCGGGTTCATCGATACCCCGATGTTGCGCAAGAACGAGGAGGTCGGCCGGCTCGGCGGCACGGTCGAGGACCATATCCTGCGCACCCCCGTCCGCCGGATCGGCACGCCCGCCGATATCGCCGCCGCCTGCGCGTTCCTGGTCTCCGAGGAGGCCGGCTACATCACCGGCCAGCTGCTCGGGGTCAACGGGGGCCGCAACACCTGATCACTGTGCCCCGCCTGCCACGGTTCGGGATCGCGTTCGTGATTGCGCTATCCGGCGGCTGCGGCCAGCGCCCCGGTCCCGCGACCGATTTCGGCGGGCGGTCGCACCTCGGCCGAGCCGGGAGCGCCCTGGCTCGGCCGAGGTGCCGGGCCCGGGATCGTCTCGACCACCGGGCCGGTCTCGTAGGCGCCCGCGACGAGGGCCGCCTGCAGATGCCACAGATCGTCGGCGCGGGCGGGGTCCAGGCCGGTGTGGTGGGCGATGCGGCGCAACCGGTAGTCGAGGGTGTTGGCGTGGATATAGAGCGCACGCGCGGTGACCTGGCGGTTGCGGTCGTTGGCCAGATGCGTGGCGAGGGTCTGCAGGAGTTCGGGCTGGGAAAGCAGCGGGTCCAGCGCCGTCGCCAGCTGCCGCCGGGCCGGGCCGGGGCGGGTGATCTGGTATTCCACCGCCAGATCGGCCATCCGGTACAGCCGGGCGGGACGGTGCAGGCGCTGGGCGAGGTCGAGTAGTTCGTGGGCGCGGCGAGTGGCGTCGGGGATCTCGTCGCGGCGCGCGAGTACGACGGTGGCCAGCAACGGTTCGCGGGCCGCCTCGCGCAGGCGCTCGACCAAGTGGGTGGCCGGGGAATCGTCGGGTCGAGGCAGGGGGACGAGAATCGTGCCGCCGGCTTCGCTGAGGCGGGCGGGCGGTATGTCACCGCCGAGGCAGAGTTCGGCGCGCACCCGGCGGAGCCGGCGCCGGGGCGCGGTGCTGTCGGCTTCGCCGCCGGTGCCCGGGAGGGCGAGCGCCAGTACCGCGTAGGAATCCGCGCTCCGGAAACCGTTCTCGCGGGCCGTCTCCGCGGTGGCCGACCCCGAGATCAGCGCGGTGGCCAGCGCCTCGGCCCCGGCGTACCGGGCCGCGGTATGGGCCCGCAGTTCGCGGAGGTAGGCCCCGGTGAAGCCGGTGATGACACGATCGAGAACCTCGGCCAGCCGCTGCCCCGCGGCCACCATCACGGGGGCGTCGGCGCCGCCGGCCCGCCCGGCCAGCAGGTCCAGGACGAACCGGAACCCGAGATGGGTGGCGTGCTGTACGGCCTCCAGGGCCACTCCTTCGGCGGCCCAGTCCTCGATCCGGCTCGCCAGCGCGGCGGGCACGGCGCTCACCGCCCGTCCCTGCAGGGCCGCCGCCACCAGGTCCAGACAGCCGGCCACCACCTCGGCGGCCTCGCGGCGCAGCACGCCGCACGGCATCGTGACACCGGGTTCGGCATGGTCGGAACCGGCCAGATGGTCCAGTAACTGCTGGGACAGTCGGGGTGTGCGGCCCAGCAGTGTTACCGCGGGCGTCCCGGCGATCTCCAGTTCACGAATAGCATGAGAGCTGCTCATCAGCACCGACTCCGACCTCCTTGCCACCTGTGTACGAATGGAGCGCTACCGGTGGGTGCGCAATCCGTATCAGTAAAAACTGTAACCGATGGTGAGTTGCACCACAACGATGGTGTTCGCTCTACGGTGATAGGTGGGTGGATCCGGCCGGTCCTCGAGTTCGAACCAGCATCTACTGAGACAGTGGGGTTAAGCTTGCCGTCATTCGGCTCGCGGACCGCTGAGTGGAAGGACGACGATGACGCCACGAACGCAGGAGTACCGAGTCGCCGAACTGGCCGAGGCCGCCGGTGTCGCGGTACGAACCGTGCGTTACTACCAGGAGCGCGGACTGCTCGAGGCGCCGCGCCGGCAGGGCCGGCACGCCTTCTACAACCACACCCACCTGGAGCGCCTGAAACTCGTCGCCGACCTGCTCGCCCGCGGCCACAGCCTGGAAGGAATTGCCGACCTGCTGACGAGCGCCGAGCACGGCGGCGGTGTCTCGGAACTGCTCGGATTCGAGACGGCGGCCTCGGTGGCGTGGGGCGACCGCGAGGTCGATATCGATTTCGCCGAGATGCTGGACCGTTTCGGCGAGCAGGCCACTCCGGAGGCCATCACCGAAGCCATGGAGCTGGGCTATCTGCGTATCGAGGACGACCGCTTCGTCTATTCCAGCGGCCGGCTGCTCGAGGCCGCCACCGCCTTCGTCGCCGTGGGTATCCCGCTGCGGTCGATACTCGCGTTGAGCTGGGAACTGGAGGCGGCCTTCGACCGGATGGCCTTCGCGTTCGTCCGGGAGTTCCGGGTCAATCTGGTCAATCAGGTCGTCGAAGATCCTTCCCCGCAACGATTACACGGCCTCGCGGGCACCCTCGCCGAACTCCGGCCCGCCGTGCGCCTGGTCGCCGACGAACTGCTCGCCCGGGCCATGGACCGCCGAATCCACGCGGATCTGCCCGAGGTCTCCCAGCAGTTGAGCGAGGCGGCGGGCGCGGAACACGATTCGTCAGCGGACGGCGGCCGGTGACGGTCGCCGCCGGTATCCTCGCGGCGATCGCCGTCGCCGAGGCCGCCGGCCTGATCGTGCTGTGGCGGTCGCTGGTACGTGCTCGTCACGAGCTGGCCGAGGTCCAGCGCCGGACCGATACCCGCCGGCGGCTGATGGACGGCGGCCGGGAAGCGGTGAAAACCGTCTGGCAGACCGCGAGCCTGGTCCGCCGGAAGGGTTTCCGCGCGGCGGTGCTCAGCTCGATCGAAGACCTGGCCGGCTGGGCGCAGGTCGAAAGACCCGATCTGGCGCGGCTCACCGCCGGCGGTGACGTGGTGATCGCCTTCTCCGATATCGAAGGATCGACCGCGCTCAACGAGCGGCTCGGCGACCGGGCCTGGGTCGCGCTGCTGGGCCGCCACGACCGGCTGATCCGCCGGCTGGTCACCGGGCACGACGGACATATCGTGAAGAGCCAGGGTGACGGTTTCATGATCGCCTTCGGCGACGCGGAGCAGGCCGTGCGCTGTGGTCTGGACGTACAGGGCGCCATCGGCACCGCCACCGGACCCATGGCCGGGGTCCGCGTTCGTATCGGCATCCATATGGGCCGCTCGGTCCGCCGCGGTGACGATCTCTTCGGCCGCAATGTCGCCATGGCCGCCCGCGTGGCCGCCCAGGCCCACGGCGGCGAGGTCCTGGTCAGCGAGGAGGTGCGCGACGCCGTGGCGGACCGGCCGGATATCACCGTCACCGCCGCGCGGGCAGCCGAACTGAAGGGGTTCAGCGGTTCCTACCAGCTGTACTCGGTCGCGGCGGAGGACTGATCACGGGCGCCCGGTCTGCCTCCGGGTTCGTCAGTGGTCCCCGGCGGCGCGGCCGGGCAGGCGACCGTCCGCGCGGGCCGCGGCGATGGCCGCGTAACCGGGCTCCCGCATCCTTCCGGCCGCGATCAGGACCTCGGCCTTGTCCCGGTTGATCTCCGACCACGGGCTCTTCCGGCGGCGAGGTGAGTAACGCTGGAGATAGTGGTCGGTGTCGAGGCGCCGGCGGTGGCTGTCGATCCAGCCGTAACACAGGGCGACGTCGAGAGCTTCGGTGATGGTGACGGTCACGGTGGGGGCGTTCTTCTTGGCGATCTTCAGCCAGATCTCCGGGGCGGAGTCGTGATGGGCGGCCAGCCACCGCTCGTACTCGGCGGCGGTGGTGAAGGTGACGGGGTCGGTCCGGTCGGGAATCATGGCGCTCTCCTCGCTGGCTGTCGGTGGTCTGTTCCGATCTTCCCGCGAAAAGTGCGCAAGGAATGAGCACTTATCCTCGGCCGTAGCGTTCGACGAGTGCCGCGCCCAGTGCGGCGAGTTCGTCGCGTACCGTGGCCGGTTCGATCACCTCGATATCGGCGCCCCAGCCCGCCAGTTGTTCGGCGACGGCCCGCGGGGTGTGCGCGGTGAGCCGGACCCGGATCCGGCCGTCGGGGGCGGCGCCGAGGACCTCGCAATGCCGGCCCTGCCGATCGCGCAGGATCGGCAGAAGCCTTTCGCTGATCAGGGCGGTGGCGGCGGTGGTCGCGCGGCGCTGTTCCATCTCCTCCACGATTTCCGCCCATACGGCGGGAAGGTCGAGTCCGGCCGGCCGGTCCGATCGCAGGTCGGTCGGTTCCGCGTGCAGGATCCGGTCCACCCGGTAGGTGCGGCGGCCGCGTTCGGTGCCGGCCACCAGATACCAGAGGGCGTCTTTGTCGATCAGGCCCCACGGGTCGACGACGCGCTCGGTCGCCTCCCCGCCGCGACCCCGGTAGCGCAGCACGACCCGGCGGCGGCGCACGACGGCCTGCTGCAGTTGCCGCACCGTTTCGGGTAGTTCGCGCCCGGTGCGGCCCCAGCCGGCCGGATCGATCACGACCGCGTCGGCGGCCGCCTCGGCCTCACCGCGGAAGGTCGCGGGCAGGGCGCGCAGCAGTTTGCGCAGCGCCGACCGTGCTTCCGGCACCGTTTCCGCGGACGGACCGGTGAGCAGGAACAGGGCGCGGGCCTCACCGGCGGTCAGACCGCTGAGATCGGTGCGGGCCCCGCCGATCAGCGACCATCCGCCGCCGCGGCCGGCCTGCGGGTACACCGGCACACCCGCGGTCGACAGGGCCTCGAGATCACGCCGGGCCGTCGCCACCGACACCTCGAGTTCGGCCGCGATCTCGGCGGCGGTGACCCGGCCGCGGGTCTGCATCAGCAACAGGGCCGCCACCAATCGATCTGCGCGCATATCCGCGATTCTCCCCGGAAAAGTGATCAGAAGTTGAGCACTTTGCCCGGGAGGATGGTCGCAACGGCCCGACGACACAACCGAGGAGAACAACGATGCTGCGAGGAATGGCGACCGTGACGTACTACGCCGACGACCTGGAGGCGGCCAAGGACTGGTACGCGGACTTCCTGGGGACACCGCCGTACTTCGCCGTGCCCGGCTACTACGAATTCCGGATCGGTGACTACGCGCACGAATTCGGCCTGATCGACGGCGCGTACCGGCCCGGGCGCGCCCAGCCGGGGCCCGGCGGGGAGATCGTGTACTGGCATGTCGACGATCTGCGGGCCACCTACGACCGGCTGCTCGCGCTCGGCGCCACCGAATACGACCCGATCACCACCCGGGGACCCGGCTTCGTCACCGCCGCGGTGGTGGACCCGTTCGGAAATATCCTCGGCGTCATGAGCAACGCCCACTATCTGGAGATTCTCGCCGGGCACTGACCCGCCGGGGGAGTGCGGCCTATTCGGACCGGCCCGATACCCGTTCCACCACCACGAGCGGAATCTCCCGCTCGGTCTGCTGCTGATGCGCGGCCATATGCGGGAACCGCTCCGCCAGCAGCGCGAACAGCCGCTCCCGTTCGGCTCCGGCGGCGGTGCTCGCGGTACCGGTGAACAGGTCGATCCCACCGGGCGTCGGCCGCTCGACGATGACCTGCGGCTGCGCCGCCAGGTTCCGGTACCAGGCCGGGTGGTCGGCGGCGGCCATATTGGACGCCCACAACACGATCCGGTCGTCACCGTCGGTCAGGTATCCGAGCGGCACGATATGCTGCCGCCCGCTGCGCCGTCCGACGGTGGTCAGCAGGACGAGATCGGATCCCTTCAGCATCCCGTCCAGCGTGATCTCCCCGTCGTTCTCGCGGAAATTCTCGACCACGGACCGATTGAACGCGCGCATATCACTCGGCAACGTCATCTGCGCAACACTAGTCCCGCGCTCCGCCGCGTGCTCACCTCCGGTGGTCGGTGGTGTCGCTTCCGGTAGGCGGGAACGGTTCGACCGGCGGCCCCCGCGTGTGCCCGGCGGTTCCGCCACGTCACCAGATATCGGCCCAGACCGGCCGTTTCGGAATTTCGATCAGCGCGGAATTCTTGTGCACCACAACGGCAACCGGGGCTCCGGCACCGAACTCCGCGGCCAGGGCCCGCGCCTTCGACTCCTGGAACTGCACGTAGAAATACTGCTTCCGCACCCGGGTTCCGTCACCGGTCTCCGGGTGCGGGAACTCGGCTTCCACCCGCACCCGCCACAGATCGAAGTCGAACGGCCCCCGATTGTGCTGACACCGCAGATCGGATTCGACCACCACCGCCGCCACCTCGGTCCCGATGCGCCGCAGGTATTTCCGGCGCAGCCGCCAGGCGGCGCCCAGAACGGGCATCCACGCGCAGACCCCCAGAATCGCGCTCACCGGGAGAAAGAGCACCATGGCGACATCCGACCCCGTCGCCCGGGCGACGACGGCGCCCAGGTTCAACGCGCCCGCCATGAACGCCACCGCCGCCACCGGGACCCCCAGCACCCACACCACCGACATCGGGCCGACCATCCTCCGGGACCGAGCCATACCTCACCGCCACCGCTGGTCGCCGGGGTATTCGTCGAAGTCGTCCGGCCAATCGCTGGGCCCGACCACCGTATCGCCGGGGCGCGGCCGTGGCGGCGGGGTCCAGGTGGGCGCCGGTGGCGGAGTGGGCGCCGGTGGCGGTTCCGGGGACCACATCCAGATGAACTGCGGCGAGCTCTTCATCTCGGCGACCTCCGGCGGCACCGGATCGGCGAGGGTTTCGATATCGCGCCACCGGCATTCGCCACCGGCCACTCGTTCGGCGTAGGCCCGCAGCGCCGGTGAGGCGGTGTCCATTCCCGCGACCAGGGAGATGAACTCCTCCGTCACCTCCGTCGCCCCGTCGAAGAGTGCATCGATATCGATATTCGCCAGGCGGACGGTGGCCGTGCGCAGATCGTCGACCGCGTCCATGACCTGGCGCGCGATCGCCTCCACCTCGGGATCGATATCGGGCTCGCGCCTGCTGCCCCACTGCGGCCCGGTCATGCGTTCTCCCAGGGTGCGGTGCCGGACCCGGCGTCGTATGCCTGTGTCGGTCGGTTGGTGGTGGCCCCGTAATCCGCGATCTGCCCGATGTCCTGGCCGACGGCGGCCGCGCGGGTGGCGTCGTCGATCTTGCTGGTGACAGGTGCGATGGCCTCCTCCAGTTTCTGTTTCGCGTTCTCCCGCAACTGGCCCACCGGATCCTTGATGATGTCGAGGAGGCGTTTGAAGGCGTCGGCGAGTTCTTTGATCTTGCCGACCACATCGATCGCGGCGTTGACGAGCAGCCCGATATCCACGACCAGCTTGGCGATCCGGGCCGCGCCGAGCCCCGGCACCGCGGCCGAGAGGATATTCGCCACCGATTTGAGAGCGCCCTTGATGTCGTCGAAGTCGACGTACTTGTTGAGCATCCCCCAGAGCTTTTCCAGAATGGTCCGGATACCGTCCCTGATCATGTCGGACACTTCGCCCGCACAATCACTCACGACCCGGCCCACCGGGCCTTCCCATTTCATCGCCGCGATCTGTCTGGTCGCCCAATCGTTGAAGGAGACGGCCGCCTTGCCGTCCCAATTGGGCTGTCCGTTCGTGCTGCCGTCGATCCGCTTCACTCCGGATTCGAGGTTCTTGCCGCAGGCCTCGATCCCGTTTCCGGCCGCTTTGTACACCTCACCGAGCCTGCGGATCTCGGACCAGTTTCCCGGGATCGGCTCCAGGCATTTCACCAGCGGGTCGTATTCGGTGCCCGCGGCGCGGGTGATGCTCTTGATGGACTCGTTCACATTGCCGAGTACCGGGAAAACCTCGGTGATGAGCCCGGCCAGCTCCTCTTTGTTCGCGGCCGGCGCCTCGAGCTTGAACGATTCCGGTTTGGGATAGGTCGCGGCACCCTCGTACTGCGCGGTGACACCGCTCTCCTCGGTCCCGTCGGCACCCGGGATCGCGGAGTCGGTGGCCGCGTTCAGCGCGGCGTAGGTCTTCTGGTCCTGGTTGTGATACATCCAGGCGGCCTTGTTGAGCTCGGTACCGCTGCCGTTGGTGGTGTCGGCGAGTACCCGGTGCCGCTGGGACATCCAGTCCGCCGCATTGTTGATGGGGGCCACCAGGGTGTCGATGATCGGCCCGTGGAGCCAATCTGCCGCTCTTCCCTCCTTGGCCACGAAATCGGACGCCGCTTGGACGTCCGCGCCGATCGAGGTGAGGAGAACACCCAGACCGGCGATCTCGCTGGAATTCGCCGACAGTGTCTCGGCCATCGATATCCCTCTGATTTCGTCCGATTTTCCGAATAGCTGTACCGCTCGAATACCGAAGCACCCGAGTGGGTCCGGTGAGTGGAGTTACCCGTCGGTGCCGAGCGATCCGCTCAGAATCTCTGCCACCCGGCGGATCTCGTCGCACGGCGCAGCCACCTGAACCGGCCCGGCCGGTAGCACGATCATCCCGACCTTGAACGACCCGTCGGAGGATTCGATCGCCGCCGAACAGGCGCCGGTATTCGCGGGCGTGCGGTACAGCACGGCCTCGCGCCCGGCGATCGGATCCGAGTCGAAGATCTCGTGACCGGTGTTCTTCCGTACATCGTCGAGCGTCAGATCGCTCGATGTCACCGACACCACGCCGGTGGGAAATTTCGCACCGTCGACGAGCGATTCGCGCCAGAACTGACAGCCGATCTCCGTGAAGACCCCCACGCCCTCGGTGGTGGCCCGCTCCCGGGTGCCCGGATCGAACCCGGCCTCGGACACCAGCTCGTCGCCCACACTCACACACGGATCGAAGCGAACCGGTTTCGCGCCGGTCTGCGTGGGTGGCGGCGGTACGCTCACCGCCACGGAGACATTCGCCTCCGCGGCCGCCGTGGGCGAGGTGGTCGCGGCGACCACCGTTTCCCCCTCCGGGCCGGTAGCGCCTCCGGTACACGCGACCAGTGCCAACGCAGTCGCCACCAGCGCACCGGTGGCGGAGATCGTCCTCATCATCGATACCCCGAACATCGAAATCGCCGCCCGCTCCCCCTCGGGTCCAGACGGTTACCTGCAGTCGGTAATGATGGCACAGCCTACGGAATCGGTACCGCGGAGTCCCCGAACTGCCGGTTCACTCTGGCGAGGCCTGCTCCTGGAAGTCGGCGACGGCCCCGCCGTGGTCGCGCGCCCAGTTCGTCAGGACGTCGATGGGCTCGACGAGCGTGCGGCCCAGATCGGTGAGGCTGTACACGACCCGCCGTGGCGCTTCGGCATGCCGGTCGACCAGTCCGTACTCCTGGAGGCGGCGCAGGGTCTGGGTGAGGACCTTGCGGGAGATACCGCCCCCGATGAGATCGACGAGCTCACCGTGCCTGCGTGGTTCCCGGCTCAGCCCGAAGAGCACCAGGACGGCCCATTTGTCGGAGAGGATCTCGACCGCCAGCCGGGTGGGGCAGTCGGCGAGGAATGCCGGTCCGGCGGTGTTCTGCATGAGATTCGAAGGTACCAGGAGGTAACGCACGGCTCCGTAGCGTTTTCCGCATTAGCGAGTTCAGCACCGGATACGGAGGAATCACCATGCCACGAGTAGTCGTTTTCGATCGGTTCGGCGGACCGGAGGTCATGCGTATCGTCGAGGAACCGGTTACCGAACCCGCGGCCGGCGAAGTACGGGTCGGGATCGAGGCGTTCGCCGTCAACCCGCTCGACCTGATGATGCGTTCCGGCGATTCACCCGCGCCCGTCGCACTGCCGCATGCCCGGCTCGGTGTCGAGGGAACCGGCACTATCGACGCGGTGGGTCCCGGCGTGCATGGTTTCGCGGCCGGTGATCCGGTGATCCTCACGGCCGTTCCGGACGCGAATCTGCGCGGTAGCTACGCCGAATACACCACGCTCCCCGCGAGCCGGGTCCTCGCCCGGCCCGCGGGGCTCGCGGTCACGGAGGCGGCGGCGATCTGGGTCGCCTACTCCACGGCCTACGGCGCCCTCGTCGAGAAGGCGGGAATGCGCCCCGGCGACCACGTCCTGATCAGCGCGGCGTCCGGCGGTGTCGGCAGGGCGGCTGTTCAGATCGCGAATCAGATCGGCGCCGTGCCCATCGCCGTCACCCGGCACAGCGCGAAACGGGACGAACTGATCGCCGCCGGGGCCGCCGCGGTTGTCGCCACCGACGAAATGGATATCGTCGAATCCGTTCGGCGCCTCACCGGTGGTTCGGGCGCCGATATCGTCCTCGACCTCGTCGCGGGTCCCGGCCGGCGGGACCTCCTGGACGCGGCCCGCCCCGGCGCGCCACTGGTCGCCGTGGGTTTCCTGGATCCCCGGCCGGCATCCGTCCCGGAAGGTGCGCTGCCCGGGATCCAGAGCTATCGGAGTTTCGAGCACACTCTCGACCCCGTGGTGGTGCGGCGAATGGCGGCCTTCCTGAACGCCGGTATCCGCCTCGGCGCACTGCGGCCGGCCATCGACACAGTGTTCGCCCTCGACGATGTGGCCGAGGCGCACCGGCGCCTCGAACACGGGCTTCATGAGGGGAAGAAGATCGTCGTGAAGATCTGACCATCCGCCCGGGTCGTCCCGGCCGAGCGTGCACTTCACGATGGACCGGAGTCCGGCACCCGCGATTCGCGGGCGGCCGTGACCACCTCCGGCCACTTCTCCGCGGGGACGAATTCCACCAGATGGTTGCCGTCGTCCAGGCGGGTGCATTCGATCGGCAGTAGTTCCAGCGCCGCCCGGGGAATCTGGATCACGTGGTCGTCGCTGTCGCCGATCAGGATTCGATCGACCTGCGGCATCAGGCAGGCGCGTTCCGACAGCAACACCGCGAAGGTGAATGTCTCGTCGTCCTTGCTCGCTTCGAACACCCCGGCCGGGTCGTATCGGGGGTCGGGCCAGAGCACCGCACGCATCAACTCGAGCAGGCGGCGACCGCGTGTGGGGTCGTCGTCACCTCGGTCGAGGTCGGGGAGTGTCCGCGGGCCCAGGTGCACGCTGCGGGTGGGGCCGGGCAGCGAGATCACCCCGCCGCTGTGCTCGGACAGGCGGGCCACCGTCGATACCGATCGGCCGAGCTGATGGAAGGCCCACTCGTCATCGAAGATATCGCGCAGGCGATCGGGTCCGAACGGCCCGTACTCGGTGTCGACCTCGGCATCGGAGTGGTCCGCGGCCGCGCAGAGGATTCGGAGCGCCAGGTCGAGATCCTCCGGCGCGGAGGCCGCCGGCAGGGTCACCTCGAGTTCGCCATCCGCCCAGCCGACGGTGAGCCGCCGGGTGGAGACTCCCTCCCGGTACG
Organism: Nocardia sp. NPDC049935; assembly: GCF_055586645.1. Taxonomy (NCBI): domain Bacteria; kingdom Bacillati; phylum Actinomycetota; class Actinomycetes; order Mycobacteriales; family Nocardiaceae; genus Nocardia; species Nocardia sp. NPDC049935. The sequence continues at coordinate 55,511 of NZ_JBVJHV010000003.1, read as the reverse complement.
GGTACCACGTGCCGGAAGCGGTCACCGGATCGCCGGGAGCATCGCCCTGCCAGCGGAGATCGGCGAGCGGTGGGACGAGAATGCCTGCCGGGAAGGGGAGTTCGAGGGGGACGGTGAAATCGGTGCTCACCTCCACAGCATCGCCCGGGACTCCCGGTATCCGCACCCGCTTTTCCGCGGACCCTGCCCCGCCGCCGTTCCCGGGCATGGGCGTCGGGCTACGGGCCGTCCTCGATGATCTTCAGGTGCGCGGTGAGGTCGTCGACGAACCGGCCGAGCAGCCCGCCGAAGGTGCGGCGGTCGTCATCGGACCAGCCGGCCATCGCTCCGGTGAACCAGCCGAGCATCCCCTGCAGGTAGCGGTCCGCGGCTGCCGCGCCGTCGGGAGTGAGTTCGATCAGGCGGGCCCGCTGATCGTCGGGATCGGTGATCCGGCGGACGAGTCCGCGCCGCTCCAGATCGTGCAGGAGCCGGGTGACGTGCGGGCCGACGACCTGCATCCGCTTGGCGATATCCCCGACCCGGAGCGGTTGTCCTGCCATCTGCACGGTGACCAGCACGGATACGGCGGGCCGGTCGAGGGGGATCCCGATCTGTTCGATGGCCCGCTCGGTCAGGTGGCTGCGGTTGAGGACAGCGCCGAGCTGGGTCAGGCGGGGCAGGACCGCCAGTAGATCGACCCCTGCCTGGGATGTGTCGTCCATCACTCTCCATTAATTACCTAAGTTAGGTATATAGTTGGCCCATTGCCGCATCTCGACGGTGCCCCATCGTATCGGCAATACGTATACCTAACTTAGCTATCTAGGAGTTTCCATGACACGCACGGTCCTGATCTCCGGTGCGAGCATCGCCGGTCCCGCGACGGCCTACTGGCTGAACCGGTACGGATTCGAGGTCACGGTGGTCGAGCGGGCGAGCGCGCCCCGCGGCGGCGGATACCCCATCGATATCCGCGGTACCGCGTTGGACGTGGTCGAGCGGATGGGGGTACTGCCGCAGCTGCGGGCCGCCCATATCGATACGCACCGGATCACCTTCCTCGACCCGGACGGTGGTCCGATCGCCTCGGTGCGGCCCGACGCCCTCGCCGGCGGCGTCGAGGGCCGCGACCTCGAGGTACGGCGCGGCGACCTCACCGAAATCCTGTACGCCGCGGTCCGTGACGAGGTCGAATTCCGCTTCGACGATTCCGTCGACACCCTCCGCGAACACGAGCGCGGCGTGGACGTGACCTTTCGCGGCGGGACCCGGCGCACGTTCGATCTGGTCCTCGGCGCCGACGGTCTGCACTCGAATATCAGAAGCCTGGTGTTCGGCCCGGAAGAGCGGTTCCACCGCTACCTCGGTTACTGCTTCGCCGGGTTCACCATGACCAACGATTTCGGCCTCGCGCACGAGGGTGTCCTGTGGAACGCGCCCGGCCGGTCCGCGGCCCTCTATGCCGTCGGCCATCGCCCGCAACTGCACGGATTCCTGAACTTCGCGCTCCCCGAACCCCCGTTCGGCGCCTTCCGGGATCCTGGTGCCCAGCGTGATCTCGTGGCGTCGGTCTTCGCCGGCGACGGCTGGGAGATCCCACGGATGATCGCCGATATGCGCGGCGCCGACGATCTCTTCTTCGATATCGTCAGCCAGATCCATCTGCCGCGCTGGTCGTCGGGACGGGTCGCGCTCGTCGGCGACGCCGCCTACGCGCCCTCCTTCCTCACCGGTCAGGGGTCGAGCGTGGCTCTGGTCGGCGGGTACATGCTGGCGGGCGCACTCGCCACGAACGCCGCATATCCGGCCGCCTTCGCCGCGTACGAAGACGGAATGCGGGAGTTCGTGCGGCTGAATCAAGCGCTGGTCACCGCGGGGGAGGCGAGCCTGTTCCCGAATACGGCCGAAGCGCTGGAAGCGCGGAACACGGCTCTGCGCGAGATGGTCTCACTGCCCGCCGCCGAGGGGGAGGCCGCGCATTCGGCACTGATCCTCCCGGAATTCACCGCCGCCTCCCGGCCGTAGCGAGGAGTGCCGCCCGGCGGCCGGGCCCGCGTGGTCCGGGGGACTGCCGACCTTGTCCGGCCCGCCGAATCCTGCTCCGCCGAGCCGGGCTCGCGACGGCGCTCGCCTACGCCGGTCCCCGCGTGAGCAGGGTGTCGGACACCAGGGCGATCTGGTCGACGGCGCGATCGATGGCCCCGGTGGGCTGGAACAGATGGCTCAGGGCGAGACGGACGATCGCCTCCACTCTGGTGCCGAACTCGTCGTCGGTGAGATCGCCGGGCCCGTACCGCGCGCGCAGGATCGCGGTGAACGCGGCGCAGGCGCGGCCCAGAACGGGTTCGGGTTCGGTCATCAGGGTCGGCAGCAGGGTGGTGTCGGCGCCGGAACGGCCGGCCAGTACGACCTTGAGCAGGGTGTTGTCGGCTGCAGTGCGCAGGGTGAAATCCGCGGCGGCGGTGATTCCCGCGAGCAGGTTCCCGGGCTCGGCGGCGACGGTTTCGGTGACGCCGGCGAGGAATGTGTCCAGTTCGGCGGCGATCACCACCTCGGCCAGATCCTGTTTGGTGCCGATCTCCTTGTAGAGCACCGGCCGGCTCACCCCGACCTCCTTGGCCACCCGGGACATATTGACCGCGCCCCAGCCCTCGGTGCAGACCAGCCGGCGTGCGGTCTCGATCACGCGGGTGCGCAGCAGTAGGCGCATCTCGCTCTGGAAGTTCGGCGTATCGGCCACGATCACCAGCCTACATTGCGGCTACTTCTGTCGATTCATTGACAATTAGGACCTATCTGTCTGTAATGAATACACATCAGCAAGAAGTGTAAACGGTTGAGGTGGGCGGCGTGCAGTGCCGACCTCGACCGGTGCGGGCGGCAGCGGATGTGCCGCCGGTGTTCGGGAAGGCGAGGAGGGCGACGATGACGACGTCCGAAACGGAATCGGTCGGCGCGGCGAGTGAACCGTGGCGCGACCGCAAGCGGTACATGTGGCTGTTCGGGCTGGTGGCACCGACCGCGCTGGGCCAGGCCGCGGCGCTGGTGTGGGTTTTCGACCAGCTCGGATGGGGCCGGGTGGCGCCGGTGTGGTGGTGGATCGGGCCACTGCTGGTCTATGTGCTGCTACCCACCCTGGACCGGTTCTTCGGCCCCGACGGCCAGAACCCGCCCGACGAGGTGATGGCGCGACTCGAGCGCGACCGGTACTACCGCTGGTGCGTGTACGCGTTCATTCCGTTCCAGCTGATGAGCCTGGTGTTCGCCGCCTACCTGTGGACCGCCTCGGATCTGTCCTGGCTGGGCGTCGACGGCGGGCTCGGGCTGTGGTCGAAGATCGGCGTGGCGCTGAGCGTGGGGGTCATGGGCGGCGTCGGTATCAACACCGCCCACGAACTCGGCCACAAGAAGGACGATCTCGAACGATGGCTGTCGAAGATCTCGCTGGCCCAGACCGGTTACGGGCATTTCTACATCGAGCACAATCGCGGCCATCACGTTCGCGTCGCCACCCCGGAAGACCCCGCCAGCGCCCGGTTCGCCGAATCCTTCTGGCGGTTCCTGCCGCGCAGTGTGTGGGGCAGTCTGCGGTCGGCGTGGGCGCTGGAGCGGACCCGGTTGGCGCGCACGGGAAGTGGTCCGTGGACCCTGCGCAACGATGTGCTCAACGCCTGGGCGATGACCGTGGTGCTGTGGGGCGCACTGGCGGTGGTTTTCGGCCCGGGGGTGCTGCCGTTCCTGCTGATCCAGGCGGTGTACGGATTCTCGCTGCTGGAAACCGTCAACTATCTCGAGCACTACGGCCTGCTCCGGCAGCGCACGGCGTCGGGCCGCTACGAACGCTGCACCCCCGAGCACAGCTGGAACTCCGACCATATCGTCACCAATATCTTCCTCTACCACCTGCAGCGGCACAGTGACCATCACGCCAACCCCACCCGGCGCTACCAGATCCTGCGCAGTATGGACGGCGCCCCCAATCTCCCGAGCGGTTACGCGAGCATGATCACCCTCGCCTACTTTCCCCCGCTCTGGCGCAGGGTCATGGACCACCGCGTGCTCGACCACTACCGCGGCGATATCGGCCGGGTGAACATCCAGCCCGGAAAGCGGGAGCGGGTGCTGGCGCGTTACGGGGCGGCGAACTGATGGCCGTCTACGCCTGCCCGGTCTGCGACTACCGCTACGACGAGGTCACCGGCGAGCCGAGAGAGGGATTCCCCCGGGGCACCTCGTGGTCGGCGATACCCGACGACTGGTGCTGCCCCGACTGCGGAGTCCGCGAGAAGCCCGATTTCGAACCGGCCGGCCCGGTGAGAGGACAGTGAGATGAACACCGGATACAAGCTCTACCAATGTGCGCAGTGCGGTTTCGAATACGACGAGGAGCTGGGCTGGCCGGAGGACGGTATCGCCCCCGGCACCCGCTGGGAGGAGATCCCCGAGGACTGGTCGTGCCCGGATTGCGGTGCGGCGAAGAGTGATTTCTTCATGGTCGAGATCAGCCGCACCTGAGTACCGGCCGCATCGCCGCGGCACCCGCGCGCGCCTCAGTCGGCGCGGTAGCGCAGCAGCACCGCCGAGGCGAAATGTCTCGTCTCGGTCAGGCGGAGCTGCGTGCGGGTGTCCAGTGCGGGGAACATCGGGGTGCCGCCGCCGAGTATCACCGGCAGGAAGAACATCTGGTACTCGTCGATGAGTCCGTGCGGCATGAGTGCGGCCGCCAGGCTCGCGCCGCCGACCTCGATGACACCCTCGCCTCCGGCCTTGAGCTCCCGCACCGCCTCGACCGCGTTGTCGCTGATCAGCGTGCTGTTCCAGTGGACCTCGGTGAGTGTGCGGGAGAAGACGACCTTGGGCTTCTCCGTCCAGAGCCGGCCGAATTCTCGCTCGATGTGCGGCGCGTCGTCCGGGACGTGCGGCCAGTACTCGGCCATCAGCTCGTAGAGGCGGCGCCCGTGCAGCGAAACCTCGACCTCGCGGAAGCGGTCGTTGTGGAACTGGTGCAGTTCCTCGTCCGGGTCGGTCCAGTCGATCCCGCCGTCGCGATCGTTGATGTAGCCGTCGAGGGACACGCTGAACCCGTAGACCAGTTTCCTCATAACCGGATAGACCTCCTCCACGCTCGAAACTCATCGGTGCGCGCCGGGTGACTCCCGGCTCAGCGAGTGCGCTCGTAGTGCCGGCGTGCTTTCGCACGGTTACCGCAGACGGCCATCGAGCACCACCGGGCCCGGTTGGCGCGGCTGCGATCGAGCAGGAACAGCCGGCACGCGGTATTCGCACAGGGGCGTAGCCGTCCCGGTAGCCGGTTCTCGATATCCGCCCAATTCAGGACCGCTTCGACGGCCAACCGGGCGTGCGGGGGAGTCTCGATCTTCCATCGGAGTCCCTCGGACGTGACGTCCGGGATCTGGCGGACGTCGTCGAGCAGCAGGTTCAGCGCGGTGGGAGCGCGTTCTCCTGTCACCACGTCCCGTAGGAGATCCCGGGCCTCGCGCAGGAGCGCCAATTCGGCCGGGGTGCCCTCGCCGCCGTGCTCCCGCGCCCAGCGCCTACCGGCGTCCGGGTCTCCGAGTGCGTCCCGTTCCACACCGTCGACCAGCGGCCTGCTGTTGAGGAGATCCAGCAGAGTGTCCACCGGGAATCACGCTCCTAACCTGTTTGGGCCTTTTGACAGGTTAGCCCACGAGGTGTTCGATAGACCATGACCTAACCGTATAAACGACACAAAGGGGTTAGATATGAGCTCGGTTCACCATCGGACGACCACCGTCGACGGCCACGAGATCTTCTACCGCGAAGCCGGCCCCGCCGACGCCCCCGTCATCGTTCTCCTGCACGGCTATCCGACCAGCTCGTTCATGTTCCGGGAACTCATCCCGCTACTGGCCGGTGACTACCGCGTCATCGCACCGGACCATCTGGGCTTCGGTCGGTCCGCCGCCCCCGCCGCGACCGAATTCGACTACACCTTCGACGCTCTCGCCCGGCTCACCTCCGGGCTGCTCGACCAGCTCGGGCTGGACCGCTACGCCCTCTATGTGCAGGACTACGGCGCCCCCATCGGCTGGCGTCTCGCGCTCCGGCACCCCGAACGGATCTCCGCCCTGGTCACCCAGAACGGCAACGGCTACGAGGAAGGATTCGTCGACTCGTTCTGGGCCGGCCTCTGGGCCTACGGCGCGAACCCCGGTCCCGATACCGAACCCGCCGTCCGCGCCGCGCTGGGCGCCGATGCGATTCGCTGGCAGTACCTGCACGGTGTGCCCGACCCGAGTCTGGTCGCCCCGGATACCTGGGAACACGACGTCGCGCTGGTCTCCCGTCCGGGTAACGACGAGATCCAGCTGGCGCTGTTCCGTGATTATCGGAACAACCGCCCGCTCTATCCGCTGCTGCACGAATTCCTGCGCACCAGCGCGGTTCCCGTGCTCGCCGTCTGGGGTCGCAACGACGAGATCTTCGGCCCCGAGGGTGCCCGGGCCTTCGCGCGCGACGCCGAGGACGCGGAGGTCCATCTGATCGACGGCGGTCACTTCCTGCTGGAGAGTCACCTCGACGTCGTCGCGGGGTATATGCGCGGCTTCCTCGGGCGCGTGCTGGGCTGAACGAGTCCGGGAGCATCGCGGATCGGCTCGCGAATCGCCGTGGTGAGTGATCTGGCTCATATCGCAGCCGAAAGGCATTGACCTTAACAATTGTTCAGGTTTCAAGATGATCTCACACCAACCGCACAGCTCCAGGAGGTCATCATGAGCATCGCGACCACTACCGTCCGCACCACCCGCATCCCCGCGCTCAACCGCCCCGTCGCGGTCTTCGGCGCGGTCGGCGCCGCCCTGGTGGCCAACCTCGTCGTCTGGCTGATCGGCGCGGCGGCCGGCGGTACGTTCGAGATGACCGACGCGGGACGGGTGCAGAGCGTCGCCCCCGGCGGGATCGTCATGATGACGGTGGTCCCCATGCTGATCGGTCTGGGCGCGGCGGCCCTGCTGTCCTACCGGTGGGTCGGCGTGCTGCGGGTCGCCGCGGCGACCGGGTCGATCCTCGCAGTTGCCACCATCGCGATGACGATGAGCGCCGACTTCGATACCGCGTCCACGATCGCACTGTCGATCACGCATCTCACGCTGGTCCCCGCCATCGTCGTCGCCACCGAGGGCCTGCGCCGCACCCTGATCGAAGGGTGACCGACACCGACCTCGGACCGAGCGGGATCGGGCCAGGGCTAGGGCGTCACTCCGTTCTCTCCAGCAGCCGCTGCCATGCGGTCATGGCACGGTGGCGGGAGGCGTCCGGACAGGCCCAGGCGGCATGGCAGAGGGTGCGCGCCGCATCGATGAGGTTCGCGCGGGGATGCGGGCGCTCCTTCCGGAGGTGCAGCGTCAGTTCTCCACCGGAAGCCGAGACTTCCCATCCCGCGCAGGCCCATCGATCGCCGGTCCGCCGGCTTACGGCCTCCCGGCGCTGGAAGAGCTCCTCCAGATCGAAGCCGAGATGAGTCGGGCGATGTGTTGGAGGAGCGTCGAGCAGATCGCGCAGCGTTGTGACTCCGGTCAATACGAGCAGGCTGGGTAGACCGTTGTTGTTGCCACCCGCGATATCGGTATCCAACGCGTCGCCGATCACCAAGGGGGAGCCGCTGATGCGGGCCAACGCCGCACGGTATATCGGCGGATGGGGTTTGCCGGCGAAATGCGGCGTCGCACGGGTCGCCAGCCGTACCGCTTCGGCCAGGGCACCGTTGCCCGGTGCGATTCCGCCCTCCCGCGGTACGGCGATATCGCCGTTCGTGACGATCCAGGGAACGCCACGGCCCACTGCGTATGCGGCTTCGGCGAGTTGCCGCCAATCGACCTCGGGCGCAAACCCCTGGACGACGACGTGGGGGTCGTCGGTGGCCCGATGCACCGGGGTGAGCCCGTGGTCGAGCAGAGCCGACTTCATGGCGAGGCCGCCGACCATCAGGGCGCGGCCGCCGGGGTGGCGACGAGCGGCCGTCGCCGCCGCGGCATGAGCCGAGGTGACGACATCCGCCTCATCGGTCGGCAGGCCGAGATCGGTGATCAGTGCGGCGACCTCGTGCGGTGTGCGTGAGGCATTATTGGTCAGGAACAGGGTCCGGACTCCCGCGCGCCGCGCTGCTGCCAACGCCGTCACCGCGCCCGGAACCGGCGCCGCGCCGTGGTATACGACGCCGTCGAGGTCGATCAGCGCGGTCGAGAATTGATCCGCCGGCGGCACCTGTGGACCGGTGAGCGGTGAGCACCTCGCCATACGCCGAAGGCTACCCGGCGGAGTTGAACTTCCTTGTCGAACAACGCTTTCTGCTCTTGCCGCGAATCCGGCTATGCGCGTGGCGGCGGAGACGAGGGGGCGAAGCAGGCGGCCGCGGCCTCGAGCGCGGTGATCTTGGCCCGGCTCGGGTTGTCCGGACGCCAGGCCAGTCCGAAGGTGCAGTCGGTGAGATCCTCGACCCGCAGGTAGCGCAGGTCCGGTCGAGGGTACAGCTCGGCAGCGACTGCCGGCACGAAGGTGAGCAATCCGCCGAGCGAGACGGCGGAGAGCAATGATTCGAAACTCGAACCCTGATGGGGGGCCGAGCGGACCGGGGATCCGTCCGGGCGTGGATTGACCGTCCAGAAATCGTGCCCGGCGCGAAATGTGGGCGGAACCAGGGTGATCACCGGAAGCTCGGCCAGATCCGCGAGGCGGACGGAGTCGTATGCCGCCAGGGGGTGGGAGACCGAGAGGCAGGCCAGCCGAGGTTCGACGCTGAGCGGTTCGCTGCGCAGCGTGGACGGCACCGGGAGATGGGTGAAGGCCGCGTCGATCTCGCCGGACTCGAGGGCGGCGAGCTGATCTCCGAACCGGTCCAGCGCCCGAAGCTCGGGGGCAAGGTCGGAATGCGTGGCCGCGATGGATGCCGCGATCCCTCGCACGGGCGCCAGGGCCGCGAAGCTCTCGCATACGCCCAGGCGCAGGTGATCCGCGCGTGATGTCATGCGGTGCACGATCTTTCGCAGCTCGTCGGCTGCGTCCACCAGGGTGCGGGCGGCGGGCAGGACCGCTTGGCCGGCGGCGGACAGCTCGACGCGCCGGCTGGTGCGGTGGAACAACTCGACGCCCAATCGTGATTCCAGCGAACGGATCTGCTGGCTCAGGGCGGGCTGGGTGAGGAACAACTTGCGGGCTGCCCGGCCGAAGTGGAGTTCCTCGGCGAGTGTGAGGAGCAGCCGTAGCTGGTGAGCGGTCGGATCGTCTGTGCTTGCGAGCGGGGAACCCTCGAGATCGATAAACGACACCTTATCAACTTAGCGCGATTCTAATCGTTGCGCCATTGCTGGTCGGTGTATCCGGCTGGCAAGCTGAAGACGGCCGCACCGCCCCACGTAGGTGGTAATTGCAAGCCGAGCGGCTGATGATTTCGGTCAATGGCGACCAGGACGAGTGGCGGAGCTCCCGGACTGTCCACCGGGGGGGATCAGTTAGAAGAGGGCCGGTTCGTGCGCGTGAAAAACGATATTTCCCACAAGATCCTCGAATTCTTATACAGATATCAGCGGATAGATAATTCTTCCGGATCCGACACCGGGCCGGCGGCGGACCGGGAATCCGATCCGGTATTCGAAGCCCGAAGATCGAAGATCGATAATTTCGTACATCAGGACGAGTCGATTCATTTCGTTATTCCGGCCTTTCCGGCGAAGTCGCCCAGCCGAAAAAAGGTCCTGGGTGAACTTCCGGATCTGGGGGAGAACATCGCCCTCGGATTCCTGCAGTCGTTGTGCGACTACGTCGGCCATTTCTACCCACCGGGGGCCCGCATTACCATCTGTTCGGACGGCCACGTCTTCGGCGATGTCGTCGGGGTCACCGACACCGGCGTCACCGAGTATCGCGATGACCTGGCAAAGCTGATCGCGACGGCCGGGTGGGGTTCACTGGATCTGTTCGGACTGGATGATGCATTCGGTAATCGGGACTATCCGAAGATGCGCGCGATACTCGAGCGCGATTACTCGGAGTCCCTCGCCGAGTTGAAGGACAGAATCCGAACGAGCGCGGATACCCGAGCGCTCTTCAACGGTATCCATCGATTCCTGTTCGAGGATGCGATGGGAGCGGCTGCGGCGGGCACCTCGAAAACCAAGGTGCGCAACGAGTCCAAGGCCGGCGCCTACGAGACGATCCGCCGGAGCAATGCCTGGAGCCGGGTGGTCTCGGAGAAGTTCCCGGATGCCTTCCGGCTCTCGATCCACCCGCAACCCCCGCATTCGGAGAAGTTCGGACTCCATTTGGTGGGCACGAACGACAGCTGGCTCACTCCATGGCACGGGGTCGTTCTCGACGACGGCAACCGCCGGACGCTCGTAAAGCGCTGGGAGGCAGAGGCCATTCAGGCCACAGTCGTCTGGCGGCACGGCCGGCCCAGCCACTTCGTGGCACCCCGCGTCACCGCGGACTCGCGGAAGGAAGTATCGGAATGAGCAGCGCCGCGACCCCACTGCCGAGTGCTTTGACCCACCATCCGCTGGCCCCGTTCGGCCGAGTGATCGTGGCCCCCGGCGGTTCGGATATCGCTGGTATCCAGCCGGATACGCTGGCCCGCTGGACCGTGGAATCCCGGCTCCTGGTCCTGCGTGGCTTTTCCCTCCTGGATAGCCGGGAATTCGCCGATTACTGCCGAAGCTGGGGTGAGGTGCTGGAATGGGAGGTAGGTGAAGTCGTCGATCTGGTTGTCCAGGACGATCCCGAGAACTATCTCTTCGCCAGCGGCGATGTGCCTTTTCATTGGGACGGCGCGTTCGTCGAGGCCGATCCCCGCTGGTTCTTCTTCCAATGTTTGGATGCGACGCCGGGTGCCGGTGGCGAAACCGTGTTCTGTGATACCACGGCGGTCTATCGTGATGCCGGCGACGAAACTCGCGACCGGTGGTCGCGGCTCAGCCTGACCTATACCACGGAAAAGCTTGCGCATTACGGTGGCCAGGTCACCGAGAAGCTGGTATCGCGGCACCCGGTGACCGGAGTTCCGGTGCTTCGTATAGCGGAACCGCTCGATCCGGCTGTGTACAAGAACCCCGTGTCGGTGACGGTCGATGGATTTGCCGAGAACGAGTCCGAGCGATTTCTGACAGGTATGTCCGAACTACTGCACCGGCGTGAGTACTGCTATGACCACGCCTGGGAGGCCGGCGATATCGTCATCGCCGACAACTTCTCGCTCGTACACGGACGTAACTCCTTCTCGGGGCCGACGAACCGCCACCTCCAGCGCGTCGAGGTCATCTGAAATGGCCGCCGCGATCGGAGTCGTCGGTGCGGGTATATCCGGTCTGCACCTGGGGCTCAGGCTGCAGCAACTGGGCATCGACGCCACTCTGTATGCGGGGCAGACCGCGGAGGAGATACGGAATGGTCCGCCACTGAATTTCGTCACGCGTTTCGGGTCCACCCGAGCCCGCGAATATTCACTCGGTATAGACGAGTGGAAGGCGAGCGAATTCGACAACCCGTGGATGCATATGCGCATGGAAGGCGAGGCGGGTCTGTCGTTCGGCGGCGCACTCCCCGAACCCGCGAGTTCGGTCGACTTCCGGATATATGTGGCGGCGTTGCTCGAACTCCTCGAGAGCCGGGGCTCCGTGGTTGTGCGGCACCGGCCTGCGACCCGTGCCGACCTGACAGAACTGGCCGCGCGCCACGACCTCCTGGTAGTCGCGGCCGGCCGGGGCGAGCTGACGGAGGTGTTCCCCCGGGATCCGGCGAGGTCGCCGTTCCGGGAGCCGGCGCGTGTGCTGGCGGGTGGCCTGTTCCTGGGTGTCGCACCGCCGGAACCTGCCGGGATGACCATGAACATGGTGCCGGGGGCCGGCGAGATCCATGCGCCGACCTTCCACACCTTCGGTGGCCGGGCGACGGCCGTGCTGGTGGAAGGAGTGGCCGGAGGGCCGTTCCATCCGGTGACCGGAGTAGACCACCGCGCGGATCCCCGGAGGTTCGAGACAGAACTGCTCGAGCTGATAACCCGATACGCTCCATCGCTGCGCGAGCGTATCGATTCCAAGGCGTTCGGCCTGGTCAGGCCGATCGATGTGATGCAGGGTGCGCTGGTGCCGACCGTCCGGCGCGGCTGGACCGAAATTGCCGCGCGACGATACGCGCTCGCCATCGGTGATGCGTGGATCGTGAACGACCCCATCACCGCTCAGGGCGCGAATCTGGGTTCCGCGCAGGCATTCCAGGTGGCCCAGGCGCTCGCCGAGCATGAGGGCGGTTACGACGCGGAGTTCTGCCGCACGCTGTCCGAGCAGTTGTGGACTGCCGCGCAACCGGTCGTCGACTGGACGAACATGTTTCTCGGTGAGCCCGCGCCGCAGGTGCTGTCGCTGTTGACGGCCGCGGCCGGGGACCAAAGGGTAGCCGACGCGTTCATCGCGAATCTCGATGTTCCGCAACAGATGTGGCACAGCATTTCGAGCACGACGAACACCGCCGCGTTCCTGCGTGCCGTTCGATCGGAGGGGAGCGGGATATGACCGTCGAAGTCGGTTTGGTGTGGGACGCGGTCGGTCCGGCCGCGGGCGGGCGCGAGTTGCTGGACTTCGCCCGGGCCCGGGACCTGGATGCGTTTCTGGTCTTCGACCACTTGATCAACACCTTTCCCGGCCAGGCGTGGGATACGGACTTCTCCTATCTGGCCGAAATGCTGGATTCGCCGGACCAGTGCCTGGATTTCGCTACGGTACTGGGCAATTTCGCGCCACACGCAGGACCGGTGCAGCTGATCGCGGCGGTCACCGACCCGAACCGGAGACATCCGGCGGTGCTGGCACAGACCGCGCTGACGCTGGCCCAGTTCACCGAGCGGCCGCCGGTGCTGGGAATCGGCGCCGGTGCGCTGGAGAACCTGCAGCCCTACGGTGTCCCGCACGACCGGCAGGTCGCGCGGGTGGAGGAGGCCCTGCACATCCTGCGGATGATGCTGGACGAACCCGGGCCGCATAGTTACCGGGGCGAATTCTTCACTCTGGATCGGGCGCTCATGGGGTTACGCGCCCCGCGGGGCCGCAGCCCGCGGCTGTGGGTCGGTGCGAACAGGCCGCGAATGCTGGCGCTGACCGGGCGTTACGCCGATGGCTGGGTACCCTCGGATCTCGTCGCGCCCGACGAGTACGCCCGCCGATTGAGTGTGGTGCGTAAGTCCGCTGCCGATGCGGGCCGGGATCCGCACGCGATCGTCGCCTCCGGCGGGATTCCGATCGTGGTGGCCGAGACCGATGCGCAGGCACTGGAATTGCTGCGCGCGAAGCCGATCCGCTTCCTCGCTCTGCACGCGAGCGCCGAGGCCTGGGCTGTGCACGGCGCCGAGCACCCCTTCGGTCCCGCATACCAGGGGTTGAAGGAATTGCTACCTCATACGTTGACCCGATCCGAGGTCGAGAGGGCGATGGCCGCCGTTCCCGATGCGGTGGTCGCGGACCAGGTGCTGGCCGGTAGCAGGCAGACCGTCCTGGACCGGATAGGCGCGCTGGTGGACGCTGGCCTGGAACATCCGATGCTCATTCCGGCGTCCGCCCTGGCCTCCCCCGATGCCGCCGCGTACACCCTCGACTCGATCGCCTGGCTGGCCCGGGAACTCCGGGCGGGGTCGACGATGGGGGCCGGGTCGTGAACGGTATCGGGATCGTCGGCACCGGGATTTCCGGGCTTCAGCTCGCACTGCGGTTGCAGCAGCTGGGGATCGACGCCGTTCTCTATTCCGAACGCGACGTCGATGAACTCGGTACCGGCCGGCCTCGGAATTTCCCGGCGCGATTCGGTCCGACCCAGCAGCGGGAGGTCCAGCTCGGCGTCTTCGACTGGGATTTCGCCGATGCCCAGGTTCGTGGGTGGGATGTCGCGGTGGACACCGGTGCGGGCGCGCTGAGGTTCGGCGCCGATCTGCATCCACCGTCCAGCGTGGTCGATTTTCGGATCTACCTGCCGCATCTGTGCCGCGCCTTCATCGAGCGGGGCGGCCGGCTCATCGTCGGAAGGCGGCCGGTCGCAGACCTCGCGGCCGAACACGAGCTGGTGGTGGTCGCCAATGGCGACCGTTCGATACGAGACCTCTTTCCTCGGGACGACTCCCGTTCGGCATTCGAGAGTCCGCAGCGAATTCTCTGTAGCGGTCTCTATTTCGGCATCGGTGAGAACACCCCGAACACACTGGATCTGTTCCTGCTCGCGGGAATCGGCGAGATCTTCCGAATCCCGTTCCTCTCGCCGCGCGGCCGGGCCGATGTGCTCGCGTTCGAGGCGGTACCTGGAGGCCCACTCGAAGCGGTATCGCGGATCGACGCCGATACCGAGCGCGAGCGCTATCACCGTGAGGTGCTCGCACTGGTCGCCGAATTCGCGCCCGGACTGCGTGAGCGCATCGACGAGCGGGAGTTCACGCTGATCGGCCCGGGGGAGCTGGCGCAGGGCAGCGTGACCCCGGTGGTGCGCCGCGGCTGGGCCGACCTACCGGGGGACAAATGCGCGATCGCGATCGGTGATGCGTGGATCACCAACGACCCGATCACCGCGCAGGGCGCAAACCTCGGATCGCATACCGCGTTCGCCCTCGCAGACCTGATCAGCGGTGCTTCCGGCCCCTTCGATCGCGAGTTCTGCCGCGCGGCATCGGAGCGGCTGTGGCGGCACGCTCGCCACGTCGTCGAATGGAGTACGGCGTTCCTCGGGCCGCCGCCCGCGCACACGGTCGCGCTGTTCGAACAAGCGGCCGAGAACAAGAGGGTCGCGCAAGCGTTCGTCAACAACTTCAACGACCCGGTCGCCATGTGGCGGACCCTATCCAGCAGGCAGGCGACCGAGTCGTTCCTGGCCGGCTTCTACTGAGGAGTGACATGACCGATCTGGATATCGAGATCGACGAAAAGGGCGTGCTGATTCCGGAATCGGAGCAGTCGGCGGTATGGCTACTCGGGGGCCTGGCGCAGGTGAGAGTGCCCGGCCGGGCGACCAAGGATTCGTTCACGGTGGTACAGCACACCGGAAAGCTCGGTTACAACACCCCGTTGCACTACCACCACATCGAGGACGAGGTGTTCCTGGTACTCGACGGGGCGTTGCGGATGGTGTGCGACGGAAAGGAACAGCTGGCCGAGGGCGGTACCACGATGGTGATTCCACGGATGGTTCCGCACGGCTTCGTCGCGGTATCGGAGGACGTCCGGTTCCTCACGATCCATTCGACACCCGATCCGGGCAACAAACCCCAGTTCGACCTCTTCCTCGAGGCGGAGATCCCACCGGCTCGGACCCTGACCCTGCCGACCGAGGAGATCAGCGCTGATCTCGACCACATCATTTCGCTCGGTACCACCTACGGATACAGCTACGCGGGCCCCGCGCCGACTCCGTAGATGCGGGTTTCTTCCTTCGACCGAAAGAGAGCCATGCCTCTGAGTCTCGCTTCTCTCGTCCTGTGCGTTTTCGGCA
Organism: Nocardia sp. NPDC049935; assembly: GCF_055586645.1. Taxonomy (NCBI): domain Bacteria; kingdom Bacillati; phylum Actinomycetota; class Actinomycetes; order Mycobacteriales; family Nocardiaceae; genus Nocardia; species Nocardia sp. NPDC049935. The sequence continues at coordinate 40,034 of NZ_JBVJHV010000003.1, read as the reverse complement.
TCACCACCGGCGAGTTCGTGATAGCCGGAATTCTCCCGGATGTCGCCACCGATCTGGGGGTCTCGATCCCGGCGGCCGGCCTGCTGGTCACGGCCTACGCCCTCGGGATGATTGTGGGCGGGCCCACCCTCACCGCGCTCACCACCCGGTTTCCGCGTAAGCCGCTGATGGTGACGCTGCTGGTGATCGCCATCCTCGGCAATATCGCCTCGGCGCTGGCCCCCGCCTACGCGGCGCTGTTCGCGGCACGGGTCATCACCGCGTTGGTGACCTCGACGTTCTTCGCCAACGCGATCGTTACCGCGGTGTCGACGGCGCCGGAAGGTAAACAGGCGTCCACCGTGTCGAAACTGGTGTTCGGCATGAATCTGGCGATGATCCTCGGTGCGCCGCTCGGTACCTTCATCGGTTCGCATTTCGGGTGGCGCGCCACATTCGCGGTCATCGGTGCGGTGCTGGTACTCGGCATGTTGCTGGTTCTGCGCCTGGTCCCCGCGGTCGCGAGCGGAGGTGGGTCCGCGCTGGCCGAACTGCGGGTATTCCGCAGCCGTGATGTGCAATTGGCGATCGCCGTCACCGCGATCGCCAATGCGGGTGTGCTGATGGTGTTCACCTTCTTCGCGCCGCTGCTGACCGATATCAGCGGGTTCTCCAGCGGTTCGGTCGCCGCCTGGCTCCTGGTGTACGGCGTCGGGGCCACCGTCGGCAACCTCGTCGGCGGACGGCTCTCGGACCGCGCGCTGATGCCCTCTCAGGTCGGGTTGCTCGTCGTGCTGGCCGCCGCGCTCGCGTTCATGTGGCTGGTGAGCGGAAGCGTCGTAGTGATCGGTGTGATGGTGTTCGTTCTCGGTGCGCTGGGATTCTCGGTGATCCCCGGCATGCAGGCACGGGTGTTGAGCACCGCCGCGGCGGCGCCCACGCTCGCCATGGCGGTCAACGCGTCGGCCTATCAGTTGGCGGCCGCCTTCGCCGGGTGGCTGGGTGGCCGGGTCATCGACAGCAGCGGCCTTCGATCGGTGTATCTGGTCGCGGCGGCCGTCACGGTCGCCGGTATCGCCCTGAGCTGTACCGCGTGGTACCGGGACCGGAGGGCGACCGGCAAGGTGCTCGTCCCGAATCCGGAAAGGGTGGAAGAACATGACGCGAGCAACAGCGTTGGTCAGCGGCAGATGGGCTGAGGAGCATCTCGACTCCCCGGGTGTCGTATTCGTCGAGACCGGAAACGACCCGACGGGCTACCGGAAAGGCCACGTGCCGGGCACGGTGTGGATCGGATGGGAGGAGTTCCAGGACGAGTTGACGCTCGGGGTGATAGGGCCCGCGGAATTCGGACAGTTGCTGTCCGCCAAGGGCATCGGCCACGAGGACACCGTTGTCCTGTATTCGGTGTCGTCCAATCTGCTGGCCGCGCTGGCGTACTGGTACTTCACCCTCTACGGACATCGGTCGGTGCGGTTGCTCGACGGTGGCCGCCGCAAATGGGAGCTGGAGAACCGCGTGCTGACCGATGCGGTCCGTGCCCGGCCTCGGGCCGAATATCGGGTACAGAACCCGAACCCGGCAGTGCGGGCCACCCGTGACGATGTGCTGGCCGGTATCGGCGCAGTCACCATCCTGGACGTCCGGACACCAGAGGAGTATCAGGGCGCGACGTTCGCCCCCGCCTTCGCCGGACCCGCGTTCGCGCCGGGAAGTGATCCGCACGAGGTCGCGCAGCGAGCCGGGCATGTGCCGGGGGCGGTCAACCTCCCGTGGGACACGGTGGTCAATCCCGACGACACGTTCAAGACCGACGACGATCTCACCGAGATGTATGCGGGACTGGACCTCCGGGCCGGTGCCATCACCTATTGCTGGGTGGGCGCCCGCTCCGCGCACACCTGGTTCGTTCTGCGAGAACTGCTGGGGCACAGAGGGATCAAGAACTACGACGGGTCATGGGCCGAATACGGATCGTTGGTGGGCGCGCCGATCGAGCGCACACCACGGAAGGGACACAGGTGACCGAGGAGACACTGCAGGGCAAGGTCGCGTTGGTCAGCGGCGCCAGTTCGGGTATCGGTGAGGCCGCCGCGAAAGTGCTGGCCGCTCGCGGCGCGAGCGTCGTACTCGCGGCCCGCCGTATGCCCGAGCTGGAACGGGTCGCGCACGACATCGAGGAGGGCGGAGGTAAGGCGATCTGCGTGGCCACCGACGTCACCGTCGACGGCGACCTCGAATACGCCGTAGGCACCGCCGAGGAACAGTTCGGCGGTCTGGATATCGCCTTCAACAACGCGGGCGCGCTCGGATCGGCGGGCCGCCTCGCCGACCAGAGTCCGCAGCAATGGAGCGCCGATCTCAACAGCATCCTGACCGGTACCTTCCTGTCGATGCGGCATGAGATCCCGGCCATGCAGCGGCGCGGCGGCGGCGTCATCGTGAATAATGCCTCGCAGCTGGGAATGGTGGGTTTCGGGGCCGGGATCAGCGCCTATGTGGCCGGCAAACACGGTGTCATCGGTCTGACCAAGGCCGCGGCCCTGGAGTACGCGCAGGAGAACATCCGGGTCAACGCCGTCGCGTTCGCCTCGGTCGACACTCCGATGTACCGCTCCTCGGTGGGCGGGGACCCGGCCGCGGCCGCGATGTTTCGATCGCTGCATCCGCTGGGACGTATCGGGACGGCGGAGGAGGCGGCGTCCACGGTCGCCTATCTCGCCACGGACGGAGCGGCTTTCTTCACGGGCTCGGTGCTCGTGATGGACGGTGGATGGACCGCCCAGTGACGGCCGGACGGTCGCGATTCGGGGTCATGCTGTATCCCGATCAGCCTTTCCCGGTACTGCGGGAGCGAGTGGCCTGGCTGGAGGAACTGGGTTTCGACCAGATCTTCCTGCCGGATCACAGCGGTGCTCTTCGTGATCGGGGCCATCCCTGGTACGACAGCTGGGCCGTGCTCGCCACAGCCGCCCTCGATACCGGGCGTATCGGGCTGGGCACGATGGTCGCCAACCAGATCCTGCGGTCACCGTCACAATTGGCCCGGCACGCCCTGACCATCGATCACGCGTCGGCGGGCCGTTTCGAGCTGGGTATCGGGGCCGGACTGTTCGCGTGGGATCACCACAGTGTCGGTGAGAGGAGCTGGACTCCGAAGGAACGAATGCGGCGTTTCGCCGACTATGTCGCAATCGTCGATGGGCTGCTGCGCGCCCGGGAGAAGACATTCAGCTTCACCGGTGCGCAGCTGTGGGTGCAAGATGTCGCGACCGCTCCTGGATCGTGGCAGTCACCGCGGCTGCCCATCACCGTCGGCGGCCAGTCGCCGACGGTGCTGCGTGTGGCCGCGGAACTCGCCGACGGCTGGAATACCCACGGCCCGCCCGGTGCGTCGGATGTGCAGACGCTGCGAGCGACCGCCGAACAGACCCGCACGATCGACCGGCTCGCTGTGGCCGCGGATCGGGATCCGGCAACGATCCGCCGGTCCTATACGATCTTCGGGCCCTGGGACCCGCGCTGGGGACGGCACAGCTACGAAGAGGTCTTCGAGCGTTTCGGCGCTGTCGGGATCACCGATTTCGTCCTCGATTGGCCGGAGGACGAGCACCGTGACGAGTTCGAGCGGGTGGCCCGGGAGGTGCTTCCGGCGCTGCGGACCGGTGGGTGACGGCCGAGGGCTCTCGCGGAGCGGCGCGGTCAGGTTTCGGCCATCGTCCGCTCTCCGCGCAGCACACTGCTCAGGCGATCCGGGAACAACGCGAAGATATGAGTCATCTGGCCGGGTGACATCATCCGGTCGAGCGCGCAGGTGACGCTCCCGGCGGTGAACGAGACATCGCCCGCCGCGATTCCGGCACGCTCGGCGAACTCGTCGACGAACTCCGCGACGCCGTGATGTCCCGGTACCCGGCTCGGTACCCACCCCTCGTACCAGATCCCGCGCAGGAAATCGGGTAGCTGGGCGGTGAGGTGTGCGGAGTTGGCCACGCCGATCCGGTCGCGGACGGTGTGCATCCACGCGCGCAGCGCACGCAGGGCGAAAGTGAGATCTTCGGTGCCCAGATCGTCGGCGACGGCCCGCAGCCAGGTGTGTGCGGTGTGCATGCCGGCGGCAAGGGGATCCTGATGATGCGTCATTGGTGTACCTGCCTTCCAGGTGGCCGGTCCGATGCGCGGTTCGATACCATAATTCTACGGCGTAACCAGCGGGAACAGCAGGCTCGATTCCTGCTCGGCGCCGGCCCGGAGGCCGGACGCCGGGTAAATCGTGGCCCGGAACCGGAGGCGGCGGTGCGGATCGAAGCTGCGGAGGCGGTGGTTACCGGCGCTGCCGGCGGCCTGGGCAGTGCGATCGCCCGGATGCTGCACGCCCGCGGCGCTCGCCTGATCCTCACCTGCCGGCGGGAGGATGCCCTCCATGTGCTGGCGTCGCAGTTGATCGGCGCCGAGGCCGTCGTGTGCGATCTGGCGAACCCCGCTGACGTCGCCGAGCTCACCGCACGCTCGGCCGATGCGGATATCCTGGTCGCGAATGCGGCGTTGCCCGCCACCGGGAAGCTCGATGACTTCACACCGGAACAGCTGGACCGGGCCCTCGATGTCAATCTGCGAGTGCCCATGCTCATGACACAGCAACTGCTGCCCGGCATGCTGCGTCGCGGGCGCGGCCATCTCGTCTACATATCGTCGATCGCCGGTGCGTTGCCCACTGCGCGGGTCCCCATCTACTCGGCCACCAAGGCGGGCCTTCGTGGGTTCGCCGGATCACTGCGCCAGGACCTGCACGGATCGGGGGTGAGCGCGTCCGTGGTCTTCCCCGGAACGATGACGAGTGCCGGGTTCCTCGTCGATGCGGGTCTTCCGTCCACTCCGGGCACGAAGGGGACGTCGTGTGAATTCGTGGCGGCCCGCGTTATCCGCGCCATCGAGAAGAACCTGGGCGAGGTTCTTGCTGCGGAGCTGCCCGTTCGCATCATGGCCAGATTCGGTGGGGTGGCCCCGGAATTCGCGGCCCGCATCGCGCGGCGAAAGGAGTCGGTCGAGTGGAGCGACCAGTTGGCCCGGCGGCTGCGACACCTCCGCTGACGCGGACCGGTCCGGGATTCCGAGACACCGCGAAATGTAATAGATGCCAGACGATGCGCGATCTTCCGGGCATGACGATCGCACGGAAATTGGCCACCACAGCAGCGACCGGACTCGTCGGGGCGGCGATGGCCGTGGCGGCACCGGGTGCCGCCGGCGCCGCCGATCCCTGCCAGCTCGGGGTATCGAATGTCGGCCCTCGAACCTGCGCCATGAACGAAGTCCGGACGGCTCCGGCCTGGACGGTGGGCAACGGTATCTGTGTCGGCATGCTGACTGCCGCCGGCGTCGCCTACGACGGCCCCCTGGGGCAGTACCACGCCTTTCCGGGGACCGCGCATTCCATAGAGCTGCGGGTCACGCAGGGCTTCTCCCCGCTGGGCACCTGGGCGCCGACCCTGCTGGCCTGCGATGTCACGGCGATCGTCGACTGGCGCAACCTCGACACCGGACGCAGCGGCTCGGTCACCCACTTCATCCCCGCCGGCAACAACAGCACCCGGCCTTTCTTCCTGCACGTGGATTCGGGTCCGGGGCGGGTCGCGCTCACGCTTCGCACCGACCGTCCGAGTATTCCGGCAACCGCCGAGGTCTTCGTTCCCTGACCGCACCGCACGCGCCGGTTTCGGGCTTGAACCTGACGTAACGTGAGGTCATAACGTCGATATCACCGGCGCACGGTGCGCCGGTGGAAGTGAGATGACACGGGTGGACCAGCACGGAACCGAGCGGGTGTGGAAGGTCGGTGAACTCGCGGCCGAAGCCGGGCTGACGGTGCGGACGCTGCATCATTACGACCGGATCGGGCTGGTGTGCCCGGCCGGGCGCACCGGCACCGGCCACCGGCTCTACACCGCCGGCGATGTCGAGCGTCTGTACCAGGTGCTGGCCCTGCGTCAGCTGGGTCTGGGCCTGGACCGGATCGCCGACCTGCTCGCGGGCACGGTCGCGATGGGACAGGTGCTGTCCGCCCACCGCGACTTCCTGGCCGCGCAATTGACCGCGGCCCGGGAACTCCATGCCCTGGTCGCGGCACTGGCCGCCACGGCGGAAAGCAGGCCGGAGACATCCGCGGATCGCTTCCTGGAACTGATCAGGAGGACCGTCATGGTCGACGACACATTCAAGGAGTACTTCACCGAGGGCCAGCTGACGCAGCTCGCGCAGCGTCGGGAGGAACTCGGTGAACAGCGGATCCGGCAGGTCGAAGCCGATTGGGGTGTGCTGATCCCCGAGGTCGACGCGGCGATCGCGGCGGGAATGGACCCGACCTCACCCGAGGCGCAGCGCATGGCGGCGCAGTGGATGACGCTCCTGGAGGGATTCCACGGGGGCGACCCGGGCCTGCGTGACAGTCTCTACCGTATGCAGGCCGTGGAATCCGACCGGATCGAGAGCGAGTTCTGCGGACCGTCACCGGCTCAGATCGAGTTCATCACGGCCGCGAACAACGCACGGGGATAACACTTTCCGCGGGCGGCGCCGCGCGACCTGCCGGGTAGCCGAGCACGGCCGCGACCCACGTGTGGATAGGGTTGCGGCCATGCTGCTCTGGATCAACGGTCCCTTCGGCGGGGGTAAGACACAGACCGCGTTCGAGTTGCACCGCCGGCTGCCCGGCAGTGTCGTCTGCGACCCGGAGCTGGTGGGGTTCGGGCTGCAGCGGATGACGCCCGCGAAACTCCGGACCGACTTCCAGGACTATCCGGCCTGGCGGCAGGGCGTATTCGAGGTACTGGACCATGTGCTGCGCGAGCACGACGGTGTGGTGATCGCCCCGATGACCGTGGCCGAGCCCCGGTATTTCGACGAGACGGTCGGGCGGCTGCGCGAATCCGGCCACGACGTGCGCCATTTCGCACTGCTGGCCCGCCGGGAGACAGTGCTGGATCGCCTTCGTGATCGCGGGCTCGGCTTCGCGCCGGTTCTGCGCGCGGTCGGTCAGGGCGATCTGCTGCTACGTGCCGAACAGTTCGCGGTGGACAAACTGGACTTCTGCCTCGAACAACTGGGCAAACCCGAATTCGCCGAACATATCTGGACCGATACGACGCCGGTTCCCGCGGTGGCCGACCACATCGCCGCCGCGTCCGGTCTCACCCTGACACCCGATACCGACGGCCGGATACGAGGCAGGCTTCGCCGTATGGCCGTCACGGTCCGCAGCGCCCGCTGGTGACCCTCGGCGCGGCCGGGTCCGGACTCCGGGGCGGGCGCGACACCGGGAGCTCGCCGGCGCTCCGGTGGCCCGACACACCCCGGTACCGCCGGGGGTGGGTGCTCGGCCTTCTGTGGGTACGGTGCCGATAACGGCTCCCGGAAGGAACGTATCGATGGCGGCACTGGATACCGTTCCCGAATTACTGCGCGGGCTGGATCTGACCGGCGTATTCGCGAACGCGATGCTCGGCGGTGCGGTGGCGCGGTCGCACCGTTTCGATCTCATCGGGTTCGCGGTACTGGCCACCGCGTCCGGTCTGGGCGGCGGCATCATTCGCGACACCCTGCTGCAGCGCGGCACCCCGATCGCGCTCACCGACTACACCTATCTACTGACCGCGCTGGCCGGAGCGGTGGTGGCCTTCGTCGTCGAGTTCGAAGGGCGGCTGTGGGACGTGCTGTTCCCGTGGGTGGACGCCCTGGCGTTGGGGACGTGGGCGGCGGTGGGTGCGCAGAAGACGCTGGAGGTCGGGCTGGGGTGGTTGCCGGCCCTGCTGCTGGGGTGTGTGACCGCGGTCGGCGGCGGTGCGGTGCGCGATCTCGCGGTCGGGCGGGTACCGGCGATCTTCGGGGGTAACACGCTGTACGCGACCTCCGCGCTGCTGGCGAGCGCGACGCTGGTGGTGATCTGGTATTCGGGACACGTTACCGCGGGCTCGATCGCGGCGACACTGGTCGGCGCGGGATTGTGCCTGCTCGCGCGGTGGCGCGGATGGATGCTGCCGGAACAGGTGAGCTGGCCCGATCGGATGCGCTACACCCGCCGGAAGGAGAAATGACGACCCCGACCGACCCGCCCGCCACCCTGTACGCACTGCTGCTCTGAGGGCGCGCGGAGGCGGCGGCCGGTCTTGCGGGTGACGTTGCGTCATATGCCAGGCTCGCTGTCATGCCTGGTCGTGACGCAGTGGAATGGATCGCCGTGGGGGAAGCCGCGCGGCGCTGCGAGACCACGGTGCGGACCCTGCAGTACTACGACCGGATCGGGCTGCTGGTCGCGGAACGCGACGAGAGCGGACGCCGGCGTTACGGCCCGGAAAAGCTGGACCGGCTCCGCCGGATCCAGTTGCTGACCAGCGCGGGACTGCGGCTCGAGGAGGTCGGCGCGGCGCTCGACCGCCAGGCCGGTCTGCCCCTGGTCGAGACCTACAGCGAACAGGTCCGGTTGCTCGAGATCGCGGAGCTGCGGTTGCGGTGTCAGCGGATCGTGCTGGCCGCGGTGACGCAGGTCCTGCGAGAACACCCGGACGCCCGGGTACCGGAAGGTGTCGTCGCCGCCACCATGAGCCTCGACCGCACGCTGCTGCGTCACCCGGGCGTGGAGAACGCGGGCGCGCGGGCACCCGCCGATCTCGCTATCGATGTGGAGCGGGTGATCACTACCTATTTCAACTGGAAAGCGCACGCGGTCCAGGCGCTGCTGCTGGTGGAGAACGGGGTGCCGGCCGATTCGCGTTCGGGTCGCCGGCTCGGCCGGGAATGGCAGGAGACCACCGAGTACGCGCTCCGGGATCAGCCTGCCGAGATCGGTGCGCTGTATCGCGCGACGGAACGGTCCGAAAACCGCTGGCCGCCGGAAGATCGTGTCCTGTATCAGAAAACGAAGGATTTCCTGGACCAATGCCTACTCGTCGCGCAGCAGAGCTGACCACTTTCCGTCGAGCGCTTCAGGTGGTCGCCGCCTTCGTCGCCGCGGCGATCCTGGCCTGGCTCATCCTGAGAGACACCTCGCCCGTGGGCCATTTCGATTCGGCCGACGACAAGGACCGCTATCTGGGGGCCTACGACGAGGCCATGCGGGAGATGCCGGAACCGGAGCGTGTTCTGGACGTGCGGACCGGCTACGGCATCGTCCGGGTCTACAGATACGCGGGTTCGGAGGGGGCGGGCGAGCGGGAACCGTTCCTGCTGCTTCCCGGCACACGGTCGGGCGCACCCGTTTTCGCCGCGAATATGCCGGGCCTGCTCGCCCAGCGTCCGGTGTATGCGCTGGACCTGCTGGGTGAGCCCGGGGCTAGTGTGCAGGACCGCCCGATCGAGACCCACGCCGACCAGGCCCGCTGGCTGCACGAAGTCCTGCTCGCACTACCGGAACCCGGATTCCACCTGTTCGGCCTCTCGATCGGCGGCTGGACCGCGGCCAACCTCGCCGTCCACGACCCCGGCAAGATCGCGAGCCTGATCCTCGTCGAGCCGGTGCAGACCTTCGCGGGCCTCTCCCCGGAATTGATCGTGCGCTCGCTCGGGGCGAGTGTGAGCTGGTTCCCGAAGGCGTGGCGCGACAGCTTCAACAGCTGGACCGCCGGCGGCGCACCGGTCGAGGACGAACCGGTGGGCCGGATGATCGAAGCCGGTATGTCCACCTACACGATGAAACAGCCGCCACCGGGCCGGATCGAGCCGGAAAAGCTGCGAGCCCTGGAGATACCGGTCCTGGCGATCATCGCCGGCGATTCACCGATGCACGACAGCGGCGCCGTCGCCCGGACCGCCGAGGAGAACCTGCGCCACGGCACGGTGCGCGTCTATCCCGGTGCCTCGCACGCGATCAACGGCGAACACCCGGAACGGATCGCCGCCGATATCGCGGACTTCCTCGGCGGCTGAGCGGGGCCGCGAACCAACGCGACCCGCTGCCGGAGCGTTCCGGCTCAGCCTCGTTCGGCCTGGGCTTTCAAGATGTCGACTTCGCAGCCCGGAGCGTTCGGGTCGAAGCCGTGCTCGAACTGCCGGCGAACTCCCCGCAGGCATCGCAGTGACCACCAGGCCCGGATCACGTCGAGGTCGACGGCGGCACCGTAGCCGGCCACGAGGTCGTCGAGGTGCTCCTGGTGTCCCATCGTCAAGGTGGCGAGGTCGTAGAGGGCGTCACCCCGGGCCGCTTCGGACCAGTCGAGTACCCCCGTCACCTCGTCGCCGTCGACGAATACATGGGCGACCTGCAGATCGCCGTGGGTGAAAACCGGGGTCCACGGACGCAGCGCGGCCTCGGCTATTCGGCGGTTGCGTGTGATCACGCCGGTGGGAAGGACGTTGTTCCGCGCCAGCCAGGCGCATTCCGCCTCGAGTTCCGATGCCAATTCGTCGATACCGCGGCCGGGCTGTGGCGGCAGCGGCGCGTCGTGCAGCTTCCGCACGGCTGCGCCCGCGGCCGCCCATGCTGCCGGCGAGGCGGCCGACGGCTCGCCGAGGCGGCCGAGTGCCGTACCGGGCAGGGCCGCGAGCGCGAGTACCGGCGGTCTGCGCCACAGAACTTCCGGGGTGGGGATCGGCGCCCTCGTCATCGCGTCGGCTTCGATATCGGCGCGCGTCCGGTCGGTGTCGATCTTCAGGAAGATCCCACCCGCCCGCACGGTTGCGCAGGTGTGATGCGCGACGACGACTTCTACCCCTTGCTCTCCCATACGGGTGATTGTGCGGGGTCGACCGTTCGCGGCACCCGGGCCGACCGCGTGCAACGACGGCCGGCTTCCCGCTCTGCCCGTCTTCGCTGGTCCCGCACCTGTCCCCGACCCAAGAGGGCGGATCGAGCGGTCTATGGTGTCATATTCGCCAAAAACCTTGGACTGTAACGATTCCCGTCTGCCGGTAGTATCCGCCACCATGCCCACACAACGAATGCCTGGCCGTCGGGCGGCGGGCCGTAAGGGATACAACGCGGTACCGTGCGGGGGAGTCACGCGGTGAGCACTACCGATTCCGGTCCGCTGCGGGAATCCCCGGCCGCGCGGATATCACCGGTACCCGTCGGCTCCCAGGTTCGGCTGGATACCCCCGAGTTCGCGGCCGATCCGCACCGCGTGTACGCAGAGCTGCGACGTCAAGGGCCGCTGGTCCCGATCGAGCTGTCTCCGGGTGTCCCGGCGACTCTCGTGCTCGGCTACCAGGTGGCCATGCAGATCCTGAACGACGAAGCCCATTTCCCCGCCGACCCACGCCGCTGGGAGAAAACCGCCCCCGCGGACTCTCCGATGCTGCCGATGCTGGGTTATCGCCAGAACGCGCTGCGCACCGCGGGTCTGGAACACGAGCGCTACCGGCGCACCATCATCGCGGCATTGAACACCGTCGATATGCACAGGGTGCACGACGCGGTCGCCCGCGCCGCCGATGCGCTGATCAACGCCTTCTGCGAGCGCGGTACCGCCGACCTGCGAACCGACTACGCGTATCCGCTGACCTTCCGGGTCCTGAGCGAACTGATGGGCTTCCCCGAAGACGCCGCGGCCGAGGCCTACCACGGGATGGCCGCGATGCTGGAGGGAGTCGGCGCCGAAGAGGGCCAGCAGCGTTTCGTCGAGGCCCTGATCGGAGTGGTCGAGCAGAAGAAGGTCGATCCGGGCGACGATCTCACTTCCGAGCTGTTGCAGCATCCGGACGGGCTCGACGCCATGGAGATGGTGAATCAGGCCGCGCTGCTGTTCTCGATGGGTACGGAACCGACCTGCAATCTCATTCTCAACGCGCTACTGCAGTTGATGACCGACGAGCAGTACGGCGGCGAGGTGCTCAGCGGCGCGATGGATACCCGGGACGCCATCGACGCGGTGTTGTTCGAGGATCCGCCGCTGGCGAACTGGTGCGTGAGCTACCCGAAGCAGCCGCAGCTCGTCGGCGATGTGTGGCTGCCGGCCGATCAGCCGGTGGTCGTCAGCTTGGCCGCGTGCAACAACGATCCCAGCGTCGCGGGCGGTGATCGCCGGGGCAACCGGTCACATCTCGCCTGGGGCGGCGGTGCGCACGGCTGCCCGGCCCAGACCCTCGGCCGGACCATCGCCTCGCAGGGTATCGACCTGCTACTCGATGCCCTGCCGGATATCCGCCCGCGGATACCCGCGCAGGAGATGCCGTGGCGGCAGGGCCAGTTCCATCGGGCGTTGGCGGCGCTACCGGTCGAGTTTCCGGCGTGCCCGCCGATGCGCCTCATCTGAACGGGGGCCCACGCGGTGGCGGGCGCCGTGCGGCGCCCGCCACCGCCTGGTCACCGCGTCAGGGTGAAACCCTCGTAGTCGTCGGCGGCGACCTGGTCGCATTTCTCGCGGAACGCGCCGACGCCGCCGATGTAGGCGTACATCACCCTCGGCTTGCCGGGCACATTCGACCCCACGTACCAGGAGTCCACCTTCGGATACAGCGTCATATCGCCGGCTTCGCCGACGTGCCGGGTCCATTCCCGCTCGGCGTCCACCTCGGCCTCCATCGTCGTGAGGCCCTCGGACCGCATCACGCCGATCGCGGCGGCCACCCAGTCGACGTGCTGCTCGATGGACACCAGCATGTTCGACAGCACCGCCGGGCTCCCCGGGCCCGTGATCGTGAAGAGGTTCGGAAAGCCCGATATGGCCAGCCCGAGGTAGGTGACCGGCCCGTCGGCCCACTTCTCCCGCAGTGACGCACCGTCCCGGCCGCGAATATCGACCGCGTCCAGCGCCCCGGTCATCGCGTCGTAGCCGGTGGCGTAGATGATGTCGTCGAACTCGAAACTCTCCCGCGTCGTCCGGAGCCCGGACTCGGTGACCTCGGTGAGCGGGGCCGCGGAGATATCCACGAGCCGGACATTGGGACGATTGAAGGTCGCGTAGTAATCCGTGCCCAGGACGGGGCGCTTCACGCCGAACAGGCCGGAGGGCTGAAGCAGCCGGGCGACCTCCGGATCCGTCACGATCTCGGCGATGCGGTCGCGGATGAACTGGGCGGCGGTCTCGTTGGCGGCTTCGTCGGTGAGGGTGTCGGTGAATCCGGTCAGCATGCTGACCAGCTCGCTGTTCTTGTCCTCCCATACCCCGCGGTAGAAGGCATTGCGCTCGTCTTCGCTCACCTCGAGCGCCCCCGTGGTGGCCTCGGGTCGCGCGATGCCGAACGACGATTCCCGGTTGGCCTTGCGCACCTCGCGATAGCGCGATTTGATATCGCGCTGGAATTCGGGATCGATCGTGTGATTGCCGGCGGGCAGCACATAGTTCGGGGTCCGCTGGAACACGGTGAGCTGCCCGGCCGTTTCGGCGACGAGCGGAATGACCTGTACCCCCGAGGAACCGGTGCCGATCACCGCGACCCGCCGGCCGCGGAAGTCCACGTCCTGCTCGGGCCAGTCGCCGGTGTGGAAGCTGCGGCCCCGGAACGTCTCTATACCCGGGACCTCCACCATTTTCCGCGCCGACAGGCAACCCGTCGCCATGATCGCGAACCGTGCCGAGACGACCTCGCCCTGATCGGTCGTGATCCGCCACCGCGCGGCGGACTCGTCGTAGACCGCGGCGGTGACCCGGGTCCGCAACTGCACGTCCTTACGCAGATCGAAACGATCCGCGACGTGGTTGATGTAGCGGAGCAACTCCGGCTGCGGCGGCAGCTTCTCGGTCCACTCCCACTCCTGTTCGAGCTCCGGGTCGAAGGAGAAGTTGTAGTACATGCTCTTCACATCGACGCGGGCGCCCGGATAGCGGTTCCAGTACCACGTGCCGCCGATCCCCTCGCCCGCCTCGTACACCTGCACCGAGAGTCCGAGCGCGCGCAACTTGTGCAGCGTGTAGAGGCCGGCGAATCCGGCTCCGACGACGACCGCATCGATCTCGCGGGTTCGGTGCCCGGTCGAGGATGCGGAATGCTCCGCGGTCGTTGTCATCGTGGGACCTGCCTTTCGATGAGTCGCCGTGGGGGACACAGCGGTTCGTTTCGCGTGAGTGGCGAGTCGGCAGTTGCCCGGCCGGGAAAGGAGCGAGGCGGGTTGCGGGGATCGGACGTCGTATTCGATGACACCGTGAAAGTCGACACCGTGAAAGTTCCCGCCCCCTGACCCATTCGCTACAGCTCGGTTGATCTCACGAGCTCCCCGACGCGCGGACCGGACTCGCCGAGCCAACAGTATTCCAGACCGGAACAGGTTGCAGATCGGCGGAACATCGAAGCGTGCGTACGTATTCGAGCGCGACTGCCGGCGAGCGGTCCCGGATCGGGGCTCGGCAGTGTCGCGGCAGGTGGTGGGACCTCAGGATCAGCGCGTGAGCCCGGGACGGTGGGCGTCGCCGAGGTCGATGAGGAGCCGGTTGTGTCGGACACGTTTGTCGTTGCCGCTCGTATTCCCATGAGGCGGGAGGCATTCGAGCAGTGGCTGGTGACACCGGTTCCGGGTCCGGAGGTCATCGAGAATCCCGGGGCGATGTACGACGGCCGGTTCTGGGACGGGAAGGCGCCGGATTGGGGGCAGGCCGAGCCGGGGACGTCGCCTCGGGAGTATTTCGCCGACTGCTTCGGGGAGGACACCGGTGGGCTGACGTATGTACTGAGATATCGGGACGGGGACCCGGCGCATCACCGTGTCGTACGCGGCGGCCGTATCCGGCCGGTCCGTCTCAGCGGCCCCCGGACCCGGTCGGCGGAACCCCGACGGCGGGCAGGACCAGGCTGCACTGCACGGGCTGCGGATGTCCGGGATCGAGAGCGTTGAGGACCAGCCGGGCGGTGACGGGGTCGGAATTGATGGACAGATGGTCGGCGAAGTCCTGGGCGCACAGGTCCTGGACCACGTAGTTCGCGACGCCGGGTTCGTGTATCAGACCCGCGGTGTAGGGCAGGATCTCGTCGTATCTGGTGACTATCTGGGTATAGGCCACACCCGGTACAGCGATGCCCCCCGCGTGGAGTTCGCGGATGAAACTCGAGCCGGGCAATGAATCACCACCGAGGATTTCGGTCGAGCCGCTGGTGAGGGCGTTGCCCGGGATGCCCTGCACGCCGCCCGCGAGTCCGACCATCTTCGAAACCTTCTCGGCGCCGCCGCCGAGTTTGATGTACCAGTACGGCATTGTCGCGCCGAGGGAATGCCCAACCAGCGCGACCTTGTCCGCGCCGGTGGTCTGCAGGACCTGATCGACGAAGGACCCCAGCGTCGCGGCGCCGTTGCGCAGCGGTCCCAGGCCTCCGAAGAACCCGGCCGGATCGCCGCCGGGGCTCCCGTAGGTGAGACTGAATACGCAGTACCCCTCATTGGCGAGGAGGGGACCGTAGGTCTGCCAGTTGTTGTTGCGGTTGGCCAGAATTCCGTGCACGAGAATCACCGGCTCCGGATGTTCCGGCGTCGGCCGGCACGACCAGTTGTTCGTGCCGGGCGGGCTCGCCGCTCCGCCCTGCAGCGATGCCCGCATCGCGTCGAGCAAGAACTGGTTCGGCACCGGGTACGGGGTGGCGGGAGGGGGATCGGCATGGACGGTCGCCATGAGACCGGCAGACAAGGTCATGGCCAACGCCGCGCAGACGGCGAGCCCGCGCCACCGGGGCCCGGAAAATACGCTCAGACGCTTCACCTCCGCACTATGGCACCCGGCGGAGTGCCTCGAAGTCCGGTTGGGCGCATTGTGGGGTAGTCACATTCGAGCCCGTGATATCGCACGTCTCCCGGGCTGCCGGCGTCCGTCGTATGTGAAACGTCCCAACCGTCGCGGTGGTGGGCGCTGCCTCGATTCTCGCTAACAGCTCGATAAAGAGTTGTAAAAACTCGAATGAGTTGTTAACTTGTCGGCATGGTCGAATACGTGAGCGCACCCACGCGCGCCGGTCGCCGGGAATGGTCCGCGCTGGCGGTCCTCGTGCTGGTCGTGGGCCTGCTCGCCGTCGACGGCACCGTGCTGTACCTGGCCGTTCCGTCGATGACAGCCGATATCGCCCCGAGTGCCACGCAGCTCCTGTGGATCGGCGATATCTACTCGTTCGTGCTGGCCGGTCTGCTGATCACGATGGGCAACCTGGCCGACCGCATCGGCCGGAAACGCCTGTTGCTGATCGGGTCGGCCGCGTTCGGTGTGGCCTCGGCGATCGCGGCCTTCGCGCCGAACGCCGAAACGCTCATCGCGGCGCGCGTCCTGCTGGGCGTGGCCGGCGCGACGCTCATGCCGTCGACATTGTCGATCGTGCGCTCGATGTTCTCCGACGCGAAACAACGGACGACGGCGATCGCCGTGTGGTCGATGGGGGCCACGGCCGGCGCCGCCCTGGGCCCGCTGGTGGGTGGGTTGCTGCTGGAGAACTTCTGGTGGGGTTCGGTGTTCTTGATCAATCTGCCGATCATGGTGCTGGTGCTGCTGACGGGGCCCGTCTTGATCCCGGAATCGCGCGGGAACGCCTCGGCCCCGATCGATATCCCTTCCTCGCTGCTGTCGATCGTCGCGATCGTTCCCCTGGTCTATGCCGTGAAACATTGGGTCGGCAGCGGACTGGACGGGACCGTCCCGGTCTGCGCGGTGGTGGGTGTGGCGGCGGGCTGGGTTTTCGTGCGGCGGCAACTGCGCCTCACGCATCCGCTGCTCGATGTCGCCCTGTTCCGGATGCCCGCCTTCGCCGGTTCGGTGGCCGCCAACGGTCTGGCGATCTTCGCGTTCGTCGGGCTGCTGTTCTTCTTCTCCCAGTATCTGCAGCTCGTCCGCGGGTACGGTCCGCTGCAGGCCGGGCTCGCCGAGCTACCGTCCACGCTCGCCGCGATGATCGTGATCGCGTTCATCGGTGTCCTCGTGGCGAGGATGGGAACCGGACGGGCGATCGGGCTGGGTCTGGCGACGGCCGCGGTCGGCCTGGCCGGTATCGGCCTGACGACCTCGCAGCAGGGGTACTGGGGGCTGGGTATCTCGCTGGCCGTGGTCGGGCTGGGAGTGGGAGTGTCGATGACGCTCTCGACGGATGCGGTGGTCTCCGCGGTTCCCGAGGAGCGAGCGGGCGCCGCCTCCTCGATCGCCGAAACCGCCTACGAACTCGGTGTCGCCCTGGGCATCGCCGTCCTCGGATCGATCCACCTCGCGATGTACCGGTCCCATCTGGACCTGCCGTCCGGGGTCGACCCCGCCGACGCCGCCTCGGCCGAACGGTCGCCGGCGACGACCATCGAGACCGCCGCGGACCCGGTGGTCGTCGACCATGCCATGCGCGCGTTCACCTCGGCGGTGCAGACCACGTCCTTCGTCGCCGCCGCGATCATCGTGTTCGCCGCCGCGGTGGCATGGTGGGTGATTCCCTCACCACGGGACAGCGAAGTAGGTAGGCATGAAGAACACTGAGCGGGTCGTCACCCGTGACAAGGAACGGACCCGCAGGGCGATCCTGGACGCGGCCGACCGGCTGTTCAGCGAACGCGGGTCGAACGTCAGTCTCGCCGATATCGCCGAAGCCGCCGGTGTGACGCAGGGCGGACTCCGGCATCACTTCCCACACCGCGATTCGCTGCTGCTGGGGGTCGTCGAACACGGCATCACGCGGATGTGGGAGGAGGTCCGTGCCCATATCGACCTGTCGGAGAACACACCCGGCAAATTCATCCGCGGCTACGTTCGCGCTCTCACCGGCGACAGCGAGTATTTCGCGCGGATCCTCAACCCCACCGGGCTGATCGCGGCGCTCGGAAACGCGACCGGTGTGGACGCGCTGTACGAACGCGACGCCGTGAAATGGAAGGCCGCGCTCGATGCCGACGGGTTACCCCGGGCGCGGGTCCTGGCCATCCAGCACGCGGCGGAAGGGCTTGCCCTCGCGCGGTCGAGTCCCTATCTGACCGACGAGGATCTCGCCCTGGCCCGAGCGGAATTGCTGGCGCTGACCGAGCAGCCGTGATCCGGCTACTCCGCCCGCGGAAACCGGGACCGCTATCGCGGTGTGTGCCGGTCCCGTGGCGCGAGCGCGTCGAGAATCTCATGGGCTGCGCGGGTGCCGGATTCGATGGCGCCGTCGAGGTAGCCGGGATGGTCGAGGGCGGTTTCGGCGCCGGCCCAGTGAATAGCGCCGACCGGCGTGGACGGCAGCGGCGGCAGGGCGTCGGTGGCGCCGGGTTCGGGAAGCGCGGTGTAACCGCCACCCGCGTTCTCGTCGAGATGCCACGCCTTCTCGTGCCAGCCCACCGGCTCGAGGATCTCCGTGCCGAGCAGGGAAACCAGGCGGCCGAGGAGAGAGTCGCGCCGAGCGGCGACGTCGAGCCCGTCGAGTGCTCGTGCGTGCGGGCCGCCTATCAGCAGGCACAGGTGGCCGGGACCATCGGGCGGGCTGCTGTCGAACACGGCGATCCCGGGTGCGCCGAGAGCCATGATCTCGGCGTTCGTGCCCCGGTCCCGCCAGAACGGCCGGTCGAACACCGCGATCGCCTTGTAGACCGACCCCATGTAGGAGCGGGTGACGAGGGCGACCCGGCCGGGCGGCAGGGGCGGCCGGAAGTCGATGCGGTCCAGCAGCGGCGGTGGAACCGTCACCACGACCTCGGCGGCGTGGACCGCGCCCGCGGTCGTGGCGAGGGTGACGCCCTCGGTGTCCTCGCCGATCGAGGTGACGCGATGCCCGAGACGAACGCGGGGGCCGAGTTCACCGGCGAGGCCGTCGATGAGAGTGCCGACGCCTTCGACCAGCAGATCCTCCTGCGCGCCGCCGGTGGTCGACAGCATGGTCCGCAATCCGCCCTGCATGCGGATCATTCTCAGCATCGCCTGCACCGACAACCGGTCGAGGTCGGCGGTCCACGAGGTCAGGGCGGCCAGTTCCAGCAGCTGTCGTGCCGTCCGCCCGGGCACCTTCGCCAGCCAGTCCGCGACGGTCGTGGTGCTCCACCGCCGGGGTGCACGGATATGGGACAACGCTTCCAGACCGAGCAGAAGACCGGCGGTCGCCAGCATCGACGGTGCCCCCGGCGATACCCGGCGGGCGCCGTCGAGGACGGTCGGCAGCGCCGTGGTGTGCATGCGGAACCGGGTGGCGCCGAGTTCGCCGGCCAGCGCGGCCAGGCGGTGGTGGTCGTGGCCGATCCACTGCCCGCCCAGATCCACACGCGACCCCAGTGCGGTGGTTTCGCTCATCGCGCGCCCGCCCGGCCGGTCGGCGGCCTCGAGTACGAGCACCTCGACACCTGACCGGTGCAGGATGCGCGCGGCCGTCAGTCCCGCCAATCCTGCCCCGACCACGGCCACGGTCGTGGTGATCGCGGCCGGATCCGATCGCGCCTCGGTCTGCGTGGGGTCATCGCTGCTCATATCTGCCTTTCCGGACGGGCGAGAACGCCCTGTCCTGGACCGGGGCGATCGTGGTGTCGATGGCCCTGCTGTGAGAACCGGGGCCGGTGACAGCTCTTATCTGTCCGACGCCGCGGCAGCCGGAGCGCTGTCGATTTCTCCGGCGACGCGGTGGCCCGACTCGGCGGCGCCGTCGATATAGCCGGGCCAGCGGGTGGCGGTTTCGGTGCCCGCCCAGTGCAGCGGGCCGATCGGCCGGCGTAGCGCGGGCCCGAACCGGGTCAGGGTCCCGGGTGTGGCGAACGCGCCGTAGCAGCCGCGGCTGTATTCCTCTTCGGCCCAGTCCTTTTCGATGTAGTCGATGGGTCGACGAGCCTGCGGGCCGAAGTACCCGGCCAGATCCTCGAGCACCAGCGCGCGCCGATCGGCCGGGCTCAGACGGGCGCCGGCGTCGGCGTGACGGCCCTCGAGGAACCCGACCAGCACGCCGGGACCACCCGTGAACGGAGTGTTGTCGAAAACGGTGCCCAGGGCCCGCCGGTCGCTGTTGGCCTGTCCGCTCCGGCCGTCGGCGCGCCAGAACGGTTCGTCGTAGGCGATATTGACCTTGATCACCCTGCCCATCGGCATCCGCTGCACGAGCTGGTCGCGGTCGCCGGGCAGCCCCGGGGTGAACCGGAGTCGGGCGACCAGCGGCGGCGGCACCGCGATCACCGCGCGGCGCGCACGCACGGTCACACCTGCGGCTCGGACCCGCACACCGGCGTCGTCCCACTCGATATCGGTCACCGGACTGTCGAGGACGACTCGTTCCCCCAGTTCCCGGGCCAGGGCCAGGGCGATGGTCTGGGTGCCGCCCACGACCCGGTCCTGCTGGGCGCCACCCGCCACGTCGATCAGCGCGTCGAGCCCGCCGCCGGCGCCGATGTAGAAGTGCGCCCACAGCGCCGACATATCCTCCGGTTCGGCGGCGAATACGGCTTCGGTGATCAACCGGAAGAAAGCACGCCCTTCGGCGGTGCGGGCGTGGTGACGCAGCCAGGTGCCGAAGGTCTGCGCATCCAGTGATGCGGCCGGCCCGGACTCCCACGGCTCGGCCCGGACGACCTTGCGCGCCGACCGGTCCAGCCGCAGCTGCGTCTGGGCGATATCGAGCAGCGCCAGCGGGTTCACCCGCGGAATACGGCCGGTGTACTCGGAACGGGAGCGGCCCAGCTCGGCGATATGCCGCCCGGCGGTGTGGGTGGGATAGGTCCGCAGGCCCAGTTCCTCGATCAACGCCAGCACCTGATGCTGGGTGGGACCGACCCACTGCCCGCCGACCTCGATCGGCGCGCCGCCGGGGAGTTCGGCGTTGAGCAGGCGGCCGCCCACCCTGTCCCGCGCTTCGAGCACCAGCACCTCGAATCCGGCGCGCACCAGGTCACGAGCGGCGACCAGGCCCGCGGTACCGGCTCCGACAACCACCACGTCCGCTGACTTGTCCATACCCACAGCTCCGTTCCATGCCCCGCGTCCATCTCATGCGCCGTGCATCTGACATACACGCTGTATGTGATAAACATAGCGTATGGAGTCTTTGCGTGACAAGCACGTCGAGAACACCCGGCGGGCCCTGCTCGAGACCGGCGCCCGCCTCTTCGCCGAACGGGACTACGCCGATCTGTCGGCAGAGGAACTCGTGCGGTCCGCCGGCCTGACGCGCGGCGCGCTCTATCACCATTTCGACGGCAAGAAAGGGCTGTTCGAGGCGGTCGTCGACGAACTGGAACAAGACGCGGCACAACGCGTCCGAGCCGCGATCGACTCCTCGACCGATCCACTGGAACGCGTCGAACACGCGATGGATGCCTTCCTCGACATCTGCACCGAACCCGCGTACCGCCATATCGTGCTGCTGCAGGGCCCCATCGCGCTGGGCTGGCAACGCTGGCGGGAAGTCGACCGGCGCCACCTCAGCGGGCTCGTCGTCGAAGGCGCCCGATACCTGCTCGACGCCGGTGAAATCCAGCCGTACCCGCCCGAACTACTCGCCGGCGCGATCTACGGCGCCCTCACCGAAATGTCGCTCACCATCGCCGAATCCGACGATCCCACCCTCAGCCGCGCCCGAGCGGGAGAGCTGGCCCGGGCCCTGCTCGGCGGACTGATCACCGGCACCACACACCACCGCAACCGGCACGGTGCCGAAAGTTCATGAAAGCCAGCGGGTTTCAGGTCTACCGTTGATATATGAAGAAGGTTGTCGCAGCGGTGGTTTCGGTGGGCGCCCTGCTGATGATCGTCGTGCTCATCGTGGCGGGTCCGGGACCGGCGCTACGAGTCCTGATCCTGATCGCGCTCGCGCTCGTCGCGCTTCTCGGCGTGGGATTCTTGGTCGTAATGGCCGGCATCGACCTTCGAATACCCGGGATACGGAACAGATTCGTCGGCCCCGGCCGATGGCAACTCGGGGACGAGGACGAGACGGATACAGCCGGTCAATCGCGTTCCTGAGTACCCCCAGCGGGCCGACG
Source organism: Nocardia sp. NPDC049935 (assembly GCF_055586645.1). Lineage (NCBI taxonomy): Bacteria > Bacillati > Actinomycetota > Actinomycetes > Mycobacteriales > Nocardiaceae > Nocardia > Nocardia sp. NPDC049935. The sequence goes on along the minus strand of NZ_JBVJHV010000003.1, from coordinate 18,256 downwards.
TCTTCGATCACCGCCATGGTCGGACTCCTCGGTTCCGAGTAGCTATCTTGCGAGCACGGCTGCGGCAACCCGGTCGGCCGAGTCGTCGCGCAGAGCGGTACCCATGTCGTCGAGGACGAGCAGCCGCGCCCCGGGGATCTCGGCGGCGAGCGCCTCGCCATTGCCGACCGGGAAGAACGGATCGGCGCGACCGTGCACCACGAGCGTGGGCACGTCGAGCTCACCGAGCCGGCCCCGCCAGCGCGGGGCGCAGTCGAGCCGGGAGAACACCATCCCGAGCTGGTTCGCCTGGTGCACCGCGGGATCGCTCGACGGCGTCCGGTCCCAGATCCGGGCCGCCGTCGCCCGTGCCTGCCGCGGGTCGTTGCCCATCGGCTCGGCGCCCTCGGCGGCGAACGCCGCGACAGCCTCCCGGTCGGTCCAGTCCGGCGACGGACGCGAGAACAGGGGGCCCATGATCGCGCCGTCGTGGTCGGGCAGGTCCGCGTCGACCGGGCCCGGCGCAACCGGCCGCGTGCCGACGAGGGTCAGTGCGGAGAACAGGTCCGGGTGGTCCAGTGCGGCGACCTGGGCGACCATCCCGCCGACGCCGATTCCCCCGAGATGGGCGGTCCGGGCACCGAGCGCCCCGACCAGCGCGGCCGCGTCGGAGACGAGGTCCCGTAGGTCGTAGGCCGGATTCTCCGGATCGACGGTCGTCGAGGCGCCGGAATCACGCAGGTCGTAGCGGACCACGCGCCGCCTGCCCGACGCGAGCCGCTCACACAGCGCGTCGGGCCACGACAACATCGTTGTGCCGCCGGCCAGCAGGATCAGCGGATCGTCGTCGCGGCCGAAGCTCTGGACACCCAGATCCACACCGTTCGCCCGCACCGAGGTCATATCCGATCGAACCGATCTCGTCATACCCGGACTCCTGTCTGTCGGCACACCCACCGGTTTCGACGACGGACCCACCCGGGATTCATCGGTGCGGCCGAGAAGACGGCCGGGGTCTCGAACTCTGTCGTGATCTCCTGGCGCGACCGATGAGTTCGTAGCCCCCGGCCGGTCGGAACTCGTGACACCGTAGGAAAGGACACCGCCATGCCGGAACTTCTCGTCGACTTCATCACCTCTCTCGACGGCTACGCATCGGGCGAGGGATGGCCCGGGTTCTGGGGCCTCGAGGGCCCGGAGTACCTCGCGTGGCTCGGCGAGCAGCCCGAAGCCACCCACCTGATGGGAGCGAACACCTACCGCCAGATGTCGGGATTCGCCGCCGGCGAGGTCCCGGACGGCCAAGACGAGTTCAGGCCCGAAGAAGAGGCATCCGTCGACGAGCTCACCCGAGCATCCAAGGTGGTGTTCTCCTCCTCGCTCGCCGAGCCACTGACGTGGGCCAACTGCACGCTGGTCCGCGACGACGCCGTCGAGGCGGTCCGCGCCATGAAGGCAGAAGGCTCGGGGCTCCTCGCCACGATCGGCAGCCTCAGCCTGTGCCGGTCCCTGCTGCGGGCCGGACTCGTCGACCGCTTCCGGGTCGTGATGTTCCCGGTGATCACCGGGGCCACGGGCTCGGAACGCATCTACGACGGCTATCCGGACGTCGCCCTCGACATGCTCGAGCACCGCACCTTCGACGGCCGCATCCAGCTGGTCGAGTACAAGCCCCGGGTGCTCGAGCACCCGCCCCTCGGCGCTCCGGCCTGACGTCTCACTGCTGTTCCGAACCCCCGGTAAGCCGGAGCGTGACCGGCCGGCGCGCGGCCGGCGGTGCCGGTCGACGGCGAAGGCTACGTGATCAGCTGCCGGCGAAACCACCGCGTCAGGATGTCGTCGACCGCTTTGGCGTCGGGGCGCTGTGGCGTCGGTTCGAGGCCCGGTTCGTCGGCCAGCGGGTGCGCGAGATTCGGCACGGAGATCAGTTCGACGTCGTCCGGCCGCGTATAGCGGCGACGCAGGGTGTTGACCAACGCGGCCGCGTCGGCACGCAGGTCCGGGTGATCCTCTTCCCCGCTGACGACCAGCAGCGCCGGCGCCACCGTGAGTTCGGCGGCCCGGGCCACGAAATCCAGCCCGTCGGCGACACGTTCGGCTTCGGCCGTCCATTCGTACGGACGACCGGCGATGCCCTCGGTCAAGGGGACCACCGAGCGGATCCGCACGGCCGGGTTCACGAGCGCGACCTGCCGGATCGGGACCGCCTCTGTGCACAGCACTTCGAGCGCGACCGCGCCGCCGAGCGAGGCGCCGACAATGCCGACGGGCCCCTCGTCGACCGGAAGCCGATCACGCAGTGCCGCCAGGGCTGCCGGGAACTCGTCGGCAGCCTGCCGGGTGAAGGGTGCGAGGAACGCGAGTAGGGCGTCCTGGCGGGCGAGTTCGAGCACGGCGTCGACGCGGCCGTCGACCATCCGGGCGCCGCACATCGGCATGCCCAGGTGGACCCGCCAGGCCGGCACCCCGGTCATCGGCAGGGCCGCGGCGAACGCGGTATCGGTGCGCGGCGCATCCAGCATGTGCCAGGTCACGATCAGTGGTGCGGGAGCGTCGACCCCGGCGTCGGGTGGCAGCGCCGTGTAGGGCACTCCGGCAGCGGTTCCGGTGATCGTTTCCATCACACTCCTCGGTTCGCCGAGTCGCGGAGCCTGCCTACGTTCGGCGAGGATGTCGATCCCGGGCCGGAGTCGGCCGGCGGCCGCGACGGTCGTCAGGAATCGTAAACCCTTGCGTACTCCCGACCGGCTCAGTGCCAGTTGCTGATCTGGACGTCGTCGGGTGCCGGAGCGCCTGCCCCGGTCTCCACGAGCTGTTTGAGGCTCATGAGGAAAATGGCCCACTTGGTGCTGCAGTGCCCCATGAACTCGCCGGCCGCGGGCCATCCCAAGTGGCCGAATTCGATGATCGCGAAGCCGTCTTCGTCGCCGAGCGCGAACCGTATTTCGGTACCGATCCACTCCGGCGGACCCTGGAGGACTTCCCACCGGACGAGTTCGTCGGGCGTGGTCTCGAGGACCTCGAGCCGGAACGACGCATCGCCCGCGACGGCCTCTCCCGGCTCGAAGCCGAAGCGGATCTCGCCGCCGCTGCCGGGGTCGCCGCTCGCGTCCCGCGTCCACCAGCCGGCTACGCCTTCGATCGTGGTGAGTGCGTTGTAGATGTCGCGCCGCGGAGCCTTCGCTCCGACTCGGTGCAGGATGTCAGGCATGGTCATCTCCCTGGTGAGTGATTGTGGTGCGATGCGGCCGATCGCGATCACATCGCGTCCGGCCGCAGCCGGGTGATCTGCAGGTAGTTGCCGCCGCCGGGATCTTCGAACGTCGCGAACCCGCCGGTCGGCCGGTCCTCGGCGGGCTACTCGATACGCCCCGCGGGGACCTCCATAGAGCAACAATTGGTTGCGTAACCACAGTGGCATAGTCCGTCTAAATATGCAACCTTTAGTTGCGTAATTGTCCGGGAAGCGACGTTCGCGGCCGCGGCGAGCCGTTCTCGGCGGGCCTCACGCCGCGTGCTGCCTCGGTACAGTGACTCCGCATGACCGCCACCGACCTGGAGATCACCGCAGACCTGGTCCGCGACCTGCTCCGGGAGCAACATCCCGACCTCGCGACCCTGACCATCCGCGAGGTGGCGGGTGGCTGGGGCAACCAGATGTGGCGTCTCGGAGACGAACGGTGAGCCGCTCGATCACGCCACGATCAGTCGAGGCACTCACGCGGCCGATACGCTGGCGGCCTTCCTCCGGGCGCTCCATGTTCCCGCACCCGCCGAGGCGCCGATCGCCGCCGACCGCGGCGCCCATCCCAGGGACTGCGCGGGCGGTTTCGAATCCTTCTTCCGAGCCGCCCCCGCCGACCTCGCTACCGACGTCCGGGCGGTCTGGGACGATGCCGTCGCCGCCGGCGCGTGGGAGGGCCCACCGGTGTGGGTTCACGGCGACCTGCACCCCGCGAACGTCGTCGTCTCGGACGGAACGCTCTCGGGCATCGTCGACTTCGGTGACCTGTTCGCCGGTGACCCGGCGTGGGACCTCGCCGCGGCATGGGTCCTGCTGCCCGCGGGCACGGCCGCACGGTTCTTCGAGATGTACGCGAACGCGGACGAGTCGGCGATCCGGCGCGCCCGCGGATTGGCGGCCATGAAGAGTCTGTTCCTGATGCTCATGGGGCAGAACGGAGATCGAGGCCTGCCGGGCGGCAAGCCGCACTGGGGACCGGTAGGCCGGGCGGCACTCGAGCGTGTCCTGAAGGGCTTGTGACACAAGGGGATCGACCTCCGAGATGGCCTCGCCGACAGAACCGCGGCAAGGTCGTCGCTATCGTGAACGGCAAGGTCATCACCCCTGGGACAGTGGACTCGCGAAACGGAAAGACGGCATCGGATCGTGGCAGAAGACCTGACCGTGACCCGGACGCTGGTGATACCCGCCTCCGAGTTGCGCGAGCGGTTCTCCCGCTCGTCCGGTCCGGGTGGGCAGCACGTCAACACCACCGACAGCCGGGTCGAGCTTTCGTTCGACCTCGCCAACTCGCCCTCCGTGCCGGAGCGGCTGCGCATCCGGATGCTCGATCGCCTGGCCGGCCGCCTGGTCGACGGGGTGCTCACGGTCGCCGCTTCGGAGCACCGCGCACAGCTGCAGAACCGCGCGGCCGCCCGCGAACGCCTGGCCTCGTTACTGCGTGACGCCGCTGCCGCCCCGCCGCCCGTTCGCCGCGCCACCAAACCCTCGCGCGGCGCGAAAGAACGTCGCATCGCCGCGAAGAAACGGCGCGGCAGCATCAAGCGAAACCGCCGTGCCTTCCCGGACGACCAGTAGCTGCGGGGAAAGCGAATCACCGTCGCGGTGGGACCCGCACTGCCAGGAAGTCGTTGATGACCGCTGCCCATTCGGCGGGGCGCTCACTGGCCAGTGCGTGTCCGGAATCGAGTTCGACGAGCCGGGCGTTCGGAATCCCGATCGCGAGTTCGGCCGCATGCGCCGCCGATACGACCAGGTCGTGGGCGCCGGCAACGACTACGGTCGGAACCCCGATACCCGCCAGCTCCGACCGGACGTCGACTCGGGTCAGCAGATCGAGTTGATCGTCGGCTCCGGACGGTAGCGCCGGCCCGATCGCGTCGACCATCGCACCGATTTCGCGACCCGATCGGTCGTCGAGCCATCCCGGACTCCAGCCGAGCAGGGTCAGATACGCCGCCAATGACCGGATATCTCCGGAAGCGGCCAGTCTCCGCCACGTGGCGGCGACCAACCGCAGGCGCGCATTGGGATGAGCGAATCCCGCCGACAACACCAGCCCGGTCACCCGTCGACGGTGCCGAGTCGCGATCCGCACTGCCACCGCGGCACCGGTAGAGAACCCGGCCACGGCGAACTGTTCCTGCCCGGCCCGCAGCGCGGCGTCCACCAAGCCGTCGGCCAGGCCGTCGAGAGTCAGCGGCGCTGTCGCGCGCGGCGTACGCCCCGACCCCGGGTAGTCCGCCGCCACGACCGTATTCGCCTCGGCCAACCGCGGCACGATCGGGCCGAAACTGTCCTCGATATCGCTGCCGGCCCCGTGCGCGAGCAGGAGACCCGGGCCGCTGCCGTGGACGGACCCCAGGAATTCACTCGTGTTCTGCTGTGTCATGGACCCACGCTAAAATCTCACATCGATGTGAGAGTCAACTCGTAGTGGCGGAGTCGGGATGCGAATCGGTGAACTGGCGCAGCGTACGGGTGTGAGCCATCGGCTACTTCGCTATTACGAGGAGCAGGGGCTGCTCACGGCACAGCGAACCGGGGGCGGCTTTCGCGAGTACGCTCCGACCGCCCCCGATACCGTCCACCAGATCCGTGCTCTCCTGGCCGCCGGCCTGCCCACCCGGGCCATTCGCGAGATCCTGCCCTGCGCGCACGGCCCTGCCCCCACTCTCGAACCCCACCCCGATATGCTCGCCCTTCTCCGTTCCGAGCTGGACTCCCTCGATTCCCGCATCACCTGCCTGCGAGAAACCCGCGAACTACTGGCTCGCTACCTGTCCGCCACGGAATCCGGCTCGACCACCGCCCAGGGGCGTCTTCCCTAGACTTCCCGGCCGGTGACCATGGCATCGGGCCATTCGGGTCGCTACCGGGTCAGCTGGTGCTCTTGCGCAGTGCCCGCAGGCCCACCGCGATACCGATGGCCGCGGTGAGGATCGCGGCAACCCAGCCCCAGCCGACGTCGGCCGAGGTGAGGCGGCCGGCGAACAGATCGCGTTCGGCGTTCACGACGTGGGTCAGTGGGTTCACCACCGAGAGCGCGCGCATCCAGCCCGGGGCCTGTTCGAGGGGCAGCAGCATGCCGGACAGGATCATCGAGGGAAACAGCAAGGTCTGGTGCACGGTCCAGAAAACCCAGTCCTGTTCCCGGACGACGATCGCCAGGGCGTAACTGAACGAGCCGATGCCCAGGCCGAGGACTCCCAGTAGCAGCAGGCCCTGCACCGCGCCGAGTGGATCCGGACGCAGCCCCAGGGGGATGGTCACCAGGATGATCAGGGTCGCCTGCGCGATAAGGGGGAGGAATTCCTTGACCGCGCGACCCAGGAAGAGGGCCGACCGGGACAGCGGCGTGACCAGTAGGCGCTCGTGGGTGCCGGTCTGGAGGTCGAACTGGAGGTTGGAGCCGGTGCCGGCGGTACCGAACAACGACGTCATGACCAGGATTCCGGGAACGAACCACGCCCAGGGTGATTCACCGTCGCGGGCCAGCAGCGGCCCGAACAGCAACAGGAAGAACAGTGGTTGGACCAGGCCGAAGACGATCGAGAACGGGTCGCCGATCACGGGGCGCAGTTCGCGAACGGTGACGAGCAGGGTGTCGGCGACGATATTGCGGCGCGGTTGGGTGGTGGTCATCGGGTCTCCTCCGGATCGTGGTTGCCGTGCTCGGCCGTGCCGGTGTCGCGCAGGCTGCGTCCGGTGAGCTCGAGGAAGACGTCGTCGAGGGTGGGCTCCCGGGTCGCCGCGGAAACGACCTCGAGGCCGCGCGCATGGGCCGCGGTGACCAGCGCGGGTACGGCTTTCGGGCCGTTCGCCGCGTGGGCGACGACGGTGGTGCCGGTGTGGGTCACCCGGTTCACGCCTTCGGTCCGGCGCGCCAGTTCGGCCAGCTCACCGGCCCGGGCCGGGTCTCGTGTCTCGAACGTCACCTTGTCGCCCGCGTGCTCGCTCTTCAGCGCCTCGGGTGAACCGTCGGCGATGATGCGCCCGTGATCCACGATCACGACCCGGTCGGCGATCTGGTCGGCCTCGTCGAGGTAGTGCGTGGTGACCACGATCGTCATACCGGATTCCGCCCGGAGGCGGGCGATGTGGTCCCACAGGTTGGCCCGGTTGTGCGGGTCCAGGCCGGTCGTCGGCTCGTCGAGGAACAACAGCGCGGGCCGGTGGACCAACCCCATCGCCAGATCCAGGCGCCGGCGCTGGCCACCGGACATGGCCTGGGACTTCCGCTTTCCTAGTCCGTCGAGACCCAGGGCGGTGAACAGTTCGCCCGCCCGGATCCGCGCCGATTTCCGGTCCAGCCCGTGGATCCGGGCCTGGGTCACCACCTCGTCCATCGCGCGTTGGGTATGTCCCGCGCTGTTGCCCTGACCGACGTATCCGATCACCCGCCGCACCTGGGCCGGTTCACGCTGTACGTCGTGGCCGCCGATCTCCGCGGATCCGCCGGTGGGCGGCAGCAGCGTCGTGAGCATGCGCATCAAGGTCGTCTTACCGGCCCCGTTGGGGCCGAGGATCGCCAAGACTTCTTCCCGCGCGACGGTCAGATCGATGCCGTCGACCGCGCGGACTTCTGATTCGCCGGGACCGTGGAAGGTCCTGGTCAAATTCCGGGTGCTGATCACGTCCTGCCTTTCGATGGGGTACAGGACGATCAAAACCTCCGTTGCGGACGGTATCCGGCCACAAGCCGAACGGGGCGGCCCGGAAGTCCTTGCCTCGAAAAGCGGACGCCGAATGCCCTGCGGCGCAGACGAGGCCGCAGGGCATGGCAGGCGGGTCAGCGGGTGCGCGGATCCCGCAGCGAGGCCATCGCTTCCATGAGCGAGGAATGCACGGCGGTCAATTCCGGGGTGGCGAACGACTCCCAGGACTCGCCCGCGCTGTTCTCGGCGGAATCGGCCTGCCCCCAGCCGCCTTCGCCGGCCCCGTCCGCCGATCCTTCATCCCAGGACGCGTTACCCGGATTGTGCTTGTACACCCACCACAGATGGCCGAACGGGTCGGCGAAGCGGGAGAGTACGTCGCCCCAGAAGTCCGTCGGCTCGGTGACGATCCGCGCACCACGCGCGGCGGCTCGTTTCAGCGTGGCGGCCGGATCGTCGACGTAGACGCGGACGAAGGCCGGCATATACGGCCAGTCCGGTTTGCGGTCGGCGATCGTCAGCGTCGAATCGCCGATCCGCAGTTCGGAATGCAGAATCAGGCCGTCGGTATCGGCGGTCCGCGTCTCGGGGACCTCGATCGCCCCGAACACATCGACGAGGAAATCGAGCAGACCTGCCGCGTCGTCGGTCCAGATGAAGGGGTCGACCGTTGCGGATCCGGCGGGCGCCGGGGGGACGACGGGAGTGGTGGACATACTGTCTCCTTTCGGTTGGCGCCCCCAGCGTCGTCGCAGTTGCGGACAGGATATGGCCACAAGTGCGCCTAGCGTCGGGATGTGTCCACCAGCACTCGCACCCTCGCGCTTCTCGGTCTGCTGCAAAGCCGTCGCCACTGGTCCGGGGCCGAGCTCGCCCGCCGGCTCGATGTCAGTGTGCGGACCGTCCGGCGTGATGTGCTCGGTCTCCAGGAGATCGGCTATCCGATCGTCACGACGCGCGGTACCGGCGGCGGCTACCAGCTCAGTGCGGGCGCCTGCCTGCCACCACTGGTGCTGGGCGAGGAGGAGGCCGCCGCGACCGTGCTGGGGTTGAAGGAGATCGCCACCGGCGTCCATCCCGCCTCCGCGGAAGCCGCGATGAGCGCCATGGCCAAAATCGTCCAGGTCCTTCCCACTCGTATCCGTCGCCGGATCGACAGTCTGCGGACCGTCGCGACCCCCGCCGGCGAGGGCTACCACCGAGCCGGGATCGACGATGTCACCGCCTTGACCACGCTCGCGCTCGCCTGCCGGGACGCCGATAGCGTCTCCTTCTCCTACCGCGGCAGCGACGCGGCCACTTCGCAGCGCACCACCCAACCGCATCAGATCGTCAATGTCGAAAGCCGCCTCTACCTGGTGGCCTGGGATCTCGATCGCACCGACTGGCGAACCTTCCGAATCGACCGGATCACCCAACCACGCCGCACCGGCGCACGATTCGCACCACGCAACCTGCCCGGCGGCGATCCGGTGGACTATGTCCGTGACCGGATCGGGTCCATGCCGTCGAGGTACCGGGTGCACGCCACCATCCAGGCCTCCGCCGAACGGGTCAGAGCCGAGATCGTCCACTACGGCACCGTCGCCGCCCTCGACCCCGGCTCCTGCGAGGTCCATATCGCCGCCGAATCCCTGGACTGGGCGGCCTTCTGCCTCGTCTCGATCGGCGCGCCGTTCATCGTGCACGGGCCACCCGAAGCGGCCGATCTCATGAAGGACTGGGGATCCAGGCTCCTCGCCGCCACGGCAACGACCGGTGGTTCCGGTCGTGAAACCTGACGTCGCTCCCTTTTGACCTGCATATAGGTTGAGGTTCTAGCGTGGGCCTCGGTTGATCACCACGCGAGAGGACATGCTCATGATTCTGGTCACGGGAGCCACCGGGAACATCGGACGCTCGTTGCTGAAGGAGTTGCGCGCCTTCGGCGCCGAGCCGATCAGGGCGCTCACCCGTGACACCGGTGGAGCCGCCTTCCCGGCCGGGGTCGAGGCGGCTGAGGGCGATCTGGCCGATATCTCCTCGCTGGCGGACCGGGGCAGCGGTATGCGCTGACCGGTCCCGCATCGGTCAGTGCGCGTCAGCAGGTCGCAACCATCGCCGGGCTGTTGAACCGGGATTGAGTTGCCGGTCTCGTGGTAAGCAATCGGCGCACTCCTGTGCTGGTCCGGTGGTGCCGTGATGCTGGTCGGGCATGGGCGTGGCGCGCCATTGCGGAAACGGTTGATATGGGTCGTGGGGGACGTCGCTGCCGCACGGCCGAATTCAGGATGATCGGCCGCGAATACGACACCGACGACGGTCACTACATGACCGGCGGATCCGCCGAAGAATGGTTCGACCTCATCGTCCACTGCCAACACGTAACCCCCGCCCGACCGTTGCCTCCATTCTCCAGCGAGCGGTATAGGGCGTGACACCGGTGCCCGTACCGAGAGGACGGAAACCGGGGTCTACCTGTGCAGGAGGGGCAGGCGGGGTAGGCCGGATCGTCGGCGAGCACGGTTTCCGGCTCGCTTCGACCGGGATACCGCAGGCGAGCATTGCACCGGCCGATACGACATTATGGACGCAGATCTGACTACTCAGGTCGCCAGTTGTTTCGACTGATCAGGAATCTGCGTGAATACATTGAATATATCGACCCGCACCATGCTCGGCAGCGTTGTTGCCGCGACGCTCATCGCCGGATCAGGGGGCGTCGCGGCGGCCGCGCCCGCCCCGGCCCCCGCGCCGGTCGCGCCGGCGCAAGCGCCTGCTGTTCCAGGGTCCGGGGCGGCATCGCCCATCGCGGCCTGCATGGCGCCCGGCGACTCCATCGAACTCCGGACCGGCCTGGGCGCCGCGCTCGGAACCGCGGTCGGCGCGATCACGGGTCTGCCCCTGTTCATTGTCGGGGCCATCCCGTTCGGGATCGTCGGCGCCGTGGTCGGCGCCATGGTCGGCTCGACCACCTACGCGCAGGACGCCGGGCGGGCTCCACAGGGCTGCTGATCTGACGGGGCCGCGGGTCGAGCCCTTGACCGGTAGGTGGTGTCGAGCCATTCGGTGAACGAAGGTCCGCCGATTCGGGCGTGGCAGCCGGCCACCAACCCGCGGTCCCCCAGCAGCGCCCGATGGCCGTCCCGGCGGGGTCGGGCCCTCGTGACCATAATCGACGCGTGGAGATCACCGCTCGTAACGACCGCATCACGAAGGCACTGTCGCTTCTCGCGGGGGGAGGGCTGATCGATACCGAACAGGCCCTCGACGAACTGGGCTATCTGATCGACGACCACACCGCACGCACACGCGAGGGCCTGGAAGAGAACCTGGCAGCGGTCGATATGGCCGTACCCCTGTTGCGGACACTGCGTGCGGGAATCCCGGCCGAAATATGCTGGCCCGCGCTGGATGCGGCACTCGCCGATCTGGGCGAACCACAGGGCGTCACCTCGACCTGGCCGGTGCTCACCGTATTCGGTATCGACCGCGTCATCGCCGTCGGCCCGTCCGGGCGCGTCGCCGACGCCACATTCACTCTTCCCGCGCGTGCCCACGATCTCACCGTCTTCTTCGCCGGCGGCGATTTCCTGGTGGGTTACAGCGAGCACCCCGCGCGTCGGGATCGATCGGCATTCTGGCTGAGTTCCCCCGGCGATGTTTTCGAGCCCGCGGAGCAGGCCGGTATGACGCGGCGTAACGGTGCGTCGGAGGAGCGGCTCGGATATCAATTCGGCACCGGAGACGGCGGTCGCTACGACGGCGAACGCGTACTCCGCCCCGGCGACCGGCACGGTGTGGGACAGCACCGGCCCCAGGTAGGCGACGGGGCGCGGGTTTGGGGTTTGCGCTGGGAAGGTGCCGCCGGAGACCGGTGGGCCGAACTGGATCCGGTCACGGGCGTGCCCGGCGAGTCGCCCGGCCTGCCCGCGTTCTTGGCCGATGTCGAGATCCCGCCGGACTGTATCCGGCCGAATTCGCTGATCAGCTCGGCGCGTCTCCCCGACGGACACACCGACACCCCGCTCGGCCAGGTAGACGGCCTGACCGCGTACCGGATCACCCGGGATCGGGACTACCGGGCCGGTATCGGCTATCTCGTGGAAGGTATCGACGGCCGCGGCGCCCACCTGAAACCGCACCGCGGGTTCATGCCGTGGGGTGTATTCGAGATGCCCGCGGGCGGAGCGCGGTTGCTGATGACCTGCCATGACGACCGCAGATCCCTGACCGCCTATCTGGACGGGGCGGCGCACTGGGAGGTCGGAAGCCTGCCGGACGAACAGACCGCAACGCTGAACTACCAGCGCATTCAATGGAAGCACCACCCCGACGACCCCCGGCCGTTCCCACCGCCCGCGTTCTGGCATTTCCTCGGCGCCCGCGATATCGAATCGTCCCGGGCGCTGCGCGCTCTCGACCTGGAGCAGGTACGGCATCTGCTGACCGACGGTACTGTCCCCGATTCGATCACGGATCCACTGATCGCCGAGGCGGTGCGTTCCTTCGGCTCGTTCGCGGCACGGCTGGCGCAGCAGCTCGAGCGGACCATCCACCGGGTGAACGTTGTCCGGGCAGATCTACTCGTCCGCCCGCCCGTCGTAATCGCCGATACCGAGTTGTACCCGGCCCTGCTCGGTCTGCTCCCGGACCTCGGCTACGCGACCGAGAAGCCCGCCGCCCTGGCGACATTGGCCGCGGACGGTTCCTTCTTCGCCGGCGATATCGATCGGTACGTGCGATCCCTGAGCTGCCTCGGCCGGCCCGTCGCGTGGACGCCCCTGCTCGGCCATATCGATGCGATCGTGTGGCGCGCCGTCACCGCCCGCACTCCACAGCCACAGCGCGACGCCCTGCTCGGGTTGCTGCACACCTGGGCGGCTCAGCCCTACGCCCGGCCGGGGGAGTGGCGCTCGGGGCGCGCGCGCTCCATCCCGGACGACCGGACGATCGGCTACGGCGAGATATTCCTGCAACCCGCCACGGCCCCGGCGCCGGACCAGGCGACCGATATCCGTTCCATCGTCCTCACCCGCGATGATTCCGTCCGGCTCCCTCGCATCGCGGAGCTGCTGGAGACGCACGGGCCGATCGCCGTCTCCGAGCGAGCGGTCCGGGTTTTCGCCGAACGTACCGGGGTCCGTGATGCCGTTGCCCGGCTGGTGCTCGACGGGCTGCCCCGACGCGACGGCCACGGCTTCGACCGGGCGATGTCGCCGCATGAGAAGATGCTGCGCGCCAAGCCGTACGGCATGACCGAGGCGATGGCCAGGGACTACGAGACGATGATCGGCCGCCTCGGCGCCGAAGGAACCGTGCGGTTGCTGGCTGCTGCCGTCCCCGACGATCCGGCCGAACTGTGGACGGTAGACGGCGATCTCGCCGCCGCGGAACGCCTCGCCACGGCGTGGAACGAGCTTATCGGCCGCCGGTCGCATCTTCCCGAGGAAGCGATGGCGGCGCTCGAGTCCGCCACCGGACTCGACCGGCCCTTCGCCCTGGCCCTGCTCTGTCCCGATGTCTCCCCGATGGCGACCGAGGATCTGCACCATGTCCTGCGAACCGAGTACGCCGGAAAACTACGGGTGACCGGAAGCCGCGGCACCGACGCGTTGTCCGGACGGGACAATCCCTACCGCTCCCTTGCCACAGCACTGGTCTGGGCACTGACCGAACGCCCGGTGGGCGATCCCGTCGCGGCGCACGCCGTCGATATCTACGAGCGATTGCGCGCTCGTCTCCGTGGTCCGGATCTACTCGTATCCCTCGGATTCCAGCATTTCCGCGCGGCGGTATTCGGTCCGGACACGGTGCCGGTGCCCCCACACGATCTACCGGTCCACGACAACGGGCTGGTGATCGTGAATCCGACGGAGCGTTTCGATTACGTCTTCCTCCGTCCGGCGGCGCTCTCGGATCCCGCGCTGGTGGAACGCACGGCCCGGCTCTGCGCAGCACACGATATGCCGGACATCGCGCACGCGATCTACTGCGAGCAGATACTGGTCACCGGCCTGGCACGCCTCGTCGAACGAGCGGCCACCACGCCCGTAAGCGCCGGCCACTACGAGGCGGACCCCCGCCACAGTGTCCCGGATCTCGTCGGCAAGGTCTCCGCGGATACCGGCGCCTCACCGGACGCAAGCGCTCTCTATCTGCAACTCCTCACCCTCGCCCGCCCGACCGATAGGAATATCCGCGCCTGGAACGGGTGGAAGGCCGCCCACCACAAAACAGTGCAGGCGGAACTCACGACGCTCGGGCTGATCGAGATCGGCAAACGTCTCCGCGCGGGCCGCACCGCCTTCATTCCCGGCCCCTGGACCGACGGGGTCGCCGCCCCACACCTCCCCCTCGAGTCCGGGAAACTGGATACGCACCTGGCCAAACCGACGGGCAAGGAAATCGAGGGCCCCTACCTGCGGATATTCCCGCCCGCACCGCTGCACGAGATGTTCGCCGAGGCGTGGGCCGCTTCGGCGGACCGAGGATGCCGACCACGGTCGCGGCGCGGGTGATTCGGGAGTATCTCAGTGTTGGATCAAGCCGCCGACCGGAGCGGGCGTGATATGACCGGTTGCCGGAACGGTCCGCGCCAGAGCCAAGCCGGAATCGACAAGCGATGACCGACGCAGAGAGATCACCTCGCCGAGCGGAGTCCAGGTCGGCTCGACAGTCGCTCCGTTCGGTTCGGCTCGAAGCCGACCGCCGGTGATGCGGACGCGGTAGTAGACCCCGACATTCTGATGCTCGACTCCCGCACGAGCAACGGCGGCGGGGATCACCCTCGAATCCACACCCAGCAGGCGCTCGACGACCCCGGCATAGCCGGTCTCCTCAGCGAGCTCCCGGGTCACCGCATCGAAGGGATCCTCCGCATGCTGGACCCCACCGCCCGGAAATGTCCACGTGGTCTCGCCGTTTCCGGCTACATGACGAGCGAGCAACACCCGGCCCTGTTCGAGGCAGACGGCGTATGCCGCGAGTCTGAAGCTCATCCACCGAACGTAATTCCCTCATCCGGCTTGCCTGGTTACGGGCCCTCGGTTTGGTAGTGCCGGGACTCCGCCGCGATGATATCGCCACCGTTTTCCACCGGAAAGGAACGTTCGATGCGAGGTCGGTGGATGTGGCCCGCCGTCGCCCTGGGCACACTCGCGGCCGTCACTCTCGGCATCTACGGTTGTGCGCGGGTTGTCGACCGTTCGATCGAGCAGGCGATGGTCCCGGATATCGAGGCATCGACCAGTCCGGCTCTACTGGCAGAGGCGACCGAGTACGGAGGATGGATACTGCCGGTGAACAGCAAGGTGCTGCTGGTCGAGCGCAAGGACGATCGCGATCGCCGGTATCGGATCGCGGTCGAGCTCTCGCCGGCCGACCTCGTCTGGATGCTGGAGCAATCGCGATTCCGCACCACATTCGCGAAGGAACATCCCCCGTTCCTGCAGCAACCGATCGCTGGGCCGTCGCTGGAATCGTCACTCAATGTTGTCCGGGCTCAGGAATGGTTCACTTCCCCGGCAGGCACGGTGATGATGCGCGATATCACTGTCGACGAGCGGGATGCGGATACGCGCATAGTGCATATCGATTTCCGCGGCGTCTGAGCGGCCGTGGACCATTCGGGCCTCGATATGGCGTCGTCGATGACCTTCCCGCAACCCCTCTCGGACAGTAGGAGTTCCAGTCTTGCGCTCTGACGAATCGAACACGGTGCCATATCACCGCGGCAACGCTGGAGCGGAACGCCCACCCGTAGGACTGAGCAAGCGCGAACCGAACCCTATGCGGCACAAAATCCGTGCCGGTGGCAAATCCGGCACCCGCCCCGCCCCCAGCACCCCGAAGCCCTCGGACGACCTCATGGTGGGCAGGACGTCGAACCCCTACACATCGAAAGAGCTGCGGTACACGCTGGTCACCGTGGCCCTGATCGTGGATATGGTGTTGCATATCGCGGTGGGTGTGGCGGTGTGGTACAGCTTCGAGCATTCCCCCGAGCCCCCGTGGAATCCGATCATGTCGGGAGTGCTCGCCGCTATCGCCGCCTCGTTCCTCCACCGCACATTCATTCAGAGGCTGATCCGGACCACGCTCGGCAAACTCCTTGTCGGGCTCCGGTTGCGGCGTGAGGACGGCAGCTATCCAACGCTGGGGCAGCTGATCAAGCAGTGGTTCATCGGCATCTTCGGCGCGCTGGAGATCCTCACGGTCTTCAGTTGACCGCGACCCACCGCTACGCGTACGCCATATTCGGGAGAGTGCTGGCCTGCCTTCAGTACAACTGGGACAGCTCCAGGCCCAGCCCGAAAGGCGTCGAACTGCTCGGCTTCGACATCAGCGACCAACGGATGGGCGGTTTGCACACAGCGGGATATGGCCAGGAATTCAATATGTTCGGAACTTCGTCGGTTCAACACTACGAGGGGATGTACCCACCAATGGCGCAATCGATTTTCCGGGCCCGCCGGACAGCCGAAAGGGCGACCGCACCGACCCGACCCGATAACAGCGGGTCTCCGAGGGCTTTTTCGGTGGCTCGGCGCGGCATCCTCATCGGCATGCTCCTGTTGGTTGCGCTGACAGGAGTGGGATGCACCGAATCGGTCTACCGTGCGGCGGATTCCGGAACCGAAGTGGGCGACAGCCCGGAGCTCATCGGTGAGGCGACCGAATACGGCGGTTGGACCCTTCCGGCGGGCGGCAAGGTTCTACTGGTCCAGAAGGAATCCGGACCCGAGCCCCGGTTTCGGTTGGCCGTCGAGATGACGCCGCCCGGTCTGGTGTGGATGCTGGACAACTCCGGCTATTCGGCTCCGCTCGGGCCCGGGCACGCACTGTCCATTTCGACCATCGCCGGACCGGATCCGAACACTTCACCGAAGCTTCTCTATGCTCGCGACAACATCACGTCCCCGTCGGGGAACCTTGTTTTCCGTAAGGTTCTGGTCGATGAACGTGACCCGCAAACCCGAATCGTCCATCTGGAGTTCCTGAACGTCTGAACAACCGGACCGCTGCGGACCTCGACAGGGCGTCGTCCGGCGTGCGTCGGGTCGACAGCCACGACGCACGTCTGGAATCCACCCTGGCGTTCATGGACCGATGACTGGGATCTCGGGGCATGATGGGTTCGTATAAAAAGGAACATTCGATGCGAGGTCGGTGGATGTGGTCGGCCGTCGCCCTGGGCACACTCGTGGCTGTCACTCTCGGCATCGTGGTGACGGCCGGTGTATCCCAGGCGTTGGTGAATCTTCAGACAGGCATCTTGACAACCGGTGGTGTGCCGGGCATGGTGTGCAGCGATCGAAGAGAGCCATGGGGGGAGGGGCTTCGGATTGAACATCGATTTTCGCAATCCGTCTGTCTCAGCCTGTAGACGATCCGTGAGGTGCCGTGATGCCTGTATCGCATTATGACCCATTCGCTGATGGCACTGATCATCCGAACAATCCGGATAACCTGTATTCGTCGCTCAATCTCGGCGACACGCCGGTAGCGCCGCCGCCCTCTCCGACTCCGGCCTCCCAGGAGCCCGCTGCTCATTTGCCGACGGAGGCCGACTCCACGAGCCAGAGCGACCTCGGGCCTGTTACCGCTCCCGCATCCGGACTGCCTCCAGAGGAATCCTTCGCGCGACTGCGTCCCCCGAGCACCGGCTATTCAGCGGCGAGCTATGGTATGCCACCTTCGGCTACATCAAATGCGCCGGCTGCCGACCGGGTGAACCACGACGCTTATCGGGCGAACAACGAACCGGTCCTTGCCGGGCGAAGTGATGCCGCCGAGTCTGCCCAAGCAAGTGGACGTCGAGGCGATTCGGGTGCCACGTCGATTCCGAAGAACTTCCCGCCTGTTGTCTATCTGCCGACCATGGCTCATGTGGACAGGGTCGAGGACGCCCGAATCATGTTGCGGCAGATGCGCGACGGCCGGGTGGCCTGCCTGGCGTATTCGGCGCTCGACCGACTCCTGACATGCTGCGGTGATGATCAGCCGTGGATGTGGACGCCCACGGTGGCACTTGATTCGGTTCAGCAGGACCAGCCATTCGATGTTCTGCTGCTGGATATCCATATACCGGATGAACACCGGAGGGGGTTCCAATCATGACGGAGTTGTGTATCGACCAGAACACGCTGGCGACCATCGCGAGCACGCTGACGACTTCCAGTACGGAACTCGATGCGACCAACGAGAAGACACCGGATACCCTGGATGCCGGTGTTATCACACCCTCAGTACTCGCGCTCCTGTCGGTGATCATGGATGGTGCGGGACAGCTCGTCGTAGGTGAGGTTCCCCCGCTTCCTTGGAGGGCTCTGAGCATGGTCCGATAGGACCGGGAAGGAGCCCCGCGTGGCAGCACCGAAGAAATACCCGGACG
>NZ_JBVJHV010000002.1:0-985629 GCF_055586645.1 Nocardia sp. NPDC049935 | reverse complement strand
CGACGCAACGCCAGCGCCACCCGGTCCTCCGGACCCACACCCAGCGCAATCAGATGCCGCGCCAGCGTATTCACCCGCGCGTCCAACTCCGCATAGGTCACCTGCGACCCGTCGTCGGCGACGAGGGCCACCTCCCGGGGAGCGGAGGCGACCGTGGCGGCCAGCAGCGCCGCCAGGGTGGCCGCGGTATCGACCGGACGCGCGGTCGCATTACGCGCCGCGATCACGGTGTCGCGTTCGCCGGCGGCGAGCAATTCGAGATCGCCGACCGCGGTTTCCGGATCGGCGATCACGGCGCCGAGCAGGCGGATGAACCGATCCACGAAACCCTGGGCGGTGGCGTGGTCGAACAGATCCGTCGCGTAGGTGAGGTAGCCGCCGATCCCGTCGGGCGCGCCCGCGTCGTCGTAGGTATCCCCCACGATCAGGTGCAGGTCGAACTGCGAGAGTTCGGTGTCGATATCCACCCCGGATACGGTGAGTCCGGGCAGTTCCAGCGTCGAGGACGCCAGGTTCTGGAACGACAGGCCCACCTGGAACAGCGGATGCCGCGCGGTGGACCGCACCGGGTTCAGTACCTCGACCAGCCGCTCGAACGGGACATCGGCATTGGCGAACGCCTGGATGTCCTTCTCCCGCTGCCGCGCCAGCAACTCGGTGAACGACTGCCCGCCGTCGACCAGGGTGCGGAACACAACCGTGTTCACGAACATGCCGATCAGGTCGTCCAGGGCCGCCTCGCCGCGGCCCGCGAGCGGGGTGCCGATCGCGATATCGCCGGTCCCCGACAACCGCGCGAGCAGGACGGCGAACGCGGAGTGCACCACCATGAACAGGGTGGCGTGCTCATCGCGCGCCACTTCCAGCAGCGCGCGGTGGATCTCGGCGTCGATCCGGACCTCGACCCGGCCACCGGTGTAGGACTGCACCGCGGGACGCGGCCGGTCCGACGGCAGATCCAGCTGGTCGGGCAGATCGGCCAGCGCGGCCCGCCAGTACGCGACCTGCTTGTGCGCCAGCGATTCCGGATCGTCCTCGTCGCCGAGGACGGCCCGCTGCCAGATGCTGTAGTCGGCGTACTGCACCGGCAGCGGCGCCCAGCCCGGCGTCTCACCGGCAGCGCGCGCCGCGTAGGCGATCATCAGATCGCGGGTGAGCGGCCCCACCGAGGAGCCGTCACCGGAGATGTGGTGCACGACCATGGCCAGCACGTATTCGTCGGTGGCGCCCTCGATCCCGAACAGCGCCACCCGCAGCGGCACCTCGTCGGTGACGTCGAAAACGGTCGAGACCAGTTCGAGCACCGCGCCCGTCACCGCGTCGGCGGCGACAGTGCGGACCGCGAGTTCGGGAACCGCGCCCGCGACCGGCAGCACCACCTGCACCGGACCCTGGTCGGTATCCGGGTACACCGTGCGCAGTACCTCGTGGCGGCTCACCAGATCGCCGATCGCGCCGCGCAGCGCATCCACATCCAGGCGGCCGGTCAGCCGGACCGCCATCGGCACGTGGTAGGCGGCGGACTGGTTGTCGAAGCGGTTGAGGAACCACATCCGCTGCTGCGCCAGCGACAGCGGGACCCGTTCCGGGCGCGGTCCGGCGACCAGCGCCTGCCGCGCTCCACCGCCGGCCTGCTCCACCCGGGTCGCCAGACCCACCACGGTGGACGCCTCGAACAGCATCCGCACCGGCACGTCGGTTTCCAGTGCCGCGCCCAGCCGGGCCGCGACCCGGGTCGCGATCAGCGAGTTGCCGCCGAGTTCGAAGAAATCGTCGTCCAGGCCGACCCGGCGGTCCGCGGGCACACCCAGGACCTCGGCGAACACATTCGCCACGATCTCCTCGACCGGGGTGCTCGGGGCCCGGAACTCACGCGCGGCGAATACCGGTTCCGGCAGGGCGCGGCGGTCGAGTTTGCCGCTGGCGTTCAGCGGCAGCGCGTCGAGCACCATGAACGCCGCGGGCACCATATAGGTCGGCAACCGGTCGGTCAAGTGATCGCGCAGCGTATCCAGGTCCACGACGGCACCGGCCACGGGCACCACGTACCCGACCAGGCGGTCACCGGTATGGGCGTCCGAGCGCACCAGCACCACCGACTGCCCGACCGATTCGTGTTCGGCCAGCGCCGTCTCGATCTCACCCAGTTCGATCCGCAGACCGCGCAGTTTGACCTGGAAATCGGTACGGCCCCGGTAGACCAGCGCACCCGACCTGTCGCGGGCCACCAGATCACCGGTGCGGTACATCCGCGAACCCTCGGGCCCGAACGGGTTGGGCAGGAACCGGTCGGCGGTCAGCGCCGCGCGGCCGAAGTAGCCGCGGGCCAGCTGCGGTCCGGCCAGATACAGCTCGCCCGCGGCGCCCGCGGGCACCGGATGCAGCCGCGCGTCGAGCACATAGGCCTGGGTGTTCCAGACCGGATAGCCGATCGGCACCGTCGCGGAGACGGAATCGGGCACCACCGCGTAGGTGGAGTTGACCGTGACCTCCGTCGGCCCGTACAGGTTCACCAGCGCCACATTCGGCACCCCGAGGCGCCGGAACGCCAGCACCGATTCCCGGGTGAACGCCTCGCCGCCGACGAGCAGCGCCCGCAGCGAGCCGAGCCCGGCGGGATCGGTGGTGGTGGCGAAGATGCTCAGCAGCGACGGGACGAACGACGCCAGGGTCACCCGTTCCTCGGCGATGGTCCGGGACAGGTACCCGGTATCGCGATGCCCGTCCGGCGTGGCGACCACGGTCCGCGCGCCGCTCAGCAGCGGGGCCAGCGGCTCCCAGACCGAGGCGTCGAAGGTGGCCGGGGTCTTGTACAGCACCACATCGTCGGACGAGAGCCCGAATTCGGTCACCAACCAGCGCATCTGATGATGCAGCGCGGCATGGGACACCCCGACGCCCTTCGGGCGGCCGGTGGAGCCGGAGGTGAAGATCACGTAGGCCAGCTGGTCCGGGCGCAGCGGGAGCAGCCGCTCGGCGTCGGTCACCGGAGTGCCCGGGTAACCGGAGAGATCCAGTTCGTCGATCACCAGGCGGCGCAGCCCCGCGGGCGCGAAATCGTCACGGCCGGTGGTCAGGACGCAGACCGGTGCCGCGGTATCGAGCACATAGGTCAGGCGTTCGGACGGCTGGTCCAGGTCCAGCGGCACATAGGCGGCGCCGGCCTGCAGTACCGCGTGGATCGCGACGGTCAGGTCCAGCGACCGGCGCATCCCCAGCGCCACCCGGGTATCCGGTCCGGCGCCCGCCTCGATCAGCCGCCGGGCCAGCCGGGCGACCCGCTCCGCGAATTCGGCGTAGCTGAGCGTGGCACCGGGTTCGGCACCCGACCGGTCGACCACGGCGACCGCCTCCGGTGTCGCGGCCGCCTGGTCGACGAACCAGTCGACGACCGTACCCGCCGGATCCACCGGCCGGCCCACTCCGTGCCAGCCCCGCAGTTCCTGCGCGGCCTCGGCGGGTTCCAGCATCGGGAGATCGCCCAGCGGGCGCTCCGGGGTCTTGGTGAGCGCCTTGAGCAGCCGCAGGAAACGCCGGCCGAAGCTCGCCACGGTATCGGCGTCGAACAGATCGGTGGCGTAGACGAATTTGGCGGTGATACCCGCCGCGGCGCCGGCCTGCTCACCGATCCGTTCGGTGAGTTCCAGCGCCAGATCGAATTTGGCGGTCTCGATGGGCAGTTCGACCCCGCCGATGGTGAGGCCTGGCAGTTCCATACTCACCTGGCGGGTGTTCTGCAGCGACAGCATCACCTGGAACAGCGGGTTGCGGGCCTGCGACCGCACCGGGTTCAGGATCTCCACCAGCCGTTCGAACGGCAGATCCGCATGCCCGAACGCGGCGATATCGGTACCGCGCACCGCGCCGAGCAGTTCGTCGAAACCGGCCGCCGAATCGACCTCGGTACGCAGTACCAGGGTGTTGACGAACATACCGATCAGATCGTCGAGCGCGCGTTCACCGCGACCCGCGACCGGGGTGCCGATGGCGATATCGGCTTCGCCGGACAACCGCGACAGCAGTACCGCGAAGGCCGCGTGCACCACCATGAACAACGTCGCGCCCCGGCCCCGCGCCAGTTCGCCCAGCGCGGCATGGGTATCGGCGTCGATCTCGAACAGGTGGGTGGCGCCGCGCCCGGAGGCGATCGCCGGACGCGGGCGGTCGGCGGGCAGATCCAGCTGTTCCGGAATCCCGGCCAGCGAATCGGTCCAGTAGGCGATCTGCTCGGAGATCACCGATTCCGGATCGTCCTCGGACCCGAGCACCTGGCGCTGCCACAGCGCGTAATCGGCGTACTGGACCTCCAGCGGCCGCCAGCCGGGCTCCCCGCCCTCGATGCGGGCGGCGTAGGCGGTGACCACATCGCGGAAGAACGGCGCCATCGAGAAGCCGTCACCGGAGATATGGTGCACCACGAAACCGAGAACGTGCTCGGTCGGGCTGATCTCGAACAGCCGGGCGCGGAACGGCACCGTGGTGGTGACGTCGAATCCGGCCAGCACGACCTCGGAGAGGCGGCGCGGCAGGTCGGTCTCGCCGACATCGATCGGCGTCAGGTCGGGGATCACCTGCGCGGTCGGAACCACCTGCTGATAGGCGGTGCCGTCCACCTCGGGGTAGAAGGTGCGCAGCGATTCGTGGCGGGCCAGCACATCGGCGACCGCCACCTGCAGCGCCTGCCGGTCCAGCAGGCCCGACATCCGGACCGCGACGGTGATGTTGTCCACCGCGGATTCGGGATCGAAGCGGTTCAGGAACCACATCCGCTGCTGGGCCAGCGACAGCGGCACCCGTTCCACGACCTCACCCGAGGGCAGGGTCTGGGTCGGGCGCGGCTGCGGCACCAGCGCGGCATGCGATCCGGCGCCGGCGCGGCTCTCCGCCCGCGCGGCCAGCGCCGCGACGGTGGAGGCCTCGAAAAGTTCCCGGACCGCGAGTTCGGTATCCAGTGCGGCCGAGAGCCGGGCCGCGACCTGGGTCGCGCTGAGCGAGTTACCGCCGAGGGCGAAGAAATCGTCGTCCAGGCCGGCCCGCTCCACGCCGAGCACCTCGGCGAAGGTGCGGGCCACGATCTCCTCCACCGGGGTGGTGGGGGCCCGGAACACCGCCGCCTCGAACACCGGGGCGGGCAGCGCCTTACGGTCCAGCTTGCCGGAGGCGTTCAGCGGGAAGGCGTCCAGCGCCATGATGGTGGCGGGCACCATATAGGCCGGTACCTGCGCGGACAGATCCTCCCGGACGGTTTCGATATCGAGCTGCGCGCCCGCCGCGGCCACCACGTAGCCCACCAGCTGGTCACCGGTATGCGGATCGCCGCGCAGCACCACCACGGCCTGATCGACCTCGTCGATACCGGTGAGCGCGGATTCGATCTCACCCAGTTCGATCCGCAGACCACGCAGTTTCACCTGGAAATCGGTGCGGCCCAGGTAATCCAGTTCCCCGGCCGGGGTCCAGGCCACCAGGTCGCCGGTGCGGTACATCCGCTGCCCGGCGTCGAACGGGTTGGCCACGAACCGGTCCGCGGACAGATCCGGGCGGGCCACATAACCGCGCGCCAGCTGGGCGCCCGCGAGATACAGCTCACCCGCGACACCCACCGGAACGGGCCGCAGCCGATCGTCGAGGACGTAGAGACGGGTGTTGTAGACGGGCGCGCCGATCGGCACCGAAACGGTATCGGCGTCGGTGACCTCGTGGAAGGTGACGTCGACGGCGGCCTCGGTCGGGCCGTAGAGGTTGTGCAGCGCGGTCCCGGCGAGCTCGCGCAACCGCTGCGCGGGCTTCGGCGAGAGCGCCTCACCGGAGGAGAACACCATCCGCAGCGAATCGCAGCGGGCGGCCTCGGCCGATTCGGTGAGCGCGCCCACGAACACGGTGAGCATGGACGGCACGAAATGCGCGACCGTGATCCGCTCGGCCTCGATGATCTCGGCCAGATAGGCGGGATCGCGATGCCCGTCGGGTTTGGCGACCACGAGCCGCGCACCGATCTGCAACGGCCAGAAGAACTCCCACACCGAGACGTCGAAGGTCGACGGGGTCTTCTGCAGTACCGCGTCCTCGGGGGTCATCCCGTAGCGGTCCTGCATCCACACCAGCCGGTTCACGATCGCCGCGTGCGAGACGGCCACACCCTTGGGCCGGCCGGTGGAACCGGAGGTGAAGATCACGTAGGCGGTACCGGCCGGGCGCACGGGGGCCCGGCGGTCGCGGTCGGTGACCTCGTCGTCGCGGTAACCGGACAGATCCAGCAGATCCATCCGCACCTGCGCGGTATCGATCTCCAGATCGTCGCCGGAGGTCAGCACACACACCGGATCGGCGGTCTTCAGGATGTACTCGGTGCGCTCGGCCGGATGGTCGGGGTCCAGCGGGACGTACGCGCCGCCGGCCAGGGCGACGGCGTACATACCGACCACCAGATCGAGGGAGCGCCGCATCCCCAGCGCCACATACGATTCCGGGCCCACACCGCGGTCGATGAGCCAGCGCGCCAGCGGATTCACCCGCGCGGCGAACTCGGCGTAGGACAGAGTCGTCCCCTCGAAGGTGAGTGCGGGGGCGTCCGGGGTCCGCGCGACCTGCGCGGTGAACATCGAGACCAGGGTGGCCGCCGAGTCCACTTCGTGCTCGGTCGCGTTCCAGCGCGACACCACGAGTTCGCGCTCTCCCGCGCCCAGCAGGTCGATCTCGCTGATCGGGCGGCCGGGATCGGTGGTGACGGCGTTCAGGACCCACACCAGGCGATCGGCGATCCGGCGCACGGTCTGCTCGTCGAACATATCCCGCAGATAGCCGGCGCGAATCCGCAGCTCCGCGTGCATGGCCGCGACCAGGGTCAGCGGGTAGTGGGTGGCATCGGCGGCGTCCAGGCCGGTGACCGTCATACCGTCGATATCGGTGGCCTGCGCCTGGATACCCTCGGCGTCCACCGGATAGGACTCGAACACCAGCAGGGTGTCGAACAGCGTGGCCATCCCGGCGGCGGTCTGGATATCGGACAGGCCGACATAGTGGTGATCCAGCAGATCGGCCTGTTCGGACTGGGTGCGAACCAGTACCTCACGCGCCGATTCGGATTGGTCGAAGCGCACCCGCACCGGAACGGTGTTGATGAACAGGCCGACCATCGTCTCCACACCGGACAACTGCGGCGGGCGGCCGGAGACGGTGGCGCCGAACAGCACATCGTCGCGGCTGGTCATCCGGCCCATGAGAATGGCCCAGGCCACCTGCAGCACGGTGTTCGGGGTGACGCCGAGATCCGCGGCCAGCGCGGTGAGCCGGGCGGTCCCGGCCTCGTCCAGGCCGAACTCGTATTCACCGGAGAGCGCGTTGATCTCGTGCGAGGAGGCGCCGCCGCTGTCCGGGCGGGTCAGCAGCGTGGGTTCGGAGATCCCGGACAGCGCGTCCGCCCACACCGCCACCGATGCCGCGTGGTCCTGGCGGCCGAGCCAGTCCAGGAAGTGGCGGTAGGAGCGGGCGGCGGGCAGCGCGCTGCTGTCGGCGTGCGCCGCGTACAGCACCAGCAGATCCCGCATGAGCAGCGGCATCGACCAGCCGTCGAGCAGGATGTGGTGGTTGGACACCACGAACTGCCATTCGGCTGCGCCGACCTGGATCAGGGTGAACCGGATCAGCGGCGGCTCGGTGAGATCGAAACGCCGCAACCGGTCGGCTTCGATGAGTTCGGTGGCGTCACCGGCGGCGGCGCGGTCGTATTCGGCCCAGTCCACCCGGACGTTGTCCAGCACCACCTGCATCGGGTTACCGGCGGAATCGGTGACGAACGCGGTGCGCAGGTTCTCGTAGCGGTCCACCAGCGCCTGGGCGGCGGCGCGCAGCCGGGTCGCGTCGACGCGGCCGGTGAGAGTGAGCACCGCCTGCGCGGTGTACACATCGACCGAATGCGCGGCGAGGCGGGCATGGAAGAGCAGCCCCGCCTGCAGCGACGACAGCGGCCACACATCGGCCACCGGTCCGGTGAACTGCCGTTCGAAGCCGTCGATATCGTGCTGCGCCAACCGGACCAGCGCGAAATCCGACGGGGTGTGCCCACCAGCGCCGGCCGAATCGGCGTGCCGGGCCACCGCTTCCAGCGCCCGGACCCAGAGGTCGCCGAATTCGCGGACCTCCTCGGCCGACAGCAGTGTGGACGGGTAGCCGATCCGCGCGGTCAGCGCCTCGCCGACCACGATGGCGTTGATATCCAGCGGCGCCATGGCCGGCATATCGGCGTCGTACGCGCCGCCGAGGGCGCCGAGTTCCGGCGCCGGGATCCAGCCGAATCCGCGCAGCGCGTCCGGGATCTCGCTCTCCGCGACCCGGCCCAGATAGTTGAAACTCACCTGGCCCGGCAGGTCCGCGGGCAGCTCACCGGCGGTTTCGGGATTCATATAGCGCAGCAGGCCGTACCCGATGCCCTTATCCGGCACCGACAGCAGCTGTTCCTTGACCAGTTTCAGCGCGGCGCCCAGTTCCGGCCCGCCGTTCAGCGCGGCCGTCACATCGATCCCGCTCAGTTCGAACCGGACCGGGAAGATCGCGGTGAACCAGCCGACCGTGCGCGACAGATCCGCGCCCGGGACGACCTCTTCCTCACGGCCGTGGCCCTCCAGCCGCAGCAGCAGCGCGTCGTCGGCGCGCACACCCGGTACGCGGCGCGTCCGCCAGGCCGCGGTGGCCAGGGCCAGCGCGGTCAGCAGACCGTCGTTGACACCGCCGTGGAACAGCGCCGGAACGGTGGTCAGCAGGGTCCTGGTGACCTCCGGCGAGACCTCCACCCGGTGGATATCGATCATCGCGGAGGTGTCCACGACCGGATCCATCCGGCGATCGGTCAGCAGCGGATCGGCGGTGCCGGCGACGGTGCGCCAGTAGTCCAGTTCGGCCGACCTGGCCGTGCCGCGGGCGTTCTCCTCGAGCGCATGCGCCCAGGAGCGCATGGAGGTGGCGGGTGCGGGCAGTTCGGGAGCCCGCCCGGCGCTGTGGGCACCGGCCGACGCCACGAAATCGGGCACCAGGATGCGCCAGGAGACACCGTCGACCACCAGGTGGTGGGCGAGGACGATCAACCGGCCCGCGCGGTCGGCGGAATCCGGTTCGAGCCAGACGAACCGCACCACGACACCGGCGGCCGGATCCAGGCGGTCCAGCGCCGCGTCCACCGCGGCCGAGGCGATCTCGAACAGCCGCTCGTCGTCGGCGGCCGCGTCGAACACGGTGTGGTCGATGCGGGTGGACACCTCGACGGTGCCCGGTTCGGCGGTCTCCACCACCCAGTCGCCGCCCGCGCGGTAGAGGCGGGCGCGCAACATATCGTGGCGGTCCAATACCGGCGCGATCACGGCCTCGAGGGTCGCGGCGTCCACGCCCAGCGGCAATTCCAGCGCCATCAACTGGTGGAACCGGCCGAACGAGCCGGCCCGCTCGGCCATGAACCGCACCACCGGCGTCGGCGGCAGCGTGCCGACACCCGCGCCCGGCAGTTCCGCGAACACCGGCGCGGCGCTGTCGCCGGCCGCCGCGGTCTCGGCCACCGTCGCCAGCCCGGCGACGGTGCGCTGTTCGAACACATGCCGCGGCGTGAAGACCACACCGCGGGCCTTGGCGCGCGAGACCAGCTGGATCGAGACGATGCTGTCGCCGCCCAGGGCGAAGAACGAATCGTCCACGCCCACCCGGTCCACACCGAGCACCTCGGCGAAGATCTCGGCGATGGTCTGCTCCAGCGGGGTCCGCGGAGCCCGGAAGGTGGTGTCGGTGGCGAAAACCGGTTCCGGCAGCGCGCGCCGGTCGAGTTTGCCGACCGGGGTCAGCGGGATGCGGTCCAGCACCATGATCGAGGACGGCACCATATAGGCGGGCAGCCGCTCCTCGAGGCGGTCCGTCACGGCCGCGATATCGATCGCGTGGCCGGGCGCGGCCACCACATACGACACCAGCGATACCGCGCCCGCGGCACTGGTGTGGCCGAGGGTGACCGCGAAGTCCACACTCTCGTCGGCGGTCAGGGCGTTGTCGATCTCGCCGAGTTCGATACGGAAACCGCGGATCTTGACCTGGAAGTCCGAGCGGCCCACGTATTCGAGCCGGTACTCGATCTCCCCGCCGTCGAGTTCCCGGGCCGCCCAGCGCACCACGTCACCGGTGCGGTACATCCGCTCCCCGGGCGCGTGCGGGTTCGCGACGAACCGTTCGGCACTGAGCCCGGCCCGGCCCAGGTAACCCCGGGTCACCTGGATACCGGAGACATACAGCTCACCGGCCACACCGTCGGGTACCGGCCGCAGCCGGTCGTCGAGCACCATCGACCGGATACCGCGGTTGGGGCCGCCGATGGTGAGCGCGTCGCCGGGACACAGCGGTTCACCGATATTGACCACGATGGTGGTCTCGGTCGGACCGTAGACATTGTGGAACGCGCGCAGCGGCCGGTCCGGCAGACCCGGATCGCCCAGCGGCACCGCCCATCTGGCGAGCAGTTCCGGCGAATACGCCTCGCCGCCCACCGCCAGGACACGCAGGCTGTCCAGCCCCGCGGGATCGAGGGTGGCCAGCGCGGCCGGGGTGATGAACAGATGGGTCACCTGTTCGGCGCGGATGAGCCCGTAGAGTTCCTCACCGCCGTAGACCCCGGTCGGCACGATCACCAGGGTGCCGCCCGGCCCGATCGCCAGCAGCAGCTCCATCAGGGAGGCGTCGAAGCTGGGCGAGGAGAAGTGCAGGGTTCGCGAACCCGAGTCCATCCGGTAGCGCTGCACCTGTTCGGCGGCGAAGTTCGCCAGACCCGCATGCGGTACCGAAACGCCCTTGGGCACACCGGTGGAGCCGGAGGTGTAGATGATGTAGGCGGTATTGGCCGGGCGCAGCGGGCGCACCCGGTCGGCGTCGGTGACCGGGGCGGCGTCGAAACCGTCCAGGTCCAGGTCGTCGAGGACCAGCCATTCCACCGTCTCCGGCAGGCCGTCACGCATCGAGGACACCGTGAGGCCCACGGGCGTCCCGGAATCGGTGAGCATATGGGCGATGCGGTCGGGCGGATAGGTCGGATCGATGGGAACGAAGGCGGCGCCGGATTTGGTGACGCCCCATTCGGCGAAATAGGAGTCCATCGAGCGCGGTACGGCGATCGCGACCAGATCCTCGGCGCCGAGGCCGCGCCGGATGAGCAGCCGGGCCAGCCGGTTGGCGCGGGCGTCGAGTTCGCCGTAGGTGAGCCGCTCGTCCCGGAATACCGCGGCCGGCGCCGACGGATCCTTCGCGACGGCTTCGGCGATCAGGTCGGGCAGGGTGCGCCCGGGCAGCCCGGGCCCGCCGGTGCGGGCGACTATCCCGGCGCGTTCGTCCGGGTCGAGGATCTCGATCTCGCCGAGTACGGCCGCCGGATCGGCCGCGACCGCGGCCAGCAGCCGCTGCCAGCGGGTCACGAAGGCGCGCGCGGTGGATTCGTCGAACAGTTCGGTGGCGTAGGTCAGCGCCAGATCCATCCCGGCCGAGGCGTTCTCGCCCAGGGTGAACTGCATATCGAACCGGGAGACGTTCTCCTCGAGGTCGAGCGCCGACACCCCGAGACCGGCCAGGTCCAGGACCGGGCGTTCGTTGTTCTGCAGCGAGAGGGCCACCTGGAACAGCGGGTTGCGGGCCTGCGACCGCTCCGGCGCCAGCAGTTCCACCAGCCGTTCGAACGGTACGTCGGCGTGACCGAAGG
The DNA here is from genome assembly GCF_055586645.1 of Nocardia sp. NPDC049935. Taxonomy (NCBI): domain Bacteria; kingdom Bacillati; phylum Actinomycetota; class Actinomycetes; order Mycobacteriales; family Nocardiaceae; genus Nocardia; species Nocardia sp. NPDC049935. The sequence continues at coordinate 973,913 of NZ_JBVJHV010000002.1, read as the reverse complement.
CGTCCAGATCGGCCTGTTTGGCGCGACCCAGCAGATCGGTGAACGATTCGCCCGAATGCACGGCGGTCCGCAGCACCAGGGTGTTGACGAACATGCCCACCAGATCGTCGAGGGCCTGTTCACCGCGCCCCGCGATCGGGGTGCCGACGGCGATATCCGGGCTCCCGGACAGCCGGGCCAGCAGCGCGGCCAGGGCCGCGTGCAGCACCATGAACAGCGAGGCCCCGTTCTCGCGGGCCAGTCCGTCGAGCCGGGCCACCAGTTCGGTGGGCAGGCTCGCGCGCACGGTGGCGCCGCGCAACGACGCGACCGCCGGGCGCGGCCGGTCCAGCGGCAGCGCGAGTTCGTCGGGCAGATCGTCGAGGGCGCGCTGCCAGTAACCGACCTGGCGGGCCATCGGCGATTCGGGATCGTCCTCGCTGCCCAGCACCTCACGCTGCCAGAGCGCGAAATCCGCGTACTGCACGGCCAGCGGCTGCCAGCCGGGCGCACTGCCCTGGGTGCGGGCCGTATAGGCCACCATCACGTCGCGGGTCAGCGGTGCGGCGGAGAACCCGTCACCGGCGATATGGTGCACCACGACGACCAGGACGAATTCCCCGGGCGCGGTGGTGAACAGCCGGAACCGCAGCGGAACCTCGTGCGCCACATCGAAACCGGCGCCCGCGAACGCGGCGACCGCTCCGACGAGCTCGTCGGCGGGTACCCCGACCGGCCGCAGATCCACCGCGACCTCTTCGGGCGCCACGACCTGCTGCATCGGCGTGCCGCCGTGATCGGGGTAGCGGGTGCGCAGCGATTCGTGGCGGCGGATCACATCGGCGACGGCCAGTCTCAGCGCGTCGATATCCAGATCGCCGTTCAGCCGGATCGCCATCGGCAGGTTGTAGGCGGCCGACGCGGTGTCGTACTGGTTGAGGAACCACATGCGCTGCTGCGCGTAGGACAGCGGCACCAGTTCGCCGGTCTCCCGCGGGCGCGCTACCAGGGCCGCGCGCGCCGCGGCGCCGGTACGTGATTCCACCCGGGCCGCGAGCAGTTCGACCGTGGGCGCCTCGAACAGCGCCCGCACCGGAACCTCGGTACCCAGCGCGGCGGCGATCCGGGCGGCGACCCGCGTCGCGATCAGGGAGTTGCCGCCGAGATCGAAGAAATCGTCGTCGGCGCCGACCCGCTCGATCCCGAGCACATCGGCGAACACCGCGGCGACCGTTTCCTCGACCGGGGTGGCCGGGGCACGGAACCCGCGGGTGCGGGCGGCCGGCGCGGGCAGGGCCCGGCGGTCGAGTTTGCCGTTGACGGTCAGCGGGATCGCGTCCAGCAGCACCAGCGCGGCCGGGACCATATAGGCGGGTAGCCGTTCCGCGGCGCCGTCGCGCACCGCGTCCGGATCGGGCGCGGATTCGGAATCGGCGACCACATAGGCCACGATTCGCTGATCGCCCGGGGTGTCCTCGCGGACGACGACCGCGGTCTGCGCGATCCCCGGCTGCGCCAGGACCGCCGCCTCGATCTCGCCGAGCTCGATCCGGAAACCGCGGACCTTCACCTGATCGTCGGCGCGACCGAGGTATTCGAGTTCGCCGGCGCGGTTCCAGCGCGCGAGGTCGCCGGAGCGGTACAGCCGGGTACCCACGGTGCCGGGTTCGGCGAACGGATCGGCCACGAAGCGGGCCGCGGTGAGATCCGGGCGGCCGAGGTAGCCGCGCGAGAGCTGGCCGCCGGCCACGTACAGTTCGCCCGCGACCCCCACCGGCGCCGGCCGCAGCCGGCTGTCGAGCACGTAGACCTTCAGCCCGGCCAGCGCCCGGCCGACCACGCTGCCCGCCGCGCCCGCGACGGTGGCCGCGTCCAGCGCCCGGTAGGACACGTGCACGGTGGTCTCGGTGATGCCGTACATGTTCACCAGCAGCGGCGACGCGGTCTCCCGGTCGCCGACGGCGCGGGTGCGCCCGGCGGTGCCGTCACCGTGCCGGGCGATCCAGTCGGCGAGCCGGCGCAGTTCCAGCGCCTCGCCGCCGAAGACGACATAGCGCAGCGCCAGCGGACGGTCGGCGCGCGCGACGCGGTCGGCCTCGGCCAGCTGGTAGAACGCCGACGGGGTCTGGTTGAGCACCGTGACCCGCTCGGTGCGCAGCAGTTCCAGGAACTGCTCGGGCGACCGGGAGGTGTAGTAGTCGACCACCACCAGGGTGCCGCCGTACAGCAGCGGTCCCCACAGTTCCCAGACCGAGAAGTCGAAGGCGTAGGAGTGGAACAGCGTCCACACGTCCTCGGGGCCGAAGCCGAAATCGCGGTCGGTGTTGGCGAACAGCCGCACCACGTTGCGGTGGGCCACCGCCACGCCCTTGGGGCGGCCGGTGGAACCGGAGGTGTAGATGACGTAGGCGGTGTTGTCCGGGCGCAGCGGGGCGAGCCGGTCGGCGTCGGTGATCGGGCCGTCGTCGGCGTCCTCGATATCGCCCGCCTCGACCGCGAATCCGTCCACGATCACCCGCGACAGGCCGGCCGGAAGAGCGACCTGCACCGTGGAATCCAGCACCACCACGGCCGGAGCCGAATCCTCCAGCACGTAGGCGATGCGCTCGGCCGGGTAGCTCGGATCCACCGGTACGTATCCGGCACCGGACTTGATCACCGCGAGCAGCGCCACCACCAGGTCCAGCGAGCGCGGCAGCAGCACGGCCACCAGGGTCTCCGGCCCCGCGCCGTCCTCGATGAGCCGGCGTGCCAGCACATTCGCCCGGCGGTCCAGTTCGGCGTAGCTCAGCCGGTCGGCGCCCGCGCGGGCGGCGGGCCGGTTCGGATGCTCACTCGCGGCCGCCTCGAAAAGGCTTGCGAGAGTCGCGGTTTCCGGGATATCGACCGCGGCGCCCGCCGCGGTGAACACGCCCGGTGCGGCGTCGGCTCCCGAACTCACCCAGCGCCGTGCCACATCCAGATGCTCGGACTCGCCGAGCAGATCGATATCACCGACCGCGAGGCCCGGTTCGTCGGCGATACTGCGCAACACCCGCAGCAGCCGGTCGGCGAAGGCCGCGACGGTTTCCGGATCGAACAGATCGGTGGCGTAGGCCCACTGCATCCGCAGCCCGCCGTCGGCCGCGCCCGCGGTCCCGACGGTCAGCTGGATATCGAATTTCGCGGTGCCCGGGTCGAATTCGACCGCGGACAGTTCCATATCGGGCAGCGTCACGGTACCGATATCGGCGGCCGAGGCGGCCTCGAAGGTCAGCGCGACCTGGAACAGCGGGTGGTGCGCCTGCGAGCGCACCGGGCTCAGGATGTCGACCAGCCGCTCGAACGGCACATCGGCGTGCGCGAACGCCGCCAGATCGGTCCGGCGGACCTGGGCCAGCAGATCGGCGAACGGCGTCGCCGGATCCACCTCGGTGCGCAGGACCAGGGTGTTGACGAACATGCCGACGAGATCGTCGAGGGCCTGTTCACCACGGCCGGCGATGGGAGTGCCGATGGCGATATCGGCACTGCCCGAGAGCCGGGCGCTCCAGGTCGCCAGTGCCGCGTGCATCACCATGAACAGCGTGGTGCCGTGCGCGAGCGCCAGTTCCTCGAGGGTGGCGCGCAGTTCGGCGTCCACGCTGAAGTCGTAGGTGGCGCCGCGGGCCGAGGCGATCTCCGGGCGCGGCCGGTCGGCGGGCAGTTCCAGCTGATCGGGCAGATCGCGCAGCCGCTCGGTCCAGTAACCGACCTGCTTGGCGGCCACCGATTCCGGGTCGTCCTCCGAACCCAGCACAGCACGCTGCCACAGCGTGTAGTCGGCGTACTGGACGGCCAGCGGTTCCCAGGCGGGCGCGATACCGCGGTGCCGGTCGGTATAGGCGACGACCAGATCGCGCAGCAGCGGCCGCAGCGAGAAACCGTCGGCGCTGATGTGGTGGGCGACCAGCACGACGATATGGGTGCTGTCGTCGACGCGCAGCAGGCTCGCCCGGAAGGGCGGTTCGGCGGTGACGTCGAAGAACACCGCCGCGAGTTCCAGCACGCGGTCGGCGAGACCGGCCGCGGTGACCCGCTCCGGTTCGATCGCGAGGTCCACCTCGGCGGGCGCCAGCACGCGCTGCTGCCCGATTCCGTCGGCCTCGGGGTAGACGGTCCGCAGCACCTCGTGCCGCTCCACCACATCGGCCAGCGCGGCGCGCAGCGCGTCGAGATCCAGGGTGCCGGTGAGCCGGACCGCGACCGGGATGTTGTTCACCGCGGTCCGGTTGTCGAAGCGGTTCAGGAACCACATCCGCTGCTGGGCCAGTGAGAGCGGCACCGGCTCGCCGCGCTCCTGGGCCACCAGCGGCGCGCGGCCGCCCGCGCCCGCCGAGGTCTCCAGCCGGGCGGCCAGGGCCGCCACGGTGGGCGCCTCGAACAGCACCCGGACCCCGATCTCGGTGTCCAGGGCGGCGCCGAGCCGCGCCGCGACCTGGGTGGCGACCAGCGAGTTGCCGCCGAGGGCGAAGAAATCGTCGTCCAGACCCACCCGCTGGGTGCCCAGCACATCGGCGTAGGTGGCGGCCACGATCTGTTCGATGGGAGTCGCGGGGGCGCGGAACACCGCCGCGGTGAAGGTCGGCTCCGGCAGCGCCCGGCGATCCAGCTTGCCGGAGGCGTTCAGCGGGAAGGAGTCCAGCACCAGGTAGACCGCGGGCACCATATACGCCGGCAGCGACCGGCCCAGTTCGGCCGCCACGGACGCGGTGTCGACGGTCCGGCCGGGTTCGGCGACCAGGTACGCCACCAGCGCCTCACCGGTGCGGGCGTCGGTATGCACCACCACGACCGCCTGCGCGACCGCGTCCAGCCCCGTCAGATGGGCCTCGATCTCGCCGAGTTCGATACGCAGACCGCGCAGCTTCACCTGGAAGTCGGTACGACCCAGATAGTCCAGTTCCCCGGCGGCGTTCCACGCCACCAGATCGCCGGTGCGGTACATCCGGTCGCCGGAACCGAAGGGATCGGCGAGGAAGCGGTCGGTGGTGAGGTCGGGGCGGCCGACGTAGCCGTGCGCCAGCTGCGCGCCCGCCAGATACAGCTCACCCGGGACACCCACCGGAACCGGCCGCAGCCGCGAATCCAGCACGTAGAGCCGGGTGTTGAACACCGGCGCGCCGATCGGCACCGACGCGGTATCGGCATCGGTGACCTCGTGGAAGGTCACATCGACCGCGGCCTCGGTGGGTCCGTACAGGTTGTGCAGCCGGGCGCCGGTGAGTTCGCGCATCCGCTGCGCGGTCGCGGCGGGCAGCGCCTCACCGGAGGCGAAGACATTGCGCAGGCTCGGGCAGACGAGCGCACCGGGTTCGGCGGTGGCGGCGACCGCGCCCACGAACACCGACAGCATGGACGGCACGAAGTGCACGGTGGTGACCTGCTCGGCGTCGATCAGCCGGGCCAGGTACACCGGATCACGGTGCCCGTCGGGCTTGGCGACCACCAGCCGGGCGCCGACCTGCAACGGCCAGAAGAACTCCCAGACCGAGACGTCGAAGGTCGCGGGGGTCTTCTGCAGCACCACATCGTCGGCGGCCAGACCGTATTCGGCGTGCATCCACACCAGCCGGTTGACGATGGCGGCATGCGATACCGCCACCCCCTTCGGGCGGCCGGTGGAACCGGAGGTGAAGATGACGTAGGCGGTGTTGTCCGGGCGCAACGGGCGGTGCCGGTCGGCGTCGGTCAGCGGTTCGTCGGAGAACTCGCTCGCGTCCAGGGTGTCGATACGCAGCTGCCGCGCCGCGGTGGTCTCCAGATCGGCACCGGAGGTCAGCACGCAGACCGGGCGCGCCGTCTCGAGGATGTGCTCGATGCGCTCGGCGGGGTGATCGGGATCCAGCGGCACGTAGGCGCCGCCCGCGGCCTGCACCGCGTACATACCGACCACCAGATCGATGGAGCGCCGCATTCCCAGCGCCACATACGATTCCGGCCCCACACCGTCCTGGATCAGCCGGCGCGCCAGCCGGTGCACCCGGGCGGCGAACTCGGCATAGGACAGACTCGTCCCCTCGAAGCTCACCGCGACGGAGTCGGGGGTCCGGGCGGCCTGCGCCTCGAACACCGCGACCAGGGTGGCGGCGGCATCGCCGGCGGGGGTGGTCAGCGCGGCGTCCACCGGGAACTCGGTGGCGTTCCACCGGTCCAGGATGCGCAGCCGCTCGGTCTGTTCGAGCAGTTCGATATCGCCGACCGGGGCGTGCGGCGCCGCGGCGATCGCACGCAGCACCCGGCCGAACCGCAGCGCGAAGGCACGAGCGAAATCGGCGTCGAACAGATCGGTGCTGTAGACGAGTTCGGCGTCCATCTCGCTGGACGGGTCCGGCTGTTCACTCAGGGTGAGCTGCAGATCGAATTTCGCGGTGGGCGATTCGATCGCGAGTTCGGTGACGGTCAGACCGGGCAGTTCCAGCGAGGCGCGGCCCAGGTTCTGGAACGACAGCATCACCTGGAACAACGGATGCCGGGCCCGCGACCGGACCGGGTTCAGTACCTCGACCAGCCGCTCGAACGGCACGCCCGCGTGCGCGAACGCCGCCAGATCGTGTTCGCGGACCTGGCCGAGCAGTTCGGCGAACGTCATCCCCGGATCCACCTGCGTACGCAGCACCAGGGTGTTGACGACCATACCGACCAGATCGTCGAGCGCCTGCTCACCGCGGCCCGCGACCGGGATACCCACGGCGATATCGCCGGTACCGCTGAGCCGGGCCAGCAGCGCCGCGTAGGCCCCGTGCACCACCATGAACAGGGTGGTGCCGTTGGCCCGGGCGACCTCGTTCAGCGAATCGACCAGATGCCCGGGCAGCTGGAACCGGTGGGTTCCGGCGAGGTTGGCCGGTTCGGCGGGACGCGGTTTCGGGGTGAGCCGCAGTTCCTCGGGCAGACCGGCCAATTCGGTACGCCAGTACTCGAGTTCCCGCGAGATCAGCGACCGCCGGTCCTCCTCGGACCCGAGGGTCTCGCGCTGCCACAGCGCGTAGTCCACGTACTGCACGGCCAGCGGCGCCCACGCCGGGACCTCGCCGGCCGTCCGCGACATATAGGCGGTGACGAGGTCGCGGACCAGCGGCCGCATGGAGAAACCGTCCGCGGCGATATGGTGCGCGACCACCACGAGCACATGCTCGCCGGGCCCGCGGCGGTAGACCCGCATCCGCACCGGCGGCGCGGCGGTCACATCGAAACCGCGCGAGGCGAATTCGGTGAGCGCGGCGACCAGTTCACCGGTCGGCGCGACCGCTTCGTCACCGTCCGCGGCGATATCGACCACGTCGATATCCGGCACCGCCTGCCCGGCGGGCAGCACCCGCTGGTAGCCGACGCCCTCGTGCGAGGGGTAGACCGTGCGCAGCGATTCGTGCCGCGCCACCAGATCGGCGATCGCGCCGCGCAGCGCGACGAGGTCGAGTTCACCGCTCAACTGCACCGCGGCGGGAATGTTGTTGGCCGCCGAACCCATATCGAAGCGGTTGAGGAACCACATCCGCTGCTGGGCCAGCGACAGCGGCGGCCGCTCCGGCCGGGGCCGCGGTCCGAGCAGCGCCGGGCGCAGCGAGGTGCCGGCGTGCGAACTCACCCGCGCGGCCAGACCGGCGACGGTGGGCGCCTCGAACAGCATGCGGACGCCGACCTCGGCGTCGAGAGCGGCGGCCAGCCGCGCGGTGGCCTGGGTCGCGATCAGCGAGTTACCGCCGAGATCGAAGAAATCGTCGTCGGCGCCGACCCGGTCGACACCGAGCAGTTCGCCGTAGATACCGGCGACCAGTTCCTCGACCGGGGTCTGCGGCGCGCGGAATTCGCGCGCGACGAGTTCGGGGGCGGGCAGCGCCCGGCGATCCAGTTTGCCGGCGGGAGTCAGCGGGATCTCGGCCAGCACCATGATCGCGGTGGGGACCATGTACGCGGGCAGCCGCTCGGCGGCATGCGCGGTGAGCGCGGCGGTATCGACCGAATGGCCCGGTACCGGCCGCACATAGGACACCAGCACGGTGGAGCCGGTTTCCATCCGGTGCCCGACGGTCACCGCGAAATCGACATCGGAGTGCGCGCCGAGAGTGGCGTCGATCTCGCCGAGTTCGATACGGAAACCGCGGATCTTGACCTGGAAATCGTTACGGCCCACGTACTCGACCACGGGGTGGCCGGCGGCGTCCCGCCGCCAGCGCACCACATCCCCGGTGCGGTAGAGACGTTCGCCCGCGCCGCCGTGGGGGTCGGCGACGAACCGGGCGGCGGTCAGCCCCGGCCGGGCCAGGTAGCCACGGGCCAGCTGGATTCCGCCCACATAGAGTTCCCCGGCCACGCCCTCGGGCACCGGCTCGAGATAGTCGTCGAGGACCAGGGCGCGCATACCGCGCACCGGACCGCCGATGGTGACGGGATCACCGGGCAGCAGCCGGTCGCTGATATTGGTGGCGACGGTGGCCTCGGTCGGGCCGTAGGCATTGTGGAACCGCCGCCCGGTGGCCTGGTTCCGGGTGACCGACCATTTGGCCACCAGATCCGCCGACACCGCTTCACCACCGGCGATGATGACCCGCATCGCGGCCAGGTCGGCGGGGTCCAGCGAGGCCAGCACCGACGGCGTGATGAGGCCGACGCTGACCCGCTCCCGGGCGATCAGCTCACCGAGTTCTTCACCGCCGTAGGTCCCCGGAGGCACCACGACCAGCGCGCCCGCGCTACCGACCGCCAGCAGCAGTTCCAGGATCGAGGCGTCGAAGGACGGGGACGCGAAGGCCAGGGCCCGGGTATCGGAGGTGAGGCCGTAGCGCTCCACCTGCTCGGCGGCGAAGTTGGCCAGACCGCGATGACTCACCGCGACGCCCTTGGGCAGACCGGTGGAGCCGGACGTGTAGATCACGTACGCGAGCTGGTCGGCGTGCGGCGGCGCGAGCCGGTCGGTGTCGGTGACCGGCCGGGTGGGAGCCGCGGCGATCTCCTCGGCCACGGCCGGATCGTCGAGTACCAGCCATTCGCCGCCGCCGATCGGCGGCAGGGCGTGCACCTCGGCGTCCAGTGCGATGCCCAGGTGCGCACCGGAATCGGAGATCATATGGGCGATCCGGTCGGCCGGATAGGCCGGGTCCACGGGCAGGAACGCCGCGCCGGTGCGGGCCACCGCCCATACCGCGAGCACCGATTCGATCGACCGCGGCACGGCCACGGCCACCAGGGTCTCCGGACCCGCGCCGCGGGCGATCAGCACCCGCGCCAGCCGGGAGGCGGCGGTATCGAGCTCGTCGTAGGTCAGCGACCGGTCACCGGCCACGACCGCCTGGCCGTACGGGTTGGCCGCCGCGGCCTCGCCCATCAGCTCGGCCAGCGTCCGCGGCGGCTGCGCCGGACCGCCGGAGCGGCTCAGCAGATCGGTGCGTTCCGGTGCGTCCAGCAGTTCGAGTTCGGCGACCGGACTGTGCGGATGTTCGAGGATCTGCTCGAGCACCCGCACGAAACGCTCGGCCATCGAGTGGATGGTCTCGTCGTCGAAAAGATCACGGGCGAAGGAGAATTCGCCGAGCATGCCGGAGTCGAGGGAACCGCCGACATCGCGCAGCGTCAGCGCGAGATCGAATTTGGCCAGGTCGATATCGAAATCGACCGGCGCCACCCGCAACCCGGGCAGTTCGAAATTGCGATCGGGCAGGTTCTCGAACGACAGCGCCACCTGGAAGAGCGGATGGCGGGCCTGCGAACGCGCCGGGTTCAGCACCTCGACGAGCCGTTCGAAGGGCACATCGGCGTGCGCGAACGCCTGCAGGTCGGCATTGCGGGCCCGGCTCAGCAGTTCGGAGAACGACACCGCCCCGTCGACCTCGGTGCGGAGTACCAGGGTGTTGACGAACATGCCGATAAGATCGTCGAGGGCGGCCTCACCGCGCCCCGCCACCGGCGTACCGATGGCGACATCCGTCATCCCGGACAGCCGGGCCAGCAGCACGGCCAGCGCGCTGTGCACCACCATGAACGGCGACGCGTTGTGCGCGCGGCCCAGTTCCACCAGACGGCGCTGGATATCGGGCGCGATCACGAAGGTATGGGTACCGCCGCGGAACGACGATACGGCCGGGCGCGGCCGATCGGCGGGCAGCATCAGTTCGTCCGGCAGATCGGCCAGTTCGCGTTTCCAGTACCGGATCTGCTTGGCGATCAGCGAATTCGGATCGTCCTCGGACCCGAGCACCTCACGCTGCCACAGCGCGTAATCGGCGTACTGCACCGGCAGTTCGGCCCAGGCGGGCTGTTCCCAGCTGGTCCGCGCGGCGTAGGCGACCATCACATCGCGGGCCAGCGGTCCCATCGACCAGCCGTCGGCCGAGATATGGTGCACCACCATGCCGAGCACGTACTCGGTATCGCTGATCTCGAACAGCCGGGCGTGCAGCGGGACCTCGGTGGTCACGTCGAAGGCCATGGTGGCCAGCTCGATCAGATGATCGAGCAGATTGTGCTCGGTGACCGGCACCGGGGTCAGGTCGGGCACGATCTGCGCGGCGTCCAGGATCACCTGCACCGGGGCGCTGCCGGTTTCCGGGAACACGGTACGCAGCGATTCGTGCCGGTCGATCACGTCGATCACCGCGACCTGCAGTGCCGCCACATCGAGTTCCCCGGACAGCCGGATCGCGACCGGGATGTTGTTGACCGCGGATTCGGTGTCGTAGCGGTTGAGGAACCACATCCGCTGCTGGGCCAGCGACAGCGGCACCTGCTCGGGACGGGTGCGCGCGACCAGCGCCTGGAACGCGCCGTCGCCGGTATGGGATTCCACCCGCCCGGCCAGCGCGGCGACCGTGGGCGCCTCGAAGAGCATCCGGACGGGCACCCGGGTGTCCAGCGCGATACCGAGCCGCGACACCACCTGGGTGGCGATCAGCGAGTTACCGCCGAGATCGAAGAAATCGTCGTCGGCGCCGACCCGGGGCAGGCCCAGGACATCACCGAAGATCTGGGCGACGATCTCCTCGATCGGCGTGGTGGGGGCACGGAATTCGCGCACCTCGAACAGCGGGGTGGGCAGCGCGGCCCGGTCCAGCTTGCCGGAGGCGTTGAGCGGGAACTCATCCAGCGTTACGACCACCGACGGCACCATGTACTCGGGCAACCGGCGGCGCAGCGCGTCCTTGAGATCCTCACCGGTGGCGCCGGAATCGGCGACCACATAGCCGGCGAGCTGATCACCGGCCACGGTGTCGATCACCAGGACGGCGGCCTGCCGGACCGCCGGGGTGTCCAGCAGCGCGGCCTCGATCTCACCGAGTTCGATGCGCTGGCCGCGGAATTTCACCTGGAAATCGGTGCGGCCGATGTATTCGAGCACTCCGGGCCCGCCGTCACCGGCGGAGGCCCAGCGCACCAGGTCGCCGGTGCGGTAGAGGCGGTCCCCGGGGGCGCCGAAGGGATCGGCGACGAAACGTTCCGCGGTGAGTTCGGCGCGGCCCTGATAGCCGCGCGCCATCTGGACGCCGCCCAGATACAGCTCACCCGCGACACCCGCCGGAACCGGCAGCAGCGCCGAATCCAGTACGTAGGCACGGGTGTTCCAGACCGGGCGGCCGATCGGCACCGAATCCGGTTCGCCGCCGGGCACCGTCCACGCGGTGGAGTTGACGGTGAACTCGGTCGGACCGTAGAGGTTGACCACCTCGGCCTGCCCGAAGCGGCGGAACTGGGTCACGGTGCCGGGCGCGAACGCCTCGCCGCCGACGAAGATCTTGCGCAGTGACGTGCATTCGGCCGCGGGAGCGGTCGCGGTGAACACCGACAGCAGCGACGGCACGAACGAGGTCATGGTGACCCGGTGCCGCCAGATGACCTCGGACTGGTACAGCGGGTCGCGATGACCGTCCGGTACGGCGACTATCACCCGGGCCCCGACGATCGGGCCCGCGTAGACCTCCCACAGCGAGGCGTCGAAGGTCACCGGGGTCTTGTGCAGCACGATGTCTTCGGCGCCGATACCGCTGTACTCGATCTTCCACGAGATCTGGTTCACCATCGCGGCATGGCTCACCGCCACACCCTTGGGGCGGCCGGTGGAACCGGAGGTGTACAGCACATAGGCGGTGTTGTCCGGGTGGACGGTTCCGCGCCGGTCGGCGACGGTGAGTTCGGTGTCCGCGTAGGACCCGAGATCGAGTTCGTCGACCAGCAGAGCGGGCCGGTCCCCCGCGACGTCGGCGTCGGCCGCGGTCGTGAGTACGACCACCGGATCGGAACTCGCCAGCACGTATTCGGTGCGTTCCACCGGATGGTCGGGGTCGATCGGCACATATCCGCCGCCCGCGGCCAGTACCGCGTAGAGCGAGACGAACATATCGAGCGAGCGGCGGATACCGACCGCCACCAGGGTCTCCGGTCCGACACCGGCCTCGGCGAGCCGGCGGGCCAGCCGGTTCACCCGGGCCGCGAATTCGCCGTAGGTCAGCTCGCCGGCCTCGCCGAACTCCCCGGCCGATTCCTCGCCCGGGTCGTAGATCAGCGCGGTCGCGTCCGGATTCCGGCGCACCTGCGCGTAGAACAGGTCCAGCACCGTGGCGGCCTCGGATACCGGATGCGCGGTGGCGTTCCAGTGGTCGAGCACCGTGGCCCGCTCACCGGCGTCCAGGATCTCGATATCGCGCAGCGGGATACCGGGGCGGCCCACGATCTCGCGCAGCACCCGCTCGTAACGCCGGTTGAAATCGACGACCGTGGCCTCGTCGAACAGATCGGTGGCGTACGACAGCGCCGCCGCGATACCGGCCGGTTCGCCCTGGGCGTCCCGCTGTTCGGTGAGGGTCCAGAGCAGATCGAATTTGGCGATCGGCACCTCGAGTTCGGCGGCGTTCACCGACAGACCCGGCAGTTCCAGCGTCCCGTAGGCCATATCCTGCATCGACAGCATGACCTGGAACAGCGGATGCCGCGCCTGGGAGCGCGCCGGGTTGAGGACCTCGACGAGCCGTTCGAACGGCACATCGGCATGCGCGAACGCCGACAGATCGGTTTCGCGGGTATCGCCGAGGAATTCGTCGAAACCGCGGGCGCCGTCGACGTCCGACCGCAGCACCAGGGTGTTGACGAACATTCCGATCAGATCGTCGAGCGCCTGCTCACCGCGGCCGGCCACCGGGGTGCCGATCGCGATATCGGAGGTGCCCGACAGCCGGGACAGCAGCACCGCCAGCGCGGCGTGCAGCACCATGAACAGCGTGGACCCGTTCTGCCGGGCCAGCGCCGAAAGCTGCGCGTGCAGTTCGGCGTCGATCGTGAACCGCTGCTGCGCGCCGCGATAGCTCTGCACCGCGGGGCGCGGCCGGTCGGCCGGGAGGTCGAGCTGATCGGGCAGGCCGACCAGGGCGTCCCGCCAGTACTCGATCTGGCGGGCGGCCATGGAGTCCGGATCGTCTTCCGAACCCAGCAGTTCCCGCTGCCAGATGCTGTAGTCCTGGTACTGCACCGGCAGCGGCGCCCAGCCGGGCGCTTCGCCCGCGGCCCGCGCCACATAGGCCGCCGCGACATCGCGGGCCAGCGGGCCGAAGGAGAAACCGTCGGCCGAGATGTGGTGCACGACGAAGGCGACCGCGTGTTCGGGCGTTCCGTTGGAGCGTCCGCCGGTCACCTCGTAGACGCGCACCCGGATCGGCAGTTCCCGGGTGACGTCGAAGCCGGTGGCCGCGAATTCACCCAGGACAGCGGCGAGTTCGGATTCGTCGATCGGCTCGACATCGATATCGAGCGCGACCTCCGCGATCGGCAGCACCGACTGGAACCCGCCGTCCCCGGATTCCGGGAACACGGTCCGCAGCGACTGCTGCCGCTCCATCACATCCATCAGCGCGGCCTGCAGCGCGGCGATATCGGCATGCCCGCGCAGCTGGATCACGAACGGCAGGTTGTAGGTGGGCGCGGCGGGATCGAACTGGTTGATGAACCACATCCGCTGCTGCGCCAGCGACAGCGGCACCCGTTCGGGCAGCCGCTGGGCCACCAGCGGCGGCCGGGCCTGCGCCGACGCACCGGATTCGCTGTGCTCCGCCCGGGACGCGAGCCCGGCCACCGTCGGGGTCTCGAACAGCGTCCGCACCCCGAGCCGGATCCCGAACGCCGCGCTGACCCGCGACACCACCTGGGTGGCGACCAGCGAGTTACCACCGAGATCGAAGAAGTTGTCGTCCACACCGACCTGGCGCTGCCCCAGCACATCGGCGAAGATCGCCGCCACGACCTGTTCGGCCTGGGTACGCGGCGCCCGGAAGGCGGCCGCGTCGGCCGCGAACACCGGTTCGGGCAGGGCTTTGCGGTCCAGTTTGCCGCTGGTGTTCAGCGGCAGCGCCGCCAGCACCATCAGCGAGGCCGGCACCATATAGGCGGGCAGTTTCTCGCCCAGGAAGCGGGTCAGCTCGGCGGGTTCGACGCCGTGTCCCGGCGCCGGCACCACATATCCGGCGAGTTGCTGGCCGGTGGCGGTATCCACCACCAGCACGACGGCCTGGCTCACCGCGGGATGCGACAGCAGATCGGTTTCGATCTCGCCGAGCTCGATACGCTGGCCGCGGAACTTCACCTGGAAGTCGGTACGGCCGATGTATTCCAGCAGCCCGTCGGCGCTCCAGCGCACCAGGTCGCCGGTGCGGTACATCCGTTCGCCCGAGACACCGGACGGGTCGGCGACGAAACGATCGGCGCTGAGATCGGGGCGCCCGACGTAGCCGCGGGCCAGTTGCCGGCCCGAGAGATACAGCTCACCCGCGGCGCCGACCGCGGCGGGCCGCAGCCGCGAGTCCAGAACCTGGACACCGACGTTCCACTCCGGGATACCGATGGGCACCGAACCCGTTTCCGAGCCGGTGGCCTCCCAGTAGGTCACCGAGACGGCGGCCTCGGTCGGGCCGTAGAGGTTGTGGATACCGGCGTCGGTGACCGCCTGCATCGCGACCACGGTCTCCGGAGGCAGCGCCTCGCCGATCACGAACACCGCGCGCAGCGACGCGCACTGTTCGGGGGTGGCGTGCCCGGCGAACACGGTGAGCATCGACGGCACGAAGTCGGTGATCGTCACTCCGTGCCGGGCGATGGTCTCGGCCACGTACACCGGATCCCGGTGACCGTCGGGGGTGGCCAGGACCAGTTCACCGCCCGACATCAGCGGCAGGAAGTAACCCCACAGCGAGACGTCGAAGGTGGTGGCGGTTTTCTGCAGGTAGACGTCGTCGGCGGTGAAACCGTATTCGTCGAGCATCCACAGCTGCTGGTTGACGATGGCGTGATGGGTGACCGCCACGCCCTTGGGCCGGCCGGTGGAGCCGGAGGTGTAGATGACATAGGCGGTGTTGTCCGGACGCAGCGGCGCGAGCCGCTCGGCATCGGTGACGGGGGTCTCGGCGAACTCTTCGAGGTCGAGGGTGTCCACCGCCAGCACCCGCACCGAATCGGGCAGGTCGAATTCGTCGGCGGTGACGGTGAGCACGCAGACCGGATCGGCGCTGTCGAGAATGTAGGCGGTGCGCTCGGCCGGGTGATCGGGATCGATCGGCACATAGGCGCCGCCCGCGCGCAGCACCGCGTGCATGGCCACGACCAGTTCCGGCGACCGGCGCATACCCAGCGCCACCAGCGATTCCGGGCCCACGCCCTCGGCGATCAGCTTGCGGGCCAGCCGGTTCACCCGGGCTCCGAACCCGGCGTAGGACAGACTCGTCCCCTCGTAGGTGAGGGCGGTTCGCTGCGGCGTCCGCTCCTGCTGGGCGTCCAGCAGGGCGGGCAGGGTGGTCACCGGGACCTCGTGCGCCCCGTCGTTCCACTCACCTGTGGTCTGCTCGAGCTCGGCGGCGGTGGTGATATCCAGCCGCCACAGCCGCTCCTCGGCCTCGGCGGCCAGGTAGCGGTCGAAGAATTCCAGGAACCGCAGATGATGCCGGCGGGCCTCGTCCTCGGAATACAGGTTCGGGTTGGTCTCGAAGTCGATATGGGACCGCGTGCCGCCGACCGACTGATAGAAGTTGACGCCCAGATCCTCGATACTGCCGGTGGACAGCACCTGGATGCTGCCGACCGTCGCACCGAGCCGGATCTCGTCCTGGAACAGCATGATGTTCACCCACGGACCGAAGAACTCCGTGGTCACCACACCCTCGCCGGCGGAATCGCGGCGGATGTCCTCGTGCCGGTAGCGCTGATGACGCAGCGCCCCCGACACCTCCAGCTGCACCTGTTTGCGCAGGTCGGCAATGGTGGTTTCGGGCCCGATGTGCAGCCGCAGCGGCACGATGTTCGACGAGACGCCACCGGAGCGGCGCATCAGCGCGGTGGTGCGCGCCGTCACCGGCAGGCTGAGGATCACATCCGAGACGTTGTTCCACTGCGCCAGATAGGCCGCGAACGCCGCCAGCAGTTCCTGCGCGGGCGAGGAGTCGTAGCGCTGGACGGCCGCGGTGAGCAGGGCGTTCTGCTCGTCACCGAGCGCGGCCTGCGAGATACCGTTGCGGGCTGCGGGCGCGGCCGAGCGGCCGGTGAGGCCGGTGCCCTCCTCCAGCCCCGCGACCCGTTCGGACCAGTACCGCTTATCCGATTCGAACCGGGTGCTGTCGCGGTAGGCGATCTCCTGGTCGTACAGGGTGCGCAGATCCGCGGCCTTGGACGGCGCCACGTCCGTCCGGAGCATGTACGCCGTGTACAGCTCGGCGATCCGGTTCATATTGTTCATCGCGCCGTAGCCGTCGAGCGCGATGTGATGGGCCCGCGAGTACCAGTACCAGTGGTCCTCGCCCAGGTGCAGGGCCGCGGAGACGACGAGGCGGGCCTCGGTCAGCTCCAGCGGGGTGCTGTATTCGGCGCGCATCCATTCCTGCGCGGCCGCCACCGGATCGGCGGCGTCGCGCAGGTCCACATAGGAGACCCGGTCGTATTCGGCGATGCCGTGATCGATGAACTGCAGTGGTTCGCCGTCGCGTTCGGTGATCCGCAGGAAGCCGGAACCGAGCTCATGGGAGGCATCCAGGCTCGCCCTGGTCAGGGTGTCGACATCCAGTTCGCCGTGCAGTTCCACGTACTGGGCGATGGTCACCGGTACCTGCGGGTCTACGTGCTGGGCGTACCAGATACCCAGCTGCGCGGGCGACAGGGGGAACAGGCTCCCGTCGGCGGCGGCAGTGCCGCGTTCCGTACCGTTCCCGCCGTTGTCCAGCCGGTCCAACCGTAACCTCGCTTCCGGAACGCGCAGGCGCGCTCCCCCGACGACACCCGGATGCGACGCGCACGCTCATACCATGGCGTCTGCGGCTCCGGGCCCAGTGCTCGTATCGATCAGGCAAAAATGTCCATCGGACTTATCCGTTTGTCGGGCCGGAGGTGTTACATCGGGTACCGGCCACACGACGCCGTGCCGCACGGGTTACCGAACTCCTGACCACCGATCCAATCTACCGTCGCCGCGCGTGCTCACCAACCGGCCTCTACCCGGGCCCGGAGGGAACGAACCGGCCCCGGCAACCCGTCCGCACACCCATACCAGAGGGCACCGACAACCACCGCGACCAGGTCCCGCGGCCCGCGCTACGAGCCCAGATGTGCTCGATCACGCGCCGGGTCGTACAGGTGCGATTGCGCACAGTCGGCGCCCGGCGCCAGCGCCCGCCCGACCACGATCACCGCGGCCTGCCGCAGCCCGGCCGATTCGACCCGCTCGGCGATATCGCACAGCGTCCCGCGCAGCACCAGCTCTTCGGGCTGGCTCGCCCGGTACACGACCGCCACCGGGCAGTCGGTTCCGTAGTGCTCCGACAGTTCGGCGGCCAGCTCCCGGGTCCGGGTGATCGCCAGATGCAGCACCAGGGTTGCCCGGGTACGGGCGAACCCGGCCAGCGCTTCGGTATCGGGCATGGCAGTGGACCGCAGCCGGGTGCGGGTGAGCACCACCGACTGCGCCACCTCCGGCACCGTGAGCTCGGCGCCCAGCGCTGCCGCCGCGGCGGCATAGGCCGGGACACCGGGGGTGACGTCCCACGGCACCCCCGCCGCGTCGAGGCGGCGGGTCTGCTCGGTGAGCGCGGAATACAGGGAGGGATCGCCCGAGCACAGTCGCGCCACGTCCCGCCCCGCCTGGTGCGCCGCCACCAGATGTTCGGTGATCCGGTCCAGGTCCAGCCGCTGGGTGTCGATCAGCTCGGTCTCCGGCGCGCAGTGCCGCAGCACCTCGGGATCCAGGTAGGTCCCCGGATACAGGCAGACCGAGCACCGGCCCAGCAGCTCCACCGCGCGCACGGTCAGCAGGTCGGCGGCGCCGGGTCCGGCCCCGATGAAGTGCACGGTCATGCCGCGAGTCTAGGCACCGGCCCGTATACCCGGCCCGGCGGTCGGCGCCGGTCCCGCGGTCTCCCCGGTTCAGCCCACGGCGTCGAAGAACGCGATCACCTTGTGCGGTTTCACCCGCACCAGCAACTCCCCGGGCACCCCGTTGCGGCGCCCGAATTCCTCCGCGCGGGCAGTACCCATATACCGCCCGCCGATCGCGGTGGCGGTGCGCAGCAGTTCGGCGGGGTCCTCGGACAGGGTGACCGTCCCCTGCACCTGCACCGCCCCGTACGGCGGCTCCTCCAGGTCGACGACCATCGCGATCCGCGGGTCCCGCTGGAGCGCCTTCCCCTTCGCGGTGTCCTTCCCGGTATTGAAAACCAGCTCGTCACCGTCGAGCAGGAACCACACCGGAGTCACCACCGGCCGCCCGTCGGCGGCCGTGAAAGCCACTTTGGCGGTGCGGGTTCCGTAGCTGAGGAAATCACGTACCGCGGGATCGGAGAGTGAGGCCATACCGCACACCCTAGGGCGGGCCCGGGGGCGTACGACGCAGTTACCCGGCGCGTCGGCCGGCGTGGGCGCGTCGTGACACCGGCGGACAACGAACGGTTGTGCACGACACCGGATCGGTTGTTTGATCCGGCCCCGCGCTGTTGCTTCGATCTCGGCGATCGACTGCGAGTGTGGCGAGCCGGAGGTGGAACCTTGGGGCCGAGACGATCCTTGGGGCGGCGGTTCGGATGGCTGTGGATGTCGTATGCGGTCAGCGCCTACGGTTCCGGGCTGGGGTTCGGGGCGTTACCGCTGATCGCGGTGCTGGTGCTGGATACCGGGACGGTTCAGGTGTCGGTGTTGTCGGCGGTCGGGCCCGCGGTGGGGGCGCTGATCGCGGTACCGCTCGGGCCGTGGGTGGAGTTCCGGCGGAAGCGACCGGTGCTGATCGCGATGGATCTGGCGCGGTTCGCGGTGCTGCTGTCGGTCCCGGCCGCCTACGCCGTGGGCGGGCTGAGTTTCGCCCAGTTGATGGTGGTGTCGGCGGTGGTGGCCGGGGCGAAGATCGGTTTCGGCGCGGCGAGCGGCGCGTACCTCAAAGCCGTGGTGCGGCCGGAGGATCTGCTGGTGGCCAATGCCCGGTTCGAGTCGACGAATTGGAGTTCCATCGCGATCGCGCCGCCGCTGGGCGGGGCGGCGATCGGGTTGTTCGGGCCGGTCGTCACCGTACTGGCCGATGCGCTGAGTTATCTGCTCTCCGCGCTGGGAATCCTCGCGATCCGCGACCGGGAGCCGCGCCCGCCCCGGACCGGCGGGCGCCGGATCCGGGCGGGTGAGTTGTTCGACGGCTGGCGGCATATTCTCACCCATCCCGGACTCCGGGGCCTATACCTCAATCACCTGGTGGTCGCCGGACTGATCATGGCCACCGAGCCGCTGCTGGCGGTCCTGCTGCTGCGTGACCTCGGTTTCCCGCCCTGGCAGTACGGGCTTGCCTTCGCGGCCCCCTGTCTCGGCGGGCTGATCGGGTCCCGCCTGGCCGGGCGGGCGGTGACGCGGTACGGCCGGCACCGGATCCTCCGGGTGGTCGGTTCCCTGCGCGCGGTCTGGTTGATCGGCCTCGCCGCGGTGCAACCCGGTATCGGCGGCCTCGCGACGGTGATGGCTCTCGAACTCGCGATCATCGTCTGCATGAGCCTGTACAACCCGGTGCTCGCCACCTACCGGCTCGAACACACTCCGGACAACCGGATCGCCCGGGTGCTGTCGGCCTGGTCGATCGGCAGCGCCGCCGCCATCGCCGTTCTCAGCGCGCTCGGCGGATTGCTCGCCGGGGCCACCGGACCGCGAACCGCACTGGTCATCGCGGGACTGCTGATCCTCGCGAGCCCGCTCCTACTACCCCGCCGCCGGGACCATCCGCCCGAGCCGGGGCAGCGTCATTCCGCCGTATGCGCGAGGACGGCCGTGGCCAATTCCTCGTGGACCTCGGGCGGCAACGTATGACCCATTCCCGCCACGATCATCAGCCGCGCTCCCGGAATCCCGTCGGCGATGAGCGCGCTGTGGCCCGGCTTGGCCGGTTCGTGGCTGCCCTCGACGACCAGCTCGGGGTGTCGGTCCCGGCGCCGGATTCTTCACTCCAGAGATTCACGTCCGGCATATCCGGTCCTTTCGGTGGTGGGTGGTTCGCCGCGGTCCGCGGTGACGGGCTCATCTCGCGGATCGCGGGCCGAACCAGTACGACAGCGCCTCCTCCAGACCCGCGGCGGCCGATTCGGCCGATTCGCCGATCGCCGCGGCCCAGGCGATCCAGCCGTCGGGGCGGATCAGGAGGGCATCGGCCGGGCGGTCATCCGTTTTGCCCGTGTGGATTTCGATCGGCGGCCGGTCGCGGGCGATATCGCGGAGTTCCGCACGGTCGGCGAGGTCGATCAGGAGTGGGCGCGCGGTGTGCATGAGTTCGGCGACGGTGGTGGTGCCGGATTCGGTGTGCAGGGTGAGGTCGGGGGCGAAGGTGCCGGTCGCGGGGTGATCGTTGGAGTTGGGCAGCGGGTAGCGGATATCGGAGCCGGCGATCAGGGCGCCCATTCGCCGCAGCGGTTGATCGTCGGTGAGCAGTTCCTGGAAAACTGCCCGCAATGCCTCGGCGGCCGGGTCGGTCCCGCGCCGCAGGGCGACCTGCGCCTGGGTGTGCAGCATGGTGCGGGTACCGGCGTGGTGACGTTCCCGGTGGTAGGTGTCCAGCAGACCGTCCGGCGCCCGGCCCTCGATTCCGGCGGCCAGTTTCCAGGCCAGGTTGACCGCGTCGAGCATGCCCGCGTTGAGCGCCACGCCCGTGGCGGGGAACAGATGCGCGGCATCACCGGCCACCAGGACCCGCCCCGCCCGGTACCGGTCGGCCTGCCGGGCCTTGAAGGTGAACCGCGACATCCGCGAGGTCTGCGCCACCGGCAGATCCACGCCGAGCACACGACGGATGCTGTCCTGCAGTTCGGGGACGGTCATCGGGATATCGTCGTCGTATTCGGCGCTCTCGTCCTCGATGGTGTAGACGGACAGCGAGTCCGAGGTGGGCGAGGCCGCCATACCGAAGAGCCCGCGCTCGGTCCGGGTGAAACCCGCCCGGACGGTCGCACCGCCGGGAAGTTCGAGGTCGCCGCTGCCGAGCACGGTCACCGAATCGGGGACGGTGATCTGCGCCAGCCGGTTGACCTCGGGATATACGGTGCCGGGGAACTCGATCCCGGCCATTTCGCGGACCCGGCTGCGGGCACCGTCACAGCCCACGAGGTAGCCGGCGCGCACCCGGTACTCCCCCTCGGGCCCGCGCACCCGGACGGTGACCGCGCCGGCATCCTGGCTCACGTGCAGGACCTCGTGTCCCCGGCGGATTTCGACGCCGAGCTCGTCCACCCGCTCACCCAGTACTCGCTCGAGCCGCTGTTGCGGGAGCGGCAGCGCGTGCATGGGCGATTCCGCCAACTGGGTGAGGTCCACATGCACGCCGCCGAACGGGAACCGCGGCGCCGGAATGGGATCGGTGCAGGCGGCCTCGAATCGCTCCAGCAGCCCGCGATAGCGCAGCAGTTCCAGGATCTGGCCGCCGAGGCCGCCCGCCTTCGGGGTGTCGCGGGGCCGCGGCTGCCGCTCCAGCACCAGCGGCCGCACGCCGGCGAGCCGGAGTTCCGCGGCCAGCAGCAGACCGGTCGGCCCGGCGCCCACGATGATCACGTCGGTATCCGTCACACCGATCTCCTCAGGGTTGTTCGTACTACTCGTCCCGCTCGCCGGTTTCCCGCGCATTCCACACTCCCTCTCGGATCCCTCGAAATTCTCCGGCACCGCCGGAGGCCGGCCGGGATCGCTCCCGGCCGGCCGTCCGGGACTACCGGGCGCCCCGCCTCATATGCCGGGGCCATCCGCCCTTGGCGGGACCCTGGGTGCGGGGCGGAACCGGGCGGGTTACGAACCGCGACTGATCGTTGCGGGTGGGGTAGGTGCTGTGTTGCTTTCGCATGGGGCGCCACCTTTCCTGTAAAACCACTTCGCTTGTAGTACTGTGGTCGAAGTGATTTGAACCGTAGTACTACAGATGGAGTGGTGTCAAGTGGTGCGCACGAATCCAGAACGCCGGCGAGCCCTGCTGGACGCGTCGATCGAGGTCCTGGCCGACGAAGGGGCCCGCGGGCTGACCTTCCGCGCGGTGGACAAGGAGGCAGAGGTGCCCGCCGGGACCGCCTCCAATTACTTCTCCAACCGCGACGACCTGCTGATCCAGGTCGCACACCGGTATTACGAGCGGCTGGTCCCCGATGACGAGACGATGGCCAAACTGCACGGGCTGCGTTCCCGCGAGACCGTGCACGAACTCATGACCGAGGTCGTCGGGCGGGTCAGCCGGTTCCGCAGCGGCTACCTCGCCATTCTCGAACTGCGGCTGGAGGCCACCCGGCGACCCGATCTGCAGGCCCTGCTCACCGAACGCGTGCGCGCCGACCTGGATTTCAATATCCGCAACCACCTGGACAACGGGATGCCGGGCGACGAGAACACCGTGAACCTGCTGTTCCTCGCCTTGAACTGGCTGGTCCTCGAACGTCTCACACTCCCCGGCGTCTTCACCGACGAGCAGGTGGAGGAACTGGTGCGGGTGGCGGTGGAACGCGCGATCCCGGCCACCGCAGTGGACGAGACCGCGCGTTAGACGGCCATCTCCCGGGCGAGCGCGGCCACGAAGTCGTCCACATCGGACTCGGTGGTGTCGAACGAGCACATCCACCGGACCTCACCGGTGCGGGTGTCCCAGGGATGGAATCGGAACTGCCGCCGCAGCCGCTCGGTGACCTCCGCGGGCAGTACCGCGAACACGGCGTTGACCTCGACCGGCCGGGCGATCTCGACACCCGGCACCCGGCCGGCGGCAGTCGCCAGCCGCTCCGCCATCGCATTGGCGTGCCGGGCATTGCGCAGCCACAGGTCGCCCTCCAGCAGCGCGACGAACTGCGCCGAGAGGTACCGCATCTTGGACGACAGCTGCAGCGCCGCCTTGCGCAGATACTCCACACCGCGCACCGCGCCGGGATCGAGCACCACGATCGCCTCACCGAACATCAGGCCGTTCTTGGTGCCCCCGAAGGACAGCACGTCCACCCCGGCGTCGGTGGTGAAGGCACGCGGCGGCAGGCCGAGCGCGGCGGCCGCGTTGGCCAGCCGCGCACCGTCCACATGCAGCAGCATGCCGCGCTCGTGCGCCGCCTCGCCGAGGGCCGTGATCTCGCCGGGCGTGTACAGAGTGCCGAGTTCGGTGCTCTGGGTGATCGAGACGACCCGGGGCTGCGCGTGATGCGGATCGCCGAAACCCGTCGCGTACCGGTCGACCAGCTCCGGGGTCAGTTTGCCGTCCGGAGTGGGCACCGCGATCAGCTTCAGCCCGGCCACTTTCTCGGGTGCGCCGCATTCGTCCCGGTTGATATGGGACGTCTCCGGGCAGAGCACCGAGCTCCAACGGTCGCACATCGCCTGCAGCCCGACCACGTTGGCGCCGCTGCCGTTGAAAACCGGATAGATCTCGGCGCGCTCACCGAAATGACGTCCGATCAGCTCGCGGAGCCGGGCGGTGTGGACATCCGCCCCGTAGGCGGGCTGGTGGCCCACATTGGCGGCCGCCAGCGCCGCCATGATCTCCGGGTGTACGGAGGCATTGTTATCGCTGGCGAAACCCCGCGCCGGAACGCTCTCCCCGCTCACTGGTCTCCTCGTGTCGTCCTCGGATCGGTGCACCCGACGGTAGTCGGGTTCAGCGATCCGTTCCGGCCTGCCCGAAGACCTCCCGGACGAGCCGCTGTGTCGCCATCTGGAACTCCGCCGACAGCGAGAGCGCCGCGTCGTCCACATAGTTCAGCGCGGCGGTCATGGTCTTGCCGCCGTCGGGTGTGCTGAACATGAGCGCCCCGTGCCCGGCCGCGCCACCGTTGTGCGTGATGACGACGCCGTCGCCGGTCTGCTGCACGAAAATGCCCAGGCCGTAGTCCATCCCGGGGATTCCGGTCGGATAGGTGGTACGCATCTCGGCGAGCAGTTCGGCCGGCAAGAGCTTGCCGCTGTTCAGCGCGGAGAAGAAGAGATGCAGATCGCGGGTGGTCGAGATCATGTCACCGCCGCTGCTGATCCAGGACGGGTTGTGGCGGGTGACGTCGACCGTCCGCTCCACACCGTCGTCGTCGTAGCGGTAGTAGCCGTGGGCGTGCGGCTCGGGAACCTCCGTCTCGGTGGTCGGCGCCACGGTGCCCGTGAGCCCCAGCGGTTCCAGGATCAGCCGTCGCATCTCCGCGGCGACCGGACGGCCGGTGACCTTCTCGATCAGCAGCCGGGCCACCACATAGTTGGTATTGGAATAGCTCCAGCCGGTGCCCGGCTCGAACCGCGCCGGCTTCGACAATGCCAGCCGCACCAGCTCTTCCGGCCGGTAGGTCGCGAACCGGTTGTCCACCCACTCCTTACCCGAGATGGTGCAGGCGATGCCCGGCACGACCGTACCGTCCGGGAAGTATTCGCCGGTGAAGTTGAAGATTCCGCTGGTGTGCTGCAGGACCATGCGCACGGTGATCCGTTCGTCGAACCCGAACTCGGGGAGATGGTCCGCGACCGGGGCGTCCAGGGTGAGCTTGCCTTCGGCCACCAGCTGCAGCACCAGGGTCGCGGTGAAGGTCTTGGTGTTGCTGCCGATCCGGATATGGCCGTCGATCGGCGGCGTCGCGTCACCGCCCGGCTCGCTCACCCCGGCGGTACCCGTCCACTCCCCCTTCTCGTCGTCGACGCGCAGCGTCATCCCCAGGAAACCGGAGGAGACGATCTCCTCGAGGGTCTGCTGCAGGGTCGCCTTGCCGTGCTGGGCCTGGGTGATGGACATGGTGTGCTCCTTCTGCTGCCGGGCGGTTCGCGCTCGGTCGGTTTCGTTGTGCTCGATGATGACTGTCGCCGCCCCGGCTGATACCGGCCTGATACGGACCTGACGCACGCGCTGATACGGGTCGGCCGGGCCGAACCCGCTACTCGGCAGGGGCCTCGACGGCAACCGTCGGCCGCCGCGGACAACCCGGTCCCGCTCATCGGGCACCCGCCGGATCAACCCGGCCGAATCGCCTCTGACGGACGGCGCCCGGGGTGATACTCGCCTGTGACCCCGGTGCCGTTGCGGGGTCGGAGCGTGTGAGGAGCTGGCGATGAGCGTGGACGATTCGACCGTGGCAGACGGGAACCCGCCTTCGGAACGGCGTGGGTTACGCCGGGTGGTCGCCGCGTCCATGGCGGGGACCGTGGTGGAGTGGTACGAGTTCTTCCTGTACGGCACCGCGGCGACGCTGGTGTTCAGCAAGATCTTCTTCCCGGCATCCGACAGTGAACTCGACGCGATCCTCAAGGCGTTCCTCACCTACGCCGTCGGATTCGCGGCGCGTCCGCTGGGCGGCCTGGTATTCGGGCATTTCGGGGACAAATACGGTCGCAAGCGGCTGCTGCAGTTCAGCCTGATCCTGGTGGGGGCGTCGACCTTCCTGATGGGTTGCCTGCCGACCTACGGTCAGATCGGCTATCTGGCGCCGGCGCTGCTGGTGGCGCTGCGGTTCCTGCAGGGATTCGCGGTCGGCGGGGAATGGGGCGGCGCGGTACTGCTGGTGGCCGAGCACAGCCCGAACCGCAGCCGCGGCTTCTGGGCCAGCTGGCCGCAATCCGGGGTGCCGGGCGGTAACCTGCTCGCCACCCTGGTGCTGCTGGCGCTCACCTCCACCCTGTCCGACGACGCGTTCCTGTCGTGGGGCTGGCGGGTCGCGTTCTGGCTGTCGGCGGTGGTGGTGCTCGTCGGGTACTACGTGCGCACCAAGGTGAGCGACGCACCGATCTTCACCGCCGCGCGGCAGGAGGCCGAACAGGTGCGGTCCTCGTCGTTCAGCGCGGTGGAGGTGCTGAAACGCTACCCGCGGGGCGTATTCACCGCGATGGGACTGCGGTTCGGCGAGAACATCATGTACTACCTGGTCGTCACCTTCACCATCACCTATCTCAAGGTGCAGCACGATATGAGCACCTCCGACATCCTGTGGTGGCTGCTCGCCGCGCACGCCGTGCATTTCGTAGCGGTCCCGCTGGTGGGCGCGCTCACCGACCGGGTGGGCCGGCGGCCGGTCTACTTCGCCGGCGCGGTGGCGGCGGGCGCCTGGGGTTTCGTCGCCTTCCCGATGATGGACACCGGCAACGGCTGGATCATCACCGCCGCCATCATGCTCGGACTGGTCGCGCACGCCTTCATGTACGCGCCGCAGCCGGCGATCATGGCCGAGATGTTCCCGACCCGGATGCGGTACTCGGGGGTCTCACTCGGCTATCAGGTGACCTCCATCGTGGCGGGTTCGCTGGCCCCGGTGATCGCGGTGAAACTGCTCGACGAATTCGATTCCGCGGTACCGATCGCGCTGTACCTGGCGGCAGCCGCCGCGGTGACCGCCGTCGCGGTCCTGGTGGTGCGGGAAACCAAGGGCTTCGACCTGGCCGATATCGACCGCGCCGACGCCGCTCGCGAGAAGGCGGCGGCCGCCCGGGCCTGACCCCTGCGAACCCCAGGCACGGGGAAGCGGCGGCCGGGCCCCGCGACCAGCGGAAGCTCCGCGTTCAGTCGAACAGTTCGTCGAGGGTGGCAGCGGTCAGCACCCGCGCCGTCCAGATCCGGACTCGAGCGGGATCGGCCGAACGGATGCGGTCCGTAGCCGCAGCGGGCAGTACGCCGAACTTCACTGCCGCCAATTCGAGCAGCGCTTCGACGCGGCCGCGGGCTTCTCCGCGGACTTCCCCGCGGGCTTCGATCATGTCTGCTGTGGTCACTATCGCCTCCTTGGCCCGTGGGCCGAGTTGTTCGAAAACCGTCGCGAGGTCGGTCTCGGTGGTTTCACCGACGGTCATGAGGTAGGTCAGGACGGTCAGGTAGTCGCCGAGGGGGTCCGGCCCGGATTCCAGGGCGCGTAGGTCTTCGAGCCAATCCAGCATATCGTGTCCGAGGGTGGTGTTCCTGGGAGCGATCCGCTGCAGGACCAGCAAGATCCTGGTCGCGGGAGTGAGGTCGCGCTCACGGAGCGCCCGGGGGTCGAGGGCGGCGATATCGTCGAGCAGGAACCGCAGCCGGGGCAGGTAGGGGTCCAGCGCCCGGCGGGCGGCGGGGTCGAGATCGAGCAGGTCGGCGAGTTCGGTGGGGTGCTGGGGTGACCAGGGATTGCCGTCGGCGGTGTTGTGGACGACCAAGGGGATGATCACGGGCAGGGTGGCGGTCTTGCCCGCGCGGTGTGTGCGGTGTGCGCGATCGTTGTCCGTGAGGTGCTGGCGCCAGATCGCGATCATGTATTCGAGCATGCGGAAGGCCATGAAGCGATCGCTGCTGGATTGGTGCTCCATCAGGATGTAGATGTAGGCGGGGTGGCCGTCGAGGCGGGTGCGGAACAGCAGGTCGCTGAAGCGGTTGCGCAGGTCGGGGTGGACGTAGCTGCCGGGCTGGAGTTGCAGGGCGGGCCAGTCGATGCGGGTGGTGATCGCTTCGGGTAGCACCGCGCGCAATTCCGAAGCCGCGTTCGTCGCGCGGGCCATGACCTTTCGGAAGTAGGCGTCGTGCGGGTTGGACCGCTGCTCGGACATGGCCGCGACCCTACGGCGGGACTATGACACGCGGCGGTGGCGTGGGATCGGCTCCGCGCCTCAGTGCGGCATCGGGCCGGTCAGGGCGGTCAGGGCCATCGCGCGCAGTACCGGGCGGGTGTCGGCGCGGACCGGGCCCACACTGTGCGGGGTGGAGTTGAGCAGTCCGAAGGCGGCGTGGGCCTGGACGCGGGCGGTGTCCTCAGCGAGTTCCGGGGTGAGCGCGCACAGCACTCCCACCCAGATCTCCACGTAGCGGCGCTGGGTGCGCCGGACCTCGCGGCGGGCCGGGAGCGGGACATTGTCGAGGTCGCGGTCCTGGATGCTGATCAGCTCGGGTTCGCCGAGCGCGAAGTCGAGATGGAATTCCACGAGGCCGGCCAATGCCCGCCGCGGGTCGTCCGCACCGGCGACGACCGCGCTGCCACCCTCCAGCAACCGGCGGCTCACCCCCACCAGCAGCTCGACCAGGAGCGCCTCTTTGTTGGGGAAATGCCGGTAGACGGCGGGGCCGCTGATCCCTACCGCGGCGCCCAGGTCGTCGAGGCGCATCCCGAGGTATCCGCGCTCGGCGATGAGCCGCGCTCCGGCGGCCAGGAGTTGATCGCGACGCTGCTGCTTCAGCTGTTCGCGACGTGTCGGGGTGGCAGAATCGGGGCTGGTCACCCGCACTCCTTTCCTAGACTCTGGACAACTCGGTTAGTCAAGATTAACCTCAGTTTCAGTTATCAGCGATTAACTCAGATGGCAGGATGACGATGACCCGTACTGCGAGCCCCGTGCCCGCCGCCAGGCCCGCCGGCGACAACCGCACGGCGAATCTGGCCTTGGTCGAGGAGTTGCGCAGCCGGCTGGCCGAGACCGCGCGTGGTGGTCCGGAGAAGGCGCGGCAACGCCATATCGACCGCGGCAAACTGCTGCCGCGTGAGCGGGTGGATCAGCTGCTCGACCCCGGCAGTCCGTTCCTGGAGCTGTCGCCGCTGGCCGCGGACGGGATGTACGGCGGTGATTCGCCGGGTGCGGGGATCATCACCGGGATCGGGCGGGTCGCGGGGCGTGAGTGTGTGATCGTCGCCAACGATGCCACGGTCAAGGGCGGCACCTACTACCCGGTGACGGTGAAGAAGCATCTGCGCGCCCAGGAGGTGGCGCTGCACAACAATCTGCCGTGTGTGTACCTGGTCGATTCCGGCGGCGCGTATCTGCCCGAACAGGACGAGGTGTTCCCCGACCGCGAGCATTTCGGCCGCATCTTCTACAACCAGGCCACCATGAGCGGCCGCGGGATCGCGCAGATCGCGGCGGTACTCGGGTCGTGCACCGCGGGCGGGGCCTATGTTCCGGCGATGAGCGACGAGGCGGTGATCGTGCGGGATCAGGGCACGATCTTCCTCGGCGGCCCGCCGCTGGTGAAGGCCGCCACCGGTGAGGTGGTCACGGCCGAGGAACTGGGTGGCGGCGCGCTGCATTCGCGGACCTCGGGGGTCACCGACCATCTGGCCGACGACGACCGCGACGCGCTGGCGATCGTGCGCCGTATCGTCGGCACACTCGGCCCGCGCCCGGAACCGGCCTGGCAGGTACAGCCGGCCCGCGAACCCGCGGCACCGGTCGAGGAGCTCTACGACGTGGTCCCGGCGGATCTGCGCACGCCCTACGATGTGCGCGAGGTGATCGCCCGCATCGTCGACGCCGATACCACCGGCGCGGCCGGATTCCATGAATTCAAGGCCGAATACGGCACCACCCTGGTCACCGGGTTCGCCCATATCCACGGGCACCCCGTCGGGATAGTCGCCAACAACGGCGTGCTGTTCAGCGAATCCGCCATGAAGGGCGCCCATTTCATCGAACTCTGCGATAAGCGCGAGATCCCGCTGCTGTTCCTGCAGAACATCACCGGGTTCATGGTGGGCCGCGATTACGAGGCCGGCGGGATCGCGAAACACGGGGCGAAGATGGTGACCGCGGTGGCCTGCGCGCGGGTGCCGAAACTGACCGTGGTGATCGGCGGCTCCTACGGCGCGGGTAACTACTCCATGTGCGGGCGCGCCTACTCACCCCGGTTCCTGTGGATGTGGCCGAATGCCCGGATCTCGGTGATGGGCGGCGAACAAGCGGCGTCGGTGCTGGCCACCGTGCGCGGCGACCAGCTCGACGGTAACGGGCAGCCGTGGAGCGAGGCGGACCAGGAGAAGTTCAAGGAACCGATCCGGCAGCAGTACGAGGCCCAGGGCAACCCCTACTATTCGACCGCGCGACTGTGGGACGACGGGGTCATCGACCCCGCCGATACCCGCACCGTGCTGGGACTGGCTCTCTCGGTATGCGCGCAGGCGCCGCTGGAACCGGTCTCCTACGGCGTCTTCCGGATGTGAACACGATGCTGAACTCGAATCATCCCCTCCCGTTCGACACCGTCTTGGTGGCCAATCGAGGTGAGATCGCCGTCCGGGTGCTGCGCACCCTGCGGTCGATGGGCCTGCGGTCGGTCGCGGTGTACAGCGACGCCGACGCCGGGGCCGCGCATGTGCGCGCCGCCGATATCGCGGTGCGGCTGGGTCCGGCACCGGCCCGGGACAGCTATCTGAACATCGGGAAGGTGGTGGACGCCGCGCGCCGCACCGGCGCGCAGGCGGTCCATCCGGGCTACGGATTCCTGTCCGAGAACGCGGGTTTCGCGGCGGCACTCGAGGCCGCGGGGATCGTGTTCCTGGGGCCGCCGGCCGCGGCCATCGAGGTCATGGGCGACAAGATCGCCGCCAAGACCACGGTCTCCGCTTCCGGTGTGCCGGTGGTACCGGGGATCGCGGAGCCGGGTCTCACCGACGCGGCGCTGATCGCGGCGGCGGCCGAGGTCGGCTACCCGGTGCTGGTGAAACCGTCCGCCGGTGGCGGCGGTAAGGGGATGCGCCGGGTCGACGACCCCGCCGATCTGCCCGCCGCCCTGGTGAGCGCCCGGCGGGAGGCGGCTTCGGCTTTCGGCGACGACACCCTGTTCCTGGAACGTTTCGTCACCCGGCCTCGCCATATCGAGGTGCAGATCCTGGCCGATACCCACGGCGCCGTCCTGCATCTGGGCGAACGGGAATGCAGTCTGCAGCGCCGGCATCAGAAGGTGATCGAGGAAGCGCCTTCGCCACTGCTGGACGCGGCGACGCGGGAGCGGATCGGCGCGGCGGCCTGCGCCACCGCGCGCAGCGTCGACTACGTGGGCGCGGGCACGGTGGAGTTCATCGTCTCCGCCGACCGGCCGGATGAATTCTTCTTCATGGAGATGAACACCCGGCTGCAGGTGGAACATCCGGTCACCGAACTGGTCACCGGATACGACCTGGTGGAATGCCAGGTCCGGATCGCGGCCGGGCAGCGGATCCGCGCCGCGCAGGAGGAGATCCGGCTGCACGGCCACGCGATCGAGGCGCGGGTCTACGCCGAGGATCCGGCCCGCGATTTCCTGCCCACCGGCGGCACGGTCCTGGATCTGGTGGAACCGGCGGGACCGGGCGTGCGGGTCGATTCCGGACTCGCCGTGGGCACCGTGGTGGGCAGTGACTACGACCCGATGCTGTCCAAGGTCATCGCGCACGGGCCGGACCGCGAGACCGCCCTGGCCGCCCTGGATCGCGCGCTCGCCGATACCGCGGTCCTGGGCGTGACGACCAATATCGACTTCCTGCGGTTCCTGCTGGCCGATCCCGATGTGGAGGCGGGCCGGCTCGATACCGCCCTGCTGGACCGGCGGGCCGGTGATTTCCGGGCCGCGCCGGTAACCGACGAGATGTTCGCGGCCGCCGCCGTGTACCGGTGGCTGCGGCGCTGGCCGGCCGGACCGTCCGATCCCTGGGATTTCCCGACCGGCTGGCGGATCGGTTCCGCCGCGCCGACCCGGATCCGGCTGGCCGGCGGAGACCGGATCGCCCACGTCTCCCTCACCGGGACGCCGGACTCGGCGGAACTACGGGTCGAGGACGCCGGCCCGATCGCGCTCACGGCCGAATTCGACGCCACGGAAATCGATGCCGCGGTGCGCACCCGCACGGTATCGCTCACCCTCGACGGGATCCGGCGGCGCTACCGGATTGCGGAATCCGGCGCCCAGCTGTGGCTCTCCGGTGAGTCCGGGGTGGCGCTGCTGCGGGAACTGGCCGAGGAATCCGTCCGTGCCGGTGACGCCGCCGCCCACGACGCCGAGATCCGCAGTCCCATGCCGGGAACCGTGCTCGCCGTCGCCGCCGAACCCGGCGCCGCGGTGGTCGCGGGCGCACCGGTCCTGGTCGTGGAGGCGATGAAGATGGAACATTCGCTGACCGCGCCGCTGGCGGGCACCGTCGAGATCCTGGTGGCCCCCGGCGACTCGGTCCGGTTGGACGAGGTGCTCGCGCGGGTGCATCCCGAGCCCGCGGCCGAGAGCGACACCGAGACCGCCGCACCCGCCGAGACCGCATCGGCCTGAGCGTGCGCACCCCGACCCCGAGAACGAGATGAGGCACAGTGACCGATTTCCTGTCCACCGGCACACTGCCGGACCACTACCGCGATCTGGCGCTGACCGTCCGTGATTTCGCGAACCAGGTGGTCGCACCCGTCGCGGCGAAACACGATGCCGAGCACAGCTTCCCGTACGAAGTGGTCGCGGGCATGGCCCGGATGGGCCTGTTCGGGCTGCCGTTCCCGGAGGAATACGGCGGGATGGGCGGCGACTATTTCGCGCTCTGCCTGGCCCTCGAGGAACTCGGCAAAATCGACCAGAGCGTCGCCATCACCCTCGAGGCGGGAGTATCGCTCGGCGCCATGCCGATCTACCGGTTCGGCGACGAGAAGCAGAAACAGGAATGGCTGCCGCGGCTGGCGAGCGGGCAGAACCTCGGCGCCTTCGGCCTCACCGAACCCGGAGCGGGCAGCGACGCCGGCGGCACCCGCACCACCGCCGTCGAGGACGGCGACAGCTGGGTGATCAACGGCAACAAACAGTTCATCACCAACTCCGGAACCGATATCACCGCCCTGGTCACCGTCACCGCGGTAACCGGGCAGACCGGCGGGAAGAAGGAGATCTCCACCATCCTGGTGCCCACCGACACCCCCGGTTTCACCGCCGAACCCGCCTACAACAAGGTCGGCTGGAACGCCTCGGACACCCATCCGCTGACCTTCGCCGACGTCCGGGTCCCGCAGGAGAACCTGCTCGGCGAACGCGGCCGCGGCTACGCGAACTTCCTGCGCATCCTCGACGAGGGCCGCATCGCCATCGCGGCGCTGTCGGTGGGCGCCGCCCAGGGTTGTGTGGACGAATGCGTGCGCTACGCCGGAGAACGCGAGGCGTTCGGCAAGACGATCGGCAGCAATCAGGCCATCGCGTTCAAGATCGCCCGGATGGAAGCCCGCGCCCATACCGCCCGCACCGCCTACTACGACGCCGCCGCGCTCATGCTGTCCGGCAAACCCTTCAAGAAACAGGCCGCCATCGCCAAACTGATCGCCAGCGAAGCGGCCATGGACAACGCCCGCGACGCCACCCAGATCTTCGGCGGCTACGGATTCATGAACGAATACCCGGTGGCCCGCCACTACCGGGACAGCAAGATCCTCGAAATCGGCGAGGGCACCACGGAGGTACAACTCATGCTGATCGGACGGGAGCTCGGCCTGTGAGCGGCGAGAAGATCACCAAGGACGTCGAACACGACATCAGCGATCTGAAACGGGTGGTGCAGACCGGCCTGTGGTTCGAGGAGCTGGAAACCGGGGTCCTCTACGAGCACCGCCCCGGCCGCACCATGACCGAGACCGACAATGTGCTGTTCAGCACCCTCACCATGAACACCCAGGGCCTGCATATCGACAAGGCTTTCAGCGACGCCCAGGAACCGTTCCACGAGCGGCTGGTCAATTCGCTGTTCACCCTCGGCACCATGATCGGGCAGGCGGTGGCGCATCTGACCCAGGGCACCACCGTGGCCAACCTCGGCTTCGAGGAGGTGAAGTTCCCGGCGCCGCTGTTCCACGGCGACACCGTGTACACCGAGACCGTGGTGCTGGACAAACGGGAATCCAAGAGCCGTCCCGGCCAGGGCGTGGTGACCTTCCGGCATGTGGGCCGCAACCAGCACGGCGCCGTGGTCGGGGTGGCCGTACGCCACGCCCTGATCCGCCTGCG
Source organism: Nocardia sp. NPDC049935 (assembly GCF_055586645.1). Taxonomy (NCBI): domain Bacteria; kingdom Bacillati; phylum Actinomycetota; class Actinomycetes; order Mycobacteriales; family Nocardiaceae; genus Nocardia; species Nocardia sp. NPDC049935. Next base: position 939,799 of record NZ_JBVJHV010000002.1, on the reverse strand, counting down.
CCCGGCGGCGGACCCGGCCTGAATCCCGACCGGCAAGGAGGAAATACCGATGACCAACAGCCCGGACCCCACCTGGCAATCCCCCGGTCCGGCGTGGCTGTTCTGCCCCGCCGACCGCCCCGAGCGCTACCGGAAGGCCGCGGATGCCGCCGATGTGGTGATCCTCGATCTCGAGGACGGCGTAGCGCCCGCCGATAAACCCGCCGCGCGCAAGGCCCTCGTCGACACCCCGCTCGACCCGGAAACCACCGTGGTGCGTGTCAATCCGGCGGGCACCCCCGAGCACGACCTCGATCTGCAGGCCCTGCGCGAAACCTCCTACCGGCTGGTCATGCTGCCGAAGACCGAGTCCATCCACCAGGTCACCGGCCTGTCGGAGTACCAGGTCTTCGCATTGATCGAATCTCCGCTCGGTGCACTGGCCATCCAGCAGATCGCCGCCGCGCCCAATACCCGCGGCGTGATGTGCGGAGTGGAGGATCTGGTGGCCGCCATGGGCGGCACCGGCACCCGCCGCGCCGACGGCACCTACCGCGATGTGGCGCGGCATCTGCGCAGCACCGGCCTACTCGCCGCCAAGGCCCACCAGCGCCTCGCCCTGGACATGGTGTACCTGAACATCAAGGATCTCGACGGCCTGCGCGCCGAGGCCGAGGACGCCGTAGCGGTGGGTTTCGAGATCAAGGTCGCGATCCACCCGTCCCAGCTCCCGGTCATCCGCGCCGCCTATGCCCCATCGGAGGACGAAATCGCCTGGGCCCGAGGCGTTCTGGAGGCCGCACCCAACCATCGCGGCGTATTCGCCTACGACGGCAAGATGGTGGACGCGCCCCTGCTCCGTCACGCCGAACAACTGCTACAACGAGCCCGCCCATGACCACCCCGCCGTTTCACGCCCCACACAACCATGTGTCCGAACACCCCCAGAACCGGTCAACCGACCATTACAGTGACGTAGGCCCGCCCCTCACCCCACACGCATTTCCCATCTCCCTGATGGTCACACCCATGGGCGGGGCCCGCCCCGGTTCTGGAGCGACCAGAGGGAGGGAGCGCAGCGACCGACCGGCGGGAGTGAAGAACCGGGGTTAATAGGGCCCCGCCCTCGAGCGGCGGAGCCGCTCCATCCATACAGAAGGGTTACACCGGTGGAACCTCAGTGGGTACCGACCGAACGGGATATCGACGATGCCCGGGTCACCGATTTCGCCCGCTTCGTCACCGCGCGGTCCGGTGCCGCACTACCGGATTATCGGGCGCTGTGGCAGTGGTCTGTGGACAACCTGCCCGATTTCTGGGGTGCCGTCTGGGACTATTTCGAGCTGGGTCCGGTCGCCGGTGACGTACTCCCGTGCCCGGAGATGCCCGAGGCCCGCTGGTTCCCCGGGACCACCCTGAACTACGTGGATCGCGTGGCCGCGCAGGCACGCACCGACCGGCCGGCGGTTCTGCAGGTGACCGAGGGTTCCGATGAGGTCGGCGAGACCTCCTGGGCCGAGTTGCTCACCCGGGCGGCCGCGTTCGCGCGGACGCTGCGTGATCTGGATGTACGTCCCGGCGACCGGGTGATCGGCTATCTGCCGAATATCACCGAGACCGTGATCGCGTTCCTCGGTACCGCCGCCATCGGCGTGGTCTGGAGCGCCTGCGGTCAGGACTACACCGCGAAGGCGGCGCTGGACCGGCTGGGCCAGCTCGAACCGGTGGTGCTGGTGACCGCCGACGGGTACCGCTACGGCGGGAAAACGCATGACAAGAGCGCGGATATCGCCGCGTTGCGGGACGGGTTGCCGAGCCTGCGGGCCACGGTCGTGGTGCCCCGGCTGGGAGTGGAGATCCCGGACAGCACCCCGTGGGCGGCGGCCGCGGACCCCGCCGGTGATCCGGTGCTCGACACCGAGACGGTGGAATTCGCGCATCCGCTGTGGATCGTGTTCTCCTCCGGCACCACCGGTCTGCCCAAGGGGATCGTGCACGGGCACGGCGGGGTGGTCCTGGAACATCTCAAGGCCGTTGCCCTGCAGTCGGATATCGGCCCCGGCGATACCTTCCTCTGGTACACCAGCCCGAGCTGGATGATGTGGAATTTCCAGGTCGCGGGCCTGCTCGCGGGGGCGACCATCGTCTGTTACGACGGCAGTCCCGCGCATCCGGCGCCGGATTCGCTGTGGGAGATCGCGGCCCGGACGGGTACCACGGTGCTCGGTACCAGTCCCGGTTATGTGCTGGGTTGTATGAAGGCCGGATCGGTTCCCGCCTCCGATCACGACCTGTCGGCGCTGCGGATGATCGGTATCACCGGATCGTCGCTGCCTCCGGCGTCGTCACTGTGGTTGCACGAGAACGCGGGTGGGGTGCCGGTCGCGTCCATCAGCGGCGGCACCGATGTGGTCTCGGCCTTCGCCGGCGGGGTCCGCACGGTGCCGGTGTGGCCGGGTGAGTTGTCGGCGCCGTATCTGGGGGTCGCGCTGGATGCCTTCGACGAGGTGGGGCAGTCGGTGCGCGGCGAGGTCGGGGAATTGGTGGTGACCGCTCCGCTGCCGTCGATGCCGGTGCGTTTCTGGAACGATCCGGAGGGCCATCGGTATCACGACGCCTATTTCGACACCTATCCCGGGATCTGGCGGCACGGGGATTGGATCACCCTCACCGGCCGCGGCAGCGTCGTGGTGCACGGGCGGTCCGATTCCACGCTCAACCGGCACGGTATCCGGATGGGCAGCGCCGATATCTACCAGGCCGTCGAACGTTTGCCGGAGATCGCCGAGGCGCTGGTGATCGGTGCCGAACAGCCCGACGGCGGTTACTGGATGCCGCTGTTCGTGGTGCCGGCGCCCGGCGTCGAGCTGACCGACGAGCTGCGCGACCGCATCAAGGAGGTCATCCGCACCGAGGTCTCACCACGGCATGTGCCCGACGAGATCCTGGCCGCGCCGGCCGTCCCGCACACCCGGACGGGTAAGAAACTCGAGGTCCCGATCAAGCGGTTGTTCCAGGGCGCCGACCCGGCGCGCGTGGTGGAACGCAGCGCGGTCGACGACCCCGACCTGCTCGACTGGTACACGGGCATCCGGCCGCCCGGCGACCGCTGATACCGCCGCACGGCGATACTCGATCTGTGTCAGGGGCGTTGCATGAACGCCACCAGGCAGGCCTCCCTGGCGTTCGCGTTGTCGACACTGCGTTCGACCACGCTGACCAGTGTCCACCCCTGGGATTTGAGCAGTTCGATTCCGTCCAGCAGGTGGACGACCGGATCGAAGATGACAGGCATGTTGCTCCTGGCAACTCTGCGGTACTCCACACGCGGTGGGGTGCTCAGAGCCAGGGTGCTGCGCGGATAGAAGCGCAAATCGACCGAGCCGTCGAGTACTGCGAGCACACTGAAGACCGGTCCGGGCGCGGGAGCATTCACGCCTCCATCATCCTCAACGTTTATCCCCCGGATATCGGGCTGTTGTCCCGGGCACCTCGGTGCTCAACACAGCCTCCTGATCAGGGGCTGCATCGATATCCGGCCTGAATTTCGGCGGTGGCTACCGGGACCTCTGGTTCTGGGAGCCGAACGCCTGAGGCCACCGAACAAAACGAGAACCGGCCGGCTCACATCTGGCCGGTTCTCGCGGTTTCCGGATCACACGCTGCGCAGCAGCCGCGCTGCCGGCCGGCGCTGCCCCAGGGTTATCCCAGGGCTACGGTCTCGGTCGTGGTGGTGGCGTGCAAGATCTCGAGCCGGCTCAGATCCTCGGCGTCGGGCGGCAGGTTCGCGAAGGCTGCGGTGATCTCGACCATTTCGCCGCTGTTGTAATGCGCAGTGAGTTCCCAGCCATCGCCGTCGCGGATATTGTTATCTTTCGGGCCCTCCCCATAGTCGTAGTTCAACGACACGTCGACCTTCGTCTGCCGAGATTCCCCGTCACAGGTCACCTCGATGGCCACACCCTCGTCCTCGAACCGGACGATTTTGCCTTCCGGGCTTCTGAACCATTCGGATTCGACCCTGACCCACAGCGCGTTCGCCTGGCCCGGTTCGCAGACGTAGGTGATCTCGGCGTTGACCACCGCCCATGTCTCGGCAGTGGCGCGTCCGATCCATATGTCGGTCGTTGCGCCGGCCGGTCCGGCCACGTTGACCAGCACAGCTCCGGTCAACGCAAGTATCGAAGCGAAAAGTGTTCCACGAACCACAGTTTGTGCCTTTCAGTACGGGTCAGGTAGTGGGACAGATCGTTCGAGCGGGCAGCAGCCTACCCCCATCGGTGTTTGCCACCCATTTGCCCTAGCTAGGGGGCTGTGACTCGCCGGCACCACCCCAGCTTTGGGGCCTGTTGCCCGAGCGCGTCGAGCCCGAAGTCGCTGTTCCGCCATGGCCGCGGTTCATGCGTGGGTGTGGCCTACCGTGAGTCACTGGACAACGAGTTGCCCCGGGCTCGTGTCCACGACCGCGAGTTCGAACCGTAAAGACATGTCTGGGATCCTCGGGTACCCGCCGACTCTGGAGCCGTCTCGTCTTGGTTTCGGCAAATTGCGTGTTGTGCTCCGTGACTTCGAGTGCCGCGAGCGGGCGCGGCGGTGACGACGGTGGAGTCGGCGGTCGTCGGCCGGTGCTGCGCTGTTCGTACGCGGGCTACTGGTGTCGCAGGATGGTTCCGGCCAGGGCGGCGGGTGTTGCTGTGGTCGTATCGACCGTCATGTCGTAGGCGTAGCCGTGGTCGTGAACGGTATGGAAGTGACCGCGTGCCAGTCCGATCGGGTGACGTCGGTCCAGTTCTCGCTGTTCGGCTACAGCCAATGGGCAGGTGACGGCGACGATCTGAACATGCAGACCGGACAGGGCGTCCATCCAGATCGGCAACAGGTCCGGGGTCAGGAGCATCTCGTCGATGACCAGATCGTCGGCGTCGTGGCCGGTGCGGTCATACCAGAATCCGTCGCGGCTGAGCGGAGTGTCACGTCCACCGCCCCAGTTCGGTGGCATCAGGCCGAACAGGGTGTCTATTCCCCAGTAGACGAACGGGGTGTCGCTCTCGTCCTGGATGGCGCGGGCAAGGGTGGTTTTGCCTGTACTCGATGTCCCGTTGAGGAGGATTACTCGACGTCGCCGTCCCGTGTTCGGCATCCGACCACACTATCCAGCCGCTCGGTGTGTGCTCCCGGGCTCGCCCTGTCGGTCCAGCGGCCGATCGGCCGCGAACTGTCATATCGGCAGACGAGGGTCGGTGGGATCTGCCTACGACTACGGGCAGGTCCGCACGCTTGCCTCAGGCTGTCGGGTCCCAGAGTCCGTCGGCTTCGCCGCGGGCCAGGTGTTCGGCGTAGACGCCGACCTTCCAGGCGATGACGGATCGGCATTCCTCGAGTGCCTGGATCTGTGCGTCGACGCGCTGTCGATGAGCGTCGAGCAGGTGCAGGCGTTCCGCCTCGTTGCCCGGTCCGTGGCGTACGAGTTCCGCGAAGTGCTCGAGATCGGCGAGCGGCATACCGGATTCACGAAGTTTGACGCATATCTGCAGCCATTCGACATCGAAGGTGGTGTAGCGGCGTCGACCACCCGACGTGCGCTGGACCGGGCCGACGAGCAGGCCCTTGCGCTCGTAGAAGCGCAGCGCGTGCACGCTCAGCCCGGTCCGCTCGGCCACCTCGCCGATGCTCAGCGACCGCCCCGCAGCCTCGGTGGTTGCCATGCCGTTCACCCCTGGACTTGATCTAGACTTCGCTCTAGATCGTAGCGTCCACGCATGACCGTTTCTGATCAGCACCCGCTCGGCTCACCCTTCTCCGCTGCCACGACCGCCGAGGAAATCGTGGCCGGCCTGGACCTTTCCGGCATGACCGCGGTGGTGACCGGCGGCTACTCCGGGCTCGGCCTGGAAACCACCCGGATTCTGGCGGACGCCGGAGCCCGGGTAATCGTCCCCGCCCGCCGCCCCCACGTCGCCCGCGCCGCTCTGGAGGAGGTGAAGAGCTGCGAGGTCGTCCCCATGGACCTGACCGACCTCGACAGCATCCACTCGGCCGCCGCGCATATCAGCGACCGTATCGACCGGCTCGATCTCTTGTTGGCCGTCGCCGGTGTCATGGCCACCCCGGAGCGGCGCGTCGGGCCCGGCTGGGAAGGCCAGCTCGCCGCCAACCACTTCGGACACTTCACCCTCGCCTGCGAGCTCTACCCGCTCCTGGCCGCCGCGGGCAGTGCACGCGTCGTGGTGAACAGCTCCGCCGGGCACACCTTGACCGGCATCCGCTGGCACGATCCGCACTTTCGCACCGGCTACGACCGGTGGCTGGCCTACGGCCAGGCCAAAACCGCCAACGCGCTGTTCGCCGTGCACCTCGATATCCTCGGGCAAAGCGACGGGGTCCGGGCGTTCAGCCTTCACCCCGGCAAGATCATCACCGGCCTCCAGCGGGAGATGACGCTCCGCGAGCAGATCGACCGCGGGTGGGTGGACGAGCACGGCAATGTGATCGGCGCGGACTTCAAGACTCCCTCTCAGGGGGCAGCCACCGGTCTGTGGGCTGCCACGTCCCCGCTCCTCGAAGGCCGTGGCGGGCTCTACCTGGAAGACTGCGACGTCGCCCGCGTTTCCGCCCCCGGCAACCCCATGGATGACGGCGGTGTACGCGCGTATGCCATCGATCGCGAGGAGGCCTCCCGGCTCTGGGACCTGTCTGTCGCCGCGACCGGCGCCACGCCGATCAGTCGATGAGCCCGCGCACTCCGCAGATGCCGCGCGGCGTGCCGCCGCGGGTGGGCCGGTAACCGATCCCGACTCTGCGCGTATGCCGCACTTTTTCATCGGGAAGCCCGCTCATGATGCCCTGCCGAACATTAGGGTCTGAAAGTAACAAGAGGTCCTGGTGTAAGCGATACGGAGCCAACGGGTTCCGTATCCATTCTCGAGGAGACTGCGTGAAATCGACTGTCAAATACCTGCTCACCGGTGTGGCCGCGGCCGCGGCGCTCACCTTCACCGGCGCGCCACAGGCGATGGCGTATCCGGTCGGCCCGTGGGGGGTCGAAGGGCCCTGCGAGGGCCTGGCACCGAACCAGTGTCCCTACAGCCATTCCGAGGACGGCCTCACCTGGTCCTATCGGGGGCATTCCTCCCACTACGACAAGATGGGCAACTACGTCTGCAACACAAACCCCTGGGAAGCGGTCCCCGGCGCCTACTGCAACGCGGTGATGACCCTGGTGCGTGCGCTGCCGCCGATGCCGATCGGCGGCCTGCTCGGCGGCCAGAGCTGACCCACCGGCTCCGGCAGCGGATGCGGGGCCGCGGCCCTCGACGGTGAACCGCGCCGTCAGGCGAGCCCGGTCGCCGGGCGCCCCGCGACGGGAAGCTCCACCCGGCTGATGATTCGTTTCAGCCGGGTGATCTCCTCGCTCAGGGCTTGCTCACCCGCTGTGGTCAGGTGGACCCAGGTGCGGCCGCGCCTGCCTTCGTAGCCTTTCTCGATCTCGACCAGCCCGGCCTCTTCCAAGACGGTCAGGTGCCGGGACAGGTTGCCCGTGGTCAGCTCCAATGTGGTGCGCAGGAAACCGAATTCCACGCGCCGGGCCTCGTGGGCGATGGTGAGGATGCCCAGCCGGACCCGCTGGTGCACGATATCGTCGAGGCCGCTGGTCGGGTGGGTCATATCCGGCCCCGCTCGGCGAGGGCGAAGCCGGCACCACCCAGCAGCAGCACACCGGCCGCGGCGATCAGGCCGGGGAGGAAGCCCCACACCGGGCCGAAACCCGCCGCGGCGTTCAAATCCAGATCGCGCGTGCCGATCCCACAGGCCAGAAGCGCGATCACTGTGTAGCCGAGAGCGAACGCCAGCAACGCCGCGTTGCGTTCCAGCCGAGCCAATACGAACAAGGTCAGGCCGATCGACAGCAGCGGTACCATCCCCACGGCGACCGGGCCGGCCGGGAACCGGCCTGCGAGGTCGAGTTGATGCGCCCAGGCGGCGGTGACGCCGCACGCCAGTCCGGCGCCGATCCCGGAACCCACATACGGCAGGATCCGGGCCCCTACCCCACGACTGCGGGCGCGATGGAGATAGACCGCGGCGATCGCGGTGTAGGCCAGGACGAAGGCGACGATCCAGTAGATCCCGGCCGGTCGCCCCTCGACCTGAACACAGGTGCCCTGGTGGATGATCTGCACCCCGCCCCGCGCGCCCAGCACCGGATCACAGGTCACGACCCGGCGGCCCAGGCGATAGAACGGCACCGCGGCCAGCACCACCATCCCGAGCAGTACCAGCGGGAACCAGGTATTGCGCTGCGCGAGCCGAACCCGGCGCGTGAGGTCGCGGGTGGTCGAGAGCGCCTGCCGTGCCGCTGCCACCGAGGCATCCGATTGATCTGTCATGCAAGTAGATTTGCATTACAAACCTATTTTGGCAATGTCGTGCCGCCCTTCGATTTCCGGTCGCAGATGCGGGGAAACACCCGTCGGCGCCGCGGACGCCGACCAGGATCTCGGGGGCAGTACAGGTGATCGCCCCGATGTGTGCGCAGCCCATGCGGTTCTAGGTTCTCGTGTATGACCGCTACTTGCCTGCTGCGCCGGGTCGGCGCGCTGGTGATCGCCCTGCTGCTGGCCGGTGTGCCCGCCGCCGCGTCCGCGGAGCCGGTTCGTTTCGGCCTGCCCGCGCCCACCGGCCCGTATCCGGTCGGTTTCGTCGATCTGCACCTGGTCGACCCGAGCCGGGAAGACCCGTGGATACCCGGCCGTGTGCGGGAATTGATGATCACCGTGCGCTATCCGGCGCGGCCGAACACCGCACCGAAGGCGCCGTACATGACCGCCGGGGTCGCCGCAGCCGTAGCCGCCGGTGATTCCGGCAAACTCGGCGTCGAGCCGAGCCTGCTCGACTACCGCTTCCCCACCCACTCCGGAATCGCCGCGCCCGTGGCAGCGGGCCGCCGGCCGGTCCTGCTGTACTCGCCGGGGGCGACCCTGTCGCGCGCACACGGCACCACACAGATGGAACAACTGGCCAGTGTCGGCTACATCGTCGTGGCGATCGACCACACCCACGAAGCCGAAGCCGTCGAATTCCCCGGCGGCCGCGTCGCGCGCAAAGCCCTGCCGGCGCCCACCATCGACGTTTCCAAACGCCTGATCGCCACCCGCGTCGCGGACATCCGGTTCGTCCTGGACCAGCTGGAACTGCTGGCGGCCGGTGTCGACCGCGACGCCGACGGCCGGGCACTACCGGCCGGGCTGAACACGAGCCTCGATCTGTCCAGGATCGGCATGTTCGGCCACTCCGGTGGCGGATTCACCACCGCCGAGACCATGTTCGCCGACCAGCGCATCAGCGCGGGCGCCGACCTCGACGGCAGCATGGCCTACTCCCAAACCGCCCGCGACTTCGGCCGAGCCGCCGACGAAGGCCTGGACCGACCCTTCCTGCTGATGAGCGCCGGCGACCACGGTCTCGACACCGACGCCTCCTGGCAACAATTCCTCACCCACCACCGCGGCCCGCTCTGCCGGGTCCACCTACCCGACGGCGAACACTTCGGCTACACCGACTACCAAACACTGCTCCCCCAACTGGGCCGCGCCGCAGCAGAGTTCATCGGCACCGTCGACCCCGCCCACAGCCTCGCCGTTCAACACCACACGCTGCGAACCTTCTTCGGCACCCACCTACCCCAGGTCGCCTTCGAGGCGCCTTCCATCGCCCGACCCTCGACCCCTAGAACGGACTGCCGCTGAACGGCGCCGCCCGGTCACACGGCACGGGCCGGGGGTTGCCGGGGTCGAGCGCGTTCAGGACGAAATGGGCGGCGCGCCGGGAGCCGGCGATTCCCGCGTGCTCGGTGTAGTCGGTCTCGCATCCGTCCTGGACGACGATGTTGCGGACGTTCGCACCGCCGGGCGGCATACTCGCCGCGTAGGGCACGACGAGTTCGTCGTAGCGGGTCGCGATATTGGTGTATCGGATCTCCGGCAGGTAGAAACCGCCCGCCCCGACCATCCGCAGGAACGGTGACCCGGGGTCGAGTTCGGCGCAGGCCCGGCACAGCGGGATCCGGTCGGCCGGGATACCGAGACGGCGCACCAGCGGCAGGATCAGATCGGTACCGGCCAGGGTGGTTCCCCGCCACGCGGGCGCCAGCGAGACATAGTTCTCGATCTTGTCCCGGCCGCCCAGGTATTTCGCGTAGTAGGCGGGCACGATGGTGCCCTGCGAATGCCCGACCACATCGACCTTCGCGGCGCCCGTGGCTCGCAGGACCGAGTCGACGAAGGCGCCGAACTGCCAGGCGCTGTCGGTCATGAGTCCCATCCCGCCGACCGCGGTGGCGGGCCAGGGCAGTCCGGGGATCGCCCCGTAGGTCGGCGCGAAAACGCAATAACCCTCGTTGGCCAGCAGTGGGACATAGGTTCCCCAGTTCGTCTGCTGGGAGCCGCCGGTGCCGTGCACCAGGATCACCGGGTTCGGGTGCCGCGCCGAGGGCTTGCACCCGAAATCATTGGAGCCCGGGAGCGATCCGCCGGGGTCGGTGAGTTCGGCGGGGATACCGGAGAAGAAGTCGTAGGAAACCGGCAGCGCTCGCGCATGAGCCGGGCCGCCTGTCCCCAGCAGTCCCGCGACCAGCGCGGCCACGGCGGTCAGAGTGACGACGATGCCCCGGTGTCTCATACGCCGGAAACCTAGCAAATGCTTGGCCCCCGGATGGCCGGGTTGAACAGATGCCGACAACCGGCCTCCACAACCCGCGCTGTTCCGGCCGCGCCGGGCCGTTTCCGCAAATACTTCCGGCCCGCCGCACCCCGAACTAGCCTGGTCTCTACCAGTCGCATCAGCACGTTCTCCGCCGTTCCACCAGTACGCACCCAGTCGCTCGGCCCAGAGAGGACAGGCGCTATGAAGGCACTGCAATACGTGACGCCCGGGAAGGAACCCGAGGTCCGCGAGATTCCCACCCCCGAACCCGGCCCGGGTGAGGTACTGCTGAAGGTCACCGCGGCCGGGGTCTGCCATTCCGACGATTTCATCATGAACAACCCCCCGGAGATGTTCGGGATCGAACTCCCGCTGACCCTCGGGCACGAAGGCGCGGGCCGCGTCGAGGCCGTCGGCGACGGCGTCAAGGGCATCGATATCGGCACCGATGTGGTGGTCTACGGCCCGTGGGGGTGCGGGAACTGCTGGTTCTGCGCGCAGGGGCTGGAGAACTACTGCTCCCGGGCGGCCGAACTGGGCATCATGCCGCCCGGGCTGGGTTCGCCGGGCGCCATCGCCGAGTACCTGATCGTGGATTCGCCGCGCCATCTGGTGCCGATCGGCGATCTGGACCCGGTCTCGACCGTGCCGCTCACCGATGCGGGCCTGACTCCCTATCACGCGATCAAACGCTCGCTGGGCAAACTGCGGCCGGGATCGTGGACGGTGGTGATCGGGAGCGGCGGGCTCGGCCATGTCGCGATCCAGCTGCTGCGTCATCTGTCCTCCACCCGGATCATCGCCTTGGACGTCAACGACGAGAAACTGGACTTCGCGCGCTCGGTGGGCGCGCACGAGGCGGTGCTCTCCGACGACGAGGCCGCCGACAACGTCCGCAAGATCACCGGCCCGGCGGGGGCGAACCTGATCCTGGATTTCGTGGGCTACCAGCCGACCATCGATACCGCCATGGCGGTGGCCGGGGTGGATTCCGATGTCACCATCGTCGGCGTCGGCGATTTCGAATCAGCGGCGCGGATCGGATTCGGGATCAGCCCCTACGAGACGACCGCGACCTCGCCGTACTGGGGCGCCCGCTCCGAACTGATCGAACTCATCGACCTCGCGCACGAGGGCGTACTCGATATCGCCGTCGAACAGTTCTCCCTGGACGACTCCCCCGAGGCCTACCGCAAACTGGCCGCCGGAACACTGCGCGGCCGGGCGGTCATCGTTCCGTAGCGTCCGTGCGGCCGGAGGGCCGGCGCCGCTCCCGTTCAGCGGGAGCGGCGCCGCTCACTGCCCGGTCACCGGGAGGGGCGCGTTCGCGCGGTATCCGGCGAACCTAGCGTCGCCCGCATGGATGCGGGATTCACCGGGAACGCGCGATGAAGCGCCTACAGGACCGGGTCGCGGTGGTGACGGGAGCGGCGGGCGGTATGGGTCGCGCCCATTGCCGCCGGCTGGCCGAAGAGGGCGCCGATATCATCGCCCTCGACCTCGAGCAGAGTTCGGCCGCCCTGGCCGCCACGGCCGCGGAGGTCGAGGATCTCGGACGCCGGTGCCGCACCGGTTTCGCCGACGTGCGCGACGGCCTGGCGCTCGAGGAGGCCGTGAACTCCGGCGTCGCCCAGCTGGGCCACCTGGACGTGGTCGTCGCGAACGCCGGGGTGTACGCGGATCTGGCGCCCACCTGGGAACTGTCCGACGATGCCTGGCAGCGCGCCCTCGATATCAACCTCACCGGCGCGTGGCACACCGTCCGCGCGGCGGGCGCGCATCTGGGCGCGGGTGCCGCCGTCGTGATCGTCGGATCCACCAACGGCATCAAGGGCGGCGCCTCGGCCGCACACTATTCGGCGAGTAAGCACGCGGTGGCCGGGCTCGCCAAGACCCTGGCGAACGAACTCGGCCCGCAGGGAATCCGGGTCAACACCGTGCACCCGGGGTCGGTCGCCACACCGATGATCCTCAACGACGACGTATTCGCGAAACTGCTTCCGGATCACCCGAACCCGACCCGGGACGACGCGGCGCGGGTCCTCGCGCAGCGCACGATCCTCCCGGTCCCGTGGGTGGAACCGGTGGATATCAGCAACGCGGTGTTGTTCCTCGCGTCCGACGAGTCCCGGTACGTCACCGGGATCCAGCTCGTGGTGGACGCCGGACTTACTCAGAAGGTGTGAGATGGGACGGGTTTCGGGCAAGGTAGCGCTGGTCACCGGCGCGGCACGGGGAATCGGCCGGGCCCAGGCGATCCGCCTGGCCGAAGAGGGCGCCGATATCGTCGCCCTCGATATCTGCGGGCCGGTGGACACGGTGATCACCCCGCCGGCGGCACCGGAGGATCTCGAGCAGACCGTGCGCGCGGTCGAGCGGACCGGGGCCAGGATCATGGCCGCCACCGTCGACGTCCGCGACGGCGCGGCCATGCGCGAGGTGGCCGATACCGCCGTGGACGCGTTCGGCGGCCTGGACATCGTGTGTGCCACCGCCGGGATCACCTCCAGCGCACCGGGTCTGCAACTGACCGAGGCCCAGTGGCGGACCATGCTCGACGTCAACCTCACCGGCGTGTGGCAGACGTGCAAGGCGGCCACTCCGCATCTCATCGCGCGCGGCAGCGGGTCGATGATCCTCACCAGTTCCATCGCGGGACTGGTCGGGCTGGTCGGCGTGGCGCACTACGTCGCCGCCAAGCACGGAGTGGTCGGGCTGATGCGGTCGCTGGCCAAAGAACTGGCTCCGCACGGGATCCGGGTGAACACGGTGCATCCCACCAATGTCGATACCCCGATGATCCAGAACGATATGGTGCGCCGCTCGTTCCGCCCTGATCTGGAGAACCCGACCCGCGAGGAGTTCGCGGCGGCCGCGACCACCATGAACATGCTCCCCATCCCGTGGGTGGAACCGGTCGATATCGCCAACGCGTCGCTGTTCCTGGCCTCCGACGAGGCCCGCTACATCACCGCCGTCACCCTGCCGGTGGACGCGGGCAGCACCCAGCGTTAGGCGCTCCGCGAGCACGCGCCGCGGTGGTCCGCGCCCCGGGGATCACCTCGGGGCCGCGGACCACCGAACCTCACCGGCGCGGGAGCAACAGCGCCGGTATCACGGCGAGCGCCATGAGAATCGGCGCGATCAGATAGGCACCCTGGAACGCCTCCGCCAGCGCGGGGGCCAGCGCCGCGTGGGCGGCGGGATCCAGCTCGTGCAACGCCTGCAGTCCACCCGCGATCGGCAGCAGCGCGGACAGCACCACCGCGACCACCGCGGTGCCGATCGCCATGACCGTGGTGTTGATCAGGTTCACCGTGGTGCTGCCGCTCGCCTGCTGCTCGGGTGTCAGCGCGCGGGTCGCGGTGGTGATGGCGGGCATCATGGTGCCGCCGCCTCCGGCGCCCATGAGCAGCATCGCCGCGCACAGTCCCCAGTACGAGGAGTCGGTGTCCAGCTGGGCACGGAAGAGCAGGAAACCCACGACCCCGACCGCTATCGAGAGCGGCAGGTAACGTCCCGGCGGGAACCGGTCGATGAGCCGGCCCGCGATCTGCATGGTCGTTCCGGACGCCAGCGCGAACGGGATACCCAGCGCGCCCGCCACCAGCGCCGACTCGCCCCGGACCACCTGGAAGTACAGCGGCTGCAGCAGCATCGCGCCGAAGTAGCCCGCCGCGAACAGACCGAGCAGGGCGGCGGCCGCACCGACCTCGCGGCGCCGCAGGATCCGCAGATCGAGCAGCGGCTCCGGGGCGGTGAAACCGCGATGCACGAAGATCGCCACCAGAGCCGCGCCGAGCAGCAGCGGCAGCAGGACCGGGCCGGCCGGGAACCCGCCGTGCTCGCCCGCCGCGGTGACGCCGTAGATCAGCAGCGCCAGACCGGGTGACATGAGCGCGATTCCGACGGTGTCGAGCCGCCGCCGCGGTTGCGGATCATCGACGGGGAAGACTCGCACGGCGAGGATGAGTACCACCGCGGCGACCGGCACGTTCACGAAGAACATCCAGCGCCACGACATCTCGTCGATCAGATATCCGCCCAGCACCGGACCCGCGAGCGGGCCGACCAGGATCGCCAGCCCCATCGTGCTCATCGCGCGTCCGAGCCGCTCCGGACTGGCCGCGCGCAAGAGCACGGTCATCCCCACCGGCATGAGCAGCCCGCCGCCGAGTCCCTGCAGCACCCGGAAGGCGATCAGCGACTCGATGTTCCAGGCCGCGCCGGCCAGTAGCGAACCGATCGCGAAAATCGTCACGGCCAGCAGGTACAGGCGTTTCGCCCCGAATCGGCCCATCGCCCACGCCGCCACCGGGACCACCCCGGCGACCGCCAGCGCGTAGCCGGTCGATACCCACTGGATGGTCGCCAGCGGCGCCGCGAATTCGGCGGAGAGCCGGTTGATCGCCACGTTGACGATGGTCTGGTCGAGGGTGGCCATGATCGAGCCGACCACCAGCACCAGCGCGATCGTCATCGGATTCCGGGTGGCCGGCTCGGGCGGCGGTGCGGTGGCGGCGGTGCCGGTCGATATCGTCATCGGTTTCTCCCAGTGCTTTCGGCGTCCCCATCGGCCGCCGCACACCACCCTGCTTCCTAAACCAATGTTCAGGTCAAGGGGTGGTCGACCCGCCCGCCATGGCGCCGGTGCGGGTCGCGGTCGGTGTCTCGCCGGTGTACCTGCGATAGATGCGCCGGAATGCGGCCGGATCGGCGTAACCCACCGCGCCCGCGACCAGGTCGACGGGCAGGCGCGTGGTCGTGAGCAGGGTGGCCGCGTGCCCGACCCGGAGGCGATGCACGTACTGCGTGGGTGAGACGCCCAGACGTTCGCGCAGGCGGCGGGTCAGGGTGCGCGGCGACACCGCCGCGACCCCGGCCAATTCGGGTAGCGACAGTTGCCGGTGCAGATTGGCGTGCACATATTCTTCGACCGCGTTCAGCACCGGGTCGGTGACCCGGAGATGCTCGAGCACCATATAGCGCGACTGCGACATGCGGGCATCGAGCACCAGGTAGTGGGCGACCCGCTCGGCCAGCGCACCGCCGCCGAGGCGGGCGACAAGCGTCAGCAGCAGATCCGTATGGGCCAGGGCCGCACCGGCGGTGAGTACTTCGCCGCTGTCGACCACCATTCGGTCGGTGTGCACGAGGATATCGGGGAAGCGGCGGGCGAACAGCGGCGCCAGCCACCAGGTAGTGGTGGCAGCCCGTCCCGCCAGCAGCCCCGAGGCAGCGAGTACGAAGGTGGCCGAGCAGGAAGCGGCCACCGTCGCGCCGGAATCTGCCGCGCGCCGGATGGTTTCGACCGCCTGCGCGGTCGACGGCCGGGCCAGCAGTTCGGCGACACGCGTTTCGGTGGACGCCGACGGCCCCGGCAGCACCAGGACGTCCCCGGGATGGAATTCCACCGAGCCGAGCGGGGTTTCGGTATCGACGCCGATCGACCGCCCGCCGCTGGATCGGACCGGCAGCCCATCGAGCGATACGACGCGCTGCCGCAATCGCGCGCCCGCCGCGTCGCCGGCGATCCCGGCGGCCGTATCGACGATGTCCAGGCCGAGGCCGAGGGCACCCTCGAGTACGCCGTCCAACGCGAGGTGAGTGATCACCTGGCTAGATTAGACCGAATATTGTCGATCTCGCCAGTATCGGGCGCCGAGCGATTGCGGCAGGGTTTCGAGGTGTGCAGCAATATCCCCCGCAGGATCCCCGGGATGACGACCTCTCCGATTTCACACCCCGGTCGATCACCCTCGACGGAGCAACCCGCACGGTGTACGTCGCCGGCGCCGGGCCGGCCGTCGTCGTCATGGCCGAAATGCCGGGCATCGGCCCCGATGTGGCCCGCTTCGCGCGCTGGGTACGTGACGCCGGGCTCACCGTCTACCTACCCTCCCTGTTCGGCCGCGACGGCGCCTATCCGGAGGCCGAGGCAGGCGCCGACGTTATGAGACGAGCCTGCGTCAGCGCGGAGTTCCGGGCCTTCGGCGCGGGCCGGTCCAGCCCGGTCACGGTGTGGCTGCGCGCGCTGGCGGCGCTGGCTCATCGCGAATGCGGCGGTCCCGGCGTGGGCGCGCTGGGGATGTGCTTCACCGGCAATTTCGCGCTCACCATGATGCTCGAACCCGCGGTGCTCGCGCCGGTGCTGTGCCAGCCGTCGCTGCCGCTGGACGAGCCCGGCGGACTGGAGATTTCGCCCGATGAACTCGCGACCGTGCGGGAGCGGCTCGATCGCGAGGATCTGGTTGTCCGCGCCTACCGCTTCGCGGGTGACCGCTTCTGCACTGGGCAGCGCTTCGCCGCCTACGCCGCGGCGCTGGGCCCGCGTTTCGAGGCGCGGGTGTTGCCCGGCGAGGCCGCGAATCCCGCTCCACCGCCGTTCTTCTCACAGATCGTGGGCGGCCCGCACAGTGTGGTCACCGCGCATCTGGTCGACGCGGAGGGCGAACCGACCGCAGCGGCCCGCGACGAGATCATCGCCTTTCTCGTAGCCGGGCTCACTGCGGACGTTCCGCCGCGCTGAACGGCAGGACGGAGGTCACGCCGTGGCTTCCCATACGAACCCGTCCGGGTCGGTGAACGCGCCGAAGCCGCTGTCCATCACGATCCGGTGCGATCCGCTGCCCTCCGGCGACATCCCGGCGTCCTTCGCCGCGGCCTTGCGCGGATACATCGCCAGGGTCACCGGCGAGCCCGGGTTGGCGAACTCGGCGTACTTGCCGCCGAAGCTCTTGGCGACCGTGAATCCGCGATCGGCGTAGAACTTCCTGCTCGCCTTGACGTCCGCCACGCCGAGCAGCAGCACCAGGTGGTCGATCTCGCGGGTGAACGGCCCGACCTCTTTCTTCTTCGAGGTGTCGACCTTCCAGATCGTGCCGTCCGGCCCTCGCAGGACCGCGCCGTATCCCCACAGGCTCTTCTTCGCCGGTTCGACGACGGTGAACCCGGCTTCGACGGCGGTGGTGACGAGGCTGTCGACGGTGGACGGCTGGCAGACGACCAGCGACAGCAGGAATCCGCGGAACCCGGTACTGGGGGACTGCGCGGCGCGGAACCCGATCCGGTCGCCGAGCCCGAAGGCCGCCTCATAGGTTTCGGCGGCGGCCCGGGGGTCGGCCACTTCGAGTTCGATGGTGATATCGGTGCTGGTCTTCGTGGTGTTTTCCATGCTCATAACGATAGGAACGGGCCACCCCGGTGCCATCCGTGCCGACCACGGAACCCACCACGGAGAATCCGGTAGGTGGTTCGCCGGTAGCGCACGGCGGCCCGTCCGATCGCCTGGCGCGGCGGAGGCCGGCGTTCAGCCCTTCCGGGTGAGGAAGGCCAGCACGGCGGATTCGAACGCCGCCTTCTGTTCGATCATGGCCCAGTGGCCGCAATCGGGGAACACGTGCAGTTCCGCCTTGGGGATGGTGCGCATGGGCAGCAGCGCCATATCGAGGGGGCTCACCCGGTCGTCACGACCCCAGGTGACCAGCGTCGGCGCCTTCACCTTGTGCAGCATCGCCCACGGCGGCGGGGTGTCCGCGGCGTCCATGGCACGCACCATCGCGGTGAAGGCGGCCTTGCTGTACATCCGGCGGGCGCTGTCGAGGGTGGCGGGATCGGTGGCCTGTTCCCAGCGTTCCTCGATCATCTGCTCGGTGACCAGCGCCGGGTCGTAGACCATCGAATGCAGCCAGGCGATGAGCCGGTCCCGGGTGGGGTTCTCGGTGAACTCCTGCAGCAGCCGGATCCCCTCGCCCGGTCCCGGGCTGAAGATGTTCTTACCGATCCCGCCGATGGTGACGATCTTGCCCACGCGGTCGGGATGGGCGATGGCGTAGTTCAGCGCCACCCCGCCGCCCATCGAATTGCCGACGATATCCACCCGGTCCAGTTCGAGCGCGTCGACGAAACGAACCACCGCCTCCAGCGCGGTGATCATCGGATGCCCGCCGAAATCGTCGCTGACGCCGAATCCGGGGAACTCCAGGATCAGGCACCGGAACCGCTCGGCGAAGACGTCGAGGTTGCCGCTGAAGTTACGCCAGCCGGTGACCCCGGGACCGGACCCGTGTAGCAGTAGCAGCGGCGTGCCCGAACCGGCCTCGTGGTACCGCAACAGTCCCGCGTCGGTGCGCACTTCCCGCAGCGTCTCCGCGGCGCCGAGTACCGATGTCATCGTCCAACCTCCATCTCGCCTGCTTCGCCGACCACGGTGCCACTTCCGGGGCGGCGCGCGTGGGGATTTCCCGGTGAACGGACCGCCGGGTCCCCGGGTGTCTGTCCACGCCGAGCCGTTCGCGCAGAGGGGTACCCGAGAGAACGGTCCCCGGCGGCCGCCGTGGGCCGGTGATCAGCCGAGGCGGCCCGGTACCGGTTCCCGGCGCAGCCCATCGGTCGGCAATTCCCCCTCGGCGACCGCGCGTTCGATCGAATCGCGGAGGGCGGCGCAGGTGGGGATCCACCGGCTCGGTTCCCCGAGTGCCGCCCGGCGGGCGAACTCGGGGCAGGCCGATTCGGCGTCGTCGAGCCACTGGACGCTGGTGTGGCTGGGGCTGAATTTCTCGACCAGCACTCGATTTCCGCAGTTGGCGCACTGTATGGGTTGCACGGTTACTCCTCGGTCGGCCGGTTGCGGGCCGCGTGGCGGGCGCCGATGTAGCCGAACACCATGGCGGGTCCGATGGTGGCGCCCGCGCCCGCGTAGTCGTTGCCCATGACGGCGGCGGAGGTGTTGCCGGTGGCGTACAGCCCGTCGATCACGGTGCCGTCCGCCCGCAGCACCTGCCCGTTCTCGTTGTACACCAGCCCGCCCTTGGTGCCCAGATCACCGATACGAATCCGTAACGCGTAGAACGGCGCCCGGTCGATGAGGTCGAGGGTGGGGTGCGGGAGCGACGGGTCGCCGTAGTAGTTGTCGTAGGCGCTCTCGCCGCGCCCGAATTCGGTATCGCGGCCCGCGCGCGCGGATTCGTTGTAGCGCAACAGTGTCGCCTCGAGCGCCGCGGTGGGGGCGCCGATCGCTTCCCCCAGTCCGGCGATCGTCTTCGCGGTCACCACCAGGCCCGACGAGAGCCAGTCGGCGGGGAACTTCTGGCCGGGCATGATGCCGCCGATCGGATAGCGGTTCTTGGCCCGGGCGTCGAAGATCATCCAGGCCGGATCGTGACCACCGGCGAGCTGGGCGTGCACGAAGGTGACATACGGCGCGGCCTCGTTGGTGAACCGGACACCCGCGGCGTTCACGATGATCGACCGGGGAATGGACCGTTCCGAGACCAGGACCTGGTTGATCCCTTCGGGCCGCTGGAACGAGGGCATCCACCACGCGTCGTCCATGAGGTCGACGGCCGCGCCGGCCTGTTCACCGGCCAGGATGCCGTCACCGGTGTTGTCGGTGGAGGCGGCGCTGAAGTTGTCCCGTCCGCCGGGCGGGAGATGCTGTTTGCGCAAGGCCTGGTTGTATTCGAAACCGCCGGTCGCCAGGAGCACGCCGTGGCGGGCCCGGATCCGCACCTCGCGTCCGTCGCGTTCGGCGACCACCCCGAGTACCGCGCCCGTGTCATCGGTGATCAGCGAGCGCATCGGCGTATTCAGCCAGAGCGGGACGCGGGCGTCGCGCAGCGCGAGCCGCAACCGGGCGATGAGGGCGCGGCCGAGGGTGTCCATATGGCGTCGCAGCACCACGGCTTTCACCGCGCGCAGACCCGTCAGCAGCGCGGTCCACCGAGCCCGCCAGGTCCGGGTGACCATATTCAGCTGGACGAAATCCTTCGAGGTGATGAACAGACCCGGCGGGGTGGCCAGCGCGGCCGGTCGCAACCGGTCCTCGTCGGCGCCGAGTTCCCGCAGGTTCACCGGCAGCGGCTCGATCGAACGCCCCGCGGGCCGGCCACCCGGGGCCTCCGGGTGATAGTCGGAATAGCCGGTGCACCATTGGAAACGCAGATGCGGACCACTGCTCTCCAGGAAGTCCAGCATCGCCGGGCCCTGGTCGATGAAGGCGTCGAGATTGGCCGAGGGCACCCGGTCGCCGACCACCGCGTCCAGATAGGCGCGCACATCCGCGCGGGAGTCGCGCAGCCCCTCCCGCAGCAGCACCGGGTTGTTCGGGACCCAGATCCCGCCACCGGACAGCGCGGTGCTGCCGCCGTAGTAGGCGCCCTTCTCGATGACGAGGGTGTCCAGGCCCCGGTCGGCCGCGGCCAGCGCCCCGGTGAGACCACCGGCGCCGCTGCCGGCGACCAAGAAGTCCACCTCGTGATCCCAGTGCTGTTCGGTAGCGGGCACGGTTCTCTCTCTTCGTACTGGGACTCAGCCGAAGCTGATGTCGTCGGCCGACCAGAACGCGCGCATGCTGGTGATCCGCGCGTCGGAGTCGAAGGTCATGACGTCGATGGGTTCGACAGTGATGGTCTGGTCACCGGTATCGGTGACCACCCGGAAGGCGAAGGCGGCACTGTCGCCGCTCACCCGCAGGCTCAGCAGTTCGGTGCTGCGGCGCGCCGATTCGAGACTGCTGTAGAACGTCTCGATGGCGGCGCGGCCGGTATGGGCGGGCGCGCCGACGGGATCTTCCAGCGTGGCGTTCTCGGCGTAGAGTTCGGCGATTTCGGCCGCGGTCCCGGTCGCGACATTGTCGAGGTAGCAGCGCACCGCCGCGCGGATCTGATCTGGTTCCGGCATGGGATTTCCTGTTCTGAGGGGTCGGCGTCAGCGGCCGAGCAGGTCGAGGACGGCGAGGTGGCCGAACAGCATCGAGGCGCCGATCGGGTTGCCGCCGCCGGGGTAGACGGTGCCGCTGACGGCGGCCATGGTGTTGCCCGCGGCGTAGAGGCCGGGGATCGGCGCGCCGTCGCGGCCGAGAACGCGGGCCGCGGTGTCGGTGCGCAACCCGCCCTTGGTGCCCAGATCGGAGATTCCGAACGCGGCGGCGTGGAAGGGTCCCTGCCCGATCGGCACCATCGGCGACTCGCCCTGGGAGAAGGCGCGGTCGTAGGCCTCGTCGCCACGCCCGAAATCGGTATCGGCGCCCGCCGCGACCATCGCGTTGTACCGGTCGACCGTCGCCACCAGGTTCGCGGCCGGCACCCCGATGGCGGCCGCGAGTTCCTCGAGGGTGTCCGCGGTGTGCCAGAGACCGGCGGCCTCGTATTTCTCGGATTCGACCATCGAGACGTTGGTGGCCTGCACCGGCGGCCGCGCGCCCTCGCGATCGTCGTAGATCATCCAGAACGGCAGCGTGAGGGTGCCGGTGTTCAGGCGGTCGATGGCGGCCCGGCCCAGCCGGTCGTAGGGGGCGGATTCGTTGACGAACCGGTTGCCGTCCTGGTCGACGAAGATTCCGCCGGTGAACCAGAGCGCGAACGCCGACCGGCCGTCGGGATGGGTGAGCCCCGGTGACCACCAGGCCTGATCCATGAGGTCGGTATCGGCACCGGCGGCGATACCCGCCTGATGGGCGCGGCCCTGGTTTCCGGGCGGGCCCATGGTGTCGCGGGCTTCGCCGGGGACGCCGTAGTGCCGACGCATCTCGTCGTTGCCCTCGAAGCCACCCGCCGCGAGGATCACCCCGTGCCGCACCTTGATCGCCATCGTCCCGGAGGGTCGTTCGACCAGCGCACCGGTCACCCGGCCGTCCTCGACGAGCAGTTCCACCAGCGCGGCATTGCGGTGCAACCGGACCTTCGGATAGGTCGACAGCGCGCGCAGGAACCGGCCGATCAGCGCCTGCCCGCCGATCAGCAGATCCGGCGGCGGCGCGCCCAGGCGGTCGGTATCGAGCGGGCCACGCAGGTGTTCGCGCAGCTCACCGAGCTCGGCGGCCGGGAGCGGAGCCGGGACGATATGCCGCTGCCCGTCGAGCCGGGCTTTCGGCGCGGCACCGAAATAGTCGGGCCACGGATACATCTGGAATTCGAAATGCTCGTCGGTTTCCAGGTATTCGATCAGGTCGCGACCGCGGCGGACGAAGGTCTCCTGGAGTTCGGGCGGGGTGCGGTCGCCGACCACCGACCGGAAATAGATGAGGGCGTCCTCGAGGGTGTCGTCGGTTCCGGCCCGCTCCAGCACCGGATTACAGGGGAACCAGACCCCGCCGCCACCGGAATACGCGGTGGTGCCGCCGAATTTGTCGGTCGCCTCCACCACCGCGACCGACAGTCCCTCGCGGGCCGCGGTGTAGGCGCCGGCCAGACCACCGCCGGAACCGGCCACCAGCACATCCACTTCGTCGTCGAAGTCCACCATCGTCTCCTTCTGCTGCGGGGCCGGGCCGTGATCTGCGACCGGCACACGCGGTGTTCCGCTGCCGGCTCGCGCCGGTAGAGGCCGACGGTAGGTCGGGTGCCGCGCCACGGATAACGGCTCTCCCGGTCACCGGGAGGGCGGCCGGACGCGGTGCCGGTGGGCGCGGGTTCGAGTGCGGGGCGAGTGGCGGATTCAGGGGATTGTGCCGGTCAGCGGGAGACCCGGGCGCCGGGCTCGCCGGGGATACCTACCGTCGCAGCAGATCAGCGGATACCTATGCCCAAGGGAGGCACTGTGAATCACCCGACGACGCCGTCACCAGGGAGTACGCGGACCCGAGTCGACGTGGCGGTCGTCGGCGCGGGCATCGCGGGCCTGTACGCGCTGCACCGTTTCCGCAGCCGGGGGCTCACCGTCCGGGTCTTCGAGGCCGGCGACGGCGTGGGCGGGGTCTGGTATTGGAACCGCTACCCCGGCGCCCGCTGCGATGTGGAGAGCGTCGACTATTCGTACTCCTTCGACGACGACCTCCAGCAGGACTGGAACTGGAGCGAGAAGTACGCGACGCAGCCGGAGATCCTGGCCTACCTCGAACATGTGGCCAGCCGGTTCGACCTGCGCCGCGATATCGAGTTCGGCACCCGGGTCACCGGTATCGCCCTCGACGAGCAGACTCTCACCTGGCAGGTGGACACCGATACCGGAAGCGCGGTCACCGCGCGGTTCGTGGTGCTGGCCACCGGCCCGCTGTCCAACGCCAACACCCCGGCGATCGACGGACTCGGCACCTTCGCCGGACAGCTGCTGCACACCTCGGCCTGGCCACGCGAGGGTGTCGATCTGACCGGGCGGCGGGTCGGGGTGATCGGCACCGGGTCGTCGGGAATCCAGGCCATTCCGGTGATCGCCGAGCAGGCCGAGCGGCTGCACGTCTTCCAGCGCACCGCCAACTACAGCGTTCCGGCCGGGAACATCCCGCTCGACGACGCGCGTCGCGCCGAGCAGAAGGCGAACTACGCCGAACGCCGCCGGCTGTCGATGGCCAGCGGCGGCGGATCCCCGCACCGCGCCCACCCGAAATCCGCGCTCGAGGTGAGCGAGCGAGAACGCCGCCACGCCTACGAACAGCGCTGGCAACTCGGTGGGGTGCTGTTCAGCAAGACCTTCCCCGACCAGCTCACCGATCCGGCGGCCAACGACACCGCCCGGCTGTTCTGGGAGGAGAAGATCCGCGCCGAGATCGACGACCCCGCGGTCGCCGACCTGCTCGTCCCGCGCGACCATCCGATCGGCACCAAGCGCATCTGCACCGATACCCACTACTACCGGACCTTCAACCGGGAGAACGTGCGGCTGGTGGACCTGCGGGCGACACCGATCGACCGGATCGACGCGGGCGGCCTGCACACCACCGACTCGTATTTCCCCCTGGACACCCTGGTGCTGGCCACCGGGTTCGACGCGATGACCGGCTCGGTCGCCAAGATCGCGATCACCGGGCGCGACGGGCGGACCCTGAACGAGGCGTGGGCCGAGGGCCCGCGGACCTATCTGGGTCTGGGTATCCCCGGCTTCCCGAACTTGTTCAACCTGACCGGTCCGGGCAGCCCGTCGGTGCTGGCCAATATGGTGCTGCATTCGGAGCTGCATGTGGACTGGGTGGCCGACGCCATCGGTTTCGTCGAGGATCGCGGCGCGACGGCCATCGAGGCCCGCGCCGACGCCGCGGCCGACTGGGTCGCCGAATGCGCCGAGCGGGCGGCCGGCACCCTGATGACCCTCGCGAACTCCTGGTATCTGGGCGCGAACGTCCCGGGCAAACCTCGGGTGTTCATGCCGTTCGTGAGCGGTTTCGGGGTGTACGGCGAGATCATCGCCGAGGTGGCGGCGGCCGAGTACAAGGGGTTCGATCTGCACCCGGCGCCGTAGCCGGTGCGACCGGAGCACGGATGACCCGCTCGGCGGTAGTCATATGCCGGACCGGCATATGTTCACTGATAGCATTCGACGGGTGAAGACGAGCGAATCCGATCCAGCGCAGATCAACCTGCCGCCGACCAGCTGGGCGGTGCTCGCCATGCTCTCCTACGAGGAGGAGATCTCCGGGTACGACCTGAAGAAATGGGCCGACTGGAGTATCCGGTACTTCTACTGGAGCCCCTCCTACAGCCAGATCTACTCGGAACTGAAGAAGCTGGAAAAGCACGGTTTCGCCCACTCCCGGGTGGATGCCGACAATGCCATGCGCGGCCGCCGCCTCTACCGGATCACCCCGGAGGGGCGGGAGGCGGTGACCGCGTGGGCCGTGAAAGCTCCCGTCGACCGGCCGGTGCTGAAACATCATGTGATGTTGCGGATCATGCTCGGACATCTGAGCTCACCGGACCGGCTGAAAGAGATCCTGCGCGAACACATCTCCGAGGCCGAGCGGCTGGAACGCAGCGCCACGATCGACTCGGAGGCCGCGCGGTCGGAGCCCGGCTGGGCGTATTCGCAGATCGCGCTGAAATGGGCGCAGCGGTATTACGCCTCGGAGCGGGCGCTGGCCCAGGAGTTGATCGAGGAGATCGACGACGCCGAAACCCGGCTGGTGACCGCCGAACGCGACGACCAGGCCGCCTATCCCCATCCCACCCCGGGCAGCTGGCGCGCGGTGGAGCAGAAGGTCCGGGAGGACGAACCCGAACGGCGGTAGGCCCTCACCGGGACGTGGGGCCCAGTACCGATCCGGTGCCCGGGCAGAAACTGTGGCAGACCCGGTCGCGCACGATCACCTGCGGGCATTCCGGGTCGAACCACCGGTCCACCAGCCCCCAGTGCACCGGATGCAGGAGATAGGCGCCGGTGAGACCGTCGAGGTCGGCGAACTCCTGCTCCCAGACGTGCGTCCACCGCGTGGACCCGACGGCCCGCTCGACCGGGCTCAATCGCCAGGTCCGGATGGCGGGGAGATAGCGCGGCATCAGCAGCAGGTCGGACTCGAACTCGGCCACCCGGTCCGGGGTGGTGGCGGGGTCGACGCGGAGCAGCAGGGTGCGGTACACGGGTTCTTCCGCGGCCGGAGTATCGGCCACACCGCCGGCCCCCGGTCCGAAATCCGCCCCGTCGACGCGGGCCACATCAGGGCAGGCGCAGACCTCGTCCAGCCGCCGGGCCGCCGCCCGTCCCACGGCCGGGTCGGCGAACCGCAGACGCAGCAGGATATCGCCGCCGTTGCGTACCCCCGGAAGAGTCGGCCGCACCAGCGCCCGCTCGGGTGCCGTCTCGGCGACCACCCGGTTCAGAGCCGTCAGCAGACCCGCGAGCGCGATATCCCGGCGTTCACCCGGCACGAGGTGGATCAGGCGGATCAGTTCACACATCGCTGAGCGCCTCGACATCCCCGGCGGCCGCCGCCGACTCGCGGGTCCGCTCGGCGACGAGATGCCCCACCGCCGACCACCATTCACCGAGCGCGGGATCCGGCCGGCCCTTCCAGGTCATCTCCCACCAGGCCCGCGGCCCGTCGAGACGCCAGGTCACGGTCACCGTGTTCGACCGGTCGTCGAACCAGATCGGCGGGGCGACGAGCAGCCGTTCCAGCGTCATCCCGCGTTCCACCGCGCCCGGGGCGTACTCGGCGAGATAACGGTCCACGAACTCCCGCCCGCACCCGGGCGCCGTCACCACCCGGTCGACCACATACACCTGCGCCGTCGTCATCGGCCCACGGTATGAGCGTGTGCGACCGGCACGAATAGCCCGGTCCACTGTCCGGGATGTTCTCACTTCCCACTGGACCGGGTGATTCCGAGGTAGTGGTGGCCGAGCTCAACAATTCTCGCTGTCCGGACCGGATCACTGAAGTCACCCGGCAAGCGCGGGCCGACAAATGTTGAATGCTCGACCCTGGAATTGCTCGCCTAGGCCGCCGCGAATTCACCCACTTCTACACCAGCGATGAACGCCACCCATTCGGGGATGGTGAACCACAATTCGCCATCGTCGGCAACCACTGAGACCCCGAAGACACTGCGCAGCACAGCAGGCACCGTCGAATCCTTTTCCTGCGCCGGGTCGAGCACACTCGCGAGGAAGTTCTCCCATCGGGATGCCGGGACTTCGATCACCGGCTGCCGAGCCGGGTCGTTTCCGGACTCCAGCAGGTACTTGCTGTCCCGGATCTGCACCGTCTCGCCATGGAACCGGACCTCGACACAGGTGTGTTCCGAACCCGAGAAAGACGACTTGAACCACCGCGAACGCATGGCGTCAGCCTAGTCCAGAGCACGTGCCGCCGATCCGCGCAGAACGCTCGGAGGCCCGGACTGCTACGCCAGGTCCTGTCCTATTTCCCGGATCAGTTCGACGGAGGCGGTGCGATCCAGCGCGGACATGCGCGCCTGCGCGTATTGGTACTTCAGCTGCTCGATCAACCGGTGGTCGTCGATGAGTTCGGCGTACGCCGAGGACTCGATCCAAGCCATTGTCGGCAACCGTGGGCTTTCGAAGTCCAGAAAATGCACGGTTGCCGCGTTGACGGCCGCGCTCCCGTGGGCCGTGAACGGGATGACCCGCAGGTCGATGGTGTCCGGATGGCCCTCGATCATTTCGACGACGTGTCGCAGCTGCGCACGTTGGATCTCGCGCCCACCGACCTGCTGCATCAAGGCGGCCTGACCCACGACAACAGTAAGCCGCATCGGGTTTACCCCGGTGAGGCGCTTTTGCCGTTCGAGTCGTGCTCGCACTCGTTGTTCCGACTCCGCAGGCTTCGTCGCGACCGGGGAGCTGGTCAGCGCCCGTATGTAATCCGCGGTTTGCAGTAATCCGGGTAGCACGCAGCCCTCGTAGCTGTCGACGGATCCGGCACCGTGTTCGAGTCCGTAGTACCGGAGAGTGTCCTCGCCGTACAGCGCGGAGTACTGATTCCACCAACCCCTGTCCTTCGCGGTAGCGCGGAGCGCGAGCAGTTCGGTGCGTTCCTCCGCTCCGATCTCGAGCAGGTCCAGCAGCGCAACGAGTTTGACCTCGGTCATCACGCCCTTGAAGTTGACGATCTGTGACCAGTAGGTAGCGCCGATGCCGAGGGTCTTCTGTATCGCCCCCGAAGTCACACCGAGTTCCTTTGCACGTTGCCTGATTCGGAGCATGAGTTCCCAAACAGCAACGGTCGGGGATGTCGGCGGCATGAATCTCCCAGGGCTGTGGATTTCGTTGGAACGGCAGCGAGCATACCGGACTTCACTGATATGTTGAGTACTGAATTTCAGTACTGTAACTTCACCTTCGAGCTCGGGTTGAGCTCGAATCAGTCACCACCGCGCTCGAAGGGGATCGAGGGAATCGATGTCGGTGCAGGTAGTCGATGGGGTTTGGATGGTCAGCGACCGGTGTGCGCATCGGGCGCGCTCGGTCGGAGAGGGCAGCTGGGTGGTCTCGTTCCTACCCGGGCGGACACTCGACTTCGCACAGGCGTCGGCTGCGCTACATCTCGCGGAATTCGCTCGCAGTGCCGAAGAATTCGCGCAGATGCTCGGATTGACCACGCGCGAGGCCGTGCACCTCACGCTGATCGAGCCGCCCGCGACGCCCACCTTCCGGAACGGCAGGGAGCTCCGATGAGCCCGAGATCCCAGAGCACCGGCATTTCGCCGGAATCGCCTGCTGGGGTGCGGTATACCGTGATCGACGGGTGCGAGGCCGCCTGGTGCCTATCGGGTCACGCCATCCGGATTCTGCGAGCGCATACGGCGACCGGCACACTGCTGGCGACGACCGAGGTAGACCGCGCACCGGATCTCGCCGAGATGCGAGAGCGCTTTCCGAACCTGGCACCACTGTGGGACGCGGTCCGGCACCAATTCTGGACATACCCAACTGGAGCGGACGCCGGAGCATGACCGCTATCCGCTACCCCGACCCGGAGTCCATCGGCGAGATAACCGCCCGCTACCTGCTCTCGATGCCGACGACGCTCCCCATGCTCTACGGATTCCGCTACGACGGCACCGGTATCGACACGGAATGCACCGAGGTGGATCTGACCGGCGATCGCGGCGAGACCGAACCCAACCCACTGCATATGCGTGCCGCCGAGATCCGTATCGCGCTCGGCCCCGGGATGTTCGGTTTCGGACTGGTTTTCGTCGTCTCCGCCGATCAGCTCACCGACCGGCCCGAGAACCGCCACATCCCCCGGCGGATCCGCGCTGCCGCCCGGCGACTACCCGGCCCCGACGACCTGCTCACCGCGATCGTGATCGATGCCCGCGGCCGTCAGTGGTGGGCCGTCACCAGCCGTCACCTCCCCGAACTCGAACCGGTTCGAATACGGGTCCCGGCCGCACCGCCCGAGCGGTGGCGAATTCCGGAAACCCTCGACGCCTCACTGTGGACGGCCGCTCTCGCCCTCGACGACGCGAACCACCCCCACCTGCTCCGGCTACCCCGCACACCACCGGCGACCAGCTGATTTGCCCCTCACATCAATGTCAGGTCCTAGGGTGCAGACGCCGAATGAACACGCATTCCGGCCCAGCGAACCGAGGCAGGACATCATGCGCGCAGCCCGCTTCCACGAATACGGCGACGCCGCGAACCTGGTGGTCGAACAGGCCCCCGACCCCCACCCCGGCCCGGGTGAGATCCGGATCCGCGCCGCCGCGGCCGGGGTCAATCCCATCGATTGGAAGTTGCGCGCCGGCGCGCTGCGGCAGATGTTTCCCGTGGAGCTGCCCGCTGTACCCGGGCGCGATGCCGCCGGTGTGGTCGACGCGATCGGCGCGGGTGTGCGGGGAGTGAAAGTCGGCGACCGCGTTTTCGGACTGGGCGGTGTCACCGGCGCGACCGCGGAGCTGGTGATTCTCTCGGCCTGGGCCCACGCCCCCGGCACGTGGACCGATGAGCAGGCCGCGGGCGCCGGTCTCGCGTCCGTGACCGCGATGCGTGGGCTGAACGCGCTGGGCCCGCTCGCGGGGCGCACGCTTCTCGTGGAGGGCGCGGCCGGCGGCGTGGGCAGCGCGGCGGTCGAGATCGCCGTGGCCCGCGGCGCCACCGTGATCGGAACGGCCGGTGCACGCAATCACGAGTTCCTCGGTTCGCTCGGCGCGGTTCCCACCACCTACGGCCCCGGCCTCGCACAGCGCGTCGCCGCGCTCGCTCCGCACGGCGTCGATATCGCGCTCGACACCGCGGCCTCCGGCTCTCTGGACGACCTCGTCGCCCTCACGGGCGACCCGGCCCGCGTCGCGACGGTCGCCGACCACGCCAACGGGCAGCGCCTGGGCACGCATGTGGTGAATGCCGAGAACGACCCCGCGCTCCTGTCCGCCGCCGCCGAACTGGGACGGCGGGGCGGCTACACACCTCGTATCGAACAGGCCTATCCGCTGACGCGGATCGCCGAGGCGCACGCGCACGCCGAGCGCGGACACACCCGCGGAAAGATCGTCATCCGCATCCGAAGCGCGATGCGGTGATCAGAACGGATTGATCGCGGCCGACAGGGTGGCGAGGTTGCACGGGATGTTGCCGGGATAGTTGATGCAATCCGGCGGTTCGGCGACCTGGGCCGGCGGGCCGGGTACCGCCGGGGTGAGTGGCAGACCCTCCGCGGCGGCGGGTGCCGCCACCAGCAGGGGCGCCGCGATGATTCCGAGAGCGCAGGCCGAGAGCTTCACGCCGAGTCCGGTCCCGGAAGACCGATCGGCATTCGATTCGGATGAGTACCTCATGGATCAGGGATACCCGGTTCGCCAGGATTCGACGCCGAATACCGGCCGGCGGGCATTTCGCGCGACTCCCCGACAGCGGCCGTGCCGACGCTGCGGTGTAGCCGCAGCGTCGGCGGCCGACGTCACGCGGGAGCGAGCTCCAGAATGCAGAACACCCCGCCCACCGGAGATGTCTTCACCCTGCGCCACCCCGACGCCGAGAAGAGAGCGTCGTACTCGTCGAGATCGCGTTCCATACCTCCGGTCACGGCCAGCATGTTCATATCCATCAGAGTGGCGAAGTCGCTGGTGCCGACCGCACCGATCACCAGTTCCACCACCATCAGGCGCCCGGACGGGTTCACGGCGGACCGGCAGTTGCGCAGAATCGTGACGGCGCGCTCATCGTCCCAGTCGTGGAGGATGTGCTTGAGGACGTAGAGGTCCGCCGACGGCACCTCGGCGAAGAAATCCCCCGCCACGGCGGAGAAACGTTCGGACAGGCCGCGTTTGCCGGCCTCGGCCCGGGCCCCCTCCACGACGTGGGGCAGGTCGAACACCTGGCCGTGCAGTCGCGGGTCGGCCTGCATCAGGGCGAGCACGAAGTCGCCGTCCGCGCCCCCGATATCGATCGCGGTCGACACCCCTGTGGTATCGACCGCGGCCACCGCGTCGGCGGTGACCAGGCCGGAGAAGTCACCCATCGCACGGGCGAAAAGGGCCGCTTCCTCCGCATTCTCCGGCTGCGCGAAATAGTCGAACACATCGGTGCCCAGCGCTTCCCGCGCCTGTGTCCGGCCCTGACGCACCGCCTCGGGGAGGCGCTCCCATGCCTGCCAATGCGCGTGCTCGTTCTGGATCAGCACCAGCGAACGCAGTGAGCCCGGGATATCCGTGCGTAGCAACCGACCCCGCCCGGTGAGCCCGAACCGGCGGTCTCCTTCGTCACTGAGCACGCCCAGCGAGGCAGCGGCTCGCATCAGCCGGTAGGTCGTTCGTGGATCGCTGTCCGTATTCGCGGCGACCTGCTCGGCGGTCGCCGGGCCGTGGGCCAAATGGTCGGCGATTCGCAACTGGGCCACGGCCCGGAGCGTCTGCGCGACCCAGCCGCCGGTGAGCAGATTCAGGACCGCGGCGGTATCGGTCGTGGTGTCGTTCGGAACGGTGCCGGTCATGGCATCGAAACCTTCCTGTTCGGTGTGATCGGGGTTGTCGGTAGTGGCCGGTCCGGTCGAAACCGTTACGCGGGTTGTATCCACCGCCGGCGCCGGAACCGTTATCGCTTCGAGTTGTCCGGGTGGAGCCCAATAGCCGACCCCTGCACGGATGTCCGGCGCCGTGCCCTGACACGACCCCTCCGACGGGTCAGGGTGCCGAGGACCACACCGCGACGACCAAACGACGGGCGTGTTCCGAAATCCGATCGGGTACACGGAGGGCAGTGCGCCCGGGTGGTGCCGGGCCACAGCGCCGTCCGAGCCGAAAGATCCGCCACCGGAGCGTCGAAGCATCGACCGCGAGGGAACTGGAAATGGGCTCCGAAGGAATGGATTCGGATACGCAGCGCGGCGCGTTCGCCGTGGACTCCACACCGCCGGACTCCGCGGCGCGCGGATTCGACGCCTTCCGGCGCGGGTGGGAGTCGGAACTGGGCGACCGGTTCCCGCTGTCGACCTACAGCCCAGGCACGGTCGGCGACTTCCGGGTCCGGGCCCGGCTCCGCCGGGTGGGCGACCTGGCGACAACCGATATCCACAGCGCGGCCGCCATCCAGCACCTCGACGGCGTCGCGGATTGGACCCATCTGTGTGTCCTGACACGGGGCGCCTGGACGGTGGGAGACCGGTCGGGTCGCCACGAACACACCGTGCCCGCCGGGCAGTTCATGCTCCGGCACCAGGACCGGCGGGTCCCGTGGGAAATGGCCCCGGAGACGACGATCAAGATCGTTATCCTCCCGCCGGACACCGCCCTCGAACCGCTACTCGGGAGCCGGATCGTCCGCGGACCGGCGGAGGCGGCCGAGATCCGCCTACTGGCGGCCCACACGAATATGCTGCACACGACCATTGCCGACCTCGGTCCCACGGGTGTGCAGGCTGCCCGCAACGCCCTGCTCGAACTGGTCAAAGCGGTGGCGTTGGGACAGTTCGACGACGCGGAACCCCAGCTGGCGCCGACACTGGTGCAGGCGGCGAAGGATCTCGCGGATCGCCGGCTCACCGATCCGGAGCTGTCCCCGGCCGTGCTGGCGCGGGCGCTCAACGTCTCCGTCCGCACCCTGCACCGCGCC
The DNA here is from genome assembly GCF_055586645.1 of Nocardia sp. NPDC049935. Lineage (NCBI taxonomy): Bacteria > Bacillati > Actinomycetota > Actinomycetes > Mycobacteriales > Nocardiaceae > Nocardia > Nocardia sp. NPDC049935. The sequence goes on along the minus strand of NZ_JBVJHV010000002.1, from coordinate 906,889 downwards.
TTCGAGACGGCCGGCGAGTCGATGACCGCCTACATCCGTTCCCGGCGACTCGACGAAGCCCGGCTCGCACTTGCGGCACCGCGTAACCCGCTGAGCATCTCCGAGCTCGCCGCCTATTGGCAATTCGCGGACAGCAGCCACTTCGCCAAGTCCTTCAAGAAGGCCTACGGCAGCTCACCCAGCGACTATGCCCGCGCCATCAGATCGAGCGGACGCTGAATCAGGGCGACCCGCACCTCCGCGACACGAACCGTCGGCTCCACACGACTACCGGAACCCGCGCCGGAATCGCGCTCGCACAGCGTGCTTCCGAAGCCCGTCTCCCGCTACTTCGCGCACAACAGCTGTATCAGGGCGCGCAGCGGGGCCGCCGATGAGCCGTTCCCGTACACGTTGCTGCCGGCCGCCTGCGCCAGCGACTGGAGCGGTATGCCCACCGCCAAACACTGCGGGGACGGCGCCGGGGGTGGCGGCGTCGCCTGAGCAACCGCCGCGCCGCCGAGCAGTAGTCCGGTCGCCAACCCCACCGTCGCGAATGAACGCCTCATCAATTCCATACCTTTCCCGCAGCGACAGAACCCGGCGCATGCTCTCCGGCCGGGCCGCTTCGAACTCTAGGGATATCGGCATCACCCGAGCGCGTACCACAGCGCCACTCGGACAGAACCTCCCTGCCATGAACGTCGATTCGCCGCGACTGCCGGATACCTGCTCGCCGCGCCGATCGCGGGCGCCACACCCACCGCGGGGGTCGAGGCGGCGGAGTTGGCCGAGACGACCGTCGGCGGTACGCATTACCTGGTGCGCGATGGCAGTAAGGGTGAATTCTGAGATCAGTGATCGGTGTATTTCGACGTCACCGCGGTCGGCGTGTTCGACTGCCGGGCTTAGAAGAAGTCGTTGCGGAGGACGGGCCCTCGTAGGACCGGCCGGTTCGGGCAGACATGCCCATAGTGCCGGATGAGAACCAGCGTGTTTGGCTGTCGCCCGCGCATTCGATGGTGAAGGCCACGAGCCCGAGCCGCTCGAACGCTTTGCGGTGGGAGGCGGGGGCTCAGCGGCTGTACTGTGCCTTGGGTTCGTTCGTTGCCGTGGCGGTAAGACTCGCTAGCAGCCGGAGAGACGCCGCAGCATCGGAGCCGCTGGGGGCGCTGTAGATCATCATGGTCATGTCGGGGTCGTCCGGGGCGCGCATAGCGACGTAATCGAGGGCCAGTTCGCCGAGTTGTGGATGGGCGAAGCGTTTGCGGCCGTGGGTCTTGCCGCGGACGCCGTGATCGGCCCAAAGCCGCCGGAACTCAGCACTGTGCAAGGACAGTTCGCCGACCAGCGAAGCCAGTTGTGGATCATCGGGATGCCGCCCGGCATCGAAACGAAGGTTGGCGACGGTATCGCGGGCTTTATTCTCCCACTCGGGGTAGAGATCGCGGGCCGCCTCGTCGAGAAAAACGAGGCGGGCCATGTTCCGCTGGGCGGCGGGCAGGCTCGGGAAGTCAGCGATCAGGAGACGCGCCAATTCGTTCCAAGCCAGCACGTCCAAGCGGCGTCCGACGATGTAGACGGGAACGGTCGATAGAGCCTCCAGCGCTTGGCTCATCTCGGGACGGACCTGTTGTGGACGGCTGGAGCGTTTGCGGATGGTAGAGGGTTTCGCCAGGTTGTGTAGGTGGATGCGTTCGTCGGTGTCGAGATGAAGTGCGCCGGCAACGGCGTCCAGGATCTCAGCAGAGACGTTGCGGGCCCGGCCTTGTTCCAGCCGGGTGTAATAGTCGACGCTCACCCCGGCCAGCAGAGCCAGCTCTTCCCTGCGAAGGCCCGGCACGCGCCGCTGACCCCTGAAGGTGCCTGGAGAACCTTCGTCGGGGAGCACGCGAGCGCGTCGGGTCTTGAGGAACTCGCTGAGCTGCTGTTCACGATCCATGACTTCCAGTATCGGTGATACCGATCTGCTCGGCCTGGTCCTGGCAGACCCAGGCAGACCAAACCGGGGCCGACCGGAGCTCTGGATCGACGAGGGCCGTGACCCACAGGATGGACACCGTCCGCCTAAGACGGCACCACCAAGATCAACCGATGAAGATCAGGAGTTCCACCATGTCGAAGACCCTCACCATCCTCGCCGAATTCATCGCCGAGCCCGGCCAGGAGCAACGGTTGCGGGATGAGCTGAACGCAATGATCGAGCCGACCCTGGCCGAGGAAGGCTGCCTGGGTTACCAGCCTTTCAGCGACCCCTCCCGCCCTGACCACATGATCATTGTCGAAGAGTGGACCGACAGCGCCGCACTCGACCTCCACTTCTCCCTACCGCACTTCGAACACGTCGCCCAGATCCTGCAGGAAATTCTCGCCGAGCCATTCACCTTGCGCCGACTGACCGACCTCTGAAGGCACCGCCGCGCGCTGGGTGGTCCGGGCCGCTGAATGAGCCCGGACCCCGGCCGCGTCGAACCGAGGCGGTGTTGCAATGCTCAACCTGAGGACCTTCGCGACTGCGGCCTTCAGGTTGTCGTAGCGGAGTCTCTCGTGTGGTACCCCGCCCAGCACGGTGATCGCGTGCACATGCCCTTCCAGAAGCGCTTCCTGCCCGCCCGAGGCGAACACACCCGCTGAACCGAGCGGCCCGAGTAGGACATTCGCAGCGAGAACAGGTAGAGAACGGTCCGCTCGCGGCGCAGCTCGATAGTGACCTCTCCGAAGTCGACCTCGGCTTCATCACCGGGCCGGTGGCTCTGAGGAATGAACTCCTGTGGCGGCTCGCGGCCGAACTCGATCCGGATAGCCGAGCCTCGACGACCCGAGACGATTCGGGCGGGAACGAGCCGGCACCCCGTCGTCGTGTGTGGCGGCCGGGCCTCTCCCCGGGTGCTTTCGGTATCGGCCCACTGTCCGGGAACCCGGCCCGCCACACCCCGCGCCGCGGCCTACGGTGGCCCGACCGGAAGCGATTTCCGGTGCGCAACCGGCGACGATCTTCAGGAGGGCCGCAGATGGAGAGTGTTCGGAGTTCGGCGACCGAACCGGACCTGCTGCCCGAAGTGGCCGCGATGCTGGCCACCCTCAACAGCGGTTTCCCCGATGTCACCACGCTGCCCGCGCCCGAACTGCGGGCGATCATCCGGAGCCGCCGGGCACCCCTGCAATGGCAGCCCGCCATGCGGGATGTACGCAATCTGACCATCGACGGCCCGGGTGGCCCACTACCGCTGCGGATCTACCGGCCGCACAGCGACGCCGCCGCGCTGCCGGTGATCGTCTTCGCGCACGGCGGCGGGTTCGTGTTCTGCGATCTGGACAGCCACGACGAATTCTGCCGGTCGATGGCGGAGGGGGTCGGTGCGGTGGTGGTGTCGGTGGACTACCGGCTCGCCCCCGAACATCCCGCCCCCGCCGCACACGACGATATGTACGCCGCGCTGACCTGGGTCGCCGCGCATGCGGGCGAATTCGGCGGCGACCCGAAAACACTGGTTGTCGCCGGTGACAGCGCGGGCGGCAATCTCGCCGCGACCGTGGCGCTGGCGGCCCGCGACGAAGCCGGTCCCGCGATCGCCGCGCAACTGCTGCTCTATCCGGTGATCGACGACGATTTCGATACCGAGTCCTACCGCCGCTTCGGCACCGGCTACTACAACACCGCCGCCGCCATGCGCTGGTACTGGCAGCAGTACGCACCGGCCGGGCGGGACGACGCCCGCGTGGTGCCGACCCGTGCGGACAGCCTGACCGGTCTACCACCCGCCGTGGTGATCACCGCCGAACTCGACCCACCCTGCACATCCGGCGACGCCTACGCCCGCCAACTCGCCGACGCCGGGGTGCCCGTGCGCCACCACCGCTACGACGGACTCTTCCACGGCTTCCTGACCTTCGCCGGGCTGTCGGTCACCCGGACCGCGCGCGAGGAGATCTGGGAAATGCTGCGCGCCGCGCTCGCCACGACACAACGGCGGAACACCACCTTGTGACCACCGCCTGTCCCTCCTGGGCGGCCGCGGCCTAGCGTCGCACCATGACCACCACAGCAGTTGTCACCGGCGCCGGCCGCGGTATCGGTCTCGCCCTCGCCCGCCGCCTCGCCGACGCCGGGCATCGGGTCGTGCTCACCGATCTCGACGGGGACGCCGCGCAGCGTGCCGCCGCCGAGATCGGGCGGGGCGCGATCGGGTTTCGGCAGGACGTCCGGGAGATCGGCTCGCATCGTGAGATCGCCGAGCAGGCCGCGGCCCTGGGACGGCTCGCGATCTGGGTGAACAATGCCGGGGTGCTCTTCGCCGGGGACGCCTGGACCCATTCGGACGAGGAGATCGCGAGCATCCTCGAGGTGAATGTGCGCGGGGTCATGGCGGGGTCGGCGGCCGCCGTCACGCGGATGGGGTCGGCGGGCGGGGCGATTCTCAATATCGCGTCGCTGTCGGCGCTGACTCCGGTGCCGGGGCTCGCGCTGTACGCCGCGACCAAGGCGGCCGTGCTGTCCTATACGACCTCCCTTCAGGGCGATCTCACGCATGCCGGGCTGCCGATCCGGGCCCATGCGCTGTGCCCCGACGTGGTCGGGACCGCCATGGTGACCTCGCATGCCGAGGACCCGGGCGCGGCGATGCTGTTCTCCGGTCCGAAACCACTCGACGAGGACGACGTCGCGCGAGCGGGACTGGAGCTGCTGGGTAGCCGTCAGATCTTCCGGGTGGTCCCGCGCTGGCGCGGGGCCCTGGTGCGGGCGGCCGATCTCGCGCCGGCGGGTGGACTGCGGGTGGTCGCGATGATCCGGAAACTCGGCGATCGCCGTCAGGCCCGGCACTGACGGTTACCGTCGAGAGGGAAACGCTCACCGTCGGTAAGGAATCTTGGTATGACAACCGCAGTCGTGGTGGGCAGCGGGCCCAATGGGCTCGCCGCCGCCATCCGGCTGGCACGGGCCGGCCTCGAGGTCACCGTGTTCGAGGCGTACGAGCGCCCCGGTGGTGGCGCGCGCAGCAGTGAACTGACCGTGCCGGGTCTGGTGCACGACGATTGCGCCGCCTTCCATCCGACAGGGGTGGCCTCGCCGTTCTTCGCCTCGCTCGGCCTCGAACGGCACGGTCTGCGCTGGTTGTGGCCCGAGATCGATCTCGCCCATCCGCTCGACGACGGCCGGGCCGGTGTGGCGGCCCGGGATCGCGGACTCACCGACCGTTCACTCGGGGTCGACGCCCGCGCCTGGGAGCGCCTCTTCGCCGGGGCGACCGGAAATTTCGATGCGCTCATCGGAGAGGTCTTCCGGCCCATCGTGCATATTCCGCGGCATCCGGTGGTCCTGGGCCGGTTCGGTATGCACGCGCTGCAGCCGGCCACCTGGACGGTGCGGCGCTTCCGGGACGAACCGGCCCGGGCGCTGTTCATGGGTGTCGCCGCGCACGCCTTCGGCCGCGTGGACACGTTGCTCGGCAGTTCGGTGGGGATGATGCTCACCGCGGCCGCCCACGCCGTCGGCTGGCCGGTGGCCGAGGGCGGGAGTGAGAGCATCGTCCGGGCGCTGCTGGCCGAACTCACCGAACTGGGCGGCAAGGTCGTCAGCGGCACCCCCGTCACGGCTTTGGCTCAGCTCCGGGAACTCACCGGGGAGCGGCCCGATATCGTCATCCTCGACACCGCGCCCCGGGGTGCGCTCACCATCCTCGGCGACGCGCTGCCCGACCGGGTCCGGCGCGCGCTCGGCCGGTACCGCTACGGTCCGGCGGCTTTCAAGGTCGATTTCGCTGTCGAGGGCGATATCCCGTGGATCAACGAGGACTGCCGGCGGGCCGGAACCCTGCATCTGGGTGGCGGCGCCGCCGAGATCGCCGCTGTCGAGATGGGCACGGTGCGCGGCGATCCGGTCGAGCGGCCGTTCGTGCTGCTGGGGCAGCAGTATCTGGCCGATCCGGCCCGGTCGCGAGGTTCGGTCAACCCCGTCTACGCCTACGCGCATGTCCCACATGCCTATACCGGCGATGCCACCGAGGCGATCATCGGGCAGATCGAGCGTTTCGCGCCCGGGTTCCGGGACCGGATCGTGGCGACCTCGACCCGCGACCCCGCCGCGCTCGCGGCCTACAACGCCAACTACGTCGGCGGGGATATCGGCGCGGGCGCGAATACCGCCAGGCAGATCGCATTCCGGCCCAGGATCGCCCTGAATCCCTATTCGCTCGGAGTGCCCGGCGTATATCTCTGCTCGTCCGCGACCCCACCGGGCGCGGGCGTCCACGGAATGGGCGGCTTCCACGCCGCCGAGGCAGCGCTCGCGCGGTTGCGGTGAGCAGAGACGGGGCCCGGCCGGAGCGCGAGATCGACTCCGCGTCCGGACGACCTCAGACGTATTGGAGCGTGCCGGCCGGACGGGCCTTGGGCAGCACGCCGAGCGGGCGGGACTGCTGCAGTGTCGGATGCACCCGGACCTGGCCGTCCTCCACATTGCGCCAGATTCCCAGCGCCGTCATCCGCACGGGCGCGGCCAGCCGGTGGTCGAAGGCCATCCGGTCCACCGGACCGCAGATGGAGACCGCGGCCACCGCCTGGCCGATATCGCCGACCGGCGCCGCCACGCATCCGAACCCGGACAGTGACTCCTCGCGTTCGAAGGCGATCCCGTGCGCGCGAACCTTGGCCAGTTCGGCGCGCAGCTGCGCGGCCGTGGCGATGGAGTAGCGGGTGCGCTGCCGGACCGGGCCGGCGCCGAACACATCGCCGCGCTCCGCACCTGCGTAGGCGAGCATGGCCTTGCCGACCGCCGTGCAGTGCGCGGGCTGCCGGCCACCGACCCGGGTGGGCACCGCGCCCGCCAGCCGCCCGCCGATCTTGTCCAGGTACACCACATCGGGGCCGTCGAGTACGGCGAAGTGCACGACGAATCCGGTGGTGCGGTGCAGTTCGTGCAGGAACGGCACCGCGGCCCGGTGCAGGCGGTCCTGATGCACCGCCAGCGAACCGAGTTCCATCAGCCGCAGGCCCAGTTCGTAGTCGCGGCCGTCGCGGCGCAGCCAGCGCAGTTGCACCAGCCGCTCCAGGATGCGGTGCGCCGAGGACCGGGGCAGCCCGGTACGGCGCACGATCTGCGCGAGGGTGAGGCGTCCCGGGCCCTCGAACGCGTCGAGGACCAGCGAGACGCGATCGAGCACAGCGCTCGGGGTGGCGGCGTCGGCCTGGACAGTCATGAGCCCTCCATTGGGTCTTGCGAACTGATGCCAATCGAATATGCCGATTAGGCATATTCCTATTAGTACCATCGCGATGTGGGGGCTGTCACAAAAACCCGAAAAGTTGGCCGAAAATAACGAACGACCCCCTGGACCGGGCAAAATGCTCGGTCCAGGGGGCCGGAGTAGCGGTGTTATTACATCGCCGCCAAGGGTTCGCTACCGGACCAGTCGTGGCCCCAGTAGCTGTCCGCGGTGATCTCCTCGGCCGTGTAGTACCGCTCGTCGACCCGCATCCCCTCGGTGCCGAACTCGATATCCCAGCCACCGGGCGCGCGGACGTAGAACGACACCATCTTGTCGTTGGTATGCCGGCCCAGGGTCGAGGACACCGCGAAGCCATCCTTGGCCACCCGGTCCAGCGCCTGACCGACCGCGTCCAGCGAATCCACCTCCACCATGATGTGGATGAGGCCGGGCGCACCGCCGTGCGGCGCCGGGCACAGGGCCAGGCTGTGATGCCGCTCGTTGACGCCCAGGAAGCGGATGCGCATCGGCCCGAACTCCGGCGGCGCCGGGATACGGAACGCGCCGCGCGGCAGGAACCCGAGCACCTCGGTGTAGAACTCGAACGCGCCGTTGGGGTCCATGGTGGGCAGCACCACATGACCCAGGCCCTGGGCCCCCGTCACGAAACGCGCGCCGAACGGCGTCACGACCGGGCTGTGGTCGAGGATCGGACCGTAGAACACCTCGAGGGTGGCGCCGGCGGGATCGGTGAAGGTGATCGCCTCCTCCACCCGGCGGGCGTCGGCATCTTCCTGCGAGAGCTGTTCCACCGTGATCCCGGCCTTCGACACCGCCTCCCGCACCCGGCGCAGGGCGGCGCCGTCACGCACCTCCCAGCCGATCCGCACCACTTCGTCGGTATCCCCGGCCACCACGGTGAGACGCGCGGCCCGCTCGTCCATCCGCAGATAGAGGGCGTTCTCGTCCGGGCCGCTGCCTTCGGCGAAGCCCAGTACCTCGAAGGCGAACTGCCGCCAGCGCGGCAGATCGGTCGTCTGGATCTGTACGTAGCCCAGGCCCTTGATATCGGTCATTGTTCGGTCTGTCCTTCTCGTTCGTCGTCCGGGCCGGTCAGATCATCGAGCGCAACTGGTCGGCGGGATCGAATCCCATCGAGCTCAGCGACGCGGCGTGATAGACCGTGCTGGGGACGTGGATGGCGTGATTGAGGCCGGCGTGCGCGTCGCGCCAGAAACGCTGCAGCGGTTTGTCCATCCGCAGCGCGTTACCGCCCGACCGGGCGAAGATCTGATCGACGGCCATCACGGCCCGCCAGGCCGCGCGCACCTGGGTGCGCCGCACGGCCGCCCGCTCCGCGAAATCGACCTCGCCGCCGGCGTCGACGATGCCCCAGATCCGGTCCACATTGGCGAGCAGTTCCTGGCGCGCGGCGTTGATATCGGCGGCGGCCTCGCTGATCGCGAACAGCACGTACGGATCGTCCTTCACCGCGACACCCTGCGCGCCCACCCGTTCGCGCTGGTAGTCAAGGTGCGCGGCCAGGGCGCCCTCGGCGATACCGATCACCGCGGCGGTGATGCCGAGCGGGAACATGGTCGACCACGGCATCTTGTACAGGGTCTCGGTGGCGCCGTACTCGCGCTGCGCGGTGCCGTCGATGACGTGATCGCCGTTCATCACCCGGTACGAGGGCACGAACGCGTCCTTGACGATGATGTCCTTGGATCCGGTGCCCTTCAGCCCCACCACATTCCAGGAATCCTCGACGATCTGGTAGTCGGCGCGGGGCAGGATCATATGCAGCATTGTCGGCGGGTTCGCGATACCGCCCTGTTCGTCACCGAGCAGGGCGCCGAGGAAGATCCAGTCGCAGTGGTCGGTGCCGGAGCTGAACTGCCACCGGCCGTTGAAGATATAACCGCCGTCGACCGGGCGCGCGATACCCGTCGGGGCGTAGGGCGAGGCCATCCAGGTGTCGTTATCGGCGCCCCACACCTCCTCCTGCACCTTCGGGTCGGCGAAGGCGAGCTGCCAGGGATGCACACCCACGATGCCGCAGATCCATCCGGTGGCCGGATCCAGGGCCGCCGCGGCCATCACCGATTCGGCGAATTCGCGCGGATGCGCTTCGAATCCGCCGTATTTCTTCGGCTGCAGGAGCCGGATCGGCCCGGCCGTTTTCAGGAGTTTGGCGGTCGAGTCCGGGAGCCGGCCCAGCCGTTCGGCTTCCGGCGCCTGTTCCCGCAGCTGATCCGCGATCGCCGCGAGATTGTCGATAACTGTGCTCATCAGTGAATTCCTTTGTGAGGGGCGGGCCGGACGGCCACGGCCACCGACGGTGAAAAGGTGTGCGCTGCGTCGTAGGCGATCGAGCGGGAAACGGGCCCGGTCAGGCGGTGGTGTCGACCACCGCGCCGCGGGCGATATTGTCCGCGACCTCGGCCTCCCAGCTGGTGACCGCGCGTTCGGTGTCGATCTCGAACTCGAACCGTTTGGTCATATCCTCGGTGACGTCCTCGACGTCGACGTAGAACTGCTGGTACCAGCGCCGCAGCTGATACACCGGGCCGTCCTCCTCCGACAGCAGCGGGTTGTCGATCGGCGCCTTGTTCTTCCAGATCTCGACGTCCTGTTCGAAGCCCACCTCGACACCGCGCGCGAACTGCGCCGCCATCGCCTCGGCGGCCTCGTCCGACATACCCTGCGGCTTCTTCACCATCGCGCCGTACTGCAGCACGAACGAATTGGCGGTCACCGGATAGTGGCAGTTGATGAGTACCGTTTCGATCGTCATCCCCTGCGCGTCGTTCCAGAGCCAGTCGATCATGTAGGACGGGCCGAAATAGGAGGCGTCCGACCGCAGCGCGGAGTTCGGGTCGTCGTAGCTGGTTCCGACATTGATATCGCCGCGCGGCGTGGACCGCATGTACTGGGTGGCCACATGGCCTTCGAAAACGTTTTTGAAATAGCGCGGGAAGGAATAGTGGACGTAGAAGAAGTGCGCCATATCGACGACATTGTCCACGATCTCACGGCAGTTCGACCCCTCGACGTAGAGCGTGTTCCACGTCCAATCGGTCCATTCCGCGGTGCCGTAGCCCTCGAGTTCCGGGATGGTGACCTCGTCGGTGGGCTTACTGCCCTGCGGGTCGTGCCAGACGAACAGCTGACCGTTACGTTCCAGCGTGGGCCAGGTGCGGGTCTTGGCCAGTGGCGGGACGCGGCGCGCGTACGGGATCCCGGTGCATTTACCGTTGCCGCCCCAGCGCCAGTCGTGGAACGGGCAGGCGATGGAATCGCCCTTGACGGTGCCCATCGCCAGATTGCCGCCCATATGGCGGCAGTAGGCGTCGAGGACATGCAGCGTCTTATCGGTCTCGGATTCGAACACCACCAGCGTGGTACCGAAGGCCTTCACCTCGTGCGGTTGCCCGTCCCGGAACGATTTCGCCAGGCCCAGGCAGTGCCAGCCGCGCGCGAAACGGGTCGGGGCCGCGGCCGCCTCGATCGTCCTGTATTCCTCTGTACCGTGCTGGGTTCGCCCGTTCGGTGCATGAGCCGGCATCGGAACCTCCATGTTCCAACGGAGTTGTGTGACTGCGCCGATAGTGACCCGGACCGCGGGTCCGGGCGGGCCGCCGTTCCGGTCAGTGGAAACGTTTCGGCGAACTTGTCGCTACGGACGTCGGCGGAATCGGAAGAACACAGGTGGCGGTGGTTGCGGTGTCACCGACCCTTGTCACTCCCCGATGCCTCACCGGCCGGCACGGGGTTCCACCGTTATCACCCGATCCGTCGGTATCCCTTCCTGGAACTGGGCCCGCGCCTGCGCCAGGATCGGATCATCACGTGACCATACTTGCGCTTCGATGTATCGCCCATTGTGAAGTGCGTCGAGGTAGTTCCGGTGCTCCCCATCGAAATCAATCGACGTGTCCGCATCCACACCGGCGATGATGCGCGGTTCGAGTCCCTCCGGTGTATTGGAAGCAGGTGTTCCCACGACCTTCTGGTAGTGGAAGAAGCTGTCCTCGACGGTCAGCGTCAGACGCTCGGCAGGTATCGAGTCGGCGGGAATTCGGATCACAACGGATCCTTCCGGGGGCGGATATGTGCCTTGCTCACTCACAAGCTTGAAATAGAGCGGGTTGTCGGGAGTCGGAACTCCCTTCTCTGTGGCGTAGGACCGCAGCCAGGCTTCAGCTCGTCTACGGGTGTCCACGTAGTCGGCCCCCTCGACCCTTTTCCCCATCCGGCTCGCGATCTCGGCCGCTTCACCCGGGGGCAGATCCATGATCGAAACAAAAGGGTCGACCGAGTCCGCCGGTACCTTTCTTTCCAACCAGAGTCCACGAAGTGGATGTGATCCGGCCCCGGCACCTGTTCCGCTCTCGCTGGTCTCGATATTGCCGGACGACTCCACCGGGCGCGAACTGGCGGCCATCCGCTTCTCGCCCTGCTCATCGTCACCTTCATGGCGTCGTATCGCGCCACGGAGCTCACAAGCGGTGCCCTGACACCTGTGGTGAACGTGTCCACCGAGCCTGCGGCCGAGTAGTTCGTCCAGATCGTCACGCAACCGCCGCAACAAGGCGCCGAGTTCGACAGCAGAGGAACCCTTCACCGCCGACCGGTCCGGGTCACGGCGCCCGACAATGTCGCAGTCCTCGGCCTCTCGCACCTCCACTCCCGCTGTGTCCCGATTCGGACAGTCGGGAAACGAACGGTCGTACTCAGGCTATGTTCTCCCCATCGATGGGAGCTTCGACCCGGCAATCCGGACCGCTCCGGAACCGCCCTCGTCGCCGCGCAACCGGTATCCGGTTGTGGTGCACACCACCGAAAAGGGGCCGCTGAGCGGGGTGGGTGGCGTTGTCCCAGGTAAGCCGACGATAGGATTGCGGAATGAGCGTCGACAACCGCCGGGCCGGGCCGTCCTCGCCGCCGGCGCGCGCGAGGGGGCGCGGAGACGACCTGGCCAAGGCAGCAGGCGACGCCCGCAAATCCGAGGAACCGGCCCGGCCCGTCCGGCGCCGCCCCAAGAACCGGCGGGCGCAGATCGCGGCTGCCGCCGCCCAGGCATTCGGTTCCTACGGCTACCACAGCGTGAGCATGGAGGACATCGCCGGCGGGCTCGGTATCAGCTCCGCCGCCCTGTACCGGCACTACCCCAGCAAGTACGCGCTGTTCCAGGAGGAGTCGCTGCGGGTCGGCCGGGCCATGGCCGAATCGGTACAACTGCCGCCCGAGGCCGCCGAACGCTCACCGGAGAACCGCCTGCGCCAGGTGCTGGAGGGGCTGAGCACGGTCACGGTGGCGAACCGGGCCAGCGTCACGCTGGTGCGCTGGGAGGGTCGCTACCTCGAACCCGCCGACCGCGAGGTCCGGGCCGAACAGGAAAAGGCGGTGCTCGACGCCCTCGACGCCCGGCTCGCCGCCTACGCTCCCGCCCTGAGTGCCGGTGACCGTCTGGTCTTGGTGATCGCGCTGATGTCCACGATCACCAGCATCGCCGATCACCACGCCGCGCTGCCCACCAAATCACTGGTCGCCCTGCTCGTTTCGACCTGTATGAACCTGGCGCGTACCACCCTGCCCGCGCCGGTGGATATCGAACCCGTTCCCCCGGTGGAGATTCCGGAATCGTTCAAACACGAACTGCTGCTCCGCAAGGGGGTGGAACTCTTCCACGCCCGGGGCTACCCGAATGTGAGCGTGGAGGATATCGCCACCGCCGCCGGGCTTTCCGCGGCGTCGGCGGTGTACCGCTTCTATCGCGGTAAGAGCGATCTGCTGACCGCGGCCTTCCGCCGGGCCGCCGAACGGGTGTCCAGTGCGATCGGCCCGGCCGTCGCCGCGTCGGCCGGCCCCCGGGAAGCGCTGGATTCGCTGATCGACCAGTACGTCGAGGGGTCGTTCACCGAACGTGAGCTGACCTTCGTCTACTACACCGAGTTCCAGCATGTGCCCGCGGAGGAACGCGCCGCGCTGCGCAATGTGCAGCGGCTCAGCGTGGACGAATGGGCCCGGCTGGTCCGCCAGGTCCGCCCGGACCTGTCCGGTCCGCAGTCCCGGTTCCTGGTCCACGCCGCGTTCGCACTGGTCGTGGACCTGGGCCGGTCTTTCGGTACGGTTCCGGCCGCGTCGCAGCAGCGGGTGGCCCTGCTCATGCGGACGATCCTGTACGGCGCCCCCGCGGGCTGACCCGGCGCCCCGCGCGCGCCCGGTCACTGCGCCGGCGCCTGCGCCAGCGGCGAGTTCATCTGGTTCACCAGCCAGCGTCCGTCGGTCTTCTCCATCCGCATCACCATCGCCAGCTGGCCGGGCGCGGGCCGGCCCTGCGTCCCGAGGCTGGTGATGGTCTGCCCGATCACCACGACCGCCTCCGCGGACCGCGCGTCGGCCGATTTCACGGCGCACTGGATATCGCCCGCAGTGGAGACCACCTGCCCGGCCACCAGCGCCTCCCGCAGTTCGGCGGTGGTGGTCTCGAATTCCTTCTTCCAGTCGCCGGTGGCGCCGGACAGCACGGCCGTGAAATACGGATCCAGGTTCTTCGCGTCGTAGTTGGCCAGCACCGGCGCGTACCGGCAGGCCGCCTGCCGCACCTCCTCGTGCGCGGTCAGCGTTTGCGCCCGGTCCCGCTCCTGTGCGAACAGATAGGCGCCGACCCCGAGCGCGGCGATCAACAGCACCACCGCCGCGACCAGGCCCACCTCCAGGGCCCGGACCGGCGAGCGGTTCCGCCCGGGTTCATCGCCCGAAGCTCCCGTCCGCGCCTGCTTCGTCGGTTCCGTCTCCGTGGAACCGGAATCGGCTGCCTTATCGCTCATCCTCTGATAACTCCTAACGACCCGGAATCGGGCGGGACAGTTCATCACCGGTCACTCCCGGCGGGGGTCCGGACGTGTTGTCGGGGACGTTCGGTCTCGGGGCGTTGGCCGATCCGCGCACCTGCAGCGCCGGATCGTCGGTGACGCAGTAGTTGTACAGCCGCACCCGGCTGTCGGCGCGTTCGGTCGGGACCACCGGGATCGTGTTGTATTCGCAGGTCGGGCGGGGCCAGATATCGACCAGCGTATGGAACATCCCGTCGTGCACCGGGACGTTCAGCGCCGCCGACCCGGCCCGCAGCGCCGGGAACAGTGCCGCGATGGCCGGTTGCCGCAGTTTCGCGGCCCGGGTGATGGCCACGAAATTGGTGACCAGGTTGGTGATCGGATCCTGGGTGTCGGTGATGAACCCGCCGAGGGTGGCCAGCTGCCCCGGGGCCAGATCCAGGAGCCGGCGCACTTCCTGGTCGGCGGCGGTGAGCTGCTGGAAGAGCGCACCCGCGGAACCGGTGAGCGTACCGAGATCGGGCTGGGCGTACTGGGTGGTGTCGGCGATCACCGACAGGTTCTCGATGAGCTGCCTGGTCTGCGGGAGCAGATCTTCCAGACCCGCCATCGCCCGGCTGATCCCGGAGATCATATTGCGCAACCGGTCCGGCCCACCGGCCAGCGCTTTGTCCAGTTCGTCCACGATCACGGTGAGCCGCTCGGGGTTGAGACCGCTGATCATGGCGCTCATATTCGACAGCAGGGATTGCACGGTCACCGGGATCCGGGTCTGCGCGATATCGACCCGGTCGCCGTCGCGCAGGTAGGGCCCGGTATCGGCATCCGGCCGGAAATCCAGGTACTGTTCGCCGACCGCCGACAACCGGCCCACCACGACGGTGCCGCCCACCGGGATCTCGGTGGCCGCGTCGATCTCGGCCACCGCTTCGATACCGGTCTCCGAGACCCGGACATCGGCGACCCGGCCGATCCGGGTACCCCGGAAGTTCACATCGTTACCGGTCAGCAGCCCGCCGGACCCGGGCAGTTCCACGGTCACCCGGTAGGTGCTGTCGGGCAGCACATTGATCCGCAGGACTTCCGCGCCGAGATAGCCGCAGCCTGCGATCAGCACGATCACCAGACCGATGTTGGCGACGCCGATCCGGCGGCGGACCAGCCAGTTCCAGAGCGGAATGTTCATCGTGGACCTTCCTGCGCGGGCGGCCCCGGTTGCGGCGGGCTGGTCAGCCTGCCCTGGATCTTGGCCAGCACCTGGGCGAGACTGCCGATGAACGCGGGCACATCCGTGCCGTCGGGCAACCGGCTCTGTTGCGGATCGGTCAGCGCGCCGACGCTGAGATAGGAGACCCGGGCCGCGACGGCCAGCGCCGGTCCCTCGAACGACTGATCCAGCGACGGGTACAGGGCGTGCAGGCCGTCCAGGGTCTGGCGCAGGTTGTCGCCCATCGCGGTGAACCCGCCCATGAGCCGCCGGATACTGCCGAACAGGCTGATGAACTCCGGGCTGGTGGTGTCGGTGAAATCGCCCAGGGCCGCCATGGTCACCGAGATCTTCTGGATCAGCGCGGTGATATCGCGATTGTTCTCCGCCACCAGCCCGAGCAGATCGGGGAAAGTATCGGCCGCCTCGCCCAATTCCTGTTTACGCGCGGCCAGTTCACCGGTGAGCACGTTCACCCCGTGCAGCACACTGTCGATATCGGCGGTCCGGGCGTTCAGCGCGCCCAGCACCTGCGTCATCTCCGTGATCAGATGCCCCAGCTGCGGGGCGCGGCCCGCGAACATGGAATCCATCTCCGCGGTGATCCGCGCGGCCTGGTTCAGACCGCCGCCGTTGAGCAGCAGCGATACCGACACCATCAGTTCCTCCACCGACGCACCCGCCCCGGTGTGATCGGTATCGATGATGTCGCCCTCGCCGAGCAGCGCCGCGTTCGGATCCTCGCGCGGCAGCGTCATGGCGATGAATATGTCCCCGAGCGGGGTCGACTGGCGCAGCTCGGCGGTGGTGCCGCGCGGCAACTGGATGTCCTGCCGGATCAGCAGATCCACATCGGCGACGAAATCGGTGGCCGAAATCCCGGTCACCACCCCGATATCGGTGCCGCCGATCTTCACATGCGCGCGATCGGGCAGATTGAGCGCGTCGGTGAACCGCGCCCGCACGGTGTACCCCGGCCCGCCGATCCCCGGTTCGGGCATCGGCACATCCTGCACCGTCACCGCCCCACACCCCGACACCCCCAGACCGACCGCCAGCATCAGCGCAGCGAGTCCAACCCTCATCTCCATCCTTTCCCCGGACCGTCGCATCCGTGGGTGGGGCCCGCCCGGTTCTGGAGCGACCAGAGGGAGGGAGCGCAGCGACCGACCGCCGGGAGTGAAGACCCGGGCTCCCCGGGGCCCCACCCTCGAGCGGCGGAGCCGCTCCGACATCACTGCGTCATCCCCAGGAGTGCGGCGGTGATTCCGAAGTCCGGACCGAAGTCCTGTGGCCGGCCGGTCCGGCAGCCGTCGGAGCGCATCTGTATCCGTTCGCAGAACGTGGACAGGACCTCGTTGTCGAGCAGCGCCTTGTCCAGCAGCGCGTGCACCCGGAACGCCTGATGCTCATGGCTGACCCCGTTGGCGAGATTCTCGAAGAACAGCGGCCCGATATCCACCAGTTCGGTGAGACCGCGTGCGTTGGCCCGCATCTGCGCCGAGATGGTGACGAACCGCTGCAGTGCGCCGGCCAGCTGGTCGCGGTTCTGCCCGACCACCGACGAGGTGTTCGCGACGAAATCGTTGAGCTGGATGAGCACCGCGTGCAGCCCGGGCGACTGCTCCCCCATCAACTGCACCAGTTCGGTGAGCCGGGCGCTGAAATCCCGGACCGTCTGATCGTTCTGGGCCACCACCTGCGTGATCTCGTTCAGTTTCACGATGGTGTTGGCGATCTGGTCCTTGTTGGCGAAAGTCACCTCGAAGGCCGCCGACAGATCGTCGAGTGTTTCGCGGAGCCGGTCGCCGTTACCTTCGAGCAGCGGGAACAGCACCCGGCTGGCCAGCGGCCCGGCCTCGTTGTCGCCCTTGAGGGCGGCACCGAGCTGATCGAAGTTCTCCAGGATCCGGTCGAGTTCCACCGGGACCCGGGTCCGCTCCAGCGGAATATGCATCCCGTTGGTGAGTTTCGGTCCGTCGCCGGTGTAGGCGGGGGCGAGTTCGACATGCCGGTTGGTGATCAGCTGCGGGGAGATGAGCGCGGCCATCGCGTCCGCGGGCACCGCGACATCCTTGCTCAGCGACATGGTGACCTCGACGTAGCTGCCGCGCGGGGTCACGGTCTCCACCCGCCCGACCGGCACCCCGAGCACCGCGACCTCGTTACCGGCGTAGAGCCCGGCCACATTCTCGAAATCGGCGCTGACCCGGATGTTCTCGCCCAGATACTGTTCCGGCAGCCCGGCGATACTGTCCGGCAGTACCGAGCACCCGGCCGCGCACAATCCGGCGATACCGACCGCCACCATCCTGGCGATCCTGCGCAGGCTCATTGTCCACACCCCTCCACAGCCTGCGCGAAGCACAGCCAGTTGTCCGGCAGGAACCAGGGCGCCCACACATCGGCGTAGGGCCCGTTGCCGATCACATTGTTGAACTGCCGCAGCGCGACCGGCATGACCTCGTACAACCGGTCCAGGTTGTCCCGGTTCTTCTCCAGGCCCTGGGTCATGGTGTCGAGGTCGGCGATCAGGGGGCCGAGTTGCTCGTTGTTCTCCACACCCATATCCCGCAAGAGCCCCGACAACGCGGCCACATTGTCCAGTAGCCGGCGCAGCAGGTCCTGTCGCATCGCCACCGCGTTGCCGATCGCCTCGCCGCGGGTCAGCAGCATGAGCACACTGTTCTGGTTGTCGGCGACCACCTGCGCGACCTGGTCCATACCCTTGAGCAGCGTGTCGACCTCGTCGCGGCGGGCGTTGATCACCGCGGCGAGCGACCCGATCGAATCCAGTGCGGTCACCGCGAGTTCCGGCGAATCGCCCATCTGCTGCGAGAACGCGTCGAGAGCCTGCCGCAGTTTGCCCGGATCGATGCGCTCGATCCGCTCGAACGAGGATTTGTACATCGGATCCTGGATGACCTTGGCCAGGTTGTAGGGAACGGTGGTGGCGGCCAGCGGGATCCGGTCGTCCGCCGATTCCGGTCCCGATCCCGGGATCAGTTCGATATGCAGACGGCCCAGGATCGTCGACATCTTGATCGCCGCGCGGGCGTCGGTGCCGAGCCGGATGTCCCGGCTGATCTTCATGACGACCTCGACCTTGTCGCCCGCCAGCCGGACCGCCCGGACCTCCCCGACCTCGATCCCGGATACGTCCACCGTCGCGCCGGCCCGCATCCCCGCGGCCTGCTGGAATTCGGCCGTCACGGTTTTATCGGTGAGCCGCAGCTGCGAGAGCACGCTGGAACCCACCAGCAGCGCCGCCACCGCGGCCGCGGCGATCAGGCCCTGCCAGAGGAACCGGTTCTCCGAATACCTCGGGAATCGCAAACGGGCCATCAGCGGCACACCTCCGACTGCGAGTTCCCGCCGATCTGGGAGAACAGTCCGGGCGGTAGCAGCACGCCCCACAGCGAGACGTCCAGATTGCAGATATAGGCGTTGCCGTAGGCGCCGTATCCGGTGAACCGGGCCAGTCCGTTGAGCACGTTCGGCAGTTCGACCGCGGCCTGGTCGAGCGCGGCGCCGTTGAGCAGCAGCAGCTCCACCGCGGTGGTCGCCTCGTTCTGCGCCGCGGCGATATCGGGTTTGACCGTGGTGATCAGGCCGGTCAGGGAATCGGTGGCGGTGGCGATCTGATCCACCGAACTCTTCAAGGTCTCGCCCTCGGCGTACAGCGCGTCCATCAAACCTCTGGTCTGCGTGATCAGTGTTTCGAGCTCGGCGCTGCGATTGGCCAGACCGGCGATCACACTGCTCAGGTTGGTGATCACCGCGCCCAGGATCTCGTCGCGCTGCCCGAAGGTGTCGGCGAGTTCGGCGGCCTGGGTGATGAGCGCGCTCAACGACACCCC
Source organism: Nocardia sp. NPDC049935 (assembly GCF_055586645.1). Classification (NCBI taxonomy): domain Bacteria; kingdom Bacillati; phylum Actinomycetota; class Actinomycetes; order Mycobacteriales; family Nocardiaceae; genus Nocardia; species Nocardia sp. NPDC049935. The sequence continues at coordinate 887,796 of NZ_JBVJHV010000002.1, read as the reverse complement.
GTCACCCTGCAGCGCCTGGATGAGAGTGTCGGACAGGGAATTGACCTGATCGGGTTGCAGCACGCTGAACAGCGGTTCGAATCCGGAGAGCAACGCCGAGACGTCGAAGGAGGGTTCGGTGCGTTCCACCGGAATATGCGTGCCCGGCGCGATCTCGGCGCCCCGCTCGGTGCCGGGGAGCAACGCGATATAGCGCTGCCCGATCAGGTTCTGATACCGCACCAGCGCCTTGGTGGTATCGGTGAGCCGCTGGCGTTCCTCGATGCGCAGCACCAGCCGGGCCTTGTAATCGGGTTCGAATTCGATCGAATCGACCCGGCCGACCCGCACCCCCGCCATCCGCACATCGTCGCCGGCCCGGACCCCCATCACATCGGTGAAGGTGGCCGAATAGGTCTCCGTCTCACCGGGCACCGACCGCTGCAGGGTGGACCAGATGGTGTAGGTCAGCACTATCGCGATGACGGCGAAGAGGCTGAATCCCGTGATCGTGCGCGCCAGACGCATCAGGCGTCCCCCTCCGAGTAGACGTCGATCGTGCCGCCGGCCAGTACCGAGGTGAGCAGGAGCAGTTCGGCGGTGGTGGGTTCGCGCCCGAGCAGCGCGGCGACGGCGGCGTGGCCGCGGAGCCGCGCGATCGGTGCGCCCGCGGGAGCAGCCGCGGGTGCCGGTTGCCCCGGATCGGCCGCGGGTGCCCCCGGAGCGCCCGGTGTCGCGGTGGCACCCGGGACGACGGGTGTTCCCGGATCGGCGGCAGTACCCGGGACCGCCGGCGTTCCCAGAACTGCCGCTGCTCCCGGAACCGCCGGTGCGCCAGGAACGGCAGCGGGTCCCGGAGCGACAGGAAACAGCGGGGCCGTGATACCCGGAATGGCCGGCAATCCCGGGATCGCGGGCAGACCCGGCAGCACCGGCAACGCCGGAGTCTGCACCGGCGCCGGCGCGACCGGTGCCGGTGGCTTCGGCCCCGCGCCCTCGACCCATCCCGGCAGCAGACTCGGCGGATACTCCTGCGGCGGGGCCGTCGCCGGAACCGACGGACCGCCGCAGCGCGGACCTGCCATCTCGCCGTAGCGAGGGCAATCCTCGGCCGTGTACTGCTGGAACGGGGTGAACGACACATCCAGGCTCCAGCGCATCTGCCGCTGGGCACCCCATCCGAATGCCCCGGACAGCTTTCCGAGAGCCGCGTTGAGATTGGCGACGGCGGTCGGGATCGCGTCCGGATCCTGCGCCAGCGAACCGAACAGGCCGTCGAGCCCGGGCACCAGTTCCTTGGCCGCGTCCGGGTTGTGTGCGAACAGGCTGTTCACCGAATCCACCGCGCCGCCGGCGTTGGCGAGCATGGTGATGAGGTTCTGGCGGCGTTCGGTGAGCGTCCGCGCGGTGGTCACCGATTCCGACAGCACGCCGACCAGTTCCGGCGCCGACCGGCTCAGTGCCGTGGTCGCGCGGCCCAGATCGCCGAGCAGATCGCCGACCCCCTGGATCCGGCGGACCTCGGTGACCCAGGTGTCGAGTCGTTCGATCGTGGACCCCGGCGCCCGCGCGCCCGGATCGAGCGCTTCGGAGAAGGTCGCCAGCACCCGGCCGAGCTTCTCCGGCTGGATCTTGGTCAGCACATCGCGCAGCACCGTCAGCGTGGTCTGCAGCTGCACGGTTCCCGCGCTGGTGTCCTCGGCGATCTCCGCGCCCTCGGACAACCGCCCGGGTGTGACACCGTTGTCCACGAGTTCGATACCGGTGACCCCGAACAGGTTGTTCGGCACCACCCGCGCGGTCACATTGTCCGGAATGGTCGGCGCGATCCGGGAATCCAGGTCGATCGCGACCTGCTGGCGTTTCCCGGCCGCCACCACCTCCACCTCGGTGACCGCGCCCACCACCATGCCCCGGAATTTCACATCCGCGCGTTCCGGCAGCCCGTCACCGGTGCTGGTGAGCACCGCCCGCACCGGCACCCGGTCTTCGAAACGCCCGGTGTAGCGCAGCCCCAGCAGTCCCAGCAGCACCGCCAGCAGGGTGAGCATCGCCAGGCCGGATATCGTCATATGCCACGGTCGCGGCCCCCGGCCGCTGTGATCGATGATCATCGACGCCTCACCCCGAGATCCGGAAACCGGGGTCGATACCCCAGATCGCCAGTGTCAAGAACAGATTCGCGAACACCATGACGACGATCACCATCTTGATCGCCTGCCCGGCCGCCACCCCGACCCCTTCCGGCCCGCCCGCGGCGAAGAAGCCGTAGTAACACTGGATGAAGGTCGCCAGGAGTACGAACACCACGACCTTGAGCAGTGAGAAGAAGAGATCGGGACCGATCAGGAACTGGAAGAAGTAGTGGTCGTAGGTCCCCGCGGACGTCCCGCCCAGCAGCAGCACCGAGAGTTTCGTGGCCAGATACGCGACCGCCAGCCCCACGCTGTACAGGGGAATGATGGTGAGCGTCGCCGCGATCATCCGGGTGGTCACCAGATACGGCAGCGGCCGGATGGCGATGGACTCGAGCGCGTCGATCTCCTCGGCGATACGCATGGATCCGAGCTGGGCGGTGAACCTGCAGCCAGCCTGGATCGCGAACGCGAGGGTGGCAAGAATCGGCGCTAACTCACGGGTGGTGGCGAACCCGGAAATGGCACCGGTGAGCGGGCCCATGGTGAGCAGGTTCAGCGCGCTGAAAGCTTCCATACCGACGGTGATCCCGCCGAAACCGCACAGGATGATCACCACCCCGACGGTGCCGCCGCCCACGATCAGCGACCCGTTTCCCCAGCCGACGTCGGCGGTCAGGCGCAACACTTCCTTGCGGTAGTGCCGGAAGACGAACGGTACCGCCGCCAGCGCCCGCACGAAGATGATGGCCTGGTGCCCGAGCCGGCGATTGGCCTCGATGGGCGCCGCGGCGGCGGAGGCGACCATCCGGACCGGCTTGAGAGCCGGTGGGGTGTACGGAGTGCCCATGTCAGATCACCTTCGTCGGGAAGACGGTGTTGTACACCTGGGTGATGATGATGTTGGTGGCGAACAGCATCAGGGCCGAGGAGACGACCGCCGAGTTCACCGCGTTGGCCACACCCCCCGGGCCACCCTTGGCGTGCAGCCCCACATCACAGGCGATGATCGCCGTCAGCATCCCGAAGATCGCCGATTTCACCAGAGCCACGGCCATATCGTTGGCGACGGCGAACGAGGCGAAGGAGCCGATGAACGAACCCGGCGTCCCCGACTGGGCGTAGACGTTGAACATATAGGCGGTCGCGAAGCCCACGAAGACGATGAACCCGCACAAAAGCATGCTCACCAGCACCGCGGCGACGAGTCTCGGGGCGACCAACCGCCGGACCGGATCGACTCCCATCACCATCATCGCGTCGATTTCCTCGCGGATGGTCCGGGATCCGAGGTCGGCGCAGATGGCCGAACCCACCGCACCCGCGATCATCAGCGAGGTCACCAGCGGCGCCCCCTGCCGGATGATGCCCAGCCCGGCGACCGCGCCGATGAAGGTGGTCGCACCGACCTGATTGACCAGCGCACCGATCTGGATCGACACCACGACCGCGATGGGCATGGCGACGAAAATGGTCGGCGCGGCCGAGACGTTCGCCATGAACGCGCACTGTTTGGCGAATTCCGCGAACGGGAACCGGCGCGCGGCCATGGATTTCACGGTTTCCGCCGCGGCCTGCCGGCCCAGCGTCACCTGCCGGCCCAGCGTCTCCAGCGAGCGCTGGGGGTGGCGCTGCCACAGACCTTTGAGGTCGTCGACGGCCTGTTCCAGGTCGGTGCGGTCCTGCGGCCTGCCCGTATCGGCCGTCACCACGGCAGCACCGGGCCGCTCGTATCGAGGTCACCGGCGAGGTATTGCTGCAGCAGCACCAGTCCGGTGCCGACGGCCGCGATACCCGCGGCGATCACACCCAGCAGCGCGAGCCAGAGTCCGAAGCGCAGTACCGGATTCACTTTCGTCCGCCCACCGAGGATCTTGACGACGATCACCACGATGTCGATGAGCCACACCAGCGCCATCATCAGGTCATCGACACATTCGCGAAGGTGAGGACCGGCCAGCACACGATCGAGCCGAGGAACGAGATGATCACGTCCAGGCCGTGCATCTCGCGCAGATGCGAGGTATGGGTCAGCGTCCAGACGATTCCGATGAGCCCGTAGGGAATGCCGAGGATGACGAAGGTGCCCACGAACTCGGACACCTTCATCTCATAGCTGAAAATCCGATCCAGCCGCTTGAGCATGTCGCTCCTTCCTTGACCGCCGCCGCGCCCCACCCCGCAGGAACGTCTGAGACGGTTGGTCGGAGCCGTATGTTACGCACGATTCCTGACAGTCCGGAAGGTTTTCGAGAAGATTGGTGTCACCGGATCACGCTGTGATACCTGTTCTAGGTACATTTCCCAGCCCCACACTTCGTAACTAAGTTAGCCAGAGTTCATTCATATCAAGTGACTGTCGGAAGAATTTGGAGTAACTTAGGACACATATGATCCACGGGGAAGGATGCCCATGACCGCCGCCGCACACTCCTGGCAAACCAACGCACCGGACGACTCCGGCCGGCTGACCACGGAACAGACCCGTATCCGGATCGCCACTACACACCGGGCGCTCACCAAACGCCCCCTGCGGCTCACCGACGCCCTCGACTTCTGGCAGTTCGCCGGCGCCGCCGCCAATGTGATCATGCAAATGGCCAACCCCGGTGTGGGATACGGCGTCGCGGAGAGCAAAGTGGAATCGGGTTCGCTGATGAAGCGCCCGTGGAAACGCGCCCGCACCACCACCCAGTACCTGGCCGTCGCCATCCTCGGCAACGACGAGGAGAAGAAGGCGTTCCGGGAAGCCGTGAACGTCGCCCACCGGCAGGTGCGGTCCGAACCCGGCGCCGCGGTCAAATACAACGCCTTCGACCGCAACCTCCAGCTGTGGGTGGCGGCCTGCCTCTATATCGGTTTCGAGGACACCTATCAACTGCTGTCGGGCCGGATGAACCCGGAACAGAACGAGGCGTTCTACCGCTCCTCCTCGTCGCTGGGCACCACCCTCCAGGTCCCCGAGGATATGTGGCCGGCCACCCGCGCCGAGTTCGACGAGTACTGGAACAAGGCCTGCGAACAGGCCGTTCTCGACGATTTCGTCCGCTCCTATCTCAACGACCTGCTCGACCTGCGGATGATCCACTGGTACCTGCGCATCCCGTTCCGCGGCCTGCTCCGCTTCCTCACCATCGGCTTCCTCGCCCCGCATTTCCGGGAACAGATGCGGGTCGAATGGTCCGCCGCCGATCAGCGCCGCTTCGAGCACCTCTTCCTGTTCGTCGGTTTCGTGAACCGCTTCATCCCCCGCTTCCTGCGCCACGGCGGCAGCCACACCCTGATGGCCGATATCCGCCGCCGCATCAAACGCCAGAAAAACCTCATCTGACCAGTCAGTCCGCTACGCGCGCCGGGGTCCACGACACCGGCGGGCGGCCTCGGCGATAAACGGAACCAAAGATTTTGCCGCATAGGGAAACCCATGTCGGTGGCCGGCGGTAGCTTCGCGACGTGCCCGCCAACCCGTCGAACCCGCACGACGCGTACTTCCGCCACGTCCTCGGCCGCCCCGCCGACGCCGCCTGCGAGCTGCGCATCGCACTTCCGGAAGCGATCACGGCCCGGATCGATTGGGACCTGCTACAACTGCAACCCGGCAGTTTCGTCTCGGCCGAGTTGCGCTCACGCTACAGCGACCTGCTGTATCGCACCCGGCTCGACGGGCACCCCGCCTATATCTACCTGCTCATCGAACACCAGACCCGCAGTGACCACTTCATGCCGTTGCGCATACTCGAATACCTGGTCGGCATCTGGAACCAGCATCACCGTCAATACCCCCGGGCACGCATGTTGCCCGCGGTGATCCCGCTGGTCGTCCACAGCAACAGCACCGGCCGTCCGTGGAACGCCCCGACCGAGATCATCGATCTGATCGATCTCGACCCGCCCGCCCGCTCAGCCCTGGAACCCCACCTACCACGGATGCGGTTCCTGCTCGACGACGTCGCCGCGATCGACCTGGCCGCGCTCCGCGCCCGTGACCTCACCCCCGCCACCCGCATCATGCTGGCCCTCCACAAGATCGCACCGGACAATTCCGACCTCGGCTCGGATATGCTGGACCTGGTCGACGACCTGCGCAGGCTCGCGTCCGGCCCGCACGGGACAGCGGAGTTGCAGGCGGTTATGAGCTACGTGCTGATAGTCGGTGACACCACGGAAAACGACTTCACACCCCTGATCGATCAACTCGGTCCCCGAGCCAAGGAGGCACTCATGACCACCGCCGAACGGCTCCGTGCCGAGGGGGAAGCTCGCGGACGCGCCGAGGGGGAAGCCCTGGGACGCGCCGAAGGAGAAGCTCGCGGACGCGCCGAAGCATTGATCGAACTGCTCACGCTCAAATTCGGCGCCCTCCCGGCAGGCACCATCCGGACCATCCGCGACGGCGGCCACGACCAGGTCCGCATGTGGACCGCACGGGTCCTGACCTCGGCCACTCTGAACGAGGTGTTCGGCTGAGCCGCGGCCCCGCTCTGGCCATAGGCCGCCCTCGGTTATCCGAAATCCGATGCGTTCCGTTCGTCGCCGGGCCCGGATATCCTCCCGCGATCGCGGAGTTCGCCGATACCCGCCACCGCCAGTGCGAGCAGCACGAAGACCACGGTGAGCACGACCAGGCCCAGCGCCAGCGACAGATACCCCTGCGTCCTCGGGTCCAGGAACGGATACGGATACCAGTCCACCCACGGCCCGCGTAGCAGCGTGTAGGCCGCGTACGCCGCCGGATAGGCGAGCCATGCGCCGATCAGACCGGGCGTGATACCCAAGCGCCGCGGGGCGAGAATCCAATCGGCCAGCATGACCACGGGTAGTACCCGGTGCAGTACGTCGTTGATCCAGCGGTCGGAGAGCATCACGTCCAGATGTGCGAGCAGGGTCGCGTAGACGACCCCCGTGATCACCAGATACAGGGTGCTCGCGCCGCGCAGCATCTGCCAGCGCCGGGAGCCGGGGTCGGCCAGACCGCCGGTCAGCAGCACCACCACGCCCAGCACGTTGGACTGGATGGTGAAGTAGCTGAAGTAGTTCGCGACCGAGAAGGTCTGCGCGCTCCCGTCCCGGATCGGGATCCACGCCAGCGCCACGGCGCCGAGTATTCCCACACCGATCCGCAGCACCCGCAGCCAGTTCGCCGTGCCCGCATCCGCAGCCATGCCCCCGATGATCACACGTGCGGCGAACAGTTCTGTGGAAGCGCGGTCGGTCACCTCGAGGGGCGCCGCACCACGAATCGGCGAGCAATATCACTCCACCTATTGAATGTGCCGTTATATAGCGGTACGGTAAGCATTGTTCCGATAAATGCACCGCCCCGCGAGCCCACCGGGACGTGATGAGTTAGGACCCCACCGATGAACCGAACCCCGGCCCAGCGCACCCGACGTATCGCCGCCCGGATCGCCGCGATCGCGGTCATCACCCTGACGCCGCTCGCCGGCGTCGCCGGCACCGCCCTCGCCGACCCCGCCAGTTCGAGCAACGACTCCCACAGTTCGAGCGACTCCGGCAATTCCGGCGGCTTCGGCGGCTTCGGCAACGATCACGATCACGGTTACGGTTCCGGCGACAACGGAGTCGGCCACACCGGCATCGGCGACAACGGAGTCGGCTACGACAACGGCGACTACGGCTGGGATGACAACGGCCAGTACGGATATCGCGATCACAACCGGCAGAACTACGACGGCTGGAACGACCAGTTCAACAGCGGCGGCAACGGCCGTCAGGACCGCGATTCGCACGCGGGCTACGGCAACGACCGCGACAACGACCACGACACGCCGGTGACCCGGGACCGCGAGACCAACCGCAGCGGACCGCCGCACGCGGGCTGGAACATGCCCAACCCCTATATCCCGCCGGCCCCGCCGAGCCTGCTGCCGTCGCTGCCGGCACTGCTGCCCGGCCTGCCGCAACTGCCCCTGCCGGTCACGGGCCTTCCGGCCATTCCCGGCCTCCCCGGCACCGGCAGCGCATTCTGATCTCTCATAGATGTGCCGTTGTATAACGGCACATCTATTTTCGAGCCGCTTCATCAGTAAGCTTCAAGTAGTTCACTGGGTGACAGCACGAACCGAACGAGATATCGACCGGATCGACACAGGACGACGCGCCCGGCTCGGAGTGCCGGCCGGGCGGAGAATCCGGATGATCCCGCAATCGCGGGAAATTCGCTGGGCCTTCCGCACCGGCGCCGTACCTTCCCCGAGTCCGGCGCCGGGTGCGGATTCCCGGGTGCCCGTATCACGTTGCCGCAGCGGGCCACCCGAAGGACCAGAGTACTTGTTCGCGGCCCGATCGCCGGGAGATCGGGCCGGGGTGTCGAAATTGGAGATGCAATATTGCGTGACGCCGCTTGATATTTCGGCGAAGCGCCCCGGTGAGCTGTATCCCCGACCGATACAGCTCACCTACCACACCGGTTACCCTGGCGCGGGCAGTGGGGGCATACCCATAGCAAACGGCTATACCACTGCTGCGGCGCTTCGCGGAGGGGCCGCGGGGATCGCCCGCACGAGCGGACCGAGCCGCCGCCCGGCGAATCGCACCGGTGGAAAATACCGTAGGGTTCGCGGCCGCGCCAGCCGGACAGCGCGATCGCGGCAGGTCGCGATGACGGCGGACAGCTGCGTTCGCCACCGGTTAGCGTGACATCACCGAATACGTGTATCGAATAGTGGCGTGGCCGGTTTCCGTGCCGGCGGTCGCGATCGACGCCGTGTCAGCGCAGATCCGCGGTCGCGCGTTCGGCGAGCAACACCACGGTCGCCTGCGGCCCCCGGCTCAGCGGTACCGGGACCACCGAGAGGTCGACCACCGACAATCCGTCCACGCCGTGCACCCGGCAGCGCTCGTCGACCACCGCCCGCGCGTCGTCCGCGCGTCCCATCCGGCAGGTGCCCGACAGATGTTGCGAGGTCTCCAGTCGTTCGTGCAGCCATTCGTCGGTGATCGCGCCGGACATCGCCTCGTCCACCGGGCGCGCCGACATGGCGTCGAGGATCTTGCCGGCCAGTTCCACCGCCTCGCGCAGCCGGGCGCGGTCGGCGGATGTCGCCAGGTAGCCGTGTTCGATCAACGGGGCGGCCAGCGGGTCCGCGGAGGCCAGCCGGACACTACCCGCGCCGGTGGGCCGCATCAGGGTCACACCCATCCGGTGTGCGCCGGGAGTGAAGGCGATGGTGTAGGGGCGGATCTCGATATCGTCGAACTCCAGGACGTATTCGACCGGGACCACACCGTCCGACGGCGCCGGATGCCGGTAGTCGATCCCGATTTCGGGATGGTCGGTGGCCCACTCCCCGACCGGCGCCGGCACCACCACCGGGATATCCAGCGCGGCCAGCCGGTCGGGCGGGCCGACACCGGAACGCAGCAACAGCGCGGCCGATTCGATCGCCCCCGCCGACACCACCACCCGGTCGGCGTGAATCGTCTCGACCCGTCCGCCGGACAGGCAGTCCGCGCCGACCACCCGGGTTCCGTCGAAGCGCAGCCGCAGCACCGAGGTATCGCCCCGGACCGTGAGGTTGGGTCGCGCCAGCGCGGGCAGCAGATACGAATGCGCCGGTCCGATGCGCTGATACCGGCCCGCGGCATCGGGCGGGCCGACGGTACACGGCACCGGCCCCACCCCGGATTCCGGACCGCCGGGCAGCGCGTTCCAATCCGCGACCTCACCGAAGCCCAGGTCCAGGCAGGCCGCCCCGAATTCGGCCACCAGCCGGGACGGCCGGGTGATCCGCCGCAGCGGTACCGGACCGCTGCGCCCGTGCCCGGGGTGGTCACCGAAATCGTGGTCGTTCTCCAAGGACCTCAGATACGGCAGCACATCCTCGAAATCCCAGGCCCGCGTCCCGGCCTCCCGGCTCCAGGCGGCGAAATCCCGGGCCGCGCCGCGAATGAAATAGCAGCCGTTCACCGATCCGGAGCCGCCGATCCCCCGTCCGCGCACGATCCGGCCGGGGCGGCCGGGCGCGAACAGCACCGGATAGCGCCACAGCCAGGGCGCGTCGTCGCCGACCGGCAGCCCCGCGCTGTCGCCGAGTTCGGGCGGGAAATCCGCGGCCGAGGTCCAGTGACTCCCGGCCTCCACCAACCGGACCTGGTGCCCGGGGTCTTCACTCAGTCGCGCGGCCAGCACACAACCGGCCGTCCCACCACCGATGATCAGCGTTTCCACCACGGCCGGCCGCCTCCGTTACCGCGGGGGGCCGGTAGGTCTCAGCGCGGCCGGGCTGCCGGCCCGGAACGCGCCCAGCCACAGGCCGGTCCCGTACCCGATATCGTCGATCCGCCGGAACGCGATATAGCGCAGCGGGTCCAGTCCGCCGGCCTCCCGGTGCGTGTACCAGTCGACCATCCCCTCGGCCACGGCCAGCGACAGCGCGATCCGCCGGATCCGGCGGGAGCACACCATGGCGGCCAGGGTGATCGGCCAATAATGCCGGCACATCGCCGAGGCCAGCCGCCACAGCCCCGCGAAGAAGCCGCGGGCGACGTAGATGGCCGCGATACCGGTCGGGTTGTCCACGCCCGCGAAAGCCAGCCGTAGCCGCCGTAGCGGCACCAGCAGGGTCAGCACGGCGCCCAGTAGCCCCCACCGGGTGCGGGTGGCCAGGAAGAGCGCCGAGACCGCGGTCCACTTGGGAATCTGCAGCGGCGACACCATTCCGGCGTGCCGTTCGCTCAACGGCGCGGCGCCGGTGCCGTAGAAGAGTTTGCGGCGGAACCAATCGCGGAAGGAGACCCGGTGATCGTGGGCCACATGGGCCGCCGGTTCGTACCGGAGCCGCCAGCCCGATCGCTCCAGCCGCCAGCAGAGATCGACATCCTCGGCGACGTGCATGTTCTCGTCGAACCCGCCCTCGGCATCGAGGACCGCGCGCCGCACCAGCAGCGCGGCGCTGGGAACGTAGGACACCACCCCGCCGGAGTGCACCGCGGATTCGCGGCGGCCGAGATCCAGGGAGGAGCGGGCGTGTTCGTAGCGGGCGAGGGTGTTGGATTCCGGATCCAGCGCCACGATCCGCGGCGCGACCAACGCGACCTGCGGATCGCTGAAATGCCCCAGCATCACCTCGAGCCAGCCGCTGCGCGGGACCACGTCGGAATCCAGGAAGGCGACGAACTGTGTGGAGGCCGCGCGCAGGCCGGTGTTGCGGGCCGCGGCCGGACCGCGGCGCTCCTCGTGGCGCAGCACCTTCACCTCGCAGCGGCGGCCGTGTTCGTCGGCGACGTGGACCGGTTCGTCGGACCCGTCGTCCACCACGATGACCGTATGCCCGCGCAGCACGGCCAGCAGCCGGTCCAGTCCGCCGGGGTTGTTGTGCAGCGGGACGATGATCGTGACGTCCTCCGGCGAAGGCAGCAGCCGGGGCCGGGGATTGGCGACCCCGGAGTCCAGTAGCCGTCTGGCAACCACCGCCGATTGCGGGCCGTTCACCTCGAGGTAGCCGTCGCCGATCATTTCGGCGGCCTCGGGCGCAAGGCGCAGCAAACGTGCGGGTGAACCTCCGATCAGGATGCGTCCCCCCGAGTATGCGCGTACCCGTGGGTCGATCCGCACCCCGAATCCGTCGGGCAGGCGATCATGGCGCATTCCACGGATGGTAACTGCCGATTCGACCGCTGACATCAGCAGTCCGGGAAAAAGTAGGCCGATCGGGAGAAATTCCCCCGGCGACCGTGCGCGTGAACATGAAATAGGTCACCGAACCGATAGCACGGATATGAACGACCGCCCGGAGCAACGATTCGGCAATCGGCGCTCCGGGCGGTCGCGGACAACAATTCTCACACGAGCGGACTCTCGTCGCACGCGCGCGACGGACGTTTCGCCGGCGGCAGCAACGTCAGCGGAACGGGACCACCGGAACGGGACCGGCGCGGAGCACTCTTGCGGGAGTGGTCCACCGCCGGACGCGGAATGATCCGGCCGGCATCGGCCAGGGCCGCTTCGCCGTATCCCTGTACGCATTCCGGATCCGGCCCGTCGGCAGGCAGCCCGGTGAAGAATTTCGCCGCCATACAGCCGCCCCGGCAGGAGTCGTAATGCGCGCACGACGCACAGGCTCCGCCACCACTGGGCTCCCGCAGTTCGGCGAACAGCTCCGATTCCCGCCACACCGATTCGAAACCACCGTCGGTGACGATATTTCCGGCCTGGAACCGCTCGTGGATCGCGAACGGGCAGGCGTAGACATCACCGAGCGGATCGACCAGGCACACCACCCGGCCCGCCCCGCACATGTTGAGGCCCGGCAGGGCCTCGCCATAGGCGGAGAGATGGAAGAACGAATCCCCGGTGAGCACGCCGTCACCGTTGCGGACCAGCCAGTCGTACAGGGTGCGCTGCTGTTCCGGGAGCGGATGCAGATCGTCCCAGACGTCGGCGCCGCGGCCCGACGGCCGCAGCCGGGTGAGCCGCAGTGTCGCGCCGTAGCGATCGGCGATCTCCCGGAACTGATCGAGCTGGTCGATATTGTGCCGGGTGGCCACCACGGACAATTTCGCGTCCCGGAAACCGGCCTCGGCCAGATTCTCCAGCGCGCGAATCGCCATATCGTAGGAACCGGGCCCGCGCACCGCGTCGTTCACCGCGGCGTCGGCTCCGTCCAGAGAGATCTGGACGTCCACATAGTCGCTGGCGGCCAGCCGTTTCGCGACCTCGGGAGTTATTCGCACACCATTGGTGGAGAACTTCACCCCGACCTGATGCGCGGTCGCGTAATCCACGAGTTCCCAGAAGTCCGGGCGCACCGTGGGTTCGCCGCCGCCGATGTTCACGTAGAACACCTGCATCTTCTGGAATTCGTCGATGAGCGCCTTGCACTGTTCGGTGCTGAGTTCCCGCGGATCGCGCCGTCCCGAGGACGACAGGCAGTGCACACACGAGAGATTGCACGCGTAGGTGAGTTCCCAGGTGAGGCAGATCGGGGCAGCCAGCCCGGATTCGAAGCGGTCCACCAGTCGCACCGCCGGGTCGGCCGGGCCCACACCGGCGAACGGCGCGGGAACGGCGGGCGCGGACTCCTCGGGCGCGGGCCGGATCATCTCCGAATCGGCCAGACCGGCAAGAGCCTTCACATACGGCCCGGACGCCGAGTCCGCGATCCCGGCGGCCCGCAGGGCCGCGCGGGCCGTGGGATGCCCGGGCAGTGACCGCACGATCTCGACGATCCGCGGATTCTTCAGGAACGACAGTTTGCGATTACCGAAGTGGTAGAGCAGCGCACCGAACGGTTCCGGGCGCAGCGACACCCGGGGATGCAACTGCCAACGCGTTTCCAGATCTAGCATTCCGGCTCCCGCCGATCAGTAGACGCCGCACATACCGTCGATGGAAACCTCTTCGACCAGGCTTTCCTCGATGACGGGGGCTTCGTCGGCCGCGTGGTTGTCGACAGTGCCGATCGGACCGCGCTGATCGGTTCCGGCCGGTCCGAAGGAACGGTTGTCCGCCATGGCTACCTCCACAGATTGGTGCCTGCGCCGGCGGGCTGTCCGGCCGGGCGTCGCGGTCTCCGCTGGAGACCGCCGGTGAGCCACGGCACGGGGCCGGCGCTGCGATCGCCGGATGCGACCACCGTCACACCATAACGTCATCCACTGACAAAATGGAACAGTTTCCCGGTTAATGGCCACTCTCGCGCCGAAACGGGCCCTCTCCGCCCGCGCTGCGGCCACGCGCGTTCGTATGCCCCCGGTTCCGCTCACGGCCCCGTCCGGTGTCGTCCTAGACTGCGGGGGCAAAGCAGCTGAACAGAACGTGACGGGCGGATGCCGCTCGACGCATTGAGGTGGCAATGGGAGTCGTGCGAATGCAGGCCAGCGGGGGCGGGGGTGGTAACGGGAGCACCCTGTCGGAGGCCGAGATCGTGGAGGCGGCACTGCGGGTGGTCCGTGCCGACGGGGTGGAGAAACTATCCATGCGGCGGCTCTCGCGCGAGCTGGGCGTTTCGCCCATGGCGCCCTACTACTACGTAGCCGATAAACGGGAGCTACTCGACCTCGTGGCCACGGCCGCCCTGGCCGGGGTGCGCAAACCGCCGCCCGAATCGGGCAGCTGGCAGGACCGGCTGGTGGATCTGCTGGCCCAGATCGACGAACGGCTGCGCCGCCATCCCGGCCTCGGCGATGTGCTCATCGAGCAGATGCTCGGCAAACAGCTCGACCTGATCGCGGCGATCATGGAGATCCTGTTCGAGGCCGGGTTCGACGACCGCAATGTCCTGGCCGGTTACGCGACCATCCACACCTATCTCTTCGGCCGTCGGCGGGTGAATCCCCGCAACCTCGACACCCCACCCGATGTGGTGATGCCGGAGCGAGTTGCCCGCGCAATGGAATACCTGCCCGACCTGCGTGGCAAGTACTCCTACGATTTCGGCGTCGGCGTGCTCGTCGCCGGGCTGGAAGGTCAGCTCGTCCACCAGCGGTCCGCCGGCATAGGCTAAAATTGAAACACGTTCTAGTTTTGCCGTAGGCTGGAGGCCGCCGGCTACCAGTGTCGAGAGGACGAGATGACCACCGTCGAAGTGCCCCATGGCTCGCGATCCGTCGTATTGCGGGTCGCTCAGGTCATCGCGGAAACCACCGACGCGAGCTCGCTGGTCTTCGAGATCCCCGAGCAGGCGCGGGAGAAGTTCGCGTATCGGCCGGGCCAGTTCCTGACCCTGCGCATCCCCAGTGATCGCACCGGGTCGGTGGCGCGCTGCTATTCGCTGGCCAGTTCCCCCTACACCGACGACCTGCCCAAGGTCACGGTGAAGCGCACCCAGGACGGCTACGGCTCCAACTGGCTGTGCGACAACATCAAACCGGGCGACGAACTCGAGGTGCTGCCGCCGTCGGGTGTGTTCACCCCGAAGGATCTCGACGACGACCTGCTGCTCTTCGCCGCGGGTAGCGGCATCACCCCGGTGATGTCGATCCTCAAATCCGCCCTGGATCGGGGCAGCGGCAAGATCGTGCTGATCTACGCCAACCGCGACGACGACTCGGTGATATTCGCGGCGGAGCTGCGTGAACTGGCCGAGAAGCACCCGCAGCGGCTCACCGTGATCCACTGGCTGGAGAGCCTGCAGGGCCTGCCCACCGTCGCGGCCCTCGCCGAGCTGACCCGGCCCTACACCGGGCACGCCGCGTTCATGTGCGGCCCGAAACCGTTCATGGACGGTGTGCACGAGGCGCTGGCCCTGCTGGGCGTCCCGCGTAACCGGACCCACGCCGAGGTGTTCAACTCGCTGGCCGGCGATCCCTTCGCCGACACCGCGCCCGCCGAGATCTCCGACGAGGAGGCCGCCGACGCGGCGACGGTGGAGGTCGAACTGGACGGCGAAACACATAACCTGAGCTGGCCGCGCAAACAGACCCTGGTCGACATCATGCTCGACAAGGGCATCGACGTCCCGTACTCGTGCCAGGAAGGCGAATGCGGATCCTGCGCGTGCACGGTGCTCGAGGGCAAGGTCGAAATGGACAATGCCGAGATCCTCGACCCCGAGGACATCGAGAACGGCTACATCCTCGGCTGCCAGGCCCGCCCGGTCACCGACCACCTGCGCATCCAGTTCTGACAGCCTCCGGCTCAGACCGCGGGCACCGGCTCGGGTAGCCGGGCCCCCTGCCGCTGCAGTTCACCCCGCACACTCGCGGTGGTCGCCGCCCCGGTGCGGGCCTGCTGGGCCGCCGCGACCCCCGCCGCCTGACCGGTGGCGAAGGCGGTGCCCATCACCCGCAGGGACGCCCCGGCCTGGCGGTCGCCGTCGAGATTCCGCCCGGCCGCGAACAGATTGGCGGTGCCGATACTGCGCAGGCAGTCGAGCGGAATGGGGTAGAAACCGGGATCACCGATGAATTTCCAGGTGGAGGGGATTCCGGGGCCCGGGTGGTACTCCATCGGCCAGGCCCCGATCGCCACCGCCTCCTCGGCGCCGGCGGGGCGCAGGATATCGGCCTCACGGAGCCGGTGCCGGGCGATGATGTGGCGTGATTCGCGGGTGCCGAGTTCGGGTCCCGTGGTGACGATATAGGCGCGCTCGGCGCCGGGAATCGTGCGCACCACCCGCAGATACGCCTGCGCCTGCCGGCGGGCGTCGATCTCGGCGCGGCTGGTATCGGCGGCCGACCGGGCGTCGTAGCCCGCGTCCACCAGGTACGCGATGACATCGCCGGACACCGGCATCCGGGCCACCAGACCGGATTCGGCCAGCAGATCCGGTGTTCCCGCGGCCTTCGCCGCCCGCACGGCCTCGCCGACCGTGGACACGGTGACCTCGGCGCCGGGTTCGATTCCGCCGAAGCGAACACCCAGGCTGCCGTTCTGCACCCAGCCGTCGGTGCCGTACCGGACCTCGGCGCCCGCGTGCTGCGCGAGATCCGCATCACCGGTGGCGTCGACGAATGTCGCGGCGGTGAACCGGTGAACGCCCTCGTGGTCGGCGATCTCGACGGCGGTGATGCGGCCGCCGTCGGTATGCGCGCCGATGAGCAGGCTGTGCAGGCGGATATCGACGCCCGCGCCGCGGCACAGGTCGTCCAGCACGACCTTGACGCTCTCCGGGTCGAAAACCACGGTGACCGCGTTGAATTTACGCGGTTCGCTCACCGCCCCGCGCGTTCTCAGCGCGGCGACCACCTCGTCGGCGATACCGAATACCACCTGCCGCGCGTCGTCGCGGGTGTAGAGCCCGCAATAGGTGACGACATTGCGCAGGGTCGCGGCACCGCCCAGGCAGGGACCGCGTTCGATCAGCAGGGTCCGCGCACCGGTCCGGGCGGCGCCGACGGCCGCCGCGATACCCGCGGATCCGCCGCCGGCGACGATGACGTCGTAATGGGTACTGCTCGGAGTCATCCGGCATCAGGCCTTTCCGGGGGCGGCGAGGATCAGCGGACCGTCGCCGGGTCGCGCGGTCGCGGCGCCGGCGGATTCGCGGCTGTCCGCGCCGCGGATGAAGTACATGGGCACGATCGCCAGCAGCGGGCCGGCGGCGAGGACGAGGAAGACCAGCTGGAACGACCCCGTCGCACTGAAGACCAGCCCGACCACCGCGGGCACGATGGTGCTACCGAGCTGCCAGAACGCGTTCACACCGCCGGACGCCGTCCCCGCGAGTTCCGGACCCGACAGCGTCGGGATCATCGCCATCATCACCGGGCTGTAGATATAGGCGGCGATGCCGAGGAACGGGGCGATCCACAGGAACTGGGTCGCGGTGGTGGCGAAACCGAAGGCGATCAGGCACCCCACGAACGCGGCCAGGATCGCGATGCACTGCCGCCGCCGGCTCAGGCCGAGCGCGTCACCGACCAGGCCGACCAGTGGTTTCGAGAACACGGCGACCGCTCCGAAGATCACCACGACGGTGCCGGCCCGCACCGGATCGATCCCGATGCCCTTGACCATCAGCAGATTCGACCAGGTGATGAAGCCGTAGGTGCCCCACAGCGCACCGAATCCGGCCAGCGCGAGCAGCAGCAGACCGCGATTGCCCAGTAGCGGCCGCAGATCCGGCCGGCCGCCGGTTTCCGGGCGGGCCACGGTCAGCGGACCGGGACGCAACAGGGCCAGGCAGCACAGGCCGATCACGATCGAGGTGAACCCGAAGAGGTGGTAGGAGGTCCGCCAGCTGTGCGATTCGATCAGCCGGGGCACGACCGCGTTCGCGACGACCAGGCCGAGCGAGGTCGCGGTCATGAACACACCCATCGCGAAACCGCGCCGCTGCGGCGGGAACCAGCTGGTGATGAGTTTGACCCCGCCGCCGACCTCGGCGCCCGCGCACAGCCCGATACACGCCTGGAACAGCAGGCCCAGCGCATGGCTGTCCACTTCGCCGAACGCCAGCATGAATCCGCCGGAGAGCAGGATGCTCGCGCCCACGGTCACCCGGGCGCCGATCCAGTCGGCGACGAATCCGCCGATCAGGTTCGAGATCACGTAGCCGATGTAGTACGCGGTCGCGAACACCCCGAGACCGGCGACGGCGACCCCGAGGTCGTCGCCGACCGAACCCGCCGCCGGGCCCCAGGTCGCGCGATCGACCGAGGTCATCGTGAAGGCGGCCCAGCACAGGACGAGAACGACCCAGCGGTACCGGGTGGAGGGCGGTGCGGTGGATGACGCGGTCACCGTAGATCCTTTCGAGCGAAGCTGCGGCACCGTGTCCCGCGGCGCGCGACTGTGGTGCCGACCACAATGCAACCGCGCGAGCGGTCCGTGATCCAATGCCGCTTGAATGGCCCGGGTATGTTCTGAAGTTATGGCATCACGCTCGGCACGGAGGATCGGGGGCGGCGATGGAGCTGCAGCAACTGCGATATTTCGTCGAGGTCTTCGATCGCGGATCGCTGTCCTCGGCCGCGAAGGCGCTGCTGATCTCCCAGCCCGCACTGACCCGGCGGCTACAGCAACTCGAACGTGAATGCGGCGTAACGCTTTTCGAGCGGGTCCCGGCCGGAGTCGTACCCACTCCCGCCGGAACGGCCCTGTACCAGCACGTACTCACCCTGCTCCGGTACGCGGACACCGCCAAGGACGCCGCCCGGGACGCCGGGCCGGTCCGCGAGATCGTCCAGGTCGGCCTGGCCCCCGGGCTACCGCCCGACTGGCTCGACCAACTGATCGACACCGTGCGCGGCGCGGTCCCCCAGGCCTACCTGGCGCTCACCGACGCGACCAGCACAGTACAACTCCGGCAACTACGCGCCGGTCGCCTGGATATCGCATTCGTGCATGAGCCGCCGACGGCGGATCTGATCCGGCACCGGGTTCTGGAAGAGCCGTTCGGAATCGTCGTCGGTCCGCACGCCGACGACCGGTTCACCGGCGACACCTGCCCGCTGAGCGCCCTGGACGGAATGGATATCCTCGCCCACGCCCGCGATCAGGTGCCGATCGGCCACGATCGGCTCGTCTCGGCCGCGCACGAGGCCGGTATCGCCCCACGCTGGCATTTCGCGAACTACACCGAGAACGCCCGCGCCTGCCTGCGCGCCACCGGCGCGCACGGCGCCATCCTGAGCCGGACCACCGCCGGGCGGCTGCTACCCGGCCGGCGGTGGCGACGCCTGACCGATCCGCCGATCACCATGCAGACCTGGATCGTGCGGCAACCTGTCGCCCGCGGCATCGTCGGCGCCGTCACCGACGCCATCGTGGGCGAATACGCCCTCGACTGACCGGGGTATCAGCCCCGGTGCCGGCCACCGGCACCGAGAATGCGCCCGGGCTCGTAGGCGGCGGCGCCGGGCGGTAACTCGCCGGGGCGCCCGCTCAGATGGACCCGCACGGTCCCGTCACCGGCGGCCGGACCGTCCAGCGCCTCCATCCGCCGCACCGTCTGCGCCGCCACGGCCTGGGCGCTGTCGAACAACCGCACACCGTCGGGCAGCGCGGCGACGATGGTGTCCACGATCAACGGATAGTGGGTGCATCCCAGCACCACCCCCTCGACATCGGCGGGTGTGCGGGACGCCGCGTCGGCCACCGATGCCCGCACCGCGGCCATATCGCCGAGATCCACCGCCTCGGCGAGCCCGTGGCAGGCCACACCGGTCACCTTCGCGTCACCGCCGAAACGGGCGATCAGATCGGCCTGGTACGGGCTGGCGGTGGTCGCCGCGGTCGCCCAGACGGCGACCGAGCGGCATACCGCGGCGGCCGGTTTGATCGCCGGAACCGTACCCACCACGGGCACCTCGGCGCCGAGGTCGGCCCGGACCTGTTCGAGCGCGGTCACACTGGCGGTGTTACACGGCAGCACCACCACCTCGGCGCCCAGGTCACGGGCTGTCCGAGCGGCCGACACCACCCGCTGGACCACCCAGTCCTGGGGTTTGGGTCCCCACGGCGCGCCCTCGGGGTCCAATTGCAGCAGCAGGTCCACATCGGGACGCAGCTTGCGCAGCCACGCCGCGGTGGGCAGCAGCCCGAAACCGGAGTCGATGAGCGCGACGATCACCTCAACAGGTTATTGAGTGGCGCCGAGCAGTTCCTCCACCGGGGCGGCCGCGGCGATCTTGGCGCGCATCTTCATCACCTGACCGGTCATTCCGGCGCCGACCACACCGGCCAGCCTGCCCTCGCGGAAGTAGTACGCCAGGAACTTGCGGCCGTCATCGGCCAGCACGCGGATATCGTCGGTGGCGCGCGGGGTGCCCAATGCCTGCAGTTTCAGCTCGTACTGATCGCTCCAGAAATACGGGACCTGGGGGATGCTCGGCGCCGCCACGCCCAGCAGCGCGCAGGTCAGCAGTTTGGCCTGTTCGCCGGCGTTGGTCCAGTGTTCGATACGGCGATGTTCGCCCGTCGGGGTCCGCCAGGCCGCCACATCGCCCACCGCCCAGACGCCCGGTGCGCTCGTCTTCCCGGTCTCGTCGGCGAAGACGCCGCCTCCGGCCGACGGCTCGGCCAGTTCGATTCCGGAACCGGCCAGCCAGTCGGTCACCGGACGGGAACCGATTCCGGAGACCACCAGATCCGCCGCGATCTCCGATCCGTCGGCCAGCGTCGCGCCGCGCACCCGGCCCGCGGGATCGGACAGCAGGGTGTCCACCCCGACCCCGCACCGCAGATCCACTCCCTCGGCCCGGTGCAGGCGGGCCACCAGCTCCCCGAGTTCGGTGCCCAGCACCCCGGCCAGCGGGGTCTGCTGCGGCTCCACCAGAGTCACCGCCAGGTTCTCCGCGCGCAGGCTGGCGGCCAGTTCGCAGCCGATGAAACCGGCGCCGATGATCAGGGCGCGCTCGGCCGAGCGCATACCCTCCCGGATCGCGACGGCGTCGTCGTGGCTGCGCAGCACGTGCACGCCGGCGACGTCCTCCGCGCCGGGCAGCAGACGCGGCCGCAGGCCGGTGGCGATGACCAGCTGGTCGTAGTCGAGGGTGCCGCCGTCGGCCAGCCGCACCTGTTTGGCCGCGGTGTCCACACCGGTCGCCGCGGTGCCCAGCCGGAGCTCGATCTTCTTCTCGTCGTAGAACTCGCCGGGTCGCAGCGGGGTCGACGCGGTGGTACCGCGGACGAAATCCTTGGACAGCGGGGGACGGTCGTAGGGCGCGTGCGCCTCGTCCCCGAGCAGCACCAGCTCACCCTCGTACCCGGCGCGGCGCAGCTCCTCGGCGGTGCGCAGCCCGGCCAGGCCGGCACCGGCGATCACGATCGGCGCGGACATACCGAACTCCCTCCCGCGGCCCCCGCGTGCCGCGCCTGAAACAGGTTATAGAAATTGTGTAGCCCACCCTAACTTGCCCGTCCCGGCGGGGGAAGCGCCTCGGCCCGGCCCCGATTCGCCGCGCAATCGTGTCCGTCGCGATATCGACCCGCCGCCCGCGCAGCGATATACCGAGGTCAGGCCCAACCTACGGACCTGTTTCGCAAGTTTCAGGAGGCCACTATGTTCACCGAAAGCCGGACCCAGGACTTCCTGGCCGTGGTGCTCGGCGTCTTCACCGCCCTCTCACCGATCTGGGTGGCGACCAACGAGCGTGCGGCCTGGACGATGATCGTGCTCGGCGTGCTCATCGCACTCACCGGACTCGCCCAGATGTACCGGCCCGCCATGGCGGCCACCGACTACGCCATGGCCCTCTTCGGCGCATTGCTGTTCCTCGCGCCGTGGGTGATGGACTACACCGCCTACAACGGCGCGTCGTGGACCTCATGGGTCGTCGGAATCGTCACCGTCGTGATCGCGGTGGCGGCGCTACCGGCCGTGGCCGGACGTATGCACGGCACGGCCCAGCACCACTGACACCGGGCCGGCCGCGAATACCGCCGGTGACACCGGCGGAAGGCACATATGTGCCATCGACACCACCGGGAAATAAGTAAGGGGCACGGATTCCGGCCCGGCGCGGTCTGGTGACCCGCGCCCGATCCGGGCCCGCGATCCGGCGGCCCACCGTCCGGGCACGTCAGCGATGCGTGGCCGGGCATCCCGGCAAATACGGCGCCCGAACGGAAGTTCGGGCGCCGGTGTAATCCTGATCACCCTCGACCTCTCGAGCAGTGGCGGCAAGCTTCGCACACTAGAACGAAAACCGCCCCGGGAGGTAAGAATGGGCACATGGATGCCGAAAATGCCAGCCTCGGAGACGAACGCCGCGCCCCTCAGGAGGAGTACGGGCGCGGGCAGTGGGACTCCGAGTCGAGGGGCTTCGCCGGCTTCGGATCCGAGGGATTCGATTCGGCGAATGGTTCGAACGGCGCCACGAACCGGTCCGATTCCGTCCCGGATCACGGTTACACGTGGACCCCAGCACCTTTGTCCACGCCGACCCAGAACACCGGCGGTTCGGCGGCGATGGATCCGTTCGCCGCCTGGAACACTTCCGGTGTCATCGGGGACGCACCCGGCCAGGTACTGACTTCCGTCGGCCAGGACATCGATTCCCGATACCCCGTCCCACCACCCGATAATCCGTCCTTCGCCACTCCGCCCGAGGAAGACCCGGCCGGCGCCGAGACCACCGCGCTGCCGACCCGGCGCGGCGCGGCGAACCGTACCGCCGCCCACGATGATTCCGCCGGCATGCCGCGAATCTCGCAGCCGGGCACACCGTCACCGGCGCTCTCGTCCTCGTCCCGGATCCCCGTGCCCGGTTCGCCGTATCCCGCGCACTCCACCGATACCACCGTCCCCGCCGCGGGCAACTCCGCGCCGCCGGCCACCCGGCTGCCTGCCTCCGGGCCCGAAACCGACTACGCGGGCCCGGGCTCCTACCCGGCCGCGCCCGGTATCCCCGGCGACCACTATCCCGAACCGGCGGATCCCGATGCGTTCGGCGGTTCGTCCGAGGACACGGGTTCGCTGCCCAGCTGGCTCAGCTCGATCGGCGAGGAAGCGGTACCCAACTCGCTGGAAACCGGCGGTCGCCGACGCAAACTCGATCTCACCGATACCGGCGAGTCCGCCGAACTCTTCAACCCCTTCGAAGACCAGCACAGCCCCGAGATCTCCGAGACGCACGCTCCCGCGCTCTCCGAACTCCCGGCCACCGGACTCCCCGAGCGCCGCACGCCGGGACTTCCCGAACGCCGGACCTCCGGGCTCTCCGAGACGCAGGCTCCCGGCGAAACCGCCGATCCGTATCAGCTGCCCGCGGTGCCGGGCGATCTCGCCGCCGAGCAATCCCCGCAGGCGCTGCCCACCCGCGCCCCGCGTTCCCCCGATACCGCCCATTCCGGCACCGACGAGCAGCCCGCCGCACCGGCCCGGCGGTTGCCCCGCTCCGCGGCCCGGCACGCTCCCGCCACCGACGAGAGCGCCCCGGCCACCGCCCCCCGCGACGCGCTCACCTCCGGCGAATCGGATACCGGACTCCCCACCCGGACCCCCGAGCTCGCCGATCCGGACGGTGTCGCGGACCAACTGCCCGCCCGCCGGTTGCCGCGGTCGGCGGGACGCTACAAGCCGGGCCTCGGCGATACCTCCGACGCCCCTTCCCGGGACCCGGAATCCACGGGTCCGCGAGCGCTCGGCACCGAAGCCGGTGATCCCGAACCCGCCGACGCCACGGAGGTGGCCGCCCCGCCACGTCTGGCCCCACCAGACGCCACCCCGATCCTCGACCGTCTGCTCGAACCGGAACCGGCCCACGGCACCGACGACGACGAGTCCGGATCACCCGTCTCCGAAATCCTCACCCGCATCCTGGAATCCGGCCACGAGGCTCCGGCCTCCCGGCATGCCGGAGCCGAGGACGCCGGTGCGGAATCCGAGGTGACCGAAACCCCGGCTCCCCGCCGCGGTTCGGCATCGGCGCTGTCATTGGTACCGGATGCGGCCGATACCGCCCCGGAAGCCGGTGAATCCGACAGTGATTCGCGCCCGCCGCTGGAAACCCGCCGCTCCCGGCGGGCCCGGGAGGCCGCGGAGGCCTCGGCCGCCGCCTCGACGGCGTCGGCGCCGGAACCCGCGACACCACCGCAACCGGCGCTGCCGTCGATCGCCGCGCTGTCCGGGCCGGCCGTCACGGATCAGCCCGAAACCGGGTCTCCGTCCGCGCCTGCCGACACCACATCGCGGCACGGCCGCCCCGAGGAAGGCGCGGATATCGACATCCACCTCATCATGCGCTTGCTCACCGCGAGCGATGATCTCGAAATCCTGGCCGGTAAGGCCGAGACCGGTGAGGTGTCCGCCGACGAGGTGGCCCGCACCGCCCGGGAGGCCCGCACCGCCCTCCTCTCCGCGATCACCGCCTGGTACGGCGGCCCGGCCCAGATGGTGAAATTCGCCAACGCTCTCCTCCAGGCCGCGCGCGAATCCTGATCCGGCGCCGCCGCGTTCGTACGCGGCGGCGGCTTCGCCCGGCCGCTCGGCGATCACCGCTGCGCATCCGGCGTGCCGCCGTCACCGGCCACGGTCCGCCACCGTCGCACGAGCCGGCGGCACGCGTCCACCAGTTCCGGGGGCTCCACTTCGGTGAGTTCGGCGTCGAAGGTGGCGAGCAGCCCCGCGATACCGGCCCACGACCACGCGCCGACAGTGAGCCGGCAGTGGGCCGAATCGAGGTGCTCGACAACCGATCCGCCCGGCGCCCAGCGCGCGACCGTGGCGGCCGCGAGGTCCAGGCGCGCACTCCCGGTGCACTCCCAGGAGGCGAGAGTGTCACCGCGGTCGTGGCTGGTCATGACGAAGCGGGCGATATCGCCACCGGGCAGATCCCGCGGTGTGAACGGGATTCCCGTGGGCGGGTGCAGGTGGAGGCGGTCGAGCCGGTGGACCCGCCAGGCGGCGTCGGCGTGGTCGTAGCCGACCAGGTACCAGCGGCTCGCCCAGACCACCAGGTGGTGGGGTTCGATACGGCGAGATGGGGCGAATCCGGCCGAACCGGGAGCCGGGCGGGTGCCGTCGGCCCCGAGTATTTCGGCGCCGATCACCTGGCGGTTGCGCACCGCGCTCCCCACGATCCGCAATACCGTCGCGTCGATCGGCGGGCCCGGGAACTCCCAGTAGTTCGGCAATCTGGTGAGCCGCAGTGCTGCCACGGCCGCCCGTAACCGCGCGGGCATGACCTGTTCGAGGGTCTCCAGGGCCCGCGCGGCGTCCTCGCCGAGGCTGAAAACGGTGTTCGGGGCCGTTTGCAGGGCGACCGCCACCGCAACGGCCTGCTCGTCGTCGAACAGCAGCGGCGGCAGCCGATGGCCCGCTTCCAGCCGGTAACCGCCCGCCGGACCGCGCAGCGTCCGGACGGGATAGTCGAGCAGGCGCAGCGTGTCGATATCCCGCCGGACCGTCCGCTCACCGACCTCGAGTCGGACGGCGAGTTCGGCGAGGGTCCAGCGGCGCCCGGTCGCGAGCAACGACAGCAGGCGCAGTGCGCGCCCAGAGGTAGCGGCCACCGGCCCACGGTAGTGGACATTCGATGTCCACTACCGCTGGCATTCTCGCCTCCGGAAATATCCGGTAGCGAACCCTGGGAGCGAATTCCTATGCGCATCATCATCGTCGGGGGCGGAATCGGCGGCCTGGCCCTGGCCGCCGGACTGCGGCGGCACGAGTTCGACGTCGCGGTCTTCGACCGCGATCACGAGGTCACGGCGACCGGCGGCTACCACATCACGCTCGACGGCCGCGCGCAGTCGGCACTGCGGGAACTGGTCGCGCCGGAGATCGTCGAACGGCTGCTGCGGGCGGCGTCCGCGCTGCGACTGCGGCCCGCGGATGCCCTCTGGGACCGGCGCGGCCGGTTGCTGGGCCGCGGCCGGCAGCTCGGCGACAGCCCGAGCGTGGATATCGACCGCATCACCCTGCGGACCATTCTGGCCGACGCCGCCGGCTCCTGCCTCCGGCTGGGCCGCACCGTCACCGGTATCGGCCGCACCGAGGAGGGCGGGCCGCTGGCGCTGTTCGCCGACGGATCCCGGCAGGAATGCGATCTGCTGGTGGGCGCGGACGGCACCCACTCACTGGTCGCCCGTCACCTCGCCGGTCGGCCTACCAGCGAATCCACCGGCATCGTCGGATTCTCCGGCCGGACCGCGGCCGCCGATCTCGGCGCGGCCGAGCGGCGGCGGCTGGGCCCGCGTTCCGGAATGGCCATCGGCCCGCGCGGCGCGGCGCTCTACATCGGTTACCTCGACCCCGTCGGGAACGCCGTACTCGACGCACCCACCCGGCGCGAGGCGGTGACCACCGGCCCCACCTACATCTGGGGTGCCATGCTCCCCGACGCCACCGCGGCCGAGTCGATGCGCGGTATCCGGGGCGCGGCACTGCGATCCGCGCTCCTGGCCGAATTCCGCAGGCGCGGATGGAGCGAGCGCACGCTGGAAGTCCTCGCTCTGGCCGATCCCGGCAGTATCGCCGCCTTCCGCTTCAACGCCGCCTCGTCACGGCCGGCGGATCTCGCTCCCTGGCCCGCCGGCCCGATCACCGCCTTGGGCGACGCCGTCCACGCCACCCCGCCCACCGCCGGTATGGGAGCCGGTGCCGCCATCCGCGATGCCGCGAGCCTGGTTACCCACCTGCGGGCGGCCACGGCCGGAACGACCACCCTCGCGGTGGCCGTCAGCGGGTTCGAGGCGGATATGCGGATACGCGGCGCGCAAGTGCTGACACAGGCCATGAGAACCGTGCGCTGGATACGGGCCACCGACACCCCGCTCGGCGCCGCCGTCACCACCGCGGCACTTCCGGTACTGGCCGCCGCCGACCGGCTCCGGCGCAGCCGCTGACCCCGGAAGCCGGTTGTCAGCCGGTCACTTCGGGCGGAATCGGATCGATCGGCCCGGGCGGCGACTGCGGGAAGACCCGGTAGCGCACATCGGCCCGGCCGGTGGGATTCGCGTTGGGGTCCCCGGGGTTCAACCACCTGAACATGACGGTGATCTGCCCCGGGGCATCGCTCCCGACGACAGTGACGAATGCCTCGGGGGCCGGGGTGGCCGTACTCCCATACTTGAAGTGGTCGAAGAGCAGGATATGCCTGGGCGAGCTACCGGTCGCCCCCTCCGGATCGACCTGCACCCAGTTCAGCGCGCAGTCGACGGACGCACCGCTTCCCGTCACCACCCACGGCACATCCGGAAAGGCCTGCGGCAGCCGGCCGACGGCGTCGTCCACGCGGCCGGCGGGTACGGCGGGGCACGGTGCGGTGTCGTCCGGAGTGGCGCCGCCGGTGCCGGCAGCGGCCGCAGTGGCGGCGAAGGCGATCGACAGGACGGCTGCAGCTTGACGAATCACACCGGGCTCCTTCGTTCGATGTCGGTTACTCGGAACATCGGCTGTGCAGCCCGAGCGTTATCGGAGCGGCCGATATGCCCGGCCACGCCCCACCCGAGAGCATCCGAAACGAAAACGGCGCCGCCCCTTTCGGAGCGGCGCCGGCGACAACCATTTCGGTGCCCTCGGGCAGGGTCGCAACGCCCGTCTCGGCAGTCGAACGGAAGTAGAACTGCGGACGATGTTTCAACGAACCTCTATGACCTTCTCACCCGAATCGAGCATCTCGACCATCGGGGGAAGGATTGGCAGGACAGCTTCGAGGAGCGCCTTGCGAGAGCAATTTCCGATCCTCATCCAAACAACCGCCGGCACCTCGACTCGATCGGCGGCCAATCCCAGCTGAATGAAGTCTTCGTCTTTGGTGACGATGACCGCGTCCCTCCGCAAGGCTTCCTGCCAGACCTCCCGGTCGGAAGCGGCAGTCATCGAAATATCGCTCACATGGACAGCATCGAAACCTTCGGCCGCGATGGCACGAGCGAGTGCGGGCGGCAACTGAGCATCGATCAGAAAATTCACGACGCGGTTCGGAGCACAGGATGATCAGCTCCCGCCGCGGCAAACATCAAGCAGGCCCGAATGTCCTCCCGCTC
This sequence comes from Nocardia sp. NPDC049935, assembly GCF_055586645.1. NCBI lineage: Bacteria > Bacillati > Actinomycetota > Actinomycetes > Mycobacteriales > Nocardiaceae > Nocardia > Nocardia sp. NPDC049935. The sequence continues at coordinate 859,842 of NZ_JBVJHV010000002.1, read as the reverse complement.
GAGATACGGGTAGTCCTCGAGGATCGAATCCTCGCTCTCGCCCGCCGCCAACAGCTCCAGCACATCCGTGACCCGGATACGCATACCACGAATACACGGCCTACCACCGAGCTGATTCGGATCGAACGTAATCCTGGACATACCGAAATAGTACGCGAACCGGGCCTGGACCCCAGGGTGAGCACGTGCCGAAACGAAAACGGCGCCGCCCCCGAGGGAGCGGCGCCGTTTCCAGCGATTCAGCGAATCACTTGACGATCTTCGTGACGCGACCGGCGCCGACGGTGCGGCCACCCTCGCGGATCGCGAAGCGCAGACCCTCGTCCATGGCGACCGGCTGGATCAGCTTCACCGACATCTCGGTGTTGTCGCCGGGCATAACCATTTCGGTGCCCTCGGGCAGGGTCACAACGCCCGTCACGTCAGTCGTACGGAAGTAGAACTGCGGACGGTAGTTGTTGAAGAACGGGGTGTGGCGGCCACCCTCGTCCTTGGACAGGATGTAGGCCTGTCCCTCGAACTCGGTGTGCGGGGTGGTGGTGCCCGGCTTGATGACGACCTGGCCGCGCTCCACATCCTCGCGCTTGATGCCACGGATCAGCAGACCCGCGTTATCGCCCGCCTGCGCGGTGTCCAGCATCTTCCGGAACATCTCGATACCGGTGATGGTGGTCTTGGTCTTCTCCGGACGGATGCCGACGATCTCGACTTCCTCGTTGAGGTTGACCACGCCGCGCTCCACACGACCGGTGACAACGGTGCCACGACCGGTGATGGTGAACACGTCCTCGATCGGCATCAGGAACGGCTTGTCGGTCTCACGCACCGGGTCCGGGATGGACTCGTCGACCGCGTTCATCAGCTCGACGATGGATTCGCTCCACTTCTCGTCGCCCTCCAGCGCCTTCAGGCCGGAGACGCGCACCACGGGGGCGTCCTCGTCGAACTCCTGCGAAGCCAGCAGCTCGCGGACCTCCATCTCGACGAGCTCGAGGATCTCCTCGTCGTCGACCATGTCCGACTTGTTCAGCGCGACCAGGATGTAGGGCACGCCGACCTGACGGGCGAGCAGCACGTGCTCACGGGTCTGCGGCATCGGGCCGTCGGTGGCCGCGACCACCAGGATGGCGCCGTCCATCTGCGCCGCACCGGTGATCATGTTCTTGATGTAGTCGGCGTGACCGGGGGCGTCTACGTGGGCGTAGTGACGCTTCTCGGTCTGGTACTCGACGTGGGAGATGTTGATCGTGATACCACGAGCCTTCTCCTCCGGCGCCTTGTCGATCTGATCGAAGGCAAAGCTCTCGTTCAGATCCGGATACTTCTCCGCCAGCACCTTGGTGATCGCAGCCGTCAGCGTGGTCTTGCCGTGGTCGACGTGACCGATGGTGCCGATGTTGACGTGCGGCTTCGTCCGCTCGAACTTCGCCTTCGCCACTGTGGTGTCCTCCTGGACTTGTTGTTGCTTGCAGTTGCAGCAGTGCGGATTTATTTACAGGGGTCGTACTGACTCCCGGCAGGTATTACTCGCCGGTCGCCTTGGCGATGATCTCCTTCGACACGTTGGCCGGAACCTCCGCGTACGAATCGAACACCATGGAGTAGTTCGCCCGGCCCTGGGTCTTCGACCGCAGATCACCGATGTATCCGAACATCTCCGAGAGCGGAACCAGCGCCTTGACGACACGGGCACCACTGCGTTCCTCCATGGCCTGGATCTGGCCACGGCGGGAGTTCAGGTCGCCGATCACATCGCCCATGTAATCCTCGGGCGTGGTGACCTCGACCGCCATCAGCGGCTCGAGGATCACCGGACCGGCCTTGCGGGCCGCTTCCTTCAGCGCCTGCGCGCCGGCGATCTTGAACGCCATCTCCGAGGAGTCGACGTCGTGGTACGCGCCGTCGAGCAGCTGCACCTTCAGGTTGACCAGCGGGTAACCGGCGAGCACACCGTACTGCATGGCGTCCTGCGCGCCCGCGTCCACCGAAGGGATGTATTCCTTCGGCACGCGGCCACCGGTGACCTTGTTCTCGAACTCGTAGTGGGCGCCGTCTTCACCGACGAACGGCTCCAGCGCGATGATCACCTTGGCGAACTGACCCGAACCACCCGTCTGCTTCTTATGGGTGAACTCGAGCTTCTCGACCTTCTTGGTGATCGTCTCGCGGTAGGCCACCTGCGGCTTGCCTACGTTGGCCTCGACCTTGAATTCGCGCTTCATCCGGTCGACCAGGATGTCCAGGTGCAGCTCGCCCATACCGCCGATGACGGTCTGGCCGGTCTCCTGATCCAGCTTCACCGTGAAGGTCGGATCCTCCTCGGCGAGCTTCTGGATCGCGGTGCCCAGCTTCTCCTGGTCGGACTTGGTCTTGGGCTCGATGGAGACCTCGATGACCGGGTCCGGGAAGGTCATGGACTCCAGCACGATCTGGTTGTTCGGATCGCACAGGGTGTCACCGGTGGTGGTGTCCTTCAGGCCGATGACCGCGTAGATATGGCCTGCGCTGACCTGGGGTACCGGGTTCTCCTTGTTGGAGTGCATCTGGAACAGCTTGCCCAGACGCTCCTTCTTGCCCTTGGTCGCGTTGATGACCTGGGCGCCGGAGTCGACCTTGCCCGAGTAGACGCGGACATAGGTCAGCTTGCCGAAGAACGGGTGCACCGCGATCTTGAACGCCAGGGCCGCGAACGGCTCGTCGGCGCTCGGCTTGCGGGTGAGCACCTCTTCTTCGTTGTTCGGCGCGTGACCCTGCACCGACTCGACGTCCAGCGGCGAGGGCAGATAGTCCACGACGGCGTCGAGCATGGGCTGCACGCCCTTGTTCTTGAACGCCGAACCGCACAGCACCGGGTAGAGCTCGGAGTTGACGGTCATCTTGCGGATGGCGCCCTTGATCTCCTCGATCGAGAGCTCTTCACCGCCGAAGAACTTCTCCAGCAGCTCCTCATCGGATTCCGCGACGGTCTCCAGCAGTTCCTGCCGGTACTGCTCGGCCTGCTCGACCAGATCGGCCGGGATGTCCTGGAGTTCGTACTTCTCGCCCAGCTTGGTCTCGCCGGTCCAGACCTTGGCCTTCATCTCGACCAGGTCGACGATGCCCTCGAAGGTGTCCTCCGCGCCGATCGGCAGCTGGATGACCAGCGGCTTGGCGCCCAGACGGTCCTTGATGGTCTGCACGGTGAAGTAGAAATCCGCGCCGAGCTTGTCCATCTTGTTGACGAAGCAGATCCGCGGCACGTCGTACTTGTCGGCCTGGCGCCACACCTGCTCGGACTGCGGCTCAACGCCCTCCTTGCCGTCGAAGACGGCAACGGCGCCATCGAGCACACGCAGGCTGCGCTCCACCTCGACGGTGAAGTCGACGTGGCCCGGCGTGTCGATGATGTTGATCTGATTCTGGTTCCAGAAGCAGGTCACCGCCGCGGAGGTGATGGTGATGCCGCGCTCCTGCTCCTGCTCCATCCAGTCGGTGGTCGACGCCCCGTCATGGGTTTCGCCGATCTTGTAGTTCACACCGGTGTAGAAGAGGATGCGTTCGGTGGTAGTGGTCTTGCCCGCATCGATGTGGGCCATGATGCCGATGTTGCGGACCTTGTTCAGGTCGGTGAGCACGTCCTGTGCCACGGAAATCTTCCCCGCTCGTAGCTAGTTGGGATTCTCGCCGACGACCGAGTCGGCCGTCTTTCTGTCAAACCGGAAGCGTGGCTTCCGTACGCCTCCCGACCCCGGAGCGATGGGCCGGGCAGACATCACCAGCGGTAGTGCGCGAAGGCCCGGTTGGACTCGGCCATCTTGTGGGTGTCCTCACGGCGTTTCACCGAGGCGCCCAGACCGTTGCTGGCATCGAGCAGTTCGTTGGCCAGCCGCTCGACCATGGTCTTCTCCCGGCGGGCCCGGGAGAAATTGACCAGCCAGCGCAGGGCCAGAGTGTTGGCGCGGCCCGGACGGACCTCGACCGGCACCTGGTAGGTGGCGCCACCGACACGACGGGGCTTGACCTCGAGAGCCGGCTTGACGTTGTCCAGCGCACGCTTGAGGGTGACGACCGGATCGGTGCCGGTCTTATCGCGTGCCTGCTCCAGCGCGCCGTAGACGATGCGCTCTGCGGTGGACTTCTTGCCGTCGAGAAGAATCTTGTTGACCAGCTGCGTCACCAGCGGCGACCCGTAGACCGGGTCGTTGATCAGCGGACGCTTGGGTGCGGGGCCCTTGCGTGGCATATCAGCTCTTCTCCTTCTTGGCGCCGTAACGGCTGCGGGCCTGCTTGCGGTTCTTCACACCCTGGGTGTCGAGCGAGCCGCGGATGATCTTGTAGCGCACACCGGGGAGGTCCTTCACACGACCACCACGCACGAGCACCATCGAGTGCTCCTGCAGGTTGTGGCCTTCGCCGGGGATATAGGCCGTGACCTCGACCGCGCTGGTCAGGCGAACACGCGCGACCTTCCGCAGTGCGGAGTTCGGCTTCTTCGGAGTGGTGGTGTACACGCGGGTGCACACGCCACGCCGCTGCGGGCTCCCCTTGAGGGCCGCGGTCTTGGTCTTGGCGACCTTGTCTCGGCGACCCTTGCGGACCAGCTGGTTGATGGTTGGCATAGACCGGCTTTCCTTTAATCGGTTCTGGCGGTGTCAGGGCTGTTCATCGAGCTTTCACCCGCACGTCCAACCACGTTTCTCGCGTCCCGAGGTCGGGCGTGTCGCACGCAGTTCAGGGCCCGATTTACAGGCACGCTGGAACCGTCAGCCGCTTTCGCTGGCCTACGTCTGCGCTCGAACTTGCCCGTATCCTTCCGGGCACAGCCGTCCACTGTACTCGGGGGTTCCAAACGGAGCAAAAGAGGGGGCGCGTGTGGTAACAGCACTCCGTCCCCAGGCGGGTTTTCCGGTGTGACCGACAACTCGGATCGGCGTCATAGAACGGCCTGGACGGGCGCTCGCAGTTGATCAACGAACGCGAGCCGGCGGATGTTCCCGGATCCTACCGGGCGATATTGAGCGTCAACTCCAGGAGTTTCTTGGCCGCCGCGCACGGATCGCCGGTCGCGCCGGCCGAGTTCACCCACCACCCGATGACCCCGGAGTCCGCCGCACTGGCCGTCATACCGCAGGCATTCGGGTCGTTGGGCTTGCGGACCTCCAGCGCGATGGTGCCCTGGACCGTTGTCTTCGTACTGGTGTAGCCGAGTTTGTCGTTGGTCGCCTGTTCGTTGCGCAGCGAACCGTTCTCGTACCAGTTGAGCGTGAGCATCCCGGATCCGCCGCCGATATCCCACATGCACACCGCGCCGAAGAACGAATCGCTGATATAGGTGTTGCCGCCGAGGGCGTCGATGATCTGCTGATCGGTCACCACATCGCATTCCCGCAGCAGTTTGTCGATCTGGGCCGTATCGACCGTCTCACCGCCGCCGACCGGGATCGCGGTTCCCTGGACCGTGCTCCCGCAGCCGGCTCCCAACACCGCGACGATCAGTAGGGCTGCGGCCGCGGCGGCCGTGCGGATTCCCCGCCCGCGGGCGGCTGCCTTTCCCCTCGGCATCGCTTTCACCCCAGCCGCTCGATCGTCAGTTCCGCCAGTGCCCGGCTACGGTCGCAGGGGTTGCCGGAGGCGCTGTAGCCGGCGACGGCGGTGGACCATTCGAAGAAATCGTCGTCGAGTTGTACCGCGAGGTCGCAGATCCGGCCGCTGGGATCGAGCGCGGCGAAACCGGTGCGCCCGCCCACGGTGATCGGCTCCGGCGGGCGGCCGTGGGTGGTGACCCAGGCCTTCTCGCGTTCCAGCGGACTGCCCCGGTACGACGCGAAGGTGATGGACGAACCGGAGAGCCCGCCCGCCTGCCAGTTGCAGCCGACCGCGTTCTTGAACGACTGCACGATCTGTCCGAGACCCCCGAGTTCGCGTACCTCGTCGTCGGTGACATGACCGCATTCCCCCACGAACGGACCCAGTGCGGCGACCTTCGGTGCGGGCCCCCGCGGCCCCTCGTCCTCCCCGGAACCTTCGTCGGTGCCGCACCCCGTGAGAGCAAACGCGGCGGTTAACCCGAGGACTATCGCCGACCTGATCCGCATGCCGTGAACAATACCGACGAACGAGCCCGCCCGAAGGCGGCGCAGGTCGCCCGTGGGTTCCCCGCGCCGCCCGGCGGTCAGCGGACCGCGACCACGACCTTGCCCGTGGCAGCACGGTTTTCCAGCGATGCCACGGCCTGCGCCGCCTGTTCGAGCGGGAACAGCGCGGGCTTGGGCGGGGCGATCGCGCCCGAGGCGAACAGCGGTTCCACCTCGGCCCACTGCTCGGCCAGATAGCCGGGGTTGGACAGCATCCACTCGCCCCATCCGGCGCCGATCACTTCGACGTTCTTCAGCAGCAGCCGGTTGACCTTCACGGTGGGGATATCGCCGCCGGTGAAGCCCACCACGAGCAGACGCCCGGCCCGGGCCAGCGATCGGATGCTGTCGGTGAACCGGTCACCGCCCACCGGGTCGAGCACGATATCGACGCCGCGATTGTCGGTGAGTTCCTTGACCCGGTCGAGCCAGCCGTCGGTGAGCACGACATCGGTGGCCCCGTTGGCGCGGGCGATCTCGGCCTTGGCCTCGGTGCTGACCACCGCGATCACCCGGCCGGCGCCCAGCGCCTTCGCCATCCGCAGGGTGGAGGTGCCGATACCGCCGGCGGCCCCGTGCACCAGCACGGTCTCGCCCTGGGCCAGCCGGCCGCGATTGCGCAGGCAGAAATGCACGGTGAGATCGTTGAACAGGATGCCGGCGCCCTCTTCGAACGAGATGTTGTCCGGGAGCGGGAAAACCATCTCGGCGGTCGTGGTGGCCACCTCGGCTATCGCGTTGCCCAGCAGGGTCAGCGCGCAGACGCGGTCACCCGGACGGACACGGGCGCCCTCGGGCGCTTCCCGCACCACTCCGGCGACCTCGCCGCCGACGACAAAGGGCATCTCGGGCTTCATCTGGTACAGCCCCCGGGTCATCAGCACATCGGGGAAGGCGACACCGGCGGCGTGCACATCGATGACGACGCCGCCGGGCAACGGTTTCGGTTCCGGAATGTCGACGATCTCGATCGCTTCCGGCCCTTCGAGTTTGCTGACCTGAGCTGCGCGCATAGTGCCGACCTCTCTGTTCGTCACCGGCGACTATAGAGACGCGCCGGATGATATGTACCAATTCGCTGGTCCCCCTCAACCTATCGGGTCGAGCCCGGCCGCACCACAACGGACGGGAATCCACGAGGGATCGATACCCGAAGGGGAAGCAGCCGCCTCCACCACGAGTACAGGTACCGGCCACCGGCACCGGGAGTCCGGCGAACGGACGGCTCCGCGTGGCGCGGTGACACAGGGCCCGTAAAGTCTTCTCACAGGAACACGAAGAAGTACCGCGGCCGAACGCGTCCGCGCGAGGAGCACAAGTGTCACTCGATCAGCCGCTCGCCCCGCTGCCCCAGGAGAGCATGGGGTTCGCGTCCTCGTGGCCGGTCCGGGCCGGCGACGTCGACCCGTACAACCGCGTGCGTCTGGACGGAATCGCCCGCTACCTCCAGGACATCGCCTGGGAACACCTGCAGCAGTCCATTCTGGAGCAGACCGACCCGCACTGGATCGTCCGGCGCACGGTGGTCGATGTGATCCGCCCGGTCCGCTGGCCCGACCAGGTGTATCTGCAGCGCTGGTGCTCGAGCATGTCCACCCGCTGGAGCAATATGCGGGTGCGGATCACCAGCGATCGCGGCGGGCTGATCGAAACCGAGGGCTTCTGGATCAAGATCAACGAGACGAACAACATGCCCGCCCGCATCAGCGACGCGGGCCTGGCCTACCTCGCCCAGACCACCACCGAACAGCGCCTGCGCTGGCGGCCCTGGCTCACCGACACCACCCCCGCCGAATCCGATATCGACCTCCCGTTCCCGCTGCGCGCCACCGATATCGACCAGTACAACCACGTCAACAACGCCTGCTACTGGCAGGCGGTGGAGCAATACCTGGTCGACTATCCGAAACTGGTCAGCGGTCCGTACCGCGCGGTGATCGAATACGTCGCCCCGGTCCTGGCGCGCCAGCACATCAGCGTCCGCAGCCGGTACGAGCCGGGAGGCGGCAATTTCGGGCGGCCGTCACTGCGGCTGTGGTTCGTGGTGGACGGGGTGACGACGACGGTGGTCCGGATCGCGCCGCTGTGACATGGAGCAGCTCCGCTGCTCGAGGTTCGGCCCGCGTCTGCTGTCGGCCCTCGAGACTCGCGGCTGCGCCGCATGCGCTTCGAGGGCCGACAGCAGACGCGGGCCGAACCGGTCAGGGTTGTGCGGGGTTCCCGAACCCGGTCACGGTTGTGTTGGTGTCCCCGGACCGGTCGTGGTTGTGTTGGTGTCTCGGGCCGGGGTTGGGGCTACCGCTTCGCCGCGCCGGGGTGGTGCCCGGTTTCGGGTCCACTCCGGCGCGGCGTGCGAAAAACGCGGCCTACGAACCCTTTGCGGCCTGTAGCAGGTCGGCGAGGCTGGTGAACTTCACCCGGGGGCGTCCGGCCTCCTTGCCTGCTCCGCGCTCGGCCTGGTCGATGGCCTTCCAGCCGACGCGATCGACCAGGTCGGGCTGACGTTCCTGGACCAGGGCACGGAGGGCGTCGCGGTCGCCGGTGGGGGCTACGAGCTTGCCCGCGATGAAGTCGGCGATCAGGCCTTCCACCGTTTCCTCGGAGTCGACCCGGTTGGATCCGATGACCCCGCGGGGGCCGCGTTTGATCCAGCCGCTGACGTAGACGCCGGTCACGGGGGCTCCGTCGGGACCGGTGACCCGGCCGTGCTCGTTGGGCACCACCGCGCGCTTGTCGTCGAAGGGCAGGTCGGGGATCGGCTTACCGCGGTAGCCGATGGACCGCAGGACCAGCGAGGCGGGGAGGGTCCCGGTATCGCTGGTGGGACGGGCGTTGAGGACGCCGTCCTCCTCGACGAGTTCGTTGCGCGCGTATTCCAGCCCTTCGGCCTTGTCCGTACCGGTCACCGCGGCGGGGGCGGCCAGGTATTTGAACACGATCCGCTTGTTGCCCTCGGTATGCGGTTTCGCCGCGAATTCCTCGGCCAGCGTGTACTTCAGCTTCAGCGACGGTTCGGCGTCCGGATCGTCGAGCAGCGTCTGCGACGCGGGATCGAGTTCGAGTTCTGCCGGATCGATGACGATATCGACGCCGGACAGATGCGCGAGCGCCAGGAACTCCGGCGAGGTGTAGGCCGCCTGCAGCGGTCCGCGCCGGCCGAGTACGACCACCTCCCGGATATTGCTGCCGCGCAGCGCCGCCAGGGCGTGGTCGGCGATATCGGTCTTGGCGAGTTCGTCGGGGTCCACGGTCAGCACCCGGGCGACGTCGAGGGCGACGTTGCCGTTGCCGACGATGATCGCGCGCTCTCCGGAGAGATCGAACGCGCGGTCGGCGTAGTCGGGGTGACCGTTGTACCAGGCGACGAATTCGGTGGCGGAATGGCTACCGGGCAGATCCTCGCCCGGGATCCCCATCCGGCGATCCGAGGACGCCCCGACCGCGTACAGCACGGCGTGGTGGTGCGCGAGCAGTTCCTCGTGCGTGATGTGGGTACCGACCTCGACGTTCAGGTAGTACTGCAGGGTGTCCCGGCGGAACGCCGATTCGAACATGCCGGCCACCGTCTTGGTGCCGGGATGGTCGGGTGCCACGCCGGCGCGTACCAACCCCCACGGGGTGGGCAGCCGGTCGAACATCTCCACCTGCACATCGCACCGCCGCAGCAGTTCGTCGGCCGCGTAGGCGGCCGCCGGGCCGGCGCCGACGATGGCGACCCGCAGGGTGCCCAGCTCCTTGGGCGGACGCACCGGGGTCGAGATCGGGTCCAGGTTGGATTCCAGCGGATGCCGTTCGAACCAGGCCGCGTTGATATCCCGGAAGCGGGCCAGCGAGGCCGACAGATCGTCCTCGGAGAAGATGGCCTCCACCGGGCACGCGTCGACACAGGCGCCGCAGTCGATGCAGGTGTCGGGGTCGATGTAGAGCATTTCGGTCGTCGCGAATTCCGGCTGGTCCGGAGTCGGGCGGATGCAGTCGACCGGGCACTCGGAAACGCAGCTGGCGTCGTTACAGCAACGTTGCGTGATTACGTAGGCCATATTTGTACAGATCCTCGAGACTTATGTGCGGTCTGGTGCCGTCCGGGTCGCGGGTGGCGGGGTGGCGTCACGACTGGGTGCGGACCGGGGTCACCGGATCTCCACTCTATTGTGATGCCGCTTTCAGTTTGCCTCGAGTGTGTTGTGGATCTCCGAACGGAGGGTGCTTACGGTGGTTCCATGGCTCGGACTCTGATCTTGATGCGGCACGGTAAGTCGGCGTATCCGGCCGGGATCGCCGACCACGAGCGTCCGCTGGCGCCGCGTGGAGTCCGGGAAGCGGGCCTGGCCGGCGACTGGCTGCGGGCGACACTACCCCCGGTGGACGAGGTCCGCTGCTCGACCGCCACCCGAACCAGGGAAACCCTGGCCGCCACCGGGATCCGGGCCCCGGCGGTCTTCGAATCCGGTATCTACGAGGCGTCCGCCGAATACCTGATCGAACTGGTGCGGTTGACCGATCCCGCGGTGTCGACCCTGCTGGTGATCGGGCACGCGCCGGGTATGCCGTGGACCGCGTGGGATCTCGCCGCCACCCACGACAGCGAGGCCGCGGTGCGGATCGGCCGCAAATTTCCCACCTCGGCGCTGGCGGTGCTGCGGTTCGCCGGGGAGTGGGACGCGGTGGACACCCGTACGGGCGATCTGGTGACCTTCCACGTCCCACGCTGAGCGGGCCGGACGTTCAGCGCAGCAGTTTGCCGCCGAACACCGCCCCCGCGCCCAGCAGCACCAGCAGCAGGAACGCCGCCCAGCCGCCGATCAGCCACCAGACCAGTCCGAACACCACCACGATCGGCGCCACCGCGATCGCGGTGATCACCGGGCTCTCCTTGACCGTGGCCCAGGCCGAGCGGGCCCGGATATGGTCGATTTCCTTCGCCATGGTTCCAGGCTACGTTCCGGCGCCGGGTTGCGCTGGCACGCGCGGGTTCCGCGGTGTCAGGTGGGCTGGACACGGCGGAGCCGCGCCGACCGGCGCGAAGATCCCCGGCGACTACGCTGGCGCTCGGCGGGCGAGCCGGTGGCCGGGCCGCCCGAGCAGATGTGCCGGCGACGGAGAGGAACCGCGGAGATGACCGAAGCGACCGAGCAGAGCAAGGTGATCCGCAACGCGGACGAGAACCGCTACGAGGTCTGGTACGGCACCGAACTGGCCGGCTTCGCCGAGTACCGCGAGCAGGGCACGGATACGGTCTTCACCCATACCGAGATCGACTCGGCCTTCGAGGGCAAGGGCCTGGGCAGCAAACTCGCGAAATTCGCCATCGAGGACACGGTGGACCGCGAACGCGGTATCCGGCCGCAGTGCCCGTTCATCCGGGCCTACCTGGACAAGCATCCCGAATACGCCGCCCATATCGTCGGCGACAGCGGTGAGTGACCTCGACCCGCACCCCGCCGAAACCGTCTGCGAACCCGCTACCGGCCCGGGACCCGTCGCCGAGCTGTATCCGGCCCGGGAGGTGCCGCTGGGCGGGGTCCGGGGCACCTATGTGGAACGCACCCTGCCGCAGCGGGACCTGCCGACCGTCGGCGCCTGGTGCTTCCTGGACTATTTCGGCGCGCCCACGGTCACCACGACCGATGCGCCCCCGGATATCGATCCGCACCCGCATATCGGGCTACAGACCGTCACCTGGCCGTTCGAGGGCATGATCCGGCACCGGGATTCGGTGGGATCGGATGTCCGGATCGAACCGGGTCAGCTGAATCTGATGACCTCGGGGCGCGGGATCGCCCATTCCGAGTACACCGTGCCCGACGCGCCCGCGGGCCGCGGACTGCAGCTGTGGATCGCGCTGCCCGACGGTCATCGCGGGATCGCCCCGCATTTCGAGCAGCATCGCGATCTGCCCGAGTACACCGCCCCCGGGCTGCGGGCCAAGGTGCTGCTGGGATCGCTGGCCGGGGTCACCTCACCCGCGATTACCTACACCCCGCTGGTGGGCGCCGATATCCGGATCGACCCGGGCGCGACCGCCGAACTCGGGATCGACCGCGAATTCGAGTACGCGGTGCTGGTGGTGGAGGGCTCGGTCACCGTGGCCGGCACCGAGCTGGGCCCGGGCCCGCTGCTGTATCTCGGCACCGGACGCGACCGGCTGGCGCTGTCCGGTACCGCCGGCGCCCGGTTCGCGCTGATCGGCGGTGAACCGCTGGCCGAGGAACTGGTGATGTGGTGGAACTTCGTGGCCCGGGACCACACGGAGATCGTCGCGGCCCGCGCCGACTGGGAGGCGCACGACACCGGCCGGTTCGGCGATATCGCGGGCCATCCTCCCGAGCAGCGCATCCCCGCACCGCCGCTGCCGGGTCTGCATCTCAAACCCCGGCGCCGCCGTCCGCGCCCGTAGACCACCCACCGCCGCTGCTCTTTCTCGCGACGCCGCCGGACACCCCGGCACCGCGCCGCGACCCGTCACGCGACCTCGGCGTTGCGGAATCGCCGCTTGCCTGGAGTCCACTCCAAGTGGGTAGCGTCGATGACGTTCGGCGCACCGGATGAGATCCCCGGACCGGCGGCCACAACAATCCGTGAGGAGACCAGCCGTGAACGTATCCGGACCGGCCCCGGGCGACCCCGCGCGCGAGCTGCCCCGCCATACGATCGGCGCCGCGGCCCGGCACTGCGGGCTGAGCCAGGACACGCTGCGCTGGTACGAGCGGATCGGCCTGCTGTCCCATATCGGTCGCGATCACACCGGCAGGCGCCGGTTCAGCGATCGCGACCTGGAATGGCTGATCCTGATCACCCGGCTGCGTACCACCGGCATGTCGGTGGCGGACATGATCCGCTATGCCGAACTCGTCCGGGCCGGTGAGGGGACCATTCCGGAGCGGCTCGCCATGTTCCGGCAGACCCGCGCCGAGGTCCTCGACCGTATCGCCGAACTCCAGCAGACTGTGGGCGTGCTGGACCGCAAGATCGCGACCTATGAACAGCACATAGCGAACGACCCCGCCCGGGCGCCCGACAATGCCGCATCGTGAAGGGATATCCGCGACCATGACCTCCTCCTCGTCACTGCTGCCGACGACCACGCTGGGAACCGACGGGCTCCGGGTCGGACTCCAGGGTCTGGGCTGTATGGGTATGAGCGAGTTCTACGGACCCACCGACAGCGCGGAGGCCCGCGCGACCCTGGACCACGCGCTCGAACTCGGCGTCACCCTGTTCGACACCGCCGATATCTACGGGTCCGGCGACAACGAGAAGTTCCTCAGCGATTTCGTCCGCGCCAACCGCGACGCGATCGTGCTGGCCACGAAATTCGGTATCGTCCGCAAGGCCGACGACCCGTCGTACCGCGGTTTCGACAACTCCCCCGACTACATCCGCCGCGCCGTGGACGAGAGCCTGCACCGGCTCGGCGTCGACACCATCGACCTGTACTACATGCATCGCCGGGACCCGGCCGTCCCGCTGGAGGACAGTGTCGGCACCATGGCCGAGCTCGTCCGGCAGGGCAAGGTGCGGGCGCTGGGCCTGTCCGAGGTCACCGGGGCGGAACTGCGGGCGGCGCACGCCGTCCATCCGATCGCCGCGGTGCAGTCGGAATGGTCGCTGTTCTCGCGCGATGTCGAGAACACCGCGGTGCCCACCGCCGCGGAACTGGGCGTCGCCTTCGTGCCCTACTCCCCGCTCGGCCGGGGCTTTCTCACCGGATCGTTCGCCCGCGGCGACGAACTGAACGATTCCGATTTCCGGCGGAATATGCCCCGCTTCACCGGAGAGAACGCCGATCACAACGCCGCCCTGCTCGAACCGCTGCGCAGTATCGCCGAGGAGCGCGGCCTGACGCCCGCCCAGATCGCGCTGGCCTGGGTACATTCCCGGGCCCGGGTGCACGAACTGCCGGTGGTCCCGATCCCCGGCACCCGGCGTCGCACCAGGCTCGACGAGAATGTCGCCGCGGCCACCACGGAACTCACCGAGGCCGAACTCGCCCGGCTCGACCCGATCGCCGGTCAGGTCGCGGGTACGCGCTATCCCGATATGTCCTTCACCTCGGCGGGCCGGGAGTAGGTCACCTCGCCGGGCCGCGAGGGGGCCGCGGCCGGGCCGAGCCGCTGGGTGCCGATGACGCGCAGGAGTTCCATCTTCTCGGCGGCGTCGGTACCCGGCAACGGCCAGTAGATCAGTAGTCGCTGCGACGCGTTCGGCGTGAGCAGGGTTTCGCAGTAGATATCGATCGGGCCGATCTCCGGATGTACGGCGGTCTTGGTATCGGACAGCCGTACCGCGACCTCGTGCTCGCCCCACAGGCGCTCGAATTCCGGGCTGGCCGCCCGCAGCGCGGCGATGAATTCGATGACGTCGGCGTCCCTCGCGCGCCGTGCGGCGGTCGCCCGCAGATCCGCCACCAGGCGGCGGGAGAGCCGGTCCACATCGTGGGCCGGAGCGAAATCACGACCGTCCGGCTCGACGAACCAGCGCCAGCCGTGGAACCGCGCCCGGCCGCGCCGGCCGGACACATCGCCGAACAGCAGCGCGTGCATCGGGTTCTGCACCAGCAATTCGCCCAGATCGGTGATCACCGCGGCGGGGGTGTCGTCCAGTTTGGCCAGCACATGCATGGAACCGGGGCCGACGTGCTTATCCGCGCCACCGCCGACCGGCGGGGAGTGGTCGCACAGCAGATACATATGGTCGCGTTCGTCGGCGGTGAACCGCAGGGCCCGGGACAGCGACGCGAGCACCTGCGTGGACGGCCGCGGCCCCCGGGCCTGCTCCAGCCGCGTGTAGTAGTCGGTGGAGATCCCGGCCAGCGCGGCGACCTCGTCGCGCCGGAGTCCCGGGGTGCGGCGCCGGTTACCCGGCGGCAGCCCCACCGCCTCGGTTGTCAGCTGCTCGCGGCGGCGACGGAGGAAATCGGCGAGTTCGCGGCGATCCATATCTCCACTGTCGCGCACCGGCCCGCCCGCAGCCAGGGACCGGCGCTCCCCCGATAAAGCGTCTCTGCCACCCGAGTGGGCGCGCGGCCAGTGTGGACGTCATGACGAACACACAGATGCAGAGTGCGCGGTTGGGCGGCACCGGGCCCACCGTCGGCCGGGTCGGACTCGGCGCGATGAGCATGTCGGGCTCCTACGGGCCGGCCGACGAATCCGAATCGATCGCCACCGTGCACGCGGCGCTCGACGCCGGTGCCCGGGTGATCGATACCGGCGACTTCTACGGAATGGGCCACAACGAGTTGCTCATCGGCCGGGCGCTCGCGGATCGCCCGCGCGAGGAAACCGTGCTGAGCGTGAAATTCGGCGGCATGATCGGGCCGGACGGCGCCTGGCAGGGTTTCGACAGCCGCCCGGCGGCGCTGCGTAATTTCCTGAGCTACAGCCTGCGGCGGCTGGGCACGGACTACGTCGATATCTACCGGCCGGCGCGTCTGGATCCCACCGTGCCGATCGAGGATACGGTCGGCGCCATCGCCGAGCTGGTCGAGGCGGGCTATGTGCGCCATATCGGGCTGTCCGAGGTCGGCGCCGATACGCTGCGCCGGGCTGCCGCCGTCCATCCGATCGCCGACCTCCAGATCGAGTATTCGCTGATCTCGCGAGGAATCGAGGCCGAGATCCTGCCCGTCTGCCGCGAACTGGGTATCGGGATCACCGCCTACGGGGTGCTGTCGCGGGGGCTGCTCAGCGATTCGATGCGCGGCCACGCGCAGTTCCGGCCGGGCGATTACCGCGCCCACGCCCCGCGTTTCCAGGGCGAGAATCTCGCCGCGAATCTGAAGCTGACCGATACCCTGGCCGGTCTCGCCGAACGGAAGGGATGTTCCACCGCCCAGCTGGCCGTCGCCTGGGTGCTCGGCCGCGGCGCGGATATCGTGCCGCTGATCGGCGCCCGCACCCGGACCCGGTGGGCGGAATCGCTCGGCGCGCTCACCATCTCGCTGACGGCGGCCGAGGTCGCCGAGATCGAGGCCGCGGTGCCCGCCGACGCCGCCGCGGGCACGCGGTACGAAGCGACCCAGATGGCCGCGCTCGACAGCGAGCGCTGAGCGGGCTCCCGCCTGCGCACCGGCTCCGGCCGCATTCGGAGCCGGTGCGCGGACAGGCCACGCGGATTACTTCGCGAGCAGGGCGTCGAGCGCGCGATAGCTGGCATTGAGCCCGTCGGCCATCCCGGACTGCAACATGCCGTCGCGCTCCTCCGGGGTGTGGAACTGGCTGACCGTGACCACCCGGGTCCGGCCGTCGCCGAGATCCTCGAAGGTCGCCGCGTCGATGGCGACATGAGCGGGCATACCGTCCCATTCGAAGGACTGCACGATGCGCTCCTGCGGCACGATTTCCCGGATCCGGCCCTCGAATCCGTGCGATTGGCCCTCGGAGTGTTCGACGAACCGCCAGTGCCCGCCGGCCCGGAACTCCCAGCGCTCCACATCGATGCGGTTGCCCCGGCCCCACCACTGGGTGAGCTGTTCGAGGCGGGTGTAGGCATCCCACACCCGCGCCAGCGGGGCGTGGAAAACCCGTTCCACCCGGATCTCGCGATCCGCGGCGGCGGTGACGACGGCTTCTTCGGTGGCAGTGCTCATTGTTCGTGCTCCGTTCGTTGCAGGAATTCGCCGAGACGGTCCATACGCGCTTCCAGCATCTGCCGGTAGCCCTGTAACCAGGCCACCTCCCGCTGGAACACCTCGGGTTCGATACGGCAGTACCGCACCCGGCCCCGCTTCTCCGTGGCCACCATGCCCGCGTCCTCGAGCAGGCCGATGTGCTTCTTGATGCCGGTGAGGGTCATCGAGAATTCGCCGGCCAGTTCGCTGACGGTGGCGGGGCCGCGGCCGAGCCGCTCGAGGATGCCCCGCCGGGTGGGGTCCGCGAGCGCCCCGAAGGAGGCGTCCAAGAACTCATACTGAACCATCTAGTTCAGTATTGGCCGGAGCCCGACGATTGTCAACAGGCAGCGGTGAACAATTCGTAGCTGTGCCCCTCCGGCGAGAGCACGTACACCCGGCGACCCCCGCCCCGCCGATCGATCCGGCGATCCCATCCACCCGCGGGCCCCGAGCCGAACTCGATCTCGGGCCGTTGCCCGAGCCGGTTCAGCGCGGCGTCGAATACGGCCTCGCCGACCAGGAATCCGTAGTGCCCGGGTTCCACGCGCCCCCGGTCGTCGAAATCGAAGGTCAGATCGGCGTTCACCCGCACCGGAACGAAGGGACCGGCCGGCGGACCGGCCGCCAGCCCCAGCAGTTCCGCGAAGAACGCGGCCCCGGCGACCCGGTCGAACGCGGGCACGACGGTGTGATCCAGCACGATACGCACAGATTCCACGACTACCCCGGTACTCGAATCGACCATGAAGACCACTCCTCAGTTGTATGCGTTTCACACGGATTATATATGCGAATGGCATCCAAATAGTCGAGAAGCTAGATTGGGGACATGAGCGGCAGCCCCACTCCCGCGGACGGCGGGCCCGCCCTGTTCCGCCTGGTCCGGTTCTGGTCCCGGCGCTGGATTCAGCGCGGGGCGCAGGACCGGTCCGCGGATCTGCGGCACGCGCAGCACGTCCAGGTCGTCGAGGCGGTCGCCGGAGCCGCCGGATCACCCGGCGAGGCCACCATCACCGCCGTCGCACACCAACTGGGGCTCGATCATTCCGGCGCCAGCCGGATGGTCCGCGACGCCACCGCCGCCGGATATCTCTCGCGCCACGGATCCGATCTGGATCGCCGGCGCACGGCCCTGCACCTCACCCCCGCGGGGCACCGGCTGCTGTCCGACGCGCACGACTGGCAGCGCGGCGTCTTCGACCGGCTCACCGAGGACTGGCCGGCCGCCGACCGCCGCCGCTTCGCCGGATATCTGCAACGCCTGGCCGACGATCTCCCCCATCACGACTGACGTCCCCGCCGGCAGGCCGGTCGGGGACATCGGTACCGGTCGCCTCACCAGCGGTAGTCGAGGAATTTCCCGTCGAAGGTGATGACCACCCGGTCGCCGTCCGGATCCGGCCGGCGGGCGAAATCGACCTTGAAGTTGATGGCGCTCATGATCCCGTCACCGAACTCCTCGTGGATCAGTTCCTTGAGCGCCGGGCCGTACACCGAGATCGCTTCCACGAAACGGTAGATGGTGGGATCGCTCATCAACGCCGGATCCGCGCCGCGGGCCGGCTGTTTGGCCAGGCTCTCGGCCACCGTTTCGTCCAATCCGAGCAGGCCGCAGGCCTTATCGGCCTGTTCCGGGGTCATCGGATGCTGACCGAGCAACGCGGCGGTGGTCCACACCAGCGGAGCCCCGAGCGCATCGGCGATATCGGCCCACGACAGACCCTTGCGGATACGTGCCGCCACCACAAGATCGGCGGCGGCGCTCTTGCTCATGATCGGTTCCATATCTGACTCCTAGCCTCGAGAACACCGAAAGCCTGCCACCACCGGACGCCGGGAACCGCATCCGTATTCCAGTTTTTACCTCTGCGATACGGACCTTCCGGACCCCCGCTCACCAGGCCAGGGCCGATGACCAACGGGCCCCGGCGAATACGGTGAGGGTCCGGTAACACGTGCGCGCTCGACCGGATACCGCCGGGAAATCTCCTCATCGCACACTTCGCCCAGAGCCCAACGAGCGAAGGACATGTCATGTCGTACCTCAAACCGGCGGATTTCGTCGGCAAAATGATCGACGCCGGCGAAGAGAAGGCATTCATGTCGACCCGGGACACGGTGATACGCGCCTTCATGGCGGGCGCGATCCTGGCGCTGGCTGCCGCGTTCGCCGTCACCATCACCGTGCAGACCGGCGAACCGCTGATCGGCGCGGTGCTGTTCCCGGTCGGGTTCTGCCTCCTCTATCTATTGGGCTTCGATCTACTCACCGGCGTATTCACACTCGTCCCGCTGGCCTGGCTGGACAAGCGGCCCGGCGTCAATTGGCGCGCGGTCCTGCGGAACTGGGGGCTGGTGTTCGTCGGCAATTTCGCCGGCGCGTTCACCGTCGCGGTGATGATGGCGATCATCGTGACCATGGGTTTCTCCATGGACCCCAACGAGGTCGGGCAGAAACTCGGCGAGATCGGCGTCTCTCGGACGGTCGGCTACGCCGATCACGGCGCTTCGGGGATGCTCACCCTGTTCATCCGCGGCGTGCTGTGCAACTGGATGGTGTCCACCGGGGTGGTGGCCGCGATGATGTCGACGTCGGTATCGGGCAAGGTCATCGCCATGTGGATGCCGATCATGTTGTTCTTCTACATGGGTTTCGAACATTCGATCGTCAATATGTTCCTGTTCCCGTCCGGACTGCTGCTCGGCGGTGATTTCTCCATCGGCGACTACCTGATCTGGAACGAAATTCCCACGGTCATCGGGAATCTGGTCGGCGGCCTCGCCTTCGTCGGGCTGACGCTGTACGCGACCCACGCCCGTACCGCCGCGCCCCGGCCCCGACCGGCCGACGACGCCGACGCCGACGCCGACGAGCAGGTTCCGGCCGATACCGCCGCCCGCGTCTGATACGACATCGGCCCGCTCCCGGTACCGGGAGCGGGCCGATTCGCGTGGGTATCAGGCGAACAGCGTCAGCGCGATCGCGGCGGCCGCGGCTCCGAAGACGACCACATTGCGGGCGGTCTGCAGGGTCCAGGTCCAGGCGGGGAACCCGGATTCGGCCGCTTTCAGCAACGCCGGGACATCGATCCGCAGCAGTTCCGGATCACCCTTGCGCGCGAAGGCGGCCCGCACCGACCCCACCGCGGTGAGGTTGCTGTACACGATGACGCCGTTGCCCAGCAGCACCAGCGCGAAGACCACCAGGTTCACCGCACCCACCCAGGTGGGCGCGACCAGATTGATTCCCGCCACGGCGAGCAGCGCGGCCGCGATGGAGATCGGCGCGGCGGATTCGTGCCCGCTGGCGTCGAAGCGCATTCCGTTCTCGGACAACGCGGACGTCCGCACCCCCTGACGCGCCAGCTCGTCCTGCGCGGTGGCCATGGCCGCGGCGCCGTACCGGTGCCGCACCAGCGGCATGCTGAGAAACGCTGCCGCGATGGCGGTGGCGAGGACTGCGACGATGACGTTCATGGTGTTCCCCTTGTGTCCGGTGACCCGATCGGCACCGACTTGAACTAAGTAAAAGTAGCGTAGCGCAGCACTTGAACTAAGTGCAAGAGTGAATTTGAACTAAGTGCAAGTCGGTATCCGCCGAGGCCCTAGAGTTGTCCCATGCCCCGCGACACCCTGACCCGCGACCAGATCGTCGGCGCCGCCATCGAACTCCTCGACGCCGAAGGCCTCGACGGGCTCAATATGCGCAGCCTCGGCAAACGCCTCGACTCCGCGGCCACGGCGATGTACTGGCACGTGGGGAACAAGGACAACCTGGTCCGGCTCGCCACCGATACGGTCTGGGCCGAGATCCCCCTGCCCACCCTGGACGCCTCCGACTGGCCGACCGCCGCCCGCACCATGGCCACCGGCATGTACGAGATGATGGGCCGCCACCCCTGGCTGGTTCAGGCGCAGTCGTCGTATCTGCTCTACGGCGAGAACAAATCCCGCCACGACGACCACGTCCTCGCGATCTACGACGATGCCGGATTCCCGCCGGACGAGGCGGACCGTGCCGCCGCCACAGTCTTCATGTTCGTCCTCGGCAACGCGGCCGGAGCGGCGGCCAACGTCTCCCTGCGCCGCCGTCTCTCCCAGAAGGGCGGCGACCCCGACGCGCAACTGTCCGAAACACTCGCCGCCGCCACCGAGGTCGCCCGCCGCTTCCCCCGCCTGCGCGCCCGCATCGAGACCGCGGCCGGAACCGACTACAACGAAGCTCCCGGCAGCAGTTTCGAATTCGGCCTGACCGCCCTCCTCGACGGCCTGCGAAGCCGCCTGGCAGCAGGAAACACCACCTGACCTTATACTCACTTAACGCATAAGTGAGTATAAGATGCCGACGTGGAATCAGTTACGCCGTGGCCGCCGATCGAGTGGGAAGAGCGCACCTGGATTCCGACTGTCCCGCCCGATCTGGTGTCACGTCGGATCCGAGAACGGCATCGTGGACCCTATTTCTCGGCGGTACCTGCGCCGATTGCCGCGCGGACATTGCAGCTACCTGGCGTTGTTCTCGCCGCGGCCGACGAAGCCTCGATCGAGATCGCCCGCTTCGATGCCGAAACCGGCTCGCGGTTGGCACCCTTCGCGGCGATTCTCCTGCGATCGGAATCGACCTCGTCCTCCCGGATCGAGAATCTCACCTCGGGCGCGAAGGCGATTGCCCTGGCAGAACTAGGCGCGACCAACCAACGCAACGCGGTCGAGATCGTCGGCAATGTCCACGCGATGCAGACGGCAATCGACCTGGATGGACATCTGGATGAGAACCTGGTCCTGGATATGCATGCGGCGCTGATGGACGGGCACCACACCGGCCCCGGCGGGCAGTGGCGAAACGAGCAGGTCTGGATCGGCGGAGACAGTTTCGGGCCGCACGGAGCGACGTTCGTACCCCCACACCACGACCGTGTGCCTGCAGCGATGGCCGACCTGATGGAGTTCATCCGCCGGGACGACCTTCCTGTTCTCACCCATGCGGCCATCGCGCACGCGCAATTCGAGACCATCCATCCGTTTCCCGACGGAAACGGGCGTACCGGGCGTGCGCTCATTCACTCGATATTGCGTGCACGGCAACTCACCCCGCACGTCACGGTTCCCATCGCCGCGGGACTGCTCACCGATGTCGAGGCCTACTTCGCGGCATTGACCGCGTTTCGGATGGGTGATCCGTCACCGATAGTGCTCGCGATGGCCGAAGCATCATTCTCGGCCATCGCCAATGCTCGCCTGCTCCTCAGGGATATCACCGAAGTCCGCCAGGGCTGGGACTCGCTGATCACGGCCAGGACCGAGTCGAGGGTCCGGCAACTGGCTGATCTGGCACTGCGGATACCGGTATTCGACGCGGCGACCGTGGCGCGAGAACTGATGACCACTCCGTCTAATGCGACGCGCGCTATCAGACCACTCGCGGAATCGGGAATCCTGGCCGAGTTCACCGGTATGCGCCGCAATCGGATGTGGCAGGCTCGCGAGATCCTCGACGCACTCGATGCCTTCGCCGCTCGCGCCGGACGGCGAAACCTGGGCTGAACCCCGAAACAGACTTCGGCCCCGCTCCCTCTGGGAGCGGGGCCGAAGTGGTACTGCGGCTAGCGATTACCGGTAATCGCTGAATCCGTAATCGTCCAGCGGAACCGCCGCACCGGTGGTGGTGCCGAAGCCCTCCGGGCTGTAGTAGGTGTCGTCGTAGGACGGCACCGCGTACGCCGCGGCACGGGCCTCCTCGGTGGGCTGAACCTGGATGTTGCGGTACCGGTTGATACCGGTACCGGCCGGGATCAGCTTACCGATGATCACGTTCTCCTTGAGGCCGATGAGCCGGTCGGAGCGGCAGTTGATCGCCGCGTCCGTCAGGACTCGGGTGGTCTCCTGGAAGGACGCCGCCGACAGCCACGAATCGGTGGCCAGCGACGCCTTGGTGATACCCATCAGCACCGGACGGCCGGCCGCGGGCTCGTTGCCCTCGGCGACGACACGGCGGTTGGACGCCTCGAACTCGGAACGCTCGGTGAGCGAACCGGGCAGGAACTCGGTGGCGCCCGAATCGATGATCGTCACCCGGCGCAGCATCTGGCGGACGATGACCTCGATGTGCTTGTCGTGGATCGACACGCCCTGGCTCCGGTAGACCTCCTGGACCTCGTGGACCAGGTGGATCTGGACCTGCCGGGGGCCCATCACGCGCAGCACCTCGTGCGGATCCGCCGCGCCCTCCAGCAGCTGCTGGCCGACCTCGACGTGATCTCCGTCGGAGAGCAGACGCTCGGTGCCGTCGTCGTGCTTGAACACACGCAGACGCTGGCGCTTGGACAGCTTGTCGTACACCACTTCGTCGCCACCGTCATCGGGGATGATGGTGATCTTGTAGAAGCGGTCGTCGTCCTCCAGCCGGATCCGGCCCGAGACCTCCGCGATCGGCGCCTTGCCCTTGGGCACACGAGCCTCGAAGAGCTCCTGGACCCGGGGCAGACCGCCGGTGATGTCGTCACCCGCGACACCACCCTGGTGGAAGGTACGCATGGTCAGCTGGGTACCGGGCTCACCGATGGACTGGGCGGCGACGATACCGACGGCCTCGCCGATATCGACCAGCTTGCCGGTCGCCATGGACCGGCCGTAGCAGACCGCGCAGACGCCGGTGCCGGTGCCGCAGGTCAGCACGGAGCGGACCTTGACCTCGGTGATACCGGCCTCCAGCAGCGCCTCGATGGCCGGATCGCCGAGATCGGCGCCCTTGCCGACCACCACGTTGCCGCTGGTGTCGAGCGCGTCGGAGGCCAGGGTCCGGGCGTAGCACGAGGTCTCCACGTGCGCGTCGCGGATGATCGTGCCGTCCGGCTGCTTCTCCGCGATATGCACCAGGATGCCGCGCTCGGTACCACAGTCGGTCTCGCGCACGATGACGTCCTGCGAGACGTCCACCAGACGCCGGGTCAGGTAACCCGAGTCGGCGGTACGCAGCGCGGTATCGGCCAGACCCTTACGCGCGCCGTGGGTGTTGATGAAGTACTCCAGAACCGTCAGGCCCTCACGGAAGGAGGACTTGATCGGCCGCGGGATGAACTCACCCTTCGGGTTCGTCACCAGGCCCTTCATACCGGCGAGGGTACGGGTCTGGGTGAAGTTACCCGTGGCGCCCGAATCGACGATCGTGATGATCGGGTTATCGGCCGGGTAGTGCGCCCGCAGTGCGCGGCCGACCTCTTCGGTGGCCTCCTGCCAGATCTTGACCAGGGCGTTGTTGCGCTCCTGGTGATCGAGCGCACCACGCTGGTACTTCTTCTCGATCTGATCCGACTGCGCCTCGTAGCGCTCCATGATCTCGGCCTTCTCCGGCGGAACGAGCACGTCCGACATGGAGACGGTGACACCCGAACGCGTGGCCCAGTAGAAGCCGGCGTCCTTGAGCTTGTCGACGGTCTGCGCGACCACGATCATCGGGTAGCGCTCGGCGAGATCGTTGATGATCGTCGCCTGCCGCTTCTTCGGCATCGGCTCGTTGATGAACGCGTAGTCCGCGGGCAGCAGTTCGTTGAACAGCACCCGGCCCAGAGTGGTCTGGGTGGTCCACGCGTCGCCGCGACGCCAGCCGTCCGGGAACAGCTCCGCCTCGACTTCCTTCTGCGGACGCTGATCGGTCAGCCGCACCTTGATGTTCGACCGCACGGTCAGCTCACCGCGGTCGACCGCCATCTGGGCCTCGGCCGGCGAGGAGTACACGCCCTGCTCCGGACCGTCGGCGGTGGACGGCTGGTACTCGCCCTTGGCGCCCTCTTCGAGGCGGGTCAGGTAGTACAGACCGGTCACCATGTCCAGACGCGGCATGGCCAGCGGGCGGCCGGATGCCGGGGACAGGATGTTGTTCGAGGACAGCATCAGGATGCGGGCCTCGGCCTGCGCCTCCGCCGACAGCGGCAGGTGCACGGCCATCTGGTCACCGTCGAAGTCGGCGTTGAACGCCTCACAGACCAGCGGGTGCAGCTGGATGGCCTTACCTTCCACCAGCTGCGGCTCGAAGGCCTGGATACCGAGGCGGTGCAGCGTCGGCGCGCGGTTCAGCAGCACCGGATGCTCGGCGATGACCTCTTCGAGGACGTCCCACACCTGCGGGCGCTGCCGCTCCACCATCCGCTTGGCGGATTTGATGTTCTGCGCGTGGTTCAGGTCGACCAGCCGCTTCATCACGAACGGCTTGAACAGCTCCAGCGCCATCAGCTTGGGCAGACCGCACTGGTGCAGTTTGAGCTGTGGACCGACCACGATGACCGAACGGCCGGAGTAGTCGACACGCTTACCGAGCAGGTTCTGACGGAAACGACCCTGCTTGCCCTTGAGCAGATCGCTCAGGGACTTCAGCGGGCGGTTACCCGGGCCGGTGACCGGCCGGCCGCGACGGCCGTTGTCGAACAGCGCGTCCACCGACTCCTGCAGCATCCGCTTCTCGTTGTTGACGATGATCTCGGGGGCGCCGAGGTCGATCAGTCGCTTGAGGCGGTTGTTGCGGTTGATGACACGGCGATAGAGGTCGTTCAGGTCGGAGGTGGCGAAACGGCCACCGTCGAGCTGGACCATCGGCCGCAGTTCCGGCGGGATCACCGGAACGGCGTCGAGCACCATGCCCATCGGCGAATTGCCGTTGGTCTGGAACGCCGCGACGACCTTGAGCCGCTTGAGCGCGCGCAGCTTCTTCTGGCCCTTACCGCTGCGGATGGTCTCCCGCAGGTTCTCGGCCTCGGCCTCGATATCGAAGTTCTCCATCAGCTTCTGGATGGACTCCGCGCCCATCGCGCCGGTGAAGTACTCGCCGTAGCGGTCGGTGATCTCGCGGTAGAGCACCTCGTCCACGATCAGCTGCTTGGGAGCCAGCTTGGTGAAGGTGGTCCAGATCTCGTCGAGCCGGTCCAGCTCGCGCTGGGCCCGGTCGCGGAGCTGCTTCATCTCCCGCTCGCCGCCGTCCTTGACCTTGCGGCGGACGTCGGACTTGGCGCCCTCGGCCTCGAGTTCGGCCAGATCGGCCTCGAGCTTCTGTGCCCGGGCCTCGAGGTCGGCGTCACGCTGGTCGGCGACGGTCTTCTTCTCGACCTCCATCTCCGCCTCGAGCGTGGACAGCTCGTTGTGCCGCATTTCGTCGTCGACGGCGGTGATGACGTAGGCGGCGAAGTAGATGATCTTTTCCAGATCCTTCGGCGCCAGGTCGAGCAGGTAGCCGAGCCGGCTCGGCACACCCTTGAAGTACCAGATGTGGGTGACCGGGGCGGCCAGCTCGATATGGCCCATCCGCTCACGGCGCACCTTGGCGCGGGTCACCTCGACGCCACAGCGCTCACAGATGATGCCCTTGAAGCGGACGCGCTTGTACTTACCGCAGTAGCACTCCCAGTCCCGGGTGGGACCGAAGATCTTCTCGCAGAACAGGCCGTCCTTCTCCGGCTTGAGCGTGCGGTAGTTGATGGTCTCCGGCTTCTTCACCTCACCGAAGGACCAATTGCGGATGTCCTCGGCGGTGGCCAGGC
This sequence comes from Nocardia sp. NPDC049935, assembly GCF_055586645.1. NCBI lineage: Bacteria > Bacillati > Actinomycetota > Actinomycetes > Mycobacteriales > Nocardiaceae > Nocardia > Nocardia sp. NPDC049935. The sequence goes on along the minus strand of NZ_JBVJHV010000002.1, from coordinate 833,587 downwards.
CGATCCGGAGTTCATCGAAGAAGTTGACGTCTAGCACGTAACTTCCTTTCCCCTGTGCGGGTCGCTTACGAGCAAAAGTTCTCTAATGGTTCGAACGCGATACCCGGGTGCCGAGCCGAATCCGTACTCGGCACCCGGGCAACGCCCTAGTTCGCCAGATCGTCGACGGTGGCCGCTTCGTTCCGGGACAGGTTGATGCCCAGATTGGCCGCCGCGCGCTCCAGATCCTCGTCGTCGCCGTCGCGCATCTCGATGGCCGCGCCGTCGGAGGACAGCACCTCGACGTTGAGGCACAGCGACTGGAGTTCTTTGAGCAGAACCTTGAACGATTCCGGGATGCCCGGCTCCGGGATGTTCTCGCCCTTGACGATCGCCTCGTAGACCTTCACGCGGCCGACCACGTCGTCGGATTTGATGGTCAGCAGTTCCTGCAGGGTGTAGGCGGCGCCGTAGGCCTGCATGGCCCAGCATTCCATTTCGCCGAAACGCTGACCGCCGAACTGCGCCTTACCACCGAGCGGCTGCTGGGTGATCATCGAGTACGGGCCGGTCGAGCGGGCGTGGATCTTGTCGTCGACCAGGTGGTGCAGCTTCAGGATGTACATGTAGCCCACCGCCACCGGGTACGGGAACGGCTCACCGGAACGGCCGTCGAACAGCGTGGCCTTACCGTCGGAGTTGACCATCCGCTCACCGTCACGGTTGGGCAGCGTCGAGGCCAGCAGACCCGACAGCTCCTCTTCCTGCGCGCCGTCGAACACCGGGGTGGCGATATTGGAGTCCGCGGGGGCACCCCACATCTCCTCCGGCAGGTTCTTGGCCCAGTCGGGACTGCCCTCGACCTCCCAGCCGGCTTTGCCGATCCAGCCCAGATGGGTTTCCAGGATCTGCCCGATATTCATACGACGCGGCACACCGTGAGTGTTCAAGATGATGTCGACCGGGGTCCCGTCGGGCATGAACGGCATATCCTCGGTCGGCAGGATCTTGCCGATCACACCCTTGTTCCCGTGCCGGCCCGCGAGCTTGTCACCGTCCTGGATCTTGCGCTTCTGCGCCACATACACGCGCACCAGCTCGTTCACGCCGGGAGGCAGGTCGTCGTCGTCCTCACGGGAGAACACCCGGATACCGATGACCTTGCCGGACTCACCGTGGGGCACCTTCAGCGAGGTATCGCGGACTTCACGCGCCTTCTCACCGAAGATCGCCCGCAAAAGCCGCTCCTCCGGAGTCAGCTCGGTCTCACCCTTCGGCGTGACCTTACCGACCAGGATGTCCCCGTCACGCACCTCGGCACCGATCCGCACGATGCCCCGCTCGTCGAGATCGGCGAGGACCTCATCGGAAACATTCGGGATATCGCGGGTGATCTCCTCGGCACCCAGCTTCGTATCGCGGGCATCGATCTCGTGCTCCTCGATATGGATCGAGGTCAGAACATCGTCCTCCACGAGACGCTGAGACAGGATGATCGCGTCCTCGTAGTTGTGGCCTTCCCACGGCATGATCGCCACGAGCAGGTTCTTACCGAGGGCCATCTCACCGTTCTCGGTGCACGGACCATCGGCCAAAACCTGACCACGCTCCACCCGCTGACCCTCGTCCACGATCGGACGCTGATTGGCACACGTGCCCTGATTCGAACGCGCGAACTTCCGCATCCGATACGACTTACGGGTGCCGTCATCGGCCATGACCGTGACGTAGTCGGCGGAGACTTCTTCGACCACACCGGTCTTCTCGTTCACCACGACATCACCGGCATCGACCGCGGCCCGCAGTTCCATACCGGTCCCCACCACAGGCGATTCGGAACGGATCAGCGGCACGGCCTGACGCTGCATATTCGCACCCATCAGGGCACGGTTGGCGTCATCATGCTCGAGGAACGGAATCATCGCCGTCGCCACCGACACCATCTGGCGCGGGGAGACATCCATATAGTCGACCTCGGTGGCCGCGACGAATTCCATCTCCTCGTTACCGCGGCGGCACAGCACCCGGTCCTCGACGAAATTGCCGTCGGCGTCGACCGCGGAGTTGGCCTGGGCCCGGACGTGCCGGTCCTCCTCGTCGGCGGTCAGGTACTTGACCTCGTCGGTGACGCGGCCGTTCTCCACCTTGCGGTACGGGGTCTCGATGAACCCGAACGGGTTCACCCGCGCGTACACCGACAGCGAACCGATCAGGCCGATGTTCGGGCCTTCCGGGGTCTCGATCGGGCACATACGGCCGTAGTGCGAGGGGTGGACGTCACGGACCTCGAGGCCGGCGCGTTCACGGGACAGACCGCCGGGGCCCAGCGCCGAGAGGCGACGCTTGTGGGTCAGACCCGACAGCGGGTTGTTCTGGTCCATGAACTGCGACAGCTGGGAGGTTCCGAAGAACTCCTTGATCGCGGCTACGACGGGACGGATGTTGATCAGGGTCTGCGGCGTGATGGCCTCGACGTCCTGGGTGGTCATCCGCTCGCGGACCACACGCTCCATCCGGGACAGGCCGACCCGGATCTGGTTCTGGATGAGCTCGCCGACGGTACGCAGACGACGGTTACCGAAGTGGTCGATGTCATCGACCTCGACGGGGACCTCGACGCCGCCCGGGGCGGTCATGTTCCGGTCGCCGGAATGCAGCCGCACCAGGTACTCGATGGTGGAGACGATGTCCTCGCGGGTCAGAACCGACCCGTCGATGGCCTCGCCCGGATGCAGGCCGAGCTTCTTGTTGATCTTGTAGCGACCGACGCGCGCGAGGTCGTAGCGCTTTTCCTTGAAGAACAGGTTCTCCAGCAGGGTCTGCGCGGATTCCTTGGTGGGCGGTTCGCCCGGACGTAGCTTGCGGTAGATGTCCAGCAGCGCCTCGTCCTGGCCGGCGGTGTTGTCCTTCTCCAGGGTGGACATCATGATCTCGGAGAAACCGAAACGCTCGGTGATCTCCTCGTTCGTCCAGCCCAGGGCCTTGAGCAGCACGGTGACCGGCTGCCGCCGCTTACGGTCGATACGCACACCGACGGTATCGCGCTTGTCGACGTCGAACTCCAGCCACGCGCCGCGGGAGGGGATCACCCGGACACTGTGCAGATCCTTCTCGGTGCTCTTGTCGACCGAGTGGTCGAAGTACACACCCGGCGAACGGACCAACTGGGACACCACGACACGCTCGGTGCCGTTGATGATGAAGGTGCCCTTGTCGGTCATCATCGGGAAATCACCCATGAAGACCGTCTGACTCTTGATCTCACCGGTGTTGTTGTTGATGAACTCCGCGGTGACGAACAACGGCGCCGCGTAGGTCATGTCCTTGTCTTTGCACTCGTCGATCGAGGCCTTGACCTCTTCGAAGCGCGGGTCCGAGAAGGACAGGGACATGGAGCCGGAGAAGTCCTCGATCGGCGAGAGCTCCTCGAGGACCTCCTCGAGCCCGCCGACCAGCCCGCCGTCACCGCGCGCGGCGGCCCGCTCACGCCATTCCGGCGTGCCGACCAGCCAGGCGAAAGATTCCGTTTGTAGATCGAGAAGTCCGGGCACCTCCAGCGGCTCCCGGATCTTCGCGAAAGACACCCGCAACGGAGCCCCGGGGATACCTCCCGAAACTCCCAGCTTCGTATTGGCGCTTGTCTGGGTGGAGACTGCCAAGATGCGTCCTTCCAGCACCTCACGCGCGTCGCGTGGTGGTCCGCGACCGTCGCTTGTCTGCTACATTTTTGGATTCTCGCTGGTCACAACCCGAACGAGACTCGAACAGCAAACAACGGAAGCAACACCGGAAGGGTGGGACTTTCGTAGTGCGATCAAGGAATGGACAGGAGGCAGCCAGCGCAACGTCCAAACCTACACCTACCTATACGGAGGTGTCAAAGTACCACCCCGGCGAGCCGTTGGGCGGCTGACTCGCCGGACCGGTTCGCTGGCTGCGTTCCGGTCCGCGGTCCGAGCCGCCGACAACTGATTCGGCGCTGGCGGTCGTGCACTCTCGGTGACGGTCGAAGCCGTCTCCAATAGCGTGACGGGTCGGGCGAAAGTCGTCAAGTGCCCGTGCCGACCTGCTGGTCCTCGGATCGGTTGCCGCAGTACAAGATCACCCGAAACACCGGCGGCGAGGACGTCGCGGGGGTGCGCAGCCCTCGGATCGACGGCCGGCGAGCCCGGGCGTGTCCGCGAAAACAAACAGCGCGCCGGGTGCGAACCCGACGCGCTGCTCTCGGAGCAAGCCTGTTACAGCTTGGGGTACTGCGCGGTCTCGAAGTCCGAACCCGGGAAATCGTTACCCGCGTCACGGCCGGCGGGCTGCCGGCCGGAGTTGTACGACATGACCATGGTCTCGTCGTTCTCGTCCAGCGATTCGCGGATGGCCACCTGCGCGGCATGCGGCAGGGTGTGCATGACCTCGCGGACGCGGTCCTTACGCCGCTGCACGGCCTGGCGCACCGGCATACCCGGGGTGGCGCGCATCTGCGGGATGATGCCGTCGACCTCTTCGGCGCCGCCGTGATGGTGGCCGGCGTCCACGAGCGCCTGCTCGCGCGCCATCTGCGCCTCGTCCTTCTCCTCGGACATACCGATCGGACCGATCATGCGGCCGTTGAGGAACTGCTTGACCACCGGCTCCTCGCTGGTGAGCAGCACCTCGCGCGGACCGAACATCACCAGCTGGCGCCGGAACAGCATGCCGATGTTGTCGGGCACGGTGCGGGCCAGGTTGATGTTGTGGGTCACGATCAGGATCGTGGCGTCGATCTGCGCGTTGATATCGATGAGCAGCTGGCTCAGGTACGACGTACGCACCGGGTCGAGACCGGAGTCCGGCTCGTCGACCAGGATGATCTGCGGATCGAGTACCAGCGCGCGGGCCAGGCCGGCGCGCTTACGCATACCGCCGGAGATCTCGCCGGGCAGTTTGCCCTCCGCACCGAGCAGACCGGTGAGTTCGAGCTTCTCCATGACGATCTTGCGGATCTCGGACTCGGACTTCTTCGTATGTTCCCGCAGCGGGAAGGCGACATTGTCGAAGAGGTTCATCGACCCGAACAGCGCGCCGTCCTGGAACAGCACGCCGAAGAGTTTCCGGATTTCGTAGAGCTCCTTGTTGGAGCAGGTGGTGATATCGGTACCACCGATGAAAATGGACCCGCGCTCCGGCCGCAGCAGGCCGATCAGCGACTTCAGGAATACGGACTTACCGGTACCCGACGGGCCCAGCAGCGCGCTGACCTCACCGGCAGGCAGGGTAATTGAAACGTCCTGCCAAATCCGCTGTGAACCGAACGACTTGGTTACACTCTCGGTCCTGACCTCGACGCCCACGCCAACCTCCACATTTCTCAGCGAGCTGCCCACTTCGGCACCGCAGACCCGGTAGCGGTGCGTCTCACGTCACAGTGGGTTCGGCCACTGTATCTCATGGCACACCCATAGCACACCCGACCTGACCGAAGAGTAACCACCGGTGACGGTTGCCAACCGGAAGAATCACCGTTAACCAGCACACCAGCGACTCTCCGGGAAACAGAAACGGGCGGCCCCGAGGGGCCGCCCGTTTCCGGCTGTACCGGTCGGAATTACTTGACCGAGACCTTCGCGCCCGCGCCTTCCAGCTTCTCCTTGGCGGCGTCGGCGGCTTCCTTGGCGACCTTCTCCAGGATCGGCTTCGGAGCACCCTCGACGAGGTCCTTGGCCTCCTTCAGGCCCAGGCCGGAGACGATCTCACGGACCACCTTGATGACCTGGATCTTCTTATCGCCGGCACCCTCGAGGATGACGTCGAACTCGTCCTGCTCCTCGGCGGCCTCGGCGGCGGCCGGGGCGGCACCGGCGGCAGCGACGGCGACCGGAGCAGCAGCGGTGACCTCGAACTTCTCCTCGAACTTCTTGACGAAGTCCGACAGCTCGAGCAGGGTCATGTTGCCGAAGGTTTCGAGCAGCTCATCAACGTTGGCCATTGATATTTTCCTTTCGATAGTGAATGTCTGCGCGGGTGAGCCGGACGCGGCCCTTCCGCGAATGAGGTGCGGAAGGTGTTACTCCGCGGCGGCGTCTCCGCCTTCGGCCTGCTTCTTCTCCTGCAGCGCGGCGGCCAGGCGGGCCACCTGCGAAGCGGGAGCGTTGAACAGACCGGCGGCCTTGGCCAGGTTGCCCTTCATGGCACCGGCCAGCTTGGCCAGCAGGACCTCGCGCGACTCCAGGTCGGCGATCCGCTCGACCTCGGCCACGGACAGCGGTGCGCCGTCCATGTAGCCGCCCTTGATAACCAGCGCCTTGTTGTCCTTGGCGAAGGTCTTGAGGGCCTTGGCCGCCTCGACCGGTTCGCCCGAGATGAACGCGATCGCGGTGGGTCCGACGAACAGGTCGTCCAGGCCCTCCACGCCGGCCTCGGCCGCGGCACGCTTCACCAGGGTGTTCTTGGCGACGGAGTACGTGGCATCGGCACCCAGCGCACGACGCAGCTGGGTCAGCGCACCGACGGACAGACCACGGTATTCCGTGATGACCGCGGCGGTCGAGCCCTTGAACTGCTCGGTGATCTCCGCGACCGCGGTTACCTTTTCGGGTTTCGCCATACTTCGCCTCCTCTCTGATGTCGGTATGGATATGCCCTACCGAATCAGGGGCCGGCGAAAGAACAAGCGCCCCGAACGCAGAGCGTTCCGGGGCGCGAAGAGTATTCGGACCGCAGGCGCAAACCCGCACTCCACTCCCAGCCTCGGCTCTCCCTGCGCGGGCCGCCGGCACTTTCGCCGGACCTTCGACCGATTCCATACGAAATCAGCGACCAACGGTCTTCGGTAGAACGGATTGGGTGGCGGTCGAACTCGTCGACAACCGCCGATCAGAGTACCTCGCGACCCGCCCATCTGGCAAAACGTGCCCGCAATCCCCCTTCCGCGACGATATTCGCCGGCCCCTCGCGGTGAGACATGACACAACCGGTCCGCACTCCGGCGGAGATCACACGATCATAGTGTTACTTCAGGTAACAGATAGTGGTTCGCTGCTGAGTATGACGACCGACATAATCGCCGCGCCTCGACTGCCGGACCGACGTTCTCGACGGTTCCTGGCCCTCGCCGTCATCTGCCTGGCGGAACTGCTCGTGGTCCTGGACAACACCATCGTCAATGTCGCGCTGCCCTCGATCGGCGTAGAACTCACCACCGGGGTCAGCGGGCTGCAGTGGGTGGTCGACGCCTACACCCTGACCTTCGCCGGACTGTTGCTGGCCTGCGGAAACCTCGGCGACCGGTACGGCCGCCGCCGCGTGATGACGATCGGGCTCGCCGGCGTGGCCCTCGCCTCCATCGGCGGCGCGCTCTCGGATTCGCTCGGGGCCGTGATCACCGCCCGGGCCGTGATGGGCGTTTTCGCGGCCGCGGTCTTTCCCGCGACGCTCGCCCTGATCATCAATATCTTCACCGACCGCCGCGAACGCGCGCTGGCCATCGCCGCCTGGACCGCCATGGCGGGATTCGCCATCGCGATCGGCCCGATTTCGGGCGGATGGCTCCTCGAACACTTCTCCTGGCATTCCGTCTTCTGGATCAACGTCCCCGTAGCGCTCGTCGCGCTGGCGGCGGTACTGCGCTGGGTTCCGGAATCCCGCGCACAGCACACCGGCCGCCTCGATCTACCCGGAATCGGACTCTCCATCGCCGGAATCGTGCTCGTGGTCCGGGCCGTCATCGAGGCGCCCCACTACGGCTGGCTCGCCCCGGTCACCCTCGCCACGGGGACGGCCGGCCTCGCGCTGCTGGCCGCCTTCGTCTGCTGGGAACTGCGCACCACCACACCGATCCTCGATATGCGGCTGTTCCGGGTACGCCGTTTCTCGCTGCCCGCCCTGGCGATCGCCGTCGGCTACTTCTCGATGTTCGGCTTCCTGTTCCTCATCACCCAGTACTTCCAGGGCGTGCGTGAGTACACCCCGCTGGAGTTCGGAATCGCCTCGTTGCCGTTCGCGGCCTCGGTCGCGCTCGGCGCGCCCCTGGCCACGCTGCTCGCGCAAAGATTCGGTACCACACCGGTGATCGTCTTCGGGCTCCTGCTCACGGGGCTGGGCCTCTACCTGGGCGGCCAGGTGACCGTCGACAGCGGTTACCTCACCGATGTGCTGCCCTCGATGGTGTCCATGGCTCTCGGCCTGGCGATCGTGCAGGGCCCGGCGACCGAATCCATCATGTCGGCGCTACCGCTCGACGAAGCCGGGGCAGGTTCGGCGGTCAACGATACGACCCGCGAGATCGGCGGCACCCTGGGCGTGGCGGTACTCGGATCCATCGTGGCGTCCTACTACACCACCCGCGTCCAGCCCCTGCTGGACCGAGTACCGGCGTCGCTGATGACCGAGGACGAGAAGGGATTCGCGGCCGCCACCCCGCTCAGCATTCTGGAAATGCGCGAACGCGAACTGGCGCCCTTCTTCGACACCCAGCGCGAAACCCTCATCACGGCGATGAAAGCCGCCTGCCTGGAAGGTTCGCACGCGGCGTCACTCGTCGCGACAGCGGCGGTGCTGGTGTGCGCGGTGATCGTCGCCGTCGCGCTGCCCTGGGGCGTGCACAGGGGTGATTCGATCCTGTTCGGCGATCGCACACCGTGACAGCGGGACTACCGCTACGACCCCGAACGAAAACGCGACGGCGGGAGCATCCGCGGAGGATGCTCCCGCCGTCGCGGGATAGTGCCTGGCGCCGTTTACGCTTCCTCGTCCAGGAGGTTGCGGGTGCGGTTCGGGTCCACCGGGATGCCCGGTCCGGTGTTCGTCGAGACCGTCACCTTCTTGACGTAACGCCCCTTGGCGGTCGACGGCTTGGCACGCAGGATCTCGTCCAGCGCGGCCCCGTAGTTCTCGACCAGCTTGTTGTCGTCGAACGACGCCTTGCCGATCACGAAGTGCAGGTTGGCCTGCTTGTCGACGCGGAAATTGATCTTGCCACCCTTGATGTCGGCGACCGCTTTGGTCACATCGGTGGTGACCGTGCCGGTCTTGGGGTTCGGCATCAGACCACGCGGGCCCAGGACACGCGCGATCCGGCCGACCTTGGCCATCTGGTCGGGGGTGGCGATCGCGGCGTCGAAGTCCAGCCAGCCGCCCTGGATCCGCTCGATCAGATCCTCGGCGCCCACGGCGTCCGCACCGGCGGCCTCGGCCTCGGCGGCCTTCTCGCCGGCCGCGAACACGATGACGCGAGCGGTCTTACCGGTGCCGTGCGGCAGGTTCACGGTGCCGCGAACCATCTGATCGGCTTTACGGGGATCCACACCCAGCCGGATCGCGACCTCGACGGTCGCGTCGGTCTTGGTGGTGGAGGTCTCCTTGGCGAGCCGGGTGGCGGCCAGCGGAGAGTACAGCTTGCTGCGATCGACCTTCTCGGCCGCGGCGAGATACGCCTTGCTTCGTTTTGCCATGTTTCTCTGTCCTCGGTTTCTGGTTCAGTCGTGGTTATCGGGCCTGGCCGGCCCTCCCACCAAACGTGCGCTGAGCGTCAGCCTTCGACGGTGATACCCATCGAGCGCGCGGTCCCGGCGATGATCTTGGCCGCCTGATCGATATCGTTGGCGTTCAGATCTTCCTGCTTGGTCTTCGCGATCTCGCGCACCTGGTCCATGGTCACCGTGGCGACCTTGTTGCGGTGCGGCTCGGCCGAACCCTTCTGCACGCCGGCGGCCTTCAGCAGCAACCGGGCGGCGGGCGGGGTCTTCAGCTTGAAGTCGAAGGACCGATCCTCGTACACCGAGATCTCGACCGGCACGACGTTGCCACGCTGCGATTCGGTCGCGGCGTTGTACGCCTTGCAGAACTCCATGATGTTGACGCCGTGCTGACCGAGCGCCGGGCCCACCGGAGGAGCCGGGTTCGCCTGGCCGGCCTGGATCTGGAGCTTGATGATCCCGGCGAGCTTCTTCTTCTTGGGGGGCATCTTTCTTTCCTAGGGTGTGTGGTTCCTTGCTCTCTGCAAGTTCCGGCCCGAGGCTCACGGCCTCGGGAGCACAGGTGCCGCCTACTAGATCTTGGCGACCTTGGTGAATTCCAGTTCGACCGGAGTTTCGCGACCGAAGATCGAGACCAGCACCTTGAGCTTCTGCTGTTCGGCGTTGACCTCGGAAATGGTCGCGGGCAGCGTCGCGAACGGGCCGTCCATCACCGTCACCGATTCGCCGACCTCGAAATCGACCTCGATGGTGGGCTTGGCCGCGGTCTCGCCGGCACTCTCCTGAGACGCCGCTGCGGCGGCCGGAGCGGCGGCCTTCTTCTGCTGCGAGGCCGGCACCAGGAACTTCACCACGTCATTGATGGTCAGCGGCGAGGGGCGCGAGGTGGCGCCCACGAACCCGGTGACACCCGGGGTGTTGCGGACCGCGCCCCAGGATTCGTCGTTCAGGTCCATCCGCACCAGGATGTAGCCCGGCAGCACCTTGCGGTTCACGCTCTTGCGCTGGCCGTTCTTGATCTCGGTGACCTCTTCGGTGGGCACCTCCACCTGGAAGATGTAATCCTCCAGGTCCAGGTTCTGCACACGGGTCTCGAGATTGGTCTTCACCTTGTTCTCGTAACCGGCATAGGAATGGATCACGTACCAGTCGCCCGGCGAGCGACGCAGCACGGCCTTCATCTGCTCGACCGGATCCGGCTCCTCGCCGTCGTCGGATGCGGGCGCGGCCTCGTCGGCAGCCTCGGGCTCGGCGTCGGACGCCGGCTCCTCGACGGACACGGCGGCCTCCTCGGCCGTCTGATCGTCGACCGGGAACTCGTCGGTGGTGTCGTTCTCCGGGGTGCTCACTGGGCACTCGCTTCCTGTGTCGTCACGTGCATCCTCTGCGTGCCGGGTTCGGGCGCGGCTATCGGTCTGGCATCCGGCCCGCGGCGCGGATCGGTTACCGGCGCCGATATCGCCTGGCTAACCGAACAACCAGTCGACACCCTTGATGAACGCCAGATCCAACCCGCTGATGAACGCGACCATGAAGATCACGAACACCAGCACAACGGTCGTATAGGTGACCATCTGCTTCCGGTTGGGCCAGATAACCTTCCGCAGTTCCGCGATCACCTCACGCAGGAACTTGAACAAACGCTTGAACGGATTCCGCGACCGATCGCGTTCGGATCGGCCCGACTTCGTCTCGGCCTTGCGTTCGGGCCGATCGATGGTCGCGATCGAACCGGTATCGGACGCGCCCGACGAGTCGGACCGGCTCCGCCGAGCGGAGCGCTTTCCGCTCGGCCGCACGGCGGCGGTGTCGTCGCCGTCGTCGGCGCCATATCCGCCGCGGCGAGTGTCCCGCTCGTCGGTCACGTCGATCCTCTCTCGTCGCTGGTGTCCAGGGCAGGGGCGACAGGACTTGAACCTGCAACCTGCGGTTTTGGAGACCGCTGCTCTGCCATTTGAGCTACGCCCCTTCGGCCGAACCGATCACCGACAGGTGAGATCCGGCCACACTGCGATATTCAGTTGTCGACGTGGGTGTCACACAACACGCGCGCCGCTCCGGCAGATGCCGGCCCCGTCGGCGGGGCCGGACGAACCGGTTCGGTCCGAGCCTACTCAGCCGTACCGGCCGATACTCGGTAACCCCGCCTGGAACCAGCCTTGCAGAGCAGCGCGCATCGGCTGGTGACCCCAGAATCCCGAGTGTACGGCACGGTCGGCGACAGAAGCCAATCAGGGTCACCCGACCAGGTCAGGACAACCGCACCGTAGCGGTGGCCCGGCCGAAGATCTTTCGCCCGCCGGATTTCGCGACGATCGCGATCACCGCTGTCTTCGTTTCCGGGTCGAGCGATTTGACCTTGCCGGTGAACTCGACCTCGGCGGCCTCGGTGGCACTCACGAACACCGGGCTGGTGAAGCGGACGTTGTACTCCCTGACCCCGCCGGGATCGCCCAGCCAGGAGGAGACGAACCCGCCGCCGAGGCCCATCGAGAGCATGCCGTGCGCCACGCAGGTGTCCAGGTCCACCAGCTTCACGACCTCGTCGCTCCAGTGGATGGGGTTGGCGTCGCCGGATACGCCGGCGTAGTTCACCAGGTCGCCGCGGGTCAGCCGGACGATACGGGCCGGGAGCTCGTCCCCGACGGAGACATCGCCGAACGCGCGGGCGAACCGGGTGGGCTCCACCGCCAGCGCCGCCGGCGCGGGCGGGGCGGGATGCGACCGCGGCGTGTGATCGGGCATGGAGGCTTCCATCCCGTGCATCAGCACGTTGCGCACGGCGTCGTTGAGATTGGGATCGATATCTCCGCCGCTGCGTCCGACGAGCGTGGTGTAGGTGGTGAGAACCAGTTCGTCGTTCTGGTCGGTGACGATGTTCTTGGTGACGATGATGTCGCCGCCGAAGGCCTGGCGGAACGAATGCAGATAGACATCGCAGGTCAGCCTGTCGCCGACCAGAATCGGCCGGTGGAACTCCAGGATCTGATCGGTCTGCATGATCTGGCTGAGGTCGTAACCGGTCACGACCGTTTCGAAGAGTTTGCGCTGCGCCAGGATGCCGACCAGGGAAATGAACGTCAGCGGGGCGACCAGGCCGTCGTAGCCGAATTCCAGCGCGATGTCCTCGTCCCAGTGCACCGGGTGGCTGTCCTGGACGGCGCGGGCGTATTCACGCACCTTTTCGCGGCCGACCTCGTAATAGTCGTCGACACGGTAGTGGTGACCGACCATCGCGGCCGCGTGTGCGGCGGGGTCGAACTCCGTCTCCGTCGCAACCGCTTCGTCTGTTCCGGTGTTCATTGTCACGGGAGGACTGTACCTATCTGACCCCGCAGCACGGAGTCTGCATGGCGACTGGACATCAGCCCGGAACGAAAGTGGCGTGACCACGAGGGGCCGTGCCGCCGCCCGATCATGACAGCGACCGGGTACCGGCCGCGGATTCGATGGCCGTCGCACGACCATCGGGAAATCGCCGCCCGGCCACGGACGGCGATACTCACGGGAGGGTCAGCGCGACTCGCGGTGCGCCCGGTGGGTGCCGCAGTTCGGGCAGAACTTCTTCAGCTCGAGGCGGTCCGGGTCGTTGCGCCGGTTCTTCTTGGTGATGTAGTTGCGATGCTTGCACTGCTCGCAGGCCAAGGTGATCTTTGGCCGGACATCGGTGGACTTCGCGGCCACGATTATGCCTTCTTTCCGGTCAACCAGAGGGTCAATCAGTATGGGTAGCGATGGCCGGACTTGAACCGGCGACACAACGATTATGAGTCGTTTGCTCTACCGACTGAGCTACACCGCCTTACGCACCATCTGCAACGGCGACGTCGCGGCTTGGAGTGCCGAGTCGGACACCACCGGCAATCCGGCGAGCCCCCTAACGGAATCGAACCGTTGACCTTTTCCTTACCATGGAAACGCTCTGCCGACTGAGCTAAGGGGGCACGACTTCTCCGCAGCGGGAATCGGCGAACTTCTACCCGTTGCCTCGAAGACTTGAACGAGAGTACACACTCACCGCCGAGAGCTCCAAACCGCGTGGTCAGAGCCCATTTTACGCACTCGGCACGGGTACCGGAACGACGAAACCCCCACCGGATTTCACCGGTGGGGGTTCGTGGTGGCAGGTGTAGGATTCGAACCTACGTAGGCTTTCACCGACAGATTTACAGTCTGCTCCCATTGGCCGCTCGGGCAACCTGCCTGGAGGCGCACTCCCGATCTCGGATCGCTTTTCCGAGTGCGCTGAGCAGGATACAACGAACCCGCACCCGGAATGCAAACCCGCTGGCCAGATCGTATGAACCGCGCCCTTTCGAGACGGCCGATCGGCGCCGAGGTAGCTTGCCTAGGCACGCAGGGGTGATTCAACAGCGAACAGGAGCTCAGTGTGGCCGATTCATCATTCGATATCGTCAGCAAGGTCGAACGGCAGGAGGTCGACAACGCCCTGCACCAGGCCGAGAAGGAGCTGAACACCCGCTACGACTTCCGGGGAACAGGCGCGGCAATCGAATGGTCCGGCGAGGACAACGTCGTACTGACCGCCGAATCCGAAGAACGGGTGAAGGCCGCACTCGAGGTGTTCAAGGAGAAATTGATCCGGCGCGATATCTCGCTCAAGGCCTTCGACGCCGGCGAGCCGGTCGCCTCCGGCAAGACCTACAAGGTCACCGGATCACTCGTCCAGGGCATCGACTCCGAACACGCCAAGAAGATCTCCAAGAAGATCCGTGACGAGGGCCCCAAGGGCGTCAAGGCTCAGATCCAGGGCGAGGAACTGCGCGTCACCAGCAAGAAGCGCGACGACCTCCAGGCCGTGATCGCCCTGCTGAAGGGCGAGGACTTCGGAATCGCCCTGCAGTTCGTGAACTACCGGTAGCCACCGCCACCGGCCCGGCGGATCAGCGGCCGGCCATCTGCTCGAGCCGCGCGATCCGATCCGCCATCGGCGGATGGGTCGAGAACAACCGGGCCATCCGATCACCGGCACGGAACGGGTTGGCGATCATCAGATGCGATTGCGCGGTGAGCCGGGGTTCGGGCGGCAACGGGGCCGCCTGCACCCCGCGCTCCAATTTCCGCAGCGCCGACGCCAGGGCCAGCGGATCGCCGGTCAGCTCGGCCCCCGATTCGTCGGCCTGGTACTCCCGCGACCGCGACACCGCCATTTTGATCAAACCCGCGGCGATCGGGCCCAGCAGACTCACCAGCAGCACCCCGATGAGATTGGGCCCGGAGCCGCCGCGGTTACCGCCGAAGGCGGCCGCGAAATACGCAAAATTGGCCAGGCCGGAAATCACCGCCGCCATCGCACCGGCCACCGAGGAGATCAAGATATCCCGGTTGTATACATGCGAGAGTTCGTGCCCGAGTACGGCCCGTAATTCCCGCTCGTCCAGGATCTGCAGAATCCCGCTGGTACAGCAGACGGCCGCATGCCGCGGGCTACGCCCGGTGGCGAACGCATTCGGTGCGTTGGTGGGGCTGATATACAACCTCGGCACCGGCTGCCGGGCGGTGGTCGCCAGCTCACGCACGATCTTGTAGATGACCGGCGCCTCGATCTCGCTCACCGGCTGTGCCCGCATCGCCTTCAAGGCGAGCTTGTCGCTGTTGAAATACGCGTAGCCGTTCATGGCCACCGCGAGCACGATCGCGATCACCAGAATGGTCGTATTCCGGAACGCCGCTCCCGCGAGCACTATCAACGCGGAAAGACCGACCATGAGCCCGAACGTTTTCATCCCATTCGCAAACCCGTGCCCGTGCATAGCACTCCTGTATACGTGGCGCGTCTACCGCGCGAATTTCGGCCAGAACCGCTACTGCACGACAACGATTACCACGACGGGGAAGTTCCGTTACATGGAGCAGCTCCGCTGCTCGAGGGTCGGCCCTCCTGAGCGTCGCCTGTCAGACCTCGAGACTCGTGGCTTCGCCACATGCGCTTCGAGGTCTGACAGGCGACGCGGGCCGACCCCTTGACGCGGGCCGAACCCTTCAAGGGCATCGCTGAACGCGGCACCGAACTCGGAGCGGCATATCCAGCTCGGAGCCACACATCACTGGTTCGGCCCGCGTCTGCTGTCGGCCCTCGAAGCGCATGCGGCGCAGCCGCGAGTCTCGAGGGCCGACAGCAGACGCTCAGGAGGGCCGAACCTCGAGCGCGTCAGCGCTCCAGAATTACTGCCGAACCTCGAGCAGCGGAGCTGCTCCAATTACTCAGCCGACTCGTTCGATGGTGTATTGGACCAGGCGTACGAGGGCGTCGTTGGCGGGGCCCGGGGGCAGGGCCGCCAGTTCGGTGTGGGCGATGTCGGCGTATTCCCGCAGCTTTTCCTTCGCCTGGGTCATACCGGCCGACCGGCCCAGCAGTTCCAGGGCTTCGGTGACCTCCGCGTCGGATTCCAGGGGGTGGTCGAGCAGGGTGCGCAGCCGGTCGCCCACGGGGCCCTCTTCGCGCAACGCGTAGAGGACGGGGAGGGTGTGCACTCCTTCCCGCAGATCCGTGCCGGGGGTTTTGCCGCTCTGGGCCGAAACCGACGAGATATCGATGATGTCGTCGGAGATCTGGAACGCCGTCCCCACCGCGTCGCCGAGCCGGGCCAGGCGTTCGACATGTTCGGTGCCGGCGCCGGAGAACGTACCGCCGAAGCGGCCGGAGGCCGCGATCAGCGACCCGGTCTTCTCCCAGACGACCTTCAGATAGTGGGCGATCGGATCGGTGGATTCCCGGGCGCCCATGGTTTCGCGCATCTGGCCGGTGACCAGTTCGGCGAAGGTCTCGGCGATGATCCGTACCGCGTCGGGTCCGAGCGTGGAGGTGAGCCGGGAGGCGTGGGCGAACAGGTAGTCGCCGGCGAGGATGGCGACGCTGTTACCCCAGCGTGAGTTCACACTGGCCGCGCCGCGGCGCATGGTCGCCTCGTCCATGACATCGTCGTGGTACAGGGTGGCCAGGTGCACCAGTTCGACTACGGTGCCGGCGGTGATCAGGTCCGGATCACCGGGACGGGGCCCGAGCTGGCCGGTGAGGATGGTGAACAGGGGCCGGAACCGCTTACCTCCGGCCTTGGCCAGATGCAGCGCGGCTTCCTGCAGGAACGACGCACCGTCGGACAGTTCGTCGACCAGTAGTTTCTCCACTTGATCGAGACCGCCCCGCACGGTCTCCGCCAAGGCGGCGTCTCCGAGGTCTACCCCCGCCACCACCGTGCCCGCTTCGCTCACAGCAGATGTGCTCATACCTTCTCCCAAGGACGCGTCCGACCCCACGGTGATGAACCTAGCGTGTTCACGTGACAGCTCCCATGAACGCCGTCACTTATCGACCACGCATGAGCGAGGACCCTCCGTGGTGACGCTTCGCTACCGCCTCCGGGCCCGGCTCACTCATGCTGGCACCGTACCGCCATCGACATCGACGTCGGCGGCCTGTAACTATTGACCGCATGGGTGCACCTGGAGCCACGCCGGCCGACAGCTTCCCCGATGCGCTTCCCGCACGGGTAGAGGTGCTGGTCGTGGGGGCGGGCCCGGCGGGTTCGGCGGCCGCGGCGTGGGCCGCGCGGGCCGGCCGCGATGTGCTGCTGCTGGATTCCGCGGTGTTCCCACGGGATAAGACCTGCGGTGACGGGCTGACTCCGCGTGCGACGGCCGAACTCGAACATCTGGGCCTGGGCGAATGGGTGCGCGCGCATACCGTCAATCACGGCCTCCGGATGACCGGTTTCGGCCGCGAAGCGCTGCTGCCCTGGCCGGGTGGCTCCTTCCCGACCTACGGGAGCGCGATCCCCCGCACCGAACTCGACGACAAACTGCGCGAGACGGCGGTGAAATCCGGCGCCCGGATGTTCGACGGCGCGAAGGTGATCGAGGTCTCCCGTGACGGCGACCGGGTCACCGGAGTGACGGTGCGCACGGGCGAATCCGTTCGCGATATCGGCTGCGACACCCTCGTCGTCGCCGACGGGGTCCGCTCCCCGATCGGCAAACAGCTGGGCCGGGAGTGGCATCGCCGATACGCGTACGGGGTGGCGGCCCGGGCCTACATCACCTCCGGTCGCAGCGACGATCAGTGGATCACTTCACATCTGGAGCTGCGTAACGCCGACGGCGAACTGGTCCCCGGATACGGCTGGGTTTTCCCGCTGGCCAACGGCGAGGTGAATATCGGGGTCGGTTCGCTGGCCACGGAGCGGCGGCCTTCCCATATCGCGTTGAAACCGCTGCTGGAGCACTACACCGAGCTGCGGCGCTCGGAATGGGAGCTGACGGGATCGGTGCGTGCGGTGTCCTCGGCGCTGCTGCCGATGGGTGGTGCGGTCACCGGGATCGCGGGACGCAACTGGGCTCTGGTCGGGGACGCGGCGGGATGTGTGAATCCGCTCAACGGCGAAGGTATCGACTACGGGCTGGAGGGCGGCCATATGCTCTCGGAACTGCTCGACGAGCCCGATCTGACGCGGATCTGGCCGGATCTGTTGCGCGCCAGGTACGGCCGCACCTATTCGGTGGCGCGGCGGATCGCCGGCCTGGCCACCCATCCGCGGATGGTGCCGATCGGCGGACCGCCGGTGATGCGGTCGAAACTGCTGCAGCGCACCGCCGTCCGGGTGATGGGCAACCTCGTCACCGACGAGGATGTGGATCTCACCGCTCGCGCCTGGCGCACGGCCGGCCGGGCGTCCATGCGTTTCGACGAACTCGCGCCGTTCGGCTGAGCCGGCGGTACGCGACGCAGCCATGACGGGCCGCCCGGTTCCCGAGGATCTGCTCCCGCATCTGCGGCGGTCGCGGGATTTCATCGACCGTGAATACGCCCGGCCGCTGGATCTCGACGGGATGGCGGCGGCCGCGGGCGTCTCGAAATACCATTTCCTGCGCTGTTTCGCGGCGACCTACGGCAGGACCCCCGCGGTGTATCTGGCCGAGCGGCGTATCGAACGCGCCCAGGACCTGTTGCGCGCGACGAACACCACGGTAACCGAGGTGTGCCTGCTGGTGGGCTATACGAGTCTGGGCTCGTTCTCCCGGAAATTCACCGACCTCGTCGGCGTCTCACCGTCGCAATACCAGGCGAAGTTCGCCGACGGCGCCCCGCGGATCCCGGGCTGCTATATCTTCATGCACGGGTTGTCCGACCGTCGGCCCGATACCGCAATTTCGGAGAAGCCGGGCGGCGCGAGTGGGCCATAGGGTCGGGACATGACTCCGATCATCACCAATATTTCGCTGGTCACGGTGTATGTGACCGACCAGACGGCGGCCAAGAACTGGTACGTCGACATTCTCGGTTTCGTGGAGACCGCCGATATCACCATGGGCGACAACGGGTTCCGCTGGGTGACCGTGGCGCATCCGGATCATCGCGAACTCGAGGTGACCCTGATGGTGCCGGGACCGCCGCTGGACGAGAACCTGGCCGAGGCGATCCGCCGTTCACTGGCCGGCGGCAGCCACGGCTCGCTCGGGCTGACGACCCGGGACTGCCGGAAGGCCTACGAGGAGCTCAGCGCGAAGGGCGTGGAGTTCGTGCAGCCGCCCGCCGAACGCCCGTACGGGGTGGAGACGGTGTTCCGGGACAATTCGGGAAACTGGCTGGTACTGGTCGAGCCGAAGGAATTCGATCCGGCCGCCGGGACGGAAGCGCCCTGCACGCAGTTGTGAGCGGGCGGTGCGGTTGTCCCGGGGCCGCGGCGGTGCCCGGCCCCGGGGATGCGGATATCAGGCGTCGGCGCGTTCGGCGAACCAGTTGACGACGAATTTGCGTTCGCTTTCGACCACCCGTCGCTGCAACTGCTCGGCGAGCGGTTCGATGGCGCCGCCCACCAGCGGGACCTTGACCTTGACCGAACCGGATATCTCCAGTTCCGAGCCCTCCGCCGAAGGCCGCAGCCGGAAGGTCCCGGTCATCTGCGAGGAGATCGCCGACGAGGTGCCCTCGAAGGTGCCCTCGGCGGTATCGCCGGACAGCGGCTGCCAGTTGTCCACCCGGGTGACGACGAGATCGCTTTTGAGCACCTTGCGGACGATGCCGGGAATCTTGTCCGGGCGGATCGTCTCGCTCATGGCGATTCTGATGGTCCCCGGGCCACCGGGATGCGACAGGTCCAGCGTGGCGGTCTGCGCACCGGCGAATCGATCACGCCACAGTTCGTCCCCGGTCAGTGCCGCGTGGAGCCGGTCCACCGGGATCGGATAGGACAGGGTGAAGCCGAATTTTCGGGCCATGAGCGCCCACCCTAGCCGACCCGGATAGCCTGTTGCCGTGCCGTGAACCGGCCGCCCGGCCCTGCCGTACGGCGGCCGCGCGCACCCCCGAACAGGAATTCCGAGGAGCCAGCGTGCCCGATCAGGCAGAGGTCGCCGAGCCACACGGCCCGGCCCCGCAACCGGACGCGCACCCGGCACCCGGACCGGACCCCGTGCCGCGGCCGGCCGATCCCAGCGATCGGCTGCGCAAGGTGCGCGTGGGGGTCCTGATCGCCGCCGTAGCGCTCAGCGTGCTGACGGTGCTGCTGGTTCTGGCCGCGTGGCGCAACGACTACCTGATCGAATCGGATAAGGGCGAGACGACCGGTGAGGTGCTGTCCGCCGGACGCCTGCGGTCGGCAGTGATGTACGTCACTCCCGATGGGGTGACCCACAATCCGAAGGTCGGTGTCCTCTACCCCACCAACCTGACCGCCGGTGAGCGGATCAATGTCGAATACAACCGCGCCGATCCCGATCTGGTGCGGGTCGCCGGCCGGGATGTGCGGGTGGCGATACCGCCCGCGCTATCGGTATTGGCCACGATCTGGGCGCTGGCCCTGCCCACACTGTGGCTGCTGGTGCGGGCCGAATCCGGTTCGATGAGTGTTCGCCCGATCTTCGATCCGGTGTCATATCGCCGACGCACAGCGGGGTCATCGGACCCCCCACACTGAGCGTGTGCGCGTAGCCATCGTTGCGGAGTCATTTCTTCCGAATATGAACGGCGTCGTGAACTCGGTGCTCCGAGTGCTGGACCATCTGGACCAGCACGGACACGAGGCCCTGGTCATCGCGCCCGATTCGCTGCGCGGACAGCCGCCCGCGGCCCGGCAGCACGGCAGATTCCCGGTGTACCGGGTACCGGCGGTGATGGTGCCGAAGATCAGTTCGCTGCCGGTGGGGTTGCCGCAGCCCGGCATGGTCAAGGCCCTGGGCGCGTTCGACGCGGATGTAGTCCATCTGGCGTCCCCCTTCCTGCTGGGTGCGGGAGGTCTGGCGGCCGCGCTACGGCTGGATCTGCCCGCGGTGGCGGTCTACCAGACCGATGTGGCCGGTTTCGCCAAGAGCTACGGGCTGGGCCTGGCCACCCGGGCCGCCTGGGGCTGGACCCGGCGGATCCACGAGGGAGCGGTCCGGACGCTCGCGCCGTCGAGCGCGGCAGCCGAGGACCTCGCCCGGCACGGGATTCCCCGGGTGCACCGGTGGGGCCGGGGTGTCGACACGGTGCGCTTCACTCCCGGCGCCCGGCGGCCCGAACTGCGGGCGGCGTGGGCCGGGGCGGACGACAAACTGATCGTCGGGTTCGTGGGCCGGCTGGCGCCGGAGAAGCATGTGGACCGGCTCGCGGTATTGGCCGGCGATCCGTCGATCCAACTGGTGATCGTCGGCGACGGACCCGAACGGGCGAAGCTCACCGCGGCCCTGCCGGGCGCCGTGTTCACCGGTGAACTCGGCGGCGACGAACTGGCCCGGGCCTACGCGAGCCTGGATGTGATGGTGCATCCGGGCGAGCACGAAACCTTCTGCCAGGGTGTCCAGGAGGCCCTGGCCTGCGGGGTTCCCGTGATCGGGCCCGATATGGGCGGGCCCCGCGATCTGATCGCGCACTGCCGCAACGGCTACCTGCTACCGGTTCCGGAGTTCACCGAACTGCTGCCCAGTACCGTCGCGGCGTTACGCGAGCCCGCGCTACGCGCCCGCTTCGCCGCGGCGGCCCGCAAATCGGTTCTGCATCGCACCTGGCCGGCGGTGTGCACCGAGCTCATGGGCCACTACGCGGAGGTGATCGGCGCCGATCACCGGTTACCGCGTTCGGCCTGAGACCACCGGCCGCTCGTGCCGCGGGTCGCCGATGCGCTCGCCGCCCCGGCGCCCATTAGGGTCGGGGCTGTGGTGAAAACGCAATCGGTCCGGGCCTCGCTGGACAAGCAGCCGCACGAGGTCGCGTCGATGTTCGACGGGGTGGCGCGGCGGTACGACCTGACCAACACCGTGATATCGGCAGGTCAGGACCGCTATTGGCGCTGGCTGACCCGTAAGGCGATCGATCCGCGTCCGGGTGAGCGGATCCTGGACCTGGCGGCCGGGACCGGGGTCTCCACCGTGGAACTGCGGAAATCCGGGGCCTGGTGCGTGGCCACCGATTTCTCCCAGGGCATGCTGGCCGCGGGCCGGTTCCGCCGGGTGCCGATGGTCGCGGGCGACGCGATGGCGCTCCCCTTCGCCGACAACTCCTTCGACGCGGTGACCATTTCCTTCGGCCTGCGCAATGTGGCCGATATCGATCTCGCGATGCGCGAACTGCTGCGGGTCACCAAACCCGGCGGCCGGATGGTGATCTGTGAGTTCTCGACGCCGGTGATCCCGGTGTTCAAGACCATCTATATGGAGTACCTGATGAAGGCGCTGCCCCGGGTGGCCCGCGCCGTGAGCAGCAACCCGGACGCCTACGTCTACCTGGCCGAATCCATCCGCGCCTGGCCGAACCAGCGGCGGCTGGGCCGCCGGGTCGCCGACGCCGGCTGGTCCGGGGTGAAGTGGCGGAACCTGACCGGCGGCGTGGTCGCGCTGCATCGGGGGTACAAGCTCGGCGGCTGATACCCGCCGGGGCGTGTTCATTTTCCTCACCGCTGTGAATTTCGCCGGTGAAGGGGAATGTCATCGGCCCCTAACATCGGGAAAACCCGAGGAAACCGGTCGCGGGCACCATCGGAACCATGTCCGAAAGGCGCACAGACCGGCAGCCGGGCACGACCCGAACCTCGTGCTCGTACTGCGGCGTCGGCTGCGGAATCGAAGTGACCACCCGGACGGACCCCACCGGCGCCCCGGTGATCGCGAAGGTCGTCGGCGACAAACTCCACCCCGCCAACGCCGGGCGGTTGTGCACCAAGGGCGCCACCCACCTGGAGCTCACCCGGACCACCGGCCGGATGACCACCGCTTATCGGCGGCCCGAGCGCGGCGTCGAACCGGAACCGGTCGGGGTGGACGAGGCGGTGGCCGAGGCCGCGAGCCGACTGCGCCGGATCCTGGACGAACACGGACCGGACGCGATCGCGCTCTACGTCTCCGGCCAGATGTCGCTGGAGGCGCAGTACCTGGCCACCAAACTCGCCAAGGGGCATCTGCGCACCATCCATATGGAGGCCAACTCGCGCCTGTGTATGGCCAGTGCGGGCACGGGCTACAAACAATCGCTGGGCGCCGACGGGCCGCCCGGATCCTATGAGGATTTCGAGCACGCCGACCTGTTCTTCGTGATCGGCGCCAATATGGCCGATTGCCATCCCATTCTGTTCCTGCGGATGGCCGACCGGCTCAAGGCGGGCGCGAAACTGATCGTGGTGGATCCGCGCCGCACCGAAACCGCCGCCCGCGCCGATCTGTTCCTGCAGATCGCTCCCGGCACCGACCTCGCACTGCTGAACGGTCTGCTGCACCTGCTGGTCGAGAGCGGGGATATCGACAGCGAGTTCATCGCCGAGCACACCGAGGGCTGGACCGGTATGCCCGAGTTCCTCGCCGACTACCCGCCCGACCGGGTGGCCGCGCTCACGGGTCTGGCGGAGGCCGATATCCGCACGGCCGCACAGTGGATCGGCGCGGCGGGTGAATGGATGAGCCTGTGGACGATGGGGCTCAACCAGTCCACGCACGGCACCTGGAACACCAACGCGCTGTGCAACCTGCATCTGGCCACCGGCGCGATCTGCCGCCCGGGTAGCGGCCCGTTCTCCCTCACCGGGCAGCCGAATGCCATGGGCGGCCGGGAAATGGGTTATATGGGCCCGGGCCTGCCCGGCCAGCGCAGTGTGCTCGCGCCCGCCGATCGCGCCTTCGTGGAGACCGCGTGGGAACTGCCCCCGGGCTCCTTGCGGTCCGAAGCGGGCCCCGGCACGGTGGAGATGTTCCGGCAACTGTCCGCGGGCGCCATCAAGGCCGCGTGGATCATCTGCACCAACCCGGTGGCGACCGTGGCCAACCGCAAAACGGTGATCGCCGGGCTCGAGGCCGCCGAACTGGTGATCGCCCAGGACGCCTACACCGATACCGCCACCAACACCTACGCCGATCTGCTGCTGCCCGCCACGCTGTGGGCGGAGGCCGACGCGGCGATGGTCAATTCCGAACGCACCGTCACCCTCCAGCAACGTTCGATCGACCCGGCGGGTGCGGCGCGCCCGGACTGGCAGCTCATCGCCCAGGTGGCGACCGCGATGGGATTCCCCGGGTTCGACTACGCCTCCAGCGCCGAGGTTTTCGACGAACTGCGCGGTTTCGCGAATCCGGCCACCGGCTACGACCTGCGCGGAATGAGCTACGACCGGCTGCGCGAGGGGCCCATGCAGTGGCCGTGCCCGGACCCGGCCCGCCGCCGCAACCCGATCCGCTACCTCAACGACGGGGTGAGCCAGACCGAGTACACCGACGCCACCGGGCACCGGCCCCGGCTGGCCTTCGCCACCCCGAGCCGGCGGGCGGTGTTCTGGCCGCGGCCGCATATGCCCGCTGCGGAGATGCCCGACGACGACTATCCGTTCCTGCTCAATACCGGCCGCCTGCAGCATCAATGGCATTCGATGACCAAGACCGGCCGCATCGACAAGCTGAACAGACTGAACCGGGCGCCGTTCGTCGAGGTCCATCCCACCGACGCCCGCGCGCTGGGTCTGGAACCCGGCGACCAGCTCGAAATCGCGTCGCGTCGCGGCCGGGCGGTGCTGCCGGTCCGGATCGACGACCGGGTCCGGCCGGGCGACTGTTTCGCGCCCTTCCACTGGAACGACGAACAGGGTGAGTACCTGACCATCAACGCGGTGACCAACGACGCGGTCGACGGCGATTCGCTGCAACCGGAATTCAAGGCGTGCGCGGTGTCGCTGCGCCGGGTGGCGCCGATGACGCCCGCGCGCGGACCGGAGTCGCCCGCCGCCGAAATCGGCGAGACCGCGCCCGGCGCGCATCCGCTGGCCGCGATCCTCGGACTGGACACGGCCGCCACCCCGACTCTGAGCGAAACCGAACGGATCTACCTCGGCGGCTATCTGGCCGCCCTGCACTCCCTTCCGGTCTCGGGCCAGCCGGTGCTGCCGGAATCGGCTCCGCTCTCGGCGCGCGGCCGGGTCTGGGTGGACGGGCTGCTCGCGGGCATGTATTCGCGCGGTGTACCGGCGGATCCGGCGGCGGCCGGCGCGGCCGGCGGTGACGCGCAGACGCGGGCGGTCACGGTGTTGTGGGCTTCCCAGACCGGCAATGCCGAGGAGTTCGCGGCGGGCGCGGCGCAACGGCTCACCGAGGCCGGATTCCGGCCGCGGCTGGTCGATATGGATTCCTGCGAACTCTCGGCGCTGGCCGGCGATGTCCTGGTCGTCACCAGCACCTTCGGCGACGGCGGCCCACCCGACAACGGCACCGACTTCTGGACCCGGCTCGACGAGAGCCCGGTGCGGCTCACCGGTATGCGCTACGCCGTCTTCGCCCTGGGCGACTCCTCCTACGACGATTTCTGCGGTCACGGCCGCAAATTGGACACCTTGTTCGCCGACCGCGGCGCCACCCGCTTGCTGCCCCGGATCGACTGTGAACCCGATTTCGAGGAGCCGGGGGCCGCCTGGCTGGACTCGGTGATCGCCGCCCTGTCGGATTCCGGCGGCGAACGGGAAGCCTCCACCGACACCGCCGGAACCGGTACTGCCGCACCGGCCGGTATCGGCGGCCCGGGCCCGAAGCCGGCGACCGGTTCCACCGCCGCCACGGCTGTTCTGGAGCGCACGGCTCCGGCGCGGACACCGCGCGCGCCCGCGCCCTTCACCCGTGCGACCCCGGTCGCCGCCCCGCTGGTGAGCAACGAACTGCTCACGGCCCCCGACGCGTCGAAGGAGGTCCGGCGGTTCGTCTTCGACCTCCAGGGCCTGGACGCCCGATACGAGGCCGGTGACTCACTGGGTGTGTGGCCGGTGAACTGCCCGTCGCTGGTCGGCGAATGGCTGGACGCCACCGGGCTGGACGGCAACCGGACCGTCACCGTCGGCGACGCGGAGATGAGCCTGAACAGCGCGCTGCGCACCCACTACGACGTCACGAAGGTCTCCCGCGACCTGCTGGAGTTCGTGGCCGAACACAATCCCAGCAACCGGCTCGCGAAGCTGTTGCGCCGGGACAACCGCAACGAACTGGCCGGGTATCTGTGGGACCGGCAGGCCGCCGATGTCCTCCGCGATTTCCCGGTGCGGGCCGACCTCGTCGAATGGCTCGATGTGCTGAAGAAGCTCCAGCCGCGCCAGTATTCGATCTCGTCCAGCCCACTGGTGGATCCGGACCGGGTGGAACTCACCGTGGGGATCGTCCGCTACGGCGATCCGGCGGGCGCCGGATCGGCGGCCCGGCGCGGCGGTGTGTGCTCGACCTTCCTCGCCGACCGCGCCGCCGACGCGACGGTCCCGGTGTTCCTCCAGCGCGCCCCGCATTTCCGCCCGCCGCTGGACCCCTCCGCGCCGATGATCATGGTCGGTCCGGGCACCGGTATCGCTCCCTTCCGCGGTTTCCTGCACGAGCGGCGGGCGCGGGGTGCCACCGGACGCAATTGGCTGTTCTTCGGTGATCAGCACGCCACCCAGAACTTCTACTACCGCGCCGAACTCGAGGATATGTTCCGGTCCGGGCATCTGTCCCGGCTCGACCTGGCCTTCTCCCGAGATCAGCGCGAGCGGATCTATGTCCAGCACCGGATGATCGAGCACGGCGCCGAACTGTGGTTGTGGTTGCGCGAGGGCGCCCATTTCTATGTCTGCGGCGACGCGGCCCGGATGGCCAAGGATGTCGACGACGCCCTGCTCCGGATCGCCCGGGTGCACGGCAAACTCGACGAGGACGGTGCACTGGCCTTCCGGAAACAGCTGACCGCGGAGAAACGCTATGTCCGCGATGTCTACTGAGCATGAGCGGGGCAGGTCCGGAGGCGGTAGCGAAGCGTAACCACGCAGGACCCCCGCTCATGCTCGATGTCTACCGAGCGGTTCAGGCCGCGGGTGGGTTGAGCCGGGTGAAATCCGGCAGGCGGTAGTACGGGTAGTAGGGGTACGGCGGGGTCAGTGCGCTGGCCTTGTCCAGCCGGGCGAGCTGGTCGGCGGTCAGTTCCCATCCGACCGCGCCGAGGTTCTGGCGCAACTGCTCCTCGTCGCGGGCGCCGACGATCACGGTGGCGACCGTGGGACGCGTGAGCAGCCAGTTGAGGGCGATCTGCGGTACGGTCCGGCCGGTTTCGGCGGCGACCTCGTCCAGCGCGTCGACGACGGTGTACAGGTGTTCGTCGTCCACCGGCGGACCCGCTTCCGCCGTCCGGTGCAACCGGCTACCCTCGGGGAGCGGCTGCCCACGCCTGATCTTGCCGGTGAGCCGGCCCCATCCGAGTGGGCTCCAGATCACCGCGCCGACCCCTTCGGCCAGGCCCAGCGGCATCAGTTCCCATTCGTAATCGCGGCCGGTCAGGGAGTAGTAGACCTGGTGCGCGACATAGCGGGTGAGACCGCCGCGATCGGCGGTGGCCAGTGATTTCATCAGCTGCCAGCCGGCGAAATTGGAGGCGCCCAGGTATCGGATCTTGCCGGCGCGGACCAGATCGTCCAGCGCGCGCAACACCTCCTCGATAGGGGTGTGGGCGTCGAAGGCGTGGAGCTGGAACAGGTCGATGTGCTCGACGCCGAGCCGGCGCAGCGAGGCCTCGACCGCGCCGATGAGCCTGGCCCGGCCCGAGCCGGCGTCGAGCGGCCCGGGACCGGTGGGCAGGCTCGCTTTGGTGGAGAGCAGCAGCCGGTCACGCCGGCCGCGGATCGCGGCGCCGAGCACTTCCTCGGAGGCGCCGTCGGAATAGACGTCGGCCGTATCGAACATCGTCACGCCCGCGTCCAGGCTGATATCCACCATCCGCCGGGCCTGCTCGGTATCGGTATCGCCCCAGGCGCCGAACAGTTCGCCGCGGCCGCCGAAGGTGCCCGCTCCGAAACTCAGGGCGGGTACGACCAGCCCCGAGGCACCCATCCGCCGGTACTCCATCTCGACTCCTAAAGGGTCTATAGTTCCGTTAACAAACTCGAAGATACACCCATCGAGCCACAAATGAAACTGGAGTTCCGTTATGACGCTGGATTCGCCGGACCACGAGACACCCGAAACATCGGAACCCGGTGACGCTTCGGAACCCGGTTCCGTCCGCCCGGGCGGACGCACCGCCCGGGTCCGTGGCGCGGTGCTGCGTGCCGCCGGCGATCTGCTCGCCGAACGCGGTTTCGCGCACCTGGACCTGACTGAGGTCGCCGCCCGGGCCGAGGTCGGCAAGACCACGGTCTACCGGCGCTGGCGGACCCCCACCGGACTCATCGCCGACCTCCTCGTCGAGATGGCGCGGGAATCACGACCGCGCGCCGATACCGGGACATTGCGCGGCGACCTCACCGCGAACGCCCGACTTGTCGCCGATACACTCACCGACCCTCGCCAGGGCAGTCTCTTCCGGGCCGTCATCGCCGCCGCCACCTGCGACGACTCCGCGGCCGACGCGCTGCGGCGGTTCTACGACGCCCGGCTCGGCGAATGGGCGCCGTGTATCACCGACGCCGTCTCCCGCGGCGAGGCGCCGCCCGGCACCGACCCCCGCGCGGTACTCACCGCGGTATCCGGGCCGCTGTACTACCGGTTGCTGGCCAGCGGCGACCCGATCGACGCGGCCGCGATCCGCACGGCCGCGTCGGCCGCGGCGGCGGCCGCCACCGCGGGAATCTACGTCCGCACCGCCGACGACCACAACGCCGAATGACCCGGCCGCCCGGCCGGGTTTCTCACCACAGGTTTCCGGCGTGGATCACCGCGTCGGCCAGTAGCGCGGCGCCCAATACCGCGAACACCACCCGCACCGAGACCGGCCCGTATCGCGAGACCACCCGTACGACCGCGCGATACACCCGCTGCGCGCGCGGAGTGCGCCGGACCGACAGCGCGAGCACCACCACGGGCGGCAACAGCGCGAGAGCGCAGTAGGCGACCACGATCAGCGGCCACAGCGCCGGACGTGGATCGCGGGCCGCGATCATCGCCAGGCCCGCCAGATAGGGAATCGCGGTCGGCGCCTGGGCCAGCCCGATACCCACCCCCAGCACCCCGAGCAACCAGGGCCGCCGCCGGATGGTGACCGTCCAGGCGGGCGGTTCGGCGCGCGCGCCGCCGGGCAGCGCGGCCAGAACCAGCAGGACCACCCCGAAAACCAGTTCCCCCCAGGCCCGGATGGTCGGCGTGAGTTCGAAATCCACCAGATCGGTGAGGAAGTCGATACCGAGCACGGTCAGCAACCCGAAAGCCGTCGTGACGGCGAAAACCCCGGCGACGAAACTCATCCCGCCGGGCACCGGCGATTTCCGGGCCAGCCTGCTGTCGACCACGATCGCCGCGGTCACCCCGACGAGCAACAGGTCGAGGGAATCGATGAACGCGAACCCGGCGAGGGCGAACAGGAGGGCCACCATGACGCGGCCAGCCTACGCACCCGCCGGACCCGGTCGCCGGACAGCGCGGACCCGGTGCCCGCGCTGTCCGATCATGTAGCGGAGATGGCCGTCGGTAGCCAGAACGGGTCGCGACCGGTGTAGCCGAGTACCCGGTGCAGCAGCGGGGCGCCGGGGCCGATCGCGACCGTGGGGCCGAACAGTCCGGGCGTGCCCTCGGCCGGGGTGTCCTTCAGGAAATCCAGCAGTATTTCGAGGTGGGAATCGGCCACCTCCAGCGGCTGCGCCGTCGCCCGGGACAGATCCCAGGCGTGGATGACGAGTTCGTCCAAGGCGACCCGTGCGGTCACGGGAGCCGGCATGGCGACACCGCCCGCTTCCGTATCGCCCTCCCAGGCCGACGGTGATCGCCACGCCTGCGCGAGCGCGCGCAACCGGTCGGCGATACCCGCGCGCCAGCCGGTCGGCAAGGTGTCGCCGGAACCGAATTCCGGGGCCGCGGAGCTGTTCAGCGCTTCCTTGGTGGCCGCGGCCCGGAAAGCCTCGGCCAGCCCGTCCACATGCTCGAGCAGGGCTCGGACAGGAATATCGGCGGGGGTGGGTGCGTCGAGCTGGTCGTCCTCGATCGCGGCGACGACGGCGGTCAGGGCGTCGGTGGCCGGCGACAGGTCGAATTCCGGTGGCATGCGGTCTCCTCGATCCGGGGCTGCTGTAGATCGAGACGACGCGGGCCGGGCGAAATCATCTGTTATTTCGGAGCGGCTCCGCCGCTCGATGTTCGGCCCTCCTGAGCGCCTGCTGTCAGCGCTCGAGACTCGCGGCTGCGCCGCCTCGCTTCGAGCGCTGACAGCAGGCGCGGGCCGAACCGGGCGGCCGAACCCGGCGGCCGAGCGCGGGGGCCGAGCCCGGGGCGTTAGGAGCCGATTCCGGTGCGCATGGCCGTGTGCAGTTCTCGCAGCCCGGCCCGGTCGGTGAGCACCTCCAGTACCCGGAACCCGCCCGCGGGTACCGCGAGTTCGGCTGCGAGTTCGGCCGGGCCGACCTGCTGATGGGGTATTCGGTATGCCGCGCACAATGCCGAGAGGTCCATTCCGTGCGGGGTGCCGAACACCCGCTCGAAAACCCCGGCGTATTGCGGGTCTCCCTGTTCGAGGAGTTCGAAGATGCCGCCGCCGTCGTCGTTGGCGACCACGATGGTGAGGTCCTCGGGGCGGGGCTCGCCGCGTCCGATGAGCAGGCCCGGCGCGTCGTGCAGGAAGGTGAGGTCACCGATCAGCGCGACCGTGCGGCCCGGATGGTGCAGCGCGGCGCCCACCGCGGTGGACACCGTCCCGTCGATACCCGCGACCCCGCGGTTGGACAGCACCCTGACCCCGGGCAGCGGCGAGGACACCAGGGCGGCGTCACGCACCGGGTTCGAGGCGCCCAGCAGCAATTGATCGCCTTCACGCAGGGCGTCCATGATCACCGCCGCCACGTGCAGGCCGGTGGGTTTCGGATGACCGGCCAGTTCGTCGCGCACCACCGTGCGGGCACGCTGATCGAGCTCCCGGCAGCGGGTCAGCCATTGCGGGCTCGGCTCCCCCGTGGTGACCGCCCGGGTGCCGGTACCGACCACATTGCCGGAGACATCGGGCCAGCGCGGACCGGTGGTCAGCGCGTACACCGTGACCTCGGGATCGGCCAGCACCTTCGACACCTGCCGGTGCAGGGTCGGGCGGCCGGTGATGATGGCCTGTTTCGGTTTCAGCAATGGCAGCGCCAGCGGATGCAGGGCCGGGCCGTGCACGGGCGCGGTGGGCTCGGCGACCGTCGGCAGGGCCGCGAGTTCGGGGCGCAGCCCCGCACCGTGGCCGGAGATGACCACGGTATCCGGGGTCAGGTCGATATCGAGCGGAACGTCGAGGGTGGCGTACTGGGTGGCGGTCCACGGGCGGCCGGATTCCCGTCCCGCCGGTATCGGCTCACCGGCCCGCGAGTCCGGGACCAGCGGTTCACGCAGCGGAATATCGAAATGAACCGGCCCGGCATTGCCGGAGCGGGTACCGCGGGCGGCGGCCAGCACCCGGCACACCGACGAACGCCAGACACTGTTCTGCCGCGGATAGTCGGCGGCCGCTTCGGTTTCGGCCAGGCCGAGGCTGATGGTCGCGCGGACCTGGCTGCCGAACAACCCGAGTTGTTCGACGGTCTGGTTGGCGCCCGTGCCCAGCATCTCGTAGGGACGGTTGGCGCTGAGGACGATGAGCGGCACCCGGGCGTAGTTCGCCTCCAGCACCGCGGGACCCAGATTGGCCACCGCGGTCCCCGAGGTCATGACGACCGGTACCGGGGCGCCCGACGCGATGGCCAGGCCGATCGCGAGAAATCCGGCGGTCCGCTCGTCGATCCGCATATGCAGCCGGAGCGTGCCCGCCGCATCGGCGGCCTGCAGTGCGAACGCGAGCGGCGCGTTGCGCGAGCCGGGGCACAGCACCACTTCCCGCACCCCGCCACGGGCGAGTTCGTCGACGACCACCCGCGCTTGCGCTGTTGACGGATTCACGCCTCCAGCCTGTCAGACCACGGCGGCGCCGTCTGCGTCGGCCTGCTCACATCGGCGGCGCCGATCGGCGGCACATACCCGCAGGACCTGCGATAACCGGTCCTTCACCCCCGAGAACCGGGCCGGAACCCCCCGTTGGGGACCTCGTCGACGAGGCCCCCACGAGCCGCGCGTGCGCGCGGCCGAATCACCGTATTGCCGGGATACCGGTCAGCCGGCGTGCTTCTGTACCAGGTCGCCGACCCGGGGCAGCGCCTCGACGACGTTCTTCTTGGCCGAGGAACGCATCGAGTTGTACACCTTCTGCAGGGCCGGGCGGCTCGAGGCCGCGGCACGCGCGTCGGTGACGGTCAGCAGCGATTCGGCGACCTCGTCGCCCTTGCCGGCGAGCAGTTCGCCGAAGGTGCCGCTGCCGCCGGCCTGGAACTCGGCCCAGTACGGCTGGAGCTGCTCGAGCAGCTTGGGCGCCAGCGATTCCAGGGCGTCGGGCACGATGGACGGGCTGATCTTCTTCACCGCCGCGTACCCACCCTTCACGGCCAGACCCGACGCACCACCCTTATCGGAGACCTCGGCATCCAGGACCTGGACGGCATCGGCGAGGAAGGCCGGGCGCGTGGCCTCGTCAAGCAGTGATTCAGACAGTGCTGCAACCAATTTAAGGATCCTCCGGATCAGTACTCGTATGGACGGGCAACGCAACTATACGCATCACCCGCACGAGTGTTCGCGGCCCCGCACAGCCGGACCGCGGGCCGCACTGTCCCACCGGCGTTGCCGCGCAACCCGGTACGGCCGAAGATCGGGCCGCAGCCCACCTCCCGAGCAGGTAGTACCCCCGGCGTACACAAACCGAAACATCCGTACTCCGAAGAACCCGCCACGCCCCCCGTCCGGTCCCACCGACCGGGATCCCGCAACGGCCACCGCCCAACCGCCGAGACCGATGTTTCCCGCCGCCCCCCCCGATTTCAGCAAGACCTTCAAGGCCCCGACCTCCGCCTGAACCGGTTCGGCCCGCGTCTGCTGTCGGCCCTCGAAGCGCATGCGGCGCAGCCGCGAGTCTCGAGGGCCGACAGCAGACGCAAAAGAGGGCCGAACCTCGAGCAGCGGAGCTGCTCCAGAATTACGGCTGCCAGGGGAGTAGCTGGATCATCAGGCCTTCGCAGTCCGCGAGGACGGTGCCTTCCGCATCGAGGAGTTCGGCGCTGATGAAGGTTTTCCGGCCTTCCGTCCGCTCGACCCGGCTGCGCACGGTGAGCGGGGTGTCCAGCGGAGTCACCTTGCGGTAGTTCACATGCAGGTAGGCGGTGCGGCTGATCGGCCGTCCGGCGTAGTGCACGGTCATCCCGAAGAGATCGTCGAACAGCAGCGGCAGCACACCGCCGTGCGCGGCGGCGTTCCCGCCGAGATGGAAGCGGCGGAACACACCCCGCATCACGATGCCGTCGGGTCCGGCCGAGACCGTACGCCAGGGCAGCAGGAGCAGGCTGCCGCGACCGGGCAGGTCGACGGCCCGGCCGGCGGGACCCTGCTGTTCGGGGGCCCGGTAGGGCTCGAGCAGGGCGATCAGCTCGTTGGCCCGGTCGCGGGCGGCGCGATAGACCGAATCCGGGGCGTCGGCGGAGACGGTGAGGTCCTGGAGGGTCCGCATGGCCTCGACGAACTCCCCGAATTCCGGCCCGACCTCGGCCGGGGTGATCTTCGGAAACCCGCCGTGCCGCTCGTACCGATCCTCGTCGACGGCGCTGTCGTCGATCACCGGTTGGGTCCGCTCGCTCATATATGCACCGTAACTCCGGGTTTTACGCCGTCCAAACAAAACGGGTGAGATGTGGTGAAGTCAACGGCCCGCAAACCCGCCTACCGCGCCTGATGTAATCACCCCCATGACGTTCAATCCGACGCTGTGGCGCGAAGTGGCAGGGTTCGAGAACCTGACCGATATCACCTACCACCGCCATATCGAGCAGGGCACGGTCCGGGTCGCCTTCGACCGGCCGGAGGTGCGCAACGCCTTCCGGCCGCATACGGTCGACGAACTCTATGCGGTCCTCGACCATGCCCGCACCACCGGCGACGTCGGCGCAGTCCTGCTCACCGGAAACGGTCCCAGCGCCAAGGACGGCGGCTGGGCCTTCTGCTCGGGCGGCGACCAGC
Organism: Nocardia sp. NPDC049935; assembly: GCF_055586645.1. NCBI lineage: Bacteria > Bacillati > Actinomycetota > Actinomycetes > Mycobacteriales > Nocardiaceae > Nocardia > Nocardia sp. NPDC049935. The sequence continues at coordinate 799,697 of NZ_JBVJHV010000002.1, read as the reverse complement.
GGATCCGCGGCCGCAGCGGCTACCAGTACGCCAGCGGCGATACCGCCGACACGGTCGACAAGGCCCGCGCCGGCCGGCTGCACATCCTGGAGGTACAGCGGCTCATCCGGTTCATGCCCAAAGTCGTGATCGCCCTGGTCAACGGCTGGGCGGCCGGCGGCGGCCACAGCCTGCACGTGGTCTGCGACCTGACGCTGGCCAGCCGCGAACACGCCCGGTTCAAACAAACCGACGCCGACGTCGGCAGTTTCGACGGCGGTTACGGCAGCGCCTACCTGGCCAAGCTGGTGGGCCAGAAATTCGCCCGCGAGATCTTCTTCCTCGGCCGCGCCTACACGGCCGCGGAAATGCACGCGATGGGCGCGGTCAACGCGGTCGTCGACCACGCGGAACTCGAGGATGTCGCCCTGGAATGGTCGGCGGCGATCAACGGGAAATCCCCCCAGGCCCAGCGCATGCTCAAATACGCCTTCAACCTCGCCGACGACGGTCTCGTCGGCCAGCAACTCTTCGCCGGCGAGGCCACCCGCATGGCCTATATGACCGACGAAGCCATCGAAGGCCGCGATTCGTTCCTGGAGAAGCGCGCCCCCGATTGGAGTCCCTACCCCTGGCACTTCTGATCGGGCGCCGGCGTGCGCCCGCGCTCGCGATTCTCCAGATGCCGCCCGAAGTCACGTAGATAGTCGCTGAACTCCGGACTGTCCAGGTACGCCTCGTACTGTCCGAGGCAGTCGTGGATCTCGGAGTTGTCCCCGGCGGCCAGGACATGACGGAGGTAGCCGACGATGACCTCCTTGTCCTCGACCCAGGCGGCGAGGCTCAGGGAGGTCCAGCGATCCAGACCGTCGAACCGGTAACACCCGAACACTTCTTCGGAGTCGGCGCTCATGATCGCCGCGAGTTCCTCCTCGTCACGGGGCTGACGGAACACGAATTCGCGGTAGTGGTGGTCGTACGCCACGTTCTCGGGTGCGCTCAACCGCCCGGTCGCGCAGGTATCGCTCGACACAGTCCAGATAATGCCCGGAACCGTCAGGAATGCCCGGGTGTCCCAGTCGTCCAGCGGATGGTCGATCTTGCCGAGGAGCCAGTCCTTCGCGCTCGGATGCCAATTACGCAACGGGGCGCGCAGGGCGACGGTCCGGATCTCTCGGCGGTCGGGCAAGTAGAGCGTCACAAGATCGATTGTCTCGAAGCGCGCGAATCCGGGGCGGATCCCGCGCCGACTGCCGGGCCGCCCCTACACTCGCTCAGGGTGGATATCCTCAGCAGCCGGGTCATTCTGCGCCCGCGGGACTACGCGACAACCCTGGCGTTCTACCGCGACTCCCTGGGTCTGGCGGTGTTCCGGGAGTACCCCGGCGGAACAGTGTTCTTCGCGGGACAGTCGTTGATCGAGGTCGCGGGCCACGGCGGCGCGGATACCGCCCCCCGGGGGTTCGCGGGGGCGATCTGGTTGCAGGTTCGCGATCTCGGGGCCGTCGCGGTCGAGCTGACGTTGCGCGGAGTGGCGATCGACCGGGCGCCGGTCATCGAACCGTGGGGATTGATCGAGATGTGGCTGACCGATCCCGACGGTGTTCCGATCGTGCTGGTGGAGATACCCGAAGAACATCCGTTGCGGCGCGACAACCGCTGACCGGGAGCGGCCGGGTTTCCTGCCGGGTTGCCAACCCCCGGCCCGCCGGGCGACGATACGATCGGATGGCCGCCCGATCACCGACGCCCGGTGCGACCCCTTCGTACCGTCCGTCGAGTGAATCGCAGCCCCATGCCTGGCCCAGCCCAATCCGATAGTCCGGCTCCGGCGCCCTGTCCCGGCAGCGCGGACCCCTGCCTGCCGTGTCCGCGCGGACATGACACCATCGCTGCCGTGAGCGAGCACGACGAGCGAATCACGACCTTCCGGCGAGCCGGGGACAAGGCGCGGCCGTGAGCAAAACCTTGCGTACTCTGCCCATTCCCACCGGCAGCGGTGTCAGCGACGTCCTTCCGCATCTGCGGCAGGTGCTGGACGGCAGCGGATCGGCGGCGTGGCTGCCGGTACCGACCAGTGATCGTCGCGAGGCCCGGCGGCTGGGCGACGCGCTCGCCCCGGGGGAACCGATCGACGACGGTATCGCGCTGGTCGTCACCACCTCGGGGACGACCGGGGTGCCGAAGGGCGCCATGCTCACCGCCTCCGCCCTCCGGGCCAGCGGCGACGCGACCCATGAGCGGCTCGGCGGTCCGGGCAGCTGGCTGCTGGCCCTGCCGACCCACCATATCGCCGGTCTCCAGGTCCTCCTGCGCTCGCTGCTGGCCGGCACCGAACCCACCGTGGTCGATGTGTCCGGCGGTTTCCTGCCCGAGGCTCTCGCGGGAGCCGTCGCCGGGATGCGCGGCGAACGCCGCTACACCTCGCTGGTGCCGACCCAGCTCATCAAGGTCCTCGAGGCGCCCGCCGCGACCGCGGCGCTCGCGGAACTGGACGCGGTACTCATCGGCGGCGCCGCCACTCCGGCCCCGGTGTACGAGCGGGCCCGCGACGCGGGGATCAATATCGTGCGCACCTACGGGATGAGCGAGACCTGCGGTGGCTGCGTCTACGACGGGGTCCCGCTGACGGGCGCCCGGATCCGGATCGACAACGGCCGCATCGTGCTGGGCGGCGATATGGTCGCGGCGGGCTACCGCAATATGCCCGAGCATCCGGCATTCGCCGAACCGGGCTGGTTCCGCACCGACGACGCCGGTGAGTTCGCCGACGGCGTACTGCGGGTCCGGGGCCGGCTGGACGAAGCGATCAGCACCGGCGGCCTGCTGGTGATCCCGCAGGTTGTCGAGGCGGTCCTCGCGACGCATCCGGCGGTCGCGGAATGCGTGGTACTGGGCCTGCCCGACGAACGGCTGGGCCAGCGGGTCGCGGTGGCCGTGGTGCCCGCGCCGGGGACCACGCCCACCCTCGACGTGCTGCGCGACCATGTCCTCGCCGAACTCGACGCGGTGGCCGTACCACGCGACCTGACGCTCGTCGACGAGATCCCGCTGCTGGGCCCGGGTAAACCCGACCGCGCCGAACTGCGCAGAACACTGCTCGCGGGCTCGGCGTCCTGACCCGCGGGCCCGGGTCCGGCGTCAGGGTTCGTCGTCGGCGTAGGAGCCGTCGTAGTCGTCACCCAGCGGGACCGGGATGGCCTGTTCGGCCATATCGACCGGATCTGCCTCGTAGGTGTCCCGGGTGCCCGGCGCCGATACGGTTTCGCCCGGGACGGCGTGGTCGTCCGGAACCGAGCGGGGGTCGATATCGCTGTACGGGGCATCGTCGGGATAGGCCGGAACCGCCTGTTCGGCACGATCCGCTTCGGGCACCTCTTCGAAGGCACCGGGCTCGACCGTGCGGGGCAGCTTGCGCTGGGCCATCGTGGCTCCTCTCCTCCGGGTACGCCTCGGTGGGCGACTTACCCACCGAGAGGAAGATCAGTCCAACGTTGTCGAGAATGCCCGCACCCGCCCGATCAGGCAAGTGACCTAGGCTTCGGTGATGGCTACCGCAGCACAATGGATCGAGGGCGCCCGGCCCCGCACACTGCCGAACGCTATCGCCCCCGTCCTGGCCGGTACCGGCGCCGCCGCCGCGATCGACGGCGCGGTGTGGGGGAAGGCGCTGCTGGCGCTCGGTGTTTCGATGGCGCTGATCATCGGGGTCAACTTCGCCAACGACTATTCCGACGGTATCCGCGGTACCGACGACGACCGGGTGGGCCCACTGCGGTTGGTCGGCTCCGGCCTGGCCACCCCCGCCGCCGTTCGCGGGGCTGCCGTGGCCTGTCTGGCCGTCGGGGCGGTTCTGGGCCTGATCCTGGCCGCGCTGTCGGCGTGGTGGCTGGTATCGGTCGGCGCGGTCTGCCTGGCCGGCGCCTGGTTCTACACCGGCGGCAGCAAACCCTACGGCTACAGCGGATTCGGCGAGGTCGCCGTTTTCGTCTTCTTCGGCCTGATCGCGGTGCTCGGCACCCAGTTCGTCCAGGCCGGGCGCATCGATTGGGCCGGAGTGGCCCTCGCGGTCGGGGTGGGATCGTTCTCCAGCGGGGTGCTGGTGGCCAACAATCTGCGGGATATCCCCACCGACTCCGAAACGGGTAAGACGACTCTCGCGGTGAAACTCGGCGATACCCGGACCCGCACGCTGCATCTGGTGCTGATGGTCGTCCCGTTCGTCCTGACCCTGGTGCTGGTCGCGCGCACCCCCTGGGCCCTGGCCGGGCTGCTCGCCGCACCGCTGGCGGTCCGCGCGAACACTCCGGTCCGCGCGGACCGTTCCGGTCTGGAGCTGATCCCCGCACTGCGTGATTCGGGCCTGGCCCTGCTGGCCTGGTCCGCGCTCAGCGCGGTCGCCCTCTGGCTCGGCGCCTGACCCCGCTCGGCCCACGGCGGCGAAGGTCCGCCGGCCGCGGGTTCGCTCAGTCCCCGTCGGGGAGAATGATTCCGAGCGCCCAGTTCACGATGGTGATGATGATCGCGCCGAGCAAGGCCGCCCAGAACCCGTCGATCCGCAGGCCGTAATCGGTGGCCTCGGTGATCCAGGCGGTGAGCCACAGCATCAGGGCGTTGATGACCAGCAGGAACAAACCCAGGGTCACGATCACCAGGGGCAGCGACAGGAGCTGCACGAGCGGTTTGACGAAGGCGTTCACCACGGTGAACACCACCGCCACCGCGAGCAGGACGACGATCTTGGCACCGTTGCCCTGATCCGGTGGGGAGAAGACCTCGATGCCGCCGACCCATAGGGCGGCCAGCCAGATAGCGAATGCGGTGCCGATCAACCGGAGCAGAAGCTGCATGACTCATGCTAAGCACACGGCGCCCGGTCGCGGCGGATCCGCCGGTAATTCGCGCTGGGGCAGGGTGTCCGCGCCCGGGCGGGCCGCCGTCAGGCCGCCCGGTCCAGGAGCACGTGGACCTGTGCCCGTAGTCCGTCGATCCGGTCGGTACCGCCGAGGATCCCGGTGGTGACCGTATTGGGCGCACGGAGCACCGCCAGCAGGATATGACCGGTTTCGATCGTCTTGTCCTTGCGGGCCAGCGCCTCCCGTAGCGAGAGCTCGATAACCTTCTTGGCGCCGGAGTCGAACGGAATATGCCCGAACAACCCACCCCGGCGCTCCTTGGACTCCCGCGCCGGCTGCGCGCGGTCGAGCGCGTCGGCGCCGAAGGTCGCCTCCAGGCTTTCGCGGACGGCGTCCAGGTCGATACCGATGGAGCGCAGCGCCTCGGCGTCCTCGGGGCCGAGCGGCCATCCGCTCGCCTCCTCGGTGAGTTCGTGCCACGCCGCGGATCCGGTCACCCCGTTCTCCTCCAGTAGCGCCCGGAGCCGGGGCTCGCCCTCTTCGAGCAGCGCGAGCAGCAGATGCTCGACGCGGATCTCCGGCGCGTGCAGGGCGCGCGCCTGCTCCTGCGCGGCGACCACCACCGAGCGGGCGCTCTTGGCGAATCTCTCGAACATCTACCGACCCCTGTCTTTCCGGTTGTATTTCTGATGGACCGCCTGCTTGCTGACCTCCAGCGCGTCGGCGATGGCCTGCCAGGACCAGCCCTGGTTCCGGGCGTTGGCCACCTGGATCGCCTCCAGTCGTTCGAGCAGTCTGCGCAGCGCCAGAACGGCCCGTAGCCCGACCGAGGGGTCGGGACTACCCGCCGCCGCGGCGAGTGTCGTCGCTTCTGTCATACGTCAATTTTGATTGACACTCGGCGCAATGTCAACAAAAATTGACGACACCGCCCCGCAATCGCCGTGCAAGAGCGATGCAAGACCCGGAGAGGACCGTGAATCCCATGACGAATCACGTATCAGCGGCCGCCCTCGCCGTCGAGGCCACCGACCTGGTCAAGGTGTTCGGCACCCAGCGGGCCGTCGACGGAGTGAGCCTGGCCGTGCCGCAGGGCACGGTCTTCGGCGTCCTCGGACCCAACGGCGCCGGCAAGACCACCACTATCCGCATGCTGGCCACCCTGCTGCGTCCCGACGGCGGCAGCGCGCGGGTCTTCGGCCACGATGTGGTCCGCGTACCCTCCACCGTCCGCTCCCTCATCGGGGTGACCGGCCAGTACGCCTCGGTGGACGAAGACCTGACCGCCACCGAGAACCTGATGGTCTTCTCCCGGCTGCTCGGACTGAGCCGGACCGCGGCCCGGCGCCGGACCGCGGAACTGCTGGAGGAGTTCGCCCTCACCGATGCCGCCGACAAAGCCCTGAAGAACTTCTCCGGCGGTATGCGCCGCCGGCTGGACCTCGCGGCCGGTCTCATCGCGACCCCGCCGCTGCTGTTCCTCGACGAACCCACCACCGGCCTGGACCCGCGCACCCGCGCCCAGATGTGGGAAACCATCCGCGGCCTGGTGCGACGCGGTACCACGGTGCTGCTCACCACCCAGTACCTGGACGAAGCCGATCAGCTGGCCGACCGCATCGCGGTGATCGACCACGGCCGGGTGATCGCCGACGGCACCGCCGACGAGCTCAAATCCTCGATCGGCGGATCCTCACTGCACCTGACCCTGGCCGACCGCTCGCAGCTCGACCCCGCCCGCCGGGTACTGGCCGAGGTGCTCGGCACCGAACCGCAGGCGACCCCGGAGGCCGGCCGGCTCACCGCCGCCCTGCCGGACGCGGGCCACACCACCGACCTGCTCATCGGACTGCGCGAACGCGGTATCGCCGTGGAAGAGATCAGCGTGAGCCGGCCCAGCCTCGACGAGGTCTTCCTCACCCTCACCGGCCACCCGGCCGATACCGAACCCGATACCGACCCCGAACGGACCGCAGCATGACCACGACCCTCACCGCCCCCGCGCCCGCCGCGGCCGGGCCGATCCCCCGTCCCGCCGACCGCATAGGTCTGCGCCGGACCGTCGAGAACACCCTGACCATGGCCTACCGCGGCCTGCTCAAGATCAAGCACAATCCCGAGCAGTTGTTCGACGTGGTGATCCAGCCGATCATCTTCACCCTGATGTTCACCTACATCTTCGGCGGTGCCATCTCCGGCGATGTGCACAGCTATCTGCCGGTGATCATCCCCGGCATCCTGGTGCAGACCGTGGTGATGACCTCGGTCGTCACCGGTGTGCAGCTCAAGGAGGATATGGAGAAGGGCGTTTTCGACCGCTTCAAATCCCTGCCCATAGCCCGGATCTCGGCGCTGTCGGGCGCGCTCACCGCCGATATGGTGCGCTACGGGATCGCCTCGATCCTGACGCTGGTGATGGGCCTGATCATGGGCTTCCGTCCCGATCCGGCCGGGGTCGTGGCGGCGATCCTGCTCGTGGTGGTCTGCTCGTTCGCGACCAGCTGGATCTGGGCGTTCTTCGGCGTGATCGCCAACAAGGCCGCCGCGGTCCAGGGTTATTCGATGATGGTCATGTTCCCGCTGACCTTCGCCTCCCCGGCCTTCGTCCCCAAGGAGACCATGCCGGGCTGGCTGCAGGCGTTCATCGACGTGAACCCGGTCTCGCATCTGGTGTGGGCCTGCCGGGATCTGATGAACAACGGGCACGCCGGTATGCACGTGGTGTGGTCGCTGGTCGGCGCGGCGGCGATCATCGCCGTCTTCGCCCCGCTCACCGTCCGCGCCTATATGCGCCGGGCCTGAGCGCGCGCGGGTCCGCGCGCGGCCACTTCCGCCAGCAGTTCCACGATCCGCGCACCGGCGCGACCGCGGTGGTGCCGTTCCACCACCGGCCACGCCGATCCCAGCCGCGGACGCCACAGATCGTGATGGCGTTGCCACCGCATCACGGGAAAATCCTGCCGGGGCACGACCGCGGGCGCCAGCGCGAGCAGCTGCGCTCCGCGGCTGTCCCGTTCGTCCAATGCCAGCAGCGCCGAACCGAGCGCGCAGGCGACCGTCCCGATCCGGGGCAGGTCCGGTACCTGCTCGAGCGGGTTCGCCGTGAAGACCGCGACAGACGGCACGACATCGGCGACCAGATCCACCCGCCCGGCCAGAACGTGCGCGGCCAGGTTCGCCGAACACATCAGCAGGGTCCCCGGCCCGGGTGCGGATTCCCGGAACGGCCAGCCCATCAGTTCCAGAGCCCGCCGGAAATGCCGCAGCCCGGAGTCGGTATCGCCCTCGGCGAGTTCGACTTCCGCCAGCGCCGCCGCGATCATCGCCAGCCGGTGGTTGAACCGGACGCCGGGGTCATCGATGAGATCCGTTCCCCGCGTACCCGACCCGGACAGTCCCAGCGCCGAGCCGATCTCCCGGCGCGCCCGGGCCGTCTCCCCCAGACCGGCCAGCGAAACCGCCAGATACGAGTGCACCTCCAGGCTCTCCTCATAGGCGTGGATCCGGCGCAGCGACTCGGCCGCGCTTTCGTAGTGCGCCACCGATTCCCGGTAATGCCCGGTCTGCCCGGCAAGGGAGCCCAGATGCTGCGCGACCATCCCCCGGCTCCAGACCTCCGCTCGGCCGTACAACTCGGCTGCCGCCAGCCCGTCGCGCTGTGAGCCGTGGATACGGCCCATGTTCTCCCACATGTTCGCGCGAGCCACCAGTGCGATCGCCCGGGTCGCGGTATCGGCCGACCGCACACCGCGCGCCAGCAGCCGCGCCAATCCGGCGCCACGGGCCGGGCACACGAGCATCTGTCCCTGGAACCGGAACGCCTCGCTCATCCCGGTCTCGGCGCGCAGCAGCGCGCGCACGCGCACCCTGATCCGCGCCAGCTCCCGCAGGTTCCGGTTCATGAACGCCATATGCAGGGCGATCAGGGCGTGCCCGAGCAATTCCAGTTCGGCGTAGACCCCGTACGGCCGCGCCGGTGGCACGATCTCGGACAGCCGGGGAATCCAGCTCATGAATTCCATATGCGCGCCGTGGACCACCCAGCGCATGGCGACCACCGGGAACACCGCGTACACGGTTTCGCGATCCGCGTCCGCCGAGGCCCGGCGCAGTACGGCCACCAGGTTGTCCAGTTCGACCGCCACCCGCAGCGCGGGTTCGAGCTGGTCGCCGCCGCGCACCTCCGCGGCGACCGCCACCGCGAATTCGCGTGCCCAGCAGGCCATCCGCGCATCCACCAGTTCGGCTTCCGGTCCGGCGTCGCCGGCCTCGACGAGCTGCTGTTCGCCGAATTCCCGGACCGTTTCCAGCATCCGGTAGCGGACCTGCGGCCACGGGTCGTCACCCTCGGCCTCCGCTTCGACGACGGTGAGCAGCGATTGCGCCACCAGTCCGTCCACAGCGGCCGAGATATCGCCCACCTCCGCACCGCCGGCCACCGTCTCGGCGGCCGCCAGGGTGAAACCCGCCGGGAAGCGGCACATCCGGCGCAGCGTGATCCGCTGTGCCGGTTCGAGCAGATTCCAGCTCCACGCGATCACCGCGTGCAGGGTGCGATGCCGTTCCGGTGAGGTGCGGTCGCCGGTGCGCAGCAGGGCGAATCGCTGATCGAGGCGCCGTTCGATATCTTCGACGCTCATCGTCCGGACCCGGGCCGCGGCCAGCTCGATCGCCAGCGGCAGTCCGTCCAGCTTGTGGCACAGCCGGGCGACGACCTCCATATCCAGCCGCACCGAAGGCCGCACCGCGCGGGCCCGGGCGGTGAACAGATCGGTGGCGGGAGATCCGGTGGGGTCGATGGCCAGCGGGGCCAGCGGATAGACGGTCTCGGCGGTGATGGCCAGCGGGCTGCGGCTGGTAGTGAGCACGACCAGCTGCGGACAGCTACCCACCAGATCGGCCACCGCCGCCGCGGCCGCGTCGATCAGATGCTCACAGTTGTCCAGCACCAGCAGCATCGGGCGGGCCGACAGCGCGTCACGCAGCCGCCGCGCGGAATCCGGGCGGGGCCGCGAAGGCGGCAACCCACGCTCGCGTCCGGCCTCGCCGAGGCCCATCGCCGTGCCGATCGCGGTCTCGATCTCGAGCGCCCCGCCGGACCGGCCGGACCCCGGACGCAGCGAGGCCAGCTCCACCAGCACCACCGGCAGTTCCGCCGCGACCCGCATCCCGATCGCGTTGGCCAGCCGGGTCTTTCCGGCGCCCCCCGGCCCCAGCACGGTGACAACCCGCGATTCCCGCAGCAGCCGGGCCAGTTCGGCGAGATCGTCATCGCGCCCGAGTAGCGCGTTCGGCGCCGCGCGCACCCCCACCGCCGCGGCGACCGGCGGATTCGCCGGCGGCCGGACGGGGCTCTGCTGCCCACCGGCCTCGAACCGCCCGCGCAGGATGGCCGTATTCAGCTCGGTGACCGCGACTCCGGGATCGGTGCCCAGCTCGGTGGCGAGACCCGTACGAAGAGTCGCGAAGACGTCGAGCGCCTCGTTGGCCCGCCCGGCGGTCGCGAGCAACCGCATGAGGGTGCGGGCGGTCGTCTCGTCCAGGGGCCGGGCCCGCATCCGGGCGCGGCCCAGCGCTATCGCGCCCTCGAGGTCGCCGAGCGCCTCCCGCGCGGCCAGGTCGATATCGTCGAGCGCCTCGGCGTGCTCGGCGGCCAGACCGGCGAGTTCGTCGGCCAGCGGGCCGGCGGGCATATCCGCGCCCGGTTCACCGGACCACAGCGCCCGCGCCCGTGCCACGGCGGCCAGCCCCGCACCCGGTTCGCCGCGCTGCAGGTGCGCCCGCGCCTGCCGGACCAGTTCGGCCACCGCGGTCAGATCCACCTGGCCGGGACGCAGCGCCAGCCGGTAACCACCCGGCCCGGCCTCCAACGCCCCGTCGGGCAGCGCGGCACGCAACCGGGAGACCTGCGTATGCAACGCGTTCATCGGCGCCCGCGGCGGGTCCTCGCCCCAGACGTCCTCGATCAGGGCCGCCGCGGTGCGGGTCCGGCCCGGGCGCAACGCCAGCGCCACCAGCAGCGAGCGGGCCCGGGCGCCCGGAACCGCCACCAGTTCGGTCTCGCGGCGCAGCGCGATCCGACCCAGCACGGCGACGACGAGCGACTCGCCCGCCGACACCGGATTCAGAAGAGAGGGGCCGTCCGAGCGGCCCGGATCGCGCTCCATACCGCAGCCATCGTATGCGCTGCGCACCGCTTCCAGGCGATCGCCGCCGCGCGGCGGACCCGGCCGGGCGGCGGGCCTCAGGCGTTCCAGCGCCCGGTGGCGAGGAATTCGTCGAGGACGGCGGTCGGGGTGTTCAGGTCCCAGCCCTGGCCGTCGATCCACTCGTCGCTGAAATACGTGCCCGCGTAACGCTCGCCGCCGTCGCAGAGCAGGGTGACCACGCTGCCGCTGCGCCCGGCGGCGAGCATTTCCGCGATCAGCGCGCAGGCGCCCCAGAAATTGGTACCGGTGGATCCGCCGACCCGCCGGCCCAGCCCGCGGCTCGCGAACCGGGCGGCGGCGATCGAAGCCGGATCCGGGACCTGGAGCATGCGATCCACCACCTCCGGCACGAACGACGGTTCCATCCGCGGCCGCCCGATCCCTTCGATCCGCGACGGCATACCCGTCGCGTAATCCCGGGCCCCGGTCTCGTACGCCCCGAAGAACGCCGAATTGTCGGGGTCCACCACGGCCAGCCGGGTGCGGTGCCGGCGGTAGCGCAGATAGCGCCCGATGGTCGCGCTGGTGCCGCCGGTACCGGCGCCCACCACGATCCATTCCGGCACCGGATGGGTTTCCAGCCGCAGCTGGTCGAAGATCGACTCGGCGATATTGTTGTTGCCCCGCCAGTCGGTAGCGCGTTCGGCGTTGGTGAACTGGTCGAGATAGTGCCCACCGCATTCCGCGGCCAGCCGCGCCGCCTCGGTGTACATATCCGGCGGTCGCCGCACGAAGTGGCACCGGCCGCCCTGCGCCTCGATGAGCGCGATCTTCTGCGGTGAGGTGGAGGCCGGCACCACCGCCACGAAATCGAGACCGAGCAGCTGGGCGAAATACGCCTCGCTCACCGCGGTCGACCCCGAGGACGCCTCCACGATCGTGGTGCCCTCGGTGATCCAGCCGTTGCACAGGGCGTACAGGAACAGCGAGCGGGCCAGCCGGTGTTTCAGGCTGCCGGTGATATGGGTGGATTCGTCCTTGAGGTACAGCTGCACGTTCCAGTCGGCGGGTAAGGGATAACGCAGCAGATGGGTGTCGGCGCTGCGCTGGGCGTCGGCATCGATGAGCCGCACCGCCTCGTCGGCCCAGTCGCGCGGATTACCACGGGTGCAGGATCTCACTCCCGGCCGCCGTCGTCCGATCCCTTCGGGCCGGATTCCCGCTCCGTGGTCGGCGCCGTGTCCTTACCGGTATCCGTGCGGGCCGCCGCGTCGTCCTCGCCCCGCAGCCGGGCCCGTAACTGGGCCTTGTCCCGGCGGCGGCCTTCGTCGACCGCCGCGATATCGGAGTTCACCCGAACCCGCAGGCTCTTGAAGAGCGTGAGCGACAGCGGCATGGCGATCACGAGCGCGAACAACACCGCCACCAGCAGCGGCACCTCCACGCCGACCACCCGGGCCCCGACCATGATCACCACCGTGAGTACGGCGACGAGCGCCAGCCGCGCCAGCGTGTAGAGCGCCAGGTTGCCGGCGAGCCGGCGACCCGGCGACGCCCCGGGCCGGGGGGTGGTCTGTTCCTCGGATGGGTTCGCGTCACTCACCTGACCAGCGTAAGCGACTCCGTTCAGGGGTCACCCGGGTGTATCCGTTTTGTCCATTACTTCCCCTTTACCAACAGTAGGTGGTTCGAGTACCCGGGCATCTCGGTGCCACTATGTCGGAATCCGATGAGAAAACGTGACGAAACAGAAAGGTTTGCCATGACCGCGATTGCCGTCGGGGCCCAGGAGAACCTGCTGACCCCCGGCCAGGTTGCCGCCCTGTTCCACGTGGACCCCAAGACCGTCACCCGCTGGGCACATGCGGGACGGCTCGGCTCCCTGCGCACCCCGGGCGGCCATCGCCGGTTCCGCGAATCCGAGGTGATGCGGTTGCTCGAATCGCTCACCACCGAGGCGACCGTGCACGGCTGAGGCCGGACACGACACGCAATCACGAAGTGAACCGCCCCGGCCGCCCGCGGCCGGGGATCGGCGCCTTCGGCCCCGGTCGACGGCCGGAATCACCGGCCGGCGGCCCCGAGGGTTAACCTCGATAGAGGAGGTGAGCCACGTGATCTACCTGTTGGCACTCGTCGCGATCGTGGTGATCGCGGTGCTGTGCTGGAAGGCGTTCGGCCCCGGGCGCCCGGCCGCCCCGGGAACGGGGCGTAATCGCGTCGTGGGCCCCGATGACGACCCCGAATTCCTCTGGCGAATCTCACGTCAGCGGAATCACCGGGACGGCGATTCGGAATCCACCGAACCTTGATCGCCGGGCCCGGATAACGCCGTTGTCCGGGCCATTATCCGGCGCACACCGGCCGCGATCTAATCGGCGGTGCTGTCGACCTGCGGCAGCCCTTCCACCGCCCGCAATTTATCGGCCACCCCGGCGAGGCGGTCGAGCGCTTCGGCGGGTAAACCCACCGCGGTACGGACCAGTCTGACCAGGGAGTCGGGCTCCAAACCGCAGATCAGCGCCTCGTTCGTGACCTCCGAGGTGTGGCAATTCACCTCGCCGCCCGTATCCGAACTGAAATTCTTCGAATCCACTGCCGCTCTCCTCGCTGTTCGACGCGTTTTACCGCGTGGTGGAGGGGAAATGACCGGTCTCGCCCGATTCAACGCATCGAGGCACAAACAGTTCAGCTATTACTCGGACCGAACAATAGCAACTGCGCATTGCGGGGGCATAACGATCATTGCGACGATGGAAATACCGCGCCGGATCAGGTCAATCCGGAGTAGCTGTGCAGGCCGGAGACCACCAGGTTGATGATGAAAAGGTTGAACAGCATCGCCACGAATCCGGCGACATTGATCCACGCCGCGCGAGTGTCGCGCCAGCCCGAGGTGGCGCGCGCGTGCAGATACGCGGCGTAGAGCACCCAGGCGATGAACGAACAGGTCTCCTTGGGGTCCCAGCCCCAGAACCGGCCCCAGGCCGCCTCGGCCCAGATCGCGCCGAGGATGACCCCCGCGCCGAACAGCGGGAAGCCGATGATCGTGGTGCGGTAGGCCAGCCGGTCCAGGGTGCGGGCGTCCGGCAGCCGGCGCGCGATCGCGCCCAGCACATTCCCCGATTCCGCTCCCTCGGGCTGGCGCAGCCGGTACAGGAACAGCAGGCTCGCGATACCGGAGACCAGGAACACGCCGCTGCCGATACTCACGATGGTCACGTGCAGGGGCAGCCAGAACGACCGCAGCGCGGGAACCACCGGCGCCGCGTCGGCGTAGAGCACGGTGCCCGCGAGGAACATCAGAACCAGCAGGGGGACCAACAGGAAGGCCCACATCCCCCGGTACCGCTCGTCGCGCATGAAGACGAGTCCGACCACGGCCGCGGTCGCGGTGGCCATGGCGACGAACTCGTACATATTGCCGAGCGGGAAGCGGCCGGTCGCGAAACCGCGCAGCACGATCGAGGCGATATGCAGCCCCACGGCCACGAACAGAACCGAGAAGGCGATATTGCCCAGCCGTTGCGACAGCGGCGGCCGGGGTGTCTCGTCGATCCGGCCGGGGGTACCGCTACCGGCGACGACGCCGCCCGCCGGGACCAGTTCGCGTTCGCTGACCTGTTTGGCGCGCGCCGAGGCGTACTGCACGATCAGTAGCACCAGCACCAGCGCGTACACGACTGCCGACGTTTCGTAGGCGAGGTCGCTGTAGCCGGCGAGAGTGGCGTCGATCGGCATCATTCATCTCCCGTGTTCATACCCGGTCGTCCGGCGCGTCCAGCAGGCGGTCCCGGAGGCGATCGAACTCCGATCCCCAGCCCGCCTGGTCGGTGCGGGCCAGCCCGCCCATCTCTACTACGACGCGTCGTTGGTCCACGGTACCCTCCGGGGTGACCCGCAGCCAGACCCGCCTCCGGGAAATCAGCAGCGAGACCAGCAGCCCGCCCATCATCACCAGCGCGCTCACCAGCACCCACTGCTGCGCCGGATCATGCGAGACCTGGATATTGGCGAATTCCTCCGCCCCGTCGAATCGCACCTTCGTGCCGTTGGGCAGCGTGGTCGACTCGCCCGGCCGCAGATTCACCCGGGCCTCCTTGGTGAGCCGGCCCTGACGCACCATCTCCTGGTCCAGCGCGAAGATCGACTGCGGCCGGCCGGTGTCCAGACCGGTGTCACCGCGGTAGACGTCCACCGCGACGGCGGGATCGGTCATCCCCGGATACACCGAGGTCATCAGGGTGCCGTGGAAACTCGCCGTCGGCGCGAACAGGCCCTCGATCGCGATCTGGTTCTGCCGCCGCTCGGTATCGTTCGAATACATCCCGCCGGGCGGATCGACCCGCAGCACACCGCTGGACAGGAAGGTCTGCATATCGTTGGGCTGCCACTGCACGGTCTCGGTGCGGGTCTCGCCGTTCGGGAAGGTCACCGTGAAGGTCGGCGCGTAACCGTGGCCCTGGAGATAGACGCGATCGCCCTCGACGCGCAGCGGATGATTCACCTTGATGGTGGTGTCGCGCCAGGTGCCCGACTCCAGATCCGCACCCGCCTGATACGCGATATCGGAGGTGAACATCTCGGCCTGGCCGTTGTCCAGGTAGTCGGCGCGGAAGTTCTTCACCCGCACGCACATGGGGGTCATACCGGTGCCGTCGTTGACATTGCCGGCCCGGAACGAATCGAACACCGCCGGCGAAGTGGTGCAGAAGCCCGGCCCGTTGTTCGCGATGACGATGACATTGCCCTCGTAGCCGAACAGCTTCCCGGCCGCGATCGCCACCAGCAGCCCTACCAGGGCCAGATGGAATACGAGATTGCCCAGCTCGCGGGTGTAACCCTTCTCCGCGGAGAGCGTCATCTCCCCGTCGCGCTCACCCGGGCGGACCTCGGTGCGCCAGCCGCGCAACCGGGCCCGCGCCTGCTCGACGACATCCTCGGGTGTTCCGTCCATCTCGCCGCGATGGTGATGCGGCAGCCGGGCCAGATTCCGCGGCACCCGCACCGGCGGCGTCCGCAGCGCCCGGTAGTGGTCCACGGTGCGCGGCAGGATGCAGCCCACCAGCGAGATGAACAGCAGCACATAGATCGCGGTGAACCAGAAACTGGAGAACACGTCGAACAGTTCGAGACGGTCCATCCATTCGCCCAGTACCGGGCGGTCCTCGATGTACTGGAGAACCTTCTGCTCGTTGAGGCTCCGCTGCGGGAGCAGCGCGCCCGGAATCGCGGCCAGCGCCAGCAGGAACAGCAGCACCAGCGCGGTACGCATACTGGTGAGCCCGCGCCAGCCGTTGCGGAGCACCGCGCGGGCACGGCCGAGCGGGGACTGCCGGGGCGGTAGAACCGGGGGCGCCTCGGGACGGTCTGTCACGGTCATATCGGCAGTGTCACCTCGGCGACGAAGCCGTCCCGCACCCAGCCGACGAACTGATCCCAGGCTCCGGTCACCAGCGCGACCCCCACCGCGACCAGCAGGATTCCGCCGATCACCTGAATCGTGCGCGAATTGCGCCGCAACCATCCGACACCGCGCAGCGCCCCGGCCGAACCGAAGGCCAGCACCACGAACGGCAAACCCAGGCCGAGGCAGTAGGCCACGATCAACGCGACCCCGCGCGCCGCCGTGGTGCCTTCCGTTCCGGCCGCGACCGCCATCACCCCGGACAGGGTCGGCCCGAGGCACGGGGTCCAGCCGAGGGCGAACACCGCGCCCAGCAGCGGCGCGCCCGCGATACCGGCCAGCCGCCGCGGCTCCATGCGGGTATCGCGCTGCAGCGCGGGAATGAGGCCGATGAACGCCAGGCCCATCACGATGGTGACCACACCGCCCAGCCGCTGCAGCAGTTCACGATTGACGTTCAGGGTCTGGATCAGCCCGAAAACCGTGGCGGTGGCCAGTACGAACACCACCGTGAACCCGGCGACGAACAGCCCGGCCGCACCCGCGACCCGCAACCGCCCGGAATCCGCGGCCCTATCGGGAACCGCCGTATCGGCCGCGGCGGGTTCGGTCAGTACCGCCGTCGCGCCGCCTCGCACCGGTTCCGCGGCCCGATCCCGCCGGGCCTGCTCGACGGTCACCGGTGGCGCCTGCGCACCCACCAGACCCGCCAGGTAGGACAGATAACCCGGCACCAGCGGCACCACACACGGTGACGCGAACGACACCAGTCCGGCCAGCAGGCAGGCGCCGAGGGCCAACAGCAGCGGGCCCGTGGCCGCTGTCTGCTGAAATGACTCCCCCACTCCTGCCAGTACCGTCAACGCGAACTACGCTCCGAGTCCGGTTCGGTGTTCGCGCGCCGGTCGTCACCGCGGCCACCCGGCGCGGTCGATCCCCGGCCGTTCGACGGCCGCGAATTCGACACCCGCCGATCGCTGCCGGGCGTGGTCGCGGGCTGTAGCTCCCACGAACCCAGTGACGATTTCACCAGGACCTCGGCACGAACCCCGCGCGGCGGGCGGTTCGCCCCGTACCGGCGTACGCCTCGGGACCGAAGGCTTCTCATGATGCTCCCTCCGCGGCGATGCGCTGCACCACCGGCATTAGATCTTCGACGAGTAGGGCGCGCAGGAAAACCGCCGCCACCCGGTGGTCCCGATCCAGCACCAATGTGGTGGGAATAACGCTGGTCGGGAAATTTCCACCGAGCGCCAGCAGCGTGCGCATCGACGGGTCGTAGATCGACGGATAACCGATATGGTTGTCGACCACGAAATCACGGGCTTTGTCCTGCTGGAAATCGCGGACATTGATCCCGAGGAAAGCGACCCCGAGATCTTTGGTCTGTTCGTAGACCTGTTCGAGCGCGGGCGCTTCGGCACGACACGGGCCGCACCACTGCCCCCACAAATTCACCACGACCACCTGGCCGGGGAAATCATCCACCGAAATCGTCTCGCCGTCCTCGGACATGAGGTCCGGGCCCGATAATTTCCCGATGGTTCCCCGCGCGGACGGCGGATCGTAGAAGATATCGGTCTGTCCGCCGGGCGAGACGAATTCGAAGGTCCCACCGGTGGCGACCGCGTCGGATCCGGTGGAACAGGCGGACATAACCGCCACGCACAACAGAGCGGCGAGCGCCGGTAACAACCGGCCCCCGGGCGCCGAGGCGACTCGTCTCATGCTGTGACATCTGCGCATGAGCGCGAGCCCTCCGTGGTCACGCTCCGCTACCGCCTCCGGGCTCGGCGCGCTCATGCGCCGTGCACCGTCGGGTCCGAACCGCCCGCGGGCTCCGAGTAGACGATGTCGACCAGGGTGTCACCCCGGTACACCAGCGAGGTCAGCGAGGCCAGACCGCACTGCCGGGAGCGGGGATCGTGCCAGAGCCGCTGCCCCTGCAGGAACCGCCGCAGCGTCCAGACCGGCAGCTGGTGGGAGACGAGCACCGCTTCCCGGCCCGCCGACTCCACCCGTGCCTTGTTCACCGCGGCCAGCATCCGGTGCGCGATCTGCAGATAGGGTTCGCCCCACGACGGAGTGAACGGGTCCCGCAGTTTCCACCAGTGGCGTGGTTTGCGCAGCGCGCCGTCACCCACCGACACCCGCAGGCCCTCGAAGGTGTTCCCGGCCTCGATGAGGTTCTCGTCGGTGCGCACGGTGAGCCCGTGCCGGCTCGCGATCGGGTCCGCGGTCTCCTGCGCCCGCTGCAGCGGCGAGGCGATGACCATGGCGATATCGTGATCGGCCAGCGACCGCGCCACCGCGCCCGCCTGGGCGCGCCCGGAGACCGACAACCCGAACCCCGGCAGCCGTCCGTACAGGATTCCGCGCGGGTTGTGCACCTCACCGTGGCGCAGCACGTGCACGATGGTTTCGACCGATTCGGCCTCGGCCGCACCGTCGCCCGGCATGGGCGGGGTCGCGAGGACCTCGTCGGCGGGGTCGGCGGCCGGAACCGGTTCGCTTCGGTCTTCCGGTTCGGCGGCGGCGTTCTCGTGCTCGGGCCGGCTCACGCGCCGGCTCCCTCGGGTACCGCACTCGCGGCCGCTTCGGCGGCGGCGGGCAGGGCGGCGGCTATCCGGTCGAAGGCCGCGTCGTCGAGCGCCGCGGAGACGAACCAGGCCTCGAACGCGCTGGGCGGAGCGTAGACCCCGGCGTCCAGCAGGGCATGGAAGAAGGCCGGATAGCGCCACGTCTGGGTGGCTTTGACCGTGGTGTAGTCGAGTACCGGAGTATCGGCGAAGAACACGCTCACCATATTGCCCGCGAATTGCACCCGGTGCGCTACCCCCGCGCCGGTGAGCGCCTCGGTGAGCAGAATGCCGAGCCGTTCGCTGTTGCGATCCAGCGCCGCGTACACCTCGTCGTCGGCGGCGTGCAGGGTGGCGATTCCGGCCGCCACCGCCACCGGGTTACCCGACAGCGTGCCCGCCTGGTACACCGGGCCCAGCGGGGCCAGCCGGTCCATGACCTCGGCCCGGCCGCCGAACGCCGCCGCGGGCAGGCCGCCGCTCATGACCTTGCCGTAGGTATAGAGGTCGGCGGCCACCGGTTCCAGCCCGTACCAGCCCGAACGGCTCACCCGGAAGCCGGTCATCACTTCGTCCATGATGAGCAGCGCACCGTGGTCGGTGGTGATCCGCCGCAGTCCGGCGTTGAAATCCGGCAGCGGCGCCACCGCGCCCATATTTCCGGCGGCGGCCTCGGTGATCACCGCGGCGATCTCACCGGGATGCGCTTCGAACGCGGCGCGGACGGCGTCGAGGTCGTTGTACGGGAGCACGATCGTATCGGCGGCCTGCGCCCCCGTGACCCCCGGCGAGTTCGGCAGCGCGAAGGTCGCGACACCCGAGCCCGCCTCCGCGAGCAGGGCGTCCACATGTCCGTGATAGCAGCCCGCGAACTTGATGATCTTGGTGCGTCCGGTGTAGCCGCGCGCCAGCCGGACCGCGCTCATGGTGGCCTCGGTGCCCGAGTTCACCAGCCGCACCTTCTGCACCGGCGCCACCCGCTCGACGATCAGCTCGGCCAGTTCCACCTCGGAAGCCGTAGGCGCCCCGAAGGACAGCCCCGATCCGGCGACCCGGCGGACCGCCTCGACCACCGCGGGGTGGGCGTGCCCGAGAATCATCGGGCCCCACGAGCAGACCAGATCGATGAAATCGTTGCCGTCGGCGTCGGTCAGATGGCAGCCGTTCGCCGATGTGATGAACCGCGGCGTGCCCCCCACCGAACCGAAGGCACGCACCGGGGAATTGACCCCACCGGGAACAACCGCTTCGGCTCGCTGGAAAAGCTGACTGGAGGCCGGCACCGCCGTACCGGCCACGCGCAGAGAACTCACGGTCTCCAGTTTGGCAGCCTCCTCCGGGAGGGTCCGCACAGGGTGGCGCATACGTGATATATACCGCCGGTTCGACACGTCCCGAGCCAAATACTGCAGGCCGGCGGCCCGAGTGCGTACTGTCATCTCAATCGGAAAATTCTGCGAACCACCGGCCGGGGAGGTCGTCTTGCGTATTGCCATCAGTGGTGCGGCTCTGTCACTGGCCTCGGTCGCGTTCGGCGTCCTCGCCACCTGCCTCGGAGCCGGTACCGCCGCCGCGGCCGAGCCGGTGGTGGACCCCGACAACGGCCGGGCCGGAGTCCGGCTCAGCCACCAGGAGACCGAGGCGCTGGCCGCCGGGCCGATCCCGGCCCTGGTCGACCATGTCGTCCCGCCCTCGCGTATCGGCGCCGGGCTGAACAGCGAGACCCGCCTCTACCGTGACGAACAGGGCGGCGTCCACGCGTCCCTGCGTCAGGTGATCCTCGAATCGGCCGATAACAACGGCTCGGTCCTCGTGTTCTTCCACGCACCGGGGGCGGCGCACGGCCGGGTCTTCGATATCTATCAGCAGTGGGGCTGAAATGTTGGAGCAGCTCCGCTGCTCGAGGTTCGGCCTTCTGAGCGCCTGCTGTCGGCCCTCGAGACTCGTGGCTACGCCACATGCGCTTCGAGGGCCGACAGCAGGCGCGGGCCGAACTCTTTCGGGGGGTCGCGCTTCGGGGCTGCTTTTACGGGCGCCGCAGTACGCGCGTGGTGGCGTCGATGATTGCTACCCCGGAGCCTGCGACCAGCACGGTGGCCAGGAATAACCAGGGGCCCACGTAGCGGGTGGCGGTGTAGGCCGGGACGTCGCCGGTCGCGGGGAAATCGGTATCGCGGACGCCGAGTTGCCAGCAGAGCACGGCCAGGGCGAGCGCGACCAACGCCGCAGCGAGGTCGATGGCCGGGACGACGAACGAGCGGTTCACGGATCTCCTCGGATCGGGCGGTCGGTGTGCTATCCGATGCTGCCCGCGCGGGAGCCGATAATCAATCGTCGCGACCGGTGTCGGAATCGCCGGCGGGCTCATCCGTCCCCGCGCCGGCGGGCCGGTCGATCAGCTCGGTGAGCGCCGCGCGTAGCGCGCGATGATCCTTGGCCCAGGTTCGTACCAGTTCGCCGTCGGTGCGGCGCAGGCCGATCGCGGTGCGCCGGCGCGGCACTCCGGTGAGTTCGCCGAGGGCGCGGCCGTCCTCCCAGGGTTCGTCGGAATCGACCGGCAACACCGCGGCGATCGAGGCGACGGTGGTGTTCTCGGGGCCGTTACGCAGGAAGCGATCGGTGAGTTCGACGCTGACGTGGGTCCGGGCGGCGTACACCTGCAGCACCGCGAACGACGCGATCAACGCGGCGCAGAACAGCAGCGCGAACCAGTGCACGGTGGCGCCCGCCGCGATCTCCACGGCGAGCAACAGGAAACAGACGATCGGCCCGTAGGCCACGGCCCGCCAGCGCGCACCCGGCTCGGAGAACAGGATCTCCCCGGATTCCGTGGCGGTTCCGGCCTGCTCAGCCATCGATTTCCGAGGTGGCGACGACACGCACCCGGATCAACCGACGATGCTGGGAATCAACAGAACCGCGACGGTGAGGACACCGAACAGAATCAACAGGCTCAGTACGAGCATGTCCCGCCGGATACTCTGCGGCTGCTGGATCACCACTCGCATCGTTGCCTCCGATCACCGGACGACCCGAGCTGCCGCCCTACTGGACGGTTACCCCTGGCCACCGGTTCCCATGTCCTCTGTGACAGCCCTCACCATACATGGCGGAATTCTGGAAACAAACTCCGCGTTCGTTATCTGAATGCGGGTCGAACCGTGACCCGGAATCAATGTGCAGGTCAGAACGCCGGGTAGGACTTCTCACGAATTTCCGGGACCCCCGGGCCGTCGCGGCAGGAACCACTTGGCCGCGTCCGGCCGCTGGCACAGGTAGATCGCGCCACCGGCCAGTACCGCCTGCACGATCGTCGCGGCGCCGCCGAGCAGCGGCACGACACCGTCGACCATCCCGATGGAGAACAGGGCGGCCACGCCCGTGATCACCAGCCACACCCCGGCAAACGTCAGCAGCGTCCGCGCCCACAATTTGCCCTTGCCCAGCTGGTGAACCACCAGCACACCCAGCGCCGCGACCGCCAGCCCCAGGATCACGCCCAGGACGGCGCCCAGTGTCACCAGCAGATCGGTCATCGCCGGGGTGAGCTGGGGATCGGTGGACTGCACCCGCTCCCGCAGCTCGGCACTGAACCGATCCCGGTTCGCCAGCGTATCGGCCAGTGAGACGAACAAGCGCCCCACGCCCAAACCGATGACACCCCACCACAATTGCCGCGCGGTCACGATATCCGCGGGCATACTCACGATAGCCAGCGTGCTGCCTCCGTCGCCCAATAGGTGAGCACGATATCCGCGCCCGCACGGCGGATACCGGTCAGCGACTCCAGGATCGCCGCGTCCCGGTCGATCCAGCCGCGCTCGGCCGCCGCCGTGATCATCGAATACTCACCCGAGATCTGATACGCCGCCACCGGAACCGGCGACCGGTCGGCAACCTCACGCAGGATGTCCAGGTACGACATCGCCGGTTTGACCATCACGATATCGGCGCCCTGTTCGAGATCCAGGTCGAGTTCGCGAATCGACTCCCGCCGGTTGGCCGCGTCCTGCTGATAGGTCCGCCGGTCGCCCTGCAGTGAGGACGACACCGCCTCCCGGAACGGCCCGTAGAAGGCCGACGCGTATTTGGCGGCATAGGCGAGGATCGCGGTATCGGTCCGGCCCGCCTCGTCGAGAGCCTCCCGGATCGCCCCCACCTGACCGTCCATCATCCCGCTCGTCCCGAGCAGATCCGCGCCGGCCTCGGCCTGGGCCAAGGCCATCTCCACATACCGATCCAGAGTGGCGTCGTTGTCGACCGCGCCCGCCGGATCCAGCACCCCGCAGTGCCCGTGGTCGGTGAATTCGTCGAGACAGGTATCCGCCATCACCACGGTCGCGTCCCCCACCTCGGCGGCCAGCGCCCGCAACCCGCGATTGAGAATCCCGTCCGGATCGGTGGCCCCACTACCCACCGCGTCCTTGTCCTCGGCCCGGGGCACCCCGAACAACATCAGCCCGCCCACTCCGGCCTCGACCGCCTCCACAGCGGCCTTGCGCAGCGATTCCAGCGAATGCTGGAACACACCGGGCATGGACCCGATCTCCCGGGGTTCGGACAATCCATCCGCGACGAACATCGGCAACACCAGATGCCGCGGCTCCAGACCGGTTTCCGCCACCAGCCGCCGCAGCGCAGGCGTACGCCGCAACCGCCGCGGCCGCTCCACTCCGCTCATAAGGCTCATTCTGCCCTGTGCCCGCGACGCGTCCCCTTCGGCATCGAAGACCGACTCATTCGGGCGCCCCACCCCCGAATCCCGGAATCCCCGAACCCAGCCGACCCCGAAAAGGGTTCGGCCCGCGTCTGCTGTCGGCCCTCGAAGCGCATGCGGCGCAGCCGCGAGTCTCGAGGGCCGACAGCAGACGCAAAAGAGGGCCGAACCTCGAGCAGCAGAGCTGCTCCAAAATTACAGCACCCTCGAGCAGCGGAGCTGCTCCATGTGACAGCTACCTACTGCGGCGGCTCTTCTTGCGCGGCGGCGGCAGCAGGCCCTCCGCCCGCAACCGGGCGGCGTGCTCGGCCAGCGCCTCCACCAGCGGACCCACCTGGGCGACCTCCGGCTGCACATCCACCCGCAGCCCGAACTCGACCGCCGTCTCCGCCGTCTTCGGCCCGATGCAGGCCACAATCGTGCGGGCGTGCGGTTTGCCGGCGATACCCACCAGGTTCCGGACCGTCGAGCTCGAGGTGAACAGCACCGCGTCGAAACCGCCGGTTTTGATCATCTCGCGGGTTTCGGCGGGCGGCGGGGAAGCGCGGACCGTGCGGTAGGCCGTGACATCGTCGATTTCCCAGCCGCGTTCGCGCAGGCCCTCGGCGAGGGTCTCGGTGGCGATATCCGCGCGCGGCAGCAGCACCCGGTTGACCGGGTCGAAGACGTCGTCGTACGGCGGGAAGTCGGCGAGCAGGCCGATCGAGGACTGTTCCCCGCTGGGCAGCAGTTCCGGGTTGATCCCGAAGGAGCGCACCTTCTCGGCGGTGGCCTCGCCGACGCAGGCGATCTTCACACCGGAGAAGGCCCGCGCGTCCAGGCCGAATTCGGCGAATTTCTCCCAGACCGCGCGTACGGCGTTGGTCGAGGTGAACACCACCCACTGGTAGCGGCCGTCGACCAGGCCCTTGACCGCGCGTTCCATCTGCGCGGGGCTGCGCGGCGGTTCGACCGCGATGGTCGGCACTTCCTTGGGAATGGCGCCGTGGGTGACCAGGCGCTCGCTCATCTCTCCGGCCTGGTCCTTGGTGCGCGGCACCAGCACGGTCCAGCCGTAGAGGGCGCGTGATTCCCACCACGACATCTTGGAGCGCTGCGCGACGGCTTTGCCGATGGTCACCACCAGGGGACCGACCAGTTCGGAGGCGGCGCTGTTCAGCGTGGCCAAAGTGGCCTCGATGGTGCGCTGCTGGCGGGTGGTGCCGCGGACGGTGACCGCGACCGGGGTCTGCGGCGCCATACCGTGCTCGACCAGCGCGCTCGCGGTCTCGGCCAGATGCCCCGAGGTGGCGTGCAGCACCAGCGGGCCGGGGGCGGCGGCCAGCGCGGGCCAGTCCACCTCGCCGCGCACATCGGCCTCGGTATGCCCGGACCCCAGCGCGATACCGGCGTAGCTGGGCACCGCGGACCCGGACGGCAGCCCGGGTAGCACCTCGAAGACGATATGCGAACGGGTGACGGTGGTGACCTCGGCGATCACCGCGTCGGTGGTCAGCGGGTCGCCGGAGACCACCCGCACCACATCGTGGCCGGCCTTGGCCTCGGCGATCAGCGTTTTGGCGACCTCCGCGGGATCACCCAGCGCGGGCCGCACGTCCACCGGACGATCGCCCTCGGCATCGGGTTCGACCTGGGTGCCGATCAGGGCGAGCACCCCGGCGTCCACGTCGGGGTCGGTGAACGCGAGGGTTGCCCGGCACAGCACTTCGCGGGATCGGGTGGTCAGCAAAGCCGGGTCCCCCGGGCCCGACCCGACGAACAGGATCCGCCCCGGATGCTTCTTGCTGGCTCGACTCATCGGTTGTTCTCCATGGGACTGGGTTCGGTGAAGTCCGTAGCGGTGCTCCCGGCGGTCGCGTTC
Source organism: Nocardia sp. NPDC049935 (assembly GCF_055586645.1). Taxonomy (NCBI): domain Bacteria; kingdom Bacillati; phylum Actinomycetota; class Actinomycetes; order Mycobacteriales; family Nocardiaceae; genus Nocardia; species Nocardia sp. NPDC049935. The sequence goes on along the minus strand of NZ_JBVJHV010000002.1, from coordinate 774,149 downwards.
CCCGATTCGGGGGTGCCGGGTTCGGCGGCGAGTAACTCGCGCGCGCCCAACTCCAGCAGTTCGCGGGCCAGTGCGATGCCGAGTTCGGCGGCGTCGGCCGGTGCACCCACCGCCGAGGCCCTTATCACGTCGGAACCGTCGAGCGCGGCCGCACAGCCGCGTAAGGACAGCTCCTCGACGATGCGCCCGTCGTCGTCCAACGATTCGACGATTTCGGCGATCGCTCCGACGGGCGCAGTGCAGCCCGCCTCGAGTTCGGCGAGCAGTGCTCTTTCCGCGAGCACCGCGGTTCTGGTGGCGGCGTCGTCCAAGGCGGCGAGCAGCCCGATCAGTTCGGTCTCCCCGGCGCGGCATTCCACCGCAAGCGCGCCCTGCGCGGGTGCGGGCAGCATCTGCACCGGTTCCATCGCCTCGGTCACCGCGTCGAGCCGGCCGATCCGGGCCAGCCCGGCCCGGGCGACCACCACGGCGTCGAGTTCGCCCTCGGCGACCTTGCGCAGCCGGGTGTCGAGATTGCCGCGCAGCGGGCGGATATCGAGCCCCAGCCCGAGCGCACGCAGTTGCGCGGACCGGCGCGGCGCGGAGGTCCCGACCACCGCGCCCGGCGGTAACTCCCCGAGCACCATTCCGTCGCGCGCCACCAGGGCGTCGCGCGGATCCTGGCGCACCGGTACGGCGGCGAGCACGAAACGCTCGTCGGCCGCGGTGGGCAGATCCTTGTAGGAGTGGACGGCGATATCGATGGTCCCGGCGGCCAGTTCGGCGCGCAACGCACTGGTGAACACGCCGACGCCGATATCTTCGACCGGGTCGCCGGACAGATCGCCCGGGGTTTCGACGAATACGAGCTCGGCGGGCTGGCCGGCCGCGATCAACGCGTCCCGCACATCACCGGCCTGGGTGCGCGCGAGCAGGCTGGCCCGGGTGCCGATCCGCCAGGCCGGCCGGCCGCCGGTCCCCGCACCCGGTGCGGCGCCTTCGCCCTGCAGGATTGTCATGTCGACTGCTCCTGTTCGTCGTCGTGGCCGCCGGGAGTGAAATCGTCGGCCAGGGCGATGTCGCCGTCCAGGCCCATCCAGCCGACGCCGTTGTGCTCGGCGCGGCTGATCTCCATCGGCGCGGCCACGGCCTGCGCCGAACCGGGCTTGAGTTCGAACAGTTCGCGCAACGCCTCGGCGTAGCTGTCGCCACCGGGAGTGGTCGCCAGCTGCTTGACCCGCACCGTCGGCGCGTGCAGCAGCTTGTCCACCACCCGGCGCACGGTGCGCGCCACCTCGTCGCGGGCCGGATCGGCCAGGCCGGGCAGTCTCGAATCCAGCCGGAGCAGTTCGGCTTCGACCACCTCGGCGGCGCGCTGGCGCAGCGCCGCGACGGTCGGGGTGACTTCGGCCATCCGCTGGCCGGCGAGGTATTTGGCGAGTTCGTCGGCGACGATCGAGCGCGCGGCGGCCGTATCGTCGGCCGCGGCGCCGGCCGCGGGGTCACGCTGCAGGGTCTCGATATCGATGACGGTGACACCGGGTAGCCCGGCCACCGCGTGATCGACGTCGCGGGGCAGGCCCAGATCGCAGAACACCAGGGGCCGTTCCGCGCCACCGGCGCGCTCGGTGAGCGCGTTGTGCGCGTCGGCCAGGGTGACCACCGCGCCCACCGCGCCGGTGCATGTGATCACCACGTCGGCGGCGGCCATGGCCTCGGTGAGCCGGGACAGTTCGTAGGCGTCGGCGGCGACTCCGTGTGTCTCGGCGGTCGCCGCGAGCCGCTGGGCGCGTTCGATGGTGCGGTTGACCACCAGAATCCGGCCGATACCGGCCCGGGACAGATGCGCGACCGACAGCCCGCCCATGGCGCCGGCGCCGATCACGGCGGCGGTCCGGCCCGCCAGCGGGCCGAGGACGGTGGTGGCACGGTCCAGCGCCACCGACACCACCGACGCGCCGGCCCGGTCGATCCCGGTCTCCGAATGCACCCGCTTCCCGACGCGCAGCGCCTGCTGCGACAGTTCGTGCAGGGTGCGTCCGACGGCCTGCTGGGCATCGGCGGTGGTGTAGGCGCTGCGGATCTGGCTCAGGACCTGCTGTTCGCCGACCACCATCGAGTCGAGCCCGCTGGCGACGGCGAACAGATGCTCGGCGGCGGCCTCGCTGTACCGGACGTAGGCGTGCCGGGTCAGTTCGGGCATCGGCAGACCGGAATGCTCGGTGAGCAGCTGGCCGACATCGGCCAGGCCACCGTGGAAGGCGTCGACCACCGCGTAGATCTCCACCCGGTTGCAGGTGGACACGATCATGGCTTCGGAGATATGGCTAGAGGCCAGCATGCGGTCGATCAGTTTGGGCCGATCGGCATCGGTGATCGCCACCTTCTCCAGCATCGCGACGGGCGCGCTGCGATGGGAGATTCCGACGAGAAGAACGCTCATGGTGTGACCACCGATCCCTTGCTGGTTGGCTCCGTTGCCGTATGCGAGGTCGTCTGGGCGGCCTGCGCCGCGCAATGGGACAGCCCGGCGGGGCCCGGCGTCGGATGCGCAGGCACCCGGCGGGCGATCCGGCCGGAGCCGTTCAAGGGATGAGCGGCGGGCACGCCACCGCTCGGTACAACACCGCCGGCGGCGGAATCATTCGCCGCGGCGGTGGCGTCGTCCGCCACATCCTCGGCGCTCGCGGCGGCGATATTCTCGCCGCTCCCGGCGGCCGTTTTTTCCGCGGCGCCGCCGTTCGGGCCGGCCGGCTCGTCGGAGTCGGCGTTGCGGACCCGGTCGAAGGACAGCATCTGCATTTCCACCGCGAGGTCCACGCGCCGCATCTCCACCCCCGGCGGCACGGTGAGCGGGCACAACGCGAAACTCAGAATCGATCCGACCCCCGCGGCGACCAGTTCGTCGCAGACCTGCTGGGCGCTGTCGTCGGGTACCGCGATCACGGCGATGGTCGGGCGCAGTGCCGCGATCCCGTCCGCCAGCCCGGCGACATCGCGCACCCGCAGTCCCTCGACCTCGCGGCCGATCACCTCGGGGTCGTCGTCGAAGATCCCGACCACCGCGAACCCGCGCCGCCGGAACCCGCGGTAACCCACCAGCGCGCGCCCGAGATTGCCGGCGCCGACCAGTACGACCCGGTGGCCGCCGGACAGTCCGAGGACATCCTCGATCCGCGCCCGCAACCGCGCGACGTCGTAGCCGACGCCGCGAACGCCGTTGGGGCCCAGGAAAGAAAGATCCTTGCGCAGTTTCGCGGAATTGACACCCGCCGCGACAGCCAGTTCCTCACTGGATACGATGGCCACAGCGTCATCGGCGAGTAGGGCGAGCACCCGGAGATAGGTGGCCAGCCGGCCCACCGTAGCCTGGGGAATGTCCTTCTGGAGGGTCCGGGTGGTGACGTGGGGAGCATCGCCGGAGACGCCGCGCGTCTCATGGTGCTCTGTCACGTCCTCGGCTCCTCGTCCGGACCGAACAGGCCCGGGTGGTCGGCGACCTCCGCCGGGGTCCATGCGCCGATGACGGGGTCGGATATCGGGTTGATTCACGTGCTACCGGCGGCCGGATACTCGCCCCGGCCTGCGGTTCGCGTGCCACCACCGTAACTGCTTGTGAACCCATGCACAAAGTCGGTGAAATTCGCCTCATTTTGTGTCGCGGCCCGAGCTTGTACGATTCCGCGCCGGAATCACGTCACCGCGGGCGGGCGAGGTCGGTCCGCAATCGGCTCTCGTCGACATCGAAATAGCTGTGCTCGCGGCCGTCGAGCAGGACCACCGGGAGCCGGTCGCCGAATTCCGCCCGCAACCCCGGGTCGGTCGCCGCCGCGACGTCCACATCCCGCGTCCCCGGCTCGATCCCGAATTCGGCGCAGATCACCCGCAACTGATCCAGCGCCCGGTCGCACATTCCGCAGCCGGCGCGGGTCAGCAGGGTCACCTCATGGGTGGTGGAGTGGCTCATGACCGATATTCAACCCGCCCCGCCGGGACGCCCGCACCACTGCAGTGCGTCCCGGCGGGCGCGTCCGGTTAGTGTGGACGTGATTCGCGCGAACAGGCGGAGGTACTGGTGCCGGAACGATCGAAGGTGGGGAAAACCGGATTCATCGCGGGCCGGTTCGGGGAACTTCCGGTCCGGTGGAATCTGGGTCCGCTCGGGCAGGGCCTGTCCGAGCAGCTCGCGCGTATCTCGCGCAGCCCGTTCGGGCCGAGCGAGGAAGAGGTCCGCGCCAATGTCGCCGGCGAGGCCAGTGCCGACGCCGCGCTGGCCCTGCAGGACGCCGAGCGGGCCGGTGGTATCGGCACGGCCCGGCCGGAGGTCCCCCGCGATCTCACCGCGGCCGCCTTCTTCGACGTCGACAACACGATGGTGCAGGGCGCCTCGATCGTGCATTTCGCCCGGGGATTGGCCGCCCGTAAATACTTTCGGAGTTCCGATCTGGTGGATATCGCCTGGAAACAGGTGAAGTTCCGGGTCACCGGTAAAGAGAACAGCACCGATATGGCCTCCGGTAAAGAGAAGGCCCTGGAATTCATCGCCGGCCGCTCCACCGCCGAACTCGCGGCTCTCGGCGAGGAGATCTACGACGAGATCATCGCCGACAAGATCTGGCCCGGCACCCGGGCGCTGGCGCAGATGCATCTGGATGCCGGTCAACAGGTCTGGCTGGTCACCGCCACCCCGGTCGAGCTGGCGCAGGTGATCGCCAAACGGCTCGGCCTCACCGGCGCGCTCGGCACGGTCGCCGAAAGCGTCGACGGTGAGTTCACCGGCCGGCTGGTCGGCGATATCCTGCACGGCCTGGGCAAAGCCCACGCGGTCCGCGCCCTGGCCATTCGCGAGGGTCTCAACCTCAAACGCTGCACCGCCTACTCCGACAGTCACAACGATGTCCCCATGCTGTCGCTCACCGGTACGGCGGTCGCGATCAATCCCGATTCGGATCTGCGCGAGGTCGCCAAGGCGCGCGGCTGGGAGATCCGCGATTTCCGCACCGGCCGCAAAGCCGCCAAGATCGGCGTCCCCACCGCCCTGGCCCTGGGCGCGGCCGGTGGCGCGGTGGCCGCCGCCGTGACCCGCCGCCGTGGGGGCAGTCACTTCTGACGATCCGGGATGTTCCGGGGTCACTGCCTTAATCTCGACGCGTACGGATACGAAGCTCGTCCGGTCAGGCCGATATCGAGGAGCGTCGATGGGTCCGATTTCCGTTTCGCGTCGCTGGCCCGTCGCGGCGGCCGCGGTGCTTCTGACGGTCGCCGCGGGTGGATTCACCGCTTCCGCCGCGCCGGCGGACGAACGGCCCAATGTGGTGCTGATCCTGGCCGACGATCTGGACGCCGCCACCACGCCGGTCTGGCAGGCGATGCCCCGGACCGCCGCGCTGATCCGCGACCGCGGAATGGAGTTCACCGACGGTTTCGCCCCGATGCCGATCTGTTGCGCCGCCCGGGCTTCCATCCTGACCGGCGAATACGGCCACAACACCGGGGTCCTCACCAATTCCGGGCCGGTGGGCGGTTTCGAAACCTTCCGCGCCAACGGGAACGAGTCGCATACGGTGGCGACGGCGCTGCACGATGCGGGATACCGCACGGGAATGGCCGGGAAATACCTCAACGGCCTCGAGGACGACCCCGGCCATATCCCGCCGGGCTGGGACGACTGGAACGCCGGCGTCGACAACTTCCTGTACTCCGGCTACAACTACACGCTCAACGAAAACGGTTCCTTCGTGAAATACGGTCTCGCGCCGGCCGATTACGAAACCGATGTCGTCGGCGCGAAATCCCGGAAATTCATCACCGACTCCGCCGCGTCCGGGCAGCCGTTCTTCTGGCTGGCGTCCTCGACCTCACCGCATTTCCCGATCCCGCCCGCGCCCCGGCATATTCCCGAGACCCGGCCGACCGCCTCGCCCCGCTCGCCCAACTATCAAGAACCCGACGTTTCGGATAAACCGTCCTGGCTGATCGATACCGCCGGCGCGCGGGCCGCGACGATCGCCGCGACCAACGACGCCGATTACACCAATCGGCTCGGGGCGCTGAAATCACTCGACGAAATGGTGGCGGGCATCGTCGAAACCCTCGCGCGCACCGGCGAACTCGACAACACCTACCTGGTGTTCACCTCCGACAACGGCTACAGCCTGGGCGCGCATCGCCTCACCCAGAAGATGGCGCCCTACGAGGAGTCCATGCGGGTACCGCTGGCGATCGCCGGCCCCACGGTCCCCACCGGACGCAGCGACGCCATGGCCCTGTCGATCGACCTCGCCCCCACCATCCTCGACTGGGCCGGAATCGGTGTCCCCGATCGGATGGACGGCCGCTCCCTCACCGGAGCCCTGGCCGGGGACGCCACCTGGCGCACCGACTTCCTCGCCGAATACGGCGGTCCCGGCGACGACGGGCGCGCCGGTATCGCGCAGGAACAGGTGCCCGGAACCGACACGCCCCTGATCTACACACTCGATATGCCGTCCTGGAGCGGCGTCCGCAACCAGCGCTACCTCTACGTGCGCTGGTACGAACGCGAACGCCCGCTCGACGCCCGCGAATACGAGCTCTACGACCTACAGGCAGACCCCTACCAACTCACGAACCTCATCAAAACCCCCGAGGGCCGCGCCGCCCACGCCGAGGTGGCCGGCGACCTCGACGACCGGCTCACCGAATTACTCACCTGCACCGGCCACAGCTGCCGCTGACCGGCGCAGATGGGCTTGCCGCTACCCCATGAAGGTGTTGCGGCGTTTGATGAGGAGTTTGTAGAGGGTCTGCTGGATGGTTTCGCGGACCTGGTCGGTGACCTCGAACATGAGCATCGGGTCGTCGGCGTCCTCGGCCACATAGTCGGTGGTACTGATCGGGGTGCCGAATTCGATGTACCACTTCGAGGGCAGCGGGATCGCACCCAGCGGGCCCAGATGCGGGAAGGTGGGGGTCACCGGGAAGTACGGCAGGCCGAGCAGCCGGGCCAGCGGCTTGATATCGGCGAGCTTCGGGTAGATCTCCTCGGATCCCACGATCGAGCACGGGATGATCGGTACTCCGGCCTTGACGGCGGCGGCCACGAACCCGCCGCGCCCGAACCGCTGCAGTTTGTAGCGGTCCGCGTATTTCTTGCCGACCCCTTTGAAGCCTTCCGGGAACACGCCGGTGAGTTCGCCCGAGCGCAGCAGGCGCTCGGCGTCGGGGCGGCAGGCCAGGGTGTGACCGGCCTTGCGGGCGAGGGCGCCCAGCATGGGCACCTCGAAGACCAGATCGGCGGCGAGCAGGCGCAGCGCGCGCTGTTTGGGATGGCTGTCGTGCACCGCCAGCTGGAGCATCAATCCGTCGAGGGGGACGGTGCCGGCGTGGTTGGCCACGATCAGCGCGCCACCGGCCTCCGGGATGTTCTCCATCCCGTTGACCTGGACCCGGAACCAGTTGTCCGCGAGCGGGCGCAGAGCGGGGAGCAGGACCGATTCGAGGAGATGCTCGTCGAATCCGAACTCGTCGACCTGGTAGTCGCCGGTGAGCCGGCGGCGGGCGAATTCGGCGGTCCGGCCGATCTGCTTTCCGACGGCGTCACGTACGAGATCGGCCGTCGAACGCGGCGCGGGCGGCACCGGCGGACTGAGACGGTCGGTCAGCGAAGTCACCGAGCGGTCCACGGGACCGGCCCAGTTCCGGGCCGCGGGTCGTTGCCGCGGCGCGGTGGCGAGATCTTGCAGCCGAATGACTTTGGCAACGTCGTTCATGTATGTGCTCCCGTACCGGCCCCGAGAAGGCCGAGCAGTTTGTTTTCTGCGGCGTCGATCCACGCTGGATCGACTACGGGCCGCAACGCTGCGCCCCCGGTGAAGTCGTCGAACGCCTGTACCGTCGTCCAGCGCGGCTCGAATCCGAGTTCGGCGCGCATTCGCGTCGTGTCCAGACCACAACCGAAAAGGAAATAATCGAGCTGTTCGGAGCTGAAGTCACGCATAACCGGACCCATCAGGGACCGGCCGACGGTGCGGAACACAGACCACGGTACCGGTACCGCGACCCTTCCGGCACGACGCACCGCTTGGGAAAGCGAGAGCGCGCCGTCGCCGGCGACATTGTAGGTACCACCCGGACCGGACCGGGTGGCGTGGACGAGGGCTGCGACCGCATCCTCTTCGTGCAGGAACTGCATCCGTGCGTCCCGTCCGAGCACTGTGGGAGTGACCGGCGAACGCAACAGTTGCGCGGCGCGGCCACCGAGGCCGGGCCCCACGATCGGCGCGAGGCGCAATGTTATGGCATTGATATCCGGACGGCGCCGGGCCAGGCCGCGCGCGAAGCCTTCGATCTCGATCAGATCGCGCGCGAACCATCCGCCCGGTGCCCTCCGAGCGCTCATTTCCTCGGTGAACTTCGCTGGATCCTTGGCACTGCCCCCGTATACCCCGGAAGTCGATCGCAACACCACCCGGTGCACGGTCGGTGATTTCTGGCAGACCGCGAACAGCTGCATCGCGCCCAGGACGTTCATATCCTTCATCGCGGCCCGGCCACCGCCCGACGGCGGTTGCGACAGCACCGCGGTGTGCACCACGGTATCGACCTGATAACGCTCGATAACTTTGCGGATCAGTGGATTCCGGATATCGGCGCGCACGAATTCGGCGCGGCCCATACGCCGCCGCAGTGGGGGGCTCGGGGTGAGTACATCGACCGCGATCACGCGTTCGATGCCGGGATCGGAGACCAGCGAGCACACGACATTGCCACCGAAGAAGCGGCTGGCACCGGTCACCAGCACGACTTTCGGCCGGTATTCCCCGTTCGCGTCAGTGTCCATCTGCACCGGACCAATCCACCTCGAGCATCGATCCCCCGCTCATCAGTTCCGAGTACCAGCGTAACGGCCCCAGCCGTGACCCCCGGCTTCTTAACGGGGACCTAACCCCAACTTCAGTTGATCGAAACGAAACGAAAACCCGCCACCGAATGGTAGCGGGTTTCGTGGATTACGACGCGCGAGTTGCGCTTACTTGCCGAGTTTGCGCCGCTGCACGCGGGTACGACGAAGCAGCTTGCGGTGCTTCTTCTTCGACATGCGCTTGCGGCGCTTCTTGATCACAGAACCCATAGGGTGTCCTCGCGTTCTCTCCTCGGCGCGTGCACGCGCTCGCTTACGTCAACTGTCCGGTCGTATGCCCGGTTGCTTGGTGGCCGAAAACTCCCAGCCCACCCGGGGCGGACCCTCGGCCCTGCGGACGGCGGCTCCGCGCGACCACGACAGGGCCGCGGCGAACCGCCGATCCAACACAGCGAGGGTTGATGTTACCGGCCCGCCGGACGGTGCCGGTAACCGCCTTCACCCGGCATCGAAATAGGACGTCTCCAGATAATCGTGCACCGCCTTGGCATGCACCCGGAACGATCTTCCGACGCGTACCGCCGGTAACTCGCCGGAGTGCACCAGCCGGTACACCGTCATCTTGGAAACTCTCATCAAATTCGCCACCTCGGCGACGGTGAGGAATTGCGTACCACCGCCGAGTATTGATTGTCCTGGCGAAGAACCACCGCCGCTGTTAGCGGACATCTTGTTCGAAGACATCATCGCACCACTGACCTCCGGCACGTCCGCGCCGCCGGCTTCCCCACCGGCGGAACAGACACGCACGTGCTCCTTGAAGCTTAGCGGGACCAGTGGGATTACTGCGACGGGAGTGAGAAATCAGGTTCATACGCTGGGGGTCGGCCGGTCATTCCGCCGACGCTCCCTGTTCCGCCGAACGCTGCTTGGCCGCGTGCAGCGCCTCCAGGAACGCCGACCGCAGGCCCGCCCGCTCCAGTTCGCGCACCGCCGCGGCGGTGGTACCCGCCGGTGAGGTGACCGCGGCCCGCAGATCGACCGCGCTCTGCCCCGACTCGGCCAGCATGGCGGCCGAACCCAGCATGGTCTGGTTGACCAGCTGCGCGGCGATATCCCGGGTCAGCCCGAGTCCCACCCCCGCCTCGACCATGGCCTCCACCACCAGGAAGAAATACGCCGGACCCGACCCCGACACCGCCGTCACCGCGTCCATCTGCGCCTCCGGGACCACACACACCTGGCCCACGGTGCTCAGCAGCTCGGTCACCAGGTCCAGCTGCTCGGGTTTGGCGTAGCGGCCCGCCGCCAGCACACTCATCCCCGCGCCGACCAGCATCGGGGTATTCGGCATCACCCGGACCACCGGGAAACCGGCGGGTAGTTTGCCCTCCAGCCGGGCAGTCGGCACACCCGCCGCCAGCGACACCAGGATCTGATCCCGGTCGCCGCCCAGATCCGCCTTCCCGAGTTCGGTGAGCACCGCGTCCACGTCGCCCGGCTTCACCGCCACCACGAGCAGATCCGCTCCCACCGCGGCATCGTCGACGGAATCGGTGACCCGGACCCCCAGCCGCTGCGCCAGCAGCTCGGCCCGGTCGGTATGCGTCTCGACCACCACCAGATCCTTGACGGGACGCCCGGCCTCGAGCAGGCCGGCAATCAAAGCCTCACCGATCCGGCCACCGCCGATCACTGCAATACGTGTCATAGGGCTATCTTCGGCCCCGACCACGGATGCGGCCGACCGGGGGTGCCTAACGCTTGGGTGAGGGAAGCAACGCCAGCTGACGGCTCTGCGCGACCAGCGCCCCGGTGGAGTCCACCACGATCTGATCCGAATCGAACATCCCGCCGCCGACCTCATGGGTGGTGGCGATGATGCGCAGCCAGCCCGGGGCGGGGCGGCGGCGCAGGTAGGTGGTCATCTGAACGGTCGGGGACCAGCCGAAGTACCCGAGGTTGGTCGGGACGGGCGGGCACATATCGGCGGCCATCATGGCGATATAGGACGCGATCTCGGGGTCGGCCTGGTCGGCGGGACGCGGCCGCAGCCACATGCGCAGGCGGGGTTCGCCGTGTTCGCCGTCGATGAAGCGGGCCCATTCACGGTCCAGGAAGGCGTCCATACCGCGGGCCACGTGCACGATACGGCCCATCGACGAGCCGGGTTCGTAACCGATGGCGTCGGCGGGGGGTTCGACCGGGAGATCGGTGTGCTCGGGTGAATAGAGCGGCGGCCGGTCCGGTCCGTCGAGGTGGCCGAAGGTGAAGGCGGTGCGCACCAGCGGGCGGCCGCGCTGGATCAGCATCACGTCCACCAGGCAGATCTGCCGGCCGACCTTGCGGATGGTGACCTCGTAGGAGACCTCACCGGGTTCCGGGGCGCCGAGGAAGTCGGTGCTGCCGGACAGGGGGGCCATCGCGGCGCGGTCGGGTTCCACGGTGCGCAGCCAGCGGGTCGCGGCGGCGGCGGAGCCGGCGACCATGGTGCCGCCGTGCACCTTGGGTCCGATGGTCCAGATGTTGTCGATGACGCCGCGATAGCGGCCCGCGCCCGGTTCGTCGGCGGCGAGCTCGGTCAGGGCGCATACCCGGCGGAACGGTGCGTCGGGGTGCACCAGGTCGATATCGGCGCTCAGCTCCGTCTCCGTCGTCATCGGTACTCCTCCTCCTCGGCCCCGTGTCCGTCACCGCGGGTTCGATACTGCCGGTCCATATTGGTACACAGGTGCCTCAACGGCTCATTCGGGTGCCTCGCGTACGCGTGCCACTGTAGGTGCCCGCGGGCCGCGGGCCGCGGACGATCACCGGGACTCGATCGGGCTGTGATCGGGCGGCGAGGTGACCGCGGGATTCAGATGGGTGCGGGCGAAGGTGAGCGTTTTCTCCAGCATCGCCGACCGGGCCGCGGTGGTGCGGGCCTCCTGGGTGTTGATCTCGGCCACCGCGTGCCCGCCGAACCCGGCACGGACCAGCGTTTCGCACACCTGGGCGCAGGGCTGCGTTCCCTCACCCGGGACGAGATGTTCGTCGTGCGCCGCGCCGCGGCCGTCGGCCAGATGCAGATGCACCAGCCCCGGCCCCATCCGTTCGGCCAGCGCCAGCGCATCGGTCCCGGCGGTGGCGGTATGCGACAGATCGAGGGTGTAGTGGCGGAACCCGGTATCGGTCGGGTCGTAGGTGGGGCTGAAGGCGGTCATCGAAAGACCGGGACCGCCGCGGCGTTCCAGGCGGCGGATATCCCCGGCGCCGCGTTTGAACAACCGGTCGGCGCGCATCGGGAACATGTTCTCCACCGCGACGGCGACCGCACCGTCCTGTTCGAGTGCCCGCACCTGTTCGGCGAAACCCTCGGCGTAGCGCCGCTGCCACCGGAACGGCGGATGCACCACCACGGTGTCCGCGCCGAGCGCCTCGGCCGTGCGCACGCTGCGCTCCAATTTGGCCACCGGGTCCGCGCCCCATACGCGCTGGGAGATCAGCAGGCACGGCGCGTGAACCGCCAGCACCGGCACCGAATACTTGCGCGCGTAGCCACGCACGGTGGCGATGCTCTGACTGGCCGGTTCGGCCCACACCATCAATTCGACACCGTCGTAACCGAGTTCGGCCGCGTACCGGAACGCGGCTTCGGTGTTCTGCGGATAGACCGACGCGGTGGACAGTCCCACCTTCACCGCATACGTCCGGCCACCGTCCCGCGCCTCGGCCGCGGGAGATCTGCCTGTCATCGCTGCCTCGCTCAGCCCGTACTGAGTAGAAATGCCAACGGCCCCAGCGTGACGAACACGCCGACGACCACGGCGATCACGGTACTGAAGATATCGTCGGTACGGCGCAGGATCCGCACCAGGGCGACGAGTCCGAGGATCACGACCACCGCGAGCGCCAGCGCCGCCAGCGGCTGCATCTCCCACAACTGCTCGAAACCCTTGAACAGCACCATCCCCACCAGGGCCGCGCCGACGCTCTGGACACCGAGCATGATCCACTGTTTGCGCGGGTCGACGGGGGCGTCGCCGTCCTCGGCACGCTCACGGCCCGCGAGCCGTTCGCGGGCGCCCGCGAATTTCCCGGTGGCGACTCCGAGCCTGCCGGTCAGCGCGGCGCGGCCGCGGGCGAGCCGGGATTCGGCCTCCTCGGCGTCGTCCCGGTCGTCGTACAGATCGGGTTCCGATGCGAAATCCGCGTCGAAATCGCCTGTTTCGGGACCCCGGTCGCGCGGCATGGGCCCGGGCACCGGCGGCATCGGGCCGTGCACATCGGTGGCGTACATATCGGTGGCGAAGCTGCCGGAATCCTCGAATCCGGGTGCGAAATCCCCCGGCCCGCCCGGATCCGGGAACCCGGGGGCCGGGTGTCCCTCGTGCCCACCCGGACCGAAGCCGGGACGGTGCCACGACTCTTCCAACGGGGGCGCGTCGACACCCGGCGGACCGAACGGCGGCCGCTGCTCCTGGTCGGCGCGCGGCCACATCACCGTCGCCTGCTCGGCCGCCGCCACCTCGGGCCGGGGTTGTCCGTCGGGCCACGGCGCCGGTTCCGGCACCGGATTCGTACCCCGCCGGCGGCGCTCCAGTTTGGGACGGCCGTCCAGGCCCGGGCCGGGTTCCGGCGGCTGCCAGGTCTCGGCCGGCGCCGCCCCCGGCGGGCCAAGCCGGGGCGGCCCGGCTTCGAAACCGGGCGCACGGTCCGGCCAGGACGGCCCAGGATCCGGGCGGCCGAAATCCGGCTGCGCGGCGGGCGGCCCGAAATCCGGAGCCCCGAAATCCGGGGCGAAGCCGCCGAAATCCCCCGGCCTGCCGTAGTCCGCGGGAGCCTCGGGAGCGGTCTGCCGGGCCACTTCGGCGGCGGCTTCCGCCGCGGCCGCGGCCTCGGCGGCCTCGGCGGCGCGCCGGCGGGCGGCCCGGCCACCGCCGGGCGTGGGCGGACCGGTCTCCCAGGACCGATTCGCGCCGTCGCCGTCGAATTCGTCGTCCGATTCGGCCCGGCGCCGGCGCCGTCCGGCGGGGCGGGTGTCCTCGGCCGCCGGTGCGGGCTGCGGGTCCGGCCAGGCACCCGCGGCCGGGTCGCCCAGCCGGGCCGGCGCGTCACCGGCGCCCGCATCCGGCCCGTACGGCGCGAGCGGGTTGTAGACGCTGATCGGGCCGGACATCGGAGAGTAGTTCGGATCCGGCGCGGACTGCGGGAGCTGTTCGCCCGCATAACCATCCGGCGCGTAGCCGTCGGCCGCGGGCTGTCCGGGGTCGTACCCCGCGGGCGGATCGTCGGTATCCGGCGCCGCGTGCGAGGACGTGCCGTTCTCGACGACCGGCAGGTCACCGCTCAGCTCGTCGACCGAGACTCCCCGCCCGCCACGCCTTCTGCGCCCACCGCCGGCGGCCGGCTGCTGACCGTTGCGGGCCAGAAGTTCGGCCACCGACAGCTGATTCGAGTTCCTGCTCATGAAGGCACCGTTTCGATCGGTCCCGCCGACGCGCTGCCGGGCGAGGCACCGTTACCGGACGCGTTCGCCGGAGCGTTCGTTGTCAGAGGTCCACCATCCATATCGGTATCCAGTTTGCGCAGAATCAGGCCTTCGCGCAGCGCCCACGGACAAATTTCCAGCGTATCGAGGGAAAGCGCGCGCATGGCCGCTTCCGCGACCAGCGCCCCGGCGACCAGCTGCTGGGACCGGTCGGCGCTGACTCCCTCGAGTTCGGCGCGATCGGCGGCGGTCATCCGGGAGATGAAGGCGATCAGCTGCCGCAGTCCCGAACCGGTCAGGGTCCGGCGCACCCGCGGCCCGGCACCGGACGGCGCCGCACCCGTCAGCCTGGCCAGCGATCGGAAGGTTTTGGACGTGCCAACGGCCAGATCGGGCTTTCCGGCGTCGCCGAGCTGCTTGGCGGGATCGACGAGTTCGGCGGTGAGCCAGTCGCGCAGGATGGCGATACGCCGCTTACTCGGCGGATCCTCCGGCAGCCATTTACGGGTGAGACGGCCGGCGCCCAGCTGCAGGGAGAGCGCCACATCGGGTTCTTCGTCCACCCCGCTGCTCACCTCGAGCGAACCACCGCCGATATCCAGGTTGATGATCCGGCCGGCGCTCCAGCCGTACCAGCGGCGCACGGCCAGGAAGGTGAGACGGGCCTCGTCCGCGCCGGCGAGCACCCGCAGATCCACCCCCGTCTCGGTGCGCACCCGCTCCAGCACCTCGTCGGAGTTGGTGGCCTCACGGACGGCCGAGGTCGCGAACGCCATCAGTTCGGCGCATCCGGAGGTCGCGGCCAGGCCGGCGAAATCGGCCACCGTGTCCACCAGTTTCTGCGCGCCTTCGGGGGTGATCCGCCCGGCGTCGTCCATGCTCTCGGAGAGTCGTAACGACTCCTTCGTCGAGCTCATCGGCATGGGATGGCCACCCCGATGCGCGTCCACCACCAGCAGGTGGACGGTGTTGCTTCCGACATCGAGGACACCTAGACGCACACGGACACGTTACTTGGTGAACCTGAACGCCGAACGACCCGGTTGTGGTGTTAGCGTTGAGGGTTGTGACGTCTGGCGCAGCCACGAACGACTCAGTCCCCGCTCCGACCGACCTTCCGATGCCGAAGATGCGGCCCAGCCGGGAAGTACCACTCGACTTCCCCCGCGAGTGGCTCGAGTTCGTCGACCCCGCGGACGACGAACACCTCGTCACCGCGGATCTCACCTGGCTGACCTCCTATTGGACCTGCGTCTTCGGGACTCCCGCCTGCCAGGGCATCCTGGCCGACCAGCCCGATTCCGGCTGCTGCACCCACGGCGCCTTCCTCTCCGACGACGACGACCGCAAACGCCTGCGCAAGGCCGTCAAGCTGCTCACGCCCCAGGAATGGCAGCTGATGGACGAGGCCCGCGACGAGAACGGCAAGATCACCCGGAAGACGTATCTGGAAACCGACGAACTCGACGGCGATCCCGCCGAGCGCACCCGCCGGGTCGACGGCGCGTGCATATTCCTGAACCGGCCGGATTTTCCGGGTGGCGCCGGGTGCGCGTTGCACATCATGGCCGGACACCGGGGCGTCGAGCCGCATACGGTCAAACCCGACGTCTGCTGGCAACTGCCGATCCGCCGCACCCAGGAGTGGGTGGACCGGCCCGACGGTGTGCGGATCCTGCGGACCGTGATCACCGAGTACGATCGCCGCGGCTGGGGCCCGGGCGGGGTGGACCTGGACTGGTACTGCTCCGGCTCCCCGGACGCCCATATCGGCGAACGTCCGGTCTGGCAGGCCTACCGCGCCGAACTGATCGAACTCCTGGGCAAACCCGCCTATGGCGAGCTCGAACGGCAGTTGCGCCGCCGCGAAGGCATCCCGCCGGTCGCGGAGCATCCCGCGACCACCCGCGCCCGGCGGTCGGCCCGGGCGCGCCAACAGGGAAACCCGCGGATGCCGGATAGAATTCTGGGACTCGAGCTGCGATAACAGGAGCGGAGCATGCTGCGGAGCCCCTGGATGAGATGGCCGGCCGGTTTCGCGGCGGCCCTGTTCGCTCTCGGCGCCGCCGGCGTCTCGACCGGTGCTGTCGCCGACGCCCGGCCCGCCGCCGACCCCCGTCAGTACTCCGACCGCACCGCCTGGTTCGTCCCGCTCGGCCATCCCGACGCGCAGACAGCCGCGGCGACCGGCAAGAAGCTGGTCCTCAGCCCCTACGGCGCCCGGCGCAGTATCGTCTGCCGCGGTGACGGCGAATCGATACCGCTCTACGACTGCGCCCAGGAGGACGGTCTCGGTCTCGGGTGGGCGCCGCTGCATCGCACCGACACCCCGGTCGGGGAGGTCTGGATCTACTTCCCCTGACCGCTCCCGGCTCAGGCCTCCAGTTTGTAGCCCAGCCCCCGGACGGTGACCAGGTGTTCCGGACGGGCCGGATCGGACTCGATCTTGGATCGCAGCCGTTTCACATGCACATCGAGGGTTTTGGTATCGCCCACGTAGTCGGCGCCCCAGACCCGGTCGATCAGCTGTCCGCGGGTGAGCACCCGGCCGGAGTTGCGCAGCAGGTATTCGAGCAGGTCGAACTCCTTCAGCGGCAGTGTCACGGGTTTGCCGTTGACCAGGACCGTATGCCGGTCCACGTCCATGCGCACCGGCCCCGCCTCCAGGACGCCGTTCTCACTGCCGGAATCCAGTTCGTCGCCGGCGCCGCGGCGCAGCACCGCCCGGATCCGGGCGATGAGTTCCCGGGCCGAATACGGCTTGGTGACGTAATCGTCGGCGCCCAGTTCCAGGCCGACCACCTTGTCGATCTCGCTGTCGCGGGCGGTGACCATGATCACCGGGACCCCGCTGCGGGTGCGCAGCTGTTTACAGACGTCGGTGCCGCTCATCCCGGGCAGCATCAGGTCCAGCAGCACGATATCGGCGCCGGACCGGTCGAACTCGGCGAGCGCGGAGGGCCCGTCCCCCACCACCGTGACCTCGAAACCTTCCTTGCGCAGCAGGAAGGCAAGCGGATCGGCCAGCGACTCCTCATCCTCGACGATCAACACACTCGTCATCTGCGTGCCTCCACACCATTCGTTCGGCCCGGTCCCGAGGGGCGCGGGCTGGTTTCTCTTTTAGTCAGCACGGGCGGATCGGCATTACTGCCGTCGGCCTCCTGATGCGCGGGTATGCGCAGGGTGAATGTCGAGCCGGTGCCGAGTTTGCTCCACAGCGTGATCTCACCGTTGTGGTTGGCGGCCACGTGCTTCACGATAGCCAGGCCCAGTCCGGTACCGCCGGTGGCGCGGGAGCGCGCCTTGTCCGAGCGGAAGAATCGTTCGAACACGCGTTCCTGATCGTCCTTGGCGATACCGATCCCGCGATCGGTGACCGCCATCGCGACGTAGGTTCCGCGCACCGACCGGCTCACCGAGACGTGGGAGCCGCGGGGCGAGTAGGCGATGGCGTTCTCGACCAGGTTCGACAGCGCGGTGATCAGCAGTGTTTCGTCGCCGAGCACTTCGAGCCCGCTGGGCCGGTCGGTGCTGACCGTGATCCCGGCGACCTCGGCGGCGGTCCGGGACCGGTCCACCGCCTGATTGACGACCGTGTCCACATCCACGACCTCGAGTTCCGGCAGTTTCTCCGCGCCCTGCAGCCGTGACAGCGCGATCAGCTCGGTGACCATCTTCCCGAGACGGCTGGACTCGGCGAGCACCCGCTGACCGAAGTGCCGGACCGCTTCCGGATCGTCGGCGGTCTCCAGTAGCGCCTCGGCCAGCAGACTCATCGCACCGACCGGGGTTTTGAGCTCGTGGCTGACATTGGCGACGAAATCGCGCCGCGTCGCCTCCATCCGGGCCTGTTCGGAATCGTCGTCGGCGAACAGCACCGTGAAACTGGTCTCCTCCGGCGACAGCGGCCGTGCCAGCCCCCGGACCGCGATCCGGCCCCGCCCCGGCGTGGGTTTGTCGGCGGTGAGATCGAACTCCGATGATTCGCCGCTGGCCAGCACTTTCTCCACCGCGGCCCAGGCCCGTTCGTCGAGCAGCCGGTCGCGCACCAGTCCCAGTTCCTCGGCCCGCGGGTTCACCAGGACCACATCGCGGTATTCGTCCACCACCGCGATACCGCTCTCCGACGCCAGCACGATCAGGTCGAGGACCTGTGACATGGTGAGACCGGAATCGGCCTGCCGCCGCTGCGCGGTGCGCGCGTTCACATAGGGGATGAGAAGTCCACCGACGGCCAGTCCGACGACAGCCGCCAGGACTGCCAGCAAAACGGCCTGGGGAACGCTCACATCAAGAATCGTACGGTCGACTACAGGTAAACAAACCCGGGGTCGGTGAAGTTTCACGCAGGTCACGGGCGATTATTGCGGCGTTCGCCGGGCGTTTACTCATTGTTCGGCACCCGATCGTTCCGGCGGCGGTCCGGGCGTGTTCGGCCCCGGAACGCGACGCGACCCCGTTGTGTCTGGGACACAACGGGGTTCGTCTCGGCGGCGGCTACCCGCGCGCGCTCACCAACCAGGATTACCGCGCACCGGCAGATTGACGAAACTCGGCAGGTTCGGGTCGAGCTGCACATGCTGAGGTTTCAGCCCGGTATCGAGGATCATCGGCAGGGGCGGTACACCCTTGGGCGGATTGCCCGCGTAGACGTCCACCCGCAACCGGTGACCCGGCTCCAGCCGCGCCTCGATCGCGGGGACCGCGATATCGAGTGTGGTGACCTCGCCGGGCACCGTGAGCTTCCGGTTCTCGATCGAGGTGTAGGGGCGGGGGTCGGTGTAGTCACCGTTGGCCGACCGGCTGCTCAGCGAATCGTCGATCTCCCGCAGCGAGGCCGTCAGCTGCCCCGACGACAGCACCCGCGACTGCCCGTCGGGCGCCACATCGTTGACCGTGACCGACCAGTAGCCGTCGGCCGCGTCCTGCACGGTCTGCAATCGCACGGCGATCGGGCCGGAGACGTCCACCGCCGCGGCCACCGGCGCGCTGGTGAAGGTGAGCCCGTTGGATTCCTGGATCCGGGAATCCGCACCGCAGGCGTTGATGACCGCGATGATCCCGGCGGTGGCCTGGCCGGCGTCGTTGGAGCAGATCCCGGTGAGTCCCGGCGCGACCGTCAACCGCGCGGAACTGTCGGCGCTCGTTCCCAGCGAACCGTCGTGCACGCTGTGCCCGCCGGTCCCGCTGGGCGCGGCGGACAGATACATCCGCCGGTACTCGGCCGCCTGATCGGGTGGGGCGCTCTCGCCGAACCCGTCCCGGGTCACCCAGCCCCCGCCCTGCTGCCGCAGGGTGACCGGGCCGTATCCGTCGATCCCGTTGTCGATCCCCTTGAGCCATTTGTCGAACCAGGCGCGCTGCAGCACGTCCAGACGCGGCGGCAAACCCGGTTTCCCCGATTCGCTGCCCGAGTTGATGTGATAGGTATCGCCCATGAGCAGCTGCTTCTGCCCGGCGGGCAGCGGCATCTGGTTGTAGATCTGCGACTCCGAGTAGGTGAACAGATCGTGCCAGCCGCCGGTGACGAAGGTCGGCACCTCCACCTTCGACGGATCGCCGAGCCAGGCCTGCCGGTCGGGGCTGCTGCCGCGGATCATCTCCTGCAACCGCGGATCCAGGTCCTCCACCCGCGGCGTGGTGTAGGCGTCGAGGAACACGTCCAGGTAGGTGAACGGCGAGGACAGCCGATCGTGCAGCCACCGCTGATCGAAGGTCCCGCTGACCATCGACTGCACATCCGGCACCCATTTGGTCGCGTTGATCAGCGACATCCACAGCGGGATGAAATTGAATCCGAAACCGCCCCCGGGCATGAGCACGTCCTGGGTGAGGTCGCTGCCGGGCACCACCGGGAACAGGGCCTTCAGAGCGGGCGGATGCTGTTCGGCCGCCTGCAACTGGTTGATGCCGGAATACGACATCCCCGTCATCCCCACCTGACCGTCCGACCACGGCTGCCGCGACGCCCAGTCGATCACCTCCACGGTGTCCCGCTGTTCGCGCTGCCGCAACATATCCCAGACGCCCTGCGAGAACCCGGTCCCGCGGACATCCACCACGACCTGCACGTAGCCGCTCTTCACCAGTTGCCGGTCCACGGCGAAGTTGCGCATCGCGCCGCCGCCGAGCGCCTTGGTGAGATCGGTCAGACCGGACAGCGGGGTCCCGGTCATATCGATATCGCGGGACAGCTGAGTGACGGCGTCGGAGATACCCGGTACCGAACCCATATGGTCGACCAGGTTCGACGCCAGTTTGGTGTAGGGCGTCATATTCACCAGCACCGGAGTGTGGGTGTCGATGGGCCGCGACGCGGCATCGGCGGGGCGGTAGACATTGGCCTTCAGCACCGTGCCGTCGCTCATGGTGATCGGCACATCCCAGGTGATGTGGATGTTCGGATACTGCTGCGGCCCGTCGTGGGTGGCCGCCCACTGCGCGCCGGCCGCTCCGCCGTCGGGGCCGGCGGCCACCGGGGCCGCGACCGCACTGCTGCCCAGTATCGGCGCCAGCAGCACCGCGGCGGCCATTGCCACTGTGGCTCGGAGCATAATTCTCATCGGCCGTGATCCATCTCTCGGACTGGTCGGACGATCGAGAGCTTACACAGTGTTACCAACGAGTAACGAGAAATCGGCGGCCGTAAAGGACTGCGGCGCCGGAGCGTACGAACTACCGGCCGCCCTGGTTCGCGACCGCGGCCGCACCGGCGGCGGCGGCCTCCGGGTCAAGGTATTCGCGCGGGCGGACCGGGCGCAGATCGTCGTCCAGTTCGTAGCGCAGCGGAATGCCGGTCGGGATATTCAATCCGGCGATATCGTCGTCGGAAATTCCGTCGAGGTGTTTCACCAGCGCCCGCAGCGAATTACCGTGTGCCGCCACCAGGACGGTCTTTCCGGTCAGCAGTTCACGCGAGATCGTCGACTCCCAGTAGGGCACCATCCGGTTGACCACGTCGAGCAGGCATTCGGTACGCGGGACCTCGATTTCCGCGTAGCGCGGATCGCCTTCCTGGCTGTACTCGTCGGCCGGGTCGATCGGCGGGGGCGGGGTGTCGTAGCTGCGGCGCCACAGCATGAACTGGTCCTCGCCGTACTCGTCGCGGATCTGGGCCTTGTTCTTTCCCTGCAGCGCCCCGTAGTGCCGCTCGTTGAGCCGCCAGTCCCGGACCACCGGGATCCAGTGCCGGTCGGCGGCGTCCAGTGCGATATTCGCCGTCATGATGGCGCGGCGCAGCAGCGAGGTGTAGACCACATCGGGCAGGATGCCGTGCTCGGCCAGCAGTTCGCCCGCCCGTTTCCCCTCGGCGACGCCCTTGTCGGTGAGATGCACGTCCACCCAGCCGGTGAAAAGGTTCAGGGCGTTCCATTCGCTCTCGCCGTGGCGCAGCAAAACGAGGGTGTAGGTCATGCCGGTCATCCTGCCATGGCCACGCGGCCCGTCGTGCGCGTGCCCGGACCGGCCCATCAGGCGACAGCGAACGGGTCGAGCGGCGATCCGGCCAGTACCGCGGCGCCGACGAGGGTGGCTCCGTCGTCGAGACGCGACAGTTCCACCCGCAGACCGCGGAGGAAGGTCAACCCGGCGTGACGGGCCACCGCTTCGCGTAGCGGACGCCACAGCGGATCACCCGAATGCGCGAAACCACCACCGACGACCACGGTGTCCACATCCAGCAGCGCGGCCGCCGAGCAGATCGCCTGCCCGAGCGCGGTCCCGGCTCGCGCCAGCGCGGCGGTCGCGATCGGGTCCCCGGCCCGGGCCGCCGCCGCGAGTTCGGCGCCGGTCTGCCCGGCCCAGCCCTGCGCGCGGGCCCAGCGCGCGGACGACATCCCGCTCGCCACCGCTTCCACACACCCCACCCCACCGCAGGCACACGGCACATCCTGGCCGGGCACCACGATATGACCGATATGCCCGGCATTCCCGGTGCGGCCCAGCGATACCCGTCCGTCGACCAGCACCCCGCCACCGATCCCCGACGAGACGGTCATCGCCAATCCATTGCGCGTCCCCCGCAACGCACCCGACCGGTATTCCGCGAGCGCGAGGCACGCGCCGTCGATGGCGAAACGCACCGCTGCGCCGGGAAAGAGCTCCTCGACCGCCGCCACGATCGGGAATCCACCACGCCACTCCGGGATATTGAGCGGACCCGTCACCCCGCCGGGCGTATCCACCGGACCCGCCGACCCGATCCCCACCGCGGTCACCTCGGCTCCACCGGCGACCTCGAGCAGCAGACGCCGGCATTCCGTCCACACCTCGCGCGCCGGCACCTCCGCCCGGCTCACCGCGTAGACCCCGCCCGCCGGGTCGACCTGCCCCGCGGCGAACTTCGTCGCCCCGATATCCAGCGCCAGAACCGCCACCGACTCCTCCAAGGTTCGCCTGCGTCCCCGATTGTCGCCCACCGACACTCGGCTTCCGGGCAGCAGCACCCCGAGCCTCTCCAAAATATTCCTTGACTTGAATATTCTTTTCAGTGAATACTTCTGTCCATGGATCGCATCGTGGCAGCTCTCGCCGACAGCGCGCGATGGCGTCTCGTCGAACTCCTCGCCGAACGCCCGCGCTCGGTCGGGGAGCTGGCCGACCTGACCGGCCTGCGGCAACCGCAGACGACGAAACACCTCCAGACCCTCGCCCGCGCGGGTCTGGTCACCGTGTTCCCGCTGGGGCAGCGCCGGGTCTACGCCCTGGAGGCCCCGCCGCTACGGGACCTCCGGCACGAGCTGGGGAAGCTGATCGGCGCGATCGAGGCCCACTCCGGTGACCGGGACGCGGTGGCGCGCTACCGCGCCGCCATCGAGCGCGACAGCGCGGCGGCGGACGGCCGGCGCTGGGCGGACGGCCGCACCTTCGTCTTCGAACGCGACCTCCCCGCGCCCCCGCCGGAGGTCTGGCGGTTCTGGGCCGAGAGCGATCTGCTCGCCTCCTGGTGGGCGCCCGCGCCGATGACGGTGACCGAATGCGGATTCGCCCTGTTCCCCGGCGGACCGGTGGTTCTCGAGTACCGCGACGCCGAGGGGGTCCGGTATCGCTCGGAGGGCCGGGTCGAACACGCCAACGCGCCGGGCCACCTGGCCTTCACCCTGTCCGTACTCGACTCCGCCGGCGCCATCGCGTTCACCGGCCACTACGACCTCACCCTCACGGCGGCCGCGGCGGGCACCCGGCTCCGGCTCGAACTCGCCGTCACCGAGACGACCGTCGAGGCCGTCCCCTACATCGCCGGTATCGAAACCGGATGGGCCCAGGTGCTCGACAACCTCACCGCCGCGATCCACGATCCGCGATCCGGCGCCACCACCCACACCGGAGAAACAGGAGCACACTCATGACCGAGACGACCCGCGCGGTACGCGCCAACATCAGCATCACCCTGGACGGGCGATACAGCGGCCCCGGCGGGGCCACCGACCTGGGCGCGATCGTGCCCTACGCGGTGACCGAGGTCGCACGCGATCACCTCACCAGAATCCGGGAAGGCGCGACCACCGCCGTGCTCGGCCGGGTCAATGCCGAAGGATTCCTGGGGTTCTGGCCGCCGGTCGCCCAGGACGAGAACGCCGATCCGCGCGACCGCGGCTACGCGAAGTGGCTGGTCGATACAGAGAAGATCGTCCTGTCCAGCACCGTCACCGAATCGCCGTGGGAACGTACGCGCATGGTGAACGCACCGGCGGCGCAGGTCATCACGGAACTGAAAGCGACCGGTACTGGCGATATCCTCGTCAACAACAGCGTCAGCGTCATCCGGGCGCTACTCGCCGAAGACCTGCTCGACCGGCTGTATCTCATGATCTGTCCCGAGATCGCCGGGGACGGGCAACGGCTCTTCACCGACGGCCTGCCCGGTTCGAAATGGACGCTCCGGCATCAGGAAACCGGTGAATTGGGTGAGATCGCCGTGATCTACGACCGCGCGCGCTGAGAGCGGATCCGTCCCGCGGGCCGCACGTCAACCCGCGGCACCCGGCTCATTGGACGTCGGAGGTATCCACCAGATGCTCGAACGCGCGCAGGTTCTTCAGCGATTCGCCCCGGGACACCCGCCACTTCCATTCCCGGCGAATCGATTCGGCGAATCCGAGTTCGAGCAGGGTGTTGAAATCGCCGTCCACGGCTTCGAGGATCTGGCCGAAGATCCGATCCAGTTCCTCGGCGGTCACCGCGTGCGTGGCCGCCCGGCCGACCAGATAGATATCGCCCACCTTGTCGAGGGTGTAGGCCACGCCGTAGAGACGGCGGTTGCGGCGCAGCAGATATTTGTAGACGCCCTCGAAATTCTCATCGGGTTTGCGGCAGACGAAGGATTCGAAACGCACACCGTGCCCGCCCACCGTGAGCATCACGTTCGTCTTCAGTTTCCGCTCACCCGGTAATACGGCGACGAACACCTCGTCACCGGTCCGGGTGTATTCGATCTCGCGATCCCGCAGCGTCTCCTCGACGATCCGAGCGGTATCGGCTATCTCGCTCATCTGCGCACTCCCGTCCGGCGCCGCCACAGCGCCCGCGATCTGGCCTGGCTCTCGCCGAGGGTAGCCGGACCGCGACCGTAGTCGGCCAGCGCGGCGGTATAGCTGGCGAGCAGCTTGTCCGCGGTATGGGCCCACGAGAAACCGGCGGCGTGGGCCACCGCGTGCCCGCCCATGGCCCGCAACCGCGCCGGATCATCGAGCAGGTATTCCAGCGCACCCGCCCAGTCCGGCGTGCGATGACCGGACACCAGCAACCCGCTGTGCTCGTGCCGCACCGCGGTACCCAGCCCGCCGACCGCGGCCGCCAGCACCGGGGTACCGGCGGCCTGGGCCTCCAGCGCGACCAGCCCGAACGATTCGTTGTAGCTGGGCACCGCCACCAGATCCGCGGCCCGGTACACCTGCACCAGGCGGTCGGGCGGTTGCGGGGGCAGGAAGGTGACCTGGTCGCTGATCCCGAGTTCGGCCGCCAGCTCGATCAGCGAATCCGGGCGTTCCAGCCCGGTCCCCGACGGCCCGCCGACGATCAGCGCCCGCAGCCGCCGGCCCGGTCGCCGCCGCACGGCCTCCGCGACAGCGCGCACCAGCACATCCGGAGCCTTCAACGGCTGGATCCGGCCCACGAACGCCACGATCTCCTCATCCGCCGCGAGCCCCAGCTCGGCCCGCGCCCGCAGCCGGTCGCCCGGCCGGTAGCGGTTGAGGTCCGCGCCGGGCGGGACGATATCGATCCGGTCGGGCAGCGCGCCGTACAGCTCCCGCAACTGCCGGGCCTCGCGCGCGGTGTTGGCGGTGAGCCGGTCGGCCTCCGCGATGACCTGCTTCTCACCGATCTCGCGGGTCGCGGGTTCCGGGGAATCCCCCTCGGCCAGGGCGGCGTTCTTCACCGCGGCCAGCGTATGAGCGGTATGCACCAGCGGCACCCGCCAGCGGTCCCGCGCCAGCCAGCCCACCTGACCGGAGAGCCAGTAGTGCGAATGGATCAGGTCGTAGTAGCCGGGCAGATGACGGGCCTCCTGCCGCAGCACCTCGGCCGTGAACGGGCACAGCTGGGTCGGCAGATCGTGCTTGTCCAGGCCTTCGAAGGGTCCGGCCACCACATTGCGCACCAGCACCCCCGGCGCGGCCTCCTGCACGGGCGGCAGATTCGACGAGGTCGCGCGGGTGAAGATCTCGACCTCGGTCCCGCGCCGCGCCAGCTGTTCGGCGGTCTGCAGCACGTAGACGTTCATCCCACCCGCGTCCCCCGTGCCCGGCTGGGCCAGTGGTGAGGTGTGCACCGTCAGCACGGCGATTCTGTTCGGCCGGCGGTCCGGGCGTTGACTCACGATGTCCATACTGCACGGTGCAACGCGGCAGCCCGACGGCTCCTTCCCGAGGGGTGAAAGTGATCACAGTAATTTTGGAGCGGCTCCGCCGCTCGAGGCGGGGCCCTATTAACCCCGGTTCTTCACTCCCGGCGGTCGGTCGCTGCGCTCCCTCCCTCTGGTCGCTCCAGAACCGGGGCGGGCCCCGCCCGGCGAAGGCGACCGTCAGGGGGGAGGGGGCGAGGGGGACGTTGTTATGGGGTGGCCAGCTCGGCGGAGAAGTGGCGGATCTCGGTGGTGAAGCGGTCCGGGTCCTCGATGAACAAGGCGTGTTTGGCGTCCTCCCAGATGGAGGTGCGGCCCAGGGGGGCGGTCTCGGCTATGTAGCGGCCGTCGGCTACGGGGACCACCGGGTCCGCCGAACCGTGCAGCACCAGCACGGGAACATCGAGTCCGCGCAGGGTCTCGGTGTTGTCCACGGTGCGATAGAACAGCGCTTTTCGCACGAACGGGGGCGTGGCCAGGCTCGCGCCGAACAGACGTTGCGCGTCCGCGCCCTTGTCCCGGCGGGACCCCGTATTGGCGTCGCCGAACGCGGTGAAACCGCGCATCGCCTTTCCGGGGCTCTCCTCGAATGCCGCCGGTATCGCCTGCTGCATGGCCTCGCCGACCTCGGCGCCCGGCACGCCCCGGCCGATATTGGCCATCGACCCGGTATAGACCACCCCGGCGACCGCTCCGGTCCCGTACTCGGCCAGATAGTCGCTGATCACGATCCCGCCATAGGACCATCCGAGCAGCACGGCGCCCGCCTCGATCGATTCGGCGGCCAGTACGGCGGCGATATCGCCCGCCCAATTCTTCGGCTCGTCGTACCCGGTGCGCGGAGCCTCCGAATACCCGTGGCCCCGCAGGTCGACCGCGACCACCCGGAAATCGGCGGCGAGATCCTCGAACACCTGCCCCCAGCACCGCAGATCCGCCGACCACCCGTGCACCAGAACCAACGGCGGTGAATCCGGTGACCCGCCCGTCCGGTAGACGATGCCGGTGCCGTCGATACTGCGCACTTCTCTGATGGCCATGAGCGCATCATAGGATCGGGCCCATGAGCACACGTACCGCCGTTGTCACGGGAGCCAGTTCGGGAATCGGTGCGGCCACCGCCCGGGAACTCGCGAAGCAGGGCTATCACGTGTACGTCGGCGCCCGGCGGGTGGACCGGCTCGCGGTGCTGGCCGAGGAGATCGGCGGGACGGCGCTGGAACTCGATGTCACCTCCGAGGAATCGGTGGCGGCCTTCACCGACGCGGTCGGCGAGGTGAACGTGCTGGTGAACAATGCCGGTGGCGCCAAGGGCCTGGCCACTGTCGCCGACGCCGACCTGGACGACTGGCGCTGGATGTGGGAGACCAACGTCCTGGGCACCCTGCGCATGACCAAGGCCCTGCTACCGAAACTCATCGCCTCCGGCGACGGCCTGATCGTCACCATCACCTCGGTGGCCGCCTTCCACGCCTACGACAACGGGTCCGGCTACACCACGGCCAAACACGCCCAGGCGGTGCTGCACCGGACCCTGCGCGGCGAACTCCTCGGGCAGCCGGTGCGCCTCACCGAGATCGCGCCGGGCGCGGTGGAGACCGAGTTCTCGCTGGTCCGCTTCGACGGCGACGCCGGCCGCGCCGCGGCCGTCTATCAGGGCATCGACCCGCTGGTCGCCCAGGACATCGCGGAGATCGTCGCCTTTGCGGCGAGCCGCCCGCCGCACGTGAACCTGGACCAGATCATCGTCAAACCCCGTGATCAGGCCGACCCGGGTCGTTTCGCCCGCCGCTCCTGACCCGGTCGGCGCCGGCCCGGCGTCAGAGGTCCAGACCCACCGTCACCGGTTCGGGCACCAGGGTGATCCCGAACCGGTCGGCCACCCCGTCCCGGACCACGCGGGCCAGCGCGGCGATATCCGCGGCGGTCGCCGCGCCCCGGTTGGTCAGGGCCAGCGTGTGCTTGGTGGACAGCCGGGCGGCGGCGTCCGGACCCGGGAACCCCTTGGCGAAGCCGGCGTGCTCGATCAGCCAGCCCGCGGAGAACTTCACGCCGTCGGGCGCGGGGTAGGTCGGGAAGGAGATATCGCCGAGCCGGTCGCGGATGGCGGCGCGCACCCGCTCCACCTCACCGGCGGGAACGACCGGGTTGGTGAAGAACGAGCCCGCGCTCCAGGTGTCGTGGTCGGCGGGGTCGAGCACCATGCCCTTACCCGCGCGCAGACCGAGCACGGCCTCGCGGACCGCGGCCGCGGGGCGGGATTCGCCGTCGCCGGCGCCCAGTATCCGGGCCAGTTCGCCGAAACGCAGCGGTGCGCTCGTGCCGGAGGGATCCAGGGCGAATTCGACCGCCAGCACCACCGCGTCGCCGGTGTGCTTGAGGCGGCTGGTGCGATACCCGAGGGCGAGATCCTCCGGACCCACCCAGTGGGTCTGCCCCGACGCCCGGTCCAGCAGCCGCACCCGGCGCAGCAGCTGGGCGACCTCCACGCCGTAGGCGCCGACATTCTGTACGGGGGTGGCTCCGGCCGATCCGGGGATACCGGACAGGCATTCCAGCCCGCCGAACCCGGCGGCCACCGTTTTCGCCACCACCGAATCCCAGTTCGCCCCGGCTTCCACCGTGACCCCGTCGGCACCGAACTCGATACCGGCGCTCGCGACGCGGACCACCACACCGGGCACCGGGTCGTCGGAGACGAGCAGGTTGGACCCACCGGCCACCAGCAGTACCGGCACCTCGGCGGCATCCAGCGCGGTGACCGTGGCCACCAGCGAGTCGGTGGTGGCGCAGTCGGCGACCGTGGCCGGCCCGCCGACCCGCAGCGTGGTGAGCTCGGCCAGCGGGACCGCGGACCGCACCCGGGCGCCGGTTCCGGCCAGCAGGGTACGGAGTTCGTCGGCCGGGACAACCCGAGAAGTTCGCACGACCAGACGGTAGCGTGTCCGGTCATGGCTACAGCGCTGGCGTATACGGCTCGCTATTCCCACCCGGTCGCCGCGGTCCGCGAGGCGTTCTGCACCGAGCAGTACTGGCGGGATCGCATCGAGGCGGTGGGCGGACCGAACGCGAAGTTCGTCTCGCTGACCGTGGAGGGCGAACAGGTCCGGGTCGAGGTCGTGCAGACCATCCCCTCCGATCTGCTGCCGGCCGCCATCACCGCTGTACACCCGGGCGATCTGATCATCCCGCGCACCGAACTCTGGTCGGGTACCGCCGGTAGTTTCGAGGCCCGCGTCGAGGGCGCGCCGGCGGAGGTCCGGGGCACCATCACCGCCGTCGACGAGCCCGACGGGGCGGTCGCCGAGATCTCCGGATCCATCGAGGTGAAGATTCCGCTGTTCGGCCGCAAGATCGAAGAGGCCATCGGGGAACGTCTCACCGAACTGCTCGCCGAGGAGACCGAGTTCACCAACGGCTGGATCGCCGAACGGGCGTAGCCGCGCCTACCTGCGCCCACGGTCCGGCCTCCGGAGGGTGGGCGCGGCCGCGGGCGGTAACCTACCGCCCATGGCTCGCCGACTCGACTATTCCGCCCGCTATCCGCTGCACACCACCAAGGAGCTGTACGCGGCGCTGACGAACCGGGATTACTGGGAGGCGCGGATGGAGGAGATGCGCAAGTACTCCCCCAACGAGGTCATCTCCATCGACGCGAGCGAGGACGGGATCGATGTGGTGCTGCATCACATCCTGCCCCGCGATGTGCTGCCCGAGGTCGCCCAGTCGGTGATGCGCAAGGATATGGTCATCACCCGCAAGGAGAGTTACGGCCGGTTCGGGCCGGAGGTCGACGGCCGGTATTCGGCCTCGATCCCCGCCGGGCCGGGCAGCCTCACCGGCACCATCAGCCTGTTCCCCACCGAAACCGGCTGCACGATGCGGATGTCGTCGGAGGCCAAGGTCTTCATTCCGATGGTCGGGCCGCGGCTGGAACAGCTCATGCTGGTGAATCTGGTGGACCTGTTCCGCGCCGAGGCCGAAGTGACCCAGAAATGGCTGGACGAGCACAAGTCCGCCGGCTGAGCGTTCCGCTCGGCACCGTCACCCGCGGCACCACCGGCACCAACCGGCTGCGGCGCAGCGACCGGCAACTGATGCACGATCCGCGGATCACCGAGGTACTGCGCGGGGCGGCCGATCCGCTGGTGGTCGACCTCGGCTACGGGGCGCAGCCCTGGACGACGCTGGAACTGGCCGCCCGGTTGCGTACGGTCCGGCCGGATACCCGGGTGGTGGGTCTGGAAATCGATCCGGCCCGGGTCGTCCCCGCCCGCGACGGCGTGGTCTTCGCGCGCGGCGGTTTCGAATTGGCGGGTCTGCGCCCGATCCTGGTCCGCGCGTTCAACGTTCTGCGCCAATACCCGGAAGCCGCGGTCGCCGGCGCGTGGCAGACGGTACTCGCGGGCCTGGCTCCCGGTGGGTTGCTGGTGGAGGGCACCTGCGACGAACTGGGCCGCCGCTGCGCCTGGGTGGTGCTGGACCACTCCGGCCCCCGTTCCCTGACGCTGGCCTGGGATCCGCTCACCGTCGAACGCCCCTCGGATCTGGCGGAACGACTCCCGAAGGCGCTCATCCACCGCAATATCCCCGGAGAACGCATCCACGCCCTGCTCACCGCGGCCGACCGTGCCTGGGCGCACAGTGCCGCGCTGGCGTCCTTCGGCCCCCGGGTGCGCTGGCGGGCGGCCGCGGATCTCCTACGGGAGCAGGGGTTTCCGGTGCGCGATCACCGGCGGCGCCTACGCGACAATATTCTCGAGGTGCCGTGGTCCACGGTGGCGCCGGCCTGACAGGCGGAGACCGGCATGTGTCCTAGATCACAATAGGACGCCCGGAACCGAGGCTGACGTCGGCACCTTCACCGTGTGCCCATATCCGGGCCTCATAGCCGGCACAGAATCATCGGGAAGAATCTCACTCATGTCCACCAAGTCCCTGTCTGTCCCGAAGGTCAGCCGCCGGACCACCGTGATCGCTCTGGTCGCCGTGCTCGTGCTGGTGGCCGGTGCGTTGATCGGCGGTGAAGCCTATGCGCGGCACCGCATAGCGAGCTGCATCAGCTCGCAGTTCGAGAAGGAAATGGGCTCCAAGATAGATGTCGGTTTCGGAGCCAAACCGCTGCTCATCACCTGGCTGGACGGGAAGGTCTCCCGGATGGACGTCGACAGCGAGGGCGCCGAGTTCGGCCCCGCCGTCGGTATGCAGGTGCATGCGCAATTCCACGACATCACCATGCCGAAAGGCAGTAGCAGCGGCAGTTCGATCGGCAGTTCCTCGGCCGATGTGAGCTGGAGCAACACCGGAATCAGCGAAACGCTGAAAGGCCTGGTCTCCGATGTGATCTCCGATCCCGCCACCGGGCAGCTCACCATGAAGGTGCTCGGCGGTATCGGCGAATTGCAGGTCGTGCCCCAGATCGAGGACGGCAAGGTCGATGTATCGGTCGCCCAGGCCCAGTTCCTGGGATTCGGAATACCCGACGACCTGGCCCAGGGCGTCGTGGATCTGATGACCGAGAGCCTGCAGACCTATCCGCTGGGCCTGCAACCGACCGAATTGCGGGTCACCGACGACGGTATCGAGGTAGACCTGGCCGGCGGCCCGGCCCAGCTGCCCGCGCCCGCCGAGGGCAGCGATGCCTCCTGCTGACCTCCGGCCCGTACACCCCGGCGGGCCGGGCCGGGTCTCACTCCGGGAAACCGGCGAGAACGTCACGGCTGCGGGACAATCCGAGCCGGGTCGCACCCGCGGCGATCATCTCCGCGGCCGCGGCCGCCGTCCGGATCCCGCCGCTCGCCTTCACGCCGAGGCGCCCGCCCACCGTATCCGCCATCAACCGCACGGCACGCGCGTCGGCGCCGCCGGCGGGATGGAACCCGGTGGAGGTCTTCACGAAATCCGCCCCCGCCTGTTCGGCGGTGCGGCAGGCCTCGACGACGGCCTCGTCGGGCAACGCGGCGGATTCGATGATGACCTTCAGCAGCGCACGGTCCGAAATCGACTCGCGCACCACGATGATATCGGCCAGGACGGCGGCGAAATCGCCGGAGCGGGCCGCCCCGACGTCGATCACCATATCCACCTCGGCCGCACCCTGCTCCACCGCCAGCCGCGCCTCGGCCCCCTTCACCAGCGAATGATGTTTGCCGGAAGGGAAACCCGCGACGGTGGCGACCACCACGCCCGGTGCGCGCACCGGAAGCATGGCCGGCGAAACGCAGATCGCGTAGACCCCGAGCTCGCGCGCCTCGGCCACGAGGGCGGTAACATCCGCGCTCGTCGCTTCCGGGGCCAGCAGGGTGTGGTCGATCATTGCGGCCACCTCGGACCGGGTCAGCGACTGGGAATCGGCCATGGGTCCAGAGTCTGGCATACCCGTATCCGATGGCCGGGGCCCGGCGCGGCGAATTCCGTTGCGCGCCTCCGAGCCCTCACGCACACTCGTATCGGCCGCCGAAGAGAGGACGCCGTTGCTGATCCGCCGCGAACGCATGGTCGACGCCCCCGCCATCGCCGCCGTCCACCGCAGCGCGTTCGCGCCGCACTACGCACCGGGCGGCCCCGCGGCCGGTGCGGCGGATCCCGGCGCGCCTCCCGAGGTCGCGCTGGTGGACCGCCTGCGCAGTGATCCGGCCTGGATCCCGACCCTGTCGATGGTCGCGGTGGCACAGGAGACCGTGGTCGGTCATGTCTGTGTCACCCGGGCCACGGTCGGTCCGTTCCCGGTACTGGCCCTCGGCCCGATCGGCGTGCTCGCCGAAGCCCAGGGCGAGGGCGTGGGCACGGCGCTCATGCACGCGGTGCTCGGCGCCGCGGACGCGCTGGACGAACCCCTGGTCGGACTGCTCGGCAGCCTCGAGTACTACCCCCGGTTCGGATTCCAGCCGGCCGAACGGCTGGGTATCGCCCCGGACCAGCCGGACTGGGCGAGCCATTTCCAGATAAGGCCGCTGACCGCCTACGACGCGCAGATCCTCGGCGAGTTCCGCTACCCCGAGCCGTTCTACGCCCTCTGACCGGCTCCCGGACCGGCGGGAGGCGGAGGCGCGGACGGCCGCGCGGGCCCGCCCTGTCAGGATGACCTCATGGTTTCCGCCGTTCCCGTCGCCGACGACCGTCGCTACGTGCTCACCCTGGGCTGCCCCGACCGTCCCGGCATCATCGCCACCATCACCTCGTTCATCGCCGGGTTCGGGGGGTCCATCCTGGAGGCGGGCTACCATTCCGATCCCGAGACCGGCTGGTTCTTCACCCGCCAGTCGATCAGGGCCGCGACCGTCCCGTTCGGCGTGGAGGACCTACGGCAGCGGTTCCGTACCATCGCCGACGAACTCGGTCCGCGCACCGAATGGCAGGTCCACGATTCGGGCGTCCGGCGCCGCTCGGTGGTCCTGGTCAGCAAGGAGGGGCACTGCCTGCACGATCTGCTGGGCCGGGCCACCTCGGGTGAACTGCCGTCCACCATCGAGGCGGTGATCGGCAACCATCTCGACCTGGCCGCGATCACCGAGGCGCACGGCATCCCCTTCCACCACGTCCCGTTCCCGAAGGATCCGGCCGAACGCGGCCCGGCCTTCGAGCGGATGCGCGAACTGGTCGACCGCCACGATCCGGACGCGGTGGTGCTGGCCCGGTTCATGCAGGTGCTCCCGGAGGATCTGTGCGAGCACTGGGCCGGCCGGGCCCTCAATATCCACCACAGCTTCCTGCCGTCGTTCGTCGGCGCCCGCCCCTACCACCAGGCCTTCGCCCGCGGCGTGAAACTCATCGGCGCGACCTGCCACTATGTGACCCCCGAACTGGACGCCGGCCCGATCATCGAACAGGACGTGATCCGGGTCGACCACGCCGACGAGGTGAGCGATATGGTCCGCCAGGGTCGCGATATCGAACGTGTCGTGCTGGCCCGTGGACTGCGCTGGCATCTGGAGAGCCGCGTGCTCGTGCACGGCCGGCGCACCGTGGTGTTCTCCTGACCGCCGCGCGGGCAGCGCTCAGCCGGCCGCGGTGGCCGGCTCCCGTACCGAGGTGAGCACCTGATCGAGGATCTCGTTGAACTCCTCGATCGCTTCCAGGTTGCCGAGGTGGCCGGTGGGCAGCAGCACGAACCGGACCAGGTTGCCGGTCTGTTTCAGCCACTCCGCGATCTGCTCGGCGTGTACGGCGGGGGTCATATCGTCGGCGGTCCCGGCGATCACGGTGGTGGGCACCGTGAGATTGCGGGCCGCGTCGCCCAGGTCCATCTCCGCCAGCAGCAGGCCGAACGCCGACCGCACCCGCGACCGGCACGAGCGCACGATATTCATCCCGAACTCGATGGACTCCGGATCGGCGGCCAGGCTCATGATCTGCCGGGCGAAGATCCAGCGGACCGCCGCTACCGGCGGGAAGACGATCCGCGCGCTCAGGCCGTTGCGCCCGAGCCACGCGGGCAGCGGGACCATCCGGTCGATCAGCGGCAGCGGCCGGTTGAAGAACGGCACGACGGTGGTCTCGGCGACCAGCGAATGCGGCCCGGTATTGGCCAGCACCACCGCCGCCGCCTGTTCGGCGACCCGCTGCGGATACTTACCGGCCCATGCCTGCAGCGTCATCGCGCCGAGGCTGTGGCCCACGATCACCGCACGCTGCCCGGGCCGCAGCGCGGCGTCCAGGACGGCACACAGGTCGTCGGCCAGCAGATGGCAGTCCAGTTTCTCCGGCGCGCCGAATTCGCTCTCCCCGTGCCCGCGCAGATCGAACGCGATGATCCGGTACTGCCCGGCGAACTCGTTGATCTGCGGGTTCCAGTATTCGAGCGAGCACGTCCAGCCGTGGACGAGAACCACGGGCAGGGCATCGGCGGGACCGTAGGCGTGTACTCGCAGCCGGGCGCCGTCGGCGGCCCGGGCCTCGATGACCTCGTGCTCCACCCGCGGCGGGTTCAGCGCCGGGTTGCGGTATCCGCCCCGGGAACGCAGTCCGGCACGGTGCACCTCGAAAAGACCCTCGATCTGGTCCACGAGGGCGCCCAGGGCCGCCTTCGGCATCGTCGCGCGCATCGGCACACTCCTTTGTGTTACTCAATGACACAGTAACTCTTGGAGTGCCACCCCGCCACCCGGGTATCGCGGTCCCGCCGCGAATGCCTCCTACCAGCGCGGTCCGCGCTGCACTTCGTCGAGTTTGGGCCGGACGTCGGCCAGGTAGATACCCGTCGCGATGATCGCGATGAACGCCAGCAGCCCCAGACCGGAAGATCCCACCAGCAGCAACAGCGCCGCCACGCCCAGAATCCCCAGCCAGATCGGCTTGGTCAGTTTGTCGACCGCGGTGAACGCGTCCGAACGCTGGCGCACGGCGTGCACCAGCGCGAATACGGTCGCACCCAGCGCCAACAGCCGCAGCGCGAGCATGATCCACCCGGTCAAGCCATACACCTGTTCCACCCCACCATGATAAGAGCAGCGCCCCCGTGCACCACAGGTGCACGGGGGCGCGAGCCCTGACCGGCCGATCAGACGTTCTTCGGCGTGGTCTTCTTCGGGGCGGCCTTCTTGGCGGCCGGGGCCTTCTTGGCGGCGGGAGCCTTCTTCGCCGGAGCCGGGGTGGGCGCGGGCACCGGAGCGGGCTCGACCACTTCGGCGTCGAGGACGTCGGGCGCGGCGGGAGCATCCGCCACCGGCGCCTCGTCGGCGGTCTCGTCCTTGCCGGGGCGGCCGATCAGGCCGTTCACCCGGCCCAGCACCTCTTCGGCCCGCACACTGGCGTCCTTGTAGAAGGTCTCGACCCGTCCGACCTGCTCTTCGACGAGATGGTTCGCCCGCAGCCGGTCGACCGTCTCCTCACCGCGCACGGCGAGATCGGAGTAGATGTCGAGCACCTGGCGGTAGTACTGCTCGGCGAGCCGGCGCAGTTCCTCGGTGGTGAACTTCTCCCGCAATTCGGCGAGATCCTCGGGCAGTTCGGACGGCAGTTCCGACAGCCGGGTGCGGATCTGCTCGAACTGGGTCTGTACATCGGCAGGCAGCCCGGCGAAGCGCTCACGGGCCACATCGACCCGGCCGTTGACATCGGTGGCGCGTTCCCGGACCTGCGTCACCGCATCCACGACCGCGGCGTACACGGCGTCCGTGGCACCGACAGTGGCGAACAACGGCTTAGCGGTGGTGTTCTTCTCGGTCATTTATATCGCTCTCCTGGCGTGGAGCATCGGTGGTCGGTTGTGGAACAACGCTGTCCCGATCGAGCGTTTCCCCGTTCTCCCGGCGGAACGACTCGTATATGTCCAGGAGCACCTGCTTCTGCCGCTCACTGATCGCGGGATCGGCGAGCAGAGCGTCCCGGACGGGACTGTGCGCCCGCTGCTCGAGAAAGCCGGCGCGCACGTACAACACCTCCGAAGACACCCGTAGCGCCTTGGCGATCTGGGTGAGCACTTCGGCCGAGGGGTTCCGCAATCCGCGCTCGATCTGGCTGAGGTACGGGTTGCTGACCCCCGCCAGCTGGGCGAGCTGACGCAACGAGACCTGGGCGGCCTCGCGCTGCGCCCTGATGAATCCGCCGATATCCTGCGCCGCGTTGACCACGCGGGCTGCCTTGTCGCCGGCGCCGGCAGACGCTGCCGGATCGTCGGTGCGCTGGCTGGAAACCTGGGGCTGGTCGGCCATCACTCACCTTCTGGCGTTGTACGAACGCAACGATAGAACAGGGTGCTAGCTATTGCAAGCACTTTGTTAGCAGGGGTTGATATACGCGCTCGGCGCGCTCATCCGCCGAACATCAGCTGCGACACCGTGTAGATCACCAGACCCGCCAGACTGCCGACCACGGTGCCGTTGATCCGGATGAACTGCAGATCGCGGCCAACCTGCACCTCGATCTTCTTGCTGGCCTCCTCCGCGTCCCAGCGGGCGACCGTATCGGTGACGATGGTGGCGATCTCGTCGGCGTAGTTGGCGGCCAGATAGCGGGCGCCGCGCTCGATCCAGCCGTCGATCTTGATCCGGGTCTCGGTCTCGTCACGCAACCGCTCGCCCAGCTGCTGCACGTTCTCGGCCACCTTGCGGCGCAGCGTGCTGTTCGGATCGTCGGCGGATTCCAGGATCAGCCGTTTGGCGGCGCGCCAGGTCGCCTCGGCCAGACCGGTGATCTCCTCCCGGCCCATGATCTCGGTCTTGATGCGCTCGGCCTTCGCGATCATGGTCTCGTCGTACTGCAGGTCGTGGGCGAACTCCTCCAGGAAACGGTTCGCCGCCAGCCGGACCTCGTGATCGGGGGTGGACCGGACCTTCCAGGTGAACTCCACCAGTTCCCGGTACACCTTCTCCGACAACAGCACATTGACGAACTTCGGCGCCCACTGCGGCGCCTCGCCCATCACGATCCGGTCGACGGTCTCCTGGCTGCCCAGCGCCCACTGATGCGCACGTTCGGCGAGCAGATCCAGCAGCGGCAGCTGGCGGTTGTCGGCCAGCAGCTCGGCGAGCACCCGGCCGATCGGCGGACCCCACTGGGGCTCGGCGATCCGCTTCACGATGGTGTTGTCGATCACCTGCTCGACATCCTCGTCGCGCAGCGCGCCGACCACCGCGCGCAGAATCGTCGAACTCTCGTCGGCCACCCGGGCCGCGTTCCCCGGAACGGCCATCCACCGGCCCATCCGCCACGGGATCTGCGCGGAATTCACCTTCGCCGTCACCACCTCGGGTGACAGGAAGTTGGTGCCGACGAAATCGCCCAGGCTGGCGCCCAGCTGATCTTTCTTCCGCCGGATGATCGCGGTATGCGGAATCGGCAGCCCCAGCGGATGCCGGAACAGCGCCGTCACCGCGAACCAATCCGCCAGCGCGCCGACCATCCCCGCCTCCGACGCCGCCCGCACATAGCCGACCCAGTCGCCCGCCCCGCCCCGCGACTCCAGCCACCGGCACACCAGGTAGATCACCGTGGCGACCGCCAGCAGACCGGTCGCCACGGCCTTCATCCGCCACAGGTCCCGCTTCTTGGCGGCCTCGTCGGTGAGGGTGGCGAAAACACCCGGGGTCTCCGCCGGGCCGCCGGGTGCGGCCGCCCCGGGAGCGGATTCGAGCACCGCACTACTACCGGTCGGTTTCTGCATGAGGTTCATTCTGCCTGTAATTTTGGAGCTGGAATTTTGGAGCGGCTCCGCCGCTCGAGGGTGGGGCCCTGGCATCCCGGTTCTTCACTCCCGGCGGTCGGTCGCTGCGCTCCCTCCCTCTGGTCGCTCCAGAACCGGGCGGGCCCCACCCCGCCCCCTTCGCAGGATGCGACCATCCGGAGGAACGGGAGATCGTCGCGAAGCACCCCGCACCACGCAGCGCACATGCGCAAACCCCACGTCACTTCCGCCTGTGCCACTCCCACCCCCGCGTCGCCCCTGGCCTCGCGTCACTCCCGGCCCCGCGTCACTCCCGGCCCCGCGTCACCACCGGCCCCGCGTCACTCCCGGCCCCGCGTCACCACCGGCCCCGCGTCACCACCGGCCCCGCGTCACTCCCGGCCCCGCCTCACCACCGGCCCCGCGTCCCCCTACGGCGCGTCACCACCGGTTCCCATCCGAAGCGGGCTCATCCTCGAAATAGACCCTCCCGCAGCGCCGAGCATGCGAGGCTTTTGGAAAGGGTCGTCCCGCGTCTGCTGTCAGCCCTCGAAGCGCATGCGGCGAAGCCGCGAGTCTCGAGGGCTGACAGCAGACGCTCCGGAGGGCCGACCCTCGAGCAGCGGAGCTGCTCCAAAATTACAGCTACTAGAGTGGAACGCACCTACCGAAACGGACCGAGGAGTCACGCTGTCCACCGAAGACCTGATCGATAT
Organism: Nocardia sp. NPDC049935; assembly: GCF_055586645.1. NCBI lineage: Bacteria > Bacillati > Actinomycetota > Actinomycetes > Mycobacteriales > Nocardiaceae > Nocardia > Nocardia sp. NPDC049935. Next base: position 735,194 of record NZ_JBVJHV010000002.1, on the reverse strand, counting down.
CGGCACCTCCGCCGAGCGCTCGGCGCCGGTGCGTACCACGCGGACCGACGGTCGTAAGCGGCGCTGGCGGCAACACAAGATCGACCGGCGGGAGGAACTCGTCGACGGCACGCTCGCGGCGGTGCGTACTCGCGGCGGGAATGCCGGGATGGACGAGATCGCCGCCGAGATCGGGGTGTCGAAAACCGTCCTCTACCGCTATTTCTCCGATAAGAACGACCTGGTCAACGCCGCGATGCAGCGGTTCATCGAGATCACGCTGATGCCGCGGGTGTACGGGGCGATCAGCTTGGACGCCGACGAGTATCAGCTGGTGCGCTCGGCGCTGGCCGAGTACGTGGGCGCGGTGGACGAGGACCCCGAGGTCTATCGGTTCATCATGGGCACCGGGTCCGGCGATCCGTCCACGCTGGCCGATTTCGAGCGGCTGTTCGCCGAGGTGGTGGCGGCGGCCATCACCGAACGGGGCGGTGAGCGCGGTATCGAGACCGAAGGCGCGATGCTGTGGTCCTACGTCATCGTGGGCGGTATCCAGCTGGCCACGCACTGGTGGACCACCACCAACAAGACGATGGCCCGTGACGAGGTGATCGACTACCTCACCATGATGGTGTGGAGCGCCATCGAGGGGATGACCCGCGCCGGCGGTTCGCGCACACGGTTCGCCGAGCAGGAGCACGCGCTGCCCGATATCGCGCCGGACGACCCCGCCGTCTGAGCCCGGCCGGACGCCGGACCGTCCGGGACGGCCGATTCGCCGGGCTCGACAACACCGCCGGTTTGGTTAGTCTGAGTCCCGTGCGGCGGCAGCGGACCACTCCGGTCCACCGGCCACCGCAGGCGCGCGTCGGCACCAACGGAGGTACCTCGATGGCGAAACAAGTGCCGACATCGCGGCTGGCCCGCGGCACCAAACTGGGTGCCGTCGCGGCCGGTTCGATGATGCGGAAACAACGCGCCCGGCTCTCGATGAGAGGTCGTTCCGAGGCCGTGCGCGCGCGGATGGCCGAGGAATCCATCCTGCGCAGCACCGAACAGCTGGTCATGGTCCTGGGCACCATGAAGGGCGTGGCGATGAAGCTGGGCCAGATGATGTCGGTACTCGACCTGGATCTGGTGCCGCCGGAACATCGCGAACGCTTCCAGAAACGACTGGCGGTCCTGCGCAACGCCGCGCCGTCGGTGTCGTTCGAGGCGATGCGCGCGGTGATCGAGGAGGACTACGGGCAGCCGCTGGACGCGGTGTTCGCCGAGTTCGAATCGGAGGCGATCGCGGCGGCCTCGATCGGGCAGGTGTATCTGGCCCGGTTGCACGACGGCCGTCAGGTCGCGGTGAAGGTGCAGTATCCGGGGATCGATGCCGCGGTGCGGGCCGACCTCAAGAACCTGTCCATGTTCCGGCGCGTCCTGCAGTCGGCCATGCCCTGGGTCACGCCGGCCGTTCTCGACGAGCTGCGGCTGAACATGGAATCCGAACTGGACTACCAGATCGAGGCGCAGACCCAGGGCGAGATCGCCGACCTCTACACCGGCCACCCCTTCGTGGTGGTGCCGCGGCCGGTTCCCGAGCACAGCACCCAGCGGGTACTGGTCACCGAGTATCTGCCCGGCACCGCCTTCGAGGACATCCGCGAGCTGCCGCAGGCCGACCGCGACCGGGTCGGGGAGATCATCTATCGCTTCTACGTGGGCTCGCTGTTCACGTTCAACGAGTTCTGCGGCGACCCGCACCCGGGCAATGTGCTGCTCGCCGCGGACGGCCGGGTCGGGTTCCTGGATTTCGGTCTGTTCAACCGGATGGACCCCGAGCACGTCCGGTTCGAGGCGATCTGCCTGTGCGCGGCGGCGGAGGATCGCGGCGAGGATCTGCGCGAACTCATGGTCCAGCGCGGTGTGATCGATTCCACCGACGAGATCGGGGTCGAGGAGTGCCTGGAGTATGTGCTCTCGGCCTCCGAATGGTGTCTGGTGGATCAGGAACTGACCATCACCCCGGAGCTGGCCAGCGGCGCGTTCCTGCTCGCCGTCGACCCGCGCTCCAGCGAATTCTCCGGTATGAAGCAGCAGAACCTGCCGCCGGAGCATCTGTTCTCCCGGCGTGCCGATTTCCTCACCTTCGGCATGCTGGGCCAGCTCGAGGCCACCGGGAACTGGCATCGGGTGGCCCGGGAATGGCTCTACGGCGAGGAGCCGGTCACCGAATTGGGCAAGCTCCATCACCAGTGGCTGGCCACGCGCCGGCCGGCCAAGCGCGGTAGACGCCGCACGGGTTAGCGGCCGCGCACGACCACTACGACCAGGGGTTCCATCCATGACAGACCTACGCGAATTCGATCTTGTCGTCTTCGGCGCCACCGGCTTCGTCGGCACACTCACCGCGCGATATCTGGTGCACGCCGCACCGCCCGGGGCCCGGATCGCCCTCGCCGGACGATCCGCGGACAAACTCGCCGCGGTACGCGACGAGATCGGGGCACCGGATTGGGGGCTGATCGTCGCCGACACAGGCGACCAGGAGTCGATCGACGCGCTGGCGGCCCGGACGACCGCCGTGATCACCACGGTCGGCCCGTATCTGCGCTACGGGATGCCGATGGTGGCGGCGTGCGCGAAGGCGGGCACCCACTACGCCGACCTCACCGGTGAACCGCTGTTCATCCGCGACGCCATCGACGCCCATCACGACGAGGCCGCCCGCACCGGCGCCAAGATCGTGAACTCCTGCGGCTACGATTCGGTCCCCTCCGATCTCAGCGTCTACCAGCTCTACCGCCGCAGCGTCGCGGACAACACCGGCGAACTCGGCGACACCACCCTCATCGCGACCCTGCGCGGCGGAGTGAGCGGCGGCACCGTCGATTCCGGGCGCGCCATGATGGAGGCCGTCGCCGCGGATCGGTCCAAAGGCGCGGTCCTGGCCCATCCGTACTCGCTGAGCCCCGATAAATCCATGGACCCCGATGTGGGCCGCCAGTCCGATCTCACCGTGCAACGGGCGAGCGAGATCGACCCGAGCCTGCGCGGCTGGGTGGGTACCTTCGTGATGGCCGGTCACAACACCAAGATCGTGCGCCGCAGCAACGGGCTGCTGGGGTGGGTGTACGGCAAGAACTTCCGCTACCGGGAGACCATGGGCGCCGGGACCTCCCCGCTGGCACCGCTGGTCGCCGCGGGTGTCTCCGGCGGTGTGGTGGCCGCGCTGGGTATCGGCGGGCTGCTGTCGCGGTTCCGCGCCGGACGCGCTCTGCTGGACCGGATCCTGCCCGCGCCCGGTACCGGGCCGAGCGAGGCCACCCGGGAAAGCGGCTGGTTCCGGATGCGGACCTACACCCGAACCTCCTCGGGCGCGCGGTATCTCGCGAACTTCGCCGGTGTGGGCGATCCCGGGTACAAGGCGACCGCGGTCATGCTGGGCGAGAGCGGACTGGCCCTGGCATTCGACGAGAAGCCCGAACTCGCCGGAATCCTCACCCCCGCCGCGGCCATGGGCGACGCGTTGACCGATCGCCTGCGCAATGCCGGTATGACCATCGATGTCGAGCGCCTGGGATGAACCTCGCTCGACGCACGATGAACGCACCGGCGCTGGCCGCGGTGTACGAGAAGGTGTGGCGGCCGACGGTGTTCTACCTGGCCACCGGGCGCACCACCGAGTCCGACCGGCGGTTCGCGGTGGACTCCCTGCACCTGCGCCGGGCCCACCGGGTCTTGGATATCGCCTGCGGTCCGGGTAATTTCACCCATTTCCTGAGCGAACAGGTACCCGCCGACGGCTATGTGACGGGTATCGACTTCTCCCCGCCGATGCTGGCGCGCGCCCGCGCGGACAACGCCGGCCCGCGCGCCGGATATGTGCGCGGGGACGCGCGTTATCTGCCGTTCGCCGACGGAACCTTCGACGCCGTCTGCTGTTTCGGCGCGTTGTATCTGATCCCGGACCCGCTGGTCGCGGCCCGCGAAATGGTCCGCGTGCTGGCTCCGGGCGGTCGCCTGGCGATCACCACCAGCCACCGTCCCGACAATCCGATCGGCGAGATCACCCGCCGCACGGCGGCGGTGAGCGGGCTGCGCATGTTCGACGGGCAGACCTTTCCCGACCTGTTCGCGGCGGCGGGCCTGGTCGATATCGAGCAGCGCGTCCACCGGTTCTTCCAGTACCTCACCGCGGTCCGGCCGCCGGACGGGGTCCCCGCACGGGACGCGGGCAGACCCGCCGCGTCCGGTCGCGGGGTCTGACGTATTCCCGCGCGCGATAGTCACGTTCGACCCGATGATCTCCCGTTATCCACCCACGCGTACGGCCCTGCGCGCGTGCGCCATGTCACAACCGAATCCCCGTGAGCGGCCGGTTTTCCCACGACGACACGGCTACTCGTCGGTAGAGTCACGGGACATACCCGTGGGCCGGAAGGGGGATTCGAGATGTCGGTGCCGGACATGGGCCAGGGGACGGCCCGGCGGCTGTACGCTTCCGCCACCGCCGGGAGCGCCGATTCCTTCGCTCTCGCCGAGGATGCCGCCCTGCGGCTCGCCGCCGCCTGCGACACACTGGTCGCCGATCTGGAGGCCGCCCGCGCGGGCGGGCAGCAGATCGCCGATGCGCCGGGCACTACCGGTTTTCCCGATCTCCCCACCGGCCGGGCACTCGCCGCCGGTTTCACCGCCAAGGCGGCCGACTACCTGGACACCCTCACCGCGCTCCAGGAAACAGCCCTCTGCTTCAAGGCCGCCTATCTGGCCGCCGGCGGCCGGTTCGAGGAAGCCGATCTCGCCAACCGCGCGGCGCTCGCGGTCGTCGCCGCACATCCCGGCCACCACGACGCCGGATGCGCCGCCGATAAGGGCGACCATGGCTGAGACCGCCGATACCGATCCGCCGTACGCGCCGGAACGTGAATGTTTCGGCAGCTACAGCCATCAGGAGATCTGGGACCGGGTTCACGAAACCCTCGATCCCGGCGCCCTGGGCGCCACCGCGGCGGCCTGGAAATCGAACGCCGACAGCGTCGCGGAGGCGTTCGCCGGCTTCACCGATATCGTGGCGCGCGAATTCGGGCACTGGTCCGGGCATACCGCGAACGCCGCCCGGCAGGCCACCCAGGATTTCATCCACCGCGGGAACGCGACCCACGACGTTTGCCGGGCGCTGCAGCGGATCATGGAGGGTAATTCCGAGGCCGCGCAGACCCTGCGGTCGGCGATCGAGCCCCCGCTGCCCTACCGGCCGCTCGACGATCCCGCCGCCGAAGCGGTACACGGCGGCCGCCGCCGGATGGATCACGATATCGCCTCCGCCGCGGCGACGGCCGACGCGCAGGACGCGATGACCACCATCTACACCCCCACGCTCCCGGCCTCCGGGGATCGGGTCCCCCGGTTCCCCGACGCCTCACCCGGCGCCGGCGGCGGGAGCCCACATCGGTGAAATGGATCCTCACACCGGACGAATTCAGTTACGTCTGGGCCAATGAGACGAGCCTGGACCGGCGCCCGTATCCGGTGAACCTGGCGCCCGCCAGCACCGTACGAACCGAATCGGAACTGGCCGCCCTGCGATTACCGCAGCGGTTTGCCAGGCAGGCCGACCCGGATCTGGCAGCCGCACTCATGCTCTGCGCTCGCCCGGACGCCACCGCCGTCACCGTCTCCGGCGAACGATCGGGCCCCGGCCGAGGCGGCGACCGGGCCGAATCCGAGCAGATTCTCGGATTCGCCGCCGTAATGGACCATCACGCCGCGGTGCTGCAGGCCACGCCCACCCGGGTCACCGTCCATATGTGTCACGCCCGGGAGCTCGGAAGCCGGCTGGTGGCGTTGATCGGCTCGGCGCGGGCGGGTTCGCACGGCCCGTTCCACGAGCCCCAGGAGACGGTTCTCACCGATGAGCCGATCCCGGGATGTGCCACCGGCGACGCCGCCAGATTCCGCGAAACCCTCCGCGAGCCGGTAGATTCCCGGGGGTTCATCACCGTCACGGTCGCCCCGAGCGATCCGATGTCGCCGCCCACCCGCCACCGCAGCTGGCTCGATATCCAGGGCGACGGCCGCTACCTGCTCACCACCGCGGATGTCCTGACCCTGAGCCCGGTCGGCGACGCCGACTTCGCCGGCGAACTGCTGAGCCTGGCACGGATCGGTGGCAGCGCCTCCGGATTGTGATAATCCTGTTCGATGGCTCAGCACTGGAAGATCCCCGCGGGCCGGGCGCTGCGCGCCGACGGCCTGCGCATCGCCGACCTCGACACCTCCGCGCGCCCCGGCTTCCACGGCGGGAAGAAGGCCGGGCAGGAACTCCTGGCCGAACGCGGCACGGTCCTGGCCGGGCTACAGGAGAAGCTCTACGCCAACGGCCGGTCCGGAGACGAACGCAGCGTCCTGCTGGTGCTGCAGGGTATGGACACCGCCGGCAAGGGCGGCATCGTCCGGCATGTGATCGGTTCGGTGGACCCGCAGGGCGTCGATCACGCCGCCTTCGGCGTACCGACCGAAACGGAGAAGAAACACCATTTCCTGTGGCGGATCCGCAAGCGACTGCCGCGGGGCGGGCAACTCGGCGTCTTCGACCGGTCGCACTACGAGGATGTGCTGGTGGCCCGGGTGCACCACCTGGTTCCCGAGGAGATCTGGCGCAAGCGCTACGACGAGATCAACCGGTTCGAGCGGAAACTCGCCGATGCGGGCACGACCCTGGTGAAGGTCGCCATGTTCGTCTCGCTGGACGAACAGAAGAAGCGGCTGCGGCAACGGCTGGAACGCCCCGACAAATATTGGAAGTTCAACCCCGCCGATATCGACGAACGCGCGTACTGGCCCGATTATCAACAGGCCTATCAGGACATGCTGGACCGGACCTCCACCGACGACGCGCCCTGGTACGTCCTGCCCGCCGATGCCAAATGGTTCTCCCGGCTGGCCGTCACCGAACTGCTGATCGAGGCGCTCGAGGGGTTGAACCTGCACTGGCCGCCGGCCGCGTTCGACCCGGAGGCCGAACTGCGCCGGCTCGACAGCGCCTGACCGGCCCGCCACCGCCGGTTGTGGAAACTCTCAGCAAGCCGGGCAATGATGGGCAGTGCGCCGGGGCACCCGGCGGCCCGGCAGGCCTTCCGGCGCCGGGCAACCAGGCTAGCGAAAGGCGTGGTGAACGCACGGTGAGCAAAAACCCCGGGCGATCCAATCCGGTGACGGCGGCCGCACGCGCGGACCGCAATCGCAAGATCGCGATACAGGTGGGGGTGACGGCGGTACTGATCGCCCTGGTCGCCGCGATCGGGATCGGGCTGGCCGTGCGCAACTCCGGGTCGGACTACGACGGACCGGTGCCGGCCGCGGCCACCGAGAACGGCGCCATCCGGATCGGGCAGCCCGATGCCCCGGCGACGGTCCGGATCGTCGCGGATATGCAGTGCCCGGTCTGCAAACAGTTCGAGGCCGATAACGGCGAACTGCTGCGGCAGGCGGTGACCGACGGGTCGGCGGCCGTCGAATACAACATCGTGGGCTACCTGGACAAGATGTCCAGTACCGAATACTCCACCCGGGCGGCCAACGCCTCCTACTGTGTCGCCGATACCGGCACCGACAAATACCAGGACTGGCTGGAGCGGATGTTCGCCCAGCAGCCGGAAGAGGGCGGCGCGGGCCTGCCGGACGACAAGCTGGTCGAGATCGCCCGCGAGGCCGGCTACACCGACCCGGGTATCGAGAAATGCATCACCGACGGCACCTACAAGGGCTACGTCGCCGCGAAATCCGACGAATCCCTCGCCGAGGGGATCGACGGCACGCCCACGGTCTTCGTGAACGGTGAACAGATCCAGCTGAAGACCAAGCAGGCCGGCCCGAACAAGGTCGTGTTCGACACCGCTCCGCTGGCCACGGCGATCCAGGAGGCTGCGGGCCAGTGATCCGGACCTCGCCCCAGGCCGCCTGGATCCTGCTCCTGGGCGGCCTGGCCGGCTGGATCGCCTCGTTCGTCCTGCTGGTCGAAGATTTCAAACTGCTCAGCGAACCCGGGTATGTGCCGTCGTGCAGCCTGAACCCGGTGCTCTCGTGCGGCTCGGTGATGGTCACCGATCAGGCCCAGGTGCTCGGATTCCCGAACCCGATCATGGGTGTCGCCGGGTTCTCGGTGGTCGTCACGCTCGCCGTGCTCTCGGTCGCGGGCGTGGCCCTGCCGCGCTGGGTCTGGACGGGTCTGTGGCTGGGCACCCTGGTGGGCACCCTGTTCATCTGCTGGCTGATCTTCCAGAGTCTGTACCGGATCAACGCGCTGTGCCCGTACTGCATGGTGGTGTGGGCGATCATCACCCCGCTGCTCGCCGTGGTCACCGAGCAGTTGTGGGCCGATGATCGCGGCGCTCTGCGGGTCGTGGCCGAATGGCGCTGGACGTTCGTGGCGGTCTTCTACGCCATCGTGCTGGTGCTGGTGTTCCTGCGGTTCCAGGATTACTGGCTGTCACTGTTCTGACCGCGAACCGAGGGTCAGCCCGGGGTGCCGGTGGCCAGGGTCACCGGCACCACCCGTTTCGTCCCGTCGATCGCCAGGACCCCGAGCTGGACGACCTCCGCCGGTTTGCGGGCGTCGATGGCCGCGCGCAGCGCGCGGGCGCTGGTGATCGCGCGGCCGTCCACCGAGGTGACGATCTCCCCCGCGACCAGGCCCGCCTGCTGGGCGGGCAGGCCCCCGATGGCCATATCGATCCGCGCGCCGCGGGGTCCGGCGTCGGAGATCAGCACGCCCAGGGTCGCGGTGGGACCGATATGCACCGATTCGGTCGGAGTGCCGGAACGAATCTGCCGCACGACCCGCATGGCGGCGTCGATCGGGACCGCGTACCCGTTCGGCGGGTCGGCCGTCTCACCCGGTGGGTCGTGCTCCCCGGAGGCCGCGGCGATCACGCCGACCACCGCGCCGCTGTAATCGGTGAGCGCGCCGCCGGACTGCCCGGAACTGACGGCGGCCTCGATCTCGAGCACCCCGGTGAGCGCCTGGCGCGACAGATCCTGCTCGTTGAGAGCCATGATGGTGCTGTCCAGATCGCTGATCCGCCCGGTGACCGCGGTGGCCGCGCCGCTGCCGCCGGCGTTACCGATCGCCATCACCTCGTCGCGCAGCCGCAGCCCCGCCGAACTCCCGATCCGCGCCGCCGCCAGCCCGTTGGCGCCGGCCAGGGACAGCAGTGCGATATCGGCGCGGGCGTCGTAGCCGAGCACCTGCGCGGAGTAGACGGCGCCGTCGGCGACCCGGCTGACCCGTACGGTTTTCGCGCCCTTCACCACATGGTGGCTGGTGAGGACCTGGCCGTCACCGGTGAGGACGATGCCGGAGCCGGCGGCCGAGGCGCCGAACGGCCGGGCCGCGGCGGTGATATTGACCAATACCGGCGAGATGCCCTGGGCGACCGCTCCGGCGTCGAGCGGAGGCCGCGGCGCGAGCCGGACCGGCGCGGCGACCACGCTGCGTCCCGGCTGTCCGATGCCGGGGAGTTCACCGCGGTAGCCGAAAAGCGCACCCAGGGCCAGCACCGCCGCGACGACAGTGATGAGCGCCCGGCCACCACCGGTGGGACCACCGGGGCCGGTGCCCTGCCACTGGTTGTCCAATGAGCCTCCCTGCCGCCGCCGGACACACCCATTGTGGCCCGGATCCACGCCGGGCACCGGGTTTCCCGGGGGCGGGGAGTTATCCACAGATCTCCACAGTTATCCACAGGCCGGCCGGTGCCTGTGGATGACCGCGTGGAGACGACTGCCGATTCGTTACCGGAGGCCACCGCGGTCACATCCGCGTCACACCCACGACCACCGCGATTTCGGCCGGTTTCCGGAAAACCCGCCGTGGCGTCGGACTTTCCCACCGAAAGCAACGCCGCGAATCCGGCCCGGAAATCGCGCACACTCGTTATCCGCCGGAAACCGAAACAATAGAATCCGCGCTCCCACCAGGGCGGGAGCCGGAAACAATCCACAAGAACCAGCCGTCATCCACAGCACCGCCCGAGGTTTTCCACAGCCTTCTCCACAGTGCGGAAATCCACTCACAACCCGGAATGGGGCATTGTTCGACAGCGGCCGATCAATCCTTCGACGACGACCGATCAATGCGTTTCGGTACCCGCGGATCCCCCGGCGAATTCAGGGTCCATTCCTCCGGAACCTCAGATCGTGGCGGTATCGATCACGAACCGGTAGCGCACATCGCTGGCCACCACCCGCTCGTAGGCGCCGTCGATCTCGTCGGCGGAAATCAACTCGATCTCGGCGCCGATTCCGTGTTCGGCGTAGAAATTCAACATCTCCTGGGTTTGTTCGATACCGCCGATCATCGACCCGGCCAGCGCCCGCCGCCGCCCGGCCAGGACCTTCGCCGGCACCGCCAGCGGCTGCTCGGGCAGCCCCAGCACCACCAGCGTGCCGTCCAGGCGCAGCAACTTCATATAGTCGGCAATCGGCAAATCGGCGGACACAGTATTGATGATGAGATCGAAGTGGCTACGCAACTCACGGAAGACCTGTTTGTCGACAGTCGCGTAATAGTGGTCCGCGCCGAACCGCTTTCCGTCCTCCTGTTTGCTCAGCGAATGGCTCAGCACCGTCACCTCGGCGCCCAGCGCGGACGCGATCTTCACACCGATATGGCCGAGACCACCCATACCGACGATCGCGACCCTCTTACCCGGCCCCGCACCCCAATGCCGCAGCGGCGAATACAGGGTGATCCCGGCGCACAGCAGCGGCGCCGCGACCGAGAGGTCGATACCCTCGGGAATCCCGACCACGAAGTTCTCGGCCACCACGATCTGCGTGGCGTACCCGCCGAGCGTGTGCCCGCCCGGCTGTAACTCCTCGGGCACCCGGCTGTTGTAGGTCATGACCGCACCGCGGGTGCAGAACTGCTCCTCACCGGCCAGGCAGGGTTCGCAGACGCCACACGAATCCACCATGCACCCGACACCCACCCGGTCCCCGGCCCGATACCGCGACACCGCGCTCCCGACCGCGGCGACGGTCCCCGCGATCTCGTGCCCGGGAACACACGGATACGCGGCGCCGCCCCATTCATTACGCGCGGTGTGGATATCGGAATGGCAGATCCCCGCATAGGCGATATCGATCAGCACATCGTGCGGACCGATCTCCCGGCGCTCGATCGCGACCTTCTCGAACTGGGCATCTGGTCCGGCCATTGCATACGCGGCGGCAACACTCATGATGTCATTTTGGCGCGCCGCCACACCCGAGGTTCGACCCCCCTCAACGTCCGCTGTCAGCTCCCCTTACAACTCGCCTTCCCAAGCACCTCCCCCACCCCCCGACGGTCGCGTCCGCGGGCGGGGCCCGCCCCGGTTCTGCAGCGACCAGAGGGAGGGAGCGCAGCGACCGACCGCCGGGAGTGAAGACCCGGGGTTAATAGGGCCCCGCCCTCGAGCGGCGGAGCCGCTCCAAAATTACAGCCCTCGAGCGGCGGAGCCGCTCCAAAATTACCGCCGGCGGACGCGGCGGGCGGCGGCGACCAGGTTGCGGAGGGCGGGGTCGAGTTGCCAGTGGTGACGGGTTTTCAGGCCGCCGTCGGGATTGGCCCAGAGCCGTTCGGGGCCGACAGCGGCCGCGGCGGCGGTGAGTAGTTCGTCCAGCTCGTCGATATCGGGGATCCGCGCCGAGCGGCTCTCGTACACACCCGGGCCGACACCGTGGCTGAGGCCGTGGCCGGAGGCATAGTCCTCCTCCAAGGCCTTGAGCACCCATTCGATCGACCTGGTGGCGACGATCGCGGTCACGTCGGCGTCCAGCTGTTCGATGGCCTGCACGATCTCGGTACGTCCCGAGTACGGGATATGGGTGTGGATCTGGGTCCGCGGTTGCACGCCCGAGGTGGCCAGCCGGAACGCGCCGATCGCCCACCGCAGGTATTCGGCACGGCCCTCGGGGCGGGCGGGCCACAGTTCGCGCAGGGCGGGTTCGTCGACCTGGATGATGCCGATTCCGGCGCGTTCCAGATCGACGACCTCGTCGCGGATGGCCAGGGCGACCTGATCGGCGGTCTCGTAGAGCGGCTGGTCCTGTCGCACGAACGACCGCGCCACCATCGTGACGGGCCCGGTGACCATGCCCTTGACGGGTTTATCGGTCAGCGATTGCGCGTAGGTGGTCCACTCCACCGACATCGGGGCCGGCCGGGAGACGTCGCCGTAGATGATCGGCGGGCGCACGCAGCGGGAACCGTACACCTGGACCCAGCCGAAATGCGTGGTCGCGAAGCCGTCGAGCAGTTCGGCGAAGTACTGGATCATATCGTTGCGCTCGTGCTCACCGTGCACGAGCACATCGAGGCCGATATCCTCCTGCAGTGCGATCGTCCCCGCGATCTCGGCCTCGATCCGCTTGCGGTACTCGTCGTAGGACAGCCGGCCCTCGCCCAGTTCGTGCCGGGCCCGCCGGGCCTCGGCGCTCTGCGGGTAGGAGCCCAGGGTGGTGGCGGGCACCAGCGGGAGCCGCAGATGCTCCTGCTGCGCCGCGCGGCGGATCGCGTACGGTTCGCGTTCGCGCATCGCGGGCGTGATCGCGTACACCCGCTGGCGCACGGCATGCTTCTGTTTGAAATGCACTTCGCCCGGCCGTTTGCGCCATTTGTCCGAAGGGCCCTCGGTCAGCGCTTTGGCCAGGGAGACGACTTCACCGACTTTTTGTTTCGCGAAGGCCAGCCGGTCGGCGACATTACCGTCGATATCGTATTCGGCCAGCACGTCATAGGGCACGTGCAGCAGCGTGCTCCCGGTGGAAACCACCAGGTCCGGGCACACTTTCGCGAGTTCGTTCAGATACTCGAGCGTGACGTAGCGGTCGGCCCGCCACACATTGGTGCCGCTGATGACACCCGCGTAGAGCCGTTTCCGTTTGATACCGGGAATCGCGGCCAGCGCCTCCGGCCGGATCCGGTACGACGCGAGATCCAGCCCGATCGCCTCCACTCCCGACGCGGCGAGAATGGTCAGCGCCTCCCCGAAATCTCCGTACTGTCCGGTGACCAGGATGCGCGGGCGCAGCGGCGATTTGGACAGCCGATCGTAGGCCCGGGAGAACGCCGCCAATTCGGCTTCGCTGCGTTCGGCGGTGAAACAGGGCTCGTCCAGCTGCACACAGGTCGCCCCGCGGCGCGCCAGGATCTCGAACAACTCCTCGTAGACCGGCAGCAGCCGGTCCAGCAGTTCGACGGTGTCGAATCCGGCCGATTCGCCGGGCACACTGCCGGCCTTCGACATCAGCAGCAGTGACACCGGCCCCAGCACCACCGGGCGCTGTTCGATACCTGCCGCCATCGCCCGGTCCCATTCGTCGAGCAGGGCCTCGGGGTGCAGTGAGAAGGCGGTATCGGCATCCAATTCCGGCTGGCGGTAATGGTAATTCGTGCCGAAATAGCGCACCAATTCCAGTGGCGGCAGATCGGGGCGGCCGCGCGCCATCAGGAAATAGAAGTCCAGCGGATCCAGATCCGCGCGGAACTCCTCGAAACGGGACGGGACCGCGCCGAACAGCAGGGCGTTGTCCAGGACATGGTCGTAGAACGAGAAGGTGTTACCCGGAACCTGGGTGAGCCCGGTGGCGGCGAGTTCGTGGAACTGCTCATCCTGGATATCGCGGGCGACGGCCCGCAATTCCTCCCGGGTGATCGCCTGCCGCCAATACGCCTCGAGCGCACGTTTGAGTTCCCGGTGCGGACCGATCCGGGGATACCCGAGCACACTCGACCCGAACCCGTCGTTCACATTCGCCATGCCGGCCTCCTGTAATTTTGGAGCGGCTCCGCCGCTCGAGGGCGGGGAGGTAATTCTGGAGCGCCTCCGGCGCTCGAGGGTGGGGCCCCTGGTAGCCCGGTTCTTCACTCCCGGCGGTCGGTCGCTGCGCTCCCTCCCTCTGGTCGCTCCAGAACCGGGCGGGCCCCACCCGATTGGATGCGACCATCCGGAGAAGGTATTCGGCTATTTGCCGCCGTACTGGTAGAAGCCCGCGCCGGTCTTCTTGCCGAGCAGGCCCGCCTCGACCATGCGCATGAGCAGCGGCGGGGCCGAGTAGAGGGGTTCTTTGAATTCGCCGTACATGGAATCGGCGATGGATTTCACGGTATCGAGGCCGACCAGATCGGTGAGCGCGAGCGGACCCATCGGGTGCGCACAGCCCAGCACCATCGCCTTGTCGACATCTTCTTTGGTGGCGAATCCGGATTCGACCATGCGAATGGCCGAGAGCAGATAGGGCACCAGCAGCGCGTTCACGACGAAACCGGAGCGGTCCGAGGAACGCACGACCTCTTTACCCAGGATCTCGGCGGCGAATTTCTCGGCCCGCTCGGAGACCGAGGCGCTGGTCTTGAGGGTGGTCACCAGTTCGACCAGCGGCAGCACCGGAACCGGGTTGAAGAAGTGCATACCGACGACCCGCTCGGGGTTGTTGGTGGCCACGGCGATCTTCATGATCGGAATCGACGAGGTGTTGGAAGCGAGCACCGCACTGGGGTCGGTGACGACCTTGTCGAGCTCGGCGAAGATCGAAGTCTTGACCTTCTCGTCCTCGAGCACCGCCTCCACGACCAGCTGGCGATCGGCGAAATCGCCCAGATCGGAGGTGAACCGCAACCGCCAGGCCGCTTGCTCACGCTCCCGCTCGGTGATCTTGCCGCTGCTCACACCGCGATCCAGCGACCGCAGAATGCGGGATCGGCCGGCCGCGGCGAGTTCACGGGTCTGCTCGTACACGAGCACATCGACATGCGCGCGCGCACAGACCTCTGCGATACCGGCGCCCATCTGTCCGGCGCCGATGATTCCGACGCGCTGAATCTTCTCACTCACGTCCCGCTCCTGTGTCTATGGCGCCGCCTCCGGCGGCGCGGGTTGGGGCCCTATTAACCCCGGTTCTTCACTCCAGCCGGTCGGTCGCCGCGCTCCCTCCCTCTGGTCGCTCCAGAACCGGGGCGGGCCCCCACCACTGGATGCGAACATCTGGAAGAAACGTACGACCGCCGACTCACCTGCACCATGATCGCCGCACAGGTGTCGCGCCGATGTCAGTGCGCAAGGGCGCGAACGGTAGCTCGGCAATGGCACACCACGAATGCGAACAACCGGGGAACAATGCGATTGCGGAGGGCGTGGCTGTCCAGTTTTCACGGTAAGTGCACCGATGCCCCCTCGCCGGGCTGTTGCGAGGGGGCTGCGGTGACCAACCCCAACCGGGGTAGCGGTTACCGGTATCCGCCACGGATACCATGTCCGGCTCCGGTCGACCCGGAACCGGGCCGGCTCCGGGCCATCCTGCCGGGCAACCGTGACCCGAACCGGAGCCGAACTTCCGATACCGGGAGCAGTACCCGGCGATCCGGCCCCCGACCTGCCCAGGAACCAACCCGAACAAACCGAAGATCCGAACCTCACCGCGACCACCACCCGGTATCGAGTCTTACGAGATCCACCATGGTTGAGGCCCGTCCCGCGTTTCCGTGCTCGAAGCGATGCGCCGTAGGCGCGAGTCTCGAGCGCGGAAACGCGGGACTCGAGGGGGCCTCAACCCCGCGCCGCCGGAGGCGGCGCAGAAAACTCAGTGAAATTGCCCCTCTTCGGTGGAGCCCTTCAGGGCCGCCGTCGAAGTGTTGGGGTCGACCGTGGTGGCGATGGTGTCGAAGTAGCCGGCACCGACCTCACGCTGGTGCTTGATGGCGGTGAAGCCACGCTCGGCGGCGGCCTTGAACTCGCGCTCCTGCAGGTCGACGAAGGCGGTCATACCCTCGCGGGCGTAGCCGTAGGCCAGGTCGAACATGCCGTAGTTGAGCGAGTGGAAGCCGGCCAGGGTGATGAACTGGAACTTGAAGCCCATCGCGCCGAGTTCACGCTGGAACTTCGCGATGGTCGCGTCGTCCAGGTGCGCCTTCCAGTTGAAGGACGGCGAGCAGTTGTAGGCCAGCAGCTGGTCCGGGAATTCGCCGCGGACGGCCTCGGCGAACTTGCGCGCGACCTCGAGGTCCGGCACGCCGGTCTCCATCCAGATGAGGTCGGAGTAGGGGGCGTAGGCCTTGGCCCGGGCGATGCAGGGCTCGATGCCGTTCTTCACACCGAAGAAGCCTTCGGCGGTGCGGGTGCCGTCGAGGAATTCGCGGTCGCGCTCGTCCACATCGGAGGTGATGAGGGTGGCGGCTTCGGCGTCGGTGCGGGCGATGATCACCGAGGGGACCTCGGCGACGTCGGCGGCCAGGCGCGCGGAGGTCAGGGTGCGGATGTGCTGCTGGGTGGGGATGAGCACCTTGCCACCGAGGTGGCCGCACTTCTTCTCCGAGGCCAGCTGGTCTTCCCAGTGCACACCGGCGGCGCCGGCGGCGATCATGGCCTTCTGCAGTTCGTAGGCGTTGAGCGCGCCACCGAAGCCGGCTTCGGCGTCGGCGACGATCGGGGCCAGCCAGTTCTCGACGGAGGTGTCGCCTTCGACCTTGGCGATCTCGTCGGCGCGCAGCAGCGCGTTGTTGATGCGACGGACCACCGCGGGCACCGAGTTGGCCGGGTAGAGGCTCTGGTCCGGGTAGGTGTGACCGGAGAGGTTCGCGTCACCGGCGACCTGCCAGCCCGACAGGTAGATGGCCTTGAGGCCGGCGCGGACCTGCTGGACCGCCATATTGCCGGTGAGGGCGCCGAGGGAGTTGATGTAGTCCTCGTTGTTCACCAGATCCCAGAGGATCTCCGAGCCGCGGCGCGCGAGGGTGTTCTCTTCGACAACGGTGCCCTGCAGCTTGGAAACCTGCTCGGCGGTGTAGTTGCGGGTGACGCCCTTCCAGCGCGGGTTGGTATCCCAATCCTTCTGGATTTCCTCGGGGGTCTTCGGGGTGCCGGTGGTCGACATCGTGCGACTCCACTTCCTTGTTCGGTCGGTCCCGTCGGTCTACGTCGACGGAGCGTTTCCGCTCCGCACTGCTGACTCGACGATTTGCAGGCTTGCAATGCCCTGTGGCGGTACTTCCACACCTTGACATACGAACAAAAGGCCGTCTACCTGTTGCTTCTGTGAATCTGAGCTAGGATCGCCCCCCGGATTGCTAACCCTGCGAAAGTAGCCAGCACATTGCCGCCACAAATTCTACTCACCAGTAGCCCTGACCTCGGCTTTTAGCGTAACGCCCGTACTGTTAGCGAAAGCACCCACCCGCCCCCACTCACTCCCTCCCCCGACCCCCTTGTGAGGACGTTCATAACTGACATCACCCGCCATCACACCCCACCCAGAACACCGCACCAGACCCCGCACGCCCCCGATCCACCACTCCCCCGAACCGAACACTCCCCACGCCGCCCCCGCGACCCCCGGTCCCCACGCCAACCCCCGGTCCCCGGGCCAACCCCCGCGACCCCCGGCCTCCACACCGACCCTCGCGAGCCCGGCCTCCCGCCGACCCCGCGCGGGCCCCGGTTCGGCCCGCGCCTGCTGTCAGCACTCGAAGCGCATGTGGCGAAGCCACGAGTCTCGAGTGCTGACAGCAGGCGCTCAGGAGGGCCGAACCTCGAGCAGCGGAGCTGCTCCAAAGTCACAGCTCCAAAGTCACAGCTCCAAAGTCACATCTTCCCGCCGGCGGGGACTCGGGTTACGGGGGTGAACCCGCAAAATTTCACAATATGCCCAGAAAGGCGCAGTGCCCGGCCACAGAACTTGGCCAACCATTCATGTACCCGCCCGATAAGATTTTCGCGGGCGTGCCAATTTCGCACAGAACAGCGCTAGGGTGGCCGTCACGTGCGCGGTCATCGGTGACAGGTGCCGATGGTGAGCGCCTGCCCTCCGACGCACGGTGGGATCGGAGCTGTTGATGCGCGATATCGTCGACGACCTGCTGGAGGTATGGCGTTCGGGCCGGACCGGCGGGCTGGCAACCATCGTGCGCACGGGGGGCCGGGTGGACATCCCCGTGGGTACGTCGATGCTGGTGGACCCGGATGGAATGATCTACGGATCGATGGCGGCCACCGGTATCGAGGACACCGTCTACGAGGCCACCCTGCAGTCCGCGCGGACCGGTCAGCGGGCGTTGCACCGGCTCACCGTGCCCACGGCCGACAGCGGCGGCGAGAGCGGGGTTATCGACGTGTTCACCGAACCGTTCTCGCGCGGCCATTTCCCGGAATTCCCGACAATCGCGACCGAAATCGCCGAGCACCGCCGCGTCACACTATTCACAGTGGTCTGGAATCCGGAGCCCGGAATGATCGGGCAGCATCTGATCACCGATAAACGCCATGCGACCGAGCTTGTCTCACTTCCGCAATCGGATATCTTCGTGGCCTCGTTCGCGCCGCCGCCGCTGCTGATCATCTTCGGCGCGAACAGTGTGGCGGCCGCGTTGTCGACGCAGGCGCAGTTGCTCGGCTATCGCGTGGCCATCTGCGATCCGCGCCCCGCTTTCGCGGTCCCCGAGAGTTTTCCCGGCGCCGAGGTCGTCTGCGATTGGCCGCACCGCTACCTGAATGTGCTGGTGTCGGACGGAGAGGTCGATTCGTCCACCGGGATCGTGCTGGCCGGTCACGATCCGCAGTTCGAGATCCCGCTGCTGACGGTCGCGCTACGACTACCCGAGGTGGGCTACATCGGCGCCGTGGGGTCGGCGATCACGAGTGCCCGCCGCCTCGACGATCTGCGCGCGGGGGGTTTCGACGACACCATGCTGGCGCGGCTGCATTCGCCGGCCGGGATGGATATCGGCGCCGCCGGCGCCGGCGAGACCGCGCTGGCGGTCGCGGCGGAGATGGTGGCCGCCCGCAACGGGCGGCTCGGCCGGATCACCGTCCGGTTCCCCGCGGAGGCGGCGATCTGAACACTCCCGACCTGTGTCCGGCCCGGCGTGGCCGGCGACCGATTCCGGCTTCCCGCCCCGGCCGACCGCGTTTGCGTGGCGGCCGCTCTCGTGGACAGTGGTTCTCGTGATCCTCACCGTGACAATGAATCCCGCCTACGACGTGACCTACCGGGTGGAGAATTTCTTCCCCGGGCAGACCCATCGGGTGCGTTCGGTCGAACAGCGTCTGGGCGGCAAGGGCATCAATGTGACCCGCGTGCTCAACCAGCTGGGACGGTATGCCCGTGCGACGGGATTCGCCGACCACGCCTTCGCCGCGGCCGCCGAGGCGGAGATGCCGGTGGATTTCGTGCACGCGCTGCCGTGGGTGCGGCGCACGGTGGTGATCAGCGAATCCGAGTCCGGTATCGCGACCGCCCTGCGGGAGCCGGGGGCCCGGATCTCGAATCCGCATGCTTCCGAGCAGCTCGAGGTCCGGGTGTCGGGCATGCTGCCGCATATCTCGGGACTGGTGATCGCCGGATCGCTACCGGAGGGGATCGATCCCGGTCTACCCGCCCGGATCGCGCACAGTGCGCTCGACGCCGGGGTCCCCACGGTCTGCGATCTGGACGGGCCCGCGCTGCGGATGGCCTCGCGTGTTCCGGGTGTGGTGTTGCTGCCGGGCGTCGGCGAGTTCGCCGCCCTCACCCACGGCCGGGTCGAGACCCTGCCGGCACTGGCCACCGCCGCCCGGAGCCTGGTGGACCGGGGTGTGGGCGCGGTGGTCGTGACCCGCGGTGCCGAGGGCATGCTGGCGGTCACGCCGCGGGGCACCTGGAACGCGCATCTTCCCGAACCCCTGACCGGTAACCCCACGGGGGCGGGCGATCCGGTCGCCGCCGCGGTGATCGCCGCGCTGGCCACCAGCGAAACACCCGATTGGCCGGCGATCCTGGTGGACGCGGTCGCCACCTCGGCGGCCTCGGTCGTGATCCCGGTGGCGGGGGAGATCGATCGGCGGTTGCGCGGGCATCTGGCGCCCACGGTGGTGGTCACCGAACTCGAGAATGCCGTGTCGTCCGCGCAACCGGAGTCGTAGTCCGGCCGCGCCGGGGCGGCTATTTCAGCACGTACGGCGAGACCGAGCTGCGGTGTTCGCTGATATCGAGTGTTTTGCCGAGCGGCGGGAAGGCGCGCTGCGGGCAATTGGTGCGGTCGCAGACCCGGCAACCGGCGCCGATCGGGGTCGCGTTGACCTCGCGCAGATCGATCCCGTCGGCGTAGACCACCCGGGCGGCGTGCCGGATTTCGCAGCCCAGCCCGATGGCGAAGGTTTTACTCGGCTGCCCGAACCGGGTGGCGCGCCGTTCGACGGTCCGGGCCACCCACAGATATTTGCGCCCGTCGGGCATCTGCGCGATCTGGGTCATGATCTTGCCCGGATAGGCGAAGGTCTCGTACACATTCCACAGCGGGCAGGTGCCGCCGCTGGAGGAGAAGTGGAATCCGGTGGCGGACTGGCGTTTCGACATATTGCCCGCGCGATCCACCCGGACGAACGAGAACGGCACACCCCGCAGCTCCGGGCGCTGCAGCGTGGAGAGCCGGTGACAGACGGTCTCGTAGCTCTGGGCGAAGAACGCCGATAATCGTTCGATGTCGTAGCGGAAGGATTCCGCCACCTCGTGGAAGTAGGTGTAGGGCAGTACGGTCGCGGCGGCGAAATAGTTCGCCAGTCCGAGCATGGCGAGTTTGTGCGCGTCCGGGCCGGAGAAGTTGCCCTCGTCGACGAGTTTGTCGAGTAACGGCCCGCATTCGAAATAGGCCAGTTCGGCGGCCAGTTTGAACAACCGCTGCCCGCCCGAGAGATGCGGGGCGATCTCGAGCACCTGGTGGTCGGGGTCGTAGCGGTGCAGAACGCCCTCGCCGAGATCGATCCGTTCCAGGATCCGCACGCCGTGCGTGCGCAGGACCTTCGGAATCTCGCTGTGCGCGTCTCCGTTGTGCAGGCGGATGCGGTTGGCCAGTTCCTCGGCGGCGGTATCGAGTTCGTGAATATAGTTCTGCCGCTGATAGAAGTAGTCGCGGACTTCCTCGTGCGGTTTGCTGATGGTGGCGCTACCGGAGCCGTCGGAGAAACGGTCCTCGGTGGCCGCGGCCAGCTGGGCACTGGTGTTGCGGTAGCGGTTGTGCATGTTGACCAGGGCCCGGGCCATGCTCGGGTGGGCCGACACCATCTCCGCGATCTCCCGGGCGTCGGCCTCGATACCGAGTTCCTGGTCCATCACCACCTCTTGGAGTTCGGCGATGAGCCGGGTGTCGTCCTGCGGGGAGAAGAAGGTCGCCTCGACACCGAAGACCTCGCTGATCCGCAGCAGCACCGGCACGGTGAGCGGCCGGACATCGTGCTCGATCTGGTTGAGGTAACTGGCCGAAATCTCCAGCTGCTGGGCCAGCGCCACCTGACTGAGCCCGCGTTCGGTACGCAATTGCCGGAGCCGGGCACCGACGTAGGTCTTGGCCATGCGTCCAGCTTATGCAACGTTCGCACGCTGCGATACTCGGGTTAGCAAGAATTACATATTGCGGTCTATCCCGGGGATCCGGACGGCCAGCCGGGCGGATCCAGATGTGAGAGCACCCGCTGCAACTCCTGTTCCGACGGCATCTCGTCGGTGACCTTGGTGATCATCACCTCGATATCGGTGGTGTCCGGCCGCCGGTCCGCCGATATCGGCACCTCCCGCGCGATCTGCCGGACCTCTTCGTCGGTCAGCCGCCTGCGCAGCAGCGCGACCAGCGGAATGTAGTCCGATTCCGGCACCCCGTCGGGATAGCCGCGCCGCAGCCACTCGATCACCGCACGTACGACGTGCGGCACCATCAGCCGTCCTCGGCGGGGCGGGAGATCTCCTCCAGCGGCGAGGCCAGCGGCCAGCCGCCGGCGGCCAGATGCGACGCCACCCGGGCGATATCGTCGGCGCCCGCCTTCTCGCGGGCCACCCGGCCCACGGCCGCCTCCACCTCGTCGTGGGTGATCTCCCGGCCGTCGCTGTCACGCACCACTTCCTCGGCCACGAGCAGCACCTCGTAGTCGGTCAGGTCGCGATGCAGGACCGCGAACAACGCGACGTAGTCCGACTGCGGTACCCCCTTGGGATATCCGGCGCGCAGCCATTCGACGATCCGCGCCAGTAATCCCGACCGTTCGGGCGGTAGCCCACTCCCGGCGCTCATCTCAGGCCTGCCCGAAGAGATGGATACCGAGCCGGTCGGCGAGGAACGCCTTGGCCACGAACAGCACACCGGCGATCACCACCGCCAGGACGACGAGCAGGCAGATCACCGCCCCCGCCCAGGCGGCGTAACTGTGGCGCACCGACCCGTCGGGGCCCGGCCGCTCCGCGACCGACCACCACCGCACTCCCAGCGCGAAGACGGCCGGCAGCCCGGCTCCCAAGATCAGCGCCGCCAGCAGTACCTCACCCAGCGACCGGAGATCGGCCAGAAAGGTGCTCATCATGCCTCCTCGCGTGTGGACTCGACGGCCGGCGAATCCTGGACCGGCGGCGATGCGACGGTCCCGGGGGGATCGTTGACATTGCCGCTGGACACCCGGTCGCGCAGCGAACGCCGGTAGATCACCAGCGCCAGCGCTATGAGCAGCGCGAATACGACCAGGACGCCGGTCAGCCCACCGATATAGTGTGCCAGCGCCCAGCACATCGCGCCGACCGTGCCCGCGGCGGGCAGGGTCAGCAGCCAGGCGACCGCCATCCGGCCCATCACTGCCCAGCGCACCTCGGCGCCCTTGCCCAGGCCGGTACCCAGGATCGCACCGGTCACGGTCTGCGTGGTGGACAGCGGCAGGCCGAAATGCGCCGAGGTCAGGATGATCGCCGCCCCGGACGATTCGGCCGCCAGCCCCTGCGGCGAGTCGATATCGACCAATCCCTTGCCCAGTGTGCGGATGATCCGCCAGCCGCCGAGGTAGGTCCCGGCCGCGATGGCGAAGGCGCAGGAGGCCATCACCCACAGCGGCATGGTGGCGTCCGCCGAGATCTCGCCGTAGGCGACCAGTGCCAGGAAGATCACGCCCATCGTCTTCTGGGCGTCGTTGGTGCCGTGGGCCAGCGATACCAGCGACGCCGACCCGACCTGACCCCAGCGGAAGCCGGTGGTGACCTTGTCCGGATCCGAGCCGCGGGTGATCCGATAGACCGACCAGGTGCCGATGGTGGAGACGAGCCCCGCCACGACCGGTGCGAGCAGCGCGGGCAGGATGATCTTGTTCACCACGCCCCCGTCGTCGGAGAACCAGACGACCCCGTTCCAGCCGAGCGCGGCCAGCGTGGCGCCGATCAGACCGCCGAACAACGCGTGCGATGAACTCGACGGCAAGCCGAACAGCCAGGTCAGCAGATTCCACAGGATGCCGCCGACCAATCCGGCGTACACGATGATCAGCAGCGAATGCCCGGAGACCTCGTCCAGCCGCACGATCCCCTCGGCGACGGTGGCCGCGACCGCCACCGAGAGAAACGCCCCGATCAGATTGAGAAAGGCCGACAGCGCGACCGCCACTCTGGGTCTGAGCGCTCCGGTGGCGATCGAGGTCGCCATGGCGTTGGCCGTGTCGTGGAAACCGTTGGTGAAGTCGAAGGCCAGTGCCGTGACAATGACGACCAGAAGGATCAGCAGCTCTACCGTCACACCTGCATTGTGCGCTGCGCCGTCCGGCCGGCTTCGGGCGGACGCTGGATGGTTGCTGAAATGTATCGCCGGCCTGCGGCGATCCGGTGGTTACGGGCGTGCCGACCCGCCGGTCCGCAACTCGGCGGGCTCCGGCGATACCGAAGCCGGGGCCGGGGCTCGCCCGGCGAACCACCGGGCGGCCATCCCCAGACACGCGCAGACCACGATCACCACCGCCATCGGCACCCCGGTCTCCGGACCGCCCGTACCGACCAGCGGCGACACCAGCGCACCCAGCGTGAACTGCAACGCGCCCATCAGCGCCGACGCGGTGCCCGCGGACTGCCGGGCCCGGCCGATCGCCAGCGCGCTCGCGGTGCCCATCACCGTCGGCGTACTGGCCACCAGCACGAACAGCGCCGGCAGCACGGCCGCCGCGGGGGCGCCGGCCGCCAGCAGGACCAGGAGGACGAGTCCCGCGGCCAGGATGACGCGCTGCCCGATCCGCAGGATGGGTTCCGGGCCGAACCTGCCGACCAGGCGGGAGATCACCACCCCGGCCAGCACCATGCCCGCGGCATTGGCGGCGAACACGATCGTGTAGGTCCGGTTGGACAGGCCGAGCACGTTCTCCACGACGAACGGGGAGGCGGAGATATAGGCCATCATTCCCGCGAACCCGAGCGCGAACGCGAAGATGTAGCCGAGATACCCCCGGTCGGCGGCGACCCGCGCGATACCCCGCGCCGTGCCCGCGATCCCGGCGGTGTGCCGGTTCTCCGGCGGCAGCGATTCCGGGACCACCAGCAACGCCCCCAGGAACATGAGCAGGAAGATCGCGCTCAGAGCCCAGAACTCCGCCCGCCAGCCGGCCGCGACCAGGACCCCGCCGAGCAGCGGCGCCACCACCGGGGCGATCCCGCCGATGGCCGAGAACAGCGTGAACAGCCGGGCGGTACCGGCGCCCTCGGTGCGGTCGGCACCGACCGCGCGGCCGATCACCAGGCCCGCGGAGGCAGTGAGGCCCTGCACGAAGCGCATCACGATGAGCAGCCAGATACTCGGCGCGAGCGCACAGCCGACGGTCACCGCCACGGTGATCGCCGTGGCCAGGACCAGCGGCCGGCGCCGCCCGAACCGGTCCGAGAGCGGGCCGATGAGCAGTTGTCCCAGTGCCAGCCCGACCAGGAACGCCGTGAGAGTGAGCTGGACACTCGCCGCGCTGGTACCGAGGTCGGCGGCCAGATCCGTGAAGGCCGGCAGGTACATGTCGATCGCGAACGGCGCGGCCGCCGCGAGCAGGGCCAGCACCACCAGCAGAATTCCCGATACGCCGGGCCGGTTCCCGATCGGCATCCGGGCTCCCTCCGTCCAGATATTCATTCATACCAAGTACTTATTTATGCATACATAAGTTAACATGGGAAGTGTGAGCCGTGACTCCGATCTCCGGGCCCTCGATGCCGCGCTGCGGGATATCGCCCGCGCCGTCCGGCGGGCCGCGCTACGCCCCGCCGGCGCCGAGGCGCTGACCGATTCCCAGTCCGAGGCGCTGCGCTTCATCGTGCACAACCCGGGAGCGGCCCCCGGGGAACTGGCGGCACTGGCGGGTATGCAGCCGAGCAATATGAGCGCGGCCCTGCGCCAACTCGCCGAATACGGCCTGATCGAACGCGAACGCGACCCCGGCGACCGGCGCTGCAGCCGGGTCTCGCCCACGCCGAAAGCCCTCGCCTACGCCCGTGAGATACAGGCCCTGCGCAGCGGGCTGGTCCTCGACGCGCTCGACACGATGGATCAGGCCGATCAAGACGCCCTGGTGGCCGCTGTCGGCGCGCTGCGGTCGCTGGGCGCGGCCCTCGGCGCGGCCTCCCCCACCGCCCGTCCTCGGCAGAGATGAGCCCGGTACGGGCCGGAATCGGCCGTACCGGGCTCGACGGTCACCCGGGGCGAACGCCCCGGCGGCTCAGAACGCCTCTTCCGGCATCTCCATGATCTCGGTATCGAGAGCGGCGATGACATTCTTGGTCGCGGTGAGTGTGGGCAGCACGTTCTTCGCGAAGAAGCTCGCCACCCCGACCTTGCCGGTATAGAACGGCCGGTCGCGCTCCTGGGCCTCCGAGGCGAGTGCGGCCGCGGCGACCTCCGCCTGCACCAGCAGCCGCCAGCCGATGAGCAGATCACCCACCGCCAGCAGGAAGCGCACCGAACCCAGGCCGACCTTGTACAGCTCCGAGGGCTCGCTCCGAGCGGCCATCGCGTAACCGCTCAGCGAGCCCGCCATGGCCTGCACATCGGCCAGCGCGGTACGCAGCAGCGCGCGTTCGGTTTCCAGCCGCCCGCTCGGGGTGTCCAGGAAGGCGGTGATCTCGCCGAAGACATGCCCCGCCGCGGCGCCGGAGTCCCGCACGATCTTGCGGAAGAAGAAGTCCTGCGCCTGGATCGCGGTGGTGCCCTCGTAGAGCGAGTCGATCTTGGCGTCGCGGATGTACTGCTCGATCGGGTAGTCCTGCAGATATCCGGATCCGCCCAGGGTCTGCAGGGATTCGGTCAGATACTGGTAGGCCCGCTCGGACCCGACACCCTTGACGATCGGCAGCAGGAAATCGTCGACCCGGTGCGCGGTTTCGGCATCGGCGCCGGAAACCAGTTCCGCCACATCGGCGTTCTGATGCGCGGCGGTGTACATGTACACCGCGCGCAGGCCCTCGGCGTAGGCCTTCTGGGTGGCCAGGCTGCGCCGCACATCCGGGTGGTGGGTGATGGTGACCCGGGGCGCGGTCTTATCGGCCATCTGGGTGAGATCGGCGCCCTGGACCCGTTCCTTGGCGTAGGCGAGTGCGTTCAGATAGCCGGTGGACAGGGTTCCACTGGACTTGACGCCGACCATCATGCGCGCGTTCTCGATGACCTTGAACATCTGGGCGATGCCGTTGTGCGAGCCGCCGACCAGCCAGCCGACCGCCGGCCGCTCCCCACCGAAGGTGAGCTCACAGGTCGGCGAGGATTTCAGGCCCATCTTGTGCTCGACGGCGGTCACGTACACGCCGTTACGTTCACCCAGTTCCAGTGTCTGCGGATCGAAGTGGTATTTCGGCACGTAGAACAGGGACAGCCCCTTGGTGCCCGGGCCCGCGCCCTCCGGCCGGGCCAGCACCAGATGGAAGACGTTCTCGGCGGTATCGCCCACATCGGCGCCGGAGATGAAGCGCTTCACGCCCTCGATATGCCAGGTTCCGTCGGGCTGCTCGACGGCCTTGGCCCGGCCCGCGCCCACATCGGACCCGGCGTCGGGTTCGGTGAGCACCATCGTGCCCTGCCAGTGCCGCTCGAAACCCGCCGCGGCCCAATGCCGCTGCTGCTCGTCACCGATCCCGTACAGCACCTGCGCCATCACGGCGCCCATATCGAAGAACACCGCGGCCGGATTGGCGCAGGTGATCATTTCGCTGACCGCCCAGTTGAGCGCCGCGGGCGAGGGCATACCGCCCATCTCCTCGGGTTTGCCCAGCCGGTTCCAGCCGGCGTCGCGGATGGCGAGAATCGACTTGGTCAGCGGTTCCGGAACGGTGATCGAATGGGTGTCCGGGACGAATTCCACCGGATCGCGGTCGGCGTCGGCGAAGGACTCCGCCACCGGGCCCTCGGCCAGCCGTTTGACCTCGGCCAGGATCTCGCGCGCGGTATCGGTATCGAGATCGCCGTACGCACCCGAGTCGAGCAGTTTGCCGAGTTCGAGCACCTCGAAGAGATTGAATTCGATATCACGCAGATTCGCCTGGTAGTGACCCACGGTCGTCCTCCTGGTCGGTTCCCTGGCGGTCGGGGCCGACCGCGTGGTGCAGGCTTTTGACATCGTACGAATTGCAGCGTGCCGGACGGCGTGCGGGTACGCAACCGTAGCTTTCCCACCCCGCATCCACCGGGGCCGCACGGACGGGTGAACCCGTCCCGGACAGTTCGCCGGGTCTCAGCAGTCCGGCTGCAACGGCCAGCATTCCACCGGCCCGGCCGGGGGCGGTGGCGCCGGAGCCGTCGAGCTGGGCGGTGCCGCCGGTTCGGCGGACGGCCCGTCGGACAGCAGCGAGCCGATGATCGCGAACAGCACCACGAGCATGCCGAACACCGCGACGCTCAGTACACCCCAGCCGATCAGATCGTGGGTGCGGTCCGAATCCGGCTGCCGCCAGCTCGGCCGCTCGCGCGGTTTCTTGGGCGGCTCCGGGAGTTTGTCCTCGAATCCGGCGGCGATCAGTTCGCCGCGTTCGGGTGCCCAGCCGGTGAGCGCACGGGTCGCCGCGCACACCCGCCCCAGCGTCCAGCGCGGCGGTCCGGGCGCGAAATTCTCCAGGAAGATCCGCAGCTCGGTGTGGTCGGCGGCATTACCGGCCACCACGTCGAGGCCCGGCCGCAAGGTCTCGCGAGCCGGCCGCAGCACCGCGCCCCGCATGGGGATCAGCGCCACCGCGCCGCACAGCTGCCCGGGATCGTAGGAGGCGCGCTCGAAGGTCAGCTGCACCTCCTGCACCGCGCTCTCCACCTGCCGCACGGGGTTGGTCCCGAACTCCAGCGCCAGATCGGCCTCGTGCTCGCCGACTCTCCAGGCGCGTTGCGGGGCAACCGTCAGAATCCCGCTCTGCCGGCTCCGGAACCCGATCACCTCGAAGACCAGGACACCCTGCGGGGTCCAGATCACCGCACCGATCTGCCGGGTGCCGCGCTGGGTCCCGATTCTCAGGCCCACGATGGCCAATCCGGTCGTCGGCAACTGCCGCAGACATTCCACGAACTCCCGCTCGGCCGGAGAAAGCTCCGCCCGATCGTCGACCTTCACCAGCATCGCGCTCTACCTCTGCCGTGTGTCGTTACGCCCGATACCACCACCGACCCCCTGACGATCATGACCCCACGCCCCCTTTCGTACCACTCGTACCGGCCGCGGCTCCGGCGAATCGGCAATCCACGGCCGCCACCGGGTGCCGGCGACCCTTGCCGGGCGGAATATCGCGGTGCTGGCTAACCTGCTGTCATGTCTGACGCTCCGCCGCCCGGAAAGCCCTCTGTCGCACTGGTACTGGGAGGCGGTGGACCGGTCGGCATCTGCTGGCTGGCCGGTCTCGCGATCGGTTTACGGGATGCCGGTGTGGACCTCGCGCTGGCCGACCGCATCATCGGCACCTCGGCCGGGGCCGTCGTCGGCGCGGTCCTCGCGGCCGGGGCCGATCCGGCGACCCTGCTGACGCCCCGGCCCGAACCCGCGCAACCCGTGCGGTACAACTTCGGTCCGCTGCTGGAGATCGCCTCGCTGCTACGCGCCGTCGACCAGGATCGCGAACTGGTCCTGCAGCGCGTGGGCGAACTGGCGCTCGGCAGCGATACCGGCGACCCGGCGGCGCATATCGAGCGGATCGGCGCTCTCGTCGGTTTCGCGTCGTGGCCCGAACGGGAACTGCTGGTCACCGCGATCGATATCGGCACCGGAACACTTACCGCCTGGACCCGGGACGGCGCCGCGACCCTCGTGCAGGCGCTGGCGTCGAGCACCTCGGTGCCCGGTGTCTACCCGCCGATCGAGATCGGCGGGAGTCACTACATCGACGGCGGTGTCCGTTCCACGATCAACGCCGATCTCGCCGCCGGGTTCGATGTGGTCCTCATCCTGGAACCGCTGGCCCATATGTACCCGCGGACCCGCGCGGACCGGGAACTGCGGGCCGGGCACGAGATCTCGGTGGGTCCCGACGATATCGCCGTCGCCGCGTTCGGCACCGACCTGTTCGCCGCCGCGTCCCTCGCCCCGGCCTACGAATCGGGGTTGCGGCAGGCGGGAGAACTCGCACCGGAACTGAAAGCGGTCTGGCCGGCCGCGGGACAGTGACCGCTAGATGGTCCGAGGCCCGCGGGCGGCACGCAAACCGCTACGTGGGAGCCCGGCCCGGTTCGCCGGCTGCTGGATCAGCTCCGGGTCGATCCCGACGCGCTGCGCGAATTCGGTGAGACCGGGAGTGGCCTGATCCATGTAGAGCAGATCGGAGGTGGTGGCGCGGACGGTCCGGTGCCGCCCGATCTGCTCGGGGGCCAGGTCCTCGGCCTCCAGCAGCAGCCCGAGCGCGCGTTCCGGGCTGCGGCGCTGGGCCCACGCGCGGGCGGTGTCGACGAGCAGCCGGCAGTGATTGGCCGTCGACAGCGTCCGGGTGTCGACCTTGCCGGCCAGCCTGATCGCCGTCCCCGCGTCGCCCAGTTCCACCGCGACGGAGACTTCGTGCAGATCGACGGCGGTGGGGCCGAAACCGGTCTGATAGTCGTCGCGGTCGCGCCCCAGATCGGTCGCCACCTTGCGCGCCCGGATCAGCAGATCGTGCGCCGATTCGGCGTTCTCGGTCCGGGCGGCGACGACGGCCGCCTGCAGGGTGAGCGCGCCGTACACGCTCAGCGCCCGTGGATCCCCCTGATCGACCAGTGGTTCGATAGCCGCGCGGGCCGTTTCGGCGGCATATCCGGCCTGGTCGAGCTGCTGTGAGCGCTGGAAGATGAGGGTGAGGCGGAAAGCCGCCGAGGCGAGCAGTACCGGATCGCCGGTGCGCTGGGCCTTGCTCATGGCGCGCTCCGCGGCGACCCACGCCGCGTCGAACTGCTGCAGTTCGGCCAGGGCGACGGCCCAGGCCTGGTACGTACTCGCGAGCAGTTCGTCGGCCCGGCCCGGCCGGACTCCGGCGGCCTCCAGTTCCGATAACAGCGGTTCGAGCACCGGTAGCAGGTCGGCGTAGCGCGCGTGGCGGGTGAGCGACCACACGGATTCGACGCGCTCGGCCAGTTGCGCGTAGTCGGGTTCGGGGACACGGTCGGCGACCATCGCCGCCAGCGCGTGGTTGGCGGTGAGCAGCCGGCGCAGCGCCGCGGCATCGGCCGGTATCGGCTCGACCCGGACGGTCCGCGCGGTCGGCGCCAGTTCGGCGACCGGGATATCGAGTACCTCGGCGATCCGCTCGAGCACGTCGAGCGCTTTCACCGGGCGCACCCCGCGCTCCACCTGGGAAACCCAGGCCTCGGACCGTTTGATCAGGGGAGCGAAATCTCGCTGGGACAGACCTTTTCGCGCGCGGTAATACGCGACTTTACGGCCGATACCCGATTCGTTCTCGGTCATCGGCCGGACTCGCCTCTACCGGCGAGCGGTTCGTGGGTTCGCGCCGCGGACGCGCTCCCACTGTGGCCCGATCGCCGGTGGTAGAGACCCGTCGCACTCATCTGGTCGTGCGAATCGACGCGCGGGACCGGTCCCGTCATGTCAGGCTCCTTCGGTGCGTCACCGGCGCGAGGCCGATCCTGGGGCTGCGGCTGTTCACTTGTCCGATCAGTACTCATCGTCTGTCCGAGCACTGTCGGTGTTACATCGTTCGTGTGGCTGTGCCGCAACGCCCGCACCCGAACCGCCGGTGAGTGGATGCGTGAATTCCCCGAGAGCTGTTCCGGATTCCCGCCCCGCCTCCGCCTGACGATCACTTTATAACGTCTCGCTGCGATTCTCTCGGGCCAGTGGGGCTTACGGGTACCCATTGACCCGTTCCGGTAAAACCCCGGCGCCGGGAATTCGCCCGCCGCCTACCCGCTGTCCACGGCATCCGCCGCCGACCGGCGCGGGCGGGCCCCCTCGTGTAATATAAGTTCAAACTTATACAAGGAGGACAGCATGGATTTGCTCGCCGATCCCGCAGGGCTGGCCGGACTGGTCTCGCGGGAGATCCGCACCGGCGAACGCCAGGGCACGCCGACCAAGATCGCCGTCGCCCGGCGCACCTACCCCACCGATCGAGACGATCTCTGGGATGCGCTCACCGACGCCGACCGGCTCCCCCGGTGGTTCCTGCCCGTCACCGGCGAGTTGCGCGTCGGCGGGAAATACCAGCTCGAAGGGAACGCCGGCGGTGTCGTCGAGGAATGCGAACCGCCGGCCCGCTTCGCCGTGACCTGGGAAATGGGCCCCATGATCTCCTGGCTCGAGGTCCGCCTCGCGCCGGCCGGCGCCGGCACCACCCTGGAGCTGACCCACGAAGCACCGGTGGACCCCGATATGTGGAAGCAGTTCGGGCCCGGCGCGGTCGGTGTCGGCTGGGACCTCGGGCTCATGGGCCTGGGCCTGCATCTGGACACCGGCGCCGCCGTCGACCCGGCCATCGCACTGGAGTTCCCGGCCACCCCCGAGGGACTGCTGTTCATCCGCACCTCCGCGGCGGGCTGGGCGGAGGCCGCCGTCGCCGACGGCGACGACCCCGCCGAGGCCCACCCGGCGGCGGAGGCGACCGTGGCGTTCTACACCACGGTCCCCGAGGAGGGCGCGCAATCCTGATGTCCGGTACCTCACCGGCGAAGGTATTCGAGGCGCTGGGCGATCCGGTCCGCCGCCGGATCCTGCAGCTCGTCGCAGCGGGCGAACAGACGGCCGGTGGGCTGGTGGACGGCGTACGGCAGGACACGCCGATCTCCCAGCCCGCCGTATCGCAGCATCTGCGCGCCCTGCGCGAGGCCGGGCTGGTGCGGGTGCGGCCGGAGGGCAGTAAGCGGTTCTACGGGCTGGATCCCACGGGAGTCTCCGCCGCGCGCGAATGGCTCACGGATCTGCTGGACCCGATGGCACTGTTCGCGCAGCCGCTCGACGCCCTCGCCACCGAAGTCGCCCGTGGCAAGCGCGAACGCCGTGGGCGGGAGTCCGGCGGCGGCGCCGACCGCGACTCCCGGCCCGCCTGAGGGTCCGCGATCGGGGCGACGCCGCCCCCTGGCGCCTGCTATACAACGGGGGTGCGACGCTGGATCATCGGGATATCACTGGGCCTGGTCATACTGCTGATATCGGCGGCGGGTGGCTATTTCCTGATGAACTCCCGCACCTATCAGCTCACGGGGCGGTTGGTCGACCGGGTGGAGACCGGCGCGAAGGTGGTGGCCCTGACCTTGGACGACGGTCCGACCGACCGCGCGAGCGAGGTACTGGACCTCTTGGCCGAGGCCGATATCCCCGCCACCTTCTACCTCAACGGCGGTGATCTCGCGGCCCGGCCCGAACTGGGCCGGGCCATCGCCGCGGCCGGTCACGAACTCGGCAATCACACCTACACCCACCGGCGGATGGTGCTGGTGTCGCGGGAGACCGTCGCCGACGAGATCGAGCGCACCGACGCCGAGATCCGCCGCACCGGATACCGGGGTGAGATCACCTTCCGCCCGCCGTACTGCAAGAAACTGTGGACCCTGCCCGACTATCTGTCCGACCACGACCGGACGACGGTCACCTGGGATATCGAACCGGAGGCGGTGGCGAATACCGCCGAGGGCATGGTCACCGCCGCGACCGAACAGGTCCGGCCCGGGTCGATCATCCTGCTGCACACCATGTTCGCGAGCGGGGCCGCGGCCCGCGCGGCGATCGTCCCGATGGTGCGGGCCCTGCGCGCCGACGGCTACCGGTTCGTCACCGTGTCCGATCTGCTGCGCGACGCCGGGACCGCCGCGTGATTCCGGTCCGCGCGCATCGGAGGCGGACCGGCGGGTAGGTTCGCAGCAGTGCCGCGCGCCCACTTCCGGGGTTCGCGGCCGGGACGGCAGCTTCCACCCGAAAGGGACTGACAAGATGGTTTCGGAGTCGCGACCACGGATCACCCCCGGCCGCCTGCGCGAGCTCGGCCCGATCAACTGGGCCGCCTGGCAGGTGCTCTCCAAGGCGTCCGGAACCCCGGACGCCCAGGTGTTCAGCACGCTCGGCCGGTCGGGCCGGCTCTTCCGCGGCTGGCTGCACTTCTCCGGAATGCTCATGCCCGGCGGGCGCCTGCGCCGCTACGAAACCGAACTGGTGATCCTGCGGGTCGCCCATCTGCGTGGATGTGAGTACGAGACGGATCATCACATCCGCCTGGGCAAACGTGCGGGCATCACCCCGGAGGTCCTGGACCGGATCCGGACCGGCCCCGAGGCCGAGGGCTGGCCCGCCGGGCACCGGGCCCTGCTCACGGCCGTCGACCAGCTGGTCCGCACCCGCGATATCGACGACGCCGTCTGGACGGAACTATCCGCCCACTACGACGAACGCCGCCTGATCGAAATCGTGCTGCTGGTCAACCAGTACGAGGGCCTGGCCGCGACGATCACCACGCTGCGTATCCGCCGCGACGAATTCTGAGCGCGCCGCCGCGCCTTCCGTGGTCTACCGCCCGCCGATGAACGCCGCGGCGGGCAGGAATATCTCGTGCCCGGAATCGAACCGGAAGGCCACCCCGCCGGGCCGCCAATCCACCGATTCCAGGCGCGGGTCGCGGTTGCCCAGTATCTCGAAGTAGACGGGATGCCCGTAGCCCAGCCCGGGGTCGCGCCCGACGAGCACGACATCCGGCAACCGGCGGTGGAGCAGCCGGCTCTCCTGCCGCACCAGTCCGGCGTGATAGGTGGCGCCGTCGTAGTCCACACCGGCGGGCTGGACCTCGGACAGGACCACCTCGCTGCGCACCAGCTGGGTATCGGCGAATACCGCCGCCGCTACCGCTACCAGCAGGAACAGGATCAGCAGTACCGCGAGCACCCATCGGAGTACGGGTGCGGCGCCGGTGCCCGGCGCCGGAGAAGAAGACACCGCCGGAATATATCCCGCCGGACCGGCGCGCACCGGACCGGCGGAACCGTCGAAAACGACCGACTCCGCGCCGGATACCGGCGCGGAGTCGGGAGTCACCGATCGGATCGGCGGATTCGCTCAGAAGTTGATCATATGGCCGGCCAGGCCGTGGAAGGCTTCCTGCAGCGCCTCGCTCAACGTCGGGTGGGTGTGCACATTGCGGGTCAGCTCGTTGACCGTGAGATCCCACTTCTGCGCCAGGGTGAGCTCCGGCAGCAGTTCGGAGACATCGTGGCCGATGAGGTGGCCGCCGATGAGCTCGCCGTGGGTGTTGTCGGAGATGAGCTTCACGAAACCGGTGGCATCGCCCAGGCCGTGCGCCTTACCGTTGGCGGTGAGCGGGAAGGTCGCGACCTTCACGTCGTAGCCCTCGTCGCGCGCCTGCTGTTCGGTGAGCCCGAAGCTGGCGACCTGCGGCTGGCAGAAGGTGGCGCGCGGCATCATCCGGTAGTCACCCAGGGCCAGCGTCTCCGCACCGGCGATGGTCTCGGCCGCGACCACGCCCTGCGCTTCGGCGACATGCGCGAGCTGCAGTTTCGCGGTGACATCGCCGATGGCGTAGATATGGCCCACATTGGTGCGCATGTAGTCGTCGATGGCGATGGCGCCGCGGTCGGTGAGCGCGACCCCGGTGTTCTCCAGGCCGAAGCCCTCGACCCGGGGCGCGAAGCCGACGGCCTGCAGCACCTTGTCGACGGTGACCGTCTCCACCTGGCCGGACTTGTTGTCCTTGATGGCGACGGTGACCTTGCTGCCGTCGTCGTCGATCGACTGCACCGCGGCACCGGTGCTGATGGTGATGCCCAGCTTCTTGTACGCCTTGGTGATCTCCTTGGAGACGTCGGCGTCCTCGTTCGGCAGGGCCCGGTCCAGGAACTCCACGATCCGTACGTCCACGCCGTAGTTGCGCAGCACGTAGGCGAACTCCATACCGATGGCGCCGGCGCCGACGATCAGGATCGAACCGGGCAGGTCGCGGGTGAGGATCTGCTCCTCGTAGGTCACCACGTTCTGGCTCAGGGAGGTGCCCGGCAGCAGTTTGGTGTTGGTAC
Source organism: Nocardia sp. NPDC049935 (assembly GCF_055586645.1). Classification (NCBI taxonomy): domain Bacteria; kingdom Bacillati; phylum Actinomycetota; class Actinomycetes; order Mycobacteriales; family Nocardiaceae; genus Nocardia; species Nocardia sp. NPDC049935. Next base: position 699,979 of record NZ_JBVJHV010000002.1, on the reverse strand, counting down.
CGGTGGCGATGATGGCGTTGTCGAAGGTGATCGACTCGCTGCCACCACTGCTCAGCTCCACCGAGAGCGCGTTCGGGCCGGTGAACGTGCCCTTCCCGTCGTACTCGGTGATCTTGTTCTTCTTCATCAGGAAGTGGACGCCCTTGACCCGGCCGTCCGCGACCTTGCGGCTCCGGTCGAACGCCGCTCCGAAATCGAACGACGCCTCACCGGTGATACCGAAGGTTTTGGCCTCCTTGGTGAAGATATGCGCCAGCTCCGCGTTGCGCAGCAGCGCCTTGGACGGGATGCAGCCCACGTTCAGGCATACGCCACCCCAGTATTTCTGCTCGACGATCGCTGTTCGCAGGCCGAGTTGAGCGGCGCGGATCGCGGCGACGTAACCGCCGGGACCAGCACCGAGAACGACGACATCGTAGTGGGAAGTCACGGTGTCGAGCCTAGCTCTCCGGGCGTGGCGGGACCCACCCACCCGTCCCGCCCGTGAACAGCGTCACCGGGTCCGGGCGTGGTCGCCCGGACCGCCGCCGCCGACGCGACCAACGCCACGGCGACGACCGCGGCCGCGATCCCGAACCCGGTCGTCGACAGGACCAGCCCCCCGACGACCATCCCCGCCGGAATGCCCGAGGCGTCGGCGAAACCCTCGAGAGAACTGAACCGGCCCAATGCCGCGGTGGGCAGTATCGCCTGGATCAGCGCCTGCCAGACGATCCCGGCGACGGCGATCGCGAACCCGGCCGCCATGATCCCCGCGCACAGCGGCACCGCCCCCACGACCCCGTACGCGTAACCGGTGACGACCGCCAGCTCCACGAGGACGACCACCGACATCACCACCACGGCCAACCTCCAGCCGACCCGCCGCAGTCCGGCCATCACGGACGCCGACCCGGCCAGACCGGCCACCGCCATACCGGTCGCCACCACCGCCCACAGACCGCCGCCGCCGCGCTCGACGGTCAGCACCGGCCCGGCCACCGCGACCAGGCCTATCGCGAACGAGACGCCGAACCACAGCACGACCGACCACCCGAGCCACGGCGCCCCGGCGAGCGTCGCACGCAGCGAATCCCCGCGCGGTGAACGCCCGGCGCCCGGGGATGCGGACGGAGGGGCGATGTCCACGGCCGCACCGGCCCCGGCATCGGGCGGGGTGTCCCCGGGAGCAACGGTCACCCGTGCCGGCGGGCGAGCACGGCCGCGGGCGTACCCCAGGGCGGCGAGATTCAGCGCGAACGTCACCGCGTCCAGCACCAGGATCCAGAGGAAGCCGGTCGTCTCCATCAGCACCACCGCCAGCGCCGGACCGGTCAGCAGGCCGAGGTCGGCGACTGCCGTGAGCAGTGCGTTGGCGGTCGGCAGATCACGCGCGGGCACGATCCGCGGCAGTACCGTGTGCAGCGCGGGCCCGTAGAACGCGGTCGCGGCCCCGAACACCGCCGCCGATGCGATCAGGGCCGCTGCCGGATCGCGATCGGAGCAGACCAGAACCAGCGCGAGCCCGCCCTGTGCGACGATGCGGGCCGCGTCGGCGGCGATCATCACCGCGAACCGGTCGCACCGGGCGGCGGCGATCCCGGCGAGCGGGGTGCAGACCAGCCGGCCCGCCCACAGCGCGAGCAGCACCGAGGTGAGCACGGCGGCCGATCCGAAGGTTTGTACGGAATAGACGGCGAAGGCCACCGGGATCATTCCGTCCGTGGCGGCCGAACATACCGCGCCGAAACCGATTCCACGAAAGGCCGGTTCGCGCAACGGGCGTAGTTTCTCCCGCGGCGCCGGCCGGGGCACGACTGATCTCATACGCCCCGCATCCTGTCCGGAAAGGCCGCCGGGCGACAGTCATTTTCCGGCGGGCGGCGGCGTCAGCCCAGCAGGAAGGCGACCAGAAAGCCCACCGCCGTCGCCATTCCGACCCACCAGCCGCCCTCCTTGTAGGCCTCGGGCATGAGTGAGTCGGCGAGGACCGCGATGGTGGCGCCGCCCGCGAATGCCTGGACGGCGCCGATCGAGTTGTCGCTCAGATGGTCCGAGAGGGCGTGGCCCCCGACCGTCACCACGACCAACGCCGCGGCGGTGAGAACCCAGAGCATGAACGCCCTGCCGTTGGAGACATCGTGCTGCCGGTGCAGCAGCGCGGATCCGCCGATCGCCTCGGGTACATTGCCCGCGGCGATGGCGACCAGCAGTACCAGCCCGCCGCCCGACGCCAGGGATACGCCGAGGGCGGTGTTCTCGGGTACGCCGTCGAGGACGGTGCCCAGCATCAGCGCCCAGCCCACGGCGCCCGCGCCGGTCCGTCGCTCCAGCAGGTGGTTGGCCACCACGTACACGGCCGCACCGGAGAAGAGCGCCGCTCCGGCCGTCGCCGCACCCGCCTGGACGAAGGCGGGTTCGAACAGCTCGTTGGTGACGGCGGCGATCATCGTTCCGGCACCGAATGCCATCAGCGACGCGAGCAATGGCCTGGGCAGAGTGGTGCGCAAACCTATGGCCGCGCCGATCACCAATGGAATTGCCGTACCGAGCCCATACAAGAGCGCCGTTCCCATAGGGTGAACACTATGGGTTGGAGGGTTATGGCAATGGTCATGCAGGGCCGAAAGAAATTATTCTAGAATTTCCCTCTAAAATCCCGCGAACTCGTGGCGACCCGGGTATTGTCCGATTTGGCAGTTTTCCGGCGACCAGGTTGCGAGCAGCCAACTTTCGGCAAACACGCAGCGTGCTACCGGTGTGCTACGAAAGGCCCGATCGATGACGAGGGGATCGGGCTTTTCGGTATTGTTCTGCGCGATGTCACAGGAAGCGAATTCGGGACGAAGGTATGCCGGCCAGCCCGTAGAAGATCGGCAACGCGAACGGCGCGCGCGTTTTCTCGAATCCGGCCTGACGGTTTTCGCCCGCGACGGGTATGCCAATAGCTCGGTCGGCGCCATTTGCAAAGACGCGGGGCTCTCCTCGCGACAGTTCTACGAGGAGTTCACCGGACGTGAATCCTTACTTCTCGAACTGTTCGCGACGATCGATCGGGAATCGCGCGCCGCGGTCCTCGGATCCCTGCAGCACAGCACCGAGCAGAGTTCACTCCAGCGGATCGACAGCGCGATACGCGCCTATGTGCAATCCATCGGTACCGATATGCGGCGGGCTCGGGTCGTGCTCGTCGAAGTGGTCGGGGCCGGGAGCAAAGTCGAAAAGATGCGTACCGAATCGCGGCGCGCCTGGAGCGCGGTTCTCGCCCAGGCCGCGGAGGACGCCGCCCTGCACGGCGAGATCCCGACCGGCGACTACGACCTGCGCATGCTGGCGATCATCGGCGCGGTCAACTATGTCGTGGACGAATGGAGCGGAACCGAACCGCAGCGCCCGCTCGACGAGGTGATCCGGGTGATGAGCCGGATCATCGTCGGCGCCATCCGGGCCTGACGCGCCCCCGGAGCGCCGGCGGCTAGCCTGGCCCGATGGAGACCGTTCCGATCCAGATGCCGGACGGCGCCACGGTGCCGGTGCGACTGCTGCCGGCCGAAGGGCCGCACCGGCATCCGGTCACACCGGATAGGCCGCGACCGGTCGTCGTGCTGATACCGGGGCTGGGAGTTCCGGGCGAGTACTACCTGTACTTCGCCCGCGAACTCGCCCGGCGCGGAATGGACGTGGCGGTCGGCGAATTGCGCGGCAACGGGGACAGCGCACCGAAGGCCACCGCCGCCAGCAGCTACGGCTACCACGAACTCGCCGCGGTCGATTTCCCGGCGATCTTCGAGGCGGTCCGGACCCGGTTCCCCGGCAGCACCCCGTATCTGATGGGGCACAGTATGGGCGGGCATCTCTCGGTTCTCTACGCCTCCCGGGTCCGCGGCCGCCTGGCCGGATTGATCCTCGTCGCCTCCGGAACCCCGTACTACCGGGGGTTTCGCGGACTGCTGGGACCGGGCCTGCTCCTGGGCACCGCCGCCGTCTCGCTCACCGCCAATCTGGCCGGCGTCTGGCCCGGTGACAAGCTGGGTCCCAACGGGTTCGGCCGGCAGTCGAAGGTGCTGATCTCGGATTGGGCCCGGCTGGCCCGCACCGGCCGGTTCACCCCGGCCGGCGCCGATATCGACTACGAGGAACGGATTTCCCGGCTGAAACTGCCCGTGCTGTCGATCACCATGTCCGGCGACGAATTGACCCCGCGGGCCTCCGCCCGCCATCTGCTGGACAAATTACCGGCCGCCGACAGCACCACCTGGCACGAACCGCGCCGGCTCGGCCACAACGGCTGGATCACCGATCCGCACAGTGTGGTCGACCGGATCGAGAAATGGATTCGCGACCGCTGACCGGGCCGCGGATCATTTCTCCGTCCGGCCCTCGATCAGCGTCTGGGTGAAGAACTCGTAGATCAGGGCCGCCTGGAACGCCGACTGCTTGTTGTCGGCGGCGCCGCCGTGCCCGCCCTCGATGTTCTCGTGGTACCAGATCCGGTGCCCCTGCTCCTCGAGCAGCGCGGCCATCTTCCGGGCGTGCCCGGGATGCACGCGATCGTCGCGGGTGGAGGTGGTGAGCAGAATCGGCGGATAGGTGGCGGTACCGCCCTCGCTCATGGCCTTCTGATAGGGCGAATACCGGCTGATGTATTCCCATTCCTCGGGGATATCGGGATCGCCGTATTCCGCGACCCACGACGCCCCGGCCAGCAGCAGGTGATACCGGCGCATATCCAGAAGCGGGACCTGGCAGACGATCGCGCCGAACAACTCCGGATAGCGGGTGAGCATCACACCCATCAGGAGGCCGCCGTTACTGCCGCCCACCGCACCCAGCTGTGACGCCGTGGTTATTCCGCGCGCCACCAGATCCCGCGCGATCGACGAGAAATCCTCGTACACCTTGTACCGGTTCGCCTTCTGAACCGAGGTATGCCAATCGGGTCCGTATTCACCACCGCCCCGGATATTGGTCATCACCCAGGTGCCGCCCTGTTCGAGCCAGCCCATACCCGAGGCCCCGCCGTACGCGGGGGTCCGCGACACTTCGAATCCGCCGTACCCCGACATGACGGTGGGCCCGGGACGGTCGCGATGATCGCGGTGGCGGAGCACGAAATACGGGATCATGGTCCCGTCGTCGGAACGGGCGAAGAACTGTTCGGTGTCGATACCGGCGGCGTCGAAAACCGCCGGTTCCTGCTTCAGTTCGGTCACCGCCGACCCCACCGAACCTGCCAGCAGTGTGGTGGGAGTGGTGAAACCACTGGTCAGCAGCATGAAGTCGTCGCCGGCCTCGAGCGGGTCGAGGTTCATGAAACTGGTGGTCGCCATTCGCGGAGTATCGGCCAGCGGTTCGGTATGCCAGCCCCGCTCACCCGGAGTGAGCACATACAGTTTCGTCTGCACATCCTCGAGGGTGACCAGGAGCAAATGGTTCTCGGTCCAGCCGTAACCGTGGAGCGAGGTATGCGCGTCGGGTTCGAAAAGCACCTCGAATTCGCGTGCACCGGAGAGGAATTCGGCGAAATTCGTCGCGATCAGCGAACCCGCGGCATACGTATGGCCACCGGTTTCCCACTCCGATTTCAACCGGATCGTCAGCCATTCCTTGTACCAGGACTCGTCGGCATCCGTCGGCGTCTCCAGCCGGGTACGGGAACCCTCCGCGTCGAGCAGATACACCGTTTCGTTGTAGAAATCCGTCGCCTGCCCGACGAAGTGACGTTCGTATCCCGGCGTCCGGTCGTAACCGGCGGATACCGCGACATCGGTCGCCGCGCCTTCGAATACCGTTTCCGCGCTCTCGAGCGCGGTACCGCGCCGCCACCGTTTCGCGATCCGCGGGTATCCGGAATCGGTCAGCGATCCGGGACCGAAGTCCGTGCCGACATACACCGAGTCGATATCGATCCAGCCGATCCGGGATTTCGCCTCCGGCAGATAATAGCCGCCCTGCTCCGGAGCGATGAATTCCCGTGTTACCATATCGAATTCGCGCACCACCTTGGCGTCGGCGCCGCCCCGGGACAGACTGATCAGGGCCCGGGTCTGCGCCGGGCGCAACACTCCCGCACCGCCCCACACCCAGTTCTCCTCCTCGGCGGCGGCGAGCTCGTCGAGGTCGATGAGCACATCCCATTCGGGTTCGGGTTTCACGTACTCGGCGAAGGTGGTGCGGCGCCACAGTCCTCGCGGATGTTCGGCGTCCCGCCAGAAGTTGTAGAACCATTCCCCGCGCCGTCCCGGGAACGCGATCTTGGCATCGGTATCGAGCATGTCCAGAATCCGCCGCCGCAGGACCTCGAAGCGGTCCTCGGCAGCGAACCGTTCCATCACGACCTCGTTGCGGGCCCGCGCGAAGTCGAGCGCCCGCTCGCCGGTCACCTCTTCCAGCCACAGATAGGGATCGGTTCCGCGGTCCTGACTGCCACCACTCATCCGACCATTGTCACCCACCGATCGCCGGTCCCCCTACCGAGGTGATCGGCAGCGGGCCGGGCCCGGCGCACGAGGCATTCGTCCGGCCGCCGCGCCGATCAGCCTGCCACGCCCGTCACAAACGCGACCTGCTGCCCGGTCACCCGGGCAACCGTCGCGAAGTCCTTGTCATCACAGAGGACTGTGAGCCGGCCGAGTTCCGCCGTCGCCGCGATCAGGAGGTCCACCGGGCCCGCCGAACGATGGATTCCCCGCTCGGTCATCAACTGCTGGGACTCCTCGGCGCGACGGTAGGCATGCTCGGACATCGGGACCCAGCCGAACAGGTCACGCAGTAGCCGCTGCTTCTCCAGCCGGTCGGCCAGCGATCTGGCGGAATACAGGAATTCGAGCTCCACTATCGGGCAGGTAGCGATCACTCCGGCGGCCAGCTGATCGGCCCATGCCTTCCGGTGCGGCTCCTGGAGAATCCGGAAGAGACCCGAGGTATCGATGAGGTAGATGGCAGGAGTCACCGCCGGTAGGCCGCTTTGTTGCCGAGGTATTCGTCGAAGTCTCCGCCGTCGGCCATCTCACCGAGACGGGCCAGCGCACGCATCCGCACCAGTCGCTGGCCCACTTCGCGGAGCGCGGCGTTGACCGTATCCTTCTTGGTCTTGGTGCCGAGCACCTCGGCGGCGATGGCCAGGGCCTCGTCGTCGATCTCGATCGGCGTCTTGGAAACACTCACGACCCACCGTCTCCTCTGGGTATCCGAGAAATCCACCGTAGATATCTACGACATCCCAGCCTACCGCTCGAAATGCCGGAGACCGGCCCACCGTGTGGTGGACCGGTCTCCGGTTCGAACGGGGTGCCGGGTGGCAGGGACTCAGAAGTCCATGCCGCCCATGCCGCCGGTCGGATCGGCCGGGGCGGCCGAGGCCTTCTCCGGCTTATCGGCGACAACGGCCTCGGTGGTCAGGAACAGGGCCGCGATGGAGGCCGCGTTCTGCAGGGCCGAGCGGGTGACCTTGACCGGGTCGGCGACGCCGGCGGCCAGCAGGTCCTCGTACTCGTTGGTCGCGGCGTTGAGGCCCTGGCCGGCGGGCAGGTTGGAAACCTTCTCCGCGACCACGCCGGGCTCGAGGCCGGCGTTGAAGGCGATCTGCTTCAGCGGAGCCGACAGCGCCACCTTGACGATGTTGGCGCCGGTGGCCTCGTCACCTTCGAGCTTCAGGTCCTCCAGCGCGGGGGCCGACTGCAGCAGGGCCACGCCACCACCGGCGACGATGCCCTCCTCGACGGCGGCCTTCGCGTTGCGCACGGCATCTTCGATGCGGTGCTTGCGCTCCTTGAGCTCGACCTCGGTCGCGGCGCCGGCCTTGATGACCGCAACACCGCCGGCCAGCTTGGCCAGACGCTCCTGCAGCTTCTCCCGGTCGTAGTCCGAATCCGAGTTCTCGATCTCGGTGCGGATCTGCGCCACGCGGCCCTGGATGGCCTCCGCGTCGCCCGCGCCCTCGACGATGGTGGTCTCGTCCTTGGTGACGACGACCTTGCGCGCCTGGCCGAGCAGCTCGATGCCGGCGGTCTCCAGGGAGAGGCCGACCTCTTCGCTGATGACCTCGCCACCGGTGAGGATGGCGATATCGGCGAGCTGGGCCTTGCGGCGGTCACCGAAGCCCGGAGCCTTGACGGCGACGGACTTGAAGGTGCCGCGGATCTTGTTCACGACCAGGGTCGACAGGGCCTCGCCCTCGACGTCCTCGGCGATGATCAGCAGCGGCTTACCGGCCTGGATGACCTTCTCCAGCAGCGGCAGCAGGTCCTTGACGGTGGAGACCTTCGAGCCGACCAGCAGCAGGTAGGGATCCTCGAGGACCGCTTCCTGACGCTCGGGGTCGGTGACGAAGTAGCCCGAGATGTAGCCCTTGTCGAAGCGCATACCCTCGGTGAGCTCCAGCGACAGACCGAAGGTCTGCGCCTCTTCGACGGTGATGACGCCTTCTTTGCCGACCTTGTCCATGGCCTCGGCGATCAGCTCACCGATGGACGCGTCGCCCGCGGAGATACCGGCGGTGGCGGCGATCTGCTCCTTGGTCTCGACCTCCTTGGCGGAGTCGAGCAGCTTGGCGGTGACGGCCTCGACGGCCTTCTCGATGCCGCGCTTCAGGCCCAGCGGGTTCGCGCCGGCCGCGACATTGCGCAGACCCTCACGCACCAGCGCCTGAGCGAGCACGGTGGCGGTGGTGGTGCCGTCGCCCGCGACGTCGTCGGTCTTCTTGGCGACTTCCTTGACCAGCTCGGCGCCGATCTTCTCGTACGGGTCCTCGAGCTCGATCTCCTTGGCGATGGACACACCATCGTTGGTGATCGTGGGGGCGCCCCACTTCTTCTCGAGCACGACGTTGCGGCCCTTCGGCCCCAGCGTCACCTTGACCGCGTCGGCGAGGCTGTTCAGGCCCCGCTCGAGACCGCGACGGGCCTCTTCGTCGTACGCAATTGTCTTGGCCATTGCGGTGAGATCCTCCAAGTAATGAGGCTGACACACAGGATGACCGCATTGTCGGGCCACCCTCTAGCTACGCTTGTGGCCAGGCTCGGTGCCCGCGACGGACGACCAGGGGTGTCGTGGTACCCGATCTCACCGTCCCGACCTGGCACTCACCGGTGGGGAGTGCCAAAGCCATTTTTAGCACTCGCCGGTAACGAGTGCAAGGTCGGTAGGGGCAGCGCCGAAATTACAGGCTGTCGGTTACGCGGAGGGCGAGGGCCAGGAAGGCGTCCGCCCGGCGCTCCTCGGGGGTGCGGGGCTCCCCCTCGTCGATCGTGACGAATTCGGCATCGTGCAGTAACAGCTCGGCTTCGACCCGCATGATCGCGCGGATGAACGGCGGCGCGACCTCCGGCGGCAGATCGCCGTTGACCACATAACTCCCGTCGGACAGGGATTCGGTGGACACGTAGGTCAGCGCGCGCAGCAGATCGTCCCGGTGCTCACCGGCCACCAGGTCGGAGTCCGTTTCATCCGCCATTGCTATAGATTACCGGGATCAGTGGCCCGTCCGGGTACCCCCGCGACGTTCGCGGGCGCCGCCCTGTACCCCTCGGCGGTTTCGCGGGCCGACGGCCGGCCGGTCGGGCGGCAACCGCTCGCGGTTCGGAGTCCCGGGTGCCTCCGCGCCGCTCACGGCCTATTTCTGATCGGCAACGATCTGCTGGAGAACCTCGGTCAGGCGGGTTTCCAGGGCATCCTTGCGCAGCCCGGCGCCGGAGAGGATCCCCGATCCGTTCTCCTGTTCCAGAATGGCCAGCAGAACATGTTCGGTGCCGATGTAGTTGTGGCCGAGCCGCAGCGCCTCCCGGAAGGTGAGCTCCAGCGCCTTCTTGGATTCGGCGTCGAAGGGCACGAGCCCGCTCATCTTGCCGGACCTCACGGCGGCCCCGAGCTCCTGCGGCGAGATCGCCGCGCCGGGTTCGGCGCCGGAGGCGGCGACAGCGGTCGCACCCAGGTCGGCCAGGGAAATCCCCTGTTCGACCATCAGCTGACCGGCCAGCCCGTCGGCCTGGCTGAGCAGGCCCAGCACCAGATGGGCGAGCGTGATCTGCGAACCGCCGGCGACGGTGGCCGCCTCCTGCGCGGCGACCACCATGGCCCGGGCCCGCGCGGTGAACTTCGCGAAACCGGCGTTGGGGTCCATCTGGTCGGAGGGGTCCCCCGGCGCTTTGGCGACGAAGCGCTTCTGGGCCGCCTGTTTGCTGACGCCCATACTGGCGCCGATCTCGGTCCAGGAGGCGCCGGAGCGGCGGGCCTGATCGACGAAGTGGCCGATCAGATGATCGGCCAGTTCACCGAGGTGGCCGGCGGTGACCACCGCGTCGGAGAGCTGTTCCAGGGCATTGTCGGGCCGGGCTTTCTTGATGACCTCGATGAGGTCGTCCAGCCGTACTGAGGAAGTCATGCGTCAACTATAGGTTGACGCATGACCGAGCGTCAACCGACAGTTGACGATTCCTCGGGATCAGCTCCGCCCGCCCGGACGGCGCAGCCGCAACCGCGAATCGCCCCGCAATTGCGGCCTGCGGATCTCCGGACGCCGGAGTTCCGGACGGCGCAGCACCGGCATCCGGCGGTCGGCGCGCCGCTGCGCCCGCCGTTCCGCCGGTTTGTACTGCCAGGTCTCCGGCCGCGCCGCGACCCAGCGCTGCGAATACCAGGCGAAGGGAATATGGCCCAGGTAGAGCACGATGAGCACCAGCAGCAGCACGATCGGATAGGTGATCAGGGCCGCGCCCGCCAGCGCGACCAGGACCAGCAGTCCGGCGGCGGCCTGCGGCGCCACCGAGACCGATTTCAGCGCCAGGGTCGGAATGGTGCTGACACACAGCGCGGCCGCGAACACCGTCCAGGCGGCGACCACCGGGAAACTCGTCCACCAGCCGTCGCCGAACTGGACGAGCACCGCGATCGGTGCCATGGCGATGAGCGCGCCCGCCGGAGCCGGAACCCCGACGAAGTACTCCCGCGCCCAATCCGGGCGGGTGTCGTCGTCCATCAAGGTGTTGAACCGGGCCAGTCGCAGCACGACGCTCACCGCGAACAGCAGCGCGATGATCCAGCCCGAACCGCTGCTCTCCCCGTCGAACAGCACCACATAGAGCACCAGGGCGGGCGCCACTCCGAAGGAGATGGCGTCGGAGAGCGAATCCAGCTCCGCGCCGATCTTGGTGGTGGCCGACAGCAGCCGGGCCAGGCGGCCGTCGAGGGTGTCGAGTACCGCGGCGGCGCCGATCATGGCGAGCGCGATCTTCAGCTCGCCTTCCAGGCCGAATTTCACCGCGGACAATCCCGAGCACAGGGCCAGGATCGTGACGATACTGGGCAGCAGCCGGATGGATCGGCGCCGCCTGCCTTCGATGACCTGCTCCATCACGTATCGGCCGACGGCAGGACCGCCAGGACCGTCTCCCCTCCGATCGTGCGCTGCCCGACGTTCACCAGCGGCCGGGTACCCACGGGGAAATAGGTGTCCACCCGGGAGCCGAAACGGATCAGGCCGTAGGTGTCGCCGATGGTGACCCGGTCGCCGGGAGCCGCGTCACAGACGATCCGGCGGGCGAGCAGACCGGCGATCTGCACCACCACCACCTGCTCGCCGCTGTCGGTGTCGAGCAGCATGCTGCTGCGCTCGTTGGCATCGCTGGCCTCGGGCAGATCGGCGGATTTGAACTGCCCCCGCCGGTACTGCACATCGCGCACCACACCGGACACCGGCGTGCGCTGTACATGGACGTCCAGGACGGACAGGAAGATGCTCACCCGCGGCAGCGGGCTGTCACCGAGTCCCAGCTCGGCGGGCGGCGCCGCGGTGTCGACCAGCGCGATTTCGCCGTCGGCGGGCGCCACGACCACTCCGGGCCGGTTCGGCGGCACCCGGTGCGGGTGCCGGAAGAAGGTCGCGCTCGCCAGCGCGGCGGCGAGCCCGCCGCGGCGGATCCAGCGACGCCGGCGCCCGAGTACCGCGACGGCCAGCGGCGCGGCCACGAACGGCAGTCCGGCCGGGTGCATCGGCGGGATCGCGTTACGCACCAGATCGGCCAGATGAGCCGGACCGGAACGTTCCGGAGTGCCCGGCGGGGTGGGACGGCGTGCCACTGATTCCTCTTTCGTACTCGGTTCGATCCACCCGGACCGGGTCACGGCCGGACACCACACGGCGTCCCCGCCGGACCCGTCCGGCGCAAGCGTTCACACCTTACGCCGAACTGGGCCGACGGGGCCGGGTTCGCACCGGCGGCTACCGCCGCACGACTGCCTTCACCAGGAACAACAGGATGACCGCGCCCGCCAGGCAGGTGAAGAAGCTGAACCACAGGCCGCCACCCTCGACGTCCACGCCGAACAACCCGAGCAGGAAGCCGCCGAGCAGGCCGCCGACCACGCCCACCACGATGTTGAGCAGAATGCCCTGCTGCGCATCGGTTTTCATGAACTTGCTGGCCAGCCATCCGGCGATACCGCCGATGATGATCCAGCCGATGATGCCGAGACCGAGCATGACTTGTCCCTCGCTTCTCTCCTCGGGTACACGTCGCGGTGGCGAACGTGTACCCGGGCGATACCCGGAGCGGGTCGGGATAACCGCGAGCCGATCTCGAATTTGGGGCTGCCGCCACGCGAACCGCGAGCTAATATGAGGGTGCCTCATGTCTTCGGATGCCGGTGGCCGTCAGCCACAGCCCCCGGCGAGGAACACACAGCCCCCGGCGCGGAATACCGATCGGATTCCGGGCCCACCCTCGCGGCGCCGCCGCCGCAGGTACATAGGAGAAGCAGCATGGCTACTGAGCTCGCCCAGACGACCGGGGCGCAGTACACCGCGATCCTGGGGCTGGGCGTCTATCGCCCGGCTCGCGTCGTCACCAATGACGAAGTGGCCGGACCGATCGATTCCAGCGACGAGTGGATCCGCACCCGTTCGGGTATCCGGACCCGCCGATTCGCCGACGAGACCGAGACCATCCACTCCATGAGCGTCGCGGCCGCCCGCGGCGCCCTCGATTCCGCCGGTATCGCCGCCGACCAGGTCGACTGCGTGATCGTCGCCACCTCGACCCATCTGCTGCTCACCCCCGCCGCCGGTCCCCGTATCGCCACCGAGCTGGGCACCAACGGATCGGCCGCCTTCGATATCTCCGCCGGCTGCGCGGGCTTCTGTCACGGCCTGGCCATGGCCTCCGACCTCGTTCGCGGCGGCACCTCGTCCTACGTCCTGGTGATCGGGGTGGAAAAACTCACCGACACCATCAACCCGGCCGACCGCGGTACCGCGTTCCTGTTCGCCGACGGCGCCGGCGCGGTCGTCGTCGGACCGGCCGAGGCGACCGGGATCGGGCCGACGGTCTGGGGCTCCGACGGCACCCAGCACCATGCCATCCGCCAGGACAAGGACTGGATGGAGTTCTTCGCCGAAATCGACGAGAAGGGCACCGACGCCGTCCGCCCCTACCTCGCCATGGAGGGCACCGCGGTGTTCCGCTGGGCCGCGCATTCGCTGGAGAAGGTCTGCCGCGACGCGGTGGACCGCGCCGGCCTGTCCACCGACGACCTCGACGCCATGATCCCGCACCAGGCCAACGGCCGGATCATCGAGATCATGGCGCGGGTGCTGAAACTGCCGGAGAACTGCGCGCTGGCCGACGATATCGAAGAGGCCGGCAACACTTCGGCAGCCTCGATTCCGCTCGCGATGGAGGCGCTGCTGCGGACCGGGCGCTCCAAGCCCGGCGATACCGCGCTGCTCATCGCGTTCGGCGCCGGACTCTCCTACGCGGCCCAGGTGGTGACCCTGCCGCCGTTCAGCCCGCCTCGGCCGCTGTCTTGATCTTCGCCAGCGATTCGTTCATCCCGCGCACCAGATTCTCCTCGAAGGCGGTCTCGCCGCCGAGCGCGGCATCGATCATGGTGCGGGAGAACCAGCTGGTGCCGTTGGGAACGTCACGCCGTTCGACCAGCCGGGTCCCGGTATCGGTCGGTTCGAGCGTGTAGACCCATACCGAGCGGTTCTGGCTGACCCGGAACGCCAATGCGCTGTCCTTTTCGTAGCGCAGGATGCGGGAGGTGGTCGGCCAGAACTTCCAGCCGTCCCGGTTGAGATTGACCGTCAGGGTGCCGGCCCGCGGTTTTCCGATCGGGATCATCCGTACGCACTGGGGGCTGAACTCCGGCATCCGGGCGGGATCGGAGAGCACCGCCCAGACCCGATCCGGGGGCGCGGCGATCTCGATACTGACTTCCAGGTTCTTCGGCAACGCTGCCTCCATTTAGATGAAACTCCAAGTATCAGGAAGGGTAGCGATTGGCGACGGCTCGGTCACGTTTTCTCCCGCCGCGTATCGATAACGCCCATCGGGAAGCAGAATTGATCGTGAGATCTCCGCCGGGTCGGGTACCCGCACCGCAGCAAGACACGATGCCAGCAAACACTCAGCTAACGTAAGGTGATGGCCGTGAACCTTCGCTCGCTATTGCGCCGCCAGAGCACCGGCAGTCTGCCGCAGCTACCCGCGATCGAACCGGACGAGGACACCGGCGGCGACCGCGTCGACGAACGCCTCGAACGACTGCTCACCCCGACCGAACTCGATATGGTGCTGCGACACCGAGTCTGACCCCGCGGTCCGGCTCGACCCGGCTACCCGCGAGGCCGGTGCGAGCCGCCCGGTACGCTGCTGGCCACGCCGGAGGCTCCGGCGTGGCTGACCACCGGGACATGCGTTATGAAGCGAATCTCAACTGTTGTCGTCACCGCTGCCGCCGCCGCGGCGCTGGTGCTGTCGGGTTGCTCCTCCGACGAGGAATCGGCCGACGCGGCCGGTCTGCGTAAGAACACGGCAACAGCTCAGACCACCCCCGACAGCGACCCCGGCGTGACCGAACAGACCCCCGCCCCCGGCGACGACACCGGCACCGCCGAAGCGCCCGCCGAGGACACCTCGGCCCCGGCCGCCGAGCCCGGCGACGCCACCGCCCTCCCCGACCGCGCCACCGATACGACGTGCGCCCAGTTCAAGTCCCTCGACGAACCGGACCAGCAGCAGCTCATCGGCCGCATCCTCGGCGAGAACCCCGACAGCACCTTCGTCGGCAACCCCAACGCGGCCCTGGGCACGGCGAAACTGGTCTGCAACGCCGGCAAACTCGCCGACCAGAAGGTCGCCGTGGTGGCGGGAATCGTCATCAACGGATAGCACAACCAGCGGTCCGCCCCCTATACCCGGACGCTCGCCACAACCCCCACCTCCGACTCCGAGCGCCGAGTTCAGCGAGGCCCTCCGAGGGTTGCGGGCCGTCCCGTGTTTCAGTGCCCGAAGCGCATGTGGCGAAGCCACGAGTCTCGGGCGCTGAAACACGGGACACAAGGGGCCCGCAACCCCGCGCGCCGAAGGCGCGCAGAATTGACGCTGTGGCTGAGTTGGGTTTGACGGTGCGACTGAATTCTTCCGCCGCCGATGCGCGCCGGGGGGTGATCCGCTTGCACCCCGAGGTGCTGACCGCGCTCGGGTTGCGGGAGTGGGATGGGATCACGCTGGTGGGGTCGCGGCGGACGGCGGCGGTGGCGGGGCGGGCTCCCGCGGGGACTCCGGCGGGAGCCGCGCTGCTCGACGATGTGACGCTGTCGAACGCGGGGTTGCGGGAGAACGCGACCGTGGTGGTGTCGCCGGCGGTGGTGCACGGGGCCCGGCATATCTCGGTGAGCGGATCACGGCATGCCACCCAGTCGATTCCGGCCGCCACGCTGCGCCAGGCGCTGCTCGGCAAGGTGGTGACCGTCGGGGACACGGTGTCGCTGCTGCCACGGGATCTGGGGCCCGATATTCCGTCGTCGGCGGCCAGCCAGGCGCTGTCGCGGGCTTTCGGTATCGCCTGGACCTCGGAGTTGCTCACAGTTGTCGCGACCGAACCGGCGGGCGGGCCGGTGAGTGTGCAGCCGAATTCGGCGGTCGAATGGACCGCGGGAGCGACCGGCGCCCCGGCGGCCGGAGAGGCTCCGGCGGTCCGGGTGAACGGTGACGGCGGTGCGCGGCCGTCGCTGATCCCCAGTCATCTCGACACCGTGACCACCGGCGATCTGCCGGGCAACGTACCGGTGGCGAGCGCACCCGCGACGGAGATCGGGGTGGAGGAGCTGGCCGGGGCCCGGCCGCAGGCCGCGAAACTGGCCGAATGGCTGAGTCTGGCGTTGGACGAACCGGAGTTGCTGAAAGCGCTGGGCGCCACCCCGCGGCTGGGCGTGCTGATCACCGGGCCCGCGGGCGTGGGCAAGGCCACGCTGGCGCGGGCGGTGGCGGCGCCGCGGCGGGTCGTGCAGCTCGACGGACCCTCGGTGGGCGCCGCGGAGAGCGGGGCGCGGTTGCGTGAGGTTGCGGCGGCGGTGGCGGCGGCGAGTTCGGGGCAGGGCGCGATTCTGCTGGTCACCGATATCGACGCGCTGCTGCCCGAACCGGCCGAGCCGGTGGCGACACTGATCCTGGACCAGTTGCGGGCGGCGGTGGCCGCGCCGTGCGTGGCGCTGCTGGCGACCACCTCGAACCCGGCCGGGGTCGATCCGCGGCTGCGGACTCCGGATCTCTGCGATCGCGAACTCGCGCTGACACTGCCCACCGCCGTGGTGCGCCGCAATCTGCTGGAACAGTTGCTGCGCAAGGTCCCCACCGGGGAACTGCGCCTGGACGAGGTGGCGGCGGCCGCACAGGGGTTCGTGGTGGCCGATCTCGCCGCGCTGTGCCGGGAGGCGGCGTTGCGCGCGGCGGCGCGGGCCAGTCGCGAGGACAGCGAACCGCGGCTCGAACACGAGGATCTCGCCGGGGCGCTCGAGGTGATCCGGCCGCTGTCGCGTTCGGGCAGCGAGGAACTGGCGATCGGCAGTCTCGGGCTCGACGATGTGGGCGATATGGCCGAGACCAAACAGGCGCTCACCGAGACGGTGCTGTGGCCGCTGCGCCATCCCGATTCCTTCGCCCGGCTGGGTATCGACCCGCCGCGCGGGGTGCTGCTCTACGGACCGCCCGGATGCGGGAAGACCTACCTGGTCCGGGCGCTGGCGGGGAGCGGGCAGCTCAGTGTGCACGCGGTCAAGGGCGCGGAATTGATGGACAAATGGGTGGGTTCCTCCGAGCGCGCCGTGCGGGAACTGTTCCAGCGGGCGCGGGATTCGGCGCCGTCGCTGATCTTCCTGGACGAGGTGGACGCATTGGCGCCGCGACGGGGGCAGAGTTCGGATTCCGGGGTCGGCGACCGGGTGGTCGCGGCACTGCTCACCGAACTGGACGGCGTGGAGCCGTTGCGCGATGTGGTGGTGCTGGGCGCGACCAACCGGCCGGAGTTGATCGATCCGGCGCTCCTGCGCCCGGGCCGGCTGGAGCGTCTGGTTTTCGTACCGCCGCCCGACGCCGAGGCCCGGCACGCGATTCTGCGGACGGCCGGCCGTTCGGTGCCGCTGGCGGAATCGGTGGACCTCGCGCGGCTGGCCGCGGATCTGGAGGGTTTCTCGGCGGCCGACTGTGCGGCGCTGTTGCGTGAGGCCGCGCTGGCGGCGATGCGGCGGGATGTGATGGCAGCCGATGTCACTGCCGAGGACCTCGCCGCCGCGCGCCGGACGGTGCGGCCCTCACTGGACCCCGAGCAGGTCGAAGCATTGCGCCGGTACGCCGACGCCCGTCACTGAGTCCGGGCGTCCGTCCGATATGTCTGACCTGCGGTGATCGTTGCCCGAGGGTAGCCGGATGCGGACCACGGTCCGTTAACCTGTACGATTGTGCCAGATCGTGCTCGCATATGATGAGCGCGCTGTACCCCGCCGCCCCGATTCCCGACGGAGGTAACGCTTGCTCGCCATCCTGCTCGCACACGCTTTGGCCGCGCTCGTCGCGCCGCCCGCCGTGCGAGTGATGGGGCGCAACGCGTTCTATCCGCTCGCGCTCGTCCCGCTCGGTTCCCTCGTCTGGGTCATCGCCCGGTGGAACGACACCGTGCAGGTCCGGATGAACTGGGCGCCCAATATCGACCTGTCGCTGGATCTGCGGTTCGACTCGCTCGCCACCGTGATGAGCGCGCTGGTCCTGGGTATCGGCGCCCTCGTACTGGCCTACTGCGCACGCTATTTCACCGACGACGAACCCAAGCTCGGCTCCTTCGCCGCCTGGCTGGTCGCCTTCTCCGGCGCCATGTTCGGCCTGGTCACCAGCGATAACATGCTGCTGCTGTTCACGTTCTGGGAAATCACCACGGTGCTGTCGTTCCTGCTCGTCGGACACAATTCCGACAGCGCAGCGGGCCGGCGGGCCGCCCTGCAGGCGCTACTGGTCACCGGCGCGGGCGGGCTGGCGATGCTGGCCGGGATCGTCATCCTCGGTGAGCGCTACGACAGTTATCTGCTGTCGGATCTGCTGTCCGCCGAACACCCTCCGGGCGGTATCGCGGTGCAGGTCGCACTGGTGCTCGTCCTGGTGGGAGCGCTGAGCAAATCGGCCATCGTGCCGCTGCATTTCTGGTTGCCCGGCGCCATGGCCGCGCCCACCCCGGTGAGCGCCTATCTGCACGCCGCCGCCATGGTCAAGGCCGGTGTGTACCTCATCGCCCGGCTGGCTCCGGCCTTCGCCGGCGAACCGGTGTGGCGCCCGCTCGTGCTCACCCTGGGTGTCGCCTCGATGTTGCTGGCCGGTCTGCGCGCGATGCAGGTCACCGACCTGAAACTGGTACTGGCCTTCGGCACGGTGAGCCAGCTCGGCTTCCTGGTGACGATGGTCGGGATCGGCACTCCCGACGCCGCCCTCGCCGGTATCGCCCTGCTCGTGGCGCACGCCCTGTTCAAGGCCTGTCTGTTCCTGGTGGTCGGCATCATCGATCACGGCGCGGGCACCCGCGAGATCGACGAACTGTCCGGCCTGGGCAGACGCGCGCCGATACTGTTCGCGACCGCCACGCTGGCGGCGCTGAGTATGGCCGGAATCCCCCCGCTGTGGGGTTTCGTCGCCAAGGAATCCGCACTCGCCGCCGAACTGTCCGCCGAACCTCTCGGACTCACCGCCAAGCTGCTGCTGGGCGCGGGCATCGTGCTCGGCTCGGTATTCACCGTGGCCTACAGCGCGCGTTTCCTCTGGGGCGCCTTCGCCGACAAATCCGGTGTCCGCGAACCCGGCTGGCATGCGCCCGGGGCCGCCCTCATGGCCGCGCCGGTACTGCTGGCGGTGGGCTCGCTCGGCGCGGGCCCGGCCGCCCCCCTGCTGGACGAATTGCTGGTTCCCTACGCGGCGTCCCTGCCCGGTGAGCTGACCGAACACCTCCAGCTGTGGCACGGCTTCACCTGGCCGCTACTGCTCACCGTGGTGATCATCGCCGCCGGGGCCTGGCTCTTCGCGCTGCGCGACCGGTTCGACCACTCGACCACGCTGCTCGGCAACGCCGACCGCGGCTACGACGCCGCCCTGCGCGCCATGGACCGGATCTCGTTGCGGATGACCGGTTCGGTCCAACGCGGTTCGCTGCCGCTGAACCAGGCCGCCATCCTGGGAACGTTGGTCATCCTGCCCGCGGTGGTCCTGGCCGTCGGCACCCGCACCGGCGTCGAACTGCGGCTGTGGGATTCCCCGCTGCAGTTCGTGATCGGCGCGATCATGATCGCGATGGCGCTCGGCGCGACGGTCCTGCGCAACCGCCTGGCCAGTGTGCTGGTGGTGGGCCTCACCGGCTACGGCTGCGGTGTCATCTTCGCCCTGCACGGCGCTCCCGATCTCGCGCTGACCCAGTTCCTGGTGGAAACGCTCACCCTGGTCGTCTTCGTCCTGGTGCTGCGGGCGTTCCCGGCCGAGATCGGGCCGGAACAGCAGGCCGGATTCCAGATCGGCCGGGCGGCCATCGCCATCGCCGTCGGTATCGCCGTCCCGGTGCTGGCGGCCTTCGCCGCCGCGGCCCGTAACACCCAGCCGATCTGGGAACGTATCCCGGAGGCCGCCTACGAATTCGGCGGCGGTAAGAACGCGGTCAACGTCCTGCTGGTCGATATCCGCGCCTGGGATACGCTCGGTGAGATATCGGTGCTGGTCGTGGCCGCGACCGGGGTCGCCTCGCTGGTGTTCCGCAGTCGCCGGTTCGGGCTGGCGCCGCGTGCGGCCGATGCCCCCAACTACACCCCCGGCAAGGTGAGCTGGCTGCCCGCGGGCCGGTTGGTGGACCGCCGCGACCGGTCGATGGTGCTGCAGATCACCACCCGCCTGGTGTTCCCCACCGTCATGGTGCTGTCGGTCTACTTCTTCTTCTCCGGCCACAACGCCCCCGGCGGCGGTTTCGCCGGCGGGCTCATCGCCGGGCTGGCCCTGGTGCTGCGTTATCTCGCGGGCGGGCAGTACGAGCTGGGTGAGGCGCTGCCCGTGGACGCCGGGCGTCTGCTCGGCGCCGGCCTGGTCCTGGCGGCCGGTACCGCCACCGCGTCACTGCTGCTGGGCGCGCCGCCGCTGTATTCGGTGATCGTGGAGACGACCGTGCCGCTGCTCGGCCACGTCAAACTCGTGACCTCCCTGTTCTTCGATCTCGGGGTCTATCTGATCGTGGTCGGCCTGGTCCTGGACGTACTGCGCAGCCTCGGCGCGCGGCTGGACGACGAGCTGGTGCAAACATGAGCGCGAACCTGACCCTGTTGATCGTCGTCGGCGTCCTCACCGCCTGCGGCGTATACCTGCTGCTGGAGCGGACCGTCTCCAAGATGCTGCTCGGCATCCTGCTGTTCAGCAACGCCGTGAACCTGCTCATCCTCACCATGGGCGGGCCGGACGGGTCGGCGCCGATCAAGGGCACCGACGACACCGCGCACAGCGGTATGGCCGATCCGCTGGCCCAGGCCCTGGTGCTGACCGCCATCGTGATCACGATGGGGATCTCGGCATTCGTGCTGGCCCTGGCGTATCGCTCCTACATCCTGACCACCAGCGAAAAAGTGGAGAACGACCCGGAGGACATCGGGATCGCCGCGCGCGAGCGGGAGGACCCCGAAGAATGAGCCTGTCTTCCGATTTCCTGCCCGCGCTGGCCCCGCTCCCGGTGCTCATTCCCCTGCTGGCGGCCGCCGCGACCCTCATCGTCGGCCGCAGCCCGCGTATCCAGCGGGTGTTCGTCATGGTGGCGCTGACCTCGGTCGTGGTGATCTGCGCCGGGCTGCTGTACCTGGCCGATCGCGAGGGTACGGTCGCGGTGCAGGTCGGCGGCTGGGAGACCCCGATCGGTATCACCATCGTCGTGGACCGGCTGTCGGCGGCGATGCTGCTGGTATCGGCGATCGTGCTGCTCGCGGTCGCGGTCTACGGCGCCGGCCAGAACATCGGTGACAGCCGCGTCCGCCAGCCCACCTCGATCTTCTGGCCCACCTATCTGGTGCTCAACGCGGGCGTCTCGATGGCCTTCCTGGCCGGCGATCTGTTCAACCTGTTCGTCGGTTTCGAAATCCTGCTGGTGGCCTCCTTCGTCCTGCTGACCCTGGGCGCGACCGCCGACCGGATCCGCGCCGGAGTGTCGTATGTGATGGTGTCGATGGTGTCGTCGCTGATCTTCCTGATCGGCACGGCGGTCATCTACGGCGCGACCGGCACGCTGAACTTCGCCCAGCTCGCGGTCCGGATGGACGGGATTCCCGACGGTATCCGCCAGGCCGTGTACGCGGTGCTGCTGGTCGCGTTCGGGATCAAGGCCGCGGTGTTCCCACTGTCGAACTGGCTGCCGGATTCGTATCCCACCGCACCGGCCCCGGTCACCGCCGTTTTCGCCGGTCTGCTCACCAAGGTCGGTGTCTACGCCATCGTCCGGACCCAGACCCTGCTGTTCCCCGACGGCGGTTTCGACAATCTGCTGCTGATCACGGGCCTGCTCACCATGCTGATCGGTATCTTCGGCGCGATCGCGCAGAACGATATCCGGCGATTGCTGTCGTTCACCCTGGTCAGCCATATCGGCTACATGATGTTCGGCGTCGGGATCGCCAGCCGGATCGGTCTCACCGGCACGGTGTACTACATCGCCCACCACATCCTCGTGCAGACCGCGCTGTTCCTGGTGGCCGGACTGATCGAACGGCAGGCCGGGTCGGCGTCGCTGCGCCGGGTCGGCGGGCTCGCCGCGGCCAGCCCGCTACTGGCCGGGTTGTTCCTGATACCGGCGCTGAATCTCGGCGGTATCCCGCCGTTCTCCGGTTTCATCGGCAAGGTGGCCCTGCTCCAGGCCGGTGCGCAGGACGGCAGCGCGCTGGCCTGGATCCTGGTGGCCGGTTCGGTGATCACCAGCCTGCTGACCCTGTACGTGATGGCGCGGGTCTGGAGCAAGGCGTTCTGGCGGCCTCGTGAACAGGCCCCGGAGGGGCATCTGGTGGCGGCGACGCTGCCGTCGCTGGTCGAGGACAACACCGACATGCTCTACGACGAACGGACCGATCCCGGCCGGCTCCCGGTGATGATGGTGTTGCCGACGGCGGCGCTGGTCGCGGTGGGCCTGGCGCTCACGGTGTGGGCCGGACCGGTGCTGGGCATCGCCGACCGGGCCGCGGTGGAACTGCAGAATCGCGGCGTCTATATCGGCGCGGTGCTGGGCGGGGGGACGAAATGACGCGCTGGATCGCCCTGACCCGTGACAATATTCTGCGCGTCGGGGTCCTGGCCTGGCTGACGGTGGTGTGGGTGGCGCTGTGGGGGCAGATCAGCGTCGCCAATGTGCTGGCCGGATTCGTGGTCGGGCTGGTGATCATGGTGGCCCTTCCGCTCCCCCGGATCCCGGTGCAGGGCCGGTTGCGGCTGCTGCCGCTGATCCGGCTGGTCGCCGCGAGCGTGTACTACGCGATCGAATCCAGCCTCCAGGTCGCCTGGTTCGCGCTGCGGCCCGGTCCGCCCCCGGTTTCGGGTGTACTCCGGGTTCGCTTCGCCTTCCGGTCCGATCTGGTGCTGGTCCTGTGCACCAATCTGCTGAACCTGATCCCCGGCACCATGGTGCTCGAAATCGATCGCCAGCAGTGCGTGGTCTACGTCCATGTCGTCGATATCAGCAGTGAGAAGGCGGTGGCCAGTTTCTACCGGACCATCCGCCAGGTGGAGCGGCTGCTGATCGCCGGGCTGGAGAACCGCGCCACCCCGCTTCCCCCGCCGGACACTCCCGAGGAGGTGCGCTCGTGAACGTTGTGGCAGTGGTGGCCGCGGTGCTGCTCGGCGCCGCCGCGTTGATCACCGCCTACCGCATTCTGGCCGGACCCGACACCCTCGACCGGGTCGTGGGGATCGACTCGATCATCGCGATGGCCATCTGCGGTCTGGCGGTTTGGGCCGCCTACAGTCGCGATACCACGGTCGTTCCGGCCATTGTCGCGCTCTCGCTGGTGGGCTTCCTGGGGTCGGCCGCCGTCACCCGCTTCCGGGTCCGGGACGACCGATGACGACCGTACTGAACTGGATCTCCGGCACCCTGATCATCCTCGGCTCGCTGTTCGCGCTGACCGCGGCGATCGGCATCGTCCGCTTCCCCGACACCCTGCTGCGTATGCACGCGGCGACGAAACCACAGGTCATCGGGCTCACACTGGTGCTGACCGGTACCTGTCTGCGGGTCTACGAGGATCCGAACGTCTGGATGCTGGTGATGGTCGGGCTGTTCACCCTGCTCACCGCACCCGTGATCGCCCATCTCATCGGCCGCACCGCCTATCGTGAGCAACTGCATCGCAAGGATCTCCTGGTCGTCAACGAGCTGGAGGACGACCTGGAGAAGGAGCAGCGGCAACCGTAGTCCCGGAATGCCGGCCCGGGCGCCGACGCGGTGCACCGGACACCGGAACGGCAGCGCCGGCGCGCTCGTGACGCGAACTCAGCGGGAGTCGTCGCCCGCGGCGGCGGAACCCGTCTGCCCCTCGGCGGCCACCGCCGGTTCGCCGCCGCCCGGAACCCGGACGGGGGCCGGAGCGGACGCGACCGCCGGGCGGACCGAGGCCGGGGCGCCCGCCGCCGCGACCGCGCTCGCCACCCCGGCTCCGGTGGTCACCGAACCGGGCAACCGGCCGCTCAGACCGGAAACCTCGGTCGCGACGGGCCGGCGGCGGCGCGCGAACCAGGTCGCGTGGAATCCGGCCGCCATCGCGGCCAGCAGGGCCAGCACCACCGACCCCGCCACGATCGGATGGTCGGCCATCTGCACCGCGAGGTACCGGTAACCCAGCAGCAGCGCCACCAGCACCAGCGCGCCGCCCGCGACGAGGCGGATCCGGAACCGGCCCCAGCCGCGTTCGGGATCGCGCAGCGCGGATTCCACGGTCAGGCACAGCACCGCGCCCGCGACCAGGTCCACGCCGTAGTGGTAGCCGAAACCCAGGGTCGCCGACAGGGTGCACAGCAGCCAGAAGGTGCCGCCCCAGCGCAACCAGGTGGGGGCGAGGGTGCCGTCCGGATTGCGCCGGGTGTGCAGGAAGAGCGCCAGCGCCCACGCCGTATGCATGGACGGCATGCAGTTGCGCGGAGCCACCGCGTCGAAGGCCATGGCCGCCGGGCTGCGATCCAGCGAGGGGACCACCCCGGGCCAGTAGTTGCCCACCTGGAACCCGTTACCGTCCGCGCCGTAGGCGAACATCGGCCCGACCACCGGGAACAGGATGTACACCAGCGGACCCACCAGCCCGAGCACCAGGAACGTACGCACCAGATAGTGGGCGGGCCACCGGCCGCCACCGGCCACCGACCGCAACTGCCAGACCGCGACCAGGATCGCCGCGGCGGGCAGTTCGATGTACACCCAGTGCAGCACCGCGTCGGGCACCGGCCCCAGCGCCTCCAATACCCGGCCCATCACCCAGGACGGATCGCCGAGCGCGTGATCGGCCAGCATCACGTACTGATCCAGTACCTCGGGCCGCAGGTCGATGGTGATGTGCAGCCAGACATCGCCGACCTTGGTGGCCAGGATCAGCAGCGCCCCCAGCGCCGCCGCCCGCAACGCGTTACGCCGCGTCGGCCCCTCCCAGCGCAACCACGCCACCAGCACCAGCCCGGTGAGTACCAGCACGGGACCGTTTCCGACGGTGAACGGGTCCCCCATCAGCAGCCGGGCGCCCGCGTATCCGATATCGATCGCCACCGCGGACGCGAACGCCACCAGCCGGTGCCGGCCGGCAAGGCCCACCAGCGCCAGCACCAGACCCGCCCAGGGCACGGTCATGGATTTGGGAGTGCCCAGGTAATCCCGGACCAGACTCTCCAGGGGCCCCTCGTACCCACGCCAGACCGCCACCGCCTGCAGGGCGATCAGCAGGGCCGGTACCGCGAGTACGGCGAATACCCGAAACCCCCGATGCGGCACGGATGGGCGCGCCGCGGGCCCGGCTCCCGTATTCGGGTTTTCGACTAGCACTCGCTCATCGTAAACGGCACGTGAACGGCAGGCCCACGGCCTGTTGAACAGCAGCGGACCGGACGGCTTCAGCCGTCCAGTTCACGCACCAGGGCGTCCACCACCGCCACCAGATCCCCCTGCGCCGCCGCGGCCACCTTCCGCTGCCGCTGATAGTTGGCCCCGTGCCGTGGGATATCGGCCACCGCGGCCAGTTCGTCCGCACAACCCAGCCGGCGCGCTGTCGGCTCGAGCCGGTCCAGCAGTTCCGCCAGATCGTCGGTAACCAGCCGTTCCCGGTTGTCCGCGTCCACGATGACGATGGCGTCCAGGCCGTAACGCGCGGCCCGCCACTTGTTCTCCTGCACATGCCACGGCGGCAGGGTCGGCAGATCCTCGCCGTTTTCCACCCGTTCGTCCAGGTGCACGATCAGACAGTGGATGAAGGCCGCCAGTGCGGCCAGTTCCGCGCGATTGGAGATCCCGTCACAGATGCGGACCTCGATGGTCCCCCATTTCGGGGCCGGCCGGATATCCCAGTGCATCCCGCCGAGCTGTTCGAACACACCGGTTTTCATCTCGTCGTGCACATAGCGCTCGAACTGGCCCCAGTTCTCGAACTGGAACGGCAGTCCGGCGGTGGGTAACTGCTGGAACATCAGCGCCCGGTTGCTGGCGTAACCGGTATCGGACCCCGACCACATCGGCGAGGACGCCGACAGCGCCAGCAGATGCGGATACGACAGCAGCAGCGCGTTCAGGATCGGAAAGACCTTCTCCCGGTGCGAAACCCCGACGTGCACGTGCACGCCCCAGATCAGCATCTGCCGGCCCCACCACTGGGTGCGTTCGATCAGCTCGTCGTAATGTTCGGTGCGGGTGAGCTGCTGGGTCGACCACTGCGCGAACGGGTGGGTGCCCGCGCAGAACAGATCCACCCCCAGACCGTCCGCGGCCCGCCGCACCGTATCCATGGTGGCGGACAGATCCTGTACCGCCGCACCGACGGATTCGTGTACACCGGTGACCAGTTCCACCGTGTTGCGCAGCAGTTCCTTGCTCACCTGCGGAGTGCCGTCGTGGGCACGCAGTTCACCGACTGCGTCGAAGACCGCGGCGGCGGTATTGGACAGATCGCGGCTCGTCTTGTCGACGAGCGCGATCTCCCATTCGATCCCGATGGTCGGCCTGGGCGACTCACGGAAAGGAACCGGTTCGATCCGTGCCCCACCCATTTCGCCTCCGTAGCGCGTCGACTGCTACCCGATGACGCCGCAGGCGACGCGCCCGCCCGCGTCCCCGGTGCTCATCGTGTTCTGATCCGGGCCGGCGCCGCCCTCACGGGTGTAGCGCTCCGGGATATTGGCGAAGTTGTCCGGACCGGCGTGGATGATCAGCGCCTTGCCCTCGATATCGGCCATGGTGACGGTATCGGTGGTGGTCACCAGGTAACCGTGACCGTCCTCACGGACCTGCAGCGAGGTGAGATCGCCGCTGGCCGGATGCCCGGTGGCACCGCCGACCTGCAGATGCCCGCCCGCGGACAGGAAATCACCGGGCGCGCCACCGGCGGGCGGCGCGGAGTTCGCCTCGCACTTGCCCTCCTGGTGGATGTGCAGGCCGTGGAAACCCGGGGTCAGTCCCGTGGCGTCGACGGTGACCTTGAGATGGTTGCCGTCGACGGTGAAGTTAGCGGTGCCGGCCGAGGCGCCGCTCGGCGTCTTCAGCTCGACCTCGGTCCCCGAACCGGCCGGAGTGCCCTGCTCCTCGGCGTGCTCGCCGTGTTCGGACTCGCCCGCCGGAGCCGGCGAGGAGGTCCACACCGGCGGCGTCGTACCGGTCGCGTCGCTGGATTCCTGGCTGTTCGTGCAGGCAACGAGGCCGAAAGCCGCGACAGCCAGCACCGGGGTCACGGTCCGCCAGGACGGGCGACGAGATGTGGACGGTGCCATCGAGGAACTCCTTTACGAGTACCGAGTTTACGGGTCGATCGTTTCGACAACGATCATTCGACGCAGATGATGATGCCACGCCCCCCGCATCCGTCCGGGACAGCCCCGACCTCCGGTCGCCCGCGTCACCGCCCGGTCACCACGACGATCACACCGGACCCGTCGCCCACCCCCGGCGCCATGGGCGCGGTGGTGGCCCCGATATCGGCGGCCACCGCGGCCGCGGTCTCCTGGTCGCCGGGCGCGGTGCCGTAGTAGACGGTGGTGGCCTCCAGGGTGGCGGCGGCGTAGTTACCGGTCGAGGTGTTGGTCCAGCCCTTGGCCGCCAGTTCGTTCGCCGTAGTGGCCGCCAACCCGGCGACCAGGCTGTTGTTGAGCACTCGCACCGGCGCGGCCCGGTCCACCTCGCCGGCGGCGGCCTGGGTGCTGGTCGACACCGCGCTGGTGGTGGCACCCGCCGCCGTGGTCGTCGGAATCGCGGCGCTCGCGGTGGTCCGCGGCGCGGCCGGCGCGGTGGTCGTCGAGGTGGTCCCCGCACTCTCGGCGCTCTCGGAGGACTCCGAATCCGCGCTCGACAGTGACATCGCGCCCAGACCGGCGAAAACGATCGCCAGCGCGATCAGAACCATCGCCGTCGCACGCAGCGGCGGCCCACCGGAGCCAGGGTTCGAATTGCTCACGGCCCGAGCCTAGCGTTGCGCTCGACCGCGCGCCCGCGGCACGCGGGGCCCGACCACGTTTTCACCCACCCCCACACCGACTCCACAAGACCCGAGTTACGTTCTCGCCCCACCCCACACCCCCACACCCGCCCCCGCACCGAGGGCCGAAGGCCCGACCGGGTTCGGCCCGCGCCTGCTGTCAGCCCTCGAAGCGCATGCGGCGAAGCCGCGAGTCTCGAGGGCTGACAGCAGGCGCCCAAGAGGGCCGAACCTCGAGCGGCGGAGCCGCTCCAATATCACAGCTCCTATATATCGAACCCGAGGCGGCGGGCGGCGCGGGACTTCTGGCGGCCGGCGCGCAGGCGGCGGAGTCGTTTCACCAGCATCGGATCGACGGCCAGGGCTTCGGGGCGGTCGATGAGGGTGTTGAGGACCTGGTAGTAGCGCGTGGGTGAGAGCGCGAACAGTTCGCGGATCGCTTCCTCTTTGGCGCCCGCGTATTTCCACCACTGCCGTTCGAAGGCCAGGATCTCGTGTTCGCGGCGGCTGAGACCGCTGTCCGGATCGTGGGCCGATTCGACCGTATTCGCTGTATTGGCCGGAGGACTGGCCTGGATTGCGGAAAGATCCCGCGCTGCTGCGCCGTCCATCTTGCTCCTCGCCGAGTTACCACCGGACGCGATCACATTTCAAGACCCATCGCGTCACCGTGTTACTGCCTTTCGATATTCAACCACGCCGCGCGAGTTACCGCTGCCGCACGCATCCGGGCGTGTCCGGCACGGTCGTACCGGAATAACCCGGGGTCGCCGCCCGTCTCGCGCCGGCGCCTCCCGCGGCACTTCAGAACAGGCCCTTTTCATCCTGCGCCGGGGCACCAATAAGCTCGTAGCCATGTCTATCCTGCCCATCGTGATCGTCGGCGATCCCGTACTGCACCGGCCCACCGAGCCGGTCACCGAAGCACCGGCCGACCTGGCCGGGTTGGTCGCGGATATGTACGAGACCCTGGACGCCGCCAACGGTGTGGGCCTGGCCGCCAATCAGGTCGGAGTGTCCAAACGACTCTTCGTCTACGACTGTCCCGACCGGGCGGAGGACGGGACGGTGACCCGGCGGCGCGGGGCCGTGATCAACCCCGTCCTGGAGACCTCGCAGATCCCGGAGACGATGCCGGATCCCGAGGACGACGACGAAGGCTGCCTGTCGGTACCCGGTGAGCAGTTCCCCACCGGGCGCGCCGACTGGGCGAAGGTCACCGGGACCGATGAGCACGGCGAACCGGTGACGATCGAGGGCACCGGCTTCTTCGCGCGGATGCTGCAGCACGAGGTCGGCCATCTCGACGGGCACCTCTATATCGATGTGCTGATCGGCCGGTACGCCCGTGCCGCGAAGAAATCGGTCAAACGCAACGGCTGGGGCACCCCGGGGCAGACCTGGATGCCCGGTATCGATCCGGACCCCTTCGGACATGACGACTGAACCGCCGGAACCCGAGCACAGCGCCGCCGCGGATATCCCGGTCGGCGAACGGGTCGTGGTCCGCTACCGGCTGCCGGACGGCAGCGATCCGCCGCTCACCGATGTGATCGGTGAGGTGGTGTCGACGAACCCGCTGACCGTCCTGGCCGCCGACGGGCACCCCGTACTGATCCCGACCGGCCGCGTGGTCGCCTTGAAATCATTGGCGCCCCGGCCTATTCGCACCTCCGAGATCCGCGCGCTGGAAACCGCCGCCGCCTACGGCTGGCCGGGCACCGAATACGCCTGGATGGACGGCTGGATGCTGCGCGCCGGGCACGGCTACACCCGCCGCGCCAATTCGGCGGTGCCCATCGGGGATTCGAGCGGCCCGGCGCGGATGGGCCCGGACACCCTGCACCGCATGGGCGCCTGGTACGCCGCGAAAGGCCTGCCCCTGCAGCTCGCCCTCCCCGATCGGCTGGCCACCGTCCCGCACGGCTGGAACAGCTGGGGCGAAACCCGCGTACTCGGTATCGATATCGAGAATTTCGTCCTGCCGCAGGGCCCGTCCATGGTGCGCATCGCCCCCGAACCCGATATCGCCTGGCTGGAAATCCACCGCCATCGCGGCGACGAGCCCACCGGGCACAGCACCACCGTCCCGCTGCCCGAGGTCTTGTCGGCGGTCTACGAGGGTCAGCTGGGTTTCGCCTCCCTGGGGCTGCCCGGTCCCATCGCCATCGCCCGCGGCGCCCTGACCGCGGCCTCGGACGGACGCCGCTGGGTCGGCCTGACCTGCGTGGCGGTCCTGGCCGCGCACCGCCGGCACGGGCTGGCCGCGCTGGTCTGCGGCGAACTGCTGCGCTGGGGGCGTGATCGCGGTGCGACCCATGCGTATGTGCAGGTCGAGGCGGGGAATGTGGAGGCGCTGGAACTCTTCGGCGAACTGGGGTTCATCGACCACCACAGCTACCGCTACGCCGTGAGCGGTAATTTTGGAGCAGCTCCGCTGTAATTCTGGAGCGCTGACGCGCTCGAGGTTCGGCCCTTCTGAGCGTCGGCTGTCAGCCCTCGAGACTCGCGGCTTCGCCGCATGCGCTTCGAGGGCTGACAGCCGACGCGGGCCGAACCCTTTACCGGCTGGTTGAGATGTTTCTCTGGGAGCTACTGGGTTAGCCGTGCCCTTTGGGCGGTGGGGCGGGTTTTGTTGATGCATCGATTTTGCATCGCTTGGGGCGTAGGGTGGTGGGCATAGACGGAGGATTTTCTGGCTCGGCCGGGCGTCTCCCGCGTGGCGCCGCCCGGCACCGCGATCGAGAACGAGGAGACCGTCATGTTCCATCCCATCGCCACACGCTCACTCGGGTTGCTGGTGGGCGTGGGCGCGGCGTCACTGTGGGCCTTGGTCGGGGGGCCGACAGCGAACGCCGCGCCACCTGCCGCCTGTCCGGCGGCCGGCGCCGCCGCCGTCGAAGCCGGTGCCGCCGGGGCCTCCTGCGCCGCGGACAGCGACGCGGGCGGTGCGGCCGCCGCCTACGGCATCGACGGCAACGCGGCCGCCGATGCCGCGCCGACCAGCCTCTCGCTGGCCATCGCCGCCAACGGCGGAAATGCCGCCTCGGCCTCGCAGTTCCTCTCCGGTCCGGCCGCGATCGCGGTGGGTCCCGGCGCCACGGCCGACACCACGGGGGTGCGGCCGGGGTTGTCCATCGGAATCGCCGGGCCCGGCGCGACGGTGACCGTCACGGGCACCTCGGCGCCCACCTGCACCGGCGGGCCCGGGTTCGCCGGTGACTTCCAGACGCTGCAGGGCTGTCTGTCCATGCCGTGAGCGGAATCGGCCACCACACCGTCGTTCCCGGCGATACGACCAGGTCCGGATCGGATGTTCCGGAGCGGCGAAAGGGGCCGGAATTGACCGGGGCCGGTGCGGGAATCGATCCGGAGGCCGGGCTGACCGTGAGTGCCGTCGCCCGGTCCCTGGGTATCCCGGTGGCGACACTGCGGAGCTGGAATCAGCGCTATGGGCTGGGGCCCACGCGCCGGCGGCCGGGGCAGCACCGCCAATACACCGCCGGTGATGTGGCGGCGCTGCGCCGGATGGTCGAGTTGGTGCGCGCGGGGGCGACTCCGGTGAGCGCGGCCGAGGCGGCCCGCGCGGCCGCCGAACCCACCCCGCTGCTCGGCGATCTGTCCCCCGTCCTGGCGGCCGCCGGCCGGCTCGATTATCCGGAGCTGCTCTCGCTGGTCACCGCGCACTTCGCTCATCTGGGTGTGGTGACCACGTGGAACGGATTGTGCCGCCCGGTCTTCGCCGACCTGGTGGCCCGCCAGGAGCGCGGTCACGGACTCATCGATGTCGAGCACGTGTTCTCCTCGGCGATTACCGCCGCCCTGCACCGCACGGTCCCGCCCGTCCGCAATCTCGGCGGCGGCGCACCGGTACTCCTGGCCTGCACCGGCGGTGAGAACCACGTGCTGCCGCTGGAGGTGCTCCGCGCCGCCCTCGCCGAAAACGCCGTCGCCGCACTGCTACTAGGCGCAGCCGTCCCCGCCACCGCCCTGGCCGAGGCCATGGCCGCACAACCCCGCGACCCCATCGTCGTGCTGTGGTCCCAGACCCGGGGCACCGCGGCCGAGACCGTCCCCGCCCGCACCCGCGCATCCACCCTGCTCCTACTGGCCGGACCCGGCTGGGCCCACGTACCGCTACCCCCCGAAGCGCACCGGATACACACCCTCGAGGCCGCCCTGCACCACATAGGCCGCACCGTCCACGCCACCGGCACCACCGTCCGCCGGCACCACCCCCCAGGACCGAAGCCCACCAACCCTTGACCAACCTTCGAGGCAAAAACGATGCAACCCCACATCCCGCAGACACCCGGCCCCATCCCCCCCGCTAGCACGTAGATACCCACCACCTCCTCCACAAGGTCTCCTCCCCAGGGCGGGGCCCGCCCCGGTTCTGCAGCGACCAGAGGGAGGGAGCGCAGCGACCGACCGCCGGGAGTGAAGAACCGGGGTTAATAGGGCCCCGCCCTCGAGCGGCGGAGCCGCTCCAAAATTACAGCCCTCCAGAATTACCTCCCCGCCCTCGAGCGGTGGAGTCGCTTCGAAGATACTTCTTTCGTGCGACTGGCTACCTGGAATGTCAATTCGATCCGCTCCCGGCAGGACCGGATGCTGGCCTGGCTGGATCGCCAGGACATCGACGTGGTGGCCCTGCAGGAGACCAAATGCCGCGACGATCAGTTCCCGTTCGAGCGCTTCGCGGAGGCCGGGTACGAGGTCGCCCATGTGGGGCTGAACCAGTGGAACGGGGTGGCGATCGCGTCCCGGGTGGGGCTCGAGGAGGTGGAGATCGGGTTTCCCGGTCAGCCCGGTTTCGACCGGGATGCCGCCGATGCGCTGATCACCACGCCCACCGTGGAGGCGCGGGCGCTGGGGGCGACCTGTGGCGGGGTCCGGGTCTGGAGCCTGTATGTGCCCAACGGCCGTGCACTGACCGATCCGCACTACGAGTACAAGCTGGAGTGGCTGGCCGCGCTGCGCGATAACGCCGCGCGCTGGCTGGCCGACGATCCGGCGGCCAAGACCGCGCTGGTGGGAGATTGGAATATCGCGCCCACCGACGACGATGTGTGGTCGATGGAGTTCTTCGACGGCAGAACCCACGTTTCCGGGCCCGAACGCGATGCCTTCCGCGCGATCACCGAGACCGGTTTCGCCGATGTGATGCGACCGTTCGCTCCGGGCCCCGGCGTCTACACGTACTGGGATTACACCCAGCTGCGGTTCCCTCGCAAGGAGGGGATGCGGATCGATTTCGTGCTCGCGTCGCCGGCGCTGTCGGCCACGGTGACCGACGCGGGGGTGGACCGGGAGGAACGCAAGGGCAAGGGCGCCAGCGACCACGCGCCGGTGATCGCCGAATTCGATATCGCCGCCGACGGGCAGGGCTGAACCCGGCCGCTGTCACCCGGCCCGAAAGGGCCGGGTCGAGAGCGCCTACAGCCAGTCCGCGAGGGGGTCGGTGGCGAGGAAGGTGCCGAGCGGTTCCGGGAACTCGATATCGGTACCGAACGGGACGGTGACCTTGCTGGCGTATCGACCGTCTTCGGGTTCGCTGTACACGCTGGCCTCCGCCGCGCCGCGGTCGATGAGGAAGTAGAGCGGGATCCCGGTCGCCGCGTAGAGGAACGGTTTGTCGAGCCGGTCCCGCAGTTCGGTGTGCTGGGCCCGGGACGTGATCTCGATCGTCATGAACACCGGCTGCGGATCCGACCATTCGCCTTCGCCCGCGAATGCCGACGCGGGCGCGAGGATCGCGTCCGGCCGGACCCGGCTGCCGCCGCCGCGACCGGCCCGCAGGCCCCGGTCGGCGAACAGCCACAGCTCGGATCGGCGGGGCACCAGGAACCGGGCCAGCCATTGCACGACCCGGCTGTGATTGACGTCCGGTCGCGATTTCGCCGCCAGCAGTCCGTTCAAGTACTCCAGCCGCAACCCATCGGAAATCCGCTGTGCCGCGGCGTCGAGTTCCTCGAACTCGCCCACGGTCATCAGCGATCCATGCGAGAGCGTCACCGTTAGACCCTATCGCCCGCACCCCCGAAGTCCGCACCGAACACCCACCCGACCCCACCGAACGAAAGAACACCCCGCCCTCGAGGCGCGGAGCGCCTCCAAATTACAGTCGGGGGGAAAATTTCACACGCAACGGGGGCTCGCACCAGCGGGCTGAGAGGACGGCTAGCCCAGATCGGGCGTTCAGGGCCGTCGACCGTATGAACCTGACCGGGTAATGCCGGCGTAGGGAGGCAAGTATGACGAGCACACCTGTCGATTCCGTGACCACGGGTCCGATCGAGGGCAGCGTCAAGCACTATCGGGAGACGGACGGTCTGCGCATTCCGGTGCGCCGGATCGGCCTCACCAACGGCGACCATTTCGATGTGTACGACACCTCGGGGCCGTACACCGACGAATCCGCCGCCATCGATCTGGAAGCCGGGCTGCCCGCAGTGCGCGACAGCTGGCCGAAACCGGATCTTCCCGGGCCCCGCACCCAGTTGGCGTGGGCGCGGGCGGGCGTGGTGACCGCGGAGATGCGGTTCATCGCCGCGCGGGAGGGGGTGGAACCGGAACTGGTGCGGGCGGAGGTCGCCGCGGGTCGTGCGGTGATCCCGGCCAACCACCGGCATCCCGAACTCGAACCGACCGTGATCGGCAAGAAGTTCCTGGTGAAGATCAACGCCAATATCGGCAATTCGGCGGTCTCGTCGTCGATCGCCGAGGAGGTGGAGAAGATGGTGTGGGCCACCCGCTGGGGCGCCGACACCATCATGGATCTGTCCACCGGCAAGAACATCCACGAGACCCGGGAGTGGATTCTGCGCAATTCGCCGGTACCGGTGGGCACGGTGCCGATCTATCAGGCGCTGGAGAAGGTGAACGGCGATCCGGCCGCCCTGACCTGGGAGCTGTACCGGGATACCGTGATCGAGCAGTGCGAACAGGGTGTCGACTATATGACCGTGCACGCGGGCGTACTGCTGCGCTATGTGCCGCTCACCGCGAAACGGGTCACCGGGATCGTGTCGCGGGGCGGTTCGATCATGGCGGCCTGGTGTCTGGCACATCACCGGGAGTCGTTCCTGTACGAGCATTTCGACGAGCTCTGCGAGATCCTGGCCCGTTACGACGTGACCTTCTCGCTGGGCGACGGCCTGCGTCCCGGCTCGATCGCCGATGCCAACGACGAGGCGCAGTTCGCCGAACTCCGCACCCTCGGCGAGCTCACGAAGATCGCGAAATCGCACGGGGTGCAGGTGATGATCGAGGGTCCGGGGCATGTGCCGATGCACAAGATCGAGGAGAACGTGCGGCTGGAGGAGGAACTGTGCGAGGAGGCGCCCT
This sequence comes from Nocardia sp. NPDC049935, assembly GCF_055586645.1. NCBI lineage: Bacteria > Bacillati > Actinomycetota > Actinomycetes > Mycobacteriales > Nocardiaceae > Nocardia > Nocardia sp. NPDC049935. Next base: position 664,674 of record NZ_JBVJHV010000002.1, on the reverse strand, counting down.
TCTACACCCTCGGCCCGCTGGCCACTGATATCGCGCCCGCCTACGACCACATCACGTCGGCCATCGGCGCGGCGATGATCGCCCGGGCCGGTACGGCGATGCTGTGCTACGTGACCCCGAAAGAACACCTGGGCCTGCCGAATCGCGACGATGTGAAAACCGGGGTGATCACGTACAAGATCGCCGCGCATGCCGCCGATCTGGCCAAGGGGCATCCGCACGCGCAGCGGCGCGACGACGAATTGTCCAAGGCGCGTTTCGAATTCCGCTGGCACGACCAGTTCGCCCTGTCCCTCGACCCGGATACCGCCCGCGAGTATCACGACGAAACACTGCCCGCGGAACCGGCGAAAACTGCGCATTTCTGCTCGATGTGCGGCCCGAAATTCTGCTCGATGCGGATTTCGGCGGATGTGCGCGAATACGCCGAACGGCACAACCTGACCGATGTGGAGGCCATCGAGGCGGGAATGGCGGAGAAGTCCGCCGAATTCGCCGATACCGGTAAGCGAGTGTATCTGCCGCTCACCACCTAGCGAGCAATCACAACAGAGCCCGCCCGATCATGGTGACCGGGCGGGCTCTGTGGGTCCCGGCGGGTGCCGCGACCGTCCGCGCCACCACCGGCGGTCAGTGGGAGATGCCCGGAGCCTGGTGTACGTAGGTCCGATCGGTGACCTGGTCCAGGAGGAATTCCGCGATATCGGCGCGGGCGATCTTCAGGCTCAGGCCGGCCTCGTCGCCGCCGAAGCCGCGCCGGTAGGTGCCGGTGCGGGGACCGTCGGTGAAGGCGCTGGGCCGCACGATCGTCCAATCCAGGTCGCTGGCGCGCACATGGATTTCCTGCTGCTGATGGTCGGCGTAGGCCGGACGCAACAGCAGGCCGAACATGATGTATTTCCACAGGAAGTTCAGGTTGGCCCGGCTGTCGCCGGCGCCGAGGGTGGACTGGCAGACCAGCCGTTTCACCCCGGTCCGGTTCATCGCCTCGATCACCGTGCGGGTGCCTTCCGCCCGCACCAGGCCCTTGCGTCCGTTGCCGAGGACCACGACGACCGCGTCCTGTCCGATTACCGCCCGCTCGACCGCCGCCGGGTCGAGCACATCGCCCTCGACGATGCGCAACCCCTCGCGCGACCGGTCGATCCGGCTCGCGTCGCGGGTGAGCGCGGTGACCTCGTATCCGCGTGCCAACGCCTGGTCCACCACATGCCGTCCGACCGTTCCGGTGGCTCCGAAGACCGCGATTCGCATAACTGCTCCTGACTCTCGAAAGCTGCTGTTTCTGGGCTGAATCCAGTACAGCAACACGGAGCGAGACGGAACATCGCTCGAACGCTCGAGGACATAAGCGAGCGTCTACCGGGCCACGTGGGTGCGTTCAGCCGGGCCGCAGCGCCCGGATCGTCGCCTCGTCGGCCGGGTAGAAGGCTTCGATATGCAGTTCGTCGACGGTCACGTCGGTGGCCGACATGGCCTGCGCGGTGATGCTGAAGAAGGAGAGTTCCGCCTCCCCCACCCGCAGTCGCAGCGGAATCACCACATCGGCGCGCGCCGTGCCACCGTCCTCCCGGTACGGATAGGCCGAGACCTCGTCCAGCAGCGCCTTCAGTCGCTGGTCACCGGTGGATTCGTAACGGCCGCGGACCTGGCCCAGCAGATGCCCGCGCCATTGGGCGAGATTGCGGATCCGGGGTGCGAGACCGTCCGGGTGCAGGGAGATCCGGATGGCGTTGACCGGCGGCTCGAGCACTTCCGGCGCGCAGCCCTCGAGCAGCACATCGGTGGCGGTATTGCGGTCGACCACGTCCCACCAGCGGTCCAGCACCAGCGCCGGATGCGGCATATGAGCGTCGAGCAGTACCCGGAAGGCGTCCATCACCGCGCGCAATTCGGGCGCGTTCACATCCCGCTGGCCGTATCCCGGCGCGAAACCGGCCGACAGCAGCAGTTCGTTGCGTTCGCGCAGCGGCACCTCCAGATGGGCGGCCAGCCGCTCCAGCATTTCCCGGGTCGGCCGCGACCGGCCGGTTTCCAGGAAGCTCAGATGCCGCGTCGACACCTCGGCCTGGGCGGCGAGCTGCAGCTGACTCATCCGGCGCCGCTCCCGCCACGACCGCAGCAGCCCGCCCACCGAGGGTTCGGTCTCCATCGTCACCACGGACCCAGCGTATCGGTCACGGTAAACGATCCCATTACCTCGCGGGTAATCGCCGCGACGCCGGATCCCGGAGAAGCTGTGTGCGTCGAGTTCACAACCCCGAGAGGACAATCCGATGAGCGACACCGTCACCGCCTACCTGGAGACCTGGAACACCACCGACGCCGCGGCGCGCACCGCGTTGCTGGCCCGGCACTGGACGCCGGAGGCCACCTACACCGACCCGCTCGCCGAAGCCGTGGGCGCCGAGGCGATCGGCGCCACCATCGGCGCGATCCACGACCAGTTCCCGGGGTTCGTGTTCACGCAGGTCGGTGAGCCGGACGCGCATCACCGGCAGATCCGGTTCCAGTGGGGTCTGGGCCCGGCCGGGGCCGAACCGGTGATTATCGGCTTCGACGTGGTCGTCACCGACGAGCGGGGCCGCATCGATACGGTCCTGGGCTTCCTGGACAAGGTCCCGGGCTGAGACCGGGGGTTCGAGCGGGCCGGCCGCCGGGGCGTGCGGCGCGCCGAACAACCCGGCGGCCACACTCCGGCATCAGGCCCGGCCGAGCGCGAGGGTGACGTTGTGGCCCCCGAACCCGAACGAGTTCGTGAGCGCGTGGTCGATGCGCTGGGCCCGGGGCGACCCGTGCACGATATCCAGTGCGGCGTCCGGGTTGTCCAGATTGAGGGTCGGCGGCACCGTCTGTTCACGCAGCGTGAGGGCGGTGAGGACGGTTTCGAGCGCACCGACCGCGCCGATGGAATGCCCGAGTGCCGATTTCGGGGCGTAGACCGAAGCGTCCGGGGTGACGGCGCCGATGGCGGCGGCCTCGGACGCGTCGCCGATGGATGTCGAGGTGGCGTGCGCGTTGACATGCTGGATATCGGCCGGTTCCAGCCCCGCGGTGGCGATCGCCTTACGCATGGCGCGGGCGGCCCCGGCGCCGGCCGGATCGGACGCCACGATATGGAAGGCGTCGGAGGTGATCCCCGTGCCGAGCACCCGCGCGTGGATCCGGGCGCCCCGGGCGCGGGCGTGCCGCTCGGATTCGAGCACGACCAGCGCCCCGGCCTCACCGAAAACGAACCCGTCCCGGTCCCGGTCGAACGGTCGTGAGGCCGCCGCGGGCGCGTCGTTGCGGGTGCTCATGGCCCGCATCATCGCGAAACTCGCGATCGGCACCGCGTGGATATGCCCCTCGACGCCGCCGGCCACCACCACATCCGCCTCCCCCGTGACGATCAGCCGCCAGGCGTGCGCGATGGCCTCGGTCCCGGACGAGCAGGCCGAGACCGGCGCGAAAACACCCGCTTTCGCCCCGATTTCGAGGCTCACCGCCGCGGCCGGGCCGTTGGGCATGACCATCGGCACCGACATGGGCGATACCTTGCGATAGCCCCCGGCGCGCATGGCGTCGACGGCATCGATCAGCGCGTCGCCGCCGCCCAGCCCGGTGCCGATACAGACCGCGAGCCGTTCGCCTTCCACCTCGGGCTCACCGGCGGCCCGCCATACCCGCCGGCCCAGAACCAGGGCGAGTTGTTCGACGTAGGAGTGCCGGCGCTGTTCGACCCGGGTGAGACCGGCGCCGGGATGCGCGGTGAGCTTGCCACCTATCCGGACCGGGAGGTCGTATTCGGCGACGAAATCGTCGTCGAGGGTGCTGATCCCGGACTGCCCGGCGAGCAGGCGCGCCCAGGTGTCGTCCATATCGTCGGCGAGCGAGGTGGCGGCCGCGTAGGCGGTCAGCACCGCCCCGGTCCGAGTTTCTGTAGCGATCGGTACAGTCACGGTGTCCATGAATACCTGTACCGTTCGCTACAGTCAACCCATGGCCCGCCCACTCGACCACGCCAAACGCGCCGAACTCCTCGACGCGGTGGTGCGCTATATCGCCGAGCACGGCCTCGCGGACCTCTCCCTGCGCCCGTTGGCCGCGGCGCTCGGCACCAGTTCGCGCATGCTGATCTACTACTTCGGCACCAAGGAGGAACTGCTGGTCCAAGCCCTGACCAGCCACCGCCCCGACCTGACCGAGGTCTTCTCCGGTATCGGCGACGCCGCCGGGCTGCGCGACCGGATGTGGGACTTCTGGCAATCCAATACCGCCGGCCCCGACGCCCCGAGCGTCACGGTGATGCTGCAGGTACTGGGCGCGGCCTGCGCACCCCACGGCCCCTATATCCGCTACGCGGACCAGGCGATCGCCGAGTTCGTCTCCACTCTCACCGGCGAACTACGCCGACTCGGCACCGAGGACCCCGCCGTCGCCGCCACACTGCTCGTCTCCGGACTCCGCGGCATCCTGCAGGACCGGACCATCACCGGCGATCACGAACGCGCCGACCGCGCGGCCCGGCGCCTGATCGACCAGTCCATACGTTGAGCAACGTGAAGCCGGTACCGCGGTCCCCGGCCGGTGTGGGCCGGAGACCGGCGGAACCGACGTTCAGGACCCCGCGGTCTGATCGACCAGCTGGGCGGCCGGGGCATTCGACTGCACCGAGGCGATGCCCTTCTTGGCGGAATCCTTGGTTTCGTAGGCCTGGCTCGCGGCGATGGTCTCACCGTTACCCGCCTTGAGCCGCCAGCGGAACTTACCCGCGGCATCGGAATAGAGCTCGAACTTGGCTGCCATGACTTCCTCCGCTTCATGAGCTGGATATAGCCTGGTCAGCCGCAGAATACGACCGCTCCCGCACAGCCTTGCGCAGACACGCGGACGCGCCGGCGCATCGTTGGGCGAACGCGACCGCGCGGCCGGGCCGGTATCGGGCGGCGGCTCCGCTCTTCGAACACGCCACATACAGTTGTGCCGTGAAGCTCTTGCCGTTGACCCCCACCGGACAGACCCCGCCCCGGGTCCTCACCATCGCCGGCACCGACTCCGGGGGCGGCGCCGGGATCCAGGCCGATACCCGGACCATGGCGCTGTGCGGAGTGCACGCCCTGGTGGCGGTCGCGGCGGTGACCGTGCAGAACTCGGTCGGGGTCAGCGGATTCCACGAGATCCCCCCGCAGGTGGTGGCCGATCAGGTGCGGTGCGTGGCCGACGATATCGGCGTGGGAGCCGCGAAAACCGGGATGCTCGCGTCCAGCGACATCATCGAGGCGGTGGCCGGAGTATGCCGCGAGGTCGGGATCGGACGCGATTCGGCGGTACCACTGGTCGTCGACCCGGTGGCCGCCTCCATGCACGGTGACCCGCTCCTGCACACCGAAGCGCTCGACGCCGTCCGCTACACCCTGTTCCCGCTGGCCACCATCGTCACCCCCAACCTGGACGAGGTCCGGTTGCTCACCGGTGTGGAGGTCACCGACCGTGCCACCGCCCGCACCGCCGCCGAGGCCCTGCACGCCCTCGGACCGCAGTGGGTCGTGGTGAAGGGCGGCCATATGCGATCCGCCCCCACCAGCACCGACCTGCTGTTCGACGGCGAACGCTTCCTGGAGTTCGACGCCGACCGCATCGTCACCGGAAACGACCACGGCGGCGGCGACACCCTAGCCGCCGCGCTCGCCTGCGCCCTCGCCCACGACTACACCGTCCCCGAGGCGTTCGAGTTCGCCAAGGAATGGACCCGCCGCAGCCTGGAAGCCTCCTACGACCTCGGCAAAGGCCACGGCCCCGTCTCCCCCTTCTGGCGGTTGTAATGTGACAGCAGGCGCGGGCCGAACCATTTCACCCCCGGTTCGGACCGGGGGCAGATCGGTGGCCGGGCTCCCCGCCCCGGTTCCCTTCCTGACCGAATCTGTCGGACCCCCCGCGCATACTGAATGCATCTCGAGACACCACTCACAACGGCGTGAGCCCGGACAACGAGGTCCGATCGAGAATCCGACCCACCGCCCCGATGGTCGCAACACCCGACCACCAACATTTTCCCAAACGGTCGCCCCCGCCAGGGCGGGGCCCGCCCCGGTTCTGGAGCGACCAGAGGGAGGGAGCGCAGCGACCGACCGCCGGGAGTGAAGAACCGGGGTTAATAGGGCCCCGCCCTCGAGCGGCGGAGCCGCTCCAACAACACAGCAGGTTCACAGGTTGGCTGGAGGGTGGCCCCAGCGGGCGGGCCGACTGTGGTCACCATGACCCAGACCGTGACCGCCGCCGGACCGGTGGAATACGCGGACGCCGCCTCGCCGCCACCCGTGCTCGATGTGGTCGTCCCCGTCTACAACGAAGAGACCGATCTCGGCGTATGTGTGCGCCGGCTCCATTCCTATCTGGGAGACGGGTTCCCGTTCCCCGCCCGGATCACCATCGCCGATAACGCCAGCACCGATGCCACCCTCGCGGTCGCCGAGCTGCTGGCCGCCGAACTGGACGGCGTCCGGGTGGTGCATCTGGACGCCAAGGGCCGGGGCCGGGCGTTGCGGACGGTGTGGCTGGAGTCGGACGCGCAGGTCGTCGCGTATATGGATGTCGACCTGTCCACCGATCTCAATGCGCTGCTCCCGCTGATCGCGCCGCTGGTTTCGGGCCATTCGGATCTGGCGATCGGCTCCCGGCTCAACGCCGCTTCGCGGGTGGTGCGGGGGCCGAAGCGTGAGTTCATCTCGCGCTCCTACAACCTGCTGTTGAAGGCGTCGCTGCGGGCGGGCTTCTCCGACGCCCAGTGCGGATTCAAGGCGATCCGCACCGAGGTGGCGCGTAAGCTGCTGCCGCTGGTACAGGACGGGGAGTGGTTCTTCGATACCGAACTGCTGGTGATCGCCGAGCGCGCGGGCCTGCGGATCCACGAGGTGCCGGTGGATTGGATCGACGATCCGGACAGCCGGGTCGATATCGTCGATACCGCCCGCAAGGATCTGCGCGGTATCTGGCGTCTGGGCCGGGCGCTGGCCACGGGCGCGTTGCCGCTGGCCGAGATCAGGCACGCGGTGGGCCGGGAACCGCTGGTGCCGGGGGTGCCGCTCGGGATGGTGGGTCAGCTGATCCGGTTCGCTGCGGTCGGCGTCGCTTCCACCCTCGCCTACATGCTGCTGTATGTGCTGATGCAGCCGTGGGCCGGGGCGCAGATCGCCAATTTCGGAGCCCTGTTGATCACGGCGGTGGCCAATACCGCCGCGAACCGCGCCTTCACGTTCGGGGTGCGCGGGCAGCGGGATATGGCCTCGCACCATTTCCAGGGGTTGCTGATCTTCGGTTTCGGATTGCTGGTCACCAGCGGTTCGCTGTTCGCACTGCATCGCTGGGCGCCGGGCGCCCCGGTGCAACTCGAACTGTTCGTCCTGGTCGTGGCCAACCTGATCGCCACCCTGATGCGGTTCGTGGGACTGCGCTGGGTGTTCCGTGAGGCCGGCCGCCCCGCCATCGACACCGAGGAGCCCACCCGATGACGACCCTTGTCACGAATCCGCCTTCCGCCGCGCCGGCACCTGCTGCCGGCTCCCGACCGGCGCGGCCGCGCTGGGAGTTTCCGGCGCTGGCGGCGCTGCTGCTGGCCACGGCGCTCTCCTATCTCTACAACCTGAGCGCCAACGGCTGGGCCAACTCGTTCTATTCGGCCGCGGTACAGGCCGGTTCGGTGTCCTGGAAGGCGTTCTTCTTCGGTTCTTCCGACGCCGCGAACTCCATCACCGTGGACAAACCGCCCGCCTCGCTGTGGGTGATGGAACTGTCGGTGCGGGTGTTCGGGCTGAGTAGCTGGAGCATGCTGGTTCCGCAGGTGCTGCTGGGTATCGCCACGGTGGCGCTGGTGTGGGCGACGGTGCGGCGCTCGTTCGGACCCGCCGCGGGACTCCTGGCCGGTCTGGTATTGGCCGCGACACCGGTTTTCGCGCTGATGTTCCGTTTCAACAATCCCGACGCGCTGCTGGTGCTGCTGATGGTCGCCGCGGTGTGGGCGATGATGCGGGCACTCGATGACGGCCGCTGGCGCTGGCTGGTGCTCACCGGAGCCTGTATCGGCTTCGGGTTCCTGGCCAAGCAGTTGCAGGTGATGCTCGTCGTGCCGGTGCTGGCCCTGGTGTACCTGTTCGCGGGCCCACCGAAACTGGGTAAACGGATCGCGCAACTGTTCGCGGCGGGCGCCGCGATGGTGGCGGCGGCGGGTTGGTGGCTGCTGGCGGTGGAACTGTGGCCCGCCGATTCCCGCCCGTATATCGGTGGTTCGCAGAACAACTCGATCATCGAACTGACCCTGGGCTACAACGGCCTCGGCCGGTTGAACGGTAACGAGACCGGCAGTGTCGGGCCGGGCGGGGAACTGCCGCCGGGCGGTAACGGTATGTGGGGACAGACCGGGATCACCCGGATGTTCGATCAGATGCAGGGCGGGCAGATCGCCTGGCTGATTCCCGCCGCGCTGGTCGCGCTGGTCGCCGGACTACTGCTGCGCGGCCGGGCCGCCCGCACCGACGGCCCCCGGGCACAGGTGCTGCTCTGGGGTGGCTGGCTGCTGGTGACCGGCCTGGTGTTCAGCTTCATGGCCGGGATCTTCCACCAGTACTACACGGTGGCGCTGGCGCCGGCGATCGCGGCGCTCGTGGGTATCGGCGCGGTGTCCTACTGGCGTAACCGGTCTCGCTGGTGGGTGCGGCTGCTCGCCGCGGCGGCGGTGGGCCTGACCACCGCGACGGCGTGGCTGCTGCTCTCGCGTACCGCCGATTTTGTGCCGTGGCTGCGCTGGGCGATCCTGGCCGGCGGTATCGTCGCCACCCTCGCGCTGCTGGTCCGGCTACCGGGCAAATCGGCCGTGGCGGCCGCGGTACTGGCCGGTGTGGTCGGTCTGAGCGGACCGGTCGCCTATACGGTCGACACCCTGAATTCGGCCCACAACGGCCCGATTCCGACCGCCGGGCCGAGTAACGGAATGTTCGGGGGGATGCGTCCCCCGGGTATGCGGGACGGCGGCCCCGGTATGGACGGCGGAATGCCCGGGATGCCCGGTAATCAGGGCGGGACGCCCGGTATGGGCACCGGGCCGGGCGGTATGCCCGGAACGGGCGGCGGCGTGCCGGGTACCGATGGCGGTCAGGATGCCGTACCAGGAACCGACGGGATGCCCGACGGCGGAATGGGCCTCGGCGACGGGAACGCCGCGGGCCAGGACGGTCGCCGTGGTGGTATGGGCGGTCCCGGCGGCGGGGTGATGGGCGCCAGCCGCCCCAGCGACGCCCTGGTGGCGCTGCTGAAGGAGGACGGCGCGGACTACACCTGGGCCGCCGCCACCATCGCCTCCAACAGCGCGGCCGGTTACCAGCTCGCCACCGAACTGCCGGTGATGCCGGTCGGCGGATTCAACGGCAGCGATCCCTCACCGACGCTGGAACAGTTCCAGCAGTACGTGGAGTCAGGGCAGATCCACTATTTCCTCGGCGGCAGCGGCAGCGGCGGCGGACCCGGCGGACGGCAGGCCACCACCTCCGCCATCACCGAATGGGTCCAGCAGAATTTCACCTCGAAAGAGGTGGACGGGGTGACGGTCTACGACCTGACCGCGCCGAAGTAATTCCGCACCCGCGTAGACCGACGGCTCGGACCGCTGTGGTCCGAGCCGTCGGTTTTTCGTTCCGAGCCCTACCGATTCAGGCGAACACCTCGGTGAGGTCGCCGTAGAGACGCTGTTCGGTGAACAGGGTGTCGGCATCGATGGTCGCGTACACCGCGCCCGGGATATCGACCTCTTTACCGTTCTTCAGCCAGTAGTGGATCCGGATCTCGAAGACGACCTCGGTGATTCCGTCGACCGGCGGATGCGGTTCGATCCAGTGGACCACTTTGTGTTCGATCTTGTCGCACTGGTCGAGGACGAACTGGATGGACGCGGTGGCGGTATCGCGACCGGTCACCGGCTCGGCATTGGCGAAGGTGAGTTTCACATCGTCGGTCATCAGCGCGGCAGCGTCGGCCAATCGACCGGAATCGATCAGACCGTAGTATTCCTCCACCATTTTCCGAACAGCCGACATCCACTATCTCCTTGCTGAGTTTCCCAGGTAGGGAAGGTTTTTCGAAGTGCGAGCCAAGGTTAGTGGACCTTCCCGCGCCCCGCGCTCCCGAAAGCGGAACGTCATCCGACTGTGATCGCGCGATCCCCCTCGCTCGCGACCGCACCGGGGATCGCGACAGCGGCCCGGACGGCGGCGGCCTCGTGGTCGAGGAGAACGTCACCGCCCTGCGTGCTGACGATCGGCGTGTAGGGATCGGGTTCGTGTGGGTCGCCGAGCAATTCGCGCAGCACGGCCACTCCGCAGAACGGCACGTAGTACGGGCTGTAACCGCCCTCCTGCACGAACGCGATCCGCCCCTCGCACAGTTCGGCGGCGAGATCCAGCATCCACCGTGTGAGCTGCGCGAACCCGGCACTGGTGACCATCTGGCGGGCCAGCGGGTCCATCATGCTCGCGTCGAATCCGGACGCGACGATCACCAGTTCGGGCCGGAACGCGCGCAGCGCCGGGACCACCGCCTCCGCCAGCGCGTACAGATACGCCGCGTCGCCGCTGCCGGGCGGTAGCGGGATATTGATCGAGTACCCCTCGCCCGCGCCGGTGCCGCGTTCTTCCCGGAATCCCGAATTCGGCGGGAAACACAGATGCTGGTGCAGCGATACGGTGAGCACCGAGGGATCGCTGTACCAGATGTCCTGAGTGCCGTTGCCGTGGTGCACATCCCAGTCGACGATGGCGATCCGCTCCAGCCCCAGCACCGCCTTGGCGTACGCGGCGGCCACCGAGACATTGTTGAAAACGCAGAAGCCCATCCCGGACGCGCGGGTCGCGTGGTGCCCGGGCGGATTCACCAGCGCGTACCCGGTATCGATCGTGCCGGCCACCACCTGCGAGACGAGCTGGATCGCGCCGCCGGCCGACAGCGCCGCGATCTCGTAGCCGCCTTTCCCGAACGGCGAGCATCCGTCACCGGCGTCACCGCCCTTCGGCAGCAGGCTCTCCGCCTGGATCCGCGCGAGATGTTCGGCGGCATGCACCCGCAGGATGTCTTCCTCGGTGGCGGGAACCGCCCGCACTTCCCGCAATCGGTCGAGTAGGCCGGATACGGCGACCAGTTCGTGGAAGCGGCGTTTGGTGTCCGGATGGGCGAGATGGTGTGCGATGGGTTGGAGGCCGGTGGTCGCGTCGGAGGGGAACAGACTCCCCGAACCGGTGTCGACCCACCCGTAGACGGTATTCCAGACGTAGCCGATGGTCATGGTCGAGCTCCTAACGCCGGCGAGCCGAGGGGGCGCCGGACGGCAAATATCGCGCAATCGAGCGATCACGCGCGCTTATCGAGCCATAACCTCCTACAGCGCGCAACCGGAACGATTCCCACACCCGACCATGCCGAACCGGGCAAACCGGATTGTCGGGCGTTTCCGGATCCACCCGGACCCCACGACCTGCGAGCAGGAAAATGGCTGGACGGAATTTCGCGGCGATTGCTAACTTCGATGCAGCCGTGACAGCACGCGAGGAGGTGAGACCCATGAACACAGCAATCATGTGGGTGCTCCCACTCGTGTTCACGGTTCCGCGATCGATGTAGGTGTCGCCGGGAGCGCCCGACAAGGCGATCCCGAAAGGCAACACCATGCATTTCACCTCCGAGACATCGTCGAACGGTGTCATCGAACGAACCTTCACCCTGGGCGAGATCACCGGCGTGCTCTGGTCACCGGAATCCGGGCAGGCCGGCGCGCCACTGCTGCTGTCCGGGCACTCCGGCGGTATGCACAAGAAGGCGCCCGGGCTGGTGGCCAACGCGCTGCACAGCGTCACCGCCTACGGTTTCACCGTCGCCGCCATCGACGCGCCCGGACACGGTGACCGGCCGCGGACCCATCAGGATCGGCAGCGGGGCGAGCAGATCCACGCCGCGCGGGCGGCGGGCGAGTCCATCGCACCGATCGTCGTCGAGTACAACAGAGCGCTGGCCGAGCGCGCGGTGCCGGAATGGCAGACGACCCTGGACGCCCTGCAGTCACTGCCCGAGATCGGCACCGAAACACCGGTCGGCTACGGCGGTATGAATCTGGGTGTCGTCACCGGCCTGATGCTGACGGCGGCCGACCCCAGGATCGCGGCCCTGAGCCTGGGCGCGGTGTTCGTGGACGACGCCCTGATCGAGGCGGCGAGAAAGGTGACCGTACCGGTCGAGTACCGGATTCCCTGGGACGACGAGTACTTCGACAACGCGTCCGGCGTCGCGTTGTTCGACGCCCTCGCCTCGAAGGAGAAGACGCTGCACGCCCACCCGGGCCGGCGCCACCGGATACCCGAATACGAGCTCGACGGTTCGGTCCGGTTCTTCACCCACCACCTCGGCGGAGCCGCCACGGCTTCGGACTGACGCGACCGTGCCGGCGTCCGGTTCCCGCCGGACGCCGGCACTCCCGTTCAGGCGGTGGCGCGTTCCAGATTGCCGATAATGCGTTCCAGCACATCCATCATCCGGGCGAATTCGTCTTCACCGACCCCCTCGCCCGCCAGCTCCCGCAGCCGCGATACCGAGTCCCGCGCGGTCGCGTGGGCAGTGCGGCCCGCCTCGGTCAGCGTGTAGTTCGCGTCGGCGCCGCGGACGATCCAGCCGCGGGCGGTGAGGCCGGTGACGGTATCGGCGACGCTCTCGCCGCCGGCCTCCCAGAACGGGCGCAGCGCCTCGGTGAGTCCGGCGTCGTCGACGGGTCCTCGGGCGATCGTGTTCAGCGTCTGCCACTGCCGCCGTGAGAGTCCGGCTTCGCCGAGCAATCGGTCGAAGGTCACCTCGATGAGCTGATCGAGTCGTTTGACCTGGTAGCCGATGAGCCGGTTCTCCGAGTCGGCCGGAGGGCCCGGCGCCTCGGCGGACCCGCCGCACGCGGCCAGGGACATGAGCAGTGCGACGGCGAGGCCGGCGAGCAGAGCGGAGGTTCTCATCGTGACTCCTGCGGAGAATATATTCCTAGTGAATATACATGTCTTATGACATGTATATGTCAGTAGTAACATGCCCGCATGGACGATGTCGAGCGGGTGGAACGGGCGATGGTCGCGATACGGCGCAGGCAGACCCGCCGCGCCCTCGCGCGCGACGGTGAACTCACCCGGCAGTCCTTCGATGTCCTGGACGCGATCGAGGCCGCGCCGGAACCCACCGTGTCGACGGTCGCCACCGCACTGGCGGTGGACCAACCCCGCGCCAGCAAGCTGGTCGCCGCGGCGGTGAGCGAAGGTTTCGCACACCGGATCGCCGATCAATCCGACGGCCGGCGCTCGATATTGGCCCTCACCGAGCGCGGACGGGATCTCCTCACCCGGGCACACCGCACCCGCCGGGAGGCATTCGATTCGGCGATGTCGGAGTGGACCGCGAGGGAACGGTCCGAGTTCGCCCGGTTGCTGGATCGCTTCGTCGACGCCATGCCCTGAAGTCCTGCCCGCGCTCGGTTCGCACCGGCCGCGCTTGACCGCTGACGATTTTTCGTGAACACTGCTCTCTATAGAGAGCAGTGTTCACGGACGGGAACGGGCATGCGGGAAGTCTGGAAGTGGGGCAATCTCACTCTGTTGTTCGTGCTGGAGCTGGCCGCATTCGCCGCACCGGCACTGTGGGGATGGAAGGTCACCGACGCGACTCCGGCCAAGCTCGCGTTGGCGATCGGCGCACCGGTTCTCGCGATCACCGCCTGGGCCCTTTTCGCCGCCCCGAAATCGGTTTTCGACCAGCCACTGCTCGCGATCGCCACCAAGATCACGGTTTTCGGCGGTGCGGCGGCCGGGCTGTGGGCCGTGAACTATCGCACGGCCGCCGTCGTGTTCGCCGTTGTTCTCGTCGCCAACCTGCTGGCGATCCGGATCGGGCATCTCACCCCCGTGACCGAACTCCGGCTCGAGCAGAGGGGCTGAGCAATGCCGCAGGGAATCCCTTCCAACCGTTCGAATCGATGGCTCCGGGGCGCTGTCGCTTCAGCGGAAGGACGGATGACCGTGTGAGATTCCGGAGGTGAATGCGTCCCAGTCGCCGGAGGCGAAGTGCAGGACACCCGCCTCCGGCGACTTCGAGTCACGCACGCCCACGAGATCGGGCGCGAGGAAGGCCACCTCGACGCATTCACCCGTACCCTGGCTGTAACTGCTCTTGAACCACTGTGCGGAAACCGGGTCGACCGTCACGCCAGATACTCCTTCGCTACCTGCCGTAGCAGGTTCCTGCTGGTCGCCGTATCCAGCGATCGGCTGCGGATCCGGCCGTACGTCTGATGGTAGCTCCGGACATCCTGCGGCTTCTCGAGATACAGATTGCCGACCGAGCTTCCCTCGATGAAGACCACCTGCGGCTCGACAGGGTCTCCCGTCTCGGTGGATCCGAAGTCCAGAATGACGCAGGGCCCCACCGCCAGACCTGCGGGAAACCCCGCCTGGAATGGGAGTACGAGCACTTCGACATTCGGGAGCGTGGACATATCCGCCAGCTTCCGCAACTGCACCGCCATCACCTTCCGGCTTCCGTTCACTCGCCGCAGGGCTGCCTCACCGACAACCGCCACAACCGACAACGGGCGGCGTTTCCGGGTCACCGCCTGCTGTCGCCGCAGCTTCAGATCCACCCAGGCCTCATGCAATTCGGTGCTCGCTGTGGGAAAAGCGGCGCGGTTCAGCGCTCGAACGTAGTCACCGGTCTGGAACAGGCCGGGAATGAGTTCGGGCTGAAATGTCGTAATACCGACCGCGGCGGCTTCCAATCCCACATAGACGTCGAAGTCCCGGGGAATCAGATCCCCGAATTCGTGCCACCAGCTCCGCACCGCCGCCTGCCCGGCGAGCCCGACGAACGCGGCCGTCAGTTCCTCCGGCACTCCGTACAGTTCACAGGCCGCTTCTATCTGGCCTGTCCGGACCCGCCCGGTCCGCCCGTGTTCGAGCCGGTGCAATCCGCTGACGCTGGTTTCGAGTAGTTCGGCGGCGGTGGTCAGAGTCAGTCCGGCGCGGGTGCGCCATTCCATGAGATAACGCCCGAGCTGGCGTCGGGACAGTGTCGATCCGGTGTCCTGCATGGAGTCCTCCCCATTTCGGGCGGGCGGGATGCGCCCGCGACGGGTAGAGCCTGAGCGCTGCCGTGGAAGAAATGCTGGGCGTTTACCTGAAATGCGGCCATCGGCGCGCATACCGGCGCATCGCCCCCGGGCAGATGGTTCGCTGATGCGCACCGGATGCCGCCCCCGAATCCGATCTCAACCTAGCAGCATCGGGAACGATCCAAAACCCTTGTACCCGAACATAATTGGAGGATTCTCCAGGTGATTGCACAGGTCCGACCACGTCTCGGCGACCCCGCCGCGACGGGCAGAACCCGACTTCGACCCTGACGTAGGGCACGTCGCCACCCCGCCGAGGCGGCGACGCCGAATCGTCACCCGCAGGGCGGTCGGCCGGGTCTCGTCGGCGTCAGCGGGCCGAGTAGCAGGAGTAGGTGATTCCCGAGCGGAAGGTTTTCGTATCGACGAGGCGGAGTTCCGGGATCTTGTGACCGGCCGGGAACAACCGATGGCCGCGGCCCTGGACGACCGGGTAGGTGAACAGGCGGAACTCGTCCACCAGATCCGCCGCGATCAGGGTGTGGCAGAGCGTGATGCTGCCGGTAACGACGATGTCCTTGCCCGCCTGCTCTTTCAGTGCCGCCACCTCGGCGACCGGATCGCCGGACAGGACGGTGGAGTTCTGCCATCCCGGATCGGTGAGAGTGGAGGAGATTACGTATTTCCGCACGGTGTTCAGGTATTCGGTGATACCGGTGGGGTCCTCGGCCTGCTGGGGCCAGTAGCCGCGCAGATCCTCGAAGGTGCGGCGGCCGGTGAGAAAGGCGTCGGCGGCGCTGTCCTGGCGGTGCGTTTCGTCCAGCAGGTCCTGATCGTCGCCCTGCCCCTGCGGGTCGAACCAGTCGTCGAGCATCTCGATGGCGCCGTCGACGGTGATGTTCTGGGTTATCGCGAGCGTGCGCATGGCGCCTCCTGGCAGCGTCGTACGTCCGATAGGGGGACGGCGGCCCGATGTCTCGGATTTACGGGCCGCCGACCCGCATGTTCGGACGAGGCAGCGCACCGAAACTCATCGGCCGCTCCCGGATTTTCTTTCCGGCAGGCCTCCCGGGCCGCTCAGTCGAAAGGGTAGGCGCAGGTCAACCGGTATCTTCCGGTTCGCCCGGTGTGGCGGAAGAAATTCACCGCACGGTCGCTCACCGGCTGTCCGGAGCTGTCAGAGTCGGGAGGTATGGGTGTTGTGCGTAGAGCCGCTTCCGGCTGCGCTCTGGTCATGGGTCTCGTTCTGCTCGCCGGATGCTCCGGGTCCGGCGAACCCGCTCCCCCGCCGGGCGCGATCCCACTGGTCTCCACCGCCGACCTGCCGGCCGCCGAACCGGGCGAGGTGCATCTGTTCGGGTTCAACGATCTGCACGGTCATCTCGAACCGCCCGAGGCGAGCAACGGACTGGTCGGCGAATACACCGCCGGTGGCGCCGCGTATCTCTCCGCCCACCTGCAACGATTGCGGGCCGCCTATCCCGACAGCGCGGTCCTGTCGGCGGGCGACAATATCGGCGCGAGCCCGCTGGTGTCGTCGCTGTTCCACGACGAACCGACCATTTCCTTCCTGAACCGCGCCGGGGTCGCGGCATCGGCGGTGGGTAATCACGAACTCGACCACGGGGTACTGGAACTGGCCCGGCTCAGCAAGGGCGGGTGCGCACCGGACGGATGCGTACCGGGCGAACCGTTCACCGGCGCGGATTTCGCCTTCCTGGCCGCGAACCTCACCGACGGCCGCGGTGCGGTGCCGCCGGAGGTACGGCCGTGGACGATGCTCGACGTGGGTGGGCACAAGATCGGAGTGGTCGGCACCGTCACTCCCGATACCGTGAACCTGGTGTTCCCCGAGGGGATCCGCGGCTACACCTTCGGCGATCAGGCCGAGGCCATCAACAAGTACGTGCCCGCCATGAAACAGGCGGGCGCGGAAACCGTGGTCGCGCTGGTGCACGACGGCGGCGCGCAGGGCACTCCGGCGAAGACCACCGATTACAACGGGTGCGCCGATATCAGCCCCGATGTGCCCGACCTCGCCGCGCGGACCGACCCGGCCGTCGCGGTCCTGCTCACCGCGCACAGCCATCAGCCCTATGTCTGCGAGTTCGGCGGGAAAGTGGTGACCCAGAGCGCGTCCTACGGCCGCCTGATCTCCGACATCACGCTGCGTTTCCAGGACGGCCGGGTTTCGGCGAAGGCGGTGAACCGGGTGGTCACCAGGGATATCGAACCCGACCCCGCGATCACCGCGCTGATCGACTACTACGCCGGGCAGGCGGCACCCCGGGCCGAGCGGGTGGTCGGCACCGCGACCGCCCCGCTGGCCCGCGGCAGCGCCACCGGTGAGTCCCCGCTGGGCGCGGTGATCGCCGATGCCATGCTCGAGGTGACCGGCGATTCGGCGCAGGCGGTGGCGGCGTTCATGAATCCCGGTGGTGTGCGCGCCGATATCGATCCCGGACCCATCACCTACGGAAACATCTACGAGACCCAGCCCTTCGGGAATCAGGTGGTGACGCTGACCCTCACCGGCCGTCAGATCCTCGACCTGCTGGAACAGCAGTGGGACAACACCAGCAAACCGGCGATCCTGTCGGTGGCGGGGCTGACCTACGCCTACGACGACGCGGGGTCTCCGGGAGACAAGATCGTCGAAGGGTCGGTACGGATCGCGGGACAGCCGGTGAACGAGGTCGCGGGATACAGGGTGAGCACCAACAATTTCCTCGCTTCCGGCGGCGACGGCTTCACCGTTTTCACCCGCGGCACCGATACCGCGGTCGGACCCACCGATCTGGACGCGCTGGAAACATATCTGCGCGATCGCGGACCGGTGGCGGCGCCGGAGGAGCGCGTCGAACGCCGGTGAACGGTATCCGCCGGCGATCACCGCCGCGACGGATTCACCACTGTCCGTCCTGGACCGGCTTGTCGTTCAGGTGGTAGGTCGGCAGGGGTGATTCCAGCGGGGCGTCCGGTCCGGACTCCGGGAACCAGTTGCCGCTGGCCTGCACGGCGCTCAGGTCCGGAGCGGGCGGGAGATCGGCCGCATCGGCGTCGTAGTAGTCGAACCACGGCAGACCTCGCGCGGCATACGCTTCCGCGGTCACGGGGGTGGGCGGCGCCGGTTCGCCGGTGATCTCCCGCCATTCGGCCGCCGACGCCAGATGGACGAACACCCGGCCGTGGGCCTGGGCGCGGTAGTCACCGAGCGGGCGGGTGTCCTCGAAGATCTGCTGACGCATCCGTCCACCGGCACCGAGACCCATCGGCGACGCGCCCGGACGCCGGGGCGCCGCACCCGGCTCGGGCAGCCCTCCGGCGACCGGTACCGCGCCGTATGCCGCCGGCGACGGCGCGTTCGCCCGGAGTCGCGCGGCCTCGGCGCGGCGGGCCCGGGCGATTTCCTGTTCCCGGTCCCAGGCCTCGCGCGCCGCCGGGGTCAGCCCGTGCACCGCCAGCTGCACCCCACCCCACTGTTCGGTACCGGTGACCTGGCCTTCGACCGTCGCGCCCAGTCCGAGCGGCAGCGCGACGAACTGGCGGACCGTACCGTTACCGGAGTTGATACCGTCCAGCCACGGCTGTTTCGGCAGGGCCACGTAGTTCTGCGGGTCGCGGATGAGCTCGTCGGACCAGGGCTTGCCGGAGACCGCGCACACCTTCCCGACCCCGACCTTCAACGCCGCGGGCACCGGCGCGGTGAATCCCAGCCACATCGCTTCCCGCTGGTACACGGGCAGCATCACGCCGCCGCGCTCCCGCCACTGCGCGGGCACGGTATCCGGATAGTCCGCGACCCGCCGCAACGGAAAGGATCCCAGACCCGGCGGCAGTGGATAGGTGCCCTCCTCGGGCAGTCGCAGCGTCCGGACGAACCGGACCCGGGCGCCACCCGGGAGCTCCAGCGAATCGCCGGTCAGAGTTATTTCCGTCATCGCAGTTCCCACCCGTATCTGTCGATCTGCGCCGGCCCCGGCCCACCACCGGCGGAACCGCCCGGCGGGACCGGATATCCGGACCAGAAAAACGAATCCACACCTCATGCGGACGATCCCCACGCTACTCGCCGGAACCCGGAGGAGGCCGGTATCGCCGACGGTCCACAGCCGGACGGGTGAATCCCCGGCCGGCGCAGTGGCCGCGTTACGGAGCGACGGAGGTGCGCAGGATATTCCGGGGAGCGGGACGGAGCGCGATATCGAGTGCGTCCAGTCCGACAGGGGCGGAGACGAGGTCGTCCCAGGGACGGCGGCCGAGGGTCGCGGCGAGGAAATCCACCGCGCGGACGAGGTGACGTGGCTCGTAGTTGTGCACGCCGGTCAGCGTGAGCCAGCCGCGGACCACCGCTTCGGGATCCACGGCGACGGCGGGGCCGGGGGTCACCGAACCGGCGAGGACCAGGGTGCCGCCGAGGTCGAGCCGCGACAGCGCGGTGGCCACCGCGGCCGCCGAGCCGGAGAAATCGAAAGCGGTATCGACCGGACCACCGGTTTCGGCCGTCGCGCCGAACCGGGCCGCCAGTTCCAGCCGTTCCGGATGCGGATCGGCGATCTCGACCAGGGCGCCCTGTTCGGCGCAGGCCGCCGCGGCGGTGATACCGAGCATGCCGGCGCCGCAGATCAGCACCCGGCGACCGGACAGGTCCCGAGCGGCTTCCAGGGCGGCCATCACGGTCGCGGTGGCACATCCGGCCGGCGCGGCGACGGCGTCGGGCACCGTGTCGGGTACCGAAACGGTGGTCACGCCCGCCGGGAGCAGGATGTGTTCGGCGTAGCCACCGGAAAGCGGCCAGTCCCCGGTGAATGCTTCGTGCCCCACTTTGCGCACCTGCTCGCATTTCGCGGTGAAACCGCGGCGGCAGCGAGCACACCGGCCGCAGGCCGAGGTCACCGACCAGACGATCCGCTCCCCCGTCTCGCGTTCGGCGCCGGGACCGGCGGCCACCACCCGGCCCACGGCCTCGTGGCCGAGAATCGACGGGCACGCCGCGGTCCGACGCCCCGAGACCGTATGCAGGTCACTACCGCAGACGGTGGCCAGCGCGATCCGGACCAGCAGTTGGCCGGGCCCGGGTTCGGGGAGTTCCACCTCCCGTACCCGCACCTCGTCGCCCGACCAGATCGCCGCGCGGGTCAGACGACGAGTGAGCGTATCCATCCGGACAACCTTTCGATGGTGTAGACGATGACGAAGACGACGATCACGATCGCGCCCGCGACGTCGAAGTTCAGGGTGCGAATGGCCTCGAACAGCAGATACCCGACGCCGCCCGCGCCGACGATGCCCAGCACCGTGGAGGTGCGGATATTGACGTCGAGCAGATACAGGCTCGATCCGATCATCGACGGCACGGCCTGCGGGATCACGGCGGCGAACAGGGTTTTCCACCAGCCGCCGCCGACCGCGCGGACCGCTTCGAGCGGGCCGGGGTCGATCTCCTCCACGCCGTCGGCGACGAGCTTGCCGAGGAAACCGATGGAACCGATGGCCAGCGCACAGGTTCCGGCGATCGGCCCGAGCCCGAGGGCGGCGACGAACACCACCGCGATGATCAGTTCCGGTACCGCCCGCACCACCAGGATCCAGGCGCGGGCGAACCAGTACAGCGCCGGATGGGGCGATACGTTCGCGGCGCCGAGGATGCCCAGCGGTATCGACAGCACCATGCCGATCGCGGTGGCCACCAGGCCGATCGCGACGGTTTGCAGGGCGGCATCGAACAGATCGGCGCCGAGGGCCTCGAAGTTCGGTGGAATCATCCGGCCGAACACCTCGAACGACGGCCACGGCCAGGTGAACAGCGCCGCGAGGTCGATATCGAGCACCACCAGGGAGGCCAGGCAGCTCGCGGCGAGCAGGGTGCCGAAGGCGAAGCGGGTGAACCGGTCCCGGCGCGGGCCGGCCTGCGAGGGGGTGAGCAGGGTGCGGCGGATGACGATGGTCAGCACCTCCATCGCCGCGATGATCACCAGGATCACGGCCACGATGCCGAGCGCGCGGGGATAGATCAGGCCGCGTAGCGCGTCCTGCAGGGCGAACCCGATACCGCCCGCGCCGACGAATCCCAGCACCACCGACATCCGGAGGTTGATATCGATGCGGTAGACGAAGGTGGCGATCCAGGCCGGGACCACCTGCGGGACCACCGCGTTCAGCATCTCCCGGAAATAGCCGGCGCCGGTGGCGCGCACCGCCTCGCGCGGACCGGGATCGGTCTGCTCGATGGCGTCGGCGAACAGTTTGCCGAGCATCCCGATGGAATGCAGGGCCAGCGCGAGGATTCCGGGCAGTACCCCGATCCCCAGCGCACGCACGAACAACGCGGCGAACAGCAGATCCGGCATCGCCCGGCAGAAGGTGATCACCGCCCTGGCCACGCTGTACACCACCGGATGCGGTGTGGTGTTGCGGGCGGCCAGGAACGCCAGCGGTACCGAGGCCACGGCCGCGAGCACCGTGCCGAGGATCGCCATGAGCAGGGTTTCCACGGCCAGCGTCGAGATACGGCCCGGATCGTCGAGCCGCGGCGGCAGCATCCGTTCCAGCAGGTTCGCGATCTCGTCGAGCCCGTCGATCAGGGTGGCGGGCGCGAAATCGATGTACCAGGCGGCGGCCAGGGTCGCCAGGACCGCGGCGGCGCCGCAGGCCCGCAGCGCGACGGTACGGAATGTCCGCGGCGCGGGCGGTTTCGGTGCCGCGCGATGCGAGGCGAGCAGCGTGCTCATCGCGGCTCGGTGGCGTCGGCGCCGGCGGTCGCCGGTTCGACCCGCTGATAGACCTCCATGACCTCGTCCCGCGACATCCCGACGGCGGGACGGTCGAGAACCTTGCGCCCACCCCGCAGGCCGATCAGGCGGTGGGCCCAGCCCATCGCCAGATCGACCTGGTGCAGGGTGCACAGCACCGTGAGTTTCTCCTCGATGCACACCCGGAACAGCAGGTCCATCACCACGCCCGCGTTCTCCGGGTCCAATGAGGCCACGGGTTCGTCGGCGAGCAGTACGGCGGGACGCTGCATCAGCGTGCGCGCGATGGCGACCCGCTGCTGCTGACCGCCGGAGAGGGTGTCGGCGCGGCGTTCGGCCAGGTCGGCCAGCCCGACCCGGTCGAGATGTTCCAGCGCTTCGGCGCGCATCGCCTTGGGATAGGTGAGCGCGCCGTAGCGCGGCAACCGGATCCGCCCGAGCCCGCCGATGAGGACGTTCTCCAGGCAGCTGAGCCGGCCGACGAGGTTGAACTGCTGGAATACGAACCCGACGTCACGGCGCAGGGCCCGCAACCGCGCCCCGGAGGCGAGGTCGACGCGGGTGCCGCCGACCTCGATCTCCCCCGACGTGACCGGGTGCAGTCCGTTGAGGCACCGCAGCAGCGTCGATTTACCGGACCCGGAGAGTCCGAGCAGCACGACCATCTCACTGCGGTGCACCTCGAACGACACATCCTCGAGTGCGGTGGTGGCACCGAACTTCTTGGTGACCGACCGCGCGGAGAGGACGGTGTCGTCTCCGGCGACGGTCGGCCGGTGGGGCGCGGGAGGCATCGGACTCAGCCCTTGCACTTCTCGGAGCCGGTGACCTCACAGACATGCCGGACGCCGTTGTAGTCGGTGTCCTCGGCGGGTGCGACACCCCAGATGCGTTCGTCGGTGATCCGGCAGTCGCCGGTGCAGAAGCCCTGTTCCAGCATGTAGTCGGCGTTGGCCTTCTCGGTGAAGATCGTCTTCAGCTTGCCGACGGTCTCCGCGCCCAGATCGTTGTTCGCGGCGAACAACGATCCGGCGATGGTCTCGGACTTCCAGACCGTCTTCAGCTGACCGGGTTTCAGATCACCCTTCTCGATCAGGGTCTTGTCGACCATCGTGTCGAAGGCGAATCCGGCGTCGCAGTCACCCGCGGCGATGGCCAGCGCGGAGGCGTCGTGGCCGCCCGCGTAGATCGGCTGCACCCCGGCCGAGACATCGGCTTCCGACCCCGACGCGATGACCTTCGACTCGATCAATCCGGCGGTGGGATAGAGGAATCCGGAGGTCGAACCCGGATCGACGAAGCACACCTTCTTACCCTTGAAATCCGGCAGACCGTTCACCGCGGCGTTATCGGTTCTGGCGAGGCCGTAGGACTGGTAGCCGGGCTTGCCGCCCTTCTCCTGGATACCCGCGGCGAGCGGGGTGAGGTCGGCGCCGTTGACTCCCGCGACCACGTAGGCGAACGGGCCGAAGAACGCCAGATCGACGTTCCCGGCGATCATCCCCTCGACCACGCCCGCGTAATCGGAGGCCTGGACGAATTCGACATCGGAGCCGGTCTCCTTCTCCAGCATCGCGATCAGCGGGTCGTAGCTGGCCTTCAGATCACTGGAGTTCTCCGCCGGGATGGCGGCCAGTGTCAGTTTCTCGGGGAAGCCTTTGTCGTTGCGGGCGTCGGAATCACCGGAGCCGGAACAGGCGGAGAGGGTGAGAGCCAGGCCGGCGAGTACGGCGGCCGCGGCGTGACGACGACGGAAGAACATGGAACGTCCTCAGGGAGAAGGGGTGGAGCGGATCAGGCGGATAAGAGCAGGGCGGGCAGATCGGCGACGGAGTCGATGACCCGGGTGGCGCCGGCCTCGCGCAGCGCCGGTTCGTCGTGGGCGCCGGTGAGGGTGCCGATCACGACGGCGGCCCCGGCGCGGAGGCCGGAGAGGATATCGCTGGAGGTGTCGCCGACGACCGCGACGCGGCGCAGGTCGTCGGTTTCGGTGCGCAGTACCGCGGTGAGCACCAGGTCGGGGTAGGGGCGGCCGCGGCCGGCGTCGGCGGGAGCCAGCACGAGGTCGGCGATATCGGTCCAGCCGAGGGCGGTGAGCAGCCGCTGCTGGGTCTGTTTGCTGAACCCGGTGGTCAGCGCCACCTTGATCCCGGCCGCACGCAGTTCGGTGATGGTCTTCTCGGCGCCGGGGATCGGCGTGACACCGCCCTCGTCGACGAACCGTTCGTAGGCGGATTCGAACGCGGCGTTGGCCTCGGCCGCCCGCTCGCCGAACAGGTGGGTGAACACCGCGATCTTCGACTGTCCCATGGTGTCGAGCACGTACTGCCGGGCGTTCTCCCGCTCGGGTCCGCTCTCGGGCAGGCCGACCGCGGTGGCGGCGGCGTCGAAGGCGCGGACCACCGCGCCGTCGTCGGCCACCGTGGTGCCGGCCATATCCATTACAACCAGGGTGATATCGCTGATGTCTTGCACGGGTTCGAGCATGCACCCTGGTCTATACCAGGGATCGGACGTCGGGCGAACTGTTGGTTAACAGCTGGTATAGACCAGCGTCACGGTAGGGTTGGCCCGTGTCGTCCACGGCCGAACCGCGGGTTCTCAAACATCAGATAGTCCGGGCTCGAATCGAGAAACTGCTCGACGGGCTGACGGAGGGCGCCCCCGTACCCTCCGAACGCGATCTCGCCGTGCGCTTCGACGTCGCCCGCGAAACCGTGCGCCAGGCCCTGCGCGAGCTGCTGGTCGCCGGACGCATCGAACGACAGGGCAAGACCACGCTGGTCGCCGGGCCCAAACTCGTACTGCCCCTGGCCCTGGGCTCCTACACCGAGGCCGCGCGCGCCGAGGGCCGCAGCGCCACCCGAATCCTCGTCGGCTGGTCCCAATTCGGCGCCGACGCCGATCTCGCCGGCATGCTCGCCATCCAACCCGGCGACCCGATCGTGCAACTCGAACGGGTACTCACCACCGACGGTGTCCGCCTGGGACTGGAAACCACCCGCCTGCCCGCCTACCGCTACCCGGGCCTGCTCGAAACCTTCGACTACACCCACTCCCTGTACGCCGAAATCGCCACTCGCGGTATCGCCTTCGCCGAGGCCGTGGACAGTATCGAAACCACCCTCCCCGACGCCCGCGAGGCCGCCCTGCTCACCGTGGACACCCGCACGCCCATGTTCTTGCTCAACCGGGTCTCCTACGACCCCGACCGGGTCCCGATCGAACACCGGCGGTCGCTGTACCGCGGCGACCGGATGACCTTCACCGCCATCCAGCACCCCGAGACCGGGAGTTCCCCGCACACGGCGGAGTAGGGGCATGACGCGCCCACTCGGTGCGGCCGCGGCCTTCGACGATCGGGTCGCCTCCTGCCGAGTGAGAGGATCGGAAATAAACCATATGGTCTGTCTTTTCTCGGCCCGTTGAGTGATCATGTTCGCGTGGATCTTGATCGAATCAGTGCCCGAGCCGCGGAACTCGCAGCGAGTTTCGGGGTGCGGGCGCCACGCGTCGTGGCGGGCGAAGTGCCGGTGTGGGTGACGCAGGGAGTGCGGTACACCGCGGGGAAAACGCCGGTCGTGACGGTCGGCAGCGGATTCGCCGGGCTTTCCGCGCCCGAACAGGACGGTGCTCTCGCGGGTGCGCTCGTGGCCGCCGATCTCTACCGAACCGGAGCGGTCAAGACCCTTCTCATCTTCAGTTCGTGTTTCATGGTCATCGCCCTGCCGCTGGTCTACATCGCCGCCTATCACGGAACGCCGACCGGGGTGAACCTCTCAGTGTTCGGGGCGCTCTATGTGTTCGGCTACCTGCTGACCTTCGCACTGCGGTCGCGACGCATCATTCACCGCGTCGACCAGCGGATGGTGGAGGTGATGGGGCGACCCGTCGTGGACCTGATGCTCGACCACGATATTCGTCACGGTCATCTGATTCGCGGTTTCGTGCGGCTCTATTGCCGCGCATTCGGCCCCACGGTGGCCCAGCGCGTGCGGCGCCTCGACGCCACCTTCGGCGGCAACCGCATCCCCGGCTAGCTTCCGGCGTTCGTCTCGACGATCCGATATCGGCGGAGCACACGCTGCGCCAGGGCGGGACCCGACAGCACCTACCGGCTCAGCCCGGCACAACCATCGCCACCATTTCCGCGACCACCGACACCAGCGACAGCGCACCGGTCCCGAAGGCAGCGGCGAGTGCGTATCCGACCAACAGGTCCTCTGTGGTCGGGACCGGTGGCTCGATTGTCTTGCCGAGCAACTCGACGGTCCGCGGAACCGCCCAGATGACGTCGATCGTGCCGTCCGCTCCGGCCGTCAGATCACAGAAGCTCTTCTCGATCTCATACGGCTTTCCGGCGATGAACGTGACAGTGTCGGCGGTCGACGGCCGAAAGCTCACGGTTCGATCATCCAACGCCACGGAAATTCGGAACGTCCGCTTCAGGATTCGGCCACTACCAGGTGAAACAGTTATCGCACGATCATTGACGCGGGCCGCGATACAGCTACCCGAGCGCGTACCGATGGGTACGTTCTTTCGGGTCCGGGGTCCCAGCCTGGCGATCCGGACAATCACCGATTCATCGTTTTCCAGATGGGTCGTGACCTCACTGTCGGTTCGGTCGATGACGAGATTCCCGAACAGCACGGTGTCCACCACGCAGCGCCGCGGTTCCAAAGCTGTCACGACGCATACCTCTGCTCATGTCCGCCGGATCGAGTCCGCGCCTCCGCATCACCCGAAATGCGGTGCCGCAGCGAATTACAGCACATGCGCCGGTGCCACACTCCAGCGCCGACGAGGTAACCGCAGCCGGGCATCGACCTTCGACCGCACCCACTCCCTCTACATCTGGATATTGTTCGCAATTTAGCTAAGGTGCTAAATTGCGAAGCATGGCCGACACCGGTACCGAAGACGAAGCGGGCGTGTTTCGCGCGCTGGCCGATTCGACGCGCAGGCAGATCCTGGAAGACCTCCGCGCCGGCGAGTCGACCGCGGGTGAGATCGCCGCGCGGTTTCCGATCAGTGGCCCATCGATCTCCCGCCACCTCGGCATACTCGAGGCCGCGGGGCTCATCCGGGGGCGACGAGACGCCAATCGGATCTTCTACTCACTCGTCGAGGAACGGCTCGCGTTATGTGTCGGCAGATTCCTGAGTGTGATCTGCCCTGAGCAGGTCATCGTGAGAAATCGCAGGCGAACCACAGAGAACGAGGACGCCGGATGAGACCTCCACGCATGTCCAGCGTCGTCGAGCGACGCCTCCTGGTGAACTACCGGGTGGACCCCGAGGTCGCCGCGCGTTCGGTGCCGGCACCGATGCGCCCCCAGCTGGTCGGCGGCTGGGCGGTGGCCGGTATCTGCCTGATCCGCCTCGGACAGTTCCGGCCGAGTCGGCTACCCGCCTGGACGGGACTGCGCACCGAGAACGCGGCGCATCGCATCGCCGTCGAGTGGGACGGCCCGCAGGGGCCTTCGACCGGCGTCTACATCGCGCGCCGCGACAGCGACTCGCTGATCAACGTCCTCGCCGGCGGCCGCCTGTTTCCGGGTGAACACAATCCGGCGCGGTTCGACGTGCGGGAGACGGCGCGGGACCTGCACGTGGCCTTCACCAGTCGTGACAAGTCCATGTCGGTGAGCGCGGACGTCCGGACCGCCGAACAGTTCCAGGGCAGCGAGCTGTTCGCAGATCTGGCGCAGGCGTCGGACTTCTTCCGCCGCGGCTCGGCCGGATTCTCGGCCACCCGCGACGGCCGCCGTCTCGACGGGCTCGAACTCCGAACGGACTCGTGGAAGGTCCGGCCGGTCGACGTCCGGTCGGTTCGGTCCACGGTTTTCGACGACCCGGACCGCTACCCGCCGGGCAGCGCGGTGCTCGACTGCGCCTTGCTCATGCGGGAGGTGCCCGCGACCTGGCACCCCCTGCCCCCTTGGCGATTCGGTCACCACACCGGTCAATCCGCCGCCTGACACACGGCGGTGACCACGCCGGCGAGTTCCCGGCAGCCCGAACCCGGGCCACGCACGCCGCCGCGGTCTACCGTTCGAGCAACCGGAGGATCTCCACTGTGCCTTCCGCGGGTCGCATCAAGGCAAGCTCGCGGGGAGTCTTCCCACTCCAGCGGCCCGCCTGCGGCCCCATCCGCACATCGATCCGTGCTCCGGCGTGCAAGAGAACTCGGACGCATTCGGGAGAACCGGCGTCCGCTGCCGCGCACAGCGGTGGCCAGTCGGCCGGCAGATCCGGGTGCATGCCGTGGTCGAGCAGGATCCGCACCGCCCTGACATGCCTCTTCCCCGCCGCTTTCGACAACGCCATCGAATCCGCTTCGATGCCCTGGGCCAGGAGGTAGGCGAGGATCTCGACTCTGCCCCACTCCGCGGCCCAGCCGAAAAGCGACCCTCCGGGCGTAGTGACACTCGCCAGTTCCACCCCTGCTTCGTGCGCGCGCCGCACCTCGTCGATATCGGCATGGATCACAGCCATGACCAGATCGAACTCTTCCGCAGCGCCCACTGCCTCAGCATGCCCTGCCCCGGCGTTCGAAGCCACCGCACGGCTCGACCTCGTTCCGCGCCCTCCCCTCCGAGACGCGGAACGAGGTCGGCACAGGTGGATCACGCGGCCGCGATCCGATGCGACCTCAGTCCGGCGGGAACGCCAGCATCGCGCCGCGCAGGTCGGCGTTGGTCTCGTGTGCCGCGGCCGCGCGGATCCACTCGGCCGCCTCGGACGGGCGGGTTTCCGGCGGCCACTCCTGGAAGGCGGAAAGCGCGGCGCGGCGGCAGCGCACGACCCGGTTCGCGAGCGCGACCGGAAGCAGGTCCGCACCGATTCCCGGATGGTCGGCCACTTTCCGCACCACCAGTTCGAGGCACATATCCGCCTCGTATTCGGTGCCGAACCCGAGTGCCTCGGACGGGCCCGAGGCCAGCTCGCCCAGTGGCAGCAATTCGGTGGCCAGCGCCGCCACCTGTGCCACCTCGGACCGATCGTCGGAATGCAGCAGCCACTGCCAGATATAGGCGTTGTACCGGTCGGCCCGCAGGCAGGCGACCGCTCGACCCCACACCCGCATCCCGAGCCGGCGGGCGCACGAGAGTGCGACGTTGACCGAATAACTGCGCCCGGTACGTGCCCCGGGATCGCTGTCCGGTTCGCCACGCGACTCGAGAGTCCGCAGCACCAGGTCACGCCAGCGCGGTTGTCCGGCCAGCGCCGCGTAGCGGGCGGCGAGGCGGTCCGGTTCCCCCTCCGGCCAGGGGAACTCGTCGCGCCCGATCAGGCGGCGCAGCGACAATGCCGCATCCAGCCGTCCGAGGGTGGGGTCGGCGGTGGCCAGCAATTCGCCGAAACGGTGCATCACCGGGACCGCGTCCTCGTAATCGCTCATATCCTCGGCCGGACCGCCCAGCACGAGGGCCCGCAGGATATCGGCGGCGCCGTCGAGCAGCGCGTCGTCGATATCGGGTTCGAGCAGGGCCTCGTACAGACCGCCGGTCGTGGCCGCGAGATGGGCCAGATATTCGTTCATCACGCCGTTGCGGAAACCGTCGCGCAGCAGCCATGCCCGGATATCGGGGTCGGCGCAGCCCCGTAACCGCTCGACGGCGTGGATCCGGCCCCAGCCGTCGAGCCGCCGCGCGAGTTCGTAGACCTCGCGTTGCGGATCGGGCTGGGTGTTCATCAGGGCCACGACGGCGAACAGGGCGAACTCCTCCAGCGTGCCCAGGAGTTGCAGCAGTTCGCCGTCGCGTTCGTCGCCGCTCACGCCGAGCAGCACGATGCCGAGTTTCGCGATTTCACGCCGGGTGGCGTGTTCGGCGACGAAACGCGCCGCCAGCCGCAGCTTCTCGCGCGGCACCGGGCGCGACCGCAGTTCGCGGACCAGATCGTCGGCGATCCGGACGGCCTGTACTTCGGCGAACGTGTCGAGCAGCCGCTCGGGTTCCTCGAGCCGGGCGAGTATCAGATCGGCCAGATCCGAGACGGGCTGGGATTCGGGCCGGAAATGATGGGTGGAGATACCGTCGTGAACGACGCTGGGAAGAAGTACTTCACCGGCCCCGGGATCATCGTCGGGTAGTGGATAGCCGCTGCGGGGCCACGGCCCCGGACCATGCAGTGCGGCAAGAGATAGCGCGTGGGCCACGAAGGTGGCCGCGCGGGGGTTCAACGAACCGGGCGCAGGACGCCCTTTCCATGAGAGGTCATGGGCACGAGCATGACAGCTCACGGGGTCGTCGCACAACCCCCGCGCACCGGCTCCGGCGATCAGATACCGCTGGACAGCCGCCCGTACACGAACAGCAGGATCACGTTGAACAGCGTGATCCCGGCCAGCGCCAGCCATTGTCGCGGCCAGTCCTTCCGGGTCACCCGCAACGCGGCGAAGGCGCCCGCCCCACCGGCGGCGCAGTAGGCCAGCGCCCACACGGTACTGTCGGCCGTGAGGCCCATCACCACGGTGACCAGCGCGAACACGACGGCCGTGACCAGTAGTTCGGTGCGCAGCAGACCCTCGTCCAACATGACACCGAACCGGGCGATCGCGGCCATGGCGCCTCTCGGGCGCCGCGAACGACTCGTATCCCCCATCCGTACCCCTTCCGATCGAGAGCCGTCGCATCGGCGCCGGACCCTGAATTGCCCGTGCTCTGTGGGATTTCGAACTGTTGTGGAGCCGGGTGGCACCCGGTGCGCGGGAGGGCTACAGCACCGGGCAGGCGGAGCCGAGGTCCAGCCCAGACCCGACGTCCACCACCACCGACTGGCGGCTGCCGATCTGTTCCGCGTGCAGATTGTGGATACCGCGGGTGTGCGGGGTCCACCGCGCGGTGACCGTGCCGGATTTCCCGACGAGTATCGCGCCGGGCGGGTCGAAGGACCCTTTCTGGCTGTCGTAGAAACTCACGTACTCACCCGGTTCGGCGGCGGCGGTCGCGGTGTAGGAGCAACCGGTGCCGAACGCCGATGAACTGCTCCCCCAATCGATTCCCGGGGTGACCCGGAAATCGGTGACGGCCGCCGGTGCGGTGGGAGCGAGCGCTACCAGCGCCGCCGCCGGCGCGGCGAAGGCCGAGAGGACCAGAGACCTGCGTGAGCGATACATCGACGATCCTTTCCGGTGACGACTGGTCGAACGGAAAAGCCGGTGCGAACGCGGGAACGCGTGCACCAGGCTACTCGTTGTTCCGCCTCCACCACCTCTGATCAGTACTTCTCGCCCGCCCGGACACGCGTTACGGTCGGGATATGAGTTCTTCGCAGTGGACCGCGGCCGATCTGCCCGCGCTCGACGGCCGCACCGTGGTGATCACCGGCGCCAACAGCGGCGTCGGTTTCGGCACGGCGAAAGCCTTCGCCCGGGCCGGAGCGCATGTGGTGCTCGCCGTCCGCGATATCGACCGCGGCAACGAGGCGGCCCGGGTCATCGGCGGCAGTCATGAGGTGCGCCGGCTCGACCTCGCCGATTCCCGGTCGATCCGCGAATTCGCCGAATCCTGGCAGGGCGATATCGCGATCCTGGTGAACAACGCCGGAGTCGCGATGGTGCCCCGGGGCCGGACGAAGGACGGTTTCGAAATGCAGTTCGGGACCAACCATCTCGGCCATTTCGCGCTCACCAACCGGCTGCTGCCGCATATCACCGACCGCGTGGTGACACTGGCATCGGGAGCGCACAAGGTCGGCACCATCGATTTCGACGACCTGGATTTCGCGCGGAGCGGCTACGGTCCGGTGAAGGCCTACGGCCGGTCCAAACTCGCGAACCTGCTGTTCACCCTCGAACTCGAGCGCCGACTCCGGCAGGCCGGTTCGGCGGTGCGCGCCACGGCGTCGCATCCCGGCTACGCGGCCACCGAACTGGGCACGAAGAACCGGCCGAAGTTCCTGGTCGGCATCGTGCACCTGGCCGGCCGCTACCTGGCCCAGACTCCGGACCAGGCGGCGTTGCCCTCGCTGTTCGCGGCCACCCAGGATCTGCCCGGCGCCAGTTATGTGGGGCCGGACGGGCGCGGGGAGATGCACGGATACCCGACGCTGGTCGGGCGGTCGGCACAGGCCAGTGATGTGACGTTGGCTCGGCGGCTGTGGGAGGTGTCCGAAGAGCTCACCGGCGTCACGTTCCCGCTGTCCTGACCCGGCCGGGCGGGAGCGGCGGTTATTCGCCCGGGGCGAGACAGATCACGCCCTCGTTCATCCAGGGCACGGCCGACTCACCGGCCGGGCAGTGGGTGCGCTTGTACTCGTTGGTGCGTTCATCGCATTCCCAATACGAGGTGGCGTCATCGGCCCGGACCTTCGGGATATCGCTGCAGTCGCCGCTGTCGGGCAGTTTGGGCTGGGCGGCGGCCACGGCGGCCGGTACCACCGGCGCGGCGAACGAGAGCACGAGTACCGCGAGGGCCGTCGAGGTCTTCGTGGGGGCAGACATACCTCCGTCGTAACGGCCGGGCCGGCGCCTCCGCGGGAGGCCCGGCCCGGCCGGCGCCGGTTGTGAAGCAGTCGTTGCGGCGATGTCATCGACCCGATTCCTGCCCCGGCGGCACGTACGCTTGACGGCGTTTCTCCTAGGCCGCCCGAGGCTCGCCGATGCCCGCGGAACCCGCCGGTGCGGTCCGCGTTCGCCGCCCGAGCACCCGCGATATCGCGCGCACACGCATCCGCCCGGACTCCCGGATCTGGCCCACCGATATCCCCAGCAGCAGACCGCGCTCCTCGGGCACCAGGGTGCGGGCGAGCAGAACCTGTGCGATCAGCTTCAGTTGCCCGAACAGCCGGGCCACCGGCATCCCGTTCCCGGGAAAATCGATATGCAGCCGGACCAGGCCGCGACCCCGGGCGAGGCCCTGCCGGTATCCGGACCCGAAATCCGGCCGGTACCGGTAGGCCACCAGCGCGGCCGGCAGATAGCCGACCCGGCGCCCGCGCCCGGCGGCGCGCCAGCCGAACTCGACGTCCTCGTTGGCCGGGTAGTCGGTGTTCATTCCACGGAGATCGCGATAGACCTCCGCGCGGCAGGCCATACTGCAGCCGACCAGGATCGGCACCCGCACTCCGGCGGGCTGGAACTTCTCCGGCGCCGCGATGGCGGCGACGGTGCGCGGACTGTCCGTGTTGAGGGTGTCGCCCTCGACGGCCGAACTGGCCATATCGAATCCGGTGTCCAGGTAGTCGACCATCCGGCCGACCCACTGCGGATGTACTCGATCGTCGTGGTCACAGAACAGCAGGATCGACCCGGTGGCCGAGTCGGCGCCGACATTGCGGGCGTAGGCGGCGCCGGATCGAGCGGAGGCGGCCACATATCGCAGGGACAGCCGCTCGGCACGGGGATGTCGCGCGAGGAAGGTATCCAGGCCCGGCCGCGACCGGTTGTCGGCCACGATCACCTCGAAAGGCCCCGGATAGTCCTGGGCGGCAAGCGCGTTCAGTTGCTCGTCGAGCCGGTCGCGGTCTTCGTCGGTGGAGATATGGGCGGGCACGATCACCGATACCCGATCACCACAGTCGCGAACAGTGTTCTCAGCCATCTCGAAGTTACTCCCCTATCCGTCTCTAGCCGGGATTCGCCGTCGCGAGAGATCCGGGCTCGGACAACTCGCGGGGCGATGGTGTGCAGACCGTTCCGGGAGATCATCGCGCCGACCGGAGGATTCGGTACTTCGAGGCGGGCCGGATGTCGCGAATGCGCCGAACCCGTTTGAACAAGAACCTGTTACCCGTGTCACCGGACAAAGCAATTCACTGGCTAATTTTTTGGGACATGGGCTAGAGTTCGAGTCATGTATGTGGGCACTGTGTCGATGAAGCCCTGGTCGCTCCGCTGACGGCGGCGACCCGGATTCCGACGAACTTCTGAAGCCGCCGTCCGAGCATTCGTGCCGGGCGGTTCTCGTGCTGTCCCGGCTCCACCTCGAGTCGCGGAGAATCAGTGTCTCTCTCACCCACGGGCCGATCCGGCCTGTCCACACCCGAATCCACCGACCTCGCACCCGCTCATGAACTGCCCGCGGGCGCGCACGCGCATATCCGGGCCGATTCGATATCGGTGACCCTCGGAGCACGGCCGGTCCTCACCGATGTGTCGGTCACCGTGTCCCCTCGCTCCCGGCTGGCCGTCGTCGGCGAGAACGGGCGCGGTAAGACCACCCTGCTGCACGTCCTCGCGGGGCTGGTGCGCCCCGACGGCGGCACGGTCGGCCGGGCCGGCACGATCGGCGTCGCCCGGCAGGCCATACCTTTTCGCGCCCAGCAGACGGTGGGCGATCTGGTGGCCGAAACCATCGCACCCGCCCAGCGGGCGTTGCGCGCACTCGATACCGCCACCACCGCGCTCGCGGCCGGTGGGGCCGGCGCCGACGACGCCTACGCGGCCGCCTTGGACGCGGCGACCCGGCTCGACGCCTGGGACGCCGAGCGTCGCATCGATATCGCACTGGCGGCGCTGCACGCGTGCACCGACCGGACGCGCCCCCTGGCCACGCTGTCGGTCGGGCAACGCTATCGCGTACGGCTGGCCTGTCTGCTCGGCGCAGCCCACGACATCCTGCTGCTCGACGAACCGACCAACCACCTCGACCGCGCCGGTCTGGAATTCCTCACCGCACGGCTGCGCGCGCACCCCGGCGGGCTGGCGCTGGTGAGTCACGACCGGGCCCTGCTGGGGGATATCGCCGAGGAGTTCCTGGACCTGGACCCCAGCCGGGACGGCCGGCCGCAGCACTTCGCGGGCGGCTATTCCGGCTGGCGGGAAGGCCGGGCCCGGGCCCGTAGCCGGTGGGAGAACGAGCACGAGGAACAGCTCGCCGAACGGGCGCGGCTGAAGGAGGCCGTCGCGGTCGCCCGCGACCGGCTCGAGACGGGATGGCGTCCCGATAAGGGCACCGGTAAACATCAGCGCCAATCCCGGGCGCCGGGCGTGGTCCAGGCGTTGAAGCGGCGGCAGTCCGAGCTGGCGGCCCATACCGTGTCCGTGCCCGAACCCCCGTTGCGGCTGCGGTTTCCCGACCTCCCGGCCCGGCCCGGCACCCCACTGCTGGGTTGTGAGGACGTCACCGTGGCAGGCCGGCTCGCGGTTCCCGTCGGGCTGTCGCTGGAGGCGGGGCAGCGGCTGCTCGTCACCGGCCCCAACGGGGCGGGTAAATCGACGCTGCTCGCCGTACTCGCCGGCGAACTCGAGCCGACCACCGGATCGGTGCGGCGTCATACCACCGCCCGGATCGCCCTGGTGGGACAGGAGGTGCCGGACTGGGATCCCGGCCTCACCGCGGCGGAACTCTACGACCGGTACGCCCGCGGGCTCGACCTGCACCGCGGCATCGACCCGGTACCGCTCACCTCGACGGGTCTGCTGGAACGGCAGGCCCGCGATACCGCGGTCGGCCGGTTGTCGCAGGGGCAGCAGCGCAGATTGCACCTCGCCCTGCGACTGGCCGCCCGCCCGACGGTGCTCATTCTGGACGAACCCACCAACCATCTCTCGGTATCGCTGGTCGACGAGCTCACCCCGGCACTGGCGGACACCCCCGCCGCCGTCATCGTGGCCACCCACGACCGGCGGATGCTCACCGACCTCGCGGACTGGCCGCGGCTCACCGTGAGCAGGGCGGACGAGTAGACCGGGCGGTCAGACCTCGACCTGGGATCCCATGATCAGAGTCCGGGCGCCGGGGAGACCGAAATAGTCGGCGGCGTCGGAGGTGATGTAGGAGGTGGCGATGAACAACCGCTTGCGCCAGGGCGCCATGGTCGGCGCCGGGCCTCTTTTCAGTTCGATCTTCGACAGGAAATAGGAGGCGCCGGCAATGGTGATCGGCCCCTCGGTCTCGTCCGGGTCCAGCAGGGCCAGGGCATGCGGGACGTGGGGCGTCTCCATATAGCCGAAATAGGCGGTGACGTGGATGATGCCGTCGTCCGGGTCGCCGAGATCGTCGACGCGTACGCGCACGAAATCGGCGACCCGGGGTACCGGCACGGTCTCGATCGACATGATCACGACGTGTTCGTGCAGGACCCGGTTGTGTTCGACATTGGCGCGCATCGCCAGCGGAGTGGTCTGCTTGCCGCGGTTCAGGAAGACCGCGGTGCCGGGCACCCGCGTGAGCGGCGGGTCGTGGTGGCGGAGCCGGTCGATGAAAACGCGTAGCGGCCCCTCGACCTCCTTGCGCGCGGCGGTGACGATGACGCGGCCACGCGACCAGGTGATCATCACGGTGAACGCGGTGAGACCGATCAGCAGCGGCAGCCAGGCGCCGTGCAGGAATTTGGTCAGATTCGCCGCCACGAACAGCGCGTCGACGGTGAGCAACGGAATGGCGCCGAGCAGTACCAGCCACAGCGGCGTATGCCATTTCGCGTACCGGATGTAGAAGAACAGCAGGGTGGTGATGGTGATGGTCGCGGTCACCGCCATACCGAAGGCGTACGCGAGCGCCCCGGAACTCCGGAACGCCAGGACCAGCGTTATCACCCCCACCATGAGCAGCCAGTTGATCCACGGCACATAGATCTGGCCGATCGTCGATTCCGAGGTGTGCGCGATCCGCAGCCGCGGCAGATAGCCCAGCTGCACCGCCTGGGAGGCCACCGAGAACGCGCCGGTGATCACCGCCTGTGAGGCGATCACCGTGGCGGCGGTGGCGAGCAACACCATCGGCAGCCGCGCCCACCCGGGTGCCAGCAGAAAGAACGGGCTGCTCACGGCCGAGTAGTCGCTCAGGACCAGCGCGCCCTGCCCGAAATAGCTCAGCGTGCAGGCGGGCAGCACCAACCCCAGCCACCCCCGGGTGATGGCCTTGCGCCCGAAATGACCCATATCGGCATACAGCGCCTCGGCGCCGGTGACGGCCAGCACGATGGCGGCGAGAGCGAAGAACGCGATATGGAAATGACCGGTCAGGAAATTCAGCGCATGGATCGGCGAGAGGGCCTTCAGGATCTGCGGATGGCGCACGATCTCCACCGCGCCCAGTGCGCCGATGACGAGGAACCACACGATCATCACCGGCCCGAACCAGCGGCCCACCGCCGCGGTACCGAGGCGCTGCACGGAGAACAGGCAGCCGATGATCACCACCGTGATCGGGATGACCAGATCCTTCAAATCGGGCTCGACGATTTCCAGCCCCTCGACCGCGGAGAGCACCGAGATGGCGGGGGTGATCATGCTGTCGCCGAAGAACAGCGCCGCGCCGAAGATCCCCACCCCGGCCAGCGCCGCGGCGAGACGCCCGCCCCGGTCGCCGAGCCGTCGCAGCAGCGTTATCAGGGCCATGATCCCGCCCTCGCCCTCGTTGTCGGCGCGCATCACGAGGGTGATGTAAGTGAGCGTGACGATGGTCATCACCGACCAGAACAGCAGCGACACCACCCCGTACACATTGCCGGTGCTGATCGGCACCGGATGCGGATCGGTCGGGTCGAACACCGTCTGGATCGTGTAGATCGGGCTGGTGCCGATATCGCCGAACACCACCCCCAGCGCCCCCACCACCAGCGCGGCCCGCGCCGGCGGCACGCTCACATCTCGTTCGGCCGCCAGGCCGACACCGCCCAGATCACCACGATGTTCAACGCGATGACGACGATCGACCACCACGGGTAGTACGGAATCCACAGGAAGTTCCCGATGATGGACAACCCCGCGAGGAACACCGCCACGATGCGGGCCCACAGCGCGCCGGTCATCAGCGCGATGGCCGCGATCGCCAGCAGAATGCCGAGCACGATATGCACCCAGCCCCACGTCGTCGCGGAGAACTGCAGGATGTAGTCGGGCCCGGTGACGTAGAGCTCATCATCGGCCACGGCCGAGATACCGGCCAGAATCGACAGCACCGCCACCGTCAGCAGCAGAACCGCCGCCGCGATGGAGGTCACCGCGGCGACGCCCTGGCGCACCGGGGAGTGCTGGGGTCGTGTTCGGTAGGTCGTCATAGTCGGCCCTCCTGGAGTAGTGGGCCCATAACAACCGGGCGCGGGACGCGCCGCCTCACCCGCAGCGGATGAATTCGCCCGACCGGCCGTTCCGGAGCGGGACTCCTACCCGGCCGGAGGGCCGGTCACCCGTTACCCCGGGCGGCCGGCCACCGCCGCGGCGAGGGTCAGCTGTTCCATTCGCTCCACACCGGAGGCGGGCCCACGATGAACACGCCGTAGTCCTCCAGCACGCCGACGTGCTCGTCGTCGTGGCGTTCTTCGGCGGCTCCGACACCCGTGAAATACCCCTCCAGCGCACCGGGCGTGTTCCCGATGAGGACTTCCGCGGTTTCGGTGATCGTCTGGAAGGTGTGCACGACATTGCGGGGGCCGAAGACGAAAGCACCCGGTTCGGCCTCCTGCACGGCGCAGGTCTCGAGGGTGGCGCCGCCCAGCCAGAACCGCACCCGGCCCGACACCACCGTCCAGAACTCGTCCTCACGGGTGTGGAAATGCAGGGGTGGCGCGGACTCCTTGTTGAGGGTCATCCGCATCATGGTCAGCTGACCGGCGGTGTCCTGCTCGGCGAGCGTCTGCTCGAAACGGGTGTTGTAGTAACCGTAGTCCGGCTGGGTCCAGGGGTTGCGGACGCCGCCGCGGCCGATCGCGGTCATCATCAGGCCTCTTTCACGTTGTGACACCGGCGCTTTCGTGACATCCACAAGGTTAGTCGGGAACACCACTTCACGACGGGTGAACGTGTGTGATAGGTGCCGGGGGCGTTTCGTGCGCTCCGGGCTCAGGCGCCGGCGAGTTCCTCGCGCCAGACCGGGCTGTCGACGTAATGGTTGTCGTAGCGTTGCGAGTTCGCGCGGATCTCCTCGACGCTCGCCTCGCCGCGATGGACCCGCTCGAGCAGCCGGTAATAGTCGAACCGGTGCAGGCCCGGAGTGAAGAC
Source organism: Nocardia sp. NPDC049935 (assembly GCF_055586645.1). Lineage (NCBI taxonomy): Bacteria > Bacillati > Actinomycetota > Actinomycetes > Mycobacteriales > Nocardiaceae > Nocardia > Nocardia sp. NPDC049935. The sequence goes on along the minus strand of NZ_JBVJHV010000002.1, from coordinate 625,878 downwards.
CACGAGCAGTTCGGCCTCGGCCTCGGCGGCCGGGGCGAACGCATGGGGCACCGTGGGCGGCACGGTCAGGAAGTCGCCCTGTTCGAGACGGAAGATCTCCTCGCCCACCAGGATCCGCGCGGAACCCGCCAGCACCAGGAACATTTCGGTCGCGGCGGTGTGGAAATGCGCCGGCGCACCGGGGGAACCCTTGCGCAGGGTCGCCTTGTTGGCGGTCAGTGCGCCCCCGGTCTGTCCGGCGTCGGCGAGCAGGGTGATCAGGCTCAGCGCGCCGTCCTGGAGGGTCTCGGCCTGATCGGCGCGAACGAGAACGGGGGCGGGCTGTGTGGCGGCGGTCATCGGAACTCCGGAGGTCTCGGCGGGTGCGGCACCCGTTGGCGTGTGCTGCAGAGTCGACGGAGTAGACCCGCCGACTGTGACATCGCGGTCGAACTATGTCCCGGCCGCCGTCCGGCCGGTGCCGGGAGAGCCCCGCTCTACCCTGAGACGTATGCCCATCATCGAGGTGACGTGCTCCGGCCGTGTCGATCCCGAGGCCAGGCGGGCGCTCGCCGAACGGCTCCCACACCTCGTATCCGTAGCCGTCGAATGCGAGGCGGAGCCATATGACGGGAACCTGCGGCCGGGCGATGTGATACTCCGCTTCCATGAGACCGGCCCCTGGGACAGCCGGGATCCGGACGTGCTCATCGAGGTGAAGTCGAAGTGGTTCGAGGACCGCGCCCGGAACCGGCAGGAGCGCGCCGACGCGATCCTCGACGGGATCCGTGATATCGCCGACGGCGGTCTTCTCGTCGGTGTCTATCTCACCCTGCCCGTGGCGGCCTGGGCCCAGAGCGACGAAACGGATAGGGCCCAACGGTGAAGTATGCGATTCCGTCGCCACCGCCCGTCGCGGACTCTTCCCACCACCAGGGAGGCCCTTCGAAGCGCCTAGCATTCGGCGAGTGGACGAGCTGGATCTGGGGAACGGCAGTAGCCTGCCGCTCTATCTCGACCCGGATTCGTTCGATTCGGCGGTATCAGGAGTGGTGTCGACCTACGACAGCCTGACGAAACAGCTGAGCAGTTCGAGGAACGCCACCACCGACGACTCCGGCCTCGGTGACAGCGCGGTGGCGTCGGCGTGCGAGAACTTCCGCCTCGCCTGGGTGACCGAAACCGAGCTGACCGCTCGAGCCGTCGGGATCATCGTGGAGTTGCTGCCGCGGGCCAAAGGTGAGTATCAGGAAACCGACCGCGCCGGCGGCACCGGTATCGAGGCCATAGAAGGTCAGGTGCCCTCGCTGGTACCGCCGGTCACCGAACCTTCGCGGCGCGCACCGGGCGAATGACCGGCGACCGACGCCACAACGCCGGGCCGCGCACCCCGGACGTCACATCCGCGGTAACCGCGGCGATGTCGATGTCGACCGACGATCAGACCACTGCGCTCGCCGACGCGGCGATAGCCGCCGCGGTGCAATTGGAGAGCGTCCGGGTGGGACCGAATCCGGTCGCCTTCCTCGCGGGTTGCGTGCGTGCCATGGGGCTGCCCGATGCCCGGCGGCTGCCCGAACCACTGGCCGGCGCCCAACCGTCGGCGCTGGTCCGCGCCTGGATGACGGCGGCATGCCCCGGCGCCGAACCCGATGTCGCCCGGGACGAGATATTCGCACGGTGGTTGGAGACCGTAGCCACCGTGCTGCGGGCGCGGCGCACCCGAGTTCGCGGCGTCAAGACGCCGTGGAGCCCCCCGTGATCAGCGATACCTGGCAACGGGTCGGCGCCGGGTTGCTCGGCGGGGCCATCTCCCTGGCCCCCGTTCCCGGCGCCGCACTCATCGGGGGCGCGGTCGGCGGCGTTCTCAACGGGATGATCGACGGACAGTCGGGTACCGACCTCTTGGTCTCCGCCGGTTTGGGTGCAGTGGGCGGGCAATTGGGCAAGGGCCTGCGCGGGACACCCGGCCTGCTGCGCCACCTCGGGAGCAAGTTGCCCGGAGTCGGCAAATATGTCCCGGGACTCGCGGCCCGACTACCCGCAAGCGTCGGATCGGTGGCGGGCAAGCTGGCTCAGGTGGGGGGCGTGGGCTTCAACAGTGCGGCCTTCGAGTACATATACGACAAGATCTCCCAGATCCCACCGGATCTCACGGTGCCCGGGAAAAGTGACCGGCTGAAGGCACTGGAATCGGCGTTGGAGTCGATGCAGCTGGGCCTCAACCGAAGTCATCTGCGGGAAGCCATCGACATCGCGCTCCGGGTACCGGCGTTACCCGGCTCCCCGACAGCCGTCGACGCCCAGGCCGAAGGTTTCGCCGGCACCGCTTCGGTGTACAAGCAGATGGACACCGATCTCGAGCATGTCGCGAAAAGCAAGCTGCCGCAATCGTGGCGCGGCGGCGCCGGCCAGACGGCAGCCGACGCGGTATCGAGCTTCCGCGGCGCTGCCCAGCATGCGCATGGTGCGTTCAGCTCGGCCGACGACGCGCTGCGCAGCTGGTCGGACGCCATGACCGAGACGCAACGGCAGGACAGCGCCGGAGTGAGCGGTCTCGACGACGCGCGCGCTCAGCTCGGCCGCAAGACCGACGGAGAGGTCCGCGTACATGCCATGAACAGCTGCCGAGATCGGATCAGCGCGACCAAGGCGTACGAAACAGCGGCGGCAACGTGCGCGTCGTCGGTCCGCGCGGCCACCCAGGCGGCACGGGGCCGCAACGTCAAGGCGCCCGGTATGGACCCGATCGATGCCCAAACCCTCGCCTACACCGGTCAGGCCGGCGGAGCGCCTTCCCCCTCTGACGACATCCTCACTCCGACGGCGTTGGCCCGCGCCTCCCAACGGCTCTCGGCGATGTCGTCCAGTGATCGGTCCGCGTTCGAAAAGCTGGTAGGCGACGCGAAGTCGCCGCAGGAGGCGGCCTACCTCTGGGAGGCGTTGGCGGCGGGATACTCGCTGCCCGATATCACCGCGTTCGGCGAACAAATACACGAACACGGCGACGACCGCTATTGGCTGTGGAAACATCTGCACGTCAACGATGTCGCCGACACCCGAACCGTGAAGGACGGGAGGCGAGAACTCGGCTACACCCCGGATGAGGTGGCCGCGGCCATCTCCTACGCCCAGGACAGGGGAAACTGCACCTCGGCTTCCACGGTGATTGCCCGGCTGGACGCCGATCCGGTGCTTATGCTGGGCGTCACCACAGGCACCGGCCCGGCGGCGGTGAGCGGCCCGGCGGCGGGCACCGACACCCCGAAAGCGTTCCGAGAACGGCTCGTTCGAGTATTCAACGACGACTTCGATCCCGATATCACCCCCGAGGCGCGCGGCAACCAGAAGATGGTGAACGCCCTGCTGAACCCCGTCACCGGCAGCAATTACCACATGGTCTCGGTGGACAACGAGGAGATGCGGCAAGCGGCCCTGCCGCAGATCGAGGACGCGGTGGCCGCGGGCAAGCCCGTACCGATAGGGCTCTCCCCGGAAGGAGAGGGAGAGGGTCATCAGGTGGTCGTGGTCGCCACCCGGCCGGGCGAACTGCAGATCTACAACCCGTGGGGCTTCACTCAATGGGTGACGACAGAGCAGTTCGTCAAGTCCGAGATGCCCGATATCGAGCGCCCGAGGACCGTCATCATCCCCAGTTAGATGTCTGGGTGCGGCGGTGGCCGCCCGTAGCCGAGAAACGAGTTCCGATATGCTCGACCGTGCCTTCGCAGATACCCGCCGATCTCATGCGGTATATGGCCACGCGGCTCCAGGACGCCGTCGGCACCTGGGCACGCACAGACTCCGGCAGTGTGAGGACCTCCGGCCGGCAAGGGCTCACGGGCGCGAATCGGATGACCGCGGCCGATAATCGACTCGGCATCGAGCTCGACTCCGCCACAGCGGGCGCTTTCCGGCCTGCGATCGGAAGTGGCGAACGTCCGGATACCGAGCTGAGCAGGCGAGAGATCCTCGCGCTCGAGAGCTACACCGGCACCGGATCTCCGGAGATCAACAGAGCCCTTCGTGAAGGACGGGGCTCTGATTTCGAGAATGATATCGCCGACCTACGGTCCGCCCTTCGGAAGCTACCGGACCAGCCGGGCACGGTATTTCGTCACCTCGACCTCCCGGAAGCGATTCTTTCCGGGTATCGAAGAGGATTCGTCGTCACCGAGCCGGGATTCATGAGCACTTCCACTCGGCCGTATGCGCTGAAGAAGGGGAACGTGCATCTGGCCATCGCCTCGTACACCGGTAAATCCGTGAAACCCTGGTCTCCCGACCCCGGCGAAGAAGAGGTCTTGTTCTCCGACGGCTCGTCGTACGAGATCGTCGAACGGATCGATCGGACCGAACAAGACCGTCTGCACAGCTATATCGCCGCTATCCAGATCAGAGGGGAACCCACCACATGACCTCCGGTGCGTTCTTCCAGCGGAATCGAACTTGTCACCGGGTAGGGACCGAACACCCCGTGCCCGAATGGTCGTCCGGCCGGCCGTGGGTCAGGATGCGGAGCGCGTCGGCCGACGCCGGATCGGAGGCGGTGTAGATCTCGAGCCGGTGATCGGGGCTGTCCGGCTGGAGCCACACCTGATACGCGATATCCAGTGCGCCGACGGTGGGATGCCGCAGGCGCATATCCCCGACCGTGCAGTCCGCGACCTCGCCTGTCGCCCACAGGGTCGCGAATTCGTCACTGCGCATCGTGAGCTCGCCGATCAATGCCGCCAGCCGCGCGTCCGCCGGGAAGCGCCCGGCGGTGAGGCGCAGGTAGGCGACGTGGATACGCGCGAGATCGGCCCAGTTGCGGTACAGGTCGCGGGTGAGGGGGTCGAGGAAGAACATCCGTGGAACCGACGGCCGGCGATCCGGAGAATCGGGAGCGTCGAAGGGCAGGTGTTCGGCGGTGAGCGCGTGCCCGGCCCGGCTCCAGGCCAGCACATCGCCGCGGCGGCCCAGCACCACCGCGGGCGTCGCCTCGCCGAGCGATGCCAGCAGCGCGATCACCCGGGGGTGCGGTGTTTCCGCGGGCGGCTCGCGCAGCCCGGTCTCGGGGGTGGCGCGCGCGAGATTGTGCAGATGCGTCACCTCCACCGCGTCGAGCCGCAGTACCCGCGCCAGGGCGTCGAGGACCTGCGCCGAGGCGGTGCCCGCCTGTTCCTGCTCCAACCGCGTGTAGTAACCCGCGCTGACCCCCGCGAGCTGGGCCAGCTCCTCCCGCCGCAATCCCGGAACCCGGCGCGCGGTGCCATAGGTGCGCAGGCCGATATCGGCGGGCGTTATCCGATCGCGCCGGCTTTTCAGGAACGCTCCGAGACTCTCCACCGCATCGAGCCTAGAGCGCCCGGACCTGCTGTGGGTGCACCTGTCAGGTGTACCCACAGCAGGGGGATGGTTGCCGCACGCACCACGCCGGAAGGTCGACGGCATGTCGCTACCGCACACGAAAGACTCCCCCGGGCTCCGCTCCTGGCTCGGTCTCCTGATCGTTCTCGGTCCCGTTCTGCTGGTATCCATGGACGGGTCGATCCTGTTCCTGGCGATGCCCCGGATCAGCCGGGCACTGACGCCGTCCGCGGATCAGGCGCTGTGGATCCTGGACGTCTACGGCTTCGCCGTCGGGTCGCTGCTCATCGCGTTCGGCAATATCGGCGACCGCTACGGCCGCCTGCGCCTGCTCATGATCGGGACGGCGCTGTTCGGGCTGGCGTCGGCGGCCGCGGCCTTCGCCCCCGGACCGGAACTGCTCATCGCGGCCCGGGCGCTCATGGGTATCGCGGGGGCCACCCTGCTGCCCTCGGCGCTGGCGGTGCTCCGCGAACTGTTCCCCGACGACCGGCGCCGGGCCCAGGCCATCGGCATCTTCGCCGCCGCGTTCGCCGCCGGGTTCGCGATCGGCCCGGTGGTCGGCGGCGTACTACTCGAGCGGTTCTGGTAGGGATCGGTGTTCTTGGTGAACCTCCCCGTGATCGCCGCCTTCCTGATCCTGGCGCCGAGCCTGCTGGGTGAAGTCCGGCCGGCCGGAACGGGCAGGGTGGATATCGTCGGCGTCGCGACCTCGGCGGGCGGCCTGCTGCTCACCATCTACGGCCTCAAACACATAGCGGCCGAGGGCTTTTCGGTCGCGTCCGTTGTCGCCGGGGCGGGCGGAGTCGCGTTGCTGTCCTGGTTCGCGCTGCGACAGCGGAAGTTGCCGCATCCACTGCTCGATTTCACCCTGTTCCGCGACCGGCTGTTCACGATCGCGATCATCACCGGCCTGCTCCCGCTGGCGGCCTGGTCGGCGACGGCCTACCTGGCCGGAATCTACCTGCAATCCGTGCTCGACCTCCCGATTCTGCGGGCCGCGCTCCTGGCGTTGCCCGGCGCGGTGGTACTCACCGCCACTGCCGTCGTGACGCCGATGGTGGTCGGGCGCGTCGGTGAACGCACCGCGCTGATCGCCGCGCACCTCTCGATCGCGGCCGGTCTGCTGCTCCTGCTTCCGGCGACGACCGCCGGTGGCATCGGCTGGTACGTGGCCTCCACGGCCATCGCCGGTATCGGCTACGGCATCTCCTTCGCCATCGTCGCCGATATCGCCGTGGGTGCTGTCCCGGCCGAACGCGCCGGTGCGGCGGGTGCGATCGCCGAGACCAGCAACGAGATCGGCAACGCTCTGGGGATCGCGCTGCTCGGCTCGCTCGCCGCGGTGATCTTCCGGGTCCACGGTCCCGAACTGGCGCCGACTCTCGATGCGACGCTGCGGCTTCCGAACCTGCTGCCCACGGCGGCGGAACAGGCTCGGCGGGCATTCGTCACCGGGTTGCATGTGGTGGCGATCGTGGCCGCGGTCCTGCACGCGGCGCTCGGCGGGTTCAGCGTTCGCCTGCTGCCGCGCCCGAGCCGGACGGCCGACGGCGCCGGGGAACTACAGCCCACAGCGTGACCCCGGCCGGTTGACCGGCCTGAGGGCCACCCGAGGTTCTCGATCCCGCGACTGATGACCGGCCGCGGGACCCTCATACATCCGGCACGACCTCCCCGGGCATCACAGTCGCACGACTCCGAGGCCCAAGTGGGCCCCGATCCCGCCGGGAACGCCGGTGTAGTGGAGAGTGCGCAGGCCGAGATCGGCCGCGGCGTGGCAGTTGTCGGCACGGTCGTCGATGAACAGGACACGGCCGGGGTCGCTCACGCCGGTGGCGGCCAGCGCGCTCCGGTAGGTGTCGAGGTGAGGTTTGTTCATACCGAGCCGGGCGGAGTACAGCGCGTCGGTCATCAGTGGGCGCCAGTCGGAATCGTCGAGCGCATCGCTGACCGGATGAGGTGCGTTGGAGAGCAACACCATCGGAAGCCCCAGCTGCCTGACCCGGCGCAGCAGGGCGACGACCCGATCGTCGGTCCGGGTCCACAGCGCCGTATCGGTGATACGTAATCGGGTGAGCAGCTCCGGTTCCGGACAGTGGCCGAGTACCGCGGTCCAGAACGCGGAATCGTCCGAATCACCGGAATCGTAGGGCTCGCGGGCATTCCAGAAGGCGTCCTGGAACGGCCCGTCGCGGTCCGCGTCCCAACCGGCGAGTGCGGCGAGTCCGTCCCAGCCCGCAGCGGTGGGTTGCAGGCCGATGACGCCGTTGTAGTCGAAGATGACCGCGTCCGGGAGGGTGGGCCGGTCGGTGAGTTCGATTGTCATTTGTTCTCCAGGGCTCGAGGGGACAGTCCGGCCACACCCGCGGCGAGCAGGGCGGGCAGTACGAGGGCGTAGGGCAGGGAGGTGACGGTGGCCAGGGCGCCGATGAGCGCCGGTCCCGCGAGGAGTCCGAGGTATCCGGTGACGGTCACCGCGGCGATTCCGCGTGGACCACCGGCCCCGGCCGCGCTGATCAGGGAGGGAATCGTGACGGACAGGCCGAGTCCGAAAACGGCCCAGCCCGCCAGCGCGAACGGCACGTCGGCCACGATCACGCCGGTGAGCAGGCCGATCGATGCCGCGACCGCGCCCGCCCGGACCACCGCCGCCGCGCCGAAGCGCGCGATCAACCGGTCGCCGACGAGGCGGCCGGCGGCCATCGCCGCGCTGTATCCGGCATAGGCCGCGGCGGCGACGGCCGCGGAGCCGTGCAGCTCGGTGAGGTGAACCGCCGCCCAATCCGCGGCGGTGCCCTCCCCCAGCAGACACCCGGCAGCCAGCAGGCCCAGCAGCCAGAGCCGCGCCCGCGACAGCCCGGGCCGCTGCGTTGCCGCGGATTCCACCGGATCCGGTGCGGCGTCCGGTGATCCGATATGGCGGGTGGCCGGCGCCACCGCGACCGCGGCCACGATGACCACCGCAGCGGTGACGCCGAAGACATAGGTATGCGAATAGTGCGCGCAGACGGCGGCGAATACCGCCCCACCCAGCGCCCCGAGGCTGTAGGCCGCGTGCAGGCCCGACATGATCGGGCGACCGAAGGCCTGCTGGCACCGGACGGCCGCGACATTCGCCGCGACATCCAGCACACCGTGCGCGGCGCCGAAAAGCAGTGCGGCAGCGACGAGTGCGGCCACCGGCCGGCACGCACCGAGCAGCGCCAGGCTCGCGGCGAGACAGATTCCGCCGCCGGTGAGCAGTCGCGGGAGCCGGGCGGGCTCGGCGATCCGGCCGCCCACGCGCAGACCGGCGACCATACCGACCGCGGCGGCGAGCAGAATCGCCGCCAGCCCCGCGGTGTCCAGCCCCGCGGCCTCCTGAACCGCCGGAATCCGGGTCCCCCAGACGGCCATCACCACGCCGAGGCCGGCGAAGTATCCGATCAACAGGCCGCGGCTGCGCACGACGGCCTCGGATAACTCTCGTGCGCGTTCCGATACCGGTGGCACGCTGATATGTGTCATGAAATCTCCATGAAGTGCCGTCGCCGAATAAACGTTCACCGGGTGAACGCAGAAAGGCCGCGGGAATCAGTAATTCAAGCCTTTTCCACGACGAAACAGGCTTGATGAACGATGAATCGGAAGAAATGTTCCGTGAGGAGGGAGTCGAATGTGATGCGACGTTGCACGAACTAGCCGAAAGATATCAACGGGTGTGGCGCCCCACCACCTGGAACGAGCCACAGTGCGCCGCTTCACAAAGCGTCGCCGGTAGGTCTCACCGGGATCGGGCGGGGGCCTCTCCGATTTCCCGGGAATGGGAATAATAAAAGCGCAATTTGTCCGAGATGGACGATTATGCGCGATCCGCGGGTCTCGTACGCATCGGACCCGGCGCACGATGAAAACCACGGGCCAGGAGACCATCCACGTCATAGCCTTCGAGATATGCCGCCGCTCCCCTTGCCCGACCCGCCCCTCACCGATGGCGTGGTGCTGCTGCGCCGTTGGCGCGAGAGTGACCATCCGCAGCGGTTGGCCGGCTTCGCCGATCCACTGTGCCGGCGATTCTCATGGCCACTGGTGGAGCCCTACACCGAACAGCATCTCCGAGAACGGTTCGCGGACGAGGAACCCGCCCGCCTGCGGGGCGAGGAAGTCGGGTTCGCGGTGGTGGACGCGGCCGAGCCGGTCGATGTTCTGGGAGCGGCGTCGCTCTACGACACGGGCCGGGCCGAGGGCCGGATGGGGGTCGGATACTGGCTCGCATCACACGCTCGCGGACGCGGGTACGCCACCCGAACCGTGCGCCTGCTGGCGCGCTGGGCATTCGATGTGCTCGCCGTGCAACGCCTCGAACTCACCTGCGGCCCCGATAACATCGCGTCGCAGCACGTCGCGCTGCGATGTGGTTTCGTGCGTGAGGGACTGCTGCGGTCGCATATCCCGTACCAGGGCGGTCGCCGGGATACCGTGATGTTCAGCCTGCTTCCGGGCGCCCGCGCCGACGGGCTTCCCGGTGACGCGCGCTGACGCGCCGCGGCAGGGTGTCGACGGCCACCCGTCCGGAAAGCCTCACGAGAGCGGTGCCGAACAGCGGCCGTTCCGGTCCGACGCCGCATCGTCCCGCGCGACCTCGGCGAAGGCGCGGGCCGCGGCGGAGTGATAGGCGGTTCCCCGGCGCAGGAGTTCCACCGTGCGGGTCGGCAGGGATGGTGACAGCGGCACCGGACGCAGGTCGGTGCGGCCGTCCGTGATCGCGTCCGGGAGGACGGTGGCCAGGGAGCCGCGGCGGACGAATTCCAGTAGGGCGCTGATGGAATTCGCCTCGACCGCGATTCGGGGTGTGATCTCGCAGTCGGCGAAGTACCTGTCGATATGACGGCGGGTGGCGAAATCGGCGGTGAGCAGGCCCAGCGGTTCGCCGGTGAGACGGTCCGCCGGTAGCGGCGGCGCGATGCCCGACAGGGGGTGGCCGGAGCCGACGACGAGGACGAGTTCTTCGGTGAACAGCGTGGTGTGCTCGATTCCGGCGCGATGGTTTCCCGCGAAGGCGATTCCGAGATCGATCCGATCGGCCATGAGGTCGGCCTCGATGCGGTCCTGTGTGGATTCCCGGACGGTAAGCGTGACCCCCGGGTACGCGGACCGGAACCGGTGCACGAGCGGTCCGATGAGGTAGCTGGTGAAACTGGGGGTCAGGGCGATCCGGAGATGCCCGCGGGACAGGTCCCGCACATCGTGGACCGCGTGCTCGGCGGCATCGAGATCGCGCAGGGCCAGCCGGGCGTGGTGGGTGTAGGCCTCGCCGGCGTCGGTGAGCCGGACCGTGCGGCCCGACCGGTCCAGCAGCAGCACCCCCAGCGACCGTTCCAGCTGTTTGATCTGCTGCGACAGCGTCGGCTGCGAGATATGCAGGGCCTCGGCCGCCCGGGTGAAGTTGCCGTGGTCGACGACGGCGAGCAGATACCTGAGATGCCGCAACTCCATCCACCAACTATAGGCAGCATCTATCGGAATGATGAGAACTATCTCTTGGACACTATCACCGCTGTTGGGCATCGTGGGGTCGACAGTTCGGCCAGGAGGAAATCCCATGATGCGCACCCTGCGCACCCGCGCGACCCTGTACGCGGTGCTCGCGGCGCTGTCGTCGGGTGCGGTGGCCTGCACGGCAGAGTCGCCGTTTCCCGGCGAGCGGGCGATGGGCGGCAGCATCTCGGTGACGGATACGACCCCGGTGGACGAGAGCACCCGGCCGTCGCCCACGGCCGCGTCGCGGCTCGCCCTCGACACCGAACTACTGAGCGCGGCCGCGGACGACGACGCGGACCGGGTCCGCGAACTCCTCGCGGCCGGGGCCGGCCTCGAAACCCGCGGCGAGCACGGCCGCACGCCGCTGGTCGCGGCGACCAAGAATCGTGCCGCTGCCGCCGCCCGGGTGCTCATCGAGGCCGGGGCCGACGTCGACGCGAAGGACGACCTCCAGGATTCGGCCTATCTCTATGCCGGGGCGGAGGGAATCGACGACATCCTCGAACTGACACTGACCCACGGCGCCGATCTCCGCAGCCTCAACCGCTTCGGCGGTACCGCACTCATCCCGGCCGCCGAACACGGCCATATGACCACGGTGCGGCGGCTCCTCGCCGCCGGCGTCGAGGTGAACCACGTCAACCATTCCGGTTGGACCGCGTTGCACGAAGCCATCGTGTACGGGGACGGATCGTCCCGATACCAGCGGGTGGTCACGGACCTGCTCGCGGCGGGCGCGGACACCTCGATCCCGGACGGTTCCGGCCGCACCGCACTCGACAACGCCCGGCGTCTCGGCCAGTGGGCCGTCGCCGATATCCTCCTCTCCCGATAAGGAACACCGCTGTGAACACTCTCCGCAACCTGCTGATCCTGGTGGCCCGCGTCGGAATCGGCGTCGTCTTCCTCGCCCACGGCTGGCAGAAGCTGGTCACCAACGGACTCGACGCGACCCAGCGGGGATTCGAATCCATGGGCGCCCCGCTACCCGATATCTCCGCACTCGTCGCCGCCGTCGTCGAACTCGCGGGCGGCGCGGGCCTGATCCTCGGTGCGGCCATGCCGATTTGGGCAGTACTGCTGTTCGCGGATATGGCCGGCGCCTACCTGATCGCACATCTGGGCAAGGGCCTGTTCGTGAGCGCCGGCGGTAGCGAACTGGTCCTGGTTCTCGGCGCGGGCGCGCTGCTACTGCTGTGCACCGGTGCGGGTCTGTTCAGCGTGGACGGACTGTTGAAGAACCGGGTCCCGTGGCACCGCGGCGTGACCGGCCGGACCGCCGCGGCATGACGATCCGGGACCAACCACATCGCCCATTTCAGAGATCGAGGCCGGTGGGACCCGACGTGATGACCGAAACGGCCACAGCGAATACCCCCGGCCGACCGCCAACGGCGAACTCCGCACCGCCGCCTACGATATGGCCGTGGTATCGCGGGTCCAATCAGATATATCCGGCAGATCGGGCTGTTCACCGCGGCATGGACAGCTCGCGGGCGCGGCCGAGGAATTCCCGCTCGTCGGCCGAGTCGGGCACGATGGATCTTCCACCCCGCTCCAACACGACGATGGACGGCGCCAGCACCGCCCCTAGCAGCCCTTTCAATACCGAATGACTGCAAGAGAAGTATTCCTCGTACACGACCCGAACGAAGGCGTCGAACAGATCGAGGTCGATTTCCCAGAAATCCGAGGCCATGGCATCGAACCCCGTCGGAACGCCGAGCACGTCTGCTACGTCCCGGGCCATCGCCACATACAATTTGCCGACCCGCAGCGCGGGACTCCAGACCGTCACGTCATCGATATCGAACACATAGCTCATACCCGGCCCCGGTGAAATTCTTGCCCTCGTCCTCAGGTATCTCACCGGCCGAGTACTGGCGACCATCATCCCGATGAGACTTTACGACTCCGACCGAGCTTTCGATCTGTACTTCGAAATTCGTTCCGGAGCGGAGTATCAGTATTGGAGACAACTGCACAACTTCCAGCGGACAGCGACGAGTTGAAATCGCCATTTCTGTACTCGTTACCCGGACCCGCGAGTAGTTCACAGCATCTCCGGCCATCTATCCGGCTCCTCGCAGCATTTTCAACTGATTGAACCCGATTCGGCTGGCATCGGAAAGCTCTCGGCTGACCGGCTCTATCAGCGCCAAGATCTCCACATCGCCGCTCGCATCCAACTCGCAGAGGCGGTTGGCGATGTAGTCCGCATCGGGATCGTCGCGCCGTCGGCCTATCTCATCCAGAACGACGAAGAGGCCGCGTACGCCACCCACTCTCGCCAGCACATCGGCAGCGTCGACCTGCATCGTCACGATATCGTCGTCCAGCATCTCACGCAGACGCGTCGCTGCCCGATCATCCTGTATGAACTCTGCAAGGTCGAATACGGCCGCGTCCCGTGTCATCCCATCCGGGCTCCTGGACCGGGCCAGCACAATCTCCAGAGCGCTACCGCCGATATCGGCACCGGTCACGGAATCTCCTCGAGATATCGAGACACGCATCATGCTGGGATTATCAGCGTTGCGCAAGTATTTTCTGCAGATCGAAGACCAGAATTCCACCGAAGCTACCATCTTTCGTCAATTCGTCGAACAGTTGCTTGGCCGTTAGCATTTCGTTCGACTTGTCGGAATCCAGATTCCTGACCGTAATCATTATTGGGAAGTCAGAAAAGTTGATTCCTAGATCATCTTCATAGTTGTGAGACATCTCTAGGTCCACTACCGAACGGTCGAAGATGAACATCTGCACATCTGGCCCATCAGAAGCACCCCCCCTTTGCGGAGCAGATCCGGTGATCACAGCGAGCGCTTCAGCGACTGCCTGCCCCTTCGCGGATCTGTCCAGAAATATCTGGTGATACGCACCCATCTCGCCTCCTACGGCCAGTTTATCTCCCAGCCATCGCCTATTATCCGAACGGCGTTCATTTTATCGGGATTTGCCCCAAGAAATCTATTCAATCCCAACTGCGCCTCGTCTTGCGAAATTCCACTGCTCTTGGCATTGATAACAACATCGGCGGCCTGGCCTTTTGCAGAGTTGAGAGCGTTCTTGACCGTACTGTTCGAGGCTCCCGCATTCAAGGTCTTGAACTCCGTTGGAACACCGTCGACTTCAGAATCCGGCGTCCTACTCGTGGACTCGGGTATGGCTTTCACATTTTTTCCCTCGCTGGCCAGAATTTCAGCTATCTCCCTTTCCGCCGCATTGAAGGTTTTTTCGGACTCGTCTATTATCCCAGGCTTGGGCTTGGAGCTTGCTTCGACGGAGTCTTCGATGGTTTCGATGAGGTCGTGGATGCGTTCGAGTTTGGCTCGGGTGTCTCCGGTGGAGCGGGTCATGGCGACCACCGTCCTCAGCCCGGCCGCGGCGACTATGCGGCGTAGCGCCTTGACGAGGTCGTTTACGAGATCGACGGCTTTGCCCGCCCGGATGGCCGCGACAGCGCCACCACCGATTCCGAAACTGACCACGGAGGCGGCTACGGCGAGCGCGAGGGTGATGGCGACCTGCTTCTTTAGTTCGTCGGCGAACTCGGCGAGCATGTCACGCAATTGGACTTTCATATTGTCGTGGGCGGCTTTCTGGGCCGCGCACGACGCGGCGATATCGGCGAAGGTCGCCAGCAGGTCTTCGGCCGCGGTCTTGATCTCCCGGAGGTCCTCGTCGATCGATGCCACCTCGGGCGCGGTGACCGTCTGGAACATCGCGGCGGCCCGCTCCAGTTCCACGGGCAGGCCGGTCACCCCCGGCGCATGGGCCAGGCTGTTCCAGATGGTGGCGGCGGTATTGAGCTTGTCGGTGTCACCGTCGGGGACCGGGAGATCGACACCGATCTTCTTCGCGAGTTCGATGCCGTCGTCGATCAGACCGCTACCGGGCCCGCCGGCCGAGGGCGGCGGCAGGGCACAGCTGACGTAGGACAGTTGTGGATCGGGCGGCTTTTCCGGCGCGGGTTTTCCCGACTTGGGGTCGTGATCGGCACTCGCGTAGACGAATCCGGCCTGATTCAGAACGCGCGCGTACTTGTCCAGCGCGAGCATCAATGCGCTGACCAGGTTGTTGGTGCCGCGCACCTCGTTGTCGTAGGAGGTCGCCCATTCTTTTCCTGGGCCTACACTGCCGCCCATGTCGCCGGTGTTCTTCAATGCCTGTAGGTGCTGGTCGTATGCGGTGAAAAAGGCCGAAGCGGCCCGGTTCACGATGGTGGCGGCCTCGTAATAGACGGCCGGGTCGACGTTGATGAAGGACAATTCGGTCTACCGGGGGCCGAACATGCGCTGCACTGTCTGGATGGCCTCGGTGTAGCGGGTGTGGGCGTCGACTGCCGCCTGACGCATGGCGTCGACACCCTCACGAACATCGGTGGCTCCGGCCGACCACTGCCGGAAAGCGTCGGACTGCGCTATCGCGGCGTCACCCGACCACGTTTGGTGCAGGTTGGCCATACGCTGCTCGATACCGGTAAGGCTGTCCTCGAGAAAGCCGATGAAGTTCGCCGCGCGCGCGGTCAGGTTGTCGAGATCGTCGAGATCGACCTGGAAAGCCTCGGACGGCTCGGGCATGATGGTTCCCCCTCGGTGCTTTCAGAGATTGAGCGACGGATAGCTCTGTGAATTGCTGTCGTCCTGTTCCACGAATGTCTGCGTGGTGACCCCCAGCAACTCCGCGATCGTCGACAAGGCCTCCAGAACTTGGATCGCCCCCTGTTTGGTTTCGTCCCAGCCGGCCCGGTACGCGTCGGCGGAGTTGCCCTTCCAGACCTCGAGCACCGAGTCGATATCCACATCGAGATCGCGTAGCGCGTTCACCAGCTGATCGGCGGTGAGCTGCACAAACCTCCCGGCGTCCAGAACATGGTCGGGCACTACTTGGATAACCTGGGCCGGGTCCCCGGAATCGGCCACAACATCCCCCTGGGCTCGAACGAACAAACGCTTTCCCGACACTACCGCCGGCAGGATCTCCCGGCGAAAACCGCGAACTCCCGACCGGGCAACGAGGGTGCCGCGCGACCGACTGTCGCCCGGTGTATGCGTCGGTCAGCGGCGGGCTTCGAGCGCTTCGTGGAGGGTGACCGCCCACTGGTGGACGATCTGTTTGCGGCGGGCGGAATCGTCGGTGAGCACATCGGCCAACCCCAGCCCGCGGGCCAGATCGAGGGTCGCCTGGACCAGGTGGTGGGTGACGGGATCGGTGTCGTCGACGCCGAGGGCCCGGACGGCGCGGCGGTGCGCGCCGCGGCCGAAGCGGGCTTCCAGGGGGACTATGCGTTCGCGGAGAGCGGGGTCGGCGGCGGCGTGGGTCCAGACCTGGAGGGCGGCTTTGAACAGGGGGCTGGTGTAGGAGTCGACCAGGCCCGCCACCACCGCTTCGGTGCGGGCGAGGCCGGGTTCGGCGACCGCGGCCGTGGCGGCCTGGTCGGTGCGGGTGTCGAACATGAAGGTGAGGGCGGCGGTGATCAGGTCTTCCCGGGTGGGGAAATGGTGCTGGGCGGCCCCGCGCGACACCCCGGCCCGCTCGGCCACGACCGATACCGTCGCCGCCGCCCAGCCCTTCTCGGCCAGACAGTCGATGGTCGCCTCGAGGAGCCGCTGCCGGGTGGCCCGGCTGCGGTCCTGTTTGGGTTCGTGGGGGGTGGCCATAGCGGACTATTCTGCCCAGCGGGGCGGGCGGCGCTGCAGGAAGGCGGTCATACCCTCGATCACTTCCTCGGTGCCGAAGAAGCTGCCGGAACGAATCGCCAATTCCTTTGCGGAACGGTCGAATTCGGCGAGAATCGCGGCGGTGGTGAGACGTTTGCTCTCCGCGAGACCCTGCGGGGAGCCCCGGCGCAGCTCGTCCAGTAGTTCGGCGACCCGGGCGTCGGGGTCGCCGGTGGCCAGGGTGATGAGGCCGATCCGTTCGGCGGTATCGGCGTCGAACTTCTCGCCGGTCAGGAAGTAGCGGTCGGCGGCGCGGGGGGCCATCCGGGGCAGCAGGGTCAGCGAGATGACGAACGGCGCCAATCCCAGCCTGGCCTCGGTGAGCGCGAAACTACTGGACAGGCCCGCGACGGCGATATCGCAGGCGGCGAGCAGCCCCATACCGCCGGCCCGGACGTTACCGTCGACCTTGGCGATCACCGGCTTCGGCAGTTCCAGGATCGAGCGCAGTAACCGCACCATCCACTGGGTGCGGATATCGGCGGCGGCGGCCGGATCGGCGTCCACCGCTTCCTTGAGGTCGGCGCCCGCGCAGAAGGTGTTGCCGGTATGGGTGAGGACCACCGCGCGCACCGCCGGATCGGCGGCGGCGCGGTCCAGGCCGTCCTGGAGTTCGGTGACCAGGCGGGAGGAGATGGCGTTGCGATTGTGCGGGGAGTCGAGGGTGAGGACGGCGAATCCGTCCTCGACGGCGTAGCCGACTACGCGGCCGGTGGTTTCGGGCCCGGTCACGGCGGTCCTGCCTTTCTTCGGAGGACGGGCCGGGGCGCGGCGGCCCCGGCCCGGATGCTCAGTAGGACTTCGGCAGGCCCAGCGAGTGCTGGGCGACGAAATTCAGGATCATTTCCCGGCTCACCGGGGCGATCCGGGCGATCCGCGCGGCGCCCAGCATGGCCGACAGGCCGTATTCGGAGGTCAGGCCGGAACCGCCGTGGGTCTGGATGGCCTGGTCGAGGGCCTTGATACTGGCTTCGGCGGCGGCGTATTTGGCCATGTTCGCGGCTTCCGCGGCACCCATCTCGTCACCGGCGTCGTAGAGGGTGGCGGCCTTGAGCATCATCAGCCGGGCCAGTTCCAGTTCGATCTTGACCTGCGCGAGCGGATGCGCGATGCCCTGGTGCGCGCCGATCGGGGCTTTCCAGACCGTGCGCTCCTTGGCGTAGTCCACCGCGCGGTCGAGGGCGTAGCGGCCGATACCGACGGCCATAGCGGCGCCCATGATGCGTTCCGGGTTGAGGCCCGCGAACAGCTGCATGAGGGCGGCGTCCTCCTTGCCGACCAGGGCGGTGGACGGGAGCCGGACATCGTCGAGGAACAGGGTGAACTGATGGTCCGGTTCGATGATGTCCATCTCCTGCGGGGTCTTCTCGAACCCGGGAGCGTCGGTGGGGACGATGAACAGGGCGGGCTTGAGTTTGCCGGTCTTGTGGTCCTCGGTACGGGCCACGATGAGCACGGCCTCGGCCTGGTCCACGCCGGAGATGAAGATCTTGCGACCGGTGAGCAGCCAGTCGTCACCGTCACGGCGGGCGGTGGTGGTGATCTGGTGCGAATTGGACCCGGCGTCGGGTTCGGTGATACCGAAGACCATCTTGGCCGAACCGTCGGACAGCTTCGGCAGCCATTCCGATTTCTGCGCGTCGGTACCGTATTTGGTGATGATGGTGCCGCAGATGGCGGGCGAGACCACCATGAGCAGCAGACCCGCGCCCTGGGCGGACAGCTCTTCCATCACCAGCGCGAGTTCGTACATACCGGCGCCGCCGCCCCCGTATTCCTCGGGCAGGTTGACGCCCAGGAATCCGAGTTTGCCCGCCTCGGACCACAGTTCGTCGAGCGGCTCGCTCTTCCGCGCCCGGGGCAGCACATAGTCGCGGTAGTTGTATTTCGCGGCCAGCGCGGCGACGGCGGCGCGCAGCTCTTTGCGTTCGTCGGATTCGATGAAGCTCATTGCCTTCTCCTGGTTTTCAGCGCTGTTCGGGGGCTTCGGTGGCGGGGTCCACCACGGCGAGCACGGCTCCGACCTCGACCTGCCTGCCGACTTCGACGTTGACGGCACTGAGTACACCGTCGGCGGGCGCGGCGATGGTGTGCTCCATCTTCATGGCCTCCAGCCACAGAATGGGTTGCCCGGCGGTGACGGTGCTGCCGACCTCGGCGCCCAGCCGGATCACGGTGCCCGGCATCGGAGCCAGCAGCGACCCGGTGGCGACCTGGTCGGCGGGGTCGGTGAACCGCGGCAGCCGGGTCAGTGCGACCGCACCGGAAGCGGAGTCCACACAGACGAGGTCGCCGTAGCGGGCGACTGCGAAACCGCGCCGCACCGGACCGTGCGGTCCGGGAACCGCGAGCACCACCCCGTCGGGCGCGGCCGAGATCAGTTCCAGCCCTTCGATACCGGCCACCTCCACGCCGGAGCGGGTGAACCGGTAACCGATCTCGTGGACGCCGCCGGTGCGACTCTCGTAGGACTTGTGCTGGGACTGCGACGGCAGATTGCGCCAGCCGCTCGGCGCGCCCGTGAGCACGGCGGCCCGGGCCCGGTTGGCGGCGGCATCGGCGAGCGCCGCCGCGACGACGGCCAGATCCTCGTCCGGCCCCTCGACCAGCGGCGCGGCGAGCGTATCCAAGCCGTGGGTGGCGAAGAAGGCGGTATCGGTATCGCCGGCCAGGAAGGCCGGATGACGCAATACCCGGACCAGCAGGTCGCGGTTGGTGACCAGACCGTGGATGCGGGCCCGGTGCAGCGCGCCGGCCAGCAGCCGGGCCGCTTCGTCGCGGGTGCGGCCGTAGGAGATGACCTTGGCGAGCATGGGGTCGTAGTGCACGCCCACCACCGAACCGTCGACCACGCCGGAGTCCAGCCGGACGCCGGGCCGTTCGAGCAGATCGAATTCCGTGGCCACCGAGGGGATATCGATATGGTGCACGGTGCCGCTCTGCGGCTGCCATTCCTGAGCGGGATCCTCGGCGTAGAGCCGGACCTCGATCGAATGACCGCGCATCGCGGGCGGTTCGGGATCCAGATGGGCGCCCTGGGCGATATCCAGCTGGAGCGCCACCAGATCCAGACCGGTGGTGCATTCGGTGACCGGATGCTCGACCTGCAATCGGGTGTTCATCTCCAGGAAGAAGAACTCCCCGGTTTCGTCGGCCAGGAATTCCACCGTCCCGGCCCCGGAGTAGCCGATGGCGGTGGCGGCCTGCCGCGCCGCCTCGAACAACCGGTCGCGCATACCGCCGGCGACCACCCGGCCACCCGGATCGGATGCCGCGCCGGGCCGCGGAACTCCGGCGTCGATCCGTTCCACCAGCGGTGAGGGCGCCTCCTCGACGACCTTCTGGTGCCGGCGCTGGATCGAGCATTCCCGTTCGCCGACGGCCCAGATGGTGCCGTGGGTATCGGCCATCACCTGCACTTCGATATGGCGGCCGGTTTCCAGATAGCGCTCACAGAAGACGGTGGGGTCGCCGAAGGCCGATTCGGCCTCCCGCCGCGCGCCCTCGAGTTGCCCGGGCAGTTCGGCCAGGGTGCGGACTACGCGCATCCCGCGACCGCCGCCACCGGCGGATGCCTTGACGAGGACCGGCAACTGGTCCGCGGTGACCTCGCCGGGGTCGAGTTCGGCCAGTACCGGGACCCCGGCGGCGTCCATCATCTTCTTGGCCGCGACCTTGGAACCCATCTCCTCGATCGCGGCGGCGGGCGGACCGATCCACACCAGTCCGGCGGCTTCCACCGCGCGCGCGAACTCGGCGTTCTCGGAGAGGAATCCGTAGCCGGGATGCACCGCGTCGGCACCGGTCGCCCGGGCGGCGGCGATGATCAGGTCGGCGCGGAGGTAGGTCTGCGCGGGGGTGTTACCGGGCAGCCGGACCGCCGTGTCCGCCTCGGCGATATGCGGTGAATCCGCGTCGGCGTCGGAGTAGACGGCGACCGCGCCCAGACCCATCCGGCGGCAGGTCGCGAAGACCCGGCGGGCGATCTCGCCGCGATTGGCGACCAGGACGCTGGTGATGGGTTGCTGTGAATACGTCACGACCGGCCTCACATTCGGAAGACGCCGAAGGATTCGGCGCCCTGGACAGGAGCAGTGTGGATGGCCGAGAGCGCCATTCCGAGCACAGTGCGGGTATCGCGCGGATCGATGACACCGTCGTCGAAGAGCCGGCCGGACATGAACATGGCCAGCGATTCGGCTTCGATCTGCGCTTCCACCATGGCGCGCATCCCGGCGTCGGCCTCCTCGTCGAAGGCCTGCCCGCGCGCTTCGGCGGCGGCCCGGCCGACGATGGAGATCACCCCGGCGAGCTGCGCGCCGCCCATCACCGCGGATTTGGCGCTGGGCCAGGCGAAGACGAACCGTGGATCGTAGGCGCGGCCGCACATACCGTAATGGCCGGCGCCGTAGGAGGAACCCATCAGCACCGAGATATGCGGGACCTTGGAGTTGGATACCGCGTTGATCATCATCGCGCCGTGTTTGATGATGCCCTTCTGCTCGTATTCCTTGCCGACCATGTAGCCGGTGGTGTTGTGCAGGAACAGCAGCGGGGTGTTCGTCTTGTTCGCCAGCTGGATGAACTGGGTGGCCTTCTGCGATTCCTCGGAGAACAGCACCCCGCGGGCATTGGCGAGGATCCCGACCGGATAACCGTGCAGTTCGGCCCAGCCGGTGACCAGGCTCGACCCGTAGAGCGGTTTGAACTCGTCGAAATCGGAGCCGTCGACGATTCGGGCGATCACCTCGCGCGGATCGAACGGGATCTTGAGGTCGGGCGGGACGATACCCAGCAGGTCCTCGGGATCGTGCAGCGGCTCGAGCACGGCGGGGCGCGGCGGCGGACCCTGTTTCTTCCAGTTGAGCCGTTTGACGATCCGGCGGCCGATCCGGATGGCGTCCTGTTCGTCGAGCGCGTAGTAATCGGCCAGCCCCGATACCCGGGCGTGCATATCCGCGCCGCCGAGGGATTCGTCGTCGGATTCCTCGCCGGTGGCCATTTTCACCAGCGGTGGTCCGCCGAGGAACACCTTGGAACGTTCCTTGATCATCACCACGTGATCGGACATCCCGGGGATATAGGCGCCGCCCGCGGTGGAGTTGCCGAAGACCAGGGCGATGGTGGGGATACCGGCCGCCGACGCCTGGGTGAGGTCGCGGAACATCCGGCCGCCCGGGACGAAGACCTCCTTCTGCGTGGGCAGATCGGCGCCGCCGGATTCGACGAGCGAGATCACCGGCAGCCGGTTCTCGCGGATGATGTCGTTGATACGCAACGTTTTGCGCAGCGTCCACGGGTTGGAGGTGCCGCCGCGCACGGTGGGGTCCGGAGCGACGATCATGCATTCGACGCCCTCCACCACGCCGATCCCGGCGACCGTGCTCGCCCCGACCTGGAACTCGCTGCCCCAGGCCGCGAGCGGGCACAGTTCGAGGAACGGGGAGTCCTCGTCGATGAGCAGTTCGATCCGTTCGCGAGCGGTCAGCTTGCCGCGTTTGCGGTGCCGGGCCAGCTTCTCCGGGCCGCCGCCCGCGATGACCTTCTCGAACTCCACCGCGACCTCGGCGAGTTTGGCGGTCATGGCCTCGGCGGCCGCAGTGTACTCGCCGCCGGTGGTGTCGAGGGTGCTGCGCAGTGTGGTCATGATTGATACCCCAGTCGTTTCGCGGCCAGGCCGGTGAGGATTTCGGTGGTGCCGCCGCCGATGCCCAGGATCCGTATATCGCGGTACTGGCGTTCGACCTCGGATTCCCGCATATAGCCGAGTCCGCCGAACAACTGCACCGCCTGATTCGCCACCCACTCACCCGATTCGACGGCGGTGTTCTTGGCGAAGCAGACCTCGGCGATCAGATCGGTTTCCCCGGCGGCGGCGCGGGCTGCCACCTCGCGGGTGTAGACGCGGGCGATATCCACCCGGCGCGCCATTTCGGTGACCGTGTTCTGCACGGCCTGCCGGGAGATGAGCGGGCGGCCGAATGTCTCTCGTGCGCGCACCCAGTCCAGGGTGAGGTCCAGGCAGCGCTGCGCGCTCGAATACGCCTGCACCGCCAGCCCGACGCGCTCGCTGACGAACGCGGCCGCGATCTGCAGGAAGCCGGAGTTCTCCGGGCCCACGAGGTTGGTCACCGGCACCCGCACATCGACGTAGGAGAGTTCGGCGGTATCGGAGGCCCGCCAGCCCATCTTGTCGAGTTTGCGGCTTACCGTGAAACCCGGGGTGTCCTTCTCCACCAGCAGCAGCGAGACCCCCGACGAGCCGGGACCGCCGGTGCGCACGGCGGTGACCACGAAATCGGCGCGGCAGCCGGAGGTGATGTAGGTTTTCGCGCCGTTGACCAGGTAGTGGTCGCCGTCGCGGCGCGCGGTGGTGGTCAGGTGGCCGACATCGGAACCGCCGCCGGGTTCGGTGATCGCCAGGGAACCGATCTTGTCGCCGGCCAGAGTCGGCGCCGCCCAGCGGGCGATCTGCTCGGGGTCACCGGCCGCGATCAGATGCGGAACCGCGATCCCGCAGGTGAACAGGGACGCGAACACGCCACCGGAGACACCGGCGTAGTGCAGTTCCTCGCAGACGATCGCGCCGTCGATCCCGTCGCCACCCGAACCGCCCGACGATTCCGGGAATTGCACCCCGAGCAGGCCGAGTTCTCCGGCTTTCTTGTGCAATTCCCGGGGAATCTCCCCGTCCCGTTCCCAATCGTCCTGGTAGGGCAGGATCTCGCGGTCGGCGAAAGCGCGTACGGTGGCGCGCAATTCACGGCGTTCCGCGGTATTCCAGACAGTCGTCACGACAGCAGCTCCAACGGTATGTCGAGATGGCGGGACCGCAGCCATTCGCCGAGTCCCTTGGCCTGGGGGTCGAAACGGGCCTGATAGGCCACGCCCTCGCCGAGCAGACCGGAGATCAGGAAGTTCAGCGCGCGCAGATTCGGCAGCACGTGCCGGGTGATATCGAGCGCGGCGGTCTCGGGCAGCAGTTCGCGCACCCGGTCGACGGTGAGGGTGTGTGCCAGCCAGCGCCACTGCTCGTCGGTGCGCACCCAGACACCGATATTCGCGTCGCCGCCCTTGTCGCCGCTGCGGGCCAGGGCCACCGACCCGAGCGGCCCGCGGCGGGCGGGTCCGGGGGAAAGCGGTTCGGGCAGGGCCGGTTCGGGCACGGCTTCCAGCACCTGGGTCTTCGCCGGTGCGCCCACCAGCACCCGGCAGCCCGCCGGGCGCACCGCGGTATGCGCGACCTCCGAGGCGTCGACATAGCCCGGACGGTAGACGCCGTAGGGGGCGCCGTTTCCGGGCGGCGCGGTGAAGCTGCAGCCGGGGTAGCTGGCCAGCGCCAGCTCGACCGCGACACCGGAGAACGCGCGGCCCACCTTCTTCGGGTCGGGATCGCGGACGACGCAGCGCAGCAGTGCGCTCGCCTGCTCCTCGGTCTCGGCGTCGGGGCGGTCCAGCCGGGCCAGGGTCCAGTCGAGTTCGGCCGGGCGTTCGGGCAGCCAGGATTCCAGCTGCCGGCGCGCGAGTTCGGCTTTCGCTTCGATATCGAGGCCGGTCAGGATGAATTCCATCTCGTTGCGGAATCCGCCCAGGGTGTTCAGCGAGACCTTGAGCTGCGGGGGCGGCGGTTCGCCGGCCGCGCCGCGGATGGCCACCCGGTCCGGGCCGTCGGCGGTGAGCGCCACGGTGTCGAGGCGGGTGGTGACATCGGGACCGGCGTAGCGCGCGCCCTGGATCTCGTACATCAGCTGGGCCGACACCGTATCGACGGTGACCGCGCCGCCGGTTCCGGCGTGTTTGGTGATCACACTGCTGCCGTCGGCGCGGATCTCGGCGAGGGGGAATCCGGGGCGGCCGAGATCGGCGAGTTCGGTGAAGAAGGCGTAGTTGCCGCCGGTGGCCTGGGTCCCGCATTCGATCACATGCCCGGCGACCACGGCGCCGGCCAGCGCGTCGTAATCGGTTCGGGCCCAGCCGAAATGCGCCGCCGCCGGGGCCACCACCACCGAGGCGTCGGTGACCCGGCCCGTGACGACGATATCGGCGCCCGCGTCGAGGCATTCGACGATGCCCCAGGCGCCCAGATAGGCGTTGGCGGTGAGTGGGGACCCGAGGCCGAGTTCGGCGGCGCGACCGGTGAGATCGTCGCCCTCCACGTAGCCGACCGTGGCGTCGAGCCCGAGGCGGGCGGCCAGTTCACGCACCTTCTCCGCCAGCCCGGCCGGATTCACCCCGCCGGCATTGGTGACGATCTGGACGTTGCGTTCCAGTGCCAGGCCGAGGCAGTCCTCGAGCTGGCGCAGGAAGGTCTTCGCGTAGCCGAGGCCGGAGTCCTTCATCCGGTCGCGGCCCAGGATCAGCATGGTGAGTTCGGCGAGATAGTCGCCGGTGAGCACATCGAGGTGCCCGCCCTCGAGCATTTCGCGCATGGCGCCGAACCGGTCGCCGTAGAACCCGGAGCAGTTGCCGATGCGGATCACATCCGGATCGGCGGCCAGAGCACTCATCAGCGGTTGTGCCTCCTACCGTGGCGGCGGGCGGGGACGGTGCGTGCCCGCGGCGGATGAGTTCAGCATCACAGGCGCCCCAGAAAAAAGCAAGCACGCGTGCTTGTTAACCGCCGAGACCCCTCCCCGAACCCCGGCCACCGGGTACGACCAGGCAAAATGTCCTGACGTGTCCACCGATGTCGCTGTCGTACTGCTGTTCACCCTCGCCGGTTTCCTGATCGGCGGCGCCTACACCACCTGGAAGACCACTCGCCCGCTCGCCATCGCCCTGGGCGTTGCCGCCGCCCTCGCCGCGGCGGCCGCGGTGCTCTGGCTGCTGTAGCCGCCCACCCGGGCGGCAGTATCCCGTAACCTTTTTCACAGTCCGGATTTCCCTGCGAGGTTTCCCGCGCGTGCGGGCGGGGCACTATGCCTGCGGTGGGTTACCGGACCGGGCCGGACACCACCCGGCACGCTCGACCCCGGATCGATTCGCGCTCCGGGCGCGCGTAGGAGGACACGTAGTGCGTTCTATCAAGGCGGGTCTCGTGGCGACGGCCCTGGCCGCTGCCGCCGTTGCGGGCGCCGCGCCCGCCCAGGCCGAACCCGCGCCGGCGCCGCCGACGGAGATCCTCTCCATCGATATCAACCTGCTGGGTTGCTCGATCGGCGCCGGATTGGGACTCGACCTGCTGCTCTCGCTGGGAAGCGGCAGCAGCAGTGGATCCAACATCGGGGTATCCCAGGGTCTGGCGACCCGGCTGAAAATGGCCGGCTGCCTGCCCTGGACCTGATGTAGACGCGCCGGCCCTGCCCATCTGCGCCGGGCAGGGCCGGCGCACCCCCCTAGCTCCCGGACGAACCCCCCAGCATGAGATCGAGCAGGTGGTCCACGAGCCGCACCGCCGATTCCGCGGTGTAGTGCCCGGGCAGCATCCCCTGGGCGATTCCCCCGACGGCGGCGAGGATGATCTCGGCGTTCGGATCGGCCGAATCCGCTGACCCGCCGCGCCTGAGCTGTTCGGCGACAACGCTCACCAACGCCCGGGGCGCGGCCAGGGTCTCCTCGGCCGTGATACCCCGGCCCGCGATGGCGGCGGTATTGAAGGCCCCCAGAACGATCGCCTCCTCGCGGCGCGGATCGTCGAGCGGGAGCAATTCGGTGAGAACAGCGCGGATGGATTCGCGCGATCCGGCTCCCGGCGGCAGCTCCGCCATTCGTTTCGCGAAACGCGCCCCGGCGTCCTGCATCACCGACCGGTGGGTGGCCAGCAGGAATTCTCGTTTGGTGCCGAAGTAGTACTGCACCAGCCGTATCGACAACCCGGCTTCGGCCGCGACCGTCTGGAAGGTCACCGACTCCAGACCGCCCGCGACGATCACCCGCCGGGTGGCGTCCGTGATCACCCGGCGCCGCACCTCGTGATCGACCAACCGTGGCACGAGTTCGGCCACCTTCCTTCCGCATCCGGCCCCTACGGCTGGATGGTATACCCATACCATTTATATGGTATGTTCATATCACCAACGGCGAGAGGGAGACCATGCCGAAAACGGGGAGATTCACCAGCGACGACGCGAAGGCCGCCCACCGGCGCGCCTACGACGCCCTGGCCGCGCGCTGGCCGGTACCGTCCACGACCTCGGATGTGGAAACGTCCTTCGGGACCACATATGTGCGCAGGTCCGGGGCGGGCGAGGGCGCACCGATCCTGCTGCTGCCCGGTATCGCGGGAAACGGGACGGTCTGGCACCGGTTCATCGCGGATCTCGCCCGTGACCACGTGGTCTACACCCCGGATGTCATCGGATGGCCGGGTCGCTGCGTACAGACCGCGCCGCTGCGCGACGGCGCCGATATCGCGCGATGGGTGGTGGAGACGCTCGACGGGCTCGGAGTGGAGCGGGTGCATCTGGCCGGGAATTCACTCGGCACCTGGCTGGCGGGGATGGTCGGGGTGTACCACAGTGAGCGCCTGGCGAGTCTCACCATGTTCGAACCCGGTGGCGCCACCTTCACCAAACCGAGTCCGAGCCTGCTGTTCAAATTCCTGCTCGTCGGCATGCGGCCGACCCCGGAGCGTATGCGGAAGTTCAACCAGTGGCTCACCCCGCGTGCCGAACTGGACGCCGAGGAACTGGCGATGGCCGCCGCGGCGGCGAAATTCCGGCCCGGGATGCCGTGGGACCGCATGCTCACCGATGAGCAGATGACCGCGCTGACCGCACCGCTGCTGGTGCTCTACGGCGCCGAGACGGTGGTCAGCGATCCCGCGGCCGGAGCCGCGCGCATCCGGAAGTTCATTCCCACCGCGGAAGTAGAGACCTATCCGGGGGTGGGACACGATCTGCTCTGGGCCGACCCGGAACAGGTGATCCCGCGCTTCCTCGACTTCATCGACAGCCACGACCAGGTGCGCGCCTGAGCGATCCGCCCCACGGGTCCGCCGCGGTCCACGCACCGTCGCGGCGCCCGGGCGTCAGAGCCAGCCCATTCTCTCCGCGGCCCGCACCGCCTCCGCACGGGTCCGGGTCGAGGTCTTGCCGATCGCGGCGGACAGGTGGTTGCGGACGGTGCCCTCCGACAGGTGCAGCCGGCCGGCGATCACCGCCGCCGTCGACCCGTCCGCGGCCGCGGCCAGGACTTCGCGTTCCCGGGCGGTCAGCGGAGAGGTTCCCGCGGTCAGGGTTTCGGTGGCCAGCGCCGGATCCACCACCCGCAACCCCATATGCACCCGCCGTACCGCGTCGGCCAGTTCCCGCGCCGGGGTGTCCTTGACCACGAAACCACTCGCGCCCGCGTCGATCGCCCGGCGCAGATAACCGGGTCGGCCGAACGTCGTCACCACGAGCACGCGAACACCGGGATGCGTCGCGCGCAGTTGTGCCGCGACCTCGATACCGTCCGGGCCGGGCATCTCCACATCGAGCAGCACCACATCCGGGCCGGTGCGCGCGACCGCGTCGAGCACCTCGTCGCCCCGGCCGACCTCGGCGACCACCTCGAGGTCGGATTCCAGCCCGAGCAGGGCGGCGAGCGCGCCCCGGACCAGTGCCTGATCATCGGCCAGCAGCAGGCGGATCAACTCGGGCCCCTTTCTCGCGACGCGACCGTGACGACAACGCGCACTCCTCCTCCGGCCGGTTCCGAGACCGTCAGGGTCGCGCCCGCGGCGCGGGCCCGCTCCCGGAGGGCGGCCGGCCCCGCCCCGGCCGGGGTGGCGCCCAGCCCGCGGCCGTCGTCGGTCACCTCGATTCGCGTCGGCGATACGGTCACCGTGCAGTGGCGGGCAGCACTGTGGCGGACCACGTTGGTGACCGCCTCGCGCAGAACCCAGCCGAACAGTTCGTGCTCGCCCGGCGGGAGCCGCGACGGGTCGGGTAGATCGGCCACGATATCCGCGGCCGCCAGGGCACTGCGGGCGTTGGCCAGTTCGCCGCGCAAGGTCACCTCGCGCAGGCCCCCGACGGTATCGCGGACACCGGCCAGCGCCTCGCGGGCGAGCTCCTCGATATCGGCGAGCTCGGCCCGGGCCCGGTCGATATCGAGATCGACGAGGCGGCGGGCGAGCTCGGTTTTCACGGTGATGACGGTGAGCGAATGGCCGAGGATATCGTGCACGTCGCGGGCGACCCGGTCGCGCTCGGCGGCAAGCGCCAGTTCGGCCCGCTGCCGGCGGGCCAGTTCGGTGAGCCGCGCACCCCGCACCCCGATCTGCCGGAGCACCCAGATCAGCGCCGGAACGAAGGCCACCGACCACGGCACCTCCGCCAGTCGCGCAACGAACAGCGGCGGCAGCAGAATCGCCAGTGAGACGGCCAGGCAGATCCAGCCGGACTCGCGCGGGGTCAGCCGGAATACCGCGACGACCGCGAGATAGAGAACGGTGGGCACGGCGGCGGCTCCGAGCAACGCCACCAGCGCGCCGACGCAGACAACCATCCCCGCGAGCACCGCCCCGGTGAGCGCCGGAGGGACGCGGCGGTGCGCGGCCCACGACCCCTCGGCAGCGGTGCCCGACCCCGAAGGCCCGGTGAACGCCGCGACGATCAGCACCGCGTAACCGAGCAGAACCACCGATTCGAGTGCCGCCGCGGGCTGATCACCTTCCCGCCAGTCCTGCAGGATCCGCGGAATCAGGTACCCGAGCCAGATCACCGCCAGGATCGCCCCGAACCGGCCGCGGCGGGTACCGTCCGCGGCGAAAGCGCTGTGACCGGCCACCCGGTCCAGGAAGCCGGACAACCGCCCGCCCGGCAGCGTATCCGCGGGCGCGCTCACGACCGGCTCCGGAATGCGCGGAAACCGCCCGCCCCGCCGGGGAGCGGACGGCCCCTACGGTGGTCGATCACGAGAACCGACCGTACCGACACCGGGGTGGCCGCCGGTTCAGCGGGCGGTATCACGGCGGAACATCATCGCCGCGCCACCGGCGAAGAGCGTGGTCCATACGACGAGGTTCACGACGGCCAGGGCGATCGCGCCACCCCCGGTCTCACCGAACGGCATCCGGACCAGTGTCGCGACACCGTGTGTGGGTACCAGCGTCGAGAGGGTCCCGAGCCACCCGTGCAGAGGTACGAACAGCCCACCGCCGAACGACAGCGCGGCCAGCACCGGACCCAGGATCTGCAGGACGTTCTCCGACGGCAGCAGGTACCCCACGAACAGCCCGAAGGCCGCGAACACGAGTGAACATGCCCAGGCCAGCACAAAGCAGGAGACCCAGGCGAGGGCCGTGAGCCGGGCACCCGACAGCGCGCCGACGGCGAACACGACGCTCACCGAGACGAACGCGAGCACCATGGCGACCGCGACCTTGGTGGCGATATAGGCCGCCGGGCGCAGCGGGGTCAGCCGCAACTGGCGGCTCCAGCCCTGTGCCCGTTCGATCGCCACCATGGCGCCGGCTCCGGTGGTCGCGACCATCGCGCCGTACACGGCCATCGACACCATCACATAGCCGGTGACATTGCCCGACCCGAACGATTCGGCGCGGAAGTCCGATTGCAGACCGAACAGCGCGAACAACAGCGGCGGCATGAGCAGGGTGATCAGCAGGGTGCGCCGGTTACGCAGCAGGCGGCGTACTTCCATCCGCAGGAAGGCGGGCCGGAATCCGAGGGGCAGGCGGTCGCCGGTCGGCAGGAGTTCGGCGGTGGTCATCTCAGTTGTCTCCGGTGGTGAGGGTGAGGAACGCGGATTCGAGGTTGTGCGAGGAGATCTCCAGATCCGTCGCGGCGGTGGCGGTGAGCAGGTAGCGGGCCACGGTGTCGGAATCGCCGGTGTGGATCACGACCCGGTCGCCGGCCAGTTCGACCTCGTCCACGCCGGATACGGCGAGCAATCCGGCCGGGTCGGCGCCGGGCAGGGTCGCGCGGACGGTGCGTCCGGCGGCGAGATTCTTGATCTGGGCGGGGGTACCGTCGGCGATCACCTTTCCGGCCCGCACCAGCACGATGCGGTCGGCGTAGGTATCGGCCTCGTCGAGGTAGTGCGTCGCGAAGACGACGGTGCGGCCGCGACGGGAATCGGCGCGCAGGGCGTTCCAGAAGGCGCGCCGACCCTCGACGTCCATACCGGTGGTCGGCTCGTCCAGCACCATGAGATCGGGATCGGGCAGCAGCGCGAGCGCGAACCGCAACCGCTGCTGCTGCCCGCCGGAGCATTTACCGACCCGGCGCCGGGCGATATCGAGGATTCCGGCGCGTTCGAGCACCTCGGTCACCGGACGCGGCCGCGGATGCAGCGCCGCCACCAGTTCGACGGTCTCGGTCACGGTGAGATCGGGTAGCAACCCGCCGGTCTGCAGTACCGCGGCGACCCGGCCCGCGGCGATCGCCCGCGCCGGCGGCTGCCCGAAGATCCGGGTCGCGCCGGAGTCCGGCGCTGTCAGGCCGAGCACCATATCGAGGGTCGTGGTCTTACCCGCGCCGTTCGGACCGAGGAAGGCCACGATCTCCCCGGGCGCGATCACCAGGTCCAGCCCGTCGACGGCCCGGATCTCCGAACCGTCCGGAGCGCGGAAGCTCTTGCGCAACTCGCGGAGTTCGATCGCCGCGGGCCCGTTCCCGGCGGGCGCCGGGGCGACCGGCGCTGTCGTCACTGTCGATGTCATGACTCCACCGTCGCTCGAAAGCCCGGCGGATCCTTCGCACGAGTGTCATCGATCGACCATGACGAACGTCATGGTCGATCGGCGTGCTCCGCCCGGACCCGGCCCGGTGGTCAGGCCTGCAGCAGTGCGGCCTTGAGGTCGCGGGCGGCCGCTTCGGGGTCGGCGGCGGCGGTGATCGCGCGCACGACCACGATGCGTTCGGCGCCCGCGTCCACCACCTCCGGCAGGGTCGCGCCGTCGATCCCGCCGATGGCGAACCAGGGCATGACCGGCTGCGCGGCGGCGGTGCCGCGGACCAGTTCCAGACCGGCGGGGTCGCGGCCGGGTTTGGTGGGGGTCGCCCAGACCGGACCGGTGCAGAAGTAGTCGATATGTTCGTCGGCGGCGGCCAGCCGGGCCTGCTCCGCGTCGTGGGTGGACTGGCCGATCACCACCTCGGCGCCGAGGATGCGCCGCGCGTACCACGGGGGCAGATCCTGCTGTCCCAGGTGCAGTACGTCGGCATTGGCGGCCAGCGCGATATCGGCGCGATCGTTGACCGCCAGCAACGCGCCGTGACGGCGGGTCGCGGCCTTCAGTTCGGCGAGTGCGGCGAGTTCACCCTTGGCCTCGAGCGGGCCGAACCGCTGCTCGCCCGGCGAGCCCTTGTCGCGGAGCTGAATGATGTCGACACCGCCGGCCAGCGCGGCGTCCGCGAACTCCGCGAGGTCGCCTTTCTCACGGCGGGCGTCGGTGCACAGGTAGAGCCTGGCAGTCGCGAGTCGGTCGCGCGGTGGCAGCGTTCGGCGAGCGGAGGACTGTTGCACAACTGCCACGGTAGCCGCGCTAACGTGGAGGCGTTGCACGAGGTAGGAGGTGACGTGGTGGCCGTGCGCGAACCCTCCGTCGCCGTCGTGGGCGGTGGTGTCATCGGACTGGCCGTGGCCTGGCGGGCCGCGGAGTCCGGACCGGCGGTGACCCTGTTCGATCCGGCTGTGGGCTCGGGCGCGTCGTGGGTGGCCGGCGGCATGCTGGCACCGCTGTCCGAGGGCTGGCCCGGCGAGGACGCCGTCCTCGCCTTCGGCGCGGCCGCGCTCGCGAGCTGGCCCGGATTCGCCCGGCGGCTCGAGGCCGCCACCGGCGTGGATGTCTTCGTGGCCGCCGAAACCCTGACCGTCGCCCAGGACGCCGCCGATGCCGCGGATCTGCGCACGGTCGCCGACTGGGTCGGCGAACGCGGGCACGACCTGCGACTCCTGGACCGGGCCGGGGTGCGGGCGCTGGAACCCGGGCTGGCCCGTGGTGTCCGGGCCGGGCTGCTGGCCGCCGCCGAACCGGCCGTCGACAACCGGCGGCTGGTCACCGCCCTGCGCAAGGCCGTCGCGGAGGCCGGGGTCGTGGTGGACCCCACCCCCGTCCGCGACCTGGGCCACCTCGATCACGACCGGATCGTGCTGGCCGCGGGCGCGGCCTCGGCGCAGCTGTGGCCGGGCCTGGCGGTACGCCCGCTCAAGGGCGAGATCCTGCGATTACGGCACCGGCCGGGCGCCCAGCCGCCGCCGGCCCGGGTGGTCCGCGGGCGCGTCCACGGACGGCCGATCTACTTCGTCCCCCGCGACGACGGCGTCGTGCTCGGGGCGACCCAGTACGAGGCCGGTTTCGATACCACCGTCACCGTGGCCGGGGTCCGTGATCTGATCGCCGACGCCGAGGCCCTGCTGCCCGGAATCGGCGAATACGAACTGGCCGAGGCGAGCGCCGGATCGCGGCCCGCGACACCGGACAACCTGCCGCTGCTCGGCCCCCTGTCCGATCGCGTGATCGCCGCCACCGGTCACGGCCGCAATGGCATGCTGACCTGTGCGCTCACCGCCGAGGCGGTACTCGCCGAACTCGGCGGGCAGCCGCTGGCCGAGGCCGCGGCGGCGGATCCGCACCGGTTCGCGGCATCCACACCCTCAGGAGGAAGTCGATGACACTGTCATCCGCATCCGGATCATCCGTGCCCATCGGGGTCACGGTGAACGGCACCGAACACGAGTTCGGCGACCCGCTCAGCGTGCGTGAGCTGCTGGAACGGCTGGAACTGCCGTGCCGGGGCGTGGCGCTGGCGGTCAACGGCGCGGTATTCCCGAAATCCCGCTGGGACGAGCCGGTGGGGCGCGGCTGGGAGATCGATGTGCTCACGGCGGTCCAAGGTGGCTGACGACACGCTCGCTATCGCCGACCGCACCTTCGGTTCCCGGCTCATCATGGGGACCGGCGGCGCGGAGAACCTGACGGTGCTGGAGGAAGCGCTGCTGGCCTCCGGAACCGAACTCACCACGGTCGCCATGCGCCGGGTCGACGCCGCCGGCGGCACCGGTGTCCTCGATCTGCTGAAACGCCTCGATATCGCGCCGCTGCCCAATACCGCGGGCTGCCGGACCGCCGCCGAGGCGGTGCTCACGGCACAGCTGGCGGCCGAGGCGCTGGACACCACCTGGGTCAAACTCGAGGTCGTCGCCGACGAGCGCACCCTGCTGCCCGACCCGATCGAACTCGTGGACGCCGCGGAACAGCTGGTCGACGCCGGTTTCACCGTTCTGCCGTATACCAATGACGATCCGGCCCTGGCCCGGCGGCTCGAGGACATCGGCTGCGCGGCGGTGATGCCGCTGGGCGCGCCGATCGGCACCGGCCTGGGTATCGGGAACCCGCACAATATCGAGATGATCGTGAGCCGCGCGCAGGTGCCGGTGATCCTGGACGCCGGTATCGGCACCGCCAGCGACGCCGCGCTGGCCATGGAGCTCGGCTGTTCGGCCGTCCTGCTGGCCACCGCGGTCACCCGGGCCAAACAGCCCGCACTCATGGCGGCCGCCATGGCCGACGCGGTGCGGGCCGGGCATCGCGCCCGGGAGGCGGGGCGGATCCCCAAACGGTTCTGGGCCCAGGCGTCCTCCCCCGGTCTGTAGGCCGGCCGGACGGGGGTGAACCCCGACGCCCCGGGGTGGTCACCGGGGGCGGGGTCATCCTCCAGGATGACGGCGGGTCACGACCAACGGGCGACGCGCGTGGGCCCGTCATAGGGCATGCTGGTCGGCATGATCGAAGTCCGGGGCTTGACCAAGCACTACGGGCAGACCGTCGCCGTCCAGGATCTGACCTTCACCGTGCGACCCGGCCAGGTCACCGGGTTCCTGGGACCCAACGGCGCCGGTAAGTCCACCACCATGCGCATGATTCTCGGCCTGGACCGGCCGACCGCGGGCACCGCCCTGATCAACGGGCAGCCCTACGGCCGGTTACGCCAGCCGTTGCGTGAGGTCGGCGCGCTGCTCGACGCCAAATGGGTCCATCCCAACCGCTCGGCCCGCGCCCACCTGGAGTGGATGGCGGCCTCCAACAACCTGCCCAAATCGCGGGTCGAGGAGGTCCTGCGCCTGGTCGGCCTGTCCGAGGTCGCCGGGAAATCGGCCGGCGGGTTCTCCCTCGGTATGTCGCAGCGGCTGGGCCTGGCGGGCGCGCTGCTGGGGGACCCGAAGGTGCTGCTGTTCGACGAACCGGTCAACGGCCTGGACCCCGAGGGCATTCTGTGGATCCGCCGGTTCATGCAGCGGCTCGCCGCCGAGGGCCGCACGGTGCTGGTGTCGAGCCATCTGCTCTCGGAGATGTCGCAGACCGCCGACCACCTCGTGGTGATCGGCCGGGGCCGGCTCATCTCCGATTCCACCACCTCCGAATTCATCGAACGCGCCTCCGAATCGTCGGTGCGGGTCCGCAGCCCCCAGCTCGACGAACTGCGCAGCCTGCTCACCTCGAACGGGATGACGGTCAAACAGAACGACGGCAACGCCGACGGTGCGGCCCTGGTGGTCAGCGGTGTCACCAGCGACGCGGTCGGCGCCCTGGCCGGCGAGCACAACATCACCCTCTTCGAACTCGCCCCCCAGCGGGGCTCGCTGGAGGAGGCGTTCATGCGCATGACCGGCGGCGATGTCCAATATCACGGGGAAGTCGGCCCCGAGGGGGATGTGGCCGCGCTCGTCGCCGAGGCCGCCGCGACCCCCACGCCGCAGAGTCCGGCACAGACCGTCGGAGGTACCAAGTAATGGGCGTGATCGCCGCCGAACGAATCAAACTCACCTCGACCCGGTCGCCCTGGTGGTGCTCGGTGATCGTGGTGGCGCTGGCTGTCGGCTTCGCCGCACTGTTCGGGTTCATCGGGCGGATCGCCGCCGATGATCCACAGGCCTCGGGAGCGCCCGCGCTCACGGTCGACACCGCGTTCCTCGGAATAACCGGTTTCGGTGTCATGGTGCTGGCCATCATGGCCACCCTGACCGTGACCAGCGAATACCGATTCGGCATCATCCGCACGACCTTCCAGGCCGTGCCGAACCGCACGAAGGTGATCGGCGCCAAGGCCGGCCTGGTCGGTATCTACGCGGCGGTGCTGACCACCGTGCTGGCGTTCGCCGCCTACGCGGTCGCCAAAGCCGTTGCCGGCGATGCCGGATCGACGCTTCTGCTCGACGGCAACTGGCGCGCGCTCTACGCGATCCCGGTACTGGCCTTCCTCAATGTGGTGCTCGCCATCGCGGTGGGAGTGCTGGTGCGGCAGTCGGCCGCGGCGATATCACTGATCGTGCTCTGGCAGCTGATCATCGAACCGCTGGTCGGAGCGCTGGGTAAGGTGGGACGTGAGATCGGTGCGTTCCTGCCGTTCCAGAACGCGAGCCGCTTCGCGACCATGGACGACTCGATGACCTCGGCGAACTGGCACTGGGGTGCGTGGGGCAGCCTCGTCTACTTCATCGCCTTCGTCGCGGTCGTCGCCGGTATCGCGGTCGTGGTGCTCAACCGGCGCGACGCCTGACCCCGAAACGACCCGAGCCGCTTCCCTCGCCGCTCGGGTAGTGGGTAGCGCGACCTTGTCGGGAGGATCGCGCGCCCCGCGCCTCGGAGGCCACTGCCCGGCCCCGGGGTGCTCGCACCACCGGCCCGGCGCCGACACGCCGGGCCGGTGGTCGTAATCACAAAACTGGTCATTTGTCCTGCTGATCGATGTCGTGGCTGTGACACCGGATCGGGAACGCGATTTGCCCGTAACCGCCAGTTCACCTCCCACAGTGCGACCGTCGCTACGATCGGTTCAGGCACCACACGTTTTCCATCGGCGGACCCAACGGCGTGCCGCACTCCTCCGATAGAGAGGTGACAGGTGACGATTCTCAGCATTCCCCCCGCGTCCGAACCCCTGAGATACCCTCGGGGCGTGAACGAAAACCCCTCCGGCAGCGCCGTACCGGAGCCGGAGGTCGACAGCGCCGCCGCGGAAGGCGCCGGCCGTACACAAACCCCGCGCCAACGGCGCACCAAGATCGAACTGGCCCCCGTCCACGAGGACGGCGAGGGCCCCTCGAGTGCCGTTCCGCGGCCCCTCGCCGGCCCGCTCTCCGCGTTCGTCAACGCCGCGAACCAGCGCCCGGACGTCATCGAGGTCCTGCGCCGCGCCCGCCACCAGCTTCCCGGCGATCCGGCGTTCGGCGATCCGCTCTCGGTGAGCGGTCCGGGTGGCGCGCGCGCCGTGGCCCGCGCCGCCGACCGGCTGGTCGGCGACAACCCCAGCGCCGCCCGCGAAATAGGTTTCGGTGCGCTGCAGGTCTGGCAGGCGATGCTCGAACGCCTCGGCCGCGGTAAAGGCACCGAGGAGATGACGGTGATGTTCACCGATCTGGTGTCCTTCTCGTCGTGGTCGCTCACCGCCGGCGACGAGGCCACCCTCGACCTGCTGCGCAAGGTCGCCCGGGCCATCGAACCCCCCATCGCCGAACGCGGCGGTCACGTGGTCAAACGGATGGGCGACGGCGTGATGGCGGTATTCCCCTCCGCCGATCGCGCCGTCCAGGCCGCCATCGCCGCGCGCCGCAATCTCGCGGAGATCGCCGTGGGCAGTTACCGGCCGCGCATGCGGATCGGCCTGCACACCGGTTCACCGCGCGAGATCGGCGGCGACTGGCTGGGCGTGGACGTCACCATCGCCGCCCGGGTGATGGAGGCGGCCGGCAACGGTCGCATGATGATCTCCGAATCCACCCTCGCCGCGCTGGCCCCGGAAACCCTCGACGAACTCGGCCACACCGCCCGCCCCTATCGGCGCAGTTTCTTCGCCGCACCGCTGAGCGGGGTGCCGGAGGATCTGCGGATCTACCGGGTCAGTTCCTCCTGAGCGCCGCTCAGGAGACGAACAGGGCCCGGTCGGGGGCCGGGATCCAGCAGCCCCGAGCGGCGTCCCGGTTGTAGCCGTCGCGGAAATGGGCGATCAGCGCGGCCAGCCCGGGATGCGGGTCGGTCCGGTCCCACAGCAGCGCGTGCGGATAGGCCGGTGCCGGATCGACCACGCGGACCCGGCGGATATGCGGATGCCAGGGCAGTTCGAAACCGTCGCCGTTGAACGTCGACAGGGTGCCGGACCCGGCGATATGGTCCAGCAGCGCCTCGATCGGCGCGGGCCCCCGGTCGGCATCGGGGAACAGCTCCGCGCGCGGCGTACGGTCGACGATCACACCGCTGAACCGGCTCAGGCTGTCGTAGAAGTCCGCCCACTCCGACGGGACCGCCGCCCCGGGCACCCAGACGGTCTCCCCCGCGAGTTCGGCCAGGGAGACGGCCTCGCGGCCCGCCAGCGGGTGGTCCCGCCCGACCAGCAGGTGCAGTACATCGAGGTACGCGGGGATCGCGGCGATATGAGCGGGTAGCGGCCGCGGGCCGCCGTGCGCGCGGGC
Source organism: Nocardia sp. NPDC049935 (assembly GCF_055586645.1). NCBI lineage: Bacteria > Bacillati > Actinomycetota > Actinomycetes > Mycobacteriales > Nocardiaceae > Nocardia > Nocardia sp. NPDC049935. The sequence goes on along the minus strand of NZ_JBVJHV010000002.1, from coordinate 587,944 downwards.
GAACGCGACATCCGCGCGCCCGCCCAGCAGGGCGTCGCGGGAGGTCACATAGGCGTTGGAGAGCACCAGCTCGATATCGGCGCCGGGATCGCGGGCCAGGTAGAAGCGCATCGCCCGCATCTCGGCGGCGCGTTCCCCGAGTACCGCGACCCGCAGCGGTCCGGGATGCGCGCTCGCGGTGGCGACCGCCTCGTCCGCCAGGGCCAGTAGCGCCCGCGCGTGGGCATGGAATCGCCGCGCGGCGGCGGTCGGCTCCGCCCCGGTGGGAACCCGGTCGAACAGCGCGGTGCCGAGCTGCCCCTCCAATCGCGCGATCCGCTTGGACACCGCCTGCTGGCTGATACCGAGCACCCCGGCGGCCAGCCCGAACTGGCCCTCGTCGGCCACCGCGAGAAAGGCCCGCACGGTCGCCAGATCGAGATCGGTCACACTGCCTCCGCCTACATCCATCGGTTGTCGGACAACACGTGTCGATTGTTCGACCACCCGCTGCTGTCCTGGTCATATGTAGCCCGAACGACCATATAGGCCGCCCGGATCCGACAACCGGACGGTATCCGGATCGAGGGCACGGGGTATCGATGGCGAACGCGTCTTTCGTGCATCTGCACAACCACACCGAGTACTCGATGCTCGACGGTATGGCCAAAGTGGACCCGCTGTTCGCCGAGGCCGAACGGCTGGGTATGCCGGCGGTGGGAATGACCGATCACGGCAATATGTACGGGGCGGCGGAGTTCTTCCGGCGATCCCGGCAGTCCCCGGTGACGCCGATCATCGGTATCGAGGCGTATATCGCACCGGAATCCCGGTTCTCGGGTAGGCGGGTGTTCTGGGGCGATCCGGCGCAGAAGTCCGACGATATCTCCGGCTCCGGCGCCTATCTGCATATGACGCTGTTCGCCCGCAACGCCACGGGTCTGCGCAATCTGTTCCGGCTGTCGTCGCGGGCGTCGTTCGAAGGGCAGCTCGGGAAATGGCCGCGAATGGACGCCGAGCTGATCGCCGAACACTCCGCGGGCCTGTTCGCCACGACGGGATGCCCGTCCGGTGAGGTCCAGACACGCCTGCGGCTGGGGCAGTTCGACGCCGCCTACGCGGCGGCCGGACGGTGGCGCGATATCTTCGGCCCGGAGAACTTCCTGCTCGAGGTGATGGACCACGGTCTTTCGATCGAGCGCCGGGTCCGCGCGGATCTGCTCGCCGTGGGCGCGAAGGCCGGACTTGCGCCGGTGGCCACCAACGACTGTCACTATGTGCTGCGGCAGCAGGCCGCGGCGCACGAGGCGATGCTGTGCGTCCAGACCGGCCGGACGCTGTCGGACCCCACCCGGTTCCGCTTCGACGGCGACGGCTACTACCTGAAATCCGCGGCCGAGATGCGGGCACTGTGGGACGACGAGGTGCCCGGCGCCTGCGACACCACGCTCGCCGTCGCCGAACGCATCGAACCCTACGACGAGGTCTGGGAATTCCGTGACCGGATGCCGGTGTTCCCGGTGCCCGAGGGCCATTCCGAGGACAGCTGGCTGCGGCACGAGGTGGCCGCCGGACTGCGCTGGCGCTTCCCCGGGGGCGTCCCCGGCGGCTACCACGCCCGCGCCGATTTCGAACTGGACATCATCCGCGACAAGGGTTTTCCCGCGTATTTCCTGGTGGTGGGTGATCTGGTGGCGCACGCGCGGCGAGTGGGCATCCGGGTCGGCCCCGGCCGGGGATCGGCGGCGGGTTCGCTGGTCGCCTACGCGCTGGCGATCACCAATATCGACCCCATCGAACACGGATTGCTGTTCGAACGCTTCCTCAATCCGGAGCGGCCGTCGGCGCCCGATATCGATATCGACTTCGACGACCGCCGCCGCGGCGAGATGATCCGCTACGCCACCGAACGCTGGGGCGCGGACAAGGTCGCCCAGGTGATCACCTTCGGCACCATCAAGACCAAGGCCGCCCTCAAGGACGCCGCGCGCGTGCAGTTCGGCCAGCCGGGGTTCGCGCTCGCCGACCGGATCACCCGGGCGCTGCCGCCGCCCGTGGCCGCCAAGGACATCTCGGTCGCCGGGATCACCGACCCCGGCCACGAACGCTACGGCGAGGCGGCGGAGGTGCGGGCGCTCATCGACGCCGACCCCGATATGCGCCGGATCTACGACACCGCCGCCGGACTCGAGGGGATGGTGCGCGGCGCCGGCGTGCACGCGTGCGCGGTGATCCTGTCCAGCGAACCGCTACTCGATGTGGTGCCGCTGTGGAAGCGCCCGCAGGACGGGGCCGTCATCACGGGTTGGGACTATCCGTCGTGTGAGGCGATCGGCCTGCTCAAAATGGATTTCCTGGGCCTGCGCACGCTCACCGTGATCGGCGACTGTCTCGCCGATATCCGAGACAACCGCGGTATCGAGATCGACCTCGACACCCTCGCGCTCGACGATGCCGCCACCTACGCCATGCTCGCGCGCGGGGACAACCTCGGTGTGTTCCAGATGGATTCGGCGGGGATGCGCGAACTGCTGCTGCGGATGGCGCCCACCGAGTTCAACGATCTGGTGGCCTCCAACGCCCTGTACCGGCCGGGCCCGATGGGGGTCGGCGCGCACTGGGCCTACGCCGACCGCAAGAACGGCCGGGAGGCCGTGCGCCCGATCCACCCCGACCTCGACGCACCGCTGCGCGAGATCCTCGCCGAAACCTACGCGCTGATCGTCTATCAGGAACAGATCATGCAGATCGCGCAACAGGTCGCCGGGTATTCGCTCGGCCAGGCCGATCTGCTGCGCCGTGCCATGGGCAAGAAGAAACCGGAGGTCTTGGCCCAGGAGTTCGAGAACTTCCGCGACGGAATGCGTGCCAACGGCTACCGCGACGAGGCCGTCACCGCGCTGTGGGAGGCGGTGCTGCCGTTCGCCGGGTACGCCTACAACAAATCCCATGCCGCCGGATACAGCCTGGTGATGTACTGGACGGCCTATCTCAAGGCCAACCATCCCGCCGAATTCATGGCCGCCCTGCTCACCTCGGTGGGCGACGACAAGGACAAATCGGCGGTATATCTGGCCGACTGCCGTAAACGCGGGATCCGCGTACTCCCACCGGATGTCAACGAGTCGGCGGCCACCTTCACCAGCGTCGGCGGCGATATCCGGTTCGGCCTCGGCGCCGTGCGCAATGTCGGGGAACCGGTGGTGGCGGCCGTGGAACGCGCGCGGGCGCGGGCGGGCGCGTTCCGCGGGTTCTCCGACTACCTGGCCCGGGTCGACGCCGCCGCCTGCGCGAAGAAGGTGGTCGAATCGCTGATCAAGGCCGGCGCGTTCGATTCGCTGGGGCATTCGCGCAAGGGGCTGCACCTGATCCACGCCGAGGCCGTCGACGCGGTGATGAGCACCAAGAGGGCGGCGGCCCGCGGGCAGTTCGACCTGTTCTCCGGCGACACCGGAGATCCGGATATCGCGGCGGACGTCTTCGAGGTCCCGGTCCCGCAGCAGGAATGGGAGACCGGGCAGCGGCTCGGTTTCGAGCGGGAGATGCTGGGACTCTATGTTTCCGGCCATCCGCTGGACGGTCTGGCCGGTGTCCTGGCCGCGGCCGGTGATACGCCCATCGCCGCCCTGCGCGACGGCGCGGTACCGCACGGCCGCCGGATCGCCGCCGCCGGGATCATCGCGGGTATCGACCGGCGGGTCACCAAGAAGGGTGAACCGTGGGCGATCGTCCGGCTCGAGGATCTCGAGGCCGCGGCCGAGTTCCTGTTCTTCCCCGGCTCCTACGACCGAACCGCCGGGCTACTGGCCGAAGACGCCGTGGTACGGATCGAAGCGCAGGTCAGCGTGCGCGACGGCCGCCGTTCCCTGCTCGGCGAAGGGGTCACGGTCCCCGATCCGCGGGCCGCGGGGGCGGGCCCGCCGCTGACCCTCGCCGTCACCAGCGCCGCCTGCACACCCGCTACGGTGCGCGCGCTGCGGGAGACACTGCAGCGCCACCCGGGCGGCACCGAGGTCCGCATCGAGCTGATGTGCGCCGACGGGCCCCGGCTGCTCGGCCTCGACCCGAGATTCCGGGTCGCGGCCGCACCGGCCCTCATGGGAGAACTGAAAGCCCTGTTCGGGCCGGGATGCCTGCGGTGACGTGATCAGCCGGCGGCCGCCCCACCGCGCAGCGACTTCCCGACGGTGTTCAGATGCCCCACCGACCGGGTGTAGGAGGCGAGGAAACCGGTCTCGCAGTAGGGGACGCCGATCTCGGCGCAATAGTGCGCCACCATCGGCTGGGCCCGGCGCAGATTGGGCCGGGGCATGGACGGGAAGAGATGGTGCTCGATCTGGTAGTTCAGCCCGCCGAAGGCCGTATCGATCACCGGCCCGCCCCGCACGTTGCGCGAGCTGAGTACCTGGCGGCGCAGGTAGTCGGTGTTGTCGCCCGCCGGGAACACCGTCATCCCCTTGTGGTTCGGAGCGAAGGTGACACCCATGTAGAGCCCGAACAGCCCCTGCTGGAGCAGGACGAACACGATCGCCTTGCCGGGTGAGAGCACCGTGAACACCACGGCGAGGTATCCGGCGGCGTGGGCGAACAGCGTCGCCGCCTCCACCCAGCGGTTCCCGATATCGCGGCGGACGATGGCCTTGACGCTCGCGCCGTGCAGGCTCCAGCCCTCGAGCAGCAACATCGGGAAGAACAGCCAGCCCTGATACCGGAAGATGAACCGGCGGATACCGCGGCCCGCGCGGGCCCGGGCGCTGGAATGCGCCAGCACACCCATGATGTCCGGATCGGCGTCCTCGGTATTGGGGTGGGCGTGGTGGCGGTTGTGATTACTCGTCCACCAGCCGATGCTCACCCCGATCGCCAGGTTGCCGAAGAACAGTCCGAGCAGGTGGTCGCGGCGGCGGTCGCCGGTGATCTGCCGGTGTCCGGCATCGTGGCCGAGAAAGGCGAACTGGGGGAACACGGCGGCGAGGAAGACCGCGGCGGCCAAGGTCCACCACGAGTCGCCGATGGAGATGACGGCCACCCAGCCGGCCAGCAGCGCGAGGGTGGCGGCGGCGCCCTTCCAGACGTAATACCCCGGCCGCCGTTCCAGCAGGCCGGCATCGCGCACCCGGTTCAGCAGCACCGAATAATCGCTGCGCCGCGCGGTGCGCACGGCCCGGCCCGTGGGTGGGAGCTGCGGTGCGGGTTCGACGGTAGGGGGACGTTCGGCGGCACGGGCCGTCATATTCTTCACCGATCTCTGCAGAGATTTCACTGCGCCGGGAGGTCACGGCGGCGCACGTCCTCGTCGACTGTTGCCTGCAGACTACCGGGAACCGGTGAACTCTCCGGACCACCCGTCCCCCGCGGATCCCGCGCTCGGCGCGACACCCGCGATCGGTGTCATGATCGATGGCGTAGCAACGGATTCGAGTAACGCCGTCGAGCAGAGATCGGAGAGCGAGTGGGTATCGGCATCCCCGGCGTACAGGTCGGCCACTGGACGGACCCCGAGGGGGAGACGGGCTGCACCGTCCTGGTGCTGCCGGAGGGCACCGTGGCCTCCTGCGAGGTTCGCGGCGGCGCACCGGCCAGCCGCGAACTCGACGCCCTGTCCCCCGATAAGGCGGTGGTCTCGGTCGACGCCGTCGTGCTGACCGGCGGTTCCGCCTTCGGCCTCGCGGCCGCCGACGGTGTGCTGCGCTATCTGGAACAACAGGACCGCGGCGTACCGACTCCGGCCGGGAAGGTGCCGATCGTCCCCACGCTGGCCCTGTTCGACCTCGGCGCGGGCGACCCCACCGCCCGGCCGACCGCGGAATCGGGCTATCTGGCCGCCGGGGCGAGCACCGGACCGCAGATCCTGCGCGGCCGGCTCGGCGCGGGGACCGGCGCCTACACCGCGCACTGGCGGGGCCCGGAGCAGCGGCGCCCGGGTGGGCTCGGCTACGCCGAACGCCGCCTCGGAGATCTGGTGGTCGGCGCGTTGTGCGCGGTGAACGCCTTCGGCGATATCGACCTCGGCGGGGCCGATATCGCGCTGCACGCCGTGGCCCGTCTCGAGGGCGGGTTCGATTTCGACCACGCCCGCGCCCACACCACCATCGGCGCGGTCGTCACCAACGCCCGGCTGGACAAACCGAGCTGCCGCATCGTCGCCCAGGGCGCGCACGACGGCCTCTCCCGCGCGCTGACCCCGCCCCACACCCGGTTCGACGGTGACGGCTTCGTCGCCGCGGCCACCGGCCGGGTCGACGCGCATGTCGACACCGTCCGGCTGATGGCGCTGGCCGCCGTGGTCGATGCGATCCGATCCGTGGCGACCACCGAAAGCTGACCGTCACCGCAGGTGAGAGCGGTGTGGCCGATCCGGACGGCCGACGGCTCCGAAGACAGGTTGCGCGACTCATAGCAATTTTCGATCAGTCTTCGGAGAGGAGCACGAGTTGTTTCGTCGTGTGATGTGCGCGGTTCTGCTGGCTGCCGGAACCACCGCGGCCGCCGGGGCCGGAGGTCCGGCGCACGCCGAGCCCGACTGCGGCACCAGCCTGCGGTCCTACAGCGGCGGTCTCCCGCTGAGCCTCGGATACCCCGGAGACGACCACGATTTCCCGGCGCCGGAAGCCATCCGTCTCCTCCCGAACCGCAAGGCGGCGTTCCCCGTCGTCGCGACCGCGCCCGGCATCCGGGCCCAGGGGTACCGGGGCACCTGGAATATCGATGCCGGCACCGCCGAGCTGACGGTCAAGATGACCGTGGACGCCGACAGCCGGATGCTCGCCAATACCGCCACACTCACGGTGCGACCCACCCGGTGCGGCGGCCGGCTGGTGGAGGAGCTGGGCGGCACCGTCACCTGGGGCAGCGGCCGCAGCGTCGCCGTCACCGTGCTCAACCCGCCCTCCCCGGAATCCTTCTTCTGATCGGACCCGGGCCGACGAGGTTCGCCGGCCCGGTCAGGACAGGTCGAGGTGACGGTTCATCGCCATGGCGGCCTCGGCCAGATCCGGCAGCTCCACCACCCGGACCCCGTGCGCCTCCAATTTCTCGACGCCCACACAGTTCTCGACGAACGTCGACGGCTCCCGCCAGGCGATCACCACCGTCGGGATCCCGGCGGCGACAACGCGGTCGGTACAGGGCAACCGGCTCTTGGTCGCCCGCTCCGAACAGGGCTCGAGCGTGCTGTAGAGAGTGGCGCGCCGCAGCCGCGGGTCGTCGGGGTCGAGTTCGGCCAGCGCGGCCTCCTCGGCATGTTCCTTGGGATCGGATTTCCGGGAATAGCCCGAGGCGATCTCCGCGCCGTCGGCGACGATCACCGCCCCCACCGAGAACGCTCCGGGCGCCACGGGACTCTCGCGCGCCAGTTCGATCGCCCGCCGCATCCAGTGACGATGGTCGGGTTCGGGCATCGGACCTCCTGTGTTCATCGGGATAGGGGTCGGCCGGACTTGCGCGGCCGATACCGCAGGACCGCCACATCCCCGGCCCGGGATACCTCGAGCAGATCCATCCGGTGGGTGGAACCGCCCGGGAACCGGGCGGGATGCAGGAACCGCGGCGCGTCCGGGTCGCCGACCAGGGTGGGTCCCACGGCGAGGCTCAACTCGTCGGCCAGGCCGCCGGCCAGGAAGGCCGTGTGGATCCGGCCGCCACCCTCGACCATCAGCCGTCCGATTCCGCGGGCGCCGAGATCGTCGAGCAGGGCGCCGAATCCGACCTCGGCGCCGAGCGCGACGATCTCGGCGGGTTCGGTGAGCCGCTCGGTGAGCCGGCGCGCCCCCGCCTCGGTCGTGTAGACCAGCGGCGGATGCTCCGCCGTCCCGGCGGCCCAGAACCGGGCGCCCGGATCCAGCTCGCCGCTCGCGGTCACGGTGACCTTGCGCGGATACGCCGGTCGTCCCGCGGCCAGACGCTTCCCGCGCCGGTGCTCGTCTTTCACGATCAGCCGTGGGTTGTCGCGGCGGATGGTCTCGGCGCCGACCAATATCGCGTCCGACCAGGCACGCAGTTCGTCGACGCGATCGAAATCGGCGTCGTTGGACAGCAGCAGGCGTTCGGGCGACGTATCGTCCAGATACCCGTCGACGCTCACCGCGACCGATAGCAGCACGGACGGCCGCCGCCCGGTGCCGGAATCCATATCAGGCCTCCGGACCCAGTACCCGGTCGCGCGGGATACCCAGCACCCGCGCCTGCCCGGTGGCCGTCGCGCCGACACCGGCGGACGGATCCCCGCCCGCGTTCACGGCGACCGCCGATTCCTCCGATCCGCCCGCATCGGCCGTTTCGGGCGGATACGGCGGATCGAGCAGTACCGCCCGCGCACCGGGCCCACCAGGGTCGGTATGCAGCCAGACGAACTCCACGCCCAGATCGATCGTGCGCGGCAGGCCCGCGACCAGGCCGGCGGCATCGGCCTGCTCGCATTCGGCGGGGTCGAGACGGGCGAAGGTGGCCCGCAACGCCGGCCAGGCGTCGGCGAAACCGGCGTGCAACGGGCGTTGATCCACCTCGTCCTCGGGGACCCAGGCCAGTTCCACACTCTCCATATTCGGCCGGACGGGCAGCGGTTTACCGGCATCGGCGATCACGGTGGTGTAGGTCCAGCCGCTGGGCGCGGTGGCGGTGACCCGTTGCGCGCGGACCGCGATATCGGCGGCCTTGATCCCGGCCTCCTCATCGGCTTCCCGGACCGCCGCGTGCACCGCCGTCTCATCGCTGTCGCGGGCGCCCCCGGGCAGGGCCCAGGTCCCGCCCTCATGGCTCCACAACGCCCGGTGCTGCAGTAATACGGCCGCGCCGCCGGTGCCCAGCGGTGCCCGCAACAGCAACCCGGCCGCCCCGAAACGGCCCCAGTGGCGCACACCGCCGGGGCTCACAGCCCACCCGTCTCCATCACCGCGCATCTCACACCGCCCTCGTCGACCGTCCCTCTACCATCCTGCCGTACCCGCATACGGGAATGATCGGTATGGGCGTCGTAGCGCGGACGTGGACAATACCTAATACGCTCATGGCTGCGGTGTGAACGAGGACCCGTGCGCGCCGCCGAGTGATACAGCGCATCCGGCGCCCAGAGTTGGAGGGTGGACATGACGCGGTTGGCGGTGGAGCCGGTGGTTTCCGAACCCGGCCCGGCCCACCCGGAACCGGCGCCCGCGACCGGGCCGGCGAACAGTTTTCGTCCCCGGGTGCGATGGGCCTGGAAACGGTTGAATCCGGCCCGTTTACGGCTGTTCGCGCAATCGTCGCCGGGGCGGCTGATCGGTATCGGCCTGCTGGTGGTGCTGCTGTGCCTGGGTTCGGGGGCGCTCACCGCCGCGACGGTGCACGACCGGCAGCGCGACCTCGACATCCTGCTCGCCGGCACCGAACCGGACGCGCATGCCGCACACCGGCTCTACACCTCCCTCTCCGTCGCGGACGCCGCGGCGGCGACCGCGTTCATCTCCGGCGGACTGGAACCGCAGCAGGTGCGTGACCGCTACAGCCAGGCCCTCGGCGAGGCGGGCGCCGAACTGGTGACCCTGTCCGGCGACGGGACGCTGGACGACGAGCAGCGGGTCGGCGTCGGCTCCGGCCTGCCGGTGTACTCGGGGCTGGTGGAGACCGCGCGAGCGAACAACCGGGCCGGTCACCCGGTGGGCGCGGCCTATATGAGCGAGGCCTCGTATCAGATGCAGACGGTACTGCTGCCGATCGCCGAACAGCTCTATGTGCGGCGCGCGGACGCCGTCGACTCCGCGCAGGACCGTCATGTCCGGCCGCCGTGGCCGGCGATCGTGCTGCTGGTGATCGCGCTGATCGCGCTGGTCTGGGGGCAGCGGCTGCTGGCGCGGGGCTGGCACCGCACCCTCAACCCCGGCATGCTGCTGGCCTCCGGCGCGGTGCTGATCCTGCTGCTGTGGACCGTGATCGCCGGGTCGGTCTCGGCGATGTCGATGTCCAGCGGCAGATCCGACGGGACGGTGCCCGCCGCCCGGCTCACCGAAAGCCGGATCCTCGCCCAGCAGGCGCGCTCGGCGGAAACCCTGAAACTGGTGCGCCGCGATACCACCGGCGATTACGACCACGCGTTCGACGCCAACATCACCCGGCTCAACGAACTGCTGTCCGGGCATTCGGATCCGGCCACCAGTCAGGCCCGCGCCGCGCTGCTGCACTGGCTGGCCGCGCATCAGCGGATGAACGACGCGCTCAACCGCGGCGAATTCGCCCGCGCCGCCACCATCGCCACCGGTCCGGGCGCCGAGAACGCCACCGTCCATGTGGACGCGCTGGACAGTGCCCTCGGCGCCGGAATCTCCGATACCCGGGACACGCTGCGTGACAATATTTTCCACAGCGCGCGGGTACTCGACTATCTGGCGCCCGGTGCGGTCATACTCGGTATCGCGGCCGCGGCGTACACAGCGTTCGGTATCTGGCCCAGACTGCGGGAGTATCGATGAGATCTGCGCGAAGGGCGCTCCGCCACTCCTGGCCGGCGCGCGCCGGGATGATCTGCACCGCGCTGCTGCTCGCCGGCTGCGCGGCCGGTCCGGGACCACGCAGCGCGACTCCGCACGGCGACTACGCCCGGCCCCCGCTACCGGCCCAGGCGACCGTGATCCCCTCCGACACCACGGTCCGCGTCCCCGAAGACCCCCCGTGCGGTGATCCCACCGCCAGCCTGCGCCCCACCGGTCCGGGGGCGACCGGGCCGGTCCTGGATCGCATCCGCGCCCGCGGGCGGCTGGTGGTCGGGCTGGACACCGGGAGCAACCTGTTCAGCTTCCGGGACCCCAACAGCGGTGTCATCGTCGGTTTCGACGCCGATATCGCGCGCGAGGTCGCCCGCGATCTGTTCGGCGACCCGGACCGGATCGAATACCGCAGCCTGGGTTCGGAGGAGCGGGAGGCGGCGCTGGTGGACCGGCGCGTCGATATGGTCGTCAAAACCATGACCGTGAACTGCGCGCGGCTGCAACGCGTGGCCTTCTCCACCGTCTACCTGCAGGCGCACCAGCGGGTACTGGCGGTCCGGGATTCCGGGATCAAGAGCCTGAAAGACCTCGCGCACAAACGGGTGTGCACGATCCGCGGTACCACCTCGCTGGAACATATCAACCGGATCCAGCCGGAGGCCTCCGTGCTCACCGTGCCCACCTGGGCCGACTGCCTGGTGGTTCTGCAACAGCGGCAGGTGGACGCGGTCAGCACCGACGACGCGATCCTGGCCGGGCTGGCCGCCCAGGACCCGCATACGGAACTGGTGGGCCCGAGTATCAGCGAGGAGCCCTACGGGATCGGTTTCCCCAAGGGCGACGAGGATCTGGTGCGCTTCGTCAACGGCACCCTCGACCGGATCCGCGCCGACGGCACCTGGAACCGGCTCTACAACCAATGGCTCGCGGTCCTCGGACCCTCACCCGGACCCCCGCCGGCCGCCTATCGGGACTGATCCGGCGTGGTGACCGACGAGCCCGGTATCCCGGCCGGCTCCGGAGACGTTCCGGAGCCGCCGCCGACCCGTGCCGTCGGCACCGCCCGCGGCGCCCCCGATACCGATACTCCGCAGGACGACGCCGCCACCGAAGCCGCCCTGGTCGGAACCTCGATAACCCCCGGCACCGCCGCCGTCACCGGGACCGCCGCCGTCGGCGGCACGGGCGCGCACTGGGATTCGGCCGCCGGATCGGGGCGGGGCAGCGGTTCGCAGATGCGCACCGGCCGCAGCAGTCGCACCGTCCGGTCCCGGCCGACCGTACGCACCCTGGTCGCCGGGCTGGTGGAGATCCCGCCGGTGGCTCCCGCCGACCCGGCCGCCGCAGTGCTGGCCGATCCGGTGGTGGCGGAGGCGAAGCGGTTCTGCTGGCGCTGCGGTAAACCGGTGGGCCGGGCGTCGGCGACCGGCCCGGCCACCACTCGCGGCACCTGCCCCGGTTGCGCGGCGTCCTACGATTTCCGGCCCAGCCTGGAACCGGGAGATATGGTCGCCGGGCAGTACGAGGTCCAGGGCTGTCTGGCGCACGGCGGGCTCGGCTGGATCTACCTGGCCGTCGACCGCAATGTCAGCGACCGGTGGGTGGTGCTCAAGGGACTACTGCACGCCGACGATATCGAGGCCCAGGCGGTGGCCGTCGCCGAACGCGAATTCCTCGCCGAGGTGGCCCATCCCGGCATCGTGAAGATCCACAACTTCGTCGAGCACCGCCCGCATCGAGGCGAGCCGATCGGGTTCATCGTCATGGAATACGTGGGCGGTCGCTCGCTGCGCGGAATGCTCGACGACCGCCCGCGGCCCGAGCGGATCCCGGTGGCCCAGGCCATCGCCTATATCCTCGAAGTGCTGCCCGCCCTGGACTATCTGCACGCCACCGGGCTCACCTACAACGACCTCAAACCCGACAACATCATGATCACCGAGGATCAGGTGAAACTGCTCGACCTGGGTGCCGTCGCCCCGATCGAGGCCTACGGGAATCTGTACGGGACCAGGGGTTTCCAGGCGCCGGAAATCGCCCGCACCGGCCCGACGGTGGCCTCCGACATCTATACCGTCGGGCGCACACTGGCCGTGCTCACCCTGAACATGCCCACCGAGCACGGGGCCTATCGCGACGGTCTGCCGGTACCGGAGCAGGAACCGATCCTGGCCCGCTACGAATCGTTCCACCGGCTGCTGCTGTGCGCCACCGACGCCGATCCCGACCGCCGCTTCGCCTCGGCCGGGGCGATGGCCGATCAGCTGTCCGGGGTACTGCGCGAGATTCTCGCGCTGGATACCGGGACCGAGCATCCGCACCGGTCCGCGGTGTTCGGTAAACAGCGCTCGGCGTTCGGCACCGAGGAATGGATCGGCCAGACCGACGCGTACACCGACGGTCTCGCCCGCGACACCCGCCTGTCGGCCGCCGCGATCGCGGCCGCGCTGCCCCTCCCGGCACTGCCTCCGGCCGACCCCGCCGCGGCCCGGGTGACCCCGACCATGCAAGCCGATCCGGAACGCGCCCTGGCGGCCCTGCACGAGGTGCGCGAACAGCTCGCCGAGGACCCCGCGGCCGCGCCGGAGAACATGGAATTCGAACTGCGGCTGGCGGAGGCCCGCATCCTGCTGGATCTCGACCGGGCCGGCGAGGCGAACGATCTGCTCGAGGCGATACCCCGCACCGACCGCCGGGACTGGCGGCTGGACTGGTACACCGGCGTCGCGGGCCTGCGCGAGAAGGATTACGAGAAGGCGTATTCGGCGTTCGACGCGGTACTGCGCATTCTGCCCGGGGAGCCCGCCCCGAAACTCGCGCTCGCCGCGACCGCCGAACTCGTCCTCCAGCACTGGGATCCGGACGAGACCAGAGCCTGGCGCGATTTCGCGGAGAATTTCTACGCCACCGCCTGGCGCACCGATCACGGACTGGTGAGCGCGGCCTTCGGCCTGGCCCGCCTGCTCACCGCGACCGGCCGGTACGCCGAGGCCGTCACCGCGCTCGACGAGGTGCCCGCGTCCTCACGCTATTTCACCACCGCCCGGCTGACCGCCGTCCTGGCATTGCTCACCAGCGCGCCGGTGGCCGACCTCCCGGAGGACGCGCTGCGCAGGGCCGCCGTCCGGGTGGAGGAACTACCCGCGGGCGAACGCCGGGCGCCGCAGTTACGGGTGATGGTCCTGGGCAGCGCCCTGGCCTGGCTGCGCGCGGGCAACACCCCGGCCCGGCCCAGTCCCCCGCTCCTGGGAGTCGCGTTCACCGAGCACGCGCTGCGCGACGGCACCGAGAAGGGGCTACGCGCGCTGGCCCGGTCGGCCCCGGACCGGCGGCACCGGTACGCGCTGATCGACCTGGCCAACTACATGCGGCCCACGACCTGGTTCTGATCGCGGCCGGGCGGAAGCCGGGGGGCCGGTCCGGTTACCGGACCGGTCCCCCGGAACCGATCAGTCGGCCCAGATGGTGTCGATCGGGGTCGCCGCGGTCGGCGGCGGGGCCGGGGTGACCGGCGGGGTGCGGGAGAAGCGCGGGGCCGGGGCGTGCTGGGTGACGTTCTCCAGCTCGATCAGCGATTCCCGGGCGGCGATATGTTCGTTCTCGCTCGCTTCCTCGAAGGTGAGCACCGGGGTGACACAGGCGTCGGTGCCGGCGAAGACCTCGGTCCATTCGTCGCGGGTCCGGCTGCGGAACTTCTCCGTGAAGAGCTTCTTCAGCGTGTCCTGCCCGGCGGGGTCGATCTGCATCGGCAGATCCGCGGGGTCGAGTTCGAGCCCGGCCAGCAGCTGGGCGTAGAACTGCGGCTCGATCGCGCCGACGGCCATGTACTTGCCGTCGGATGTCTCGTAGGTGTCGTAGAACGCCATACCGGTGTCGAGCAGGTTCGTACCGCGTTCCGAACTCCACGAGCCCATACCGCGGAACGCCCAGATCATCTGCGACAGGGCCAGCGTGCCGTCGATCATGGCGGAGTCGATGACCTGGCCTTTTCCGGAACTCTGCCGTTCCACCAGGGCGGCGAGCACGCCGAAGACCAGGAACATCGAACCGCCGCCGAAATCCCCGACCATGTTCAGCGGCGGGACCGGCCGCTCACCCTTGCGCCCGATGGCGTGCAGCACGCCGGTGAGACTGATGTAGTTGATGTCGTGGCCGGCCCGGTCCGACAGCGGCCCGTACTGACCCCAGCCCGTCATCCGGCCGTAGACCAGGCGCGGATTGCGTTCCAGGGCGATATCGGGACCCAGGCCCATCCGTTCGGTGACCCCCGGCCGGAATCCTTCCAGCAGCACATCGGCCTTCTCGACCAGGCCGAGTACCCGCTCGATATCGGCCGGATCCTTCAGGTTCGCCTCGACGACCCGGCGGCCGCGCAGCGTCGGCCGGTCGGCGCCGCCCGGCAACTGACCCGCCCGCTGGATCCGCACCACATCGGCGCCGAGGTCGGCGAGCAGCAATGCGGCATGCGGCCCCGGGCCGATCCCGGCCAGTTCGATCACGCGAATGCCCGCGAGCGGGCCCTGCTTGGCGGTGGATGGTGTGGTCACGTCCTACCTCGGTTCGTCGTCGATCCAATGTCCACCCGCGGCCGCCCGCGGGACGTATTGACAGTATGACAACAGGTGCCTCACGTCACGGGTCCGGTACGCCCGATCCGCCCGTACGGGATGTCGGTGGGCCGGGGCACACTGTCGGTATGCCCGACAGCGCGGTCGCTCACCTGCACGCGACGGATTTCGATACCGCCATCGGACGCTGCGCGATCGGGTGGCGAGCAGACACCGTCGTCCGTTTCGCGCTACCTGGATACGACCCCGGCACCGCCGTGACCGTCCTCGGCGACGCCCGCCGGATCCCGCCGCCCGCCCACGGCCCGCGCGCCGAGGCGATCGCCCTGATCCGCGCCCATCTCGACGGTGACCTCGACGATCTGCGCCGGATCCCCCTGGACCTCACCGGCGTGCCCCGCTTCCATCTCGAGGTCTACGCCGTCACCCGGGCCATCGACCCCGGCCGTACGCTCAGCTACGGCGAGGTCGCCGAACGCGCCGGCGCCCCGGGCGGCGCCCAGGCCACCGGCCAGGCACTCGGCCGCAACCCGATCCCGCTGATCATCCCCTGCCACCGGGTCCTCGCCGCCGATCACGCGCTACACGGCTTCTCGGCGCCCGGCGGAATCGACACCAAACAGCGTCTGCTCACCATCGAACGCACCTCGGGCTTCGGCGAGCCGACTCTGTTCTGATCGGCGCCCGGCACCTTTCCACCCGGCAGTGCTTGACCATGCCGCCGCGGCACAGTTGAGACTGTGGTCGAGCCGGCGCACCCGCGCCGGCGGCCCGAGCGCTCGAGGAGTGACTGGATATGGCGTGGAGTACTCGTCAGCTCGCGGAACTCGCCGGCACCACCGTGCGAGCGGTGCGGCATTACCACGAGGTCGGGCTGCTGGAGGAGCCCGAACGGGGCTCCAACGGCTACAAGAAGTACAGCTCGACCCATCTGGTTCGCGTACTTCGGATCAAACGGCTCGCGGACCTGGGCATCCCGCTCTCACAGATCGCCGCCATGGACGGTGCCGACGAACATCCGGAGGAAGCATTGCGGACATTGGACGCCGAACTCGCCGCGACCATCGAGCGCCTGCAGCGCATCCGGGTCGAACTCGCCCTGATTCTGCGGCGGGGCGCCGGTACCGATCTTCCGCCCGAGATCGACGCCGTCGCCTCCGAACTCAGTGCGGCCGACCGCGACTACACCGTGATCCTGAGCCGGATACTCGGCCCGACCGGCCTCGGCACGCTGCGCGAACTGCTGAGCGATACGACGCACCGGACGAGCTTCGGCAAGTTCGACGATCTCACCCCCGAAGCCGACGAGCGCACCCGGGCCGAACTGACCGAGGAGTTGCTCCCCCATGTCCGCGACCTGCTGGCCGACCATCCCACGCTGTCCGAACAGCACAGGGACTCGCCGGTGGGCGCCGAACGCGCGGCACACACCATCGCCGTCGCGGTCCGGGACCTGTACAACGAAGCCCAGATCGACGTGCTGGTGCGGGTGAACAGAGTGCTCGAAGCCGAGAAGACCGCCGAATCCTGACCCGGACGGAGCACCGCTCACCGCTCGGTGAGGGGTCCGCCCGCGGCCCGCCATTCGATCAGTCCGCGACTCATATTCACGGCGTCGAAACCATTCTCCACCAGCAGATTCGCCGCTCCCGCGGAGCGCAGGCCGCCGGTGCAGAAGGTAATGAGCAGGCGATCTTCGGGCAATTCCGGACAGCGTTCGGGCAGCACTTCCAGCGGCATATGCACCGCGCCCGGGATATGCGCCCGGTTCCACTCGAACTCGCGGCGTACATCGACCACCAGCGCGCCTTCGGCCACGAGCCGTACCGCCTCGGCGGCGGTGACGGCCGGTGGGCGGTGCAGATAATGCCGGAACTTCATGCGCTGCGAGCCTCCCGTCGCACGGTGACACAGGTGAGCGACCCGCTCGGCGGGGGCACGACGGGGCGGAGAAACTCATTGTCCATAACCTTCAGATTAGCTGAAGGTTATGGAGCGCCCCCTGTCATTCGCGTCATAGCGGCGCGTAGCGCCTCGGTGAGCTCGGGATATTGCGGCGCGAACTCCCGGTCCAGACTCGTCACCACCTCAGCCGCCCGGGCCAGCAGTTCCTCGCCCACGGCGGTGACCCGCAGGGTCGAAGCGGAACCCGCGTGCGCGGTCGCGTCCTCGACGAACCCGGACGCGACGAAACCCGCGACGGCGGTATGCGCGCTCTGCACGGTGATCCGCGACCGCCTGGCGAGTTCACTGAACGAGATACCCGGCCGCGCCCGGATATGGCCCAGCAGCCCGTACTTACGCGTGGTCAGCCCGAGCGGTTTCAGCCCCTCGGCGAACCTGGCCTCCCAGACCCGTCCCACGGTCAACAGCATGATCGTCGGACTGAAGGGTGGCGGTTCGGACATGAGAGCAGGCTACTGTCCATCCGGCTTCCCACCACCGGACCGCACCGCGGCGGCGCGAAAGCGACCTGACGTCAGCGTTTTTCGCCGCTACCGTGGGTTATGGATATTTTCGGGTGGATCCTGGCAGTGGTGGCGGTGATCGGTATCGTCACCTTCTTCGTCACCGACCGCCGTCATCGGCGCACCGGGAAGCGACGCGGGGGCAGAGGCCTGCGGTCCGGTGGTTCCGGTGCGGCGTCCACGCCCTGGTTCTTCGGCGGCGGATCGGACGGGAGCGGCGGATCGGACGGCGGCGGAAGCGGCTGCGGCGGCGGTAGCAGCTGCGGCGGGGGTGGCGGCGGCTGCGGCGGCGGGGGTGGCGGCAGCTGACCGGCACCTTCCTCTCGATGGCGCCGCGGCCCGCACTCGGCCGCGGCGTCCTCTCCCCGTCGCGGACTATCGTGGCCGCAGGGGCAGCGGACCAGGAGTGAGAGATGAAGATCCGATTCGGCGTCGGCACGGGCTCCACCACCGCCACCGAGGAGTTGCCGGACCTGGTGGACCGGCTCGAGGACGCGGGCGTGGATTCGCTGTGGTTCTCCGAACTCATCCGGTCACCGGCCGTGGATCCGGTGGTGGGCATGGCGTTCGCGCTCTCGCGCACCACCCATTTGAAGGTCGGCACCTCGGTGGCGATTCTGCCCGGCCGCCATCCCGTCCTGGTGGCCAAACAACTGGCGTCACTGGCCGTCCTCGCACCGCGCCGGGTGCTGCCGGTTTTCGGATTGCAGCCGGCGAGCCCGGAGGAACGCGACCTGTTCCCGGTATCGGGCCGGCGCGGCGATGTCTTCGACGAATCCCTGCGGCTGCTGCGTGCCGCGCTGGAATCCGACGAGGTGTCCTTCGACGGCGATCACTTCACGGTGCGCGGCGCGGGTATCGGCACCCGTCCGGTGCGGCCACCCGATATCTGGCTCGGCGGCCGCGCCCCCGCGGCCTTCCGGCGGATCGGCCGATACGCCGACGGCTGGCTGGGCAGTTTCCTCTCCCCGGCCGACGCCGCGGCCGCGGTTCGCACGATCAACGCCGAAGCGGCGGCGGCCGGACGCGAGATCGAAGCCGACCACTTCGGAATAACCCTCCTGCTGGCCGAAAGCGGTATTCCCGCCGAACTCGCGACGGCCATCCGGGCCCAGCGCCCCGGCACCGATCCGGCCGAACTGGTGGCGGGCAGCTGGACCGATCTGCACCGGCTCATCGACGGCTATCTCGCCGCGGGACTGACCAAATTCGTGGTCGTACCGGCCGACGGGAAACCGGTCTCGGGATTCCTGGACCGCTTCGTCACCGAACTCCTCCCGCGGCAGAACTGATCGTTACCCGATTCCGGCAGGCACCGGCCGGATCGGATCCCTCTGTAGCACAACTCAGGTCGATCTGGAGGTTCCATGCGTCTCGGTCTGTCCGGCAGGCGGAGAAATATTGTGATCGCCACGGCCGTCGCGGCCCTGGCCGCCGTTCTCGGCGCCGCCGGTACCGTCGGGTACCTGACCTTCGTCCGCGCTCCGGCGGACGCACCCGCGCGGGCGTGCCGAGACGGACGTCCGGCCGCGAACGGGCCGGTGGTCGTCGCCGCCGGCGCCAGCATGACCCAGGGCACGCTGGGCGCGGATTGGGTCGGTGCGCTGCG
Source organism: Nocardia sp. NPDC049935 (assembly GCF_055586645.1). NCBI lineage: Bacteria > Bacillati > Actinomycetota > Actinomycetes > Mycobacteriales > Nocardiaceae > Nocardia > Nocardia sp. NPDC049935. The sequence continues at coordinate 568,863 of NZ_JBVJHV010000002.1, read as the reverse complement.
GGCCCGCCCGGAGTTCGGCGGATACCGGTTCGTCAACGCCGGTATCAACGGAAATACCAGCGCGGATCTGCTCGAACGGCTGGACGGCGATGTCCTGGCCTGCCACCCCGACGCGGTCATCGTGCTGGTCGGTGCCAATGACGTGCGCGGCGACGTACCGCTCGACGAATACCGGGCCAACCTCGACGCCATCGCCGGGCGTCTCACCGCCGCGGATGGTATCCGCGTCGCGCTGATGTCGCTGCCCCCGCTCGGTGAGAACCTCGACGCGCCGATCAATCACGAACTCGCCGGATACAACCGGATCATCGCCGAGACCGCGGCCCGGCACGGCACCGACTACCTGCCGCTGCACGAACGGATCGCCGACCTGGTGCGCAGCGAGGGAAATCCCGAGGCGATCTACGATTTCGGCTTCGCCCTGGCGTTCAAGGCGGCCGCCCGCCACTACCTGTTCCGGCAGAGCTGGGACCGGGTGGCGCACAGCAACGGGATGACCTTCTTCATCGACCACATCCATCTCAGTGATCGCTCCGGGGCCGTGGTCACCGACCTCACCGCCGGCTGGCTCACCGGTCCCGGCCGCTGATCGCACGCGGAGATCAGGGATTTCACCGATCCACGGCGACGGCCGATCCGGGATAGGTTGGATCCGTGAGCGTATGGGGAGAAATCATTGTCGGCCTGGTGATCCTGGTCGGGCTGATCGGCATCGTGGTGCCGGTCCTGCCGGGGGTGATCCTGATCTTCGCGGCGATCGCGGTCTGGGCATTCCTCACCGGCGGCGCCACCGCGTGGGTGGTGCTGGGAATCGCCACCGTCGCGCTCCTCGTATCCGGCATCGTGAAATACACCTGGCCGGGACAGAAGCTCAAGGACGCCGGCGTTCCGAACCGCACGCTCCTGCTGGGCGGGCTCGCGGGTATCGCCGGATTCTTCCTGATCCCGGTGGTCGGGCTGTTCGTGGGATTCGTGGTGGGCGTGTACCTCTCGGAACTGCTGCGGCTACCCGACAACCGGCAGGCCTGGACGTCCAGCAAACACGCGCTCAAAGGCGTGGGACTGTCGATCATGGTGGAGTTGTTCGGCGCGCTGCTGGCCACCGGGGTGTGGGTGGGCGGCGCGATCGCGGCCTGACAGGCCCGGTCGATACCACCTGAGCGAGTCGGGCCTGTCAGTGCCGGCCGGGCGGGCGGCCGATGATCGGCAGCGGGCGCGTGGTGCCGTCGGTGGGCGGCGCGCCGCCGTTCTCCGGTAGCGGCGGAACCAGCAGCGGCAGTGTGGGAGTCGGATCCTCGGGATGGCGTTCGACGGCGGGCAGGCCGTAGAACGCGCGGGCATTGTCCTCGAGCACCGCGTGCATATCGGTGCCGACGACATCGCAGATCAGATCGATATCCGATTCGCGGAACGGGCGCCCCGCCCGGGTGCCGGGCAGATCGCTACCGAACATGAGCGCCTCGGGATTGACCGCGTGGATACGCCGGAGCGCGGTGGCGATATCCAGATCCACCCGCCCGAAGCCGGTGGCCTTCACCCGCGCGCCGCGGTCGACCAGGTTCAGCAGATACGACAGCCCTTCCTCGGACATCCCGAGATGATCCACCGAAACCTTGGGCAGTTTCAGGATCACCGGCTGCAAGGACGCCAGCATCTGGCCGTCCACGTAGATTTCCACATGCCAGCCGGCCAGTTCATGGGCGCGCAACGCCTGCCTGGTCATACTGGTGATATCGGCAGCGGCGCGTTTGAGATTGAACCGCACCGCCCGGACCCCGGCCGCGTGCAGATCGAGGATCTCGGAATCGGTGGCGTCCAGATCCAGCCTGGTCACGCCGACCCAGCCCGGCCCCAATTCGGCCAGTGCCGCACGCAGATAACTCTGATCGTTGCTCTGGAACGACGCGCTGACCACCGCGCCACCGGACGGCCGGTACCGCGCCATCCGGCGCCGGTAGTCGGCGACGGTATAGGGCTCCGGCAGGTAGCCCTCGTTCTCGATCAGCGGAAAACGCGGATCGATGATGTGCACATGGGCATCGAACACTGATACAGCATGCCTGATAGATCGGGGCGCCCGCTCCTCCCAGCACTGAACCGGCAGGAGCGGGCCGCGACTCATACCTTGTGCGGTTCGCTCGCGCGCAGCATGTCTTCGCGCTCCACGACCTTGACCCGCTCCCGGCCCTCGGGCTCGCCGAGCGACCGCTCGTGGGCGTCGAGCCGGTACCAGCCCGCCCAGGTGGTGAACGGAATACCCCGGCCCTCCAGGAACTCCAGCACCGCTTCGGGCTCGGGGCTCTCGGCCGGGGTGAAGTTCACGCTGTCGTCGACGAGGCAGGCCACCGTCTCGTTGGCGTCGCCCTTGGTGTGGCCGATCAGGCCGACCGGGCCGCGTTTGATCCAGCCGGTCACGTAGGTGCCGGACATGTACCGGGCCGCGCCGTCGGCGTTCTCGTCGACCAGCACCCGGCCGGCCTCGTTCGGGATGACGCCGGCCTGGTCGTCGAACGGCAGTTCCGAGATGTTCTGCGACAGATAGCCCACCGCCCGGTACACCGACTGCACATCCCAATCCTTGAAGGTGCCGGTGCCCTTCACATTGCCGGTGCCGTCGAGCTGGGTGCGCTCGGTGCGCAGGCCCACGACCTTGCCGTCCTCGCCGAGGATCTCCGAGGGGGATTCGAAGAAGTGCAGGAACAGTTTGTGCGGGCGATCGCCCTGATCCCGGATGGCCCACTGTTCGAGGGTGTTGGCGACCATATCGACCTGCTTGGAATGCCGCCGCGCCGCTTCCGAGCCCTCGTCGTAGTCGATGTCCTCGGGATCGACGATCACCTCGATCGTCGGGGAATGATCCAGTTCGCGCAGTTCCAGGGGCGTGAACTTCGCCTGCGCCGGACCGCGCCGCCCGAACACGTGCACCTCGACGGCCTTGTTCGCCTTGAGGCCCTCGTAGACGTTCGGCGGGATCTCGGTCGGCAGCAGTTCGTCACCGGTCTTGGCCAGTACGCGCGCCACGTCGAGCGCCACATTGCCGACGCCGAGCACCGCGACCTTCTCCGCGTCCAGCGGCCAGGTCCGCGGCACATCCGGGTGGCCGTCGTACCAGGACACGAAATCGGCGGCGCCGTAGGAACCGTCCAGGTCGATACCCGGGATCGGCAGCGCACGGTCGGCGTTGGCGCCGGTGGAGAAGATCACCGCGTCGTAGAAGCGCTTCAGATCCGAGAGGGTGATATCGGTGCCGTAGTCGATATTGCCCAGCAGCCGGACCTGCTCCTTGTCCAGCACCTTGTGCAGCGCGGTCACGATCCCCTTGATGCGGGGATGGTCCGGCGCGACGCCGTAGCGGATCAGTCCGAACGGCGCGGGCATCCGCTCGAACAGATCGATCGACACGTCGGCGTCCGACTTCATCAGTGCGTCGGCGGCATAGATCCCGGCCGGACCGGCTCCCACGATCGCGATCCGAAGCGGGCGGTTCGCTTCCTTCTGCTCGGTCATCAGTTTCGCGCACCCTTATCGGTCGAGAGATTCACTGGCGTTGTTGTTAGCTTAGGCTAAGTTGACGCGCGGCCTGTCTGCACCATCGCCCCGCCTTGCGCGGGCGGCTCGTTCGCCGTCGGTCTTCCCACGTCTCCGCGGTGACTGCCGTGCAGCAGCACCCGCCTCACCCGCGATTCTATCGGGGTGCGGGCACACGCCGATCCGGGGACCAGGGATGATCGTCTGTATGAGCGATCCCGGACCCACCGAGGAGCAGCCGGCCGCCGAAACGGGCGGCGACGAGGCACCGCGCACGATCACCCCGTTCATCGTGGCCGCGGTACTCGCGGCCCTGGTCCTGGGTGGTGTGCTGATCGCCGGGCTGGTGGCGCCCGCTGAGAAAAATGTCACAGAATCCGACCGCATCGCCGGAGCGGTCCGTGAGTTCGGCGACGCGAGCAGCCGCTTCGGGCCGGAACCGCCGCGGGAGGCGGTCTGCCCCGGGTTCGTGCCCGCCCGCTCACCGCTGGCCGGGCAGCTGAAACCCGGCGAAACCGGGAAGGACGTCGAGATCGAGAGATTCGGCGCCGTCCAGGTCAACGGCGAGAACGCGACCATCGAGGTGACCAGCCGCGTCGAAGGCGAGGAAAGAACCGCGACCTGGTGGCTGTTCAAGGCCGACGGCGAGTGGAAGGTGTGCAACCAGCCGGTCGAATAGCTTTCACCCGGCCCGTCAACCGGGGTTTGACACGACGGGGCGCGGCGGGCAATCTCATCCCTTAGGTCATGAGTGCCAGCGCCAAGCCCCGGCTCGCTGGTCGGCAACCCTCCTCCGCGGTGGGGTGCTCCGGGTGACGACCTGGCGTGCATCGAACGGATGCGGCAAGTGCGGATTCGCAGGAGGTACCACGTATGAGTTACGCAGGGGATATCGAGCCGAAGCAGGCATGGGAACTGCTCACCGGGCATCCCGACGCCGTCCTGGTGGACGTGCGCACCGAAGCCGAATGGAAGTTCGTCGGCGTTCCCGACACCAGCGGTATCGCCACCCCGACCGTGCTGGTCGAATGGGTCGATTCCACCGGCACCCGCAACGCGGGATTCCTGGACCAGTTGCGCCGCGCCCTGGGCGACCGCCCGGCCGACGCCCCGGTGGTGTTCCTGTGCCGGTCCGGCCAGCGGTCGGCGCATGCCGCCGACGCCGCCACCGCCGCGGGTATCGCCCCCTCGTACAACGTCACCGAAGGCTTCGAAGGGCCGCTCGACGAATTCGGCCATCGTGGCGAGTCGGGCTGGCGGGCCGACGGCCTGCCCTGGCGGCAGTCGTGATCGGCGGCGGTGCGTTCGAGCGCGCCCTGCCCGAAGGTGTCGGACCGGCGACGCTCGGCGTCCGCGGCGGGCTCAACCGCTCCGGTTTCGAGGAGACCTCCGAGGCGCTCTACCTGAACTCCGGGTTCGTCTACGCCAGCGCCGAGGACGCCGAAGCCGCGTTCACCGGCGACCTCCCGCATTTCGTGTACTCCCGCTACGGCAACCCGACCGTGGAGATGTTCCAGGAACGGATGCGGCTGCTCGACGGCGCCGAAGCCTGTTTCGCCACCGCCAGCGGTATGGCCGCGGTCTTCGTCGCCCTCGGCGCCCTGCTGAAGGCCGGCGACCGGCTGGTGGCGGCGCGCAGCCTGTTCGGATCATGTTTCGTGGTCTGCAACGAGATCCTGCCGCGCTGGGGTGTGGAAACCGTTTTCGTCGACGGTGAGGACCTCGGCCAGTGGGAGGCGGCACTGTCGGTCCCCACCACGGCGGTGTTCTTCGAAACGCCCGCCAACCCGATGCAGACGCTGGTGGATGTGCGCAAGGTCAGCGAACTCGCCCACGCCGCCGGCGCCCAGGTGGTCCTGGACAATGTCTTCGCCACCCCGCTGCTGCAGCGCGGCTTCGACCTCGGCGCCGATGTACTCGTGTACTCGGGCACCAAACATATCGACGGCCAGGGCCGGGTCCTGGGCGGCGCGATCCTCGGCTCCGCCGAATACATCGACGGCCCGGTCAAAACGCTGATGCGCCACACCGGCCCGGCGCTCAGCCCCTTCAACGCCTGGACGCTGCTCAAAGGCCTGGAAACCATGCCGCTGCGCGTACGGCAGTCCACCGATTCGGCCCTGCGCATCGCCCGCTACCTGGACGAACACCCCGCGGTGGAATGGGTGCGGTACCCCTTCCTCGAAACCCACCCGCAGTACGCACTGGCCACCTCCCAGATGAGCGGCGGCGGCACCGTGGTCACCTTCGAACTGAAGGCGAACGCGGACGAGGCCAAGAAACGGGCCTTCGAAGTACTCAACGGCCTGCGCATCGTCGATATCTCCAACAACCTCGGCGACGCGAAATCCCTCATCACCCACCCCGCGACCACCACCCACCGGGCGATGGGACCGGAAGGGCGCGCCGGAATCGGACTGTCGGACGGGGTGGTCCGGCTCTCGGTCGGCCTCGAGGACATCGAGGACCTCCTGGGCGACCTGGACCGGGCGCTGTAATTTTGGAGCGGCTCCGCCGCTCGAGGGTGGGGCTGTGATTTTGGAGGCGCTCCGCGCCTCGAGGGTGGGGCCCCTGGTAGCCCGGTTCTTCACTCCCGGCGGTCGGTCGCTGCGCTCCCTTCCTCTGGTCGCTCCAGAACCGGGCGGGCCCCACCCCATGGGGTGCGACCATGTGGACAAAGGTGAGAGCACGCTGGAGCGCCCGCACCGGCCCCCGGCATCCGCACGACCCCTGCCCCGATTCGAATTCGAACCGGGCTCAGGCCCACTGTCCCGGTGCCGAGGCGCAGCGAGGCATCGAACGGGTTCGGCCCGCGCCTGCTGTCGGCCCTCGAAGCGCATGCGGCGCAGCCGCGAGTCTCGAGGGCCGACAGCAGGCGCTCACGAGGGCCGAACCTCGAGCGGCGGAGCCGCTCCAGAATCTCAGAACGGGGTCCGGACCCGGCCCGCCAGTTCGGCGACCGAGTCGAGCACCATGGTCGGCCGGTAGGGATAGTGCTCCACGGAGGTTTTCGTGGAGATACCGGTGGTCACCAGGATGGTGCGCATACCGGCCTCCATCCCCGAGATCACATCGGTGTCCATCCGGTCGCCGATCATCACGCTGCTCTGGGAGTGGGCGTCGATCCGGCGTAGCGCCGACCGCATCATCAGCGGATTCGGTTTGCCGATGTAGTAGGGGTCGCGGCCGGTGGCGCGGGTGATCAGGGCCGCCACCGAACCGGTCGCGGGCAGGACACCGTCGCGGGACGGGCCGGTGGGGTCGGGATTGGTGGCGATGAAGCGGGCGCCGCGCTCGACCAGCCGGATCGCGGTGGTGATCGCCTCGAACGAATAGGTGCGGGTCTCGCCCAGGACGACGTAATCGGGGTCGACCTCGGTCAGCACGTAGCCGATTTCGTGCAGCGCGGTGGTGAGCCCGGATTCGCCGACCACATAGGCGGTGCCGCCCGGCCGCTGCTCGTTCAGGAAACTCGCCGTGGCCAGGGCCGAGGTCCAGATCGAATGCTCCGGGATCTCGAGCCCGGTCTGACGCAGCCGCGCCTGCAGATCGCGCGGGGTGCGAATCGAATTGTTGGTCAGCACCAGGAACGGGATCGCCTCGGCCCGCAGTTCGGCGAGGAATTCGTCGGCGCCGGGGACCATATGGTCCTCGTGCACCAGCACCCCGTCCATATCGGTGAGATAGGACAAAATCGGCTCGTCTGCGCTCACACCGCCAATTCTGCGCCTGTTCGCGACCGGACCGGGTATACCGCGCCCGCGCGAGCCGAAGTGGTGCCGCGATCGGGTGAACGCGCGCGCGGCCCGCACCCCGTGGACGGGGCGCGCACACCGGGCCTATTAATGTCGGATCCGGGCCGGAAACGGTCCGACCACAAGCGACAGGAGTGGCGCAACATGGGTGAGCTGAAGCTCGGGTACAAAGCGTCGGCGGAACAATTCGGACCCCGTGAACTGGTGGAGCTCGCGGTACTGGTCGAGGAGCACGGCCTCGACAGCGCGACGGTCAGCGACCATTTCCAGCCGTGGCGGCACAAGGGCGGCCACGCACCGTTCTCGCTGGCCTGGCTGGCGGCCGCGGGTGAGCGTACCGAGCGGATCATGCTCGGCACCTCGGTACTCACCCCGACCTTCCGGTACAACCCCGCGGTGATCGCGCAGGCGTTCGCGACCCTGGGTTGCCTGTATCCCGGCCGCGTGATGCTGGGCGTGGGCACCGGTGAGGCGCTCAACGAGATCGCCACCGGGTACGCGGGCGAGTGGCCGGAGTTCAAGGAACGTTTCGCCCGGCTCCGGGAATCGGTCGACCTCATGCGGGCGCTGTGGACCGGTGACCGTACCGATTTCGACGGCACGTACTACAAGACGGTGGGCGCCTCCATCTACGACGTGCCCGAGGGCGGTATCCCGGTCTACGTCGCGGCCGGCGGGCCGGTGGTGGCCCGCTACGCGGGACGCGCGGGCGACGGTTTCATCTGCACGTCGGGCAAGGGGATGGACCTCTACACCGAGAAGCTCATGCCGGCCGTCGCCGAGGGCGCGGAGAAGGCCGGGCGCGAGGTGAGCGCCATCGACCGGATGATCGAGATCAAGATCTCCTACGACACCGACCCGGAACTGGCGCTGGAGAACACCCGCTTCTGGGCGCCGCTGTCGCTGACGGCCGAGCAGAAGCACAGCATCACCGATCCGATCGAAATGGAAGAGGCCGCCGACGCACTGCCGATCGAGCAGATCGCCAAGCGCTGGATCGTGGCCAGCGATCCCGACGAGGCGGTGGAACTGGTGAAACCGTATGTCGACGCGGGCCTGAACCACCTCGTGTTCCACGCCCCCGGACACGACCAGAAGCGATTCCTGGACCTCTTCCAGCGAGATCTGGCCCCCCGCCTGCGCAAGCTCGGCTGAGCGAGAGCCGCCGTGGCGACGGCCGGCCGAGGGATGTGACGCTCATCGGCCGGTCGCGCCGTCGATGAGTTCGCGCAGGATATCCGCATGGCCGGCGTGGCGGCCGGTCTCCTCGATCATATGAACGAGCGCCCAGCGGACACTGGGCGCGGGACGCCCCGGGCGCGGGCGCGGTACGGGGGCGGCGAGGTCCGGGCATCGGTCCAGGATCTCGTTCGCGCGGTCCACCGCCTCCCGGTAGCGAGCGACCACCTCGGCCACGCTGTCGGCGGGGTCGGCCCGGAAGGTGGCCTGCCAGTCGGTGACGTTCTCGCCGAGGAATATCGAACGTTCGACCCGGGTGAGATGCGTGAGCAGGCCGAGCAGGTTCGTCCCGGAGGGCACGGCGGCGGTGCGGACCCCCGGTTCGGGAGCACCGTCGACCTTCGCGGCGATCGAGGTCCGGAGGTAGTCGAGGAACCCGCGCAGGGTCTCGGTCTCGCTGTTACCGGTCCGGGGCGGCGGTGCGTCGCGGCGACGTCCGGAATGTGAGGCAGTGGGCACAGCGGTCTCCTTCGTAGCCGATACGCCGACGATTCACGGCCCACCCAGTGTTTCCGCAATCCTGATAATCGGCACGCAATCTTGTCGTTCCGGCAAATCGCACGGTGCCGGCCCCGCCGATCTCCGCACCGGGGAGGTCGCCGGCTGCTCAGAGTCGGGTGAAGGCCGTCCGGTACGCCCGGGGCGTCAGGCCGTGCCGGTGTATCAGATGCCGGCGCAGTGATTCCGAGGTACCCAGCCCGGCCCGGCGCGCCACCTCGGTAACCGGCAGATCGGTGACCTCGAGCAGTTCGCGGGCACGGTCGACCCGCTGGTGCAGCAGCCACTGCAGTGGGCTCGATCCGGTTTCCGCGCGGAAGCGCCGGGTGAGCGTACGGGTGCTCATATGCGCGTGGGCGGCCAGCTCCCGCAGGGTCAGGGGCTCGTCCAGCCGGGCCAGCGCCCAGGCGCGGGTGGGTGCGAGGGTTACGCCGTTCTCCGGTGGCAGCGGTGTCTCGATGAACTGCGCCTGGCCGCCGGGCCGAAGCGGTGCCACCACCGCCAGCCGCGCCACATCGTTGGCGATCGCGGCGCCGTGGTCGCGGCGCACGATATGGACGCACAGATCGATTCCGGCGGCCAGCCCGGCCGAGGTGAGAATCTGGCCGTCGTCCACGAACAGCACATCCGGCCGCAGGTCGACGGCGGGGAAGCGCGATCGCATCTCACCGGAGAACAACCAGTAGGTCGTCGCGGGCCGGCCGTCGAGCAGACCCGCCTGGGCAAGGACGAAGGCTCCGGTACAGATGGAGGCGATCCGGGTCCCGGCGGCCGCGGCCGCCCGCAGCGCCGCCAGCACACGGACGTCGCCTTCGACGCGAGCACCGGTTCCGGTGACCATGACGGTGTCCGCGTCGGCCAGCCGCGACAGGTTTTCGTCTATCAGCACCGGCCGCCCGACATACCCGGCGACCGGTCCCGGGTCCGGGGTGCACACCACGACCTCGTACACCTGTTCACCGTTCACCCGCACCGCCGGGAACACCATTTCCGGTATGGCCAGGTCGAAAGTGGTCACCGGAGGTACCGCGAGTACGGCGATTCGATGCATGGCCCGATCCTTTGGATATATGGCATTCAGGCCACTACTGTATCGAGATCTTCCGCGCCACAGTGGTTCCGGACCGCCGCACCGCGGTCCGGGCAGAGGAGGATCGCGAAATGTCGTTGCACGTCGTCGCGGGCGCGGGCAGTACCGGAGGCCGTACCGCGCTGCTGCTGGCCGAAGCCGGGCACCGGGTACGGCTGGTGAGTCGTCGGGGCCTGGGCCCCGAACACCCGGCAATCGAAAAGGTCGTCGGTGACACCACGGATGCGGACGGGCTGACCGTGCTCACCGAGGGCGCCCGCACGCTGATCAACACCACGTGGCCACCGTATGACCGATGGCCCGCCGAATTCCCGCCGATCGGCGCCGGCGTACTGGCCGCGGCCGAGCGCACCGGGGCGAACTACGTATCGCTGAGCAACACCTACGGCTACGGACATGTCGAGGGCCCGATGACCGAGGATCTGCCGATGGCGCCCGTGACGGTGAAGGGCGCGGTACGGGCCCGGTTGTGGCTCGACGCCCTGGACGCGCACAGGGCGGGACGGGTCCGCGTCACCGAGGTCCGCGCCTCGGACTACCTCGGGCACGACGCCGGCTCGCTGTTCAACTTCCTCGCGACAGCTGCGATACGCCAGGGCGCGCCGGTGCACTATCCCGGGGATCCGGACGTACCCAAGAGCTGGTCGTATCTCGACGATGTGGCCAGGACACTGGTCGCGGTGACCCTCGACGACCGGTCGTGGGGCCGGGCCTGGCACGTACCGTCCACGGTGGTCTCGCTACGCGACCTCGTCGAACGGCTGGCCCTGGTCACCGGAGCACCCGAGCCGCGATTGGCGCCCATGACGCTGACCGATCTGGCGTGGGCGGGCGCGACCGATCCCATCAGCGCCGAAACGGTCGAGATGTGGTACTCGCTGGCCCACCCCGACATCCTCGATTCCACGCTGACCCAGCGAACCTTCGACCTGACCGCCACGCCCCTCGACGAGGTGCTCGCCGATACCGCGCTGTTCGGGATGATCCCGGACCGGGTCGCCCCCACCGGCTGATCGGGTAACCGGCCGGGACACCGTTAGGCTCTTGCCATGGCCGAGGTTGCTGCGTCCAGTGTGTACATCGCATCGCCGGAGGGCGATACCGGGAAATCGACAGTGGCGCTCGGTGTGCTGCAGATGTTGTGCGCGACCACCGCGCGGGTGGGGGTGTTCCGGCCCATCACCCGCTCGGTGCGCGAACCCGACTACATCCTGGAATTGCTGCTCGAGCACAGCACCGTCGATCTGGAATACCAGCAGGCGGTGGGGGTGAACTACGAGCAGGTCCACGCCGACCCCGACGGCGCGATCTCCGAGATCGTGATGCGGTACCACGAGGTGGCGGACCTCTGCGACGCCGTGGTGATCGTGGGCAGCGACTACACCGACGTGGCCAGCCCGAGCGAACTCCGGTTCAACGCGCGGATCGCGGTCAATCTCGGGGCCCCGGTGCTGCTGGTGGTGCGCGGGGCGCAGCGGTCTCCCGATGAGGTGCAGCAGCTGGTGGATCTGTGCACGGCCGAACTGTCGGCCGAGCACGCGCAGCTCGCGGCGATCGTCGCCAACCGGTGCGCGCCCGGCGAACTGGACTCGGTCCGGGACCGGCTGACCGGCTTCGGGGTGCCGTCCTGGAGCCTGCCCGAGGTACCGCTGCTGATCGCGCCCACCATGGCGGAACTGTGCGCCGCCCTCGACGGCGAGATCTACAGCGGCGACCCGGAACTCCTGCACCGCGAGGCGCTGGGAGTGATGGTCGGCGGGATGACCGCCGAGCATATTCTGGAGCGGCTCTACGACGGCGCGGTGGTGATCGCCCCGGGCGACCGGTCCGATGTGCTGCTGAGTGTGGTGAACGCGCACGAAGCGGAGAGTTTCCCCTCGCTGGCCGGGATCATCATGAACGGCGGCCTGCTGCCGCATCCCGCGATCGCCCGGCTCATCACCGGACTGAAACCGCGATTACCCATCCTGACCACCGGCCAGGGCACCTACGACACCGCCGGTATCGCGCACCGGACCCGCGGCCGGATGTCGGCGGACAACCCGCGCAAGGTGGATACGGCGCTGGCACTGATGGAAACCCATGTGGACGCCGGGGAGTTCCTGCGCCGCCTCGAGGTGCCGCTCACCAGTGTGGTGACCCCGCAGATGTTCGAATATCAGCTCATCGAACGCGCGCGGGCCGACCGCAAGACCATCGTGCTGCCCGAGGGCGACGACGACCGGGTGCTGCGGGCCGCGGGCCGGGTACTGCAGCGCAAGATCGCCGATCTGATCATCCTCGGCGACGAGACCGCGGTCCGGGCGCGGGCCGCGGAACTGGGCGTGGATATCGCCGGCGCGCAGGTCTTGGACCCGCGCACCTCCGACCATATCGACGATTTCGCCCGCGAATACGCCGACCTGCGCAAACACAAGGGAATCAGCCTGGAGCGGGCCCGCGAAACCGTCACCGACATCTCGTATTTCGGCACCATGATGGTGCATCGCGGCCTCGCCGACGGCATGGTGTCGGGAGCCGCGCACACCACCGCGCACACCATCCGACCCTCGTTCGAGATCATCAAAACCGTGCCCGGGGTCGCCACGGTGTCCAGTGTTTTCCTCATGTGCCTGGCCGATCGGGTGCTGGCCTACGGCGACTGCGCGGTGGTCCCCGATCCGACCTCGGAACAACTGGCCGATATCGCCGTCTCCTCGGCCGCCACCGCCACCCGGTTCGGTATCGACGCCCGGATCGCCATGCTGTCGTATTCGACCGGCGAATCCGGCAGCGGCGCGGATGTCGACAAGGTTCGGGTGGCCACCGGATTGGTACGCGAACGCGCGCCCGAACTCCTGGTGGAGGGACCCATCCAATACGACGCGGCCATCGAACCCACCGTCGCCGACGCCAAACTCCCCGGATCCGAAGTGGCCGGCCGGGCCACGGTTTTCATCTTCCCCGACCTCAATACCGGCAACAACACCTACAAGGCGGTACAGCGCAGCGCCGGGGCGGTCGCGATCGGGCCGGTCCTGCAGGGACTGCGCAAACCGGTGAACGACCTGTCTCGCGGCGCTCTGGTCACCGATATCGTGAACACGGTGGCCATCACCGCCATTCAGGCCCAGCAGCAGTGACCGCGAGGCGGTCCGGCGAACAGGAGACTGCGGTGGACAGCAAGCTGGTTCTGGTGGTCAACTCCGGCTCCTCCTCGATCAAATATCAGCTGGTGGCACCGGTTTCGGGCGAGGTCGCGGCGGCCGGGCTGGTGCAGCGCATCGGTGAGGACAACGGCTCGATCGAGCACACCGACGGCGACCGGACCGTTACCGAGGAGGTCCGGGTCGCCGACCATACGGCCGGATTGCGGCTGGCCTTCGCGAAATTCGCCGAGACCGGCCGGGATCTGGCCACCGCGGGAGTCGGGGCGGTGGGCCACCGGGTGGTGCACGGTGGCGAGGTCTTCTACCGGCCGACCCTCGTCGACGACCGGGTGCTCCGCACGATCTCCGAGCTGTCCACCCTGGCGCCGCTGCACAACCCGGCCAATGTCCGGGGTATCGAGGCGGTGCGCACGCTGCTGCCCGGGGTGGCGCAGGTGGCGGTCTTCGATACCGCGTTCTTCCACGGGCTGCCCGAGGCCGCGCGCACCTACGCCATCGACCGTCAGGTCGCGCAGGCGCACGGTATCCGCCGCTACGGTTTCCACGGCACCTCGCACGAGTACGTCTCGGGGCAGGCCGCCGAATTCCTCGGACGCCCGGCGGATTCGCTGAACCAGATCGTCTTCCACCTCGGCAACGGCGCCTCGGTCTCGGCACTGCGCGGCGGGCGGCCGGTGGACACCAGTATGGGTCTGACTCCGCTGGAGGGCCTGGTCATGGGCACCCGGTCCGGGGATCTGGACCCCGGAATCATCCTGCACCTCATGCGCGCGGCGCATCTGGACATCTCCGGTGTCGACCGGCTGCTCAACCGGGGCTCCGGGCTGCGCGGGCTGGCGGGGGTGAACGATTTCCGCGAACTGCGGCGGCTCATCGATACCGGTGACGCGGCCGCCCGCACCGCCTACGACGTCTATGTGCACCGCATCCGCCACTACCTGGGCGCCTACCTGATCGAACTGGGCGGGGTGGACGCGATCACCTTCACCGCCGGTGTGGGCGAGAACAATCCGGATATCCGGGCCGATGCCCTGGCCGGACTGCAACGGTTCGGGATCGCGGTGGACCCCGGCCGCAACGCCGCCCCGGAGCGCACCGCCCGCCGGATCTCCCCGCCGGACGCCGCGGTCGAGGTGCTGGTGATCCCGACCAACGAGGAACTCGCGATCGCGCGGGCGGCGCTGGCCGTCACCGAGGGGGCAGCGGAGGTCGCCGGCAAGCCGGGGTCAGGTCAGTAGCAGGTCAGGGGCTGTAGCGCGTCGCCGGCCTGCGGCCCCAGGCTCGCGTAGGCGGTGGCGATCGCCGTCACCGCCCGCCGCAGTTCGGGTTCCGAGGTGGTGTAGGGCAGGCGCAGGAACCGCTCGAAGGCGCCCTGGACCCCGAAGCGGGGCCCGGCGGCCAGCAGCACCCCGTGATTGGGCGCCGTGGCGGCCAGCGCGGACGCCACCGGCGCCGGGAGTTGCGCCCAGACCGACATCCCGCCGACACCGGGCAGCACCTGCCAGCCCGGCAGTTCGTCGGCCATCGCGCCCAGCAGTACCTCACGCTGGTCGCGGAGCAGCGCCCGGCGGCGCTTCAGGATCGGCACGGAGTTCTCGAGCAGGTGCACCGCCGCCAGCTGATCCATCACCGGGGTGCCCATATCGACGGTGGCGCGGGAGGTCAGCAACCGGGTGATCAGCGATTCCGAGGTCCGGATCCAGCCGACCCGCAGCCCGCCCCAGAAGGATTTGGACGCCGAGCCGATCGTGATCACCTCGGAGCCCTTCGCGTACGCGGCGACCGGGGTCGGCAGCGCGGAATCGGCGAGCGAGAGATCGACCATCGACTCGTCGATTATCAGCGTCATCCGGGTTTCGCGGGCGATGGCGGCGAGTTCGGCACGGGCGGGCTCGTCCATCAGGAAGCCGGTGGGATTGTTGTGGTCGGGCACCAGATAGGCCAGCGCGGCAGCGGTCTGGCGCGCGGCGCTGCGGATCCCGTCGAGATCCCACGCCGCGTGCGGGGCCTCGAGCCGCAGGGGTACGGGGATCGGGCGGGCGCCGACATCGCGGATCGCCTCGATCGCGTTGGGGTAGGTGGGGTGGTCGATCAGTACCCGCGAGGTCGGCGCGGCGAGCACGTTCACCAGCAGCCGCAACCCGTGCTGGGCGCCGAGGGTCACCAGGATCTGGTCGGCGGTGGTCGGCAGGCCGCGCTCGGTGTAGCGGCGGGCCAGTGCCTCGCGCAGCGGCCCGATTCCCACCGGATCCATCCCGTGGGTGCCCAGGTACGAGGGGATCCCCTGCAGCGCTACGGCGTACGCGTCCTCCATCTCGGGCGGCGCGGTCATGGCGGCGTAGGTCAGGTCCACGGCGGGACGGTCGCCGGTGGACATGGTGGCCAGGATGCCGCGTGCGACCCGGCGGCCGTCGTGCGCGATGGACGGCGGCAGGGCGACGGTACTGCGCGAACCCTGCCGGGTGATGAGATAGCCGTGCTCACGCAGCAGCGAATAGGTGGAGGTCACCGTGGTGCGGCTGACCCCGAGCGTCGCGGCGAGGTCGCGTTCGCTGGGCAGGGCCACCCCGAGCGGGGCCCGGCCGTCGTGGATGAGCAGCCGGATTCCCTCCGCCAGCGCCAGATAGGCGGGGCGGGAGGTCTTACGGGCGGCGGTCTCCGCGGACCCGGGGTCGGCGCTGCGCCACTGCCCGAGATCGCGGGCGAGGCCCGAGGCGCCGATCACTCGTGTTGCCATAAGGTCCAGTATCGACCGATTGGCTCTTTATCGGCAAGTCCAGTAGGCGGATGCTGGAAACATGACACTCTTGGTGACGCTCGTGGGAGTGGGAACGTTCGTCTTCTTCGCCTACCACTACCTGGTGACCGAATCACGGATACCCGAACTGCTGGAACGGTACCGGCCGCTCGGTTCGGTCACGGACGACTCGCGCACGCGGTACGACCTCGAACGCGAGTACCGGGACCTGGACGCGGCCCGGGCACACCGGGAGCCGGGCCCGATCCCATTCCGCGCCGGCTGACCCCCGGCGCTACCTCCACACCGCCCATCGACCAGTCCAGTTGGAAAACTGGACTGGTCTTCGCTAGTTCAGTGGATGCCGGTGGTAGAAGTCGCACGCGTCGCCGGAAACCAGACCGTCCTCGCAGGCGAAATAGGTCTGGATACACGAGTTGCTGTCACATCCCAGCTGCACGAGCTGATCGCGGATACGGAGACTGCGCTGCTGCGGTGTCTCCGCCGGCGGTGCGGCGACCGAGGAAACCGGCGCCGCGGAGGTCGTGGCCGTCCCGGACCCGCTGTCGGCACAGGCCGCGAACAGCATGGTTCCGGCGCACAGCGCCGTGACGGCGGCGAATCGGGCGGCGGATCTCGTAGTCATTTCGCACCTCCACTTCCCCCGGTGTTCGACGAGCGGCCAGCCTAACCGACACCCGGGCGCGCCGGAACCGGTCGCGAATCCCGAATCGGACCGACCGGACGGACCCGGCGTCTCGGCGAGCGATATCCGCTGGTAGCCCGGCCGGTGACCCAATTGCGCCGTCATCGGGCCACCTCGTCACACAGCGCCGCGGAGGCGGGAAACACACAGCGCCGCGAAGGCGGGGCCGCCGGACGCCCGCGCTACCGGTTCAGAACTCCCCGACCTCGCAGGCGAGCCCGTCACCGTCGGCGTCGAGTTGCCGCGAATACCCCGGCTGTCCGCCGTAGAGCGGGGTATCGGTCTCCCGCCGGGCGTGACCGCAACTGATGTAGTACGGATAGCCCTCCTCGTCCGGCGGCGTCTGCGCGCGATCGGCGGGAAGGGGATGGGAATCGTCGATCGTATTCGACGACCGCGGCTGATCGGCCGCGGCCGGAGCGGCGGCGAGCAAGGTCAGCGCGCAGCCGGCGACGACGATCCGGGCGGCTCGCAGGGCCCGTCCGTGGGTCGCGGCCCGCGACAGCCCGCTCGGTCGCGGCACCGTCGGGGAAGAGATAGTGCGAAAGCTCATGCTGGAATCCTCGGAGCGCAGGGATATCTCCATCCTCACCCGGACTCCGCGAAAGTGAAAGACCTGTGATCCGGGGGCGGGCCGGATGCGCCCGCCCCCGGTCGGTTACGGGGTGGCCGTGGGGGGATCGCAGACCTTCCAGCCGCTTTCGGTCTCCTGCAGGTCGAGGGTCCGGGCGGTCTGCTCGGCGTCCGCCTCGGTCTGCACGCTGACCTGCGCGAGCGCCGTCCGATCGGTGATCTGGACGGCGTCGACGCCGGTGACCTCGGGGATACTGCCCTCGGTGACGGCCTGCTGGTGTACGCCCGCGAACTGTTCCTCGGACAGTCCCTGGTAGTACTCGTGCAGGCCACCGCAGGTCGCGTCACGCAGGCTCGACAGGTCACCGGATTCCAGCGCCCCGGTGTAATCGCCTATCGCGGCACGGATCCGGGCCTGCGGGGAATCGTCCTCCGATCCCACGCCCACCAGCACCGCGATCAGCGCGATCACCAGCGCGGCCGCGGCGCCGGCCACGATCAGCCACTTCTTGTTCGCACCCGGGCCGGCGGGCGCGGACGCGGGAGCGGGCGCCACCCGCTGCGGCGCGGCGATCTGCGGCGGCGCGGAGTAGGGGGCCGCCTGCGCGACCCGCTGTTCGGCCACCGTCTGCTTGTTGTCGGCGGGCGACGGCGCCGAACCCGGACGCTGCGGGCCGGCCTGCGGACGCCCCGCGCCCTGGCGCTGCGCGGGCGGCGGTCCACCGGGCCGCTGCGGCGCCGGCTGATCCGGACGACCTGGGTTCGCGGGTCCCGGCCGTTTCGGCCCGGGTTGAGAACGCGGGGTGGCCGGTGGTTTCGACAGCGGCGGCGCCCCCGGACCCACCCGGTCCGTCCGCGCCGGACCCTGCGGTCCGCCCTGCTTCGACCGGCCGGCCTGGCGCACCTGATTCATATCGATACGCTCGGTGGCATCGGCGTCGGGCCGCTGCACCGGCATGGCCACGGTCTTCGCCTCGGCGGCCGGTGGGTCCTCGGGCTTCTTCGGATCCGCGGGGCCCTGGCCGCCGCCGGGCCGTTTCGCACGGGGGATCACGACGGTCTTCGCGTCGGTGTCCTCGGGTTCATCGGCCTGCCGCGCCTCGCCGGAATCCTCGCCGTCCGCTTCGGACCCGGCCCGCACATCGGAATCCGCAGCGACCTCGGCCGCGGTATCGCCCGCATCGGGCCCGGGTTCCCCGGAATCGCCGCTGTCCTCGGCGGCCTGCCCGTCGGTGGCGTCGCTGTCCGGGCCGTTCTCCACGTCCTCGGTGGGCCCGGCGGTGGCATCACCGAAATCGTCCGCGCCTTCCGCCGCGTCCGAATCATCGGTGCCGGCGGTGTCGCCTTCCGTCGGAGCCTCATCACTCGCGGCTTCCGCGTCGGCATCGCCCGAGGCCTTGTCATCCGGGCCTTCCGTGGCGGCGTCGGCGTCACCCGGGGCACCCTCGGGATCCCCGTCCGCCGCATTCGCGGTCGTGCCCTCGCCGGCCTTCGCCGAGCCCGCCGGGGTATCGCTCCCGCCGGACGCCGCGGACGTCGTGGTGTCGTCCGCTCGCACGTCATCGGCCGCCCGCGTCTCGGTGTCCGCGGCGGTGCCGTCCTGCTCGGACTCTGTCACCTGTGCACCATCACCCTCGGCGGCGTCGCTGTCCACGACAGCGGCGGGCGTGTCGCCCGGTTCGTCCGCCGCCGGTTCACCGGCCTCCGGTTCCTCCGCGGCCGCCTCCGTCGCGGCGGGCTCGGCCTCCGGGGTCGCGGGGTCCGCATCCTTCGCGCCGGACGAGGCGGCGTCCTTCGCGCCGGACGAGGCGGGGTCCTTCGCGCCGGACGAGGCAGCATCCTTCGCACCGGACGTGGAGATGGCCTCGGTCTCGGCGTCGTCACCGCCGTCCGGCGACTCGTCTCCGGACGCGGCCGACGCCCGGGGAATCGCGACCGTCCGCTCGTCGTTCTCCACCGCCGCCGGCCCGCCGGATTCTCCGGTCTCGGCCGTGGAGATCCGGGAGGTCACCGCGTCGGCCGCCGGCGACTGCGTTCCGGTGTCCTGCGACGTTTCCCCGGCGGTGGAATCCGCTTGTGAATCGTTATCCGCGGACGAGCCGGAACCTGACTCCGAACCCGTCGGTTTCTTGTCGTCGGTCGGGTGCGACACCTATACCCCTTGTTACTTGCAAACAGATCGTTACTGGCAAACAGACTTGTGACGTAGAAGGCCAGCCTATCGACCATTCCCCGGAGCCGTGCACAATGAAGCCCATGACCTCGTTCGGTGATCTGCTCGGCCCGCAACCTGTCCTCCTCCCAGAGCTCCACGCGGCGCAGGACGCGCTGGACGCGGGCACCGATCCGGTCCGGGTGGCCGCCGAGAATCCGGCCGCCTCGATCGCCTGGGCCGCCCTCGCCGAGGCCGCCCTGGACCGGGCTGCCGACGCCGGGGAAGCGGTCAACCACGATGTCGTGGCCGCCTACGCGTTCGCCCGCACCGGATACCACCGCGGGCTCGACCTGCTGCGCCGTAACGGCTGGAAGGGATTCGGCCCGGTCCCGTGGGAGCACGAACCCAACCAGGGCTTCCTGCGCAGCGTCGGCGCGCTGGCCCGGGCGGCCCGGGCGGTCGGCGAATCCGACGAATACGCCCGCTGCCTGGATCTGCTCGAGGACTGCGACCCCCGCGCGGCCGCCGAACTCGGTCTGGGCTGAACGACCCCGCGGCATTGATCCACCAGAACTCACCGGTGGCCCGGGCCAGAACCAGGGGCGCCGCCCGGATGCGGCGTTCCTGGAAGCGGCTGCGCCTGTCCGCGCTGCCCATCGTGCAGTGTTCGCTGGCCGCGGCACTGGCCTGGTTCCTGGCCAAGGACGTGGTCGGCCATCCCCTGCCCTTCTTCGCGCCCACCGCGGCGGTGGTGTCGATCGGCACCGCGTTCGGGGCCCGGCTGCGCCGCTCCCTGGAACTGGTCGTCGGAGTCGCGGTCGGTATCGGCGTCGGTGATCTGTTCATCTCGCAGGTCGGCACCGGAGTCTGGCAGATCGCCCTGGTCGTTGCGGTCGCGATGGCGCTCGCGGTCTTCCTCGACGGCGGCCCGATCATCGGCATCCAGGCATCCGGTTCGGCGGTGCTGGTCGCGACACTGATGCCGCCCGATACCGGCGCCGGACTCTCCCGCATGGTCGACGCGCTGATCGGCGGGCTGGTCGGGGTGGTCGTCGTGGCGGCGCTGCCACTGCACCCGGTGCGCCGCGCCCGCGAACACGCCGCCGCCGTACTCGGCGTGATGGGCAAATCGCTCGACGACTGCGCCCGCGGTCTGCTGGAACAGGACCCCGCCAGAATCCACGACGCTCTCACCGCGGTACGGGCCACCCAGCCGCAATTGGATTCGCTGCGCAAAACTCTGGAGGGCGGCCGCGAAGTGAGCCGGATCTCCCCGCTGTACTGGAACTCCCGGAGCCGGCTGGAACGACTACGCGCCGCCGCCGACCCACTCGACAACGCCGTCCGCAACACCCGGGTACTGCTACGCCGCTCGCTGACGCTGGTCCGCGACGACGAAATCCTGCACCCCGGCCTGATCGAAGAGGTGGAACGGCTCTCTTCGGCAGTGGATGTGGTGCGGCGCATGGTGCTCGCCGACCCCGGTGAACAGCCCGACCGCGCCGAAGCAGCCCGGGCCCTGCGCTCGGTCGCCAAACAGGCGAACCCCGATCTGGTTTCGGGGGCGGGGCTTTCGGCACACGTGGTCTTCGCGCAGATCCGGTCCACCCTCATCGACCTCATGCAGGTATGCGGGGTACAGCGGGTATCGGCACTGGCCCTGCTGCCCCCGACGGTCCCCAATCCCTATGTCATGCCGCAGAGTTGAGCACACCCGGTTCCGGCGGCGGCGCACAACCGGCGCGGGCGAGGAGTTGCCGGTCGGCGCGGCCCTCCGGACTCGGATTCATCTCGACTGGCGGACTACCCGTGCCGCCGGATACCACCTTCCACTAATGTGAAATATGGCCGAACCGGTTCCGCCGGTCCGGCCGGGACCCCACCCGTGCGCCGCGTTGCCGACGGACGGCGCCCAACAGCGCCGATACCGTTCGGATACCCGGACGCCGGCCCGGGCGGGGAATCCGGGCCCGTCCGGCCGGCGCCGCGCCGGACGGGCCCTCTCGGAAATCCGAGAATGCCGGGCCGATGATCCGCACAGCGGGATTCCCGGGTGTGGGGGCCGCGCGGATCGACAGGGGTGGCCGGGGCCAATAAATTGGCCGGGTGACTGCTGGGGACGGCCAATTGTTGAACGCTGTTGCGAGATTCGAACGTTCGGTGCGCGAGGGTGATCCGGATGAACTCGTAGCGGCACACGGGGAGCTTCGGGTGCTGGTCGGTGACGCGAGCCATACGACGCTGGCACAGGCGGGGCCGCGCCTGGCGGCCGTACTCGATGACGTCCCGATCGGCGGCAGAGCCGATATCGCGGCGATGATCGGTTACTGCGTCGAGGTCGGCGCCGACCCGATCGCCTGCGCGCCACAGGTGCTGGCGAATTTCGCGAATACGCTGGAAAAGGCCCAGGAGATGGTCGGGCAGTGGGCCGCGACCATGGACGTCGGCCTGCCCGACCCCGCGGACGTCGGCGACGAGAACGAACTGCTGGAGTCGATGTTCGAGGCGTTCGGTTTCGAGGAGACCCTGTCCTGGCTGACGGTATCCCCCTGGCTGACCGCCTCGCTCTCCATGCTGCAGCGCAAGGCGGTTCGCCGGCATCTCGGCACTCCCCTGCGCGAGATGCTGACGCAGCGGTATCAGAGTTACACGCGGGCCACCGATTCCGACAGCAAAGATCTCGACTACGCGCTGCTGGTTCTGGACGACGAGCCGCTGATCGCCCTGGATCGCGAAACCGGTACCGGCTATCTGCTGCGGATCAGCGGGATCGCCGACAACTTCCAGTTGCAGACCCTGCTCGGCGACGCGCTCGTCGGCGGCGGATATCTACCCGGCGAGGCGCCGACGGCCGAGGCGGTCGCGGTCTCCCGGGACGCCGACGGACGCGAGCCGACCGTCTGCTCATTCCTGTTCCACGCCACCGACGGAACCAGGATCTGGAACGAGGGCACGCCCTCCGATATCCCGGTCATCGCCGGCGAACGGGTACTCGTGCTCGACGAGATGCCGTATCCACATCATTTCCCGGCGCTGCGGTACTTCCCGAGCATGACCGCCGAACTGGTACTGGAGCGGTCACTGAGCCCGGCGGAGTGCGCTACCCGGTTCGAGCGGGTCCGGCCCGCCGGGTAGCCCGAAGTCCGCCGGGGTGAGGCAGCGCCTCGGCGGACGGGCCGGGTACCGGGAATCAACTCCAGAAGCGGGTCAGGTAGCTGCCGTAGCGGGACCATTCCTCGGGGACGCCGGAGAGGTCGTACAGGGCGTAGACGGCGTCGAAGAAGACCTGGTTGATGGCGGGGGTGAACAGCAGGGCGAACAGGATCAGCATGCCGAAGGGTTTGAACTGTTCGAGGCCGCGCCGGGTTTGGTAGCTCAGGGAGGGTTCCACGACGCCGTAGCCGTCGAGACCCGGAATGGGCAGCAGGTTCAGCAGGGTGGCGGTCACCTGGAGGAAGGCCAGGAAGCTCAGGCCGAACCAGAAGGCGGGGTTGTGTTCCGCGCTGCCGAATAGCCGCACCACCAGCAGCAGGATCACGGCGCACAGGAGGTTCACGGCGGGTCCGGCGACGCTGATCAGCCGCTGGGTTCGGGGGGACACCTGGTGCGTATGTATGTAGACCGCTCCGCCGGGCAGGCCGATTCCGCCGAGGGCGATGAACACCATGGGCAGCACGATCGACAGCAGCGGATGGCTGTACTTCAACGGGTTCAGGGTGAGATAGCCGCGCAATTCCACCTCGCGGTCACCGGCGCGCCAGGCGAGGTAGGCGTGGGCGAATTCGTGCAGGCACAGGCTCACCACCCAGCCGGCCACCACCAGGACGAAAACTCCGGCGCGCGCCTGCCACGAATCCGTATCCGCGCCCCAGGCCAGCACCGCGCCGGCCACCGCGACAGCGACGACGAGCAGGAACACCGGGCTCGGCCGCACCGCGCCGCGCCGCAATTCCGGGACGCTCACCGGACCAGGAGCCAGGGTTCGTGGTGGCGGTAGAAACTCGCCCGGGGCACCGGGCGGTCGCTCTGCACACCGTCGCGGTTCACCACCGCGGCGGGGGTGCCGAGCTGGGCGGCGCGGCCTGCGGTCCAGCGGCGGCGGCGGAAGCGGCGGGGCACGCTCGCGCGGACTCCCGGCAGTTCCAGCGTCGGGGTCACGAACATGGCCCGCACTTCGCCGGAGAACAGGCGGGTGTCGTCCACGTAGGCCTCGCCGGTCAGGTGGGCGCCGTCCACTCCGGTGATCTTGGCCCGGCCCACCAGCACGGTGCCGGTGTCATCGCGGACCAGCGGCACTTCTTCGGCGCTGCCCTCCAGGGCGCGTTTGGCGGCGGCGTTCCCGGTGCCCGTGTGATAGGCCTGCGCGCCGTAGGTCCCTTCCAGGGGCACGTACCCGACTTCCACATGCAGCCGTTCGGTCCGCATGAGATGGGTGAGCACGGCCGCCAGCGCGGCATCGCCGCCCAGCACGATCAACCGCGGGAGACTGTCGGCGGCCAGCACCGGCAGCAGTTCGTCGATGAGCGCGGGATCCGGAACGGCGTCGGACTGCGCGGTGGACTGTGCCGCCAGGGCGATGGGCACCGGAACGTCTGCACAGCGGAGAACCTGGGTACTCAAACGCCCAACACCCTCCCTCGGACCGGTCATCCCCGAGTGTAGAGGGTGGGCTTCGGCGACCCGCGCAACGGGCCGGGCACGGCGGCCGTCCCGGCCCGCCGAGGGGCCTCGGCTAGACTGTGCTCCCGGCTTCCTCCCCATTACGGCAGGTAGCTGCGATACGAAGTGCGTGTCGCGCGTCGAACCGTAGGAGACACGACCATGCCGGCAATCGTCCTCATCGGCGCCCAGTGGGGTGACGAGGGCAAGGGCAAAGCCACCGACCTGCTCGGCGGCCGCGTGCAGTGGGTGGTGCGGTACCAGGGCGGTAACAACGCCGGTCACACCGTGGTGCTACCCAACGGGGACAACTTCGCGCTGCACCTCATCCCCTCGGGCATCCTCACCCCGGGGGTCAACAACGTCATCGGCAACGGTGTGGTGGTCGATCCGGGTGTTCTGCTCGACGAACTCGCCGGACTCGAGGAGCGCGATGTCGACACCTCGGGTCTGCTGCTGTCCGCGGACGCGCATCTGATCATGCCGTACCACGTGGCCATCGATAAGGTCACCGAGCGGTTCCTCGGCAACAACAAGATCGGCACCACCGGCCGCGGTATCGGCCCCTGCTACCAGGACAAGGTCGCCCGGGTAGGGGTGCGGGTCGCCGATGTCCTGGACGAGAAGATCCTCACCCAGAAGGTGGAGGCCGCCCTCGAGTTCAAGAACCAGGTGCTGGTCAAGATCTACAACCGGCGCGCCCTGGACCCGCAGCAGGTGGTCGAGGAGGTGCTGGGCCAGGCCGAGCGGTTCGCGCACCGGATCAGCGATACCCGCCTGGAGCTGAACCTGGCGCTGGAACGCGGCGAAACCGTGCTGCTGGAGGGGTCGCAGGGCACGCTGCTGGATGTCGACCACGGCACCTACCCCTATGTCACCTCGTCCAACCCCACCGCCGGCGGCGCCGCGGTGGGCGCGGGTATCGGCCCGAACCAGATCGGCACCGTGCTGGGGATCCTGAAGTGCTACACCACCCGCGTCGGTTCCGGCCCGTTCCCGACCGAACTGTTCGACGAATCGGGCGCCTACCTGGCCAAGACCGGTGGCGAGGTCGGCGTGACCACCGGCCGCGCCCGGCGCTGCGGCTGGTTCGACGCGGTGATCGCCCGCTACGCCACCCGGGTAAACGGGATCACCGACTACTTCCTCACCAAACTGGATGTGCTCTCCAGCCTGGACCGGGTCCCCATCTGTGTGGCCTACGAGGTCGACGGCGAGCGGGTGGAACAGATGCCCACCACCCAGACCGGTTTCCACCACGCGAAACCGATCTACGAGGAGATGCCGGGCTGGTGGGAGGACATCTCGGGGGCCCGCACCTTCGACGAGCTCCCCGCCAACGCCCAGGCCTATGTGCACCGGCTGGAGGAACTGTCGGGCGCCCGGATCTCCTGTATCGGAGTGGGCCCCGGCCGCGACCAGACCATCGTCCGGCACGACATCCTCGGCTAGCGGCACTGCGCGCTCGCCGCGGGTGAGCGGGCCGGACGGTTCAGCGAACCGCTTGGAAGCCCAGGACGGTGTTGCCGATCCGGATCGTGTCACCGTCGGCGAGCAGCGCGGAGTCGATGGGTTCTTCGTTGACGTACACGCCGTTGGCCGAATCCAGGTCCTCGATCAGCAGACCGGCGCGGCCCAGCTTGATCTGGGCGTGGTAGCGGCTGGCCTTCGGATCGTCGAGGACCAGATCGTTATCGGTCATCCGGCCGATCCGGAGACTGCCGTGCGCGACCACGACGAGACGGCCGTCGGGGAGTAGTAGCTGCCCGCTGCGCACAGTACGCGGCACCTCGGTGACCGTATCGGTCATGGCCGCCGCCATCCGCTCCACACTTTTGAGCTCCCCGGCGCCCAGCGGTTCCTGGCGCAGCACCCGCCGTTCCAGTTCCAGCAGCGCCGGACCCGGATCGATACCGAGTTCCTCGGCGAGTACCGCCCGTACCCGGCGGCACGCCTCCAGCGCGTCGGCATGGCGTTCGGAGAGGTACAGGGCGGTGATGAGCTGGGCCCACAGTGGTTCCCGCAGCGGATGCTCGGTGGTGAGCGCGACGAGTTCGCCGATCACCGCGACCGCGCGTCCGCAGGCGATCTCGGCGTCGAACCGCGCCGAGACGGCCAGGAGCCGTTCCTCCTCCATCGCCGTGGCGAATCCGTCGGCGAAACCCAGACCGGCCAGATCCGACAGCGCGCGGCCGTTCCATTCGCGCAGCGCGGTGGTGAACAGGCGCGAGGCCGAGATGTTGTCACCGGCCGCCGAGGCCCGGCTGCCCGCGTCCCGGGCGGCCTCGAACCGGCCGAGATCGCACGCGTCGTCGGCGATCTCGAGCCGGTAGCCGGAGGATTCCGTACGCAGCACAGCCGCCGGGTCGATCCCCGAATTCCGCAGTGCCTTGCGGATATTGGAGACGAACACCTGCAGGCTGGCCGCATAGGCGTCCGGCGGCTCCTCGTTCCAGACCATATCGGCCAGGGTCGTCGAGGCGACGGCACGCCGCCGGTTCACCGCGAGCGCGGCGAGCAGCGCCCGGGGTTTGGGCCCGCCGACCGGAATCGGCTCACCGCCGACCAGTAACCGCACGGGCCCCAGCACACGGAGATCGAGAGTCATCTGGCTGCGGGTGAGGGCACGGGTATCAGGCGCTGATGGAGCGCCCCGCGGACCGCAGATCCTCGCAGGCCTGCACCACCCGCTGCGCCATGTTCAGCTCGGCCTTCTTCAGGTAGCTGCGCGGATCGTAGGTCTTCTTGTTGCCGACCTCGCCGTCGATCTTCAGCACACCGTCGTAGTTGGCGAACATATGGGCGGCGATCGGCCGGGTGAAGGCGTACTGGGTGTCGGTGTCGACGTTCATCTTCACCACGCCGTAGCGCAGCGAATCGTCGATCTCCGATTTCAGCGAACCCGACCCGCCGTGGAAGACGAAATCGAAGGGCTGCGCGTCGGAGCCCAGGCCGAGCTTGGCCGCGGCCACCTTCTGGCCCTCGGCCAGCACCTCGGGCTTGAGCACCACGTTGCCGGGCTTGTAGACGCCGTGCACATTGCCGAAGGTGGCGGCGAGCAGGTACTTGCCCTTGTCGCCGGCGCCCAGGGCGTCGATGGTCTTCTCGAAATCGGCGGGCGAGGTGTAGAGCTTGTCGTTGATCTCGGCCTCGACGCCGTCCTCTTCACCACCGACGACGCCGATCTCGACCTCGAGGATGATCCGGGCGGCGGCGGCCTGGGCCAGCAGCTCCTGGGCGATGGAGAGGTTCTCGTCGATCGGGACCGCCGAGCCGTCCCACATATGCGACTGGAACAGCGGGTTCTTTCCGGCGTCGACGCGCTCCTGCGAGACGGCCAGCAGCGGGCGGACGAATCCGTCGAGCTTGTCCTTCGGGCAGTGGTCGGTGTGCAGCGCGATGGTGACGCCGTACTTCGCGGCCACCACATGGGCGAATTCGGCCAGCGCGACCGCGCCGGTGACCATATCCTTCACACCCTGGCCGGAACCGAATTCCGCGCCACCGGTGGAGAACTGGATGATCCCGTCGCTGCCCGCCTCGGCGAAACCCTTGATCGCCGCGTTGATCGTCTCCGAGGATGTGCAGTTGATAGCGGGGAAAGCGAACGAGTTCGCCTTGGCCTGACCGAGCATCTCGGCGTAGACCTCCGGAGTCGCAATCGGCACTGTGAAGACCTCCGTGTAGTGCGGCAGACGGGACTGTCTGTTTCTGCCCATACCCTAAGGCAGGCGGGATTCATCCGGTATAAGGGGATTGTTTGCGCCGCCGCACCCTGCGGGTGCCGGAGTTACCGGTACTGTGGTCCGGGTGATTGCGCTGGCGGCTTCCGACGCGGTGACGAGCAATCTGGCTCTGACCGAACTGCTCGACCCGATGCACCTGTTGACCGAGACATGGCTGAAGAACGCCGTGCTACCGGCCATCCTGGTGATCGTCTTCATCGAAACCGGACTGCTGTTCCCGCTGCTGCCCGGTGATTCGCTGCTGTTCACCGGCGGTCTACTGGCCGCCCAGGAGAACCCCCCGGTGTCCATCTGGGTGCTGCTGCCGGCCGTCGTCCTCATCGCGTTCGCCGGTGACCAGTGCGGTTACTGGATCGGCCGGGCCATCGGTCCGGCGTTGTTCCACAAAGAGGACACCCGGTTCTTCAAGAAGAGCTACGTCACCGAAACGCACGAATTCTTCGAGAAGCACGGCCCCAAAACGATCATCCTCGCCCGATTCGTCCCGATCGTCCGGACCTTCATGCCGGTTCTGGCGGGCGTCTCGAAGATGAACTATCAGCGCTATCTCGCCTTCGATATCGTCGGCGCCGTCGCCTGGGGCGGCGGGGTGACCATTCTCGGGTACTACCTGGGCAGTATCGCCTTCATCCGCGATCACGTCGAAGCGATCTTCCTGTTCATCGTGTTCATCTCGATCCTGCCCGGTATCAGCGCGGTGGCCAAGAAGCTGCTCGGCCGCAAGTCCGCGGCTCGGCCGGCGGCCGCGGCCGGGATCACCTCCACCGCCGAACTGCCGGCCGTGGATATGCCCGGTCCGATCGACGCCACCATGCCCCTGCCGGTGGTACGGACCGGCGGTACGACCGGCGCGAACGAGAGCCCCGTTAGGTAGAGGTGTCCAGCCAGGCCATGCCCCATGCGATGGGTAGTTTCGAACCACTGATCTCGGCCGGTCCGACATTGGTCTGGATAGTGGTTCTGACCTTCGTCTTCTTGGAATGCGCGTTCATTCTCGGACTTTTCCTGCCCGGCGATTCGATGCTGCTCACGGCGGGGATCGTGATGGCCTCGCATGCTTCCGGCGAAACCCAGGTGTGGTTGCTGTCGGTGGGCGCGATGGTGGCCGCTATCGCCGGTAACCAGGTCGGATATGTCGTCGGCCGGCGCACCGGGCACCGGCTCGTGGCCCGGAAGAACGGGCGCTATATCAACACCCGCAATCTGGCCCGCGTCGCCGACCTGCTGCAACGGCACGGTTTCGTCGCGGTCCTCATCGCCCGCTGGATTCCGTGGGTGCGCACCCTGTGCCCGATGGTGGCCGGCGCCGCCGAGATGGATCATCGCCGGTACACGGTGGCCTCCACGGTCGGCGCGATCATCTGGGCCCCGGTGCTGTTGCTGATGGGCTACTACGCGGGCAGTTTCATCCAGCAGTTCTCCTGGTTGATGCCGATCGTGATCGGCTCACTGGTGCTGTGCCTGATCGTCGGCACGATCATCGGCGTCAGGCAGTACCGGCACGAGATGTCGCAGCCGGAAGAGGATTTCGATCTGGATTCCGCCTCGGCCGAAGGCGACACCATGCCGCTACCGGAACTCGCCCGGGCCGATCACGACTCCGCCCCGGGACGCGGCTGGAACGACCTACAGTCCGGCCGCCGTGACCATATGGGCGGCTTCCATGAGCATCCAACCCGACAGCTGTACCGATAGATCGCGTTCGGGTACGCGCGAGGAGGTCACCGCGCCGTTCGAGGTGACCCCGCCGGCGCCGGCGCTACCACCCGGCAGTTTCGCCGAGGTCGTCCAGTCGTGGCCGAACAGCGGTTCGCCCTCGACGTCGAGGCGATTCGCCCAGGCCGAGGCGGCGGATTCCTTCACGATCCGGGCCGCCGTGCGGCGATCGGCGAGTTGTTCGTGTTCATCGCCGGGCAGCATGAGAGCGACCTGCGCGAGATACCGGATGAGAATCCCATTGAACAGTCCACCGTCGCCGCCCGAGCCACCCCGCACCACGCTCTCGGTGGTGAGATCGTCCTCGACGGCGTCGAGCAGCGTGTGCACGCGATCCAGATGTACGCCGTCGTGGGTGTGGACCGCTAGTTCGGTTTCCAGTCCCAGCACCACGCCCTGGCAGTAGGTGTAGATGGGGCGTTCGAGATTGCCGGCGGGCAGGTGGATACCGTCGAAGATCAGGCCGGTTTCCGGGTCGCGCAGGGTGCGATCGATCCAGTCGGCGATCTCGGCGGCCCGTTCGTAGCGGCCGAGCCGGGCCAGCGCGATACCCGCGGGCCCGTTGGCGGGGGCGTTGTAGAAATCCGCACCGACCCGCCAGGGCAGACCGCCGCCCACGGCCGGGTCCCAGGCGGCGTAGAGCTTCTGTTCCAGCGGTCCGAGCCCGCCCCGTGCCTCGGCGTTCTCCTGGATGCGGGTGGCGCGCTCCAGTGCCAGCGCCAGCCAGGCCATATCGTCGTAATAGCGGTTGGTCCACCCGGTGAGATTGCGGAGGCGATGCGAACGGACCAGGGTGGCGACCCGTTTGCGGCGCGCGATCGTCGGCGCCCGGTTGGCGGCGTCCACCGCGCAGTCGATCAGATGGGCCTGCCACCAGTAGTGCCAGGTGAGAAAGAACCGTTCCCGCCTGGTCGCCGGCCAGCCCACGACTCCGAGGCCGGTGGCGGGCAGCAGCCAGACCGGTCTCAGATGCCGCGACAGAATCGCCGCCTCGGCCATATCCGCCCGTTCCGACCACAGCGTCGCGGGGTTGCCCAGCCGCCTGCGCTGTTGCCCGGCCGAACGCCGGGGAACATCGAGATCGTCGCTGGGCGGGGTCATGCAACCCATATTGCCAGGAGAATCGGAATTCACGCCGCTCAATTGTTACCGAGTCGAAGCGCAACCGTTCGGGTACGCGCTTTATCCCTCGGGACCACGGCTGATTGCGGCCGGACAGCGCCGGCGCAGAACCCGGTCGGCCGTCAAGCGGGGTTAACATATCGGCCGGGGGCTGGCCGCTCCGCCTGTCGGTATCGAGACCGTTCGCGCCTCCGATCGCGGTAACCGCAATCGGCACAACGGTATTCGATCGGACCAGACCGACCCGCCGGTGCCCGGCCCGCCCGCACTACGATCATGCCGTGACCAATCCTGCGCCAACGGCCGGCCCCGAACCCGCCCCGAGTCCGGAGCCGGCGTCCGCGGGCGCCGGCGGAGAAGCGGACGCGGAACCCGCGGAATCCGGCGACGAGGACGATCCGGCCGGTCGCCACGAACCCGGCCCCACCGAATGGGGCGAACACCCGCACGGTGTCGGACCCTGGGTGACCGAACACGGCGGCCCCCCGCCCGACGACGACCGGTTCGACCCGGAACTGCTGGCCGAGGGCGACCGCCGCAATGTCGTCGACGCCTACCGCTACTGGACCCGCGAGGCGATCGTCGCCGATATCGACCGCCGCCGGCACCCCTTCCACATCGCCATCGAGAACTTCGGGCACGACGCGAATATCGGCACCGTGGTGCGCACCGCGAATGCCTTCGCCGCGGGTGCGGTGCATATCGTCGGCCGGCGCCGCTGGAACCGCCGGGGCGCCATGGTCACCGACCGCTACCAGCACATCACCCATCATCCGGATATCGAGGCCCTGCTCGACTTCACCCGCGCCGAGGACCTCTCCGTGGTCGCCGTGGACAACGTCCCGGGGTCGGTACCGCTGGAGACCGTCCGGCTGCCGCGCCGCTGCCTGCTGCTGTTCGGCCAGGAGGGTCCGGGCGTCACCGAAAGCGCCCGCGACGCCGCGGTACTCACCGTTTCCATCGCCCAGTTCGGATCCACCCGCAGTATCAACGCGGGCGTCGCGGCGGGGATCGCCATGCACACCTGGATCCGCCAGCACGCCGATCTGACCACGGCCTGGTGACCGGACCGGTACTCGGGGGCGTCAGACCGCGCTCGACGTACCGAACAGGACGATGACGAACACGATGTAGGCGACGATCGCGAGAACTCCCAGGATCACGAACACCGAGCCGATGATCCCGCAGATGTAGCCCACCATCACATTGCTCCGGCCGCCGATGGCGCCGCCGGAGGCGTCGATCTCGTTGAGCGCCCGCTTGCCCATCACCCACGCGAACGGCGCGCACAGCTGGCAGAACACCAAGCCGACGATGCCGAGGATCAGCACCAGCGTGGCCTGCGGATGCTCGGGCGGCGGCCCGTAGGCGGGATAGCCGTACGGCGGCGGGTAGCTCATGTGTGGATAGTAGCGGCCCCACGACAACGGCCACGAGCGAAAATCCGGCCGGGACAGGGCGGCCGGGCTAACGACGGGTGTGCGCGCCCGGGTCGGTGAGCAGGTACTGGGCCGCCCCGTAGGTCGCCAGGATGGTGCCCTCCAGCACCCGCCGCGACCGCTCACCCCGCGCGAACAGCCGGCGCAACACGATGAGACCGTCCGATACCGTGAACAGCAGGGCGCCCAGGCCGAGCCGGCTGCGCGGATCGGCATCCGGGATGTTCAGCCCCGCAACAGTCTTCGCGCCGGGGGCGAGCGCGGGATCGGAGGCGAGCACCGCGGCGGTGCCCAGCGTCGCACCGTAGGCGCCCAGTGGCACGGCCAGTACCGGGGCCTTGGCCCGCAGCAGTGCCGCGGCCCCCGCCCAGGCCAGCACCCGGGGCAGCGCCACTTCCGGCCGCGGCCGGGCCCCGCGCCGCCACCAGAGGGTGGCGTAACCGGTCTGCATCACCGCGAACGAGGAGGCGCCGGCGATGAGCCGGCGGTCGTCGTCCGGGTCGATCAGCAGGATATCGCCCACGGTGGCCGCGCCCAGCGAACCCAGCAGCAGGGTTCGCTCGGACGGATCGATATCGGCGCCGCCGGTCGCGATATCGGCGGCCAGCAGCGGCATCATCAGCGGTTTGGCCACCCACTGCAGCCGTTCACGCCCGGTGAGCGCGCCCAGTACGGTAACCGCCGTCGCGGCCAGGAAACCCGCGCGCAGGGGCCGCATCTCAGAGACTCGACTCGTCGGGAGCGGGCGGCAGGGTCACCACCTGGCCCGCGTAGCTGAGCCCGGCGCCGAAGCCGAGCAGCAACGCCAGCTGCCCGCCCTTGGCCTTGCCGGTCGCCAGCATCTCCTCCATGGCCAGTGGGATGGAGGCAGCCGAGGTGTTACCGGTGTTCTCGATATCGCCGGCCATCGGGATATCGTCGGCCAGCCCGAGGTTCTTCTTCATCAGCTCGTTGATCCGCGCGTTGGCCTGGTGCGGAATGAAGACCTCGATATCGTCCTTCGACACCCCGGCCATATCGAGCGCGGTGGACAGCGCCCGGGGCAGGGTGACCGCCGCCCAGCGGAACACCCGCGGTCCCTCCATCCGCAGCGCCATCCGGCCGACCGGCTCCACGGCCGGATCGGTGCCCTGCAGGTCCTGGGCGCGCTGCATGTAGTCGATGAAGTTGACGTCCTGTTTGATGGCCTCGGCGTTCTCGCCGTCGCTGCCCCAGACCGTCGGCGAGATCCCGTTCTCCTCGCTCGGCCCGAGCACCACCGCACCCGCGCCGTCACCGAAGATGAAGGCGGTGCCGCGATCGGTCGGGTCGATCCCGATGGTCATCGTCTCGGCCCCGATGAGCAGGACATATTCGGCCGAACCGGCCCGGATCATATCGGCGCCGACACCGAGGCCGTAGCCGAACCCACCGCATCCGGAGGTGAGGTCGAAGGCGGGGATACCGTTCATCCCGAGGTCGCTGGCGACGATCGGGGCGCCGTGCGGGGTGAGCATGGGCCAGCTCGAGGTGGCCAGGATCAGCGCGCCGATCTTCTCCGGATCCACCCCGCTGTTGCGCAGTGCCCGACGGCCGGCGGCCACCGAGATGGAGCGCAGCGATTCGTCACCGCTGATCCAGCGCCGGTTGCGGATACCGCTGCGCTCGAAGATCCACTCGTCGGTGGAGTCGAGAACCTCGCACACCTCGGCGTTGCTGACCACGCGCTGCGGCCGGTAGGCACCGATACCGAGCATTGCGACGTTGTCGTGCCCCTGTTTGCCGGCAATGCTCACCACGACATTCACGACCCTTCGATTCGCAGTACTGACGGATCCTCAGGCTAACGGAGGGCGACCCGAGGTTGAACAGCCCGTCATACTTCAGCCCAGCGCCAGATCCCGCAGGCCCAGAATCGAACGGTACTCCAGACCCTCGTCCGCGATGACCCGATCCGCGCCGGTTCCCCGGTCGACCACGGTGGCCACCCCGACCACGGTCGCGCCCACGTCACGCAGGGCGCGCACGGCGGTCAGCGGGGAGTTGCCGGTGGTGGTGGTGTCCTCGACGACCAGCACCCGTTTGCCCACCACGTCGGGGCCCTCGATCTGGCGTTGCATGCCATGGGTTTTCGCGGCCTTGCGCACGACGAAGGCGTTGATCGGGCGGCCGGGGGCGTGCATCACGGCCAGCGCGACGGGGTCGGCGCCCATGGTGAGCCCGCCTACCGAATCGAATTCCCAGTCGGCGACGAGTTCCCGCAACAGCGTGCCGATCAGCGGCCCGGCCCGATGATGCAGAGTCGCCCGGCGCAGGTCGACGTAGTAGTCGGCCTCCTTACCCGAGGACAGTGTCACCTTGCCGTGCACGACGGCTAACTCGCGCACCAGCCCGGCCAAGACGTCCCGGTCGGTCGTTGCCTGGTCGATCATCGGTGTCCTTCCGCCTGCGTAGGCGAGTCGCGGCAAGTTCGGGTCCGGCGCACGATTCGGCGCCCACCGAGTGAGGATACGGGGGCCGCTCGGAGGGAGTTACCGCAGGTGGCTGTATCTATCGACCGGCCGGGGGCCGCGTGGTCACCGGGGCACCGGCCCCTGGTACGGCCGGAATCCGGGGTGGAAGGGACCGCCCGGCGGACGGGAGCCGTTATCGTCCTCGGCGCCCTCGCGACGCTCCGGATCGCCGGGCCCGGCCGGGCGCGGCGGCGGATCGCTGGGCGCGGACCGGCTCACCGGTCGGGCATCGGGGACCACGGCCAGGCTCGGCCGGCGCGGCGGGGTGTCGTCGCCGGGCTCGGGACCGCGGCGGTCGCGGTCCTGCTCCGGGTCCTCCTGCCGGTATCGGACGTTCGGGGCGGGGTGCTCGTAGCGACCGCCGGGTTCGTCCTGGTAGTCGTCGAAATCGTCGTAGTCGTCGAACTCCCGGTCCGGGCCCCGGTCGTCGCGGTCGTCCGGACGGACCCGGCCCCGCGGATGCGCGCCGGGCTCGCGCTCGTCGAGCGGCGGCTCGGTGACCGGCGGCAGCACATGCAGCAGGCCGGAAAGCCGCAGCACCGCGTCGATACCGGTCTCCCAGTCCTTGGCCGCGGTGCCGACGGGCAGCATGCCCAGGGTCCAGTTGCCCTCGCTCCACAGCATCTGCACCGTATCGGCCAGCGATTCGATGAACGCGACCATCCGCTGATCCACCGCGTGCCGCGCGATTTCGGGATTGGTCGCGAACACCACCCGGTCGCCGATGGCGCCGAGCAGTTCCAGATCGGCGTCCTTGGGCGGATTCATGGTCTTGAGCCGCATATCGACGTCGATATCCGAGCCGATCTGGCGGCGCACCGCGACCAGCGTCGCCGAATCCTCCAGATCGAGCAGAACGAACTTCTCGCCCTTGCGGATACCGGTCACCACGTCGACCGCGGTCAGGTAGCCGAGCTTGGCCAGCGCACCGCGCCGCCAGGTCGACGCAAGCGCCGGTTCCACCGACACATAGGTGTATCCCTGGGCTTTCGCCCACACCTGGCGCGCGTGACCGGTGCGCTGCCGCTGCCGCCGGTCGAAGTAGAGCAGCACGAAGGCACCCGCGAGGGTGATCGCCGCCAGCCCGAACCACATTGCCGTCATCGTCGCCTAGCCTATCGACCCGCCCGGCGTAATGCCGGGCACCCACACTGCGTGCCGCCGATTTCTCTTCATCGCCCGCCTCCTTCGAGTGCGGTACTGATGATGACCTCGGCCTGAATCGAGCCGTCCGGGCCCTTCTGCCCCTGCACGATCACGAGATCTCCGGTGGGCAGCGCCTCGACGGTACTGCCCGCCAGCGAGATCACCTGGGTACTCGCGCTGGTGTGCACAGTGACCTCGGCACCGGCCAGGGTGCTCAAGGTCAGTGTCCCACCCGAATTGGCGCTGATGGTGCCCATCGTGGTGCCGCCCGCTTCCGGGTCGCCGGTATCGGGCATATCCGGGAGCCCGGGCAGACTGGGCAGTGCGGGCGCGGATTCCTCCGGCCCGCCGGGGATCTCACGGCCCAGAGTGCGGGTCGTGCTGGTGGTATCGCTCGCGGTCGATCCGGAATCGTCGCGGCCGGAAAGCATTCCCACCGCGATTCCCGCGAGCGCGACCGCAACGAGGGCGGCCAGCCCGAGCGCCACCCACATCCCCGTCCGCTTCGGCGGCCGGGGTGGTTCGCCGGGCGGACCGGGTGGCGGGCCACCGGGCGGTCCGTAGGAACCCGGCGGCCCGTACCCCTGCTGCCCCTGCCCGGCCCACTGGTTCGGGTAGGCGTAACTGTCGTAGGTCGGCATCTCCCGGGTCGGGTTGGGGCCGGGCCCCCACCCGCCGTAGGGGTCGGTGCCCGGGTAGGCCGTCGTCGGTTCCCCGTAGCCCGCGTTGTCGCCGGTGGGCAGCTTCTCGGTCGCCGATTCGCCCGGCTGACCCAGGTGCTGGGTCGGATCGTCGTCCGGCCGCCTCGCCCAGGGATCGTTCGGGTTGGTCATGCCATCCAGACTAAGCCGAACGGATCCCGGCCGTCAGGAGCCCACCTGCCCGTCCGAGCCCACCCGCGCCGCGGCGCGGGTCTCGCCTCCCACCACCAGCCGGTCGCCGTCGGCGGAGACGCCCACCTCGACCGTGTCGCCGTCGACGATCTTGCCGGCCAGCAGTTCCTTGGCCAGGGTGTCGCCGATCGCCTGCTGGATCAGGCGCCGCAGCGGCCGGGCGCCGTACACCGGGTCGTAGCCGCGTACCGCCAGCCAGAACCGGGCCGAATCGCTGACGTCCAGCGTGAGCCGCCGCTGCGCCAGCCGGCGCTGCAGCTGATCGAGCTGGATATCCACCACGTGCGCGAGCTGGTCCTCGTCCAGGGCGTCGAACATCACCACATCGTCGAGACGGTTCAGGAACTCGGGTTTGAAGGCGGCGCGGACCGCGTTCATCACGAACTCCGGATCGCCCCCGGCGCCGAGGTTCGAGGTCAGGATGAGGATGGTGTTGCGGAAGTCCACCGTCCGGCCCTGGCCGTCGGTCAGCCTGCCCTCGTCCAGGACGGCGAGCAGGATATCGAAGACATCGGGATGCGCCTTCTCGATCTCGTCGAACAGCACCACCGTGTAGGGCCTGCGCCGCACGGCCTCGGTGAGCTGGCCGCCCTGGTCGTAGCCGACGTATCCGGGCGGTGCGCCGACCAGGCGCGCGACCGCGTGCTTCTCGCTGTACTCGCTCATATCGATGCGGACCATCGCCCGTTCGTCGTCGAACAGGAAATCGGCCAGCGCCTTGGCCAGCTCCGTCTTACCCACGCCCGTGGGACCGACGAACAGGAACGAACCGGTGGGACGGTTCGGATCCGCGACCCCGGCGCGGGCGCGCCGCACGGCATCGGATACCGCTTTCACCGCGGCATTCTGCCCGACCACCCGGCGGCCCAGTTCGTCTTCCATCCGCAGCAGCTTCTCGGTCTCGCCCTCGAGCAGACGGCCCACCGGGATATGCGTCCAAGCCGAGATCACCTCGGCGATATCGTCCGGGCCGACCTCCTCCTTGAGCATCACCTCACCGTCGGCCGCGGCGCCGGACGCCCGCTCGGCCTCGGCGAGTTCCTTCTCCAGCGCCGGGATGCGCCCGTAGCGCAGCTCGGCGGCCTTGCCCAGGTCACCGTCGCGTTCGGCGCGCTCGGATTCCCCGCGCAGACCCTCGAGCTGCTCCTTGAGCGTGCGGACCTGGTCGATCGCGGTCTTCTCGTTCTGCCACCGGGTGGTGAGCTGGTTGAGCTTCTCCCGGTCGTCGGCGAGTTCGGCGCGCAGTTTCTCCAGCCGCTGTTCGGACGCCTCGTCGGTCTCCTTGGCGAGGGCCACCTCTTCGATCTCGAGCCGGCGCACCGCGCGCTCGACCTCGTCGATCTCCACCGGTCGCGAGTCGATCTCCATCCGCAGCCGTGACGCCGATTCGTCCACCAGGTCGATGGCCTTGTCGGGCAGGAACCGGGAGGTGATGTAGCGGTCGGAGAGCGTGGCCGCGGCGACCAGCGCGGAGTCGGTGATCCGCACACCGTGGTGCACTTCGTAGCGCTCCTTGATACCGCGCAGGATCCCGACGGTGTCCTCGACCGTGGGTTCGCCCACCAGTACCTGCTGGAAGCGGCGTTCCAGAGCCGCGTCCTTCTCGATATGCCGGCGGTACTCCTCGAGCGTCGTCGCGCCGACGAGCCGAAGTTCGCCGCGGGCCAGCATCGGTTTGATCATATTGCCGGCGTCCATCGCCGATTCGCCGGTCGCGCCGGCGCCGACGATGGTGTGCAGTTCGTCGATGAAGGTGATGATCTGCCCGGCGCTGGACTTGATCTCCTCCAGTACGGCCTTGAGCCGTTCCTCGAACTCGCCGCGGTATTTCGCGCCCGCCACCATGGCGCCCAGATCGAGCGAGACGACGGTCTTACCGCGCAGCGATTCCGGCACATCACCCGCGATGATGCGCTGGGCCAGGCCCTCGACGATCGCGGTCTTACCGACGCCCGGCTCACCGATGAGCACCGGGTTGTTCTTGGTGCGCCGGGACAGCACCTGCACGACGCGGCGGATCTCGGTATCGCGCCCGATCACCGGGTCGAGTTTGCCGGCGCGCGCGGCGTCGGTGAGATCGGTGGAGTACTTCTCCAGCGCCTGATAGCTGCCCTCGGGGTCGGGGCTGGAGACACGGGTGTTGCCGCGTACCGCGGTGAACGCCTCTCGTAGCGCGGCGGCGCTCGCGCCGTATTTCTGCAACAGCATCGTGATGTCGGTATCGCCCTCGGCGAGGCCGACCATCACATGCTCGGTGGAGACGTATTCGTCACCGAGTTCGGTGGCCAGATGCTGCGCCGCGGTGATCGCGGCCAGGGCCTCCCGCCCGAGTTGCGGGGTGGTGGTGGCGCCGGACGCGCGCGGCAGCCGGTCGACGATGTCCTGGGCCTCGCGCCGTACGGTCGCCGGATCTGTGCCCACTGCCTTCAGCAGCGGACCGGCGATTCCGTCGGTCTGGTCCAGCAGCGCCACCAGCAGATGCGCCGGCCGGATCTCGGGGTTTCCGGCGGCCGAGGCGGCCTGCAGCGCGGCGGTCAGCGCGGCCTGGGTCTTGGTGGTGGGGTTGAACGAGTCCACGAAGCACCTTCCTGCTAGTCGATATCTCCTCCGGCAACCGCACCCGCATCCGGGGACTCGTGCCGTTCTGCCCGTTTCAACGTCCGAAAGGTTGAGTCTGTTCCGCTCAAGTTTGAGATTTTTCCGGATCCGCCCGCATGCTCCGGTAACCAGAAAAATGCCGGACCACGGCGCGCGATACCCGCGAACAAGATCACTCAAACCCGGTACTGGTATTTCACATCCACCATCATCACAATTTTCGGGGATACTGGTCCAGGGAAGGACCGCCGGTAACGGCTGGGTCACTTCGGGCAGATATCAGGGAAAGGAAGCTCCACGCCGTGGATGCGCGTTCGGCAGCGCTGGTCCGCGCCAATTTCCAGTCGGTGCTCGACACTCCGGCTGGACCCGAGCGGTTGGTCAGCGCGTTTTACAGTCACCTGTTCGCGGAGGACCCGCGGCTGCGAGAACTGTTTCCTCCGGCGATGGAGATGCAGGCGAAACGACTGGTCACCGCGATCCAGTACATGCTCGACCATCTGGAG
The DNA here is from genome assembly GCF_055586645.1 of Nocardia sp. NPDC049935. Lineage (NCBI taxonomy): Bacteria > Bacillati > Actinomycetota > Actinomycetes > Mycobacteriales > Nocardiaceae > Nocardia > Nocardia sp. NPDC049935. Next base: position 529,116 of record NZ_JBVJHV010000002.1, on the reverse strand, counting down.
GACTGGGACCGTGCGCAGAAGTTCCTCGAACAGCTCGCCCGCGATCACCGCAAGTACGGCGTCGAGGCCGCGCACTACGATCAGGCCGGGCCCGCGCTCTACGCCGCCTTCCAGAACTACAACGGCCGCTACTGGACCAGAGAACTCGCCGAGGGCTGGCGAGACGTCTGCCTGCTGATCTCGGCCGCCATGGCGATCGGCGCCAATTCCGACGACGCCCCGCCCTACTGGGAGGCCACCGTCGTCGGCCACCGGCACGTCCTCGACGATCTGGCCATCGTCCGGCTGCAGTCCGACGATCCGATTCCCTACCTGGCCGGGCAGTACGTCCCGGTCTCGGTACCGCAGCGCCCGCGGATGTGGCGCTACCTGTCCCCGGCGATCCCGTCGAACCCGTACGGCGAGATCGAATTCCACGTCCGCAAGGTCCGCGGCGGCTGGGTGAGCCCGTCCATCGTCGGCGAGACCAAGGTCGGCGACCGGTGGCTCATCGGCGGTCCGCTGGGCGGCCTCCAGGTGGATCCGGACCGCGGCAGCGATGTGCTCATGATCGGCTCGGGCACCGGGGTCGCCCCGCTGCGGGCCCAGCTGATCGAGATGGGCCGGCGCGGTATCAATCCGCGGGTGCACTTCTTCATCGGCGGCGTCTACCCGTGCGACCTCTACGACGTCGAGAACATGTGGCAGCTCTCGCAGAGCAACCCGTGGCTCACCGTGGTCCCGGTCTGCGAACACAAGACCAACCCCTGGTGGTACCCGCACCCCACCGAGGACGCGCCCTACGGAATGCACCGCCGGCTCGTCGGCAACCTCGGCGCCGTGGTCGCCAGCTTCGGCGCATGGGAGGATCGGCAGATCCAGATCGCCGGTTCGGCGACGATGATCGCCGACACCCGGCGCGCGCTGCTCGCGGTGGGCACGCCGGAAGAGATCATCAGCACCGACCCGGTGTGATCCGGTGCCCCACCGAACACCAGGCCCCGAAAGGGTTGAGGCCCGCGTATGACCAACGACCCCCGCCTGTCCCACGACCGGCCCCGGCAGGCGTATTGGATGGCCGATGTCGTCGAACACCACCGGCTGCGCCACGATACGGCGGTGATCCGGCTGATCGGCGATTACGTGCCCTTCACCGCGGGGCAGTCCGTCCAGGTCGAGGTCCCGCAGTTCCCGGGGATGCGGCGCCGGTTCTCCCCCGCCCTGCCGCCCTCGATGGACGGCAAGATGGAATTCCACGTCCGCACGGTCGCGGGCGGCTGGTGCAGCGGCGGGATCGTCGCCGATACCGCGGTCGGCGACCGGTGGAAACTCTCCGAACCCCAGGGCATGTTCACCATCGACCCCGACGGTGAGGAGGTGGTCCTGATCGCCGGCGGCACCGGCCTGGCGCCGCTGCGCTCCCAGATCCTGGAACTGGCCCGGCATCCCGCACCACCCACCACCTACCTCTTCTTCGGCGGTTTCTCCCCTCGCGACCTGTACGCCGCCGATATGCTCGTGCTGCTCGGCCACAGCCTGCCCTGGCTCACCGTGGTCCCGGTCGTGGAACGCCTCGAAGATCCGTCCTGGCCCGACCAGTGGCACGAAAGCCACCGGGTCGACATCGGATTCGACGAGGACGACCTCATCCAGGGCACCCTCGCCGACGTCGTCGGCTCCTACGGTTCCTTCAACCGCCATCAGGTGCTGGTCTGCGGTTCCCCGGCCATGACCCGCTCCACGGTCGAACGCCTCCTCGATACCGGCACCCCACCCGAACGCATCCAATTCGAAGGCGCCTGAGGGGAATCGCCGGACGAAGGAAACCCCGTGGAAGACTCCACGGGGTTTCCCTCGAGACAGCGGGTGGGCCCGGCTACCGTCGCCGGTTGCGGGGCTGCCAGACGACCAGGGCGGTATTGCGCTGGGGCGGGATCAGTTCCGGACGGTAGTCCGGCCGGCTGCGTTCCCGCTCCAGAGCCGCGGAGAGCTCCACCACCTGCTGCTGGAGTTCGGACACCTGGTTGGTGAGTTCGATGATCCGTTTGATGCCGGCCAGATTGACGCCTTCGTCCTGGGACAACCGCTGCACTTCGCGCAGAAGTTCCACGTCCCGTTCCGAATAGCGCCGGCCACCACCCGAAGTGCGCTGCGGAGTGACCAGACCCAGCCGGTCGTAGGTACGCAACGTCTGCGCGTGCATACCGGCCAGCTGAGCGGCCACCGAGATCACGAAATACTCGGCTCGCGCAGCACCACCCTCGGGTGTCCGCTTCGGATCAGTGGACATCACGCACCTGCCCATCCAGCTCTCGGATCGAAGCCGCTGGCCTTCTCCGCCTCCTGCAGCGCGCGCATGGCGGCCACGGCGTCGTCGTCCAGCTTCGGCGGCACGGCGACCTTCACGGTGACCAGCAGATCACCGGCTCCGCCACCACGTTTGGGAACCCCGCGGCCACGCACCCGCAGGATGCGGCCGTCCGCGGTGCCCGGTGGCACCTTCACGCCGACCCGGCCCTCCAGAGTGGGCACCGATACGGTCGTGCCGAGCACCAATTCACTGTAACTGACCGGTAGCGCCAGCGTGAGGTCATCGCCGGCCCGGCCGAAGACCTTGTCCTGGCCGACGCGCACCGTGACGAACAGGTCGCCCGAGGGCGCGCCCCGCAGCCCGGCCTCGCCCTGCCCGGCCAGGCGGATGCGCTGACCGTCGGAGATCCCCGGTGGAATCCGGACATTGATGGTGCGGGTGCGGTTCTGGATACCGCTGCCCTGGCAGTCCACGCACGGATCGTCGATGATCGATCCGGTCCCGCGGCAGTCGTCGCAGGGTTCGCTGAACCCGAACGCGCCCTGGTTGCGGCTCACCACACCGCTGCCGTTGCAGATCGGGCAGACCCGCGGGCTGGTGCCCGGTTTGGCGCCGCTGCCGTGGCAGGTGGTGCAGGGAGACGGGCTGGTCAGGTGCAACGGCACGGTGACGCCCTTGGCCGCCTCGCGGAAACCGAGGGTCGTCTCCGCCTCCACATCGGCGCCCCGGCGCGGCCGCTGACCGGTCCGCGTGGTGCCGCCGCCCCGGTTGAACAGACCGCCGAAGAGATCGCCGAGTCCGCCGTCGGCACCGGCGCCGGCGCCCTGCCCGAAGAGATCGCCCAGATCGAAGCTCTGGGAGAACCCGCCACCGCCGCCGGGGGTGAAGCCGCCGCCCCGGCCGTACCCGCCGCCGGAGAACAAGCGGCGGGTCTCGTCGTATTCGGAGCGTTTGGCCGGATCCGACAGCACGGTATGGGCCTCGCTGACGGCCTTGAACCGTTCTTCGGCCTGGGCGTCACCCGGATTGGCGTCCGGGTGCAGATCACGGGCGAGCTTGCGGTACGCCTTCTTGATCTCGTCGGTGGAGGCGTTGGAGGAGACGCCCAGCTCCTTGTAGAAGTCCTTTTCGATCCACTCCCGCTGGCTCACCGAGCGTCTCCTCCTCTCGCACTATCGTCAATTACCGGAGCCGGCATCAGCATCCGATGCCTCCACCCCGGCGGTCGCTGCCGCGGTGCCGGGGTCCGGCGCGGTATCTCCCACACCGTCGGTGACCCCGACCAGCGCGTGCCGCAGCACCCGCTCTCCGAAGCGGTAACCCTTGCGCATCACCACGCCGATCACCGGATCGTGCCCGGCGCCCTCGTGCTGAACGGCCTCGTGCAGATTCGGGTCGAAGGGTTCGCCTTCGGATCCGAACTCCTCGAGTCCCTGTTTGCGCAGCGCCTCGGACAATTTGTCGGCCACCGACCGCAGCGGGCCGGTCTCCAGATCACCGTGGGCGCGGGCACGGTCCAGATCGTCGAGCACACCGAGCAGTTCGGTGACGACGGCCGCCTTCGCGTTGTCGATCGCGGTTTTGCGATCCCGTTCGACCCGGCGCCGGTAGTTGGTGTACTCCGCCGTCAGACGCTGCAGATCGGCGGTCCGCTCGGCGAGTTCGTCCTTCGCACCGGCCGGGGCCCCGGCGGACGCCGCCGCGGTGGCGTCGTCCTCGAGCCCGGCCTGTGGAGCCTGCGGGGCGACGGGTTCCTCGCCCCCGGCCGGAGCGGCGCCGTTGGCCGCCCCGGCCTGCTCGCGGACCTCACCGGTTTCCGGATCGATCTTGCGCTTGTCGACGAATTCCACCGGCTCCGGGGAATCTCCCGTGTTCCCTGCGTTTCCCGTATTCGTCACTTCTTCTCCGTGTCGACCGGATCGTCCACGACCTCGGCGTCGACCACTTGGTCGTCACCGGAGTCCGCGGCGGCACCGTTACCGGACGCCGCGCCCTCCTGCGCCTGGGCCTCGTAGATCGCCTGACCGAGTGCCTGGGATTCGGTGGCCAGCTTCTCCACCGCGGCCTTCACCGCGGCGGTGTCGGTGCCCTTGAGCGCCTCGTTGGCCTCCGCGATCGCGGCCTCGACCTTGGTCTTCACATCGGCCGGGACCTTGTCCTCGTTGTCGGCGATGAACTTCTCGGTCTGGTGTACCAGCGATTCGGCCTGGTTGCGGGTCTCGGCCTCCTCACGGCGCGCCTTGTCCTCGGCGGCGTGCGCCTCGGCGTCCTTGACCATCCGGTCGATCTCTTCCTTGGACAGACCGGAGCCGTCCTGGATCTTGATCGTGTTCTCTTTACCGGTGCCCTTGTCCTTGGCGGTCACGTGCACGATGCCGTTGGCGTCGATATCGAAGGTGACCTCGATCTGCGGCACACCGCGCGGCGCCGGCGGGATACCGGTCAGCTCGAAGGAGCCGAGCAGTTTGTTGTGCGCGGCGATCTCGCGCTCACCCTGGAACACCTGGATCTGCACCGACGGCTGGTTGTCGTTGGCCGTGGTGAAGGTCTCCGAGCGCTTGGTCGGGATGGTGGTGTTGCGCTCGATGAGGTTGGTCATCACGCCGCCCTTGGTCTCGATACCCAGCGACAGCGGGGTCACATCGAGCAGCAGGACGTCCTTGACCTCACCCTTGAGCACACCGGCCTGCAGGGCGGCGCCGACGGCGACGACCTCGTCCGGGTTCACGCCCTTGTTGGGCTCCTTGCCGCCGGTCAGTTCCTTGACCAGTTCGGAGACCGCGGGCATCCGGGTGGAGCCGCCGACGAGGACGACATGGTCGATATCGGCGACCTTGATCCCGGCGTCCTTGACCACGGACTGGAACGGCGCGCGGGTGCGGTCGAGCAGGTCCGAGGTGATCTTCTGGAACTCCGAGCGGGTGAGCTGCTCGTCGAGGAACAGCGGGTTCTTCTCCGCGTCGACGGTGATGTAGGGCAGGTTGATCGAGGTGCTCTGCGAGGAGCTCAGTTCGATCTTGGCCTTCTCGGCGGCCTCACGCAGCCGCTGCATCGCCATCTTGTCCTTGGTCAGGTCGATACCCGAGCTCGACTTGAACTTGTCGACCAGCCACTGCACGACCCGCTCGTCCCAGTCGTCACCACCGAGGTGGTTGTCACCGGAGGTGGCGCGGACCTCGACGACGCCTTCGCCGATTTCCAGCAGCGAGACGTCGAAGGTGCCGCCACCGAGGTCGAAGACCAGGATGGTCTGTTCCTTGTCACCCTTGTCCAGGCCGTAGGCCAGCGCGGCCGCGGTGGGCTCGTTGACGATGCGCAGGACGTTCAGTCCGGCGATCTGCCCGGCCTCCTTGGTGGCCTGACGCTGGGCGTCCTCGAAGTAGGCGGGGACGGTGATCACCGCGTCGGTGATCTCCTCACCCAGATAGGACTCGGCGTCGCGCTTCAGCTTCATCAGCGTGCGCGCGCTGATCTCCTGCGAGGTGTACTTCTTGTCGTCGATCTCCACGGTCCAGTCGGTGCCGATATGGCGTTTCACCGAACGGATCGTGCGGTCGACGTTGGTCACGGCCTGGTTCTTGGCCGGCTGCCCGACCAGTACCTCGCCGTTCTTCGCGAACGCGACGACAGAGGGCGTAGTGCGCGAACCCTCGGAGTTGGCGACGACGACCGGCTCACCACCTTCGAGAACGGCGACGACCGAGTTCGTGGTCCCGAGGTCGATTCCGACCGCACGAGCCATTTGTTCCTCCTCATTTTTTCCGACTGCTTGTGTCTGTACGGGCCTGTTCGCCCACGTACCCCGGCTCCGGGGAGCCGGCGTTCCGGGCCGGCCCCAGGCACGGCGTAGAGCACGGTCCCAGCAATACTGAGCGTGGTCGGCTCAATCCTGCCCGCCGCCCGGCGAGCCGTCAAGTCAAACTTGAGCCGAGTTCACTCAACATTGTCGAAAAGCTCAACCCCGGGCTCCGGCGAACTATTCCCGCACCCCCGTACGGCGGAGCCCGCACCAGTCTTCCCGCGATCAACCCGCCGAACCCCGCCGCAACGACATCGTGACCCAGCTGTGCCGTACCCGGCACCTGCGCACCGTCCCGCCCGGATCCCCGCCGGTGCCGAATCGGAGTTATTGTCAATGCTCCGCCCGTGGTGACCCGGCGCCCGCCGCCGGGCCGGTCACGGGCGAACCCGTGTCGTGGTTGTTGGACGAGTACGTCGAAGCGAGGATCCGAGGATGGCCACTGGGGTCGGCCTGCACATCGCGGAACACGTGTGCGCCGCAGCGGTCGTCGGCGACGGCGCGGATCCGCATTTCATCCTCCGGGAACCGGTGCTGCACATGTCCGACGACGGCGACGCCGTCCTCGGCGGCACGCACGCACCGCCCGACCACGCCCATACGATCACCGGGTTCGTCGCGGCGGTGGGCGACCCGGCCGGTGTGGTGGTGGACGAGGGCGAGGCGTTCCGTGGCGAGGACCTCCTCGCCACCGCGATGTTCTGCCTGATCAACCTGACCGCCGACCATCTGCACGGGCCGGCCGAGTTCTATGCCACCCATCCGGCCGACTGGCCGGTCGCGCAGGTGCTGGCCCTGCGCGGCGCACTGGACTACCTGGGGCTGAAAACGGTCGCCCTGATCAGCGAAGACGACCTGCCGGCCCGGCCCGCCGGACTGACCGCGGCCGAAACCGGCCGCTACTTCGCGGAGAACGCCGGCCGGGCCGCGCTCGCCGTGGTCCTCGACACCCCGGCCGGGGCCACCCCGCCCGACCCCACGACCGCGGAGAACTCGTTCCTCGACACGATCGTCATGCCCAAACTGCGCGGCGGCGACACCCCGGCCAAGGCGTATTCCGCGATCTCACCGGCCATGGACCCGGAGGCCACCTACGGCGGTCCGAGCCTGGGCGTACTGGCCGCCGGGCTGGGCGCACCCGCCGCGGAACGCCCGGCGATCAGCGCTCCGTCCGCCGCCGTGCCCGCGGCCGCGCCCGCCACCGGCGCCCGCAAGGTCGCGGCGAAGGCCGCGCCCCCCGCGCCGGCGGCCCGGCCCGCCTCCGGCAACGGCGTCCGCCGGACCGCGGGACTGGTGGCCGCCGCCGCCCTCGGCGGTGTGATCATCGGCGCCGTCGGCGTCGCGGTCCTGCTGGGCCGTGGATCCGCCGAGCCCGGCACCCCGGCGACCCCCACGGTCACCGAGACACCCGCCGCCTCGCCGGTCCCGCCGCCCGTCCTGCCACAGCCGATGGCCCCGCCTCCGGCGGAACCCACCTACGAAACCGAGCCGACCTACGAGCCGGAGCCGACCTACGCCGAGCCTCCGCCGCCACCACCACCACCGCCGCCGACCGTCACCCCCACCCCGGCGCCCACCACGACCGGCGTCACCCAGACCCCGGGGCCGACGCTCACCGAACCGACCACCGGAACCGAAACGCCTACGACGAAGACCCGGCCGTCGAACGGTTTCGAGTTCTTCCCGTTTCCGATGCCATTTCCCACCGACGAGAACCCCGAAATGGACCTTCCCGACACCGGATCCAAAGAAGGTCGTCAAGAGGAAGCCAGATAGCGTTTTGTGCCATAGAGTGTTCGCCTGACCGGTGTATTCCGGCCACCCCGGCACCCGGTCACTGCTCGAGGAAACCTGCGCGCCAACGGATTCAAGCCCGTGGCCGCGGATTATCTGGCACACAAGTGCCTACGAAGGGACTCCATGCGCAAGTCGGTGGCGCGTCGCGCCGCGGTCAAGGCTGCCGTCATCAGCTCGACCGTCCTCCTGGCTCCCCTGTTCGGTGCGACATCGGCGACGGCCGACCCGGCACCCGAACAGCTCAGAGCCGAGGATCTCCCGGCCGAACTCGTAGAAGCGCTGTCCCGTGATCTCGATATGACCCCGACCGAATACCTGGACCGGTCGGCCCGAGCCCAGCAATTGCAGTCCTACGCGAGCGAATTCCGGACCGAACGCCCGGACGTCTTCGCGGGCGCGTGGATGAACCCGGAAGGTAAGCCGGTCGTCGCCGTCACCTCCCCGGACGCCGCCAAGGTCGCCAGCGCCGACGGCTACCAGACCCGGCTGGCCCCGGTTTCGGCCGCCGCGCTGGAAACGTCGCTGACGCAACTGAATCAATGGGTCGCCGGGCAGCCCCGGGATATCTCCCAGGTGATCAATTCGATCGCCATCGACTTCCTCAACAGCCAGCTGGTCGTGAATGTCGCCAATACGCCGCTGGCTCATATGCTCAATCTGCCGACGCTGATCGCCAACATCAAAGTCGTCCTTTCCCCGGACGGCGGCGGACCCGTCGAACACCACCCGATGGGCGGCGATACCTACATCAGCGCCCCCGGCCCGCTGGACGACGCCGAATTGCGCAGCGTGGACGTCTGCTCGTTCGGCTTCAACAGTGTGGACGCCGGCGGAAACGCCCTCAATATCAGCGCCGGGCACTGCAACCCCAATCTCGACAAGGGCGACGAAAAGGCTTCGGTCTACGGCCCGAATATCCGCAATATCCCGGCGAGCCCGCAGCTGGGCACATTCATCCAGTCCGAACTGGGCGGCCCCAGCACCCTGGACTATTCGGTGATCCAGCTGAACGAGCGCGCGGTCGGCGCGGGAATGGACCAGCCCTCGGTCCGCGGCGCCAACGGCACCACCCTCACCATCACCGGCACCGCCGATCCGGTGACCGGCGCCCCGGTCTGCAAGTCCGGGCAGTCCTCCACCTTCACCTGCGGCTTCGTCGTCGCCGACCGGGTGGAGACCCAGCTGTTCACCACCGAGGGCGAGGCCAAGACGGTCCGCGGCTTCGCCAGCTCGGCCTGCACCCTGGGCGGCGACAGCGGCGGGGCCATCGTCACCGGCACCCTGGCACTCGGTATCACCAGCGGTTCGAACGCCGCCGACGCACCCGATTGCGGTAAGGCCAATATCGCGTTGGCCCAGTACGGCGGCACCGCCACGCTCGGCATTCCGATCCGCGCCATCCTCTCGCAGGCCGACGCCGCCGCCGCCGGCGGCGTCGGCAGCGGCATCAGCGTACGAACCCGGCCGAACGCCGGGTGAGCCCGATATAGTCTCTGCATGCTCATGCCACGCATAGGTAAACGGCGAGAGTCGCCGTCCAGAAACCGGCTGCACCGTGCCGCGATCGCCGCCTCGGCGGCCGTGCTGCTGTTCGGCCCCACCGCGGTCTCCTCGGCCGCCCCCGAACCCGCTCCCGGGCTGCCCGGCGACCTCGTCGCGGCGCTGCAGCGCGATCTGCACATCTCCCCCGAGGAGTACCTGGCGCGCGCCGATACGGCCCAGCAGGTGGCGGCGTTCGCCACCACCGCCCAGCGGCAGTTCCCGCAGGTTTTCGCGGGCTCCTGGCTCGACGAGCAGGGCAAGGGCGTAGTGGCCCTGGCTCCCGGCCCCGGCGCCGACGAAGCGCGCGGTGCGGCCGAGGGCAGCGGTTTCGTGGTCCGTAACGTCGCCAAGAGCGAATCGACGCTGCGCGGCGAGAAGAGCGCGTTCGAGCGCTGGCTCGACGGCCAGCCCGCGGCGGTGTCCGCGCTGGTGCGCGGCGTCGTGATCGATACCGTGAACAACAGCATCGCGGTCCGGGTCGACAAGGCCGGCCTGCCGATGCCGAACTTCATCGATCCGGCCCGGGTGATCGTGATGGCCCCGCCGGTGGCCGCCGAGACCCTGCCGCAGGCGGCGGCGGTCGCCGAGGCCGGAACCGTGGGCCTCGGCGGCGGTGACGGGTTCGCCTCGATCGCCGGCGACAGCTCGCTGCGCTGCTCCTTCGGATTCAACGGTGTCGGCCCGGCCGGCAACGTCGTGAACATCACCGCCGGACACTGCAATCCCGACCTGAACAACGTCGGCGCGGCCACCGTGCACGAATCGCTCGGCGGCAACAAGGTCGGCCCGAAGATCGCGACCTTCCAGAAGTCGGTGCTGGGCAACCAGGACTACTCCATCCTCGGTATCGAGGACGGGGCCGCCGGCCGCTTCGAGAACAACCAGGTCAAGGTTCCCGGTGCCGCGCCGGTGCCGATCGAGGGCGTGGCCGCCCCGGTCGTCGGAGCCCCCGTGTGCAAGTCCGGTTCGCGGACCGGCTTCAGCTGCGGCGTGGTGAACGCCGTGGACCAGACCGTTCAGGTCGGCGACCGTCAGCTCACCCAGAGCTTCTCCGCCAATATCTGCGCCCTCCCCGGCGACAGCGGCGGCCCGATCGTGACCGGACGCCTGGCACTGGGCATCTCCAGCGCCTCCTCGGTGGCCGACTACCCGATCTGCGAGATCCCCAACCTGCTGGGCGTGCTCACCGGTAACGCCCCGCAACTGTTCGCGCAGCCGGTGAGCGTGGTGCTCTCCGACAACCCGGGGCTGCGCATCCGCACGAGCTAGACCGTTCGCCCTCCGTTCGACGCGGAGGCGGCGTCCGGGTCACCTCCGCAAGGACGGGGCCCGCACGGCATCGAGCACACCAGAAGGGCCGGCAGCACAGCTGCCGGCCCTTCTGCTGTCCGCAAGACCCGTCCCCCACCGGGGAAGTACCGGCCACGGATATTCGTGCTCACAGGACCGATACGCGCCCCGCTAGGCGACCTCGCGGAACTCCGGGCCGTGACTCCACCACCGGCCTCCGGAGGTCCGGAGTTTCTAAGGGTCCTGGATCGGTGCGGAGACTCATCATCGGCTCCGCCCGACACCTGGGAAACACGAAAAGGCGGTCACGGTCCCGGAGTTCACTCCAGGACCGTGACCGCCTCTGTCTTCGTTGCGATCTCAGCCGCTACGGTCTCGACTCACGAGGAGCGCGAGACCGATCGACCGTTACTTCGGCGCTTCCACTTCCGCTTCCGCCTTCGCGGGCTCGGTCTGGGGCTGACCGCCGTTGGCCCACTTGGTGGTCCCGGCGGGCGCCTGCATGGCGTTGATCAGCTCGACACCGGCAGCGACCAGGGTCGGCCCTCCCACCGCGATGGTGCCGAGAATCCCGCCTACACCGGCACCCGTGACCAGGCCCGGGATGCAACCCGCCGGGAGTGTCACGACGCAGCCGATGACGGCACCGATGGCGGTGCCCACGAAGCCGCCGATGGCGGTGGCCAGACCGAAGTTGCTGGTGAACTCGCTGATCGCACTCTGGTTCTCGGCGGGCGATGCAATCGGCTTCACGACCTGCGGCTGGACGATCGGCTGCAGGACGGTGTTCGGTGCGAGAGCCTGAAGTTCGGCCGGCCGCTCCGGAACGATCTCGAGGACGGAACCGTCCTTCTTCACCTCGGAGGCCACCGGGATCTCGACACCGTTGGCGGTGAACTCCAGCGGCATCGAGGCCACCAGGTTGCCGCCTTTGTCCTTGATCTCGACGACCTTCTGGACGTCTTCCTTCGCGCCTTCCGCGATGGGATCCCCGGCCGCCTCCCCCGCGACGGGTTCTTCCTGCGGAGCGTTCGGGTCGGAGATCTCCTTCTCGACGATGGAGAAGGTGCCGCCGTTGATGGTCGCGACCACGGTCTTTTCCAGCAACTGGACCGCGTAGTTGACGGTTTCCTTCGGCGCTGCCGCCGGTTGTGCATGAGCTGTGCCGAAGCCCATGGCGAGCGAGCCGGTGACCAGTGCAGCGATCACGGCGGATCTCGGGAGTGTCATCCAATTCCAATCGGGTGTCCGAGGTCACATCTCAACGCGAGGGGGTCAACGCAGAACTGACCCGGAAATCCTCCCCGAGCGTTAGGAGATGTCACGCTTCCTGATAGATCGGGCTGAGCGTAATCGAATGCACTGGCAAAAGGCGAGATTCGTTTCCCAAGCGTAAGAAGTGTCGCGGGTAAGCCTGGCCTTATCACGGCGTGCCACAGGGGGCCCTTTACGGTGTTGATCAGGTCGTTCCGTTATGGACGAACAACTGAACACAGTGATGTTGATCACGCGACGATCGCCGCGAAAATCCCAGGCAGACGGGCCGCAGCCTGCCGGCGATCGTACAGTGGACACCAGTAGTTACTGGCGAGTAACTTACTGGCGGTTACGATACGAGCCGGACGGGTACTGCTCAGTTCTCCGTACCTCGTGTTGCTTCGAAAGAAAGGTCGCGACATGAATGCCCTGACAGTGACGCTGGGCACCTTGGGAGCGGCGCTCAGCCTGCTGTGCTGGGCGTCGTTCTTCGGCGGCGTCCGCAGTATCGTGCGCGCCATCATGCTCGGCCAGCCCGCCCCGGACCGCTGGCAGCCGTTCTTCCCGCGGCTCAAGCAGATGCTGGTGGAATTCCTGGCCCACACGCGGATGAACAAGTTCCGCACCGTCGGCTGGGCCCACTGGCTGGTGATGATCGGCTTCCTCGGCGGCTTCATCCTCTTCTTCGAGGCATACGGCCAGACCTTCGATCCCGAATTCCATTGGCCGATCATCGGCGACCTCGCGGTGTACCACCTGTGGGACGAGATCCTCGGCATCGGCACCGTGGTCGGCATCCTGACGCTGATCGTGATCCGTCAGCTCAACCATCCGCGGGTACCCGAGCGGCTCTCCCGCTTCAGCGGTTCCGCGTTCGCTCCCGCGTACGTCATCGAGAGCATCGTGCTCGTCGAGGGCCTGGGCATGGTCTTCGTGAAGGCCGGCAAGATCGCGACCTACGGGCACGCCAACGCGGCCACCGATTTCTTCACCATGCAGATCGCGAAGCTGCTGCCCGCGAGCCCGGTGATGGTCTCGGTATTCGCGCTGATCAAACTGCTGTCGGGCAGCCTGTTCCTGTACCTGGTGGGCCGCAACCTCAACTGGGGCGTGGCCTGGCACCGCTTCTCGGCGTTCTTCAACATCTACTTCAAACGCGAAGACGACGGCGGGGTCGCGCTCGGTGCCGCCAAGCCGATGATGTCCAAGGGCCGTGCCCTGGATATGGAGAACGTCGACCCGGATACCGACACCCTGGGCGCCGGCCGTGTCGAGGATTTCTCGTGGAAGGGTTGGCTGGACTTCACCACCTGCACCGAATGCGGTCGTTGCCAGTCACAGTGCCCGGCCTGGAACACCGGTAAGCCGCTGTCGCCGAAACTGCTGATCATGTCGCTGCGCGACCACGGCTACGCCAAAGCCCCGTATCTACTCGCCGGCGGCAGCCGGGATATGGGCGGCGACGAGGTCGGCCTGGTGGACGCCGAGGGCAACCCGGACGAGGCGAAGCTCGCGAAGATCTCCGAGGCCGCTCGCGCCGAGGCCGAGCGCCCGCTGGTGGGCGACGCCGAGGTGAACGGCATCATCGACCCCGAGGTGCTGTGGTCGTGCACCACCTGCGGCGCCTGCGTGGAGCAGTGCCCGGTCGATATCGAGCATGTCGACCACATCATCGATATGCGCCGCTACCAGGTGCTCATCGAATCGGAGTTCCCGTCCGAGCTCGCGGGTCTGTTCAAGAACCTGGAGAACAAGGGCAATCCGTGGGGCCAGAACGCCAAGGACCGGCTCAACTGGATCAACGAGATGGACTTCGACATCCCGGTGTTCGGTAAGGACGCCGACAGCTTCGACGGGTACGAGTACCTGTTCTGGGTGGGCTGCGCCGGCGCCTACGAGGATCGGGCGAAGAAGACCACCAAGGCCGTCGCCGAACTGCTGGCGACCGCGGGCACGAAGTTCATGGTGCTGGGCCAGGAGGAGACCTGCACCGGCGATTCGGCCCGTCGTGCGGGTAACGAATTCCTGTTCCAGCAGCTGGCCATGCAGAACATCGAGGTGCTGAACTCGGTGTTCGAGGGCGTGGAACAGAAAAAGAAGAAGATCGTCGTCACCTGCGCGCACTGCTTCAACGCGCTCAACAACGAGTACCCGCAGGTCGGCGGCACCTACGAGGTGGTCCACCACACTCAGCTGCTGAACCGGCTGGTGCGCGGCAAGCAGCTCGTCCCGGTGGCCCCGGTGACCCAGAACGTCACCTACCACGACCCCTGCTACCTGGGCCGGCACAACAAGGTCTACAACGCGCCGCGTGAGCTGATGGCCGCTTCCGGATCCAATCTGGTGGAGATGCCCCGGCACGGCGAACGGTCCATGTGCTGTGGCGCCGGTGGCGCCCGGATGTGGATGGAAGAGCAACTCGGCAAGCGCATCAATATCGACCGCGTGGACGAGGCGCTGACCACCTCGCCCGCCAAGATCGCCACCGGCTGCCCCTTCTGCCGCGTGATGCTCACCGACGGTGTGACCGCCCGCCAGGAGTCGGGTCAGGGTGAGGGCGTCGAGGTCGTCGACGTCGCACAGCTGATGCTGGAATCCATCGAACGGGTCGACCCGTCGAAGCTGACCGAGAACCTGACGGTTATCCAGGAGCCGAAGGCCGAACCCGAACCCGAGGTCGAACCGGAGCCCGAGCCGGAACCCGTCGCCGAGGCCGCGCCCGCCGCGGAGAAGGCGGCTCCGAAGGGCGGCGGCCTGGCCATGAAGGGCCCCGCGAAGGCACCCGGTAAGGGCCTGGGCATGAAGGGCGCCGCGAAGGCACCCGGAGCCAAGGCACCCGCCGATGAAGCCAAAGCTCCCGCCGAGGGCGAGACCGCGGCTCCGGCTCCGGCCAAGGGCCTCGGAATGAAGGGGGCCGCCAAGGCACCCGGCGGTAAGGGTCTGGCGATGAAGGGCGCTGCCAAGGCACCCGGCGCCAAGGCCGAATCCGCGCCCGCCGAAACCGCTCCGGCCGAATCGGACGAGGCGAAGGCCGCTCCCCCGGTGAAGGGCCTGGGGATGAAGGGCGGCGCGAAGGCGCCCGGTAAGGGTCTCGCCATGAAGGGGGCCGCGAAGGCTCCCGGCGCCAAGGCCCCGGCCGCCGAGCCGGAGTCCGAGGCGCCCGCGGAAGCGGAAGCCTCCGCGAGCTCCGCCCCGACCGAAACCAAGCCCACGGTCGCGGCCAAGGGTCTGGCGATGAAGTCCGGCTTCAAGCGTCCGGGTCCGAAGGCTCCCGGCGCCAAGCCTGCGGCCGATCCGGCTCCCGCGCAGACATCCGACCCCACGGACTCGACCGCGACCGATTCCGCTCCGGCGGGAGCCGGAGCACCGGCCGCACCCGCGCAGGAGAGCAAGCCGTCGAAACCGGCCAAGGGTCTGGCGATGAAGTCCGGTTTCAAGCGTCCGGGTCCGAAGGCTCCGGGCGCCAAGGCTGCGGCCGAACCGGAACCGGCGCCCGAACCGGAGCCCGCCGCTGAGGCGACCCCGGAGGCCCCCGCCGAGACCGAACCGGAAACGGCCACCCCCGAGACCGCTTCGGAAACCTCCGGCAACGGAAACGGCTCCACCGGCAACGGGTCCGGTGCGACCCCGCCGCCGGCGAAACCGGGTGCGCTCGGCTTCAAGTCCGGCGCGAAGGCGCCGGGCCGGAAGAGCTGACGACACGAACAACAGAAGAACTGAACGGGCCCGGCTTTCGCAGCCGGGCCCGTTCGGGTTTATCGGTCCGGCCGGAACGGCCACCTGAAACGCCGGGCGTCGGGAGTTCCCGCAGCCCGGCTCAAAACAGGGCACACGGCGGCTCGGAACCGGCGACCGGCTCAGCGAAGGGCGGCGCCGTACACCCGCTCCACCGCCAGCTTCATCAGCACCCGGCGGTCGGACACCATGACCGAACGATATTCGTCCCAGTCCGGGTGCTCACCGGCAGCAGCGCGGTAGTAGTCCACCAGCGCCTCGACCTCGGGTCCGTGTGGATCGGCGCCCGGTCCGGTCAGCGTGACCGAACCTTCCGCTGTCGCCCACGCCCAGCCGTCGGCCCGGGTCACCTCGAGCGCCGCCCGTGGGTCACGGCGCAGGTTCACGGTTTTCGCCCGGCCCTCGGTCATGGAGACGTAGATGATCTCGGCGGCGCGGTCGTAGTAGGGCGTAACCGGCGACAGCTGCGGCAGTCCGTCGGATTTGATGGTCGCGAGGACGCCGAGGCGACTCTCGCTCAGCAAGGTGCGGGGGTCGAACTGTGTGTCCGTCATACCGTGATCCAAGCGGAAGCTCCGGTCCACTATTCCAGGACGGATCTTCGAACAGAGCACCGAATGGACCCCCGCCGACCAGAACGGCGTCCATATCGACTTCCCGTTCCCGATCACCATCCCATGGACGGAACTGGAGTATTGACCCGCGGGCCGGACCGCGCGGTGATCCCCCTCTGACGAGCCACCGCACGGCCCGGCACGGGTTTTCGCGCACCCCACTCGGGCACGGTGAGTGGGGTGCGCTTTGCGATCAGGAATTCGTCAACGCGATATAGCGTGCGAGATGATCGGAGCTGGAACCGAATTCGTATTCGATGGCGGTGAGCCGTTTGAAGTAATGGCCGATGGCCAGTTCCTCGGTCATGCCCATCGCGCCGTGCAGCTGCACCGATTCCTGGCCGATGAGGCGGGTGGCGCGGCCGATGGTGACCTTGGCCGCCGAGACGGCGCGGGCGCGTTCGGCGGGGTCGGCCTCGAGCGCGTAGGCCGCGAGGTAGGCGGCGGCGACGCTCTGTTCGAGTTCGATGAGCATATCGACCATGCGGTGCTGCAGCGCCTGAAAACTGCTGATCGGGACCCCGAACTGCTGGCGCTGTTTGGTGTATTCGACGGTGTCGCCGAGTACTTTGCGCATCAGGCCCACCGCTTCCGAGGCGACCGCGGCGATCGCGGCGTCGACGGTCGCGTCGATGACCGGCCAGGCCCCGCCTTCCGCTCCGAGCAGCGCGCCCGCGGGTACCCGCAGGCCGGTGAGGGTGATATCGGCGGCCACCCGGTCGTCGATGGTGCGGTACCGGTGCACCTCGACTCCCGCCGGCGGCGCGGACGGGTCGAACGGCAGCAGGAACAGCGAGATCCCGTCCTGGTCGCGCCGGTCGCCGGAGGTGCGCGCGGAGATGATCAGGTGGGTGGCGACGGGCAGGCTCGTCACCACGATCTTGGCGCCGTCCAGTACCCAGTCCGCACCGTCGCGCCGGGCGGTGACCGAGACATCGTGGCGCACTTCGCCGGAGCCGGGTTCGAGGGCGGCGAAGGCGATCCGCGCGGTTCCCCCGGCGATCTCCGGCAGCAGCGCCTGCGCGGCGTCGCCGCCGGAGTGGCGCAGCAGACCGCCGCCGACCACCACGGTATCGATATACGGTTCCACGACGAGGGCCCGCCCGAGTTCCTCGGCGATGATCATGCCCTCGACGGGACCGCCGCCGGAGCCACCGGACTCCTCGGGCAGGGTCAGGCCGAGCACATCCAGTTCGGCCAGGCCGCGCCAGATCTCCGGCTGCCAGCCCGCGCCGGTCTTGACGGCGCTGCGGCTCTTCTCGAGGTCGTACCGTGCGGCGAGGAAACCGGCGACAGCGTCGCGCAGCATCTGCTGCTCATCGGTGAAGGTGAAGTCCATCAGAGCCCCAATGCTGCCTTGGCGAGAATATTTCGCTGGATTTCGTTGCTGCCGGCGTAGATCGACCCGGCGCGGTCGTTGAAGTAGCGCAGGGGCGCCACGGCCTGCCAGTCGGCACCGCTGAGGTAGCCGTCCGACGGCGGGGTGTAGTCGGCGATCGGACCGCCCGGCGCGGTGGCATGCGGCTGGTAGACCCGCCCGCGCGGACCGGCCGCGGTGAGCGCGAGTTCGGTGAGCTGCTGGCTGAGCTCGGTGGACAGGATCTTCAGCATCGACGAGGACGTTCCCAGATCCTTGCCCTGGGCCATCGCGGCCAGGGTCCGGAATTCCAGTACCTCGAGCACCTCGGTGCGGATCCGGGCGTCGGCCAGCTGCGCGGCGAAATGCGGATCGGCGCTGAGCGGGTTGCCGTCCCGGCCGGGCTGGGTGGCCGCGGCGGTCGCGATGTTCTCGGCCATGGCCTGCAGCGCGGGCGCCATGGCGCCGCCGCCGCGTTCGTGGACCAGCAGGTATTTCGCGACGGTCCAGCCGTCGTCGATCCGCCCCAGCACATTGCTCTTGGGGACCCGCACGTTGTCGAAGAAGATCTGGTTCTGGACCTGCTCGCCCGAACTCATCACCAGCGGCCGGATCTCGATACCGGGGGTGGTCATATCCATCAGCAGGAAGGTGATGCCCTGCTGTTTCTTGCCCTCGCGGGAGGTCCGGACCAGGGAGAAGATCCAGTTCGCCTCGGTGGCGTGGGTGGTCCAGATCTTGCTGCCGGAGCAGACGAAGTCCTCACCGTCGGCGACGGCGGACATATTGAGCGCGGCGAGATCGGACCCGGCCTCCGGTTCGGAGTAGCCCTGGCAGAAGAAGACCTCGCCGGTGAGGATGCGCGGCAGGAAGTATTTCTTCTGCTCCTCGGTGCCGAAGGCGATCAGGGCGGGGGCGACCATCCTGATACCCATCGGCGAGAGCGCGGGCGCCCCGGCGAGGGTGAGTTCGCGGCTGAAGATGTAGTGCTGAGTGAGCGACCATTCACAGCCGCCCCATTCGACCGGCCAGTGCGGCGCCGCCCAGCCCCGCTCGTGCAGGACGCGCTGCCACTCCAGGCTCGCCTCGTGGTCGGAGTAGACACTGGTCATCAGCCGGCCCGCGGTGCTCACCTCGGGCGTCAGCTTCTCGGCCAGGAACGCTCGTACCTCGTCTCGGAAGGCCTTGTCGGCCTCCGACCAGTCGTAATCCATACACGCTCCCGAAGGCTTCATGCGTCGTCGCAGCAGGTCCGGCGACTACCGGTGCCAGTACGAATGTAGCCACGCCGCTCACCCGGAGTCAAACTGAAGGCACGTGCCCTCAATGGTCCGGAAATAGTCCGGCAGGTTACTCGCAATTCTCGAAGATCGCCTTCGCGTAGCCCGCGGATTGATACACATAGTCGTAGGCCCACCGCAGAACCGACAGCCGCGGCCGGGTGTCCACGAACAGCAACTGCCCGTCCCAGCATTTGCCGAGGACATACCGCGCGCGCGAGATATGCGGGGTGAAGGTGACCACGATGACCCGCCGCCAGCCATGCGCCCGCGCCTGCTCCGCCAGATAGCGGGCCTCACCCCGGGTGGTCCGCGGCGCGGGATCGAAACACACGACCTCGAAGCTGTACCCACCGTGACAGATCCGGTTGATCAGCGGGCTGTCCTCGTAGGGATTGGAGATGAGGACCCGCGGCGCGTACCCCTCGCGGGCCAGCCGCAGCCCCAGCGCCTCCCGGCCGTCGTGCGCGCCGCCCAGCACCAGGATCGCGTCGGCCGGGGCGGGATCCTCGCGTTGCGGACGCACGTACACCGGCCACAGCGCGAGCACCGCGACCACGACCGCGACGAGGACCGCCATCGCGATGGGGACGAGTCGCTGGCGCATCGCCGCGATCCTAACGGGCACGCCTCCGGCGCCGACCGCGCCCGGCCGGAGCCGAACACCCTGGTCCGGTGCACCGGGCGACACTCCGCCCCGGGCCCGCACGCCGCGTCGTCGGGTGTACATCTGCTGTTGCCCGGCACCTCGCCTCGGTTTTCTGGTGTGGCCATCGGCGGGGCTTACCACTGGATCATGCGATGCACAGTCTTCGGAACCGGGTACCTGGGGGCCACGCACGCAGCGTGTATGGCCGAACTCGGACACGATGTACTCGGAGTCGATATCGACCCGGGCAAGGTCGCGAAACTCTCCGACGGGGTGACACCCTTCTACGAGCCCGGCCTGGACGCGGTACTACGCCGCAATCTCGACTCCGGACGTCTCCGGTTCACCACCTCCTACAGTGAGGCGGCCGATCACGCGGATGTGCACTTCCTCGGGGTCGGCACGCCACAGAAGAAGGGCGAATACGCGGCGGATCTCAAATATGTGCACGCCGTGGTCGACACGCTCGCCCCGCTGGTCACCCGGCCCGCGGTCATCATCGGCAAATCCACCGTGCCGGTGGGCACCGCCGCCGAACTCGGCCGCCGGGCCCGCGCGCTGAGCCCGGATATCGAGGTGGCCTGGAACCCGGAATTCCTGCGCGAGGGGTTCGCGGTGCGCGACACCCTGCGGCCCGACCGCCTGGTGCTCGGCGTGGACCGGGAACGGGAGCGGTCGGACTGGGTGCGGGAGGTGGTGGAGGAGCTCTACGCGGATCTGCTCGCCGCCGAGGTCCCCTTCCTGCTCACCGATCTGGCGACCGCGGAACTGGTCAAGGTCTCCGCGAACGCCTTCCTGGCCACCAAGATCTCGTTCATCAACGCGGTCTCGGAGGTCTGCGAGGCCACCGGCGCCGATGTGACCGTCCTGGCCGACGCACTCGGCTACGACGCCCGGATCGGGCGCCGGTTCCTCAATGCCGGGGTCGGTTTCGGTGGCGGATGCCTGCCGAAGGATATCCGCGCGTTCATGGCGCGGGCCGGCGAACTCGGCGCCGATCATGCCCTGGCCTTCCTGCGCGAAGTCGACAACATCAATATGCGCCGCCGCACCAAGATGGTGGATATGGCGGCCCGGGCCTGCGGCGGTTCGCTGCTGGGGGCCAATGTCGCGGTGCTGGGCGCGGCCTTCAAACCGGAATCCGACGATGTCCGGGATTCCCCCGCGCTCAATGTGGCGGGCATGATCCAGTTGCACGGCGCGGTGGTCACCGTCTACGACCCCAAGGCGCTCGAGAATTCGCGCCGGGTCTTCCCCACCCTGAGTTACGCGACCTCGGTGGCGGAAGCCTGCGAGCGCGCCGACGTCGTTCTGGTGCTCACCGAATGGAAGGAATTCGTGGACCTCGCGCCCCGGGATCTGGACGCTGTGGTGCGGACCCGGTCGATCATCGACGGGCGCAACTGTCTCGATCGAGACGCCTGGCGCTCGGCCGGATGGGTGTACGCAGGGCTGGGCACACCGTAGAGTCGGGGTGAGCGAGCCGGGGCCCCGCGGCATCGGTTCCTGCCACCCGTAGCAACGGGACCGGGCGGTACTGTCGGAGGAGTCACCTGGTTCGGGGGATGAGCCGTCATCATCGACCGGTTGGCGCTCGCATATCGTGAAGCGGGAAGTACAGATGGGCTGCCGATGAGTTCAGTTCTGGGTGTGTCGGTGGGGGCCGGCGCGATCCGCTTGGCGCGCCCACCGGCGGGCGACGCGTCCGCGACGGATCCCGAATCGTTCGAGCAACGGACGTTCGTGGTGCCGCCGGAGACTCCGAGCGCGGAACGTGCCGCGCTCTCGGTGGCCGCCGCCTTGAACTCGAACCCCGCGATCACCGCCACCGTGCTGGCCTGCCGTGGCGAACAGCAGGCCCGGGCCATGCGCGTGGCCATGGCCGAGCAGGGCCTGCACGACTACGCCCTGGTACCCGATATCGACGCGATCCTCGAATTCGCCGTCACCTCCGGCGCCCTGCAGGGCGTGAACACGCTCGCCGTCTACGATCTCGGCGCCTCCGGGCTGTCGGTGACGGTGGTGGATATCGCGAGCCGGGAGGTCCGCCACACCGAACGCACCGGCGATATCAGCGGTGAGTATTTCGATTCGCTGGTCCGCGAGCAGCAGATCAACTCCGGGCGGATCGCGCATCCTCCGGATCCCGCGGACCTGATGCGGCTCGACGCACTGTGCCGGGCCGCGAAGGAACGGCTTTCGGCGAGCAACGCGGTCGCCCTGCCCAGCGATTTCGGACCGGTACTGCTGACCCAGGAGAACTTCACCGCGCTGATCGCCCGCGCCGTCGAGGCGTCGGTGCGCTCGACCCGCGATGTGATCGCACGGTCGGGAGTGCCGGTCCAGGCGCTGCTCGCGGTGGGCGGCGGCGTCCGCATTCCGCTGGTGAGCCGCACGCTGCGCGATATTCTCGAGATTCCGGTACTGGTTCCGCCCGAGCCGGAGGCCGCGACGGCTCGCGGCGCCGCGCTACTGGCCGGCAAAGAACCGGAAGCCCGTACCTCGACGCGCCCCGCGGTCCCCGACACCGGATCGCGTCCGGATTCCGTCGCCGCCACGCAGGGCACAGCGACACCGCCGCCGTTCCCACCGGCCCAGAGCACCGCGACCCCCGCGCCTTTCGCACCCGTGCGGAACCCGGTAACCCCCGCGCCGTTCGCACCGGCGGCCCACGGCACCGCGACCGCCGCACCGTCTCCCGGCAGCGCGCACCACATTTCCGCCGCACATGACGCCCGCGCGCACTCCGGCTCCCACGAGACCCCGGCCGCCACCGCGACTCTGCGCTCGACCGGACCACAGCCGGTGCTCGCTCCGGCCGCCGATCCGTATCCGTCCATGCCCGGGCTCTTCCCGCCGGTGCCACAGCCCGGTATCTTCGGCCCGCCCGCGGGGTCTCCCACCACCGCGCCGGCCGGTCCGCGGCCGCTGCTCGCGCCCGCCTCCACCCCTGATCCCGATAGCGAGCCCGTCACCCTCGCACCGGAATCGGCCCCCGCGAAGCCGACGGAAACCGCTACCCCGCAACGACTCTCACCGGCCGAAGACCCGCCGACCGTCGCCCTGCGGATTCCCGCCAAACTGCTGCCCCGCCGCTCCTTCGACGTTCCGCCGCGCCGCGGTCGCGAGCTCAGCGCCGCGGCGGTGGCGGTGAGCGCACTGGTCGTGGTGGCCGCGATCGGTATCGGGCTCGGTTACGGCCAGCACATGTTCCGCCAGGAGTCGACCACGGTCGAGAGCACGACCCAGGCGCCCACCACCACACCGACCACCCGGACCGCCGCGCCTCCGGTCACCACTATCCCGCCGGAACACGAATCGCTGGCGGAGCCGCCACCGGTGGCGGCTCCACAGGAGACCGAGGCACCCACCACCACGGCCGGGCCGAACACCTTCCAGGTCCCGTGGCTCCCGCCGATCGTCGTGCCGACCATCCCGCCCGAAGCGCTGCCGTTCCCGCGGCCGCCGCGCTGACCGGCCGTTTCACCCGCGAGCGGCCGGGCTCAGAACTCCCCGTACCCCGGCCGCGGCGGACGCCGGGGCGGCATCGGACCGCGTAGCCCCGGTTGTTCCCCGGACCACGGCCGTTGCGACCCGGGTTGCTGCGGATCCGGCCGCCGCGGCCCGGGTTGCTGCGGGCCGGACTGTTGCGGGCCCGGCTGTTGCGGGCCGGGTGGCGCGGAACGTCCGGCACCACGCGGATCGGTGGCGCCACCGGAGGTCCGGCCCCGCGGCCGCTCGCCCGGCTCGCGGGGCACCCGGGGTTGCTCCCCCGTGGTCGGCCACGGTTCGTACCGGCGCCCGGATCCGCGGCGCCGACCGGTCGCGGTATCGGCTTCCGGCCGGGCGACCTTGCGATGGGACCCGGTATCGGTACGTCTGACCGCTTTCGGGCGGGTGGACTCCGGGCGGCGCTGCGAGCCGAACGGTTTGGCCAGCAGTACGGCGATACCCGTGGTCAGCGGCACGGAGAGCGCCAGGCAGATACCGCCGACCGCCGACCGCGCGATTTCGATGGCCACCGCGTCACCGACCAGGACATCGCGGATCGGACGGCCCGCGACACTGAACAGCAGCAGCAGCGGCAGCGCCCCACCCGCGTAGGCGAGCACCAGGGTGTAGACGGTACTGGCGATATGGTCGCGCCCGACCCGCATCGCGGCCGCGAAAATCTCCCGCCGCGTGGCCTTCTTGTCCAGTTCCGCGAGTTCGAAGGCCGCCGAGGCCTGGGTGATCGTCACATCGTTGAGCACACCGAGTGAACCGATGATGAACCCGGCCAGCAGCAGGCCCGTGATACTGACGTGTTCGATATAGGTCGCGACATTCGTGTTCTGCTCTTCGGAAAGCCCGGTGAGCGTGGTCGATTCGATGGCCAGCCAGGACAGCAGCGCCGCGATGAGCATCGAGGTCAGCGTGCCCAGCAGGGCCGAACTCGTGCGCAGGTTCACCCCGTGCGCGAGATACAGCACGGCATAGAGGATCAGCGAACCCGATACCAGCGCAACCGGTATCGCGGGTTTACCGTCGAGCAGCGCCGGCAGCAGGAAGACCACCAGCACCGCGAACGCGAAGACGAGACCGATCAATGCCCGCAGGCCGCGCCAGCGGGCGACCACCACGATCACGACGATGAACGCGACCACGAGCACGCTCAGCGGGAACCCGCGCGCGTAGTCGTCGAACGAGTACAGCGGGGTGCCGTCGGGCCCGGCCTGCCGAATGATCCGCAACTCGTCACCGGCGGCCAGATCGGGCTGGCCGGGGCCGGGCGCGATTTCCAGAAGTGTGTGTTTACCCTGGTGCGGCCCGGATTCGATCTCGATGAGACTGCGCTGGCAGTCGTAGACCTGCGCCGGAGGCGGCTGCGGATCGCCCTCGAACACCCGCCCGATGGACGGGCTGCCGCAGGCGCCGAGATCCTGCCGGATCACCGTCCCGGCTTCGGTGACCACCGCCGAGCCGTCGGCGTTCTGCATGGGCAGCGGGATATCGATCTGCTGCCGGTCGGGCCACAGCGCGATGGTGGCGATGACCACGACGATGCCGATCGCGACCAGCAGTCCGACCACGACCCGGGCCGCGGTCGCGCCGATGGCGATCGGCCGGGAGTGATCGTGATGGTGATGGTGGTCGCTCACCCCGGCCAGCCTAGAGGATGCGCCGGCAGCTCATACTTCCGGCGGATAGGCCGTACGCAGCGAGTTCTCCGCGGACGGGAGGAATTTTCCGAGAACTTCGGGAAGGGGCGGCGGAGAGCAGGGGGATGTCTCCGCCGCCCGGGGTCGGCGCCCAGGGGGGGTAGGCGGCCTAACCCGAGGACCAGGTTGCCCAGGGGGGGTAGACAACCTGGCCGGGCACTCGAAGTGCCGATGCCCACTGTACACATAGGATCCGGATTTGTGCCAGTGGTTCAGTAATTCCGCCAAAATCCGGACGGAGAGTCTGTTTTTGGCCGCAATTACCCGCCCCGCTACTGGCGATAGCCCGCCAGGAAGTTGCCGAAACGCTCGATGGCAACAGCCAGATCGCGGGCCCAGGGCAGGGTCACGATGCGCAGATGATCATGGTGGGGCCAGTTGAAACCGGTGCCCTGCACCATCAGGATCTTCTCCTGCAGCAACAGGTCCTGTACCAGTTTCTCGTCGTCGTGGATCTCGTGGACTTCGGGGTCCAGCCTAGGGAACGCATACAGCGCCCCTTTGGGTTTCACGCACGACACGCCGGGAATCGCGTTCAGCCGCTCCCACGCCACATCCCGCTGCTCCAGCAACCGGCCGCCGGGCAGGATCAGATCCTCGATGCTCTGGTAACCCCCCAGCGCGACCTGAATGGCGTGCTGGGCAGGCACATTCGGGCACAACCGGGAGGACGCCAGCAGGTCGATCCCCTCCAGGAATCCGCCCGCGTGCTCCTTGGGCCCGGTGATGGCCAGCCACCCCGACCGGTAGCCCGCCACCCGATAGGCCTTGGACAGGCCGTTGAAGGTGAGGCACAGCAGATCGGGAGCCAGGGTCGCCAACGAGATGTGCTTGGCGTCGTCGTAGAGGATCTTGTCGTAGATCTCGTCCGCGAGCAGCAGCAACCGGTGTTTGCGGGCCAGGTCCACCAGCTGCTGCAGGACCTCCGTCGAGTAGACGGCGCCGGTCGGGTTGTTGGGGTTGATCACCAGCAGCGCCTTGGTGCGGGGCGTGATCTTGGATTCGATATCGGCGATATCGGGCTGCCAGCCGATGCTCTCATCGCACAGGTAGTGCACCGGGGTGCCGCCGGCGAGGCTGGTCATGGCCGTCCACAGCGGATAGTCCGGGGCCGGGATCAGTACCTCGTCGCCGTTGTCCAGCAGCGCCTGCATGGTGATGGTGATCAGCTCGGAGACGCCGTTGCCGAGGTAGACGGAGTCGACGTCGAGTTCGGGGAAGCCCGGGACCAGCTCGTAGCGGGTCACGATCGCGCGCCGGGCCGGCAGTATCCCCTTGGATTCGGAGTACCCCTGCGCGTTCGGCAGGGCGGCGATCATATCCCGCATGATCACATCGGGGGCCTCGAACCCGAACGGCGCGGGGTTGCCGATATTGAGTTTCAGGATCCGGTGCCCCTCGGACTCCAGCCGCGCTGCGTGCGCGTGTACCGGCCCACGGATCTCGTAGACGACGTTCTGCAGCTTCTTGGACTGCTCCAGAATCCGGGGCGCGGGGTGCGAATGGCCAGTACTCACCCGATCCATGGTGCCACCCGGCGCAACCCGATATCGGTCCCGGCCCCGGCTCGTGCAGTACCGTTATCGCTGGACAGAGGCAGAGGAGAGCCAGGTGGGGCGGTCGCTGGTGAGCGGCGAGGTATTCGCGGGTTATCGCATCGAACGGCTGCTCGGCGCCGGCGGGATGGGGGAGGTCTTCCTGGCCAGGGACCTGAATCTGCCCCGGCTCGTGGCCCTGAAACTGCTCGACGCCGGCCGCGGCGCCGACCCCGGTCTGGCCGGTCGGTTCCGGCGGGAGGCCGATACCGCCGCCCGGCTGTCGCATCCGAATATCGTCGCGGTGCACGCGCGCGGCGAACACGACGGCCGGCTGTGGATCGCGATGGAGTTCGTCGACGGCACCGACGTGGACGAACTCCTGCGCGGCGGGCCGTTGGAACCGGCCCGCGCCGTCGATATCGTCACGGGCGTCGCCGCGGCGCTGGACCACGCCCATCGGTCCGGGGTGCTGCACCGCGATGTGAAACCCGCGAACATCCTGCTGACCTCCGGTCCGGGGCAGCGGGCGCTGCTCGCCGATTTCGGGATCGCGAAAAGCCTCGACGAATCGACCGGCCTCACCCGCACCGGGGAGATCTTCGCCAGCCTGCGCTACGCGGCCCCCGAACAGTTCACCGAGGCGGACGTCGATCACCGCGCCGATATCTACGCGCTCGGCGGCACGCTGCACCATATGCTCACCGGCGCCCATCCGTACCCCGGAACCAGTTCGGCGCAGCTCATCCACAGCCACCTGAACGGGTCGCCGCCGGTACCGAGCGCGCTGGACCCGCGGCTACCGCGCGCGTTCGACGCGGTGATCGCCCGCGCCATGGCCAAGAATCCGGCCGACCGCTACCCGACCTGCGGCGCTCTCGCCGACGCGGCCGCCGACGCGCTCACCGGTACCGGCCCCCGCTCCGCTGTCACCGCACCCGCGGCCTACTCCGCACCCACCACGCCTTCGACGACCGCGCGGTCCACCCGGGTCCACGAACCGACCGCGACCGCCGTGAACACCGGCCCCGAGTCGCTCGCCTCGACCGCACGGCTCCCGGCCCGTACCCGCCCGGCCGGCCGCCGGAGACGGCGGCGTTTCACCCTCGCACTGGTCACGATCGCCGCCGTCGCGGCCGCTGTCTGCGGGACCGGGGTCGTCGCGGTGGATACGGTCCGGGGCCCGGTGGTGGAACGCCTGCACAAGGCCCGCGAACTGGCCGGTGGTTTCGCGCACCGCGTGAAGGGCGCCGTCCACGACCTGGTGTTCCTGACCGGGGACCCCGCACCCGCACCGGCCGATGCACCCGCCGCCCCGTAGCGGGCTCGCTCCCACCTGCCGGCCATATGCACGGATGCCGGTGCACGTCGGTGCGATCGTCACTCGCCGCCCGCCGGCGGCGCAACGTTCGGACGATCGGGGGTGAATATGGTTCGCAGGACGCTCGGGTCACCCTCGAACTCACCCGCCGCGACTGCCTGCTCGATGCCGATCGCGCCCGCGGCCAGCCCGACGACGACCTCGGGAACGGCGATGAGGCGGGTATCGGGCAGGTCGTAGGAGCGGACGATCGCACTGGGTCCTCGTCCGTCGATCCGCAGGACCATGCAGAAGCCGTCCGTCTCGATGCCGAGTTCGACAGGAACCGGGGCGGTCACACCGCGGAGCAGAGCGGGGAGCGCGAGGGTGAGCCAGCGCGGCTCGAACGCATCGTCGCCACGTCCGGTCGCGAGCAGCGGCGCACCCCAGCGGCCGAGGGCTTCCATGGGCTCGCGCAGGCCCTCACCCCACGACGTAAGGGCGTACACGACGCCCGCATTCCGCAGGCGGCGCTCGACGATCCCGTTCGCCTCCATGGTCCGCAACCGCTCGGCGAGGAGGTTGGTGGCGATGCCGTTGAGCGAGGTCTTCAGCTCGGTGTAGCGCATCGGGCCGGGGAGGAGTTCTCGCACGATGAGGAGGGTCCAGCGTTCACCCACGACGTCCAGTGAGCGCGCCAGGGCACAGAACTGCCCATAGGTCTTGGAGCCCCGCGGTACTTGGTTGATTTTTTCCACCATAGTTGATTTTATCAATCTAAGTCGGCCGTCGAAACCGAGGGGGCTCCCGTGGAGCTGGGCATCAGCTGGTTCGCCGTTCTGGTCGCGACCGTGGTCGGGATGGCGATCGCATGGGTCTGGTACAGCGATTGGGGACTGGTCGGCAGCACCTGGCGGAAATCGACCGGCGTGACCAAGGAAGACTCTGTTCGCGCCGGCAAGGTTCCGTTCGTGATTCTGGTGGCGTCGATCGTCGCGACCGCTCTCGCTCTCGCCGCCGCTTGTTCCCTCGCGTTCGCCTTCTACGGGAGCGATTCGGTCTGGCTCGCCCTGGCGGTCGGCTTCTCCGCCTGGCTCGGGTTCTCACTCTCGACCCTGGCACAGCACAACGGCTTCGAGCAGAAGCCCGCCCGGCTTACCGCGATCAACAGCGCCTATCAGCTCGCCCTGTTCCTGGGCATGGCCCTCACCATCGGCCTGCTCCAGTAGTAACTAGACGCTGCCCGGCGGAAGCCCCCGGGTCACCGTCGACTCGCAGAATTCCTCGATCCGCTCGTCCAGGCTGCGGGCCTCGGCGACGCCCTGGAAAGCGGGCGCGCAGATCCGGCGGCGTAGCCCGGTGAGGCGTTCCTCCAGTTGCGCGATGCGTTTGTCCTGGTCGAGCGCGAGCACCGGATGCAGCGCCGCGGCCGCCCCGTCCAGACTCCCGTTGATCAGGTGCGCGGCCGCCGAATCGACCCGGGCCAGCGCCTCGGCGCCGTAGGAGCGTTCGTGGGCGGGCCCGGTGCGGTAGAGCTCGATGGTGCGTTCGGTGGCGGCCAGCGCGGGTTCGGCCATACCCAGGTGGATATAGGTGGCGCCCGCGTAATAGCCGGCCTTGGCTTCGGGGAATCCGAACACCCCGCCCACCTCGTCGTGCAGGGTGTCCGAACGCGCGCTCTCGCTCGCGTCGGCGGCGGCCCGGATGCACCGCTCGGTATCGGCGGTACTGCCGATCTTCGACCAGATCCGGGCCTCGATATTGTGCAGCCGCACCGCGGCGCTGGCCGAATCCGCGTACTGCTGCCCGCTCTGGGCCAGCTGCAGTGCCCGGTGTGGCCGTTCGGACCAGTATTCGATCAGCGCGTGCATCCCGCGCGCCCAGGCCCGTAACCCGTTGTGGCCGCATATCTCCCCGTAGGCCCAAGCGGCCCGGATCTGTTCACCGGCCGCGTCCAGATAGCCCAGGTCGGTGCTGGCGTTGGCGAGCAGTCCCGACAGCGACCCCGCCAGCAGATAGAGGTGCCCGGTATCGGCGGGCCGCTGATTACCTTCCAGCAGCCGGTACACCCGGCGGCGTACCCGCAGCATCTCCACCATCATCGGCATCGGCGGGGTGGACAGGTAGTCGTTGGCGATCCGGGTGACGTCGGCGTCGAGTTGTTCCAGGGTGCTCGGGCCGAGATTCGTACCCTCGGCCCGGCTCACATGATCGCTCGCCTCGTGTGCAGCCGCCATGATCAGATCCCTCTCCGAAATCGCCGCCGGCCCGTCGCCGCGGAACGAACCGCCGTCGAGGAAGGCCGAGAGCCCGGCATCACTGGAATTCCCGCCGTCCGCCGGGGCGTGGCCGGCGAATACGGCCGGACCGCTGTCGGGACCCGCGGTGGACAGGGCCGTGAACCGCGCGCGCTCGACCTCGCCGGACCTGGCCAGACAGGTGTCGAGGGCGGCCTGGTTGACCGGACGTGGATGTACCCGGATGCCCCCGGCCTCCCATTTGGACACCAGTCGTTCGTGTACGCCCAGATGCGCCGCGAACTCCCGGATGCTCATCCGCTTGGCCTCACGGAGCGCCCGGGCCTCCCTTCCAGACCACTGGCCGACCACGTCGTCACCCTTTCCGAACGATTTCCTCTCCAGAGTACGAGCCGAATGTGACTGCAACCACAGGGAAATTCGGATCGCGGACCAGTGGCAGCGCAAGGGCAGTGGAACGCGGGCGTGTAGGCGGTTCCGGCGCGCCGTAGACCGGGCGATCCTGGAGAAGAAAGGTCGGCGACCACCGTCAGCCGTGGCTCGGCACGCAGGGAGGCCCGGCACGCCAGGAGGCTTCGCACGCAGGACGCAAGGGGATTCACCGTGAACGTGGAAAAGCTCAGAACGGTCGATGATTGGGCCGCCTACTATCGCCACGAATTCGGTTTACCGGCCACCGAACGCGGCGGATTCGTCATGCTGCCGATCACCAGCCGCGCCTGCGTGATGCACTTGCCCACCGAACGCGCGCGCGCCGTCCGCGACCTGATGGACTTCAACGAGATCCGGGTTCCCATGCTGGCCCGCCAGATTCGCTGGAGTTTCCTGGCCTATCCGGACCGCCGGCCGGATCCCGAAGTGGTCGAGATGCTGGGACGTATCGATATCGATATCCCCGGCGTGGGCAGCGCGGTGATGCTGCCGACCGGTATGGGCCGCTGGAACCGGGAAGGCTGCAATTGGGTGGTTCCACCCGAACGCGATGGCCTGCTGCCGCCGCTGTCGTCGGTGATCAACGCGGCGCTGCTGGCCGGAGGCGCCCGGGAATAGCCGGGGATGGGGCTACGTCCGGCCGCTCACAAGGCGCGCCGGACGTAGCCCGCCCGAATCGGAACCCCCGGCCGGATCAGCTGTGTGCCAGGAGTATCCGTCGCGCCGCGGTCAGCAGTTCCGGCGCGAAACGGCGGTGCGCGGGCGAGGCCCGCTTCCAGACGCTCGCGCCGATCCGCCGTTCGTAGCGCACGAAGGTGGTCAGCGCGACGCCGCCGGAATCCACCTCGACCACCAGGTTTCCGGTGATCATCCAGGAACGCGCCGCGAGGGTTATCCAGCCGTCGCCGCGGTCGGCGATCGCCCATCCCGCGATCTGCCCGGGCGCGGATCCGCGCGCGAGCCGCAGCCCCAGCAGTCCGCGCCAGACGAGCTGCCCCTTACTTCCCGCCGCGTCGCGTAACGCCGCGCGGGCCCATTCCGCGGGTGTACCGAGCGCCTCGGCATCCGCGGTGACCAGTGCGAACCGGTCGGCGTAGTCGTAGGCGGGCATGGTCGAGCGCGACCGGGTCGCCGCGCCGATCTCGTACTCCCGATTCGCAACCGGGCCGGTGCGATCCCGGGCATCGCGCACTCTGGGTTGATCCGTCATCGCCGCACTCCCTCGTTGTTATACGGTGGCGTATATCAACGGTAGCGCAGTTATACGGTGGCGTATAGATGTGCGAACAGAAAGGAGCGCGTCCCGATGGGTACCGCCAGGACACCGAGCGCCGACTGGATCGACGCGGGCCTGCGGGCCCTGGCCCGCGGCGGGCCCGACGCCGTCCGGGTGGAGGCGCTGGCGAAAACGCTCGGCGTCACCAAGGGCGGCTTCTACGGCTATTTCGCCGACCGCGACGCACTCCTCGCGGCCATGCTCGACACCTGGGAGCGCCGCAGCGTCGACGAAGTACTCGACCGGGTGACCGACGAGGGCGGCGACCCCCGGACCAAGGTCTACCGGGCCGGCGCACTCACCCTGTCTCCCGAACTCCTGCCCATCGACCTCGCGATTCGAGATTGGGCGCGCCGTGACGACACCGTGGCCGCCCGCCTGCGCCGGGTGGACAACGAACGGATGCGCCTGCTGCGCGAGATGATCGGCACCTGTTTCACCGATCCGGTCGAGGTCGAGGCCCGCAGCGTGCTGGCCTTCGCCGCCCGGATCGGTATGCATTTCCTGGCCGCCGACCGCGGCACCGGCCCGGACCCGCGGGCGGTCGAAGCCCGCACCGCCGAGATCGTGCTCGGCGGGCCGGTCGGCGACAGCGGCGGTTAGGCCTGCGCCGGGAAGTTCAGGTACGCCCGAGACGGTGTCGGCCCCCGCTGACCCTGGTATTTCGACCCGGTCCCCGCGCTACCGTACGGATTCTCCGCCGGGCTGGTCAGCCGGAACAGGCACAGCTGCCCGATCTTCATCCCCGGCCACAGCGTGATCGGCAGATTCGCCACATTCGACAGTTCCAGCGTGATGTGCCCGCTGAACCCGGGGTCGATGAAACCGGCGGTCGAATGCGTGAGCAGCCCCAGCCGCCCCAGACTGGACTTACCCTCCAGCCGCCCCGCCAGATCGTCGGGCAGACTGCACACCTCCAGCGTGGACCCGAGCACGAACTCCCCCGGGTGCAGCACGAACGGCTCACCGGCGGCGGGTTCCACCAGACTGGTCAGCTCGTCCTGGCGCTGCGCCGGGTCGATATGGGTGTAGCGGGTGTTGTTGAAGACCCGGAACATCCCGTCCAGCCGCACGTCGATACTGGACGGCTGCACCAGGTTGTCCTCGAAGGGTTCGAGCCCGAGCCGTCCGGCGGCGAACTCCGCCCGGATGTCACGATCGGAAAGCAGCACGCCAGCAGCGTAGCGACCCCTGCCCACGGCCGGCGGCCCCGGTCCGGCGGGCCCGGTTTCCTGTCACACCCCCGGGGCATACTCCGCCCATGTCCGAGACGAGCGCGCACACCCATCACGGCATCGACTACATCGAACTCACCGTCACCGACCTGGACGCCGCCAAACGCTTCTACCGGTCGGCCTTCGGCTGGGAGTTCACCGACTACGGTCCCGGATACGCCGGTTTCCGCCGCTTCGACGGCAGCCCCGGCGAGGCCGGCGGCCTGGCCCTCGGCGCCGAGGTCCGCCCCGGCGGCCCCCTGGTGGTGCTCTACTCCCAGGATCTCGACAGCACCCTGCGCACCGTCGCCGCCGCGGGCGGTGCGGTGACCGAGGGTCCCTACGACTTCCCCGGCGGCCGCCGCTTCCACTTCGCCGACCCCAGCGGCAACGTACTCGGCGTCTGGTCCGAATCCTGACCGGTCGCGCGTCCCACGCCCACAGGGAACCGGGATCCGGCGAAAATTTAGAGCGTGGGGGCGGGCTCTGCTAAGCTGCCCTTCGCGCCTGTGGGCGTGCTTGCCGGTGTAGTTCAATGGCAGAACTTCTGCTTCCCAAGCAGACGGCGCGGGTTCGATTCCCGTCACCGGCTCCACCATCACAACCGATACAGCGGGTTCGTGATGTTCTTCTCATCGACGATTCCGGCGGACCAGTGCGCAAGATAGTCGTTCTCGGTCGTGGTGGCGCGGGCAAATCCACCCTGGCCGCCCGTCTCGGTGCGGCCACGGCACTTCCGGTCGTCGAACTCGACGAGCACTTCTGGCCACCCGACCTGACACCCCTGCCGAAAGATCAGTGGGCCCGGACCCAACAGCGGCTCGTGGCGGGTCCGGCATGGATACTCGACGGCGATCTCGGTCCCTATGACGTGCTCGAG
The DNA here is from genome assembly GCF_055586645.1 of Nocardia sp. NPDC049935. Classification (NCBI taxonomy): domain Bacteria; kingdom Bacillati; phylum Actinomycetota; class Actinomycetes; order Mycobacteriales; family Nocardiaceae; genus Nocardia; species Nocardia sp. NPDC049935. Next base: position 495,410 of record NZ_JBVJHV010000002.1, on the reverse strand, counting down.
GTGCGACTGCGGGCCGCGGACACCGTCGTCGTACTCGACTTCCCGCTGTGGCGCTGCGCGTGGCGGGCCCTGCGCCGCTCGCGGGAGAACGCCGCGTTCTGGCGCTGGGTCATCGGGTACCGGCGGCGGAGCCTGCCCCTGATCGAGGCCGCGATCGCCCGCGATGCGAACCATGCGGATGTTTTCCTGCTGAAAACGCCCCGCGATGTCGAGCAGCTCTTGGCTCTGGCCGGCGGGCCGGACCGGTCCCCGTGAATGCCGGTGCACAGCCGGCCTCCGTATCGAGACGCCTGAAGGACGAGCACCAACACCGGCGAGAACTATCGACGGGCTGAGCGCCTCCTGTCGTCAGCGCATTCACGCAGTGGCCGGTCACCGCTTCCACGCGCACTCACCGATCGAGCTCCCCGAGAACCTTCACGATGATCTCCCGCGCCGCCCTCCCGTAGACCGCAGCCCCGCGTAGCACCTCGAACATCCGCGCATACAACAAACACTCAGCGGGTTGTGTCACCTGAATACTCGCGGTCGGGATCTCCAACGCCACCAACTCGTCATCGAAGATCCAGAACCCGGCGCTGGCTACCGCCTCCCTCTCTGTCATCAACGGGATGATCCCGAGAGAAATGTTCGGCAACGCCATCAATTCCAGCAGCCGCCCCAACTGCCCGGCCTGGACCTCGGCGTCGCCGAACCAGGTGCGTAGCGCCTGCTCCTCGATGACAATCACGAACCGTTTGCCGCCCCGTTGAAGGATGCGCTGCCGCTTCATGCGAACAGCCACGGCCTCCTCGATATCGTTGGTCGTCTCCAGGAACTTGACCCAAAAGGCCAGCATCGCCGCTGAATATTCGGCTGTCTGCAGCAGACCGGGTATCACGTTGTGCTCATAGATGCGGAATACGCGCGTCTGCTCGTACCGCTTCTGCGTGTGCGCACCGAGCACCCGCTTCATTCCCGCGCGGCTCTCACGGCGGAACTCTATATAGGCGGCATCGACTACTCGCAAGGTAGCGATGAGATCGGGAATCTCACTGTCTGCGGCGCAGGCCCGGCACCATGCACGAATGTCCTGGTCGCTGGGCTGTTGCACGCCCGTTTCTATCTTTGACACCCGGGTGAAGTGCTGCCCCGTGGCTTGCGCCAACTGGCGGCCGGTCAGCCCCGCGTCCTTGCGTAGGTCGCGGAGCCGACCGCCCAGCGCACGCCGCGCATCCTGCGCGGAGCTAGACGGGCTCGTACTCACTGTGCGGTATCGCCAACTGCCACACCTGATCGAATGCCGAGCGGCAGAGATCTATGTCGTGAGGGTCGGTCGAGGTGACTTTGTCCACGCCCAACCCGCTACCCGCATAGTGCAGAAACACTACGAGTCGGTCATCGAAAAGGTAGAAGTCGTTTCCGGGAATGGCCACCGAGGATACATACCGGCGGGGAACCCAGCGGATATCCTCGCCGGCATCGACCATCGGCTGAGCGATGCTGTGTGACCACCGCTGGTAGCCGCTCAGCGGTTCGGACACGATTCGTGCGCGCCGCACCAGCCGGCCTGCTGCCACATGCTCACGCACGGTAGAGCACCAGCCCTGCAACCACTCCAAGTCGTCGGCCTCGCCCGCCGCCCACCGCGCCATAAACGGCAACTCGACCTCCGTGCCATACTCGTCACGGGTTTCGAGGTGGACCGACGAGGCACCGAACGAGGTCAGTAGGCGTTCGAACTCGTCGTCACCTATCGATGTCACTGTCCCCCTGCCCGAAGAACGGAACCAACCTATCCGGGATCTCGACACACGACTCACCCTCAGGAATCCCCATCTGGGCGAGCACGGCCGGATCACTCACCACCCAACCCTGCACAACCCACGAGTCTCGGTCGGTGCGGTAGAGCGTCGGTGAACCGACCGGATTCGAAGCGGGATCTTTTGCTACAAACGTAAGCCTCATCTGGGGTTCCCCTGCCATGATGTTGCGAAGTATTGCGCCATTGTCGGCAAACCCATGATGCTCCCTAGGGTCGAATGGGGTCAAGGCCGGTGACCCCGAAACTTCCTTTGACACAACAGGAACAGGGGGTGAAGCGGCCAATTACGCAACATATCGCAACATCCTGGCTAAGGGAGTTACCGGAGTCGTAGCTTCGGACCTGACCATCGGCTATGCGTACGACTCGTGTCGCGAACGTGGCCGAACACCGAACCCTCTCTCACCGAGGTGACTTATGCGCCAGGACTCACTCGACCGGTACGTCGGCACTCCCGCCAACCGTGCGATCACCACCCCGCTCAGAGCGTGGGAAGCCGGAAAGCGATGGGCCGAAGCCGGCAATCCATGCGTACTGCAGCGTCTCGCCGGAGGGCTACGGGGCCTCCGGTACCCCAGCGGCCGATGCCGGTTCACTGATCCGATTCGGGGCTACGCGCACGCTCATCATGTGATGGATATTCACCGCGGGCACAACTGCCCCCGCTGGGATATGGCCGTCGCCTACGCCGCGGCCTCCACCACGTGAGCACCGTGTGGAGCGCGATCGCCCTGTGCAACTACGACTTCGACAGCCGGGACCTCGAATACGCGGCGAATAGGCACGGCTTCGATATCGTGCACACGGTATTCATAAACCCGGCGTCGCCACATGCGCCGATCGTCGCCGCACAGAATGTCCTGGAATCCGATGCCGCGGCGGTCGTGGTTCCCGAACTCACCGGCAACGATGTTTTGTCGGCGCAGGCATGGCGGCCGGTGATCGCACTCGCGCACGTGGTCACCTCCACCGGACTCCTCGAGTGCAGCCCCGACATGATGCCCACCCGCCGGTTATGAGCGGCGCCGGTCTACCCGGGTCTGTGGGCATCGCCGGGCCGAGGGCACGCGTCCCGAGGATCGCGGACACCCCGACACGGCGTGGGAAAGCTCCGGGGACCCGGAGTGGGTGGGTTAGCGTGCGCGCATGGTGAACGGTCTGCACGCGATCGTGTTCAGCCCGGAGGCCGAGAAGGTCCGGGCCTTCTTCCGGGATGTGCTCGAATGGGAGTCCGTGGACGCAGGGGGCGGCTGGCCGATCTTCGCCGCGCCGCCGGCCGAGCTGGCCGTCCATCCGGCCGAGGCACCCGGCCACGGCCTCTACCTCATGTGCGACGACCTCGAGGCGACGCTGGCCGGGTTCCGGGCCAAGGGTGTCGAGTTGTCCACAGGTGTGACGGACCAGGGCTGGGGACTACTCGCCGCGGTGCGGCTGCCCGACGGGAGCGAACTGCCGGTCTATCAGCCGCGTCACCCGTCGCCGCCGCGGAGCTGACCGCGCTATTCCGCAACAGATTGGTAATCGGCGCGGAATATGTTCTCGCGCATTCGGTTCGGAATGGACAATGGCGCATTTTTACCAGGAGTGGAATGGCCGCGGCGGGGTATGAACACCAGGATTCATATTCGAGGCAAGAGAGACCGGCCGAGTGACCCAGCTGCGCCATTCCCGTAACGACGCAATCTCACGCACCGACTCCGCTTCACGAACCGAGGAGATTGCATTGCTCAAGATTGTTTCCGCCGCCGCTGCCGCGCTGTCCGGGATGGCGCTCGCCGTCGCGGGCTTCGGACTCACGGGCTATGCCCAGGCCGCGCCCATTCCCGGGGTTTCCCCGGACGCTCAGGTGCATTCGCGGCTCGCCGTGCTCGGTGCGGATCGCCCCGATGCCGTGGTGCTCGCGGGCCAGGTGTGCGGAATCCTGCACAGCGATCCCACGCCCGCCGGAAAGCGCACGGCCCGCAATCACCTGCTGGACGCCGGTGTCGCGCCCGGGATGCAGGACGGCTGGACGCTGGGCACGATGGTCGATGTGAAATGCCCGGAAATGGTGCCGGTACTGCGCTGAGACGCCGATCCGGCCGGGATCGGGTCGCCCGGCCGGCTCAGCCGGCGCGCAGGAGCCGGAAGCGGGAGCCGTGGAAAACCAGCGGTTCCCGGTCCGGGTGCAGGGCCAGCCGATGGATGCGCAGGATCACCACCGTGTGGTCGCCGGCGGGGACATGGGCCTCGGGGGTGCCCTCGATCCACACCGACGCGCCCTGGATGAAGACCGCCTCACCGGTGCCGTCGTGGAGTTCCAGGCCCTCGAAGCGGTCGCCGTCGCGGGCGCTGAGTGAGCGGGCGGCGCCCTGCTGATCGGTCCCCAGCAGGCTCAGGCCGAGATGGCCGGCGTGGACGAGCCGGGTCCAGGTGGCCGAGGTGTTCTGGATACAGAACGAGACGAGCGGCGGATCCAGGGAGACGGGGACGAAGGTGCTCACCGCCAGCCCGTCCGGTTTCCCGTCGATACGGGCGCACACCGCCACCACTCCGCTGGGGAAATTCGCGAAGGCCCGGCGCAGACCGGTGCCGTCGGCGGGGGTTTCGAAGATATCGGTCATAGCGGGCCCTTCACTTCGTGCGGGATACCTCGGCCGAGAGCGCATGCGCCACCGGCCGCCAGCGTTCGGCGTACGCCGCGAGAACTCCGTCCTCGGTGTAGGTCCGGTCGGAGAGGTACAGCCCGGGCAACGCGGTGGTCGCGCCGAGTTCCACCAGAACCGGTTTGAGCAGCAGGTCCGGGGCGAGTGCGTGCGCGGGCCCGGCGCCGAGCATCAGCGGGACGGCCAGCACTCCGGCCAGGCCGGTTCCGCCGTCGAACTGTTCCAGGAAGAGTTTCAGCAATCCGGTGTAGGTGGCTTTGAAGGTGGGGCTGGCGAAGATCACCAACTCCGAACCGGCGACCGTCCGCACGGCCTCGGCGACCGTGGGATCGCCCCAGCCGAGCAGTCGCGGGCCGTAGTCGACCAGGTCGAGAACCGCGGGCTCGGTATCGGGCCGCAGCGCCTCGGCGAGGGCGACGGCCGCGGACAATGTGCGCGACGCCGGTTTGGGATTGCCGACAACCACCGTCACGGTCACCGCGATGCCTCCTGCCCCCGGTGCGAACCGGGCTCGACGTGCCTGCGCCGATCAGTTCAGCATCGGTTGCCCGCCGGAACAAGGGTTGCGCTCCGCGCGATCACAACCGGCGGTCTGGGCCAGCACGTACAGTCCGCGCGGCAGGCGGGGCGAATCGCGGTAGCGCGGACGGTCCGCGGCGAGCGGCAGGAAGCCGGCCAGGCCGCCGCGATCACCGGCGACGAAGGTCAGATCGGTGCTGGCGGCGATCTCGCCGAGGGATTCCGGGGTCACGAATTCCACCAGGAAGGCGCCGCCGCGTTCCAGGAAGTCGCCGAGCCGGGCACCCGTTTCGAAGGGGTATTCCACGCTGACGCCGACATAGCCGTCGAATCTGATCCGCGCGGTGCGCCGGGCGCCCGCGCCGGGCCGGCGACGCGGCCGGATACCGCCGCCGACGACCGGGGGATGCGTGCCGTGCCGCAGCGCGCGCTGGTCCCGGTCGCTGTAGAGCGCGACCTCGAATCCGGCGTCGAGCAACCCCAGCGCCGAGGTGACGCCCAGCGGGTCCGCGCCTATCACCGCGGCCGTACGCGCGGCCGGTGCGCGCGAATTATGTGCTGCCATGGTGGCATGCTGCAGGCCGGTGATTCCCGTACGCAGTATTGCGCTCACCGAGAATCATTTCCGGAAGCGGCTCACCGGGCGAAATGCGTTGGTGTGCCGAATATCTCGGATTCACACGAGCCGGGCGGCCGAGACCGCGCGGCCCGTGTGCCGAATCGATCGCCGGAAAGGGCTACTGCGCGTTCCCGAGGCATTCGCTGACGATCTTGTTGGTCGCCGCGCGCGCCTTGTCGGCGTCCTCCTGACTCATACCGAGGGTTTCCGGATCGGCCATCCGGGTGTCGAATTCGTCGCTGACCATGGTCTGCAGACCGTCCTGCGAAATGCCCTCGGAAATGTAGAGTTTCGCGGCGCAGTCGGCGAAGGCCGGATCCTGCAGACCCTTCTCCTGCAGGGACTTGGACAGATCCGCTTCGGTCAGCGCGGGTGCGGATTCGGTATCGCTACCGCAGGCCGCCAGCAGCGGCAGAATGACGAAGGTCGCGGCAATAAGGGTCTTCCGCACCGGGTTCCTCTCTCAGATGTATCACCTGGACGCCGCGTCGGCCGCGGATTCGATACCGGGCCACCCGTATGACGTCCACGCATGTGTGTAGTCGCAGTCACACTCGCGCCGCAACTCGGGGCCGCAAATTCCGATATGCCTCACAGTCGGGATCGGCGCAGGTCCGGCCGGGGGCGGGCTTCCGGCGCGCCCGTGTCCGGGGCGTGCGGGCCCGGCGAGATGGCGATTTGCGACATTCGGCAGATCGTGTCTCTTCGATATCGGCCCGCGCACCGACTGTCAGCCCTGCTTGCGCCGCCCACGGCGCCGAGCCGGGCAATCCCGCTATAGCAGAACTGAGGGCCCGTGCCTGCTGTTAGTGTTTCCCCGAATCCCGTAGCGATCGGAAGAACCGGCATGACGACCCTCGAGCATCATCGTGAAGGCAGCGGCGAACCCCTGGTTCTGGTGCACGGGGTGGGCAGCAGATGGCAGGTGTGGGAACCGATCATCGGCACGCTGGCCGAACACTTCGACGTGATCGCGGTCGACCTGCCCGGCTTCGGTGGATCGGCGCCGCTGCCGCGCACCACCGTCGACACCCTCACCGACGCCCTCGCCGATTTCCTGGCCGCCGAAGGTATCGAGAAACCCCATCTGGCCGGCAACTCGATGGGCGGCGGGATCTGCCTGAATCTGGGCGCCCGCGGTCTGGCCCGTTCGGTGACCGCGTACTCGCCGATCTTCTTCTGGGATACTCCGGGCCGGATCTGGTGCCAGCAGTCGCTGGGACGTTCGGGGACCCTCGGCCGGCTGCTCGGGCCCGCGATACCGAAGGTGCTGGCCAACCCGGTGGGACGGACCGCGTTCCTGGGCCTGGTGTTCGGGAAACCGTGGGCGGTCACCCCGCAGATAGCCCTCGATACCGCGAACGGGGCCGTCGGCTCCCTGGGCTTCGCGCCGGCACTGGCTTCCTTCACCGACGCGAAACTGCGGGACCCCGCGGCCCTCGCGGATATTCCGGTGACGATCGCCTGGGGCAATCGCGACATCCTGCTCACCTACGCGACCCAGAGCCGCCGGGCCCGCGAGGTGCTGCCGTTCGCCCGGCACATCACGCTGGAGGGCAGCGGGCACACCCCGTTCTACGACGACCCCGCCGCGTGCGCCCGGATCCTGCTGGACCGGGCGGCACGCTAGCGGAGGGCCGCTCAGCGTCCCTGCCAGACCGGATCGCGCTTCTCGGCGAAGGCCAGCGCTCCTTCGGCGGCGTCCTTGGAGACCAGGGCGGGCAGGGCGATCTCGCCCTGTTTTGCGAAACCCTCGGCCGCGGTCCAGTCGGGGCTCTCATCGATGATCCGCTTACTGGCGGCCACCGCCAGCGGCGCCGCCGCGGCGATCTCACCGGCCAGTTCCAGCGCGACCTCGAGCGCCTCGCCCGGTTCGGTCACCCGGTTCACGAGGCCCAGCTGGTGCAGGCGTTCCGCGCTGATCCGGCCGCCGGTCAGCGCCAGTTCCGCGGCCGTGCTGCGGGGCAGTCGCTGGGTCAGCCGCATCACGCCGCCCGCGGCCGCCACCAGTCCCCGCTTCACCTCCGGGAGCCCGAATTTCGCGTCCCGGGCGGCCACGATGAGGTCACCGGAGAGCGCCAGCTCGAATCCGCCGGCGAGCGCGAAACCCTCCACCGCCGAGATCATCGGCTTCACCGGGGGTTTCGCGGTGATCCCGAGCGGCCCGCGGCGTTCGGTGACCGGTACCTCGCCACGCGACATGGCGATCAGATCCATACCGGCGCTGAAGGTTCCGTCGGCGCCGGTGAGTACCAGGACCCGGGCCGTATCGTCGGCCTCGAATTCGTCGATGGCGGCCTCGAGGGCCTTCGCGGTGGCCAGGTCGACGGCGTTGCGCGCCTGGGGCCGGTTCACCGTGAGCACGGTGATCGCGTCACACCGGTCCAGGAGCACGGGTTCGGTCATCGGGCGGTCCTCTCGCTGAGCAGCGTGAAACGATCTGCGGCGGTGATATCGACGGTGGCGCCCAAACGGTCGCCGGTGGTGCAGGCGGCGACGGTCTCGCTGTCGGTCGCCCGGACAAGTATGCGGGCCCCGGCCGGGTTCAACGCACTCACCACCACCGCTTCCGGTTCGTCGCCGTCGGCGCCCTTGCGGTACGGGACCGTATAGGCCTCCACGACCGCCGGGCCGGTGTAGCCGGGGGCGGTATCGCGCCGGGCCACCGGGACATCGGCCTCCACCGGCGTGAACAGCTCGGCAGGCGGGCGCGCCGAGTACACCCCGACTCCGTGCTTGGTGATGTACCAGCCGAGCGCGGTGGTGAGGCCGTAGTCGTCCGGATTGCGGCGCAGCACCTGGGCCATCGCGGCGATGCCGTGGGTGCTGTAGTTGTTACCCGGGCCGCCACCGAAGGTGAGACCACCGGTGACGGTGAGCGGACGGGCGGGATCGTCGATCGGCAGACCCAGGGCCGCGGCCCCGACCTGGACGGCCACCGGGAAGCAGGAGTACAGGTCGATATGGGCGATATCGTCGATACCCACACCCGCTCCCGCCAGCGCCGCGCGCCCGGCCGCCGCGATGGCCGGGGAGGCGGCCATCTCGGTGCGTTCGGAGACGAACCAGGTGTCGGTGGCGGTCGCGCCGCCGTGCGGGAAGACCCAGAGATCCCGCGGCACTCCGGCGGCGTCGGCCGCGGCGGCACTGCACAGGATGAGGCCCGCCCCCTGGTCGACGGTCAGGTTCGCCATCAGCAGCTTGGGATAGGGGGTGCACACCATCCGGTTGTCGGGTCCGGTGGTGACCAGCTCGGACACCTCGCGCGCGGCCGGTAGCCACGCGTAGGGGTTACGGGCGGCGACCTCGGAGAACCTCGACCACAGCCCGCCGATCCGGGCCAGGTGCGATTCCTGGTCCAGGCCGAGACGGTTCCGCATGGCCGATTCCATCAGCGCGTAGACGAAGATCGGGCCCCAGAGCCCGGCGGCGGTCTCCATCGCGGTGCTCGGGGCGTCGTCGGAACCGATCACGCGGCCGGGCCGGGCGGTTTCGTCCTGTTCGGGCCAGTCCGGTTCGGTTCCGGCCCGTTTGGCCGCGTTCCACGAGGCCACCGCTTCGGCGCCGCAGATCAGCGCGATATCGGTTTTACCGGCCGCGATCTCGCCGCCCAGCAGGTTCAGCAGGCGCTGGGGGGCGTCGCCGCCGTAGCGGGCCGATTGCACGGTCCGCTTCGGCGTGATGCCCAGCTCGGCCGCCACCAGCGAACCCAGATCGGGGTAGGTCCGGCTGACCGGGGACACCGAGGCGATCACATCGGCCGACCGCAGCAGCGCCTCGCCGGCGCCGCTGTCGGCGGCGGCACGGCGCAGGGATTCCGCCGCCAGCGCCACCGGACCGGGCAGGCCCGCTTCACCGGGCCGGTGCACGATCTGGCCGACTCCGACGAGCACCGGTGTGCGCGGGTCCATTCCGGCTGGCAGCATGCGTCCTCCGCTTCTTCGCTGAAGTAACCCGCCGATATGCGCGGTTAACTTCTCGATTAGACCATGTAGTGGTCTATGCCGCTGGGGGCCGGACTTTCCACCGCTGAACGGACGCGACGCCGGAGCCGGGCCGGACTCGTCGATAACACCTTCGCAGACCGGCGGGGGAATTGGCTGGTGCGGCCGTGTCCACTGCTAACATGTCCGGCGATCTGCGAGCTATTCGAAAATGTGCGCCCGTATCCGATCGAGGCGCTCCCCATTTGACCGCGGCGTTTTTACGTGACCCGGAGGTCCGACGGACTTGAAGAGAACCGGATCCATCCTGATGACTTTGCTGGCGGGCGCATCTGCCGCCTTACTGGCGGCCACCGCACCGGCCGCGGCGAATCCCAACGCCATCAACCCGATACCGGTGCTGAACGGCACCGCCGGGCTTCCCCAGTTACACGGCGCGACCCGGGCGGTTTTCCAGGTGACCGGGATGGCCAGCCCCAACAGCACCCACAACTACAACATGCTGGGCACCGATCTCGGCATCATGTGGGATAACGGGAACGGCGAAATGCTGACCGCTTTCGGCGATACGGCCGGGGTCGGTTTCCCCAATCTGCTCGCCGGCAGTATGTGGGCGTGGCGCAGCAATGTGCTGGTCCGCAGCCATACCCAGGATCCCCGGAACGGGATCTTCTTCGACAGCGTGGTGCGGGACGTATTCGGTCAGGCCCGCGATCTGATCCCCAGCCCGAAGATTCCGCTGCTCGAGATCAGTCGTATTCCGACCGCCGGGATATCGGTCGGCGGCGTACAGTACATGAGCCTGATGTCGGTGAAGACCTGGGACACCCCCGGCGACTGGACCACCAATTACTCGGGACTGGCGGCCTCGGCCGACAATGGTGAGACATGGGCCGATCTGGCCTTCACCCGGCGGCCCAACGAGGGCGCGAACCGCAATTTCCAGATGAATTCCTTCGTGAAGGACGGCGGGTTCGTCTACGTTTACGGAACCGCTTCGGGCCGTGACAATGCCGCGTATGTCTCCCGTGTGCGGGAACCCGATATCCAGAACCTGGGCGCCTACGAATACTGGGACGGCGGGGCCTGGAAACACGGTGATGTGAATGCCGCGCGCCCGGTCATGCACGGCGTCGGGGAACTATCCGTGATGTGGAACGACTATCTGGGGCAGTTCGTCTCGCTGACCACGGATCCGTTCAATTCGGTGGTTATGCGGACCGCGCCGGCGCCGGCCGGACCGTGGAGCGAACCACGGGTATTGATCGACGCCCGGGAATTGCCGACGGCATACGCCCCGTCGATTTTCCCCTACCAGACCGGTAGCGATCTGTACTTCATGACCACCGTGCACAACCAGTACAACGTCGTCCTGATGCGCACCCGGTTGTGAACCCGCCCTTGACCTGAAGTATTGTTGAGGTACAAGGCTGGTCCCCGACGCCGATACGCGACCGGGAGGACCCATGACCAGCACCGCCCCATCCAGTAGCACCGACGCGGTTTCCGAATGGCTGCGCGGCGCGGCCCGGCCGATCCACAGCACCGGGCCCGCCGCCACCGGACCGGACCTGCGGCCGCTGACCGACCGCCTGGCCACCGCCCGGGTGGTCGGTCTCGGCGAATCCACCCGCTTCTCCCGGCAGACCTACGGGGTCCGGGAGCGGATCCTGCGGACCCTGGTGACCGAGCACGGTTTCCGCGCCCTGGCCCTGCAGGACAGCGCCCGCTCCGGAGCGCGGATGGACGCCTACGTGCGCACCGGCGCGGGCGATCCCGTGAGCGCGCTGGCCGAGGCCTGGCGTCCGCTGCGCACCGCCGAAACCGCCGCGACCCTCGAATGGATCCGCGCTCACAACATCGCCCACCCCGGCAACCGGGTCTCCGTATTCGGAGTGCAACCCCCGGCCGCCGGACCCGCGGATTACGACGCGCTCCTCGCCTACGCCGCGGCGCGGGCGCCCGAACGCCTCCCCGAGCTGGAAGCGCACCTGAACCCGATCCGCACCGCGCACCGGATCGACGAACATATCCAGCGCCACCGGGGAATCCATCCCGGCCGCCCGTTCGCCGAAGACGCCCGCGACGCGCTGGCGCTCGTCGAGTCGCTGGGGGCCGCCGACGGGGCCGGCCGCGATACGGCACTGGAGCACGCCCGGCTGATCGTGGCCTTCCACGAGAACAGTGTGGCCGGGCGCGGAGGTTTCGGCGGCGACGACGGCGGATCGGCGCAAACCCTGATCGACCGGCACGACGCCACCGGCGAGCGGATCGTCTACTGGGACGGTATCGGCCACACCGCCGCATCCGGGCTGCTCACCGGCGCGGAAACCACGGCCCGGATGCGCGGCGAGGGCAGCCGGTTGCGCGCCCGTTTCGGCGCGGACTACGCATCGGTGGCGATCGGCTTCCATCACGGCGACCTCGGCGCCGTCCGCGCACCGGACCCGGAGCCCGATCTGATCGATGCCGCGCTCGGCGCAGTGGATCTGCCCGCCTTCTACATCGATCTGCGCGACCCGGCGCCGGAGCCGGTGCGCGCGTGGCGGTCGGCGGCGGCGGGGCTGCGGGTCATCAGCGGGGTGTACGACCCGGCGAAGGACCGGGAGGCCCGCATGTCCGTCGACTCCCTGACGGCCGCGTTCGACATCCTGGTCCACATCCGCGAAACCACCCCCGTGGACTGGCTGCCCGAATCCACCGCGGATTGAGTGGCCCGGCACGGGACGACGGCCGCCTCCATACACTGGTCGGCATGAAGGCGGCCGATTGGGATGCGCGGTATGTGCAGAGCGACCTGGTGTGGGGGGCACCACCGAACAACACGGTGGTGGAGTTCGCCCACGGCCTCGACCGGCGCATACAGCTGCTCCCCGGGCCCGACGGCCGGGTCCCGGAGCTGCCCCGCGCCCTCGACCTCGCCTGCGGCGAAGGCCGCAACGCGCTGTGGCTGGCCACGCACGGCTGGCAGGTGCACGCGGTGGATTTCTCCCAGGTCGGAATCGACAAGGGGCGCACGGTCGCGACCCGGCTGACCCGGTCCATCCGGGAGCGGATCAGCTGGCAGTGCGCCGACCTCACCGAACCGGGGGCCGATATCGGCGGGCCCTACGAGCTCGTGCTCATGGTCTTCCTGCATCTACCGGCCGCGCAGCGCCGGGTCATGGTCCGGCGCGCGGCCGAACTGCTCACCCCGGGCGGGATGCTGCTGGTGCTCGGACACGACAGCGCGAATCCGGAGCGGGGGCACGGGGGTCCGCAGGATCCGGAGATCCTGTTCACGCCCGAGGACGTGGTGGCCGATCTGGGCGCCGATTCCGGGCTCGAGGTGGATACGGCCCGGCAGGTACTGCGGCCGACCGAGGCCGGGGACGCGATCGATGCCCTGGTGGTCGCGACGAAACCCGCACCCCGGGACTAGTCGTCGCCGAGGGCCTGGGTGCGGGCGCTGAACGAGCGGCCCAGCGCGGCGACCTCGGCGTCCATATCCGGCAGCCATTCCGGAACGGCCCGGCCGGAGAGCCGCTCGACGATCGGCGTCTGCAGCAGCGGTTTCAGCCAGCGCAGCGCACCGACCCAGGCGGGCACATCGATCCGCCTGGCGCGCCGATCGATCCCGCGCTCGAACCGGTCACCGCATTCCCGCAACGAGATCGTCTTACGCGCCGGACCCGGCAGGGTCGCGCGACCGCGCTCGGCCGCGGGCATATCGGTGAACGCTTCGCGCACGAGTGGCGTATCGATCCACGACATATGCGCCGACCCGACGTCGACCCCGTGATGCGCCACCTCCAGCCGGAGCGCGTTGGCGAAATGCTCCACCCCCGCTTTGGCGGCGTCGTAGGCGGTATTACCCGGCAGGGCCAGATAGGCGGCGACCGAAGAGACGATCAGCACGTACCCGTGCCGCTCGACAACCGACGGCAGGGCGGCACGCACGGTGTGGAAACAACCGAGCAGATCGACGTCGACGACGCGCGCGAAGGCGGCCGGGTCGACCTGCAGAACGGACCCGTAGCAGCCGATACCGGCATTGGCCACGACGATATCGATCCCGCCGAACCGCTCGACCCCCCGCGCGACCGCGGCCTCCATCGCCGCGAGATCGCGCACATCCGCCGGCACTGCCACGACTTCGCGCCCCCCGCCGAGCTCGGCGGCGAGGTCCCGGAGGGGCTCCGGATCGATATCGGTGAGAACCAGGTAAGCGCCCTGGGCGCGCATCCGCCGGGCGACCTCCGCGCCGATACCCCCGGCGGCGCCGGTGATGAATACGACCTTGCCGGATGAGGCGGCCATGGCTCCAGAGCCTAAACCCGCTGGTCGCGCTCCGAGAAGGCCTCGGCCGAGGTTGTGAGCGTCCCGTGACGCCACCGCACGGGTCAGGCGCGCCAGCGCCGGAACCAGGGCGCCAGCGTTTCCGCGATCGTGTCGAAACCCTTCTTGAAGGAATGGGGCTGGCCGGGTATCACCCGGACCTCCGCGGCATCGGCGCTGTCGGGAATACCGAAGGGGTCGCTGCCGCCGTTGATCACCACCACGTCGGCGGCCCCCGCCGCGAGCAGTTCGTCGCGCCGCGATTTCTCCGGCTTGCCCGGAGGGTGCAGCGGAAACGACAACGCCACGATCGCGCCGGCGCCGAGTTCGGTGGCGGTCCGGCAGGCCACCCGGGCACCGTTGCTGCGACCGCCCAGAACCAGCGGGAGTTCGGCACCTTCATCCGACCGGAACTCGGCGCGGAGCGCGTGCACCAGTTCGACCCAGGCGCGATCCTGGAGTTCGGGTTTACCGGGGGCGCGCCGGCCCGCCACCCGATAGGGCTGCAGCACCCGCGCCACCACGCCACCGGCCGCCAGCGCGGTATCGCGCACGGTCAGGATGTCGGGGGAATCCACCCCACCACCGGCGCCGTGCGTGAACACCAGCAGGAACGCCGGTTCGTCCGGCTGGTCGATCTCGGCCTCGGCGGGCCCGGCGCTGGTCTCGATCCGCACGCCTCACCCTAACCAGCCCGACCGGAAACACCCCGCCGACCGGCGGCGCGGCGGTCCGGGAACATCACGGATCGGATACCGGCCGTGCCCGGCGTGTTCGTCACGTCACAAAGCGCCCCGGCGCAATTGCCGAGCGCCTTACTCGTCGGTAATATACTCAGTAAAGTTACCCGCGAGTAGCATGCCGCCTTCCGGTAGCTACCCGATGGCAACAACGGGCGGGAACGGCACAGACACCGACCGCACCCGACTCAACGGAGAGTGAGTATCACAATGGGTCATTACAAGAGCAACGTCCGCGACCTGGAGTTCAACCTCTTCGAGGTACTCGGGCTCGGCAGCATCCTCGACTCCGGCGCCTACGGCGACCTGGACACCGACACGGTCAAGGAGATGCTGAACGAGGTCCGTCGCCTGGCCGAGGGACCGCTGGGCGAATCCTTCGCCGACGCCGACCGCAACCCCCCGGTCTTCGACCCCGAGACCCACACCGTCTCGCTCCCCGAATCCTTCAAGAAGAGCTACCGGAAGCTGCAGGAAGGCGGCTGGGACTCCTTCTCCGTCGACCCCGAACTGGGCGGCATCGACATCCCGCGCACCGCCTACTGGGCCATCGCCGAACTGATCCTCGGCGCGCAGCCCGCCGCGTTCATGTACGCGGCCGGCCCCGGCTTCGCCAACATCTTCTACAACAACGCCACCGAAGAGCAGAAGAAGTGGGCCAAGATCGCCGTCGAGCAGGGCTGGGGCGCCACCATGGTGCTCACCGAGCCCGACGCCGGTTCCGATGTGGGCGCGGGCCGCACCAAGGCCGTCCAGCAGGAGGACGGGTCCTGGCATATCGAGGGTGTGAAGCGTTTCATCACCTCGGCCGACTCCGATGACCTGTTCCCGAACATCATGCATCTGGTGCTCGCCCGCCCCGAGGGCGCGGGACCGGGCACCAAGGGCCTGTCGCTGTTCTTCGTCCCGAAGTTCCACTTCGACCACGAGACCGGCGAACTGGGCGAGCGCAACGGCGTTTTCGTCACCAATGTCGAGCACAAGATGGGCCTGAAGGTTTCGGCCACCTGTGAGGTCACCTTCGGTGGTCACGGTGTTCCGGCGCAGGGCTGGCTCGTGGGCGAGGTCCACCAGGGCATCGCGCAGATGTTCGAGGTCATCGAGCACGCGCGGATGATGGTGGGCACCAAGGCCATCGCCACCCTGTCCACCGGCTACCTCAACGCACTGGACTACGCCAAGGAGCGCGTCCAGGGTGCCGACCTGACCCAGATGACCGACAAGTCCGCGCCCCGGGTCACCATCACCCACCACCCGGATGTGCGGCGCAGCCTGGCCACCCAGAAGGCCTACGCCGAGGGCCTGCGCGCGGTGTACCTCTACACCGCCGCCCACCAGGACACCGATGTCGCGGCCGCCGTTTCCGGTGCGGACGCCGATACCGCGGCCCGGGTCAACGACCTGCTGCTGCCGATCGTCAAGGGCGTGGGTTCCGAGCGGGCCTACCAGTACCTGACCGAATCCCTGCAGACCCTGGGCGGGTCCGGCTTCCTGCAGGACTACCCGATCGAGCAGTACATCCGCGACGCCAAGATCGACTCGCTCTACGAGGGCACCACCGCGATCCAGGCGCAGGACTTCTTCTTCCGCAAGATCGCTCGCGATCGCGGTGTGGCCCTGGCCCATGTGGCCGGCCAGATCCAGAAGTTCATCGACTCCGAGGCGGGCAACGGCCGGCTCAAGGGCGAGCGGAAACTGCTGGCGACCGCGCTCGAGGATGTGCAGGCCATGGCCGCCACCCTCACCGGCCACCTCATGGGCGCCCAGGAACAGACCGACGAGCTGTACAAGGTCGGCCTGGGTTCGGTGCGGTTCCTGCTCTCGGTCGGCGACCTGCTGATCGGCTGGCAGCTGCTGCGTGCGGCCGAGGTCGCCGGCGCGGCCCTGGATGCCGGCGCCGACGGTGCCGACAAGGCCTTCTACCAGGGCAAGGTGGGCGTGGCGCAGTTCTTCGCCCGCAATATCCTGCCCGAGCTGACGGCCACCCGCGCCATCCTGTCCAACCTCGACAACGACATCATGGAGCTCGACGAAGCGGCCTTCTGACCCGCTTCCCGCTCGTCCCCGCGGCGGCCCGGAACCTTCCGGGCCGCCGCGTTTTTCGTCTGCGCACTCCCGGCTTCCGGCGCGAATCCGATCGCGATAAAGCCGGGTGCACTGCGTGGCAACTATCTTGCGGTATCGCCGGTGCGGTAGAAATACCGCGTCGCGCGCGGGTCCGGGTTGCCCGCACGAAGTTCGCGGCGCTGGTTCACGTGTGAGTTCGTTTGTGAAAGTTCCGATTCGATAATTACTCGACTGGAGCGTTATGAACCGCAGATACTCGTTCACGGTGGCCGTATTCGCCGCGGTGATATCGGCTGTCACCAGCACCGGATCCGCCACCGCCGGCGTCCCCGGGGAAATCTCCGTCGGCGGGCTGCACATCATCGCGGCGGTGGACTCCAACGGTGTCGTCCCGTCCGCCGAGACCGCAATGGGAGTGCCGTTCGTGCACGCGGTCAAGGTTTCCGGCAATTTCTCGGTCGCCCTGGACAGCAACGCGGCACTGCGCAGTGGTGAGATCGTGGCCGGGTACCTGATCGGCTGCGCCGTCGATATCGCCAACGGCATCTCCATCGGAATCTCCCCGAGCGTCGGCGCCTCCGCCGCCATCGCGCCCTCCATCGGCGTCGATTTCGGCGTCGACCTGGGTCTGGCCATCGACGCACCCCCCGAGATCGGCATCGGGGTGGGCGTGGGCGTCGCCGTCCAGCCGTCCGTCGGAGTGGAAAGCGGCCTCGCCGGAGAACTCGCCGTGAACCTGGCCCCCGGAACCGTCACGGCGGCGGTGATCGGCGCCACGGAACTCGACGAAGAGGCGACCTTCCCGTACACGTTCGCCCACAGCAATACCCCGCTGAACGTCAACGGTTGCCTCTCCCCCGCCTCCGCGATGCCGTTCGTCACCGTCCGCGCCGACGCGAGCAACAGCACCGCCCAGACCACCGGTTACGGCGACCCCTTCGTCTTCTGACAGCGTTCCCGCACCGTCTCGAGCAGGCCCGGCCCGCACTTTCCCCAGCAAGAGCGCCACCATCTCAGGAAGAAGTCATCCCGCGCGAACCGCTTCGGACCCCCGCTCCTGTGGCAAGATGACCCCCGAACCTCGCCCAGTTCCGCAGGAGGACATCGAGAAATGACTCGCCGCCCGCTGTCCGTACTGGTGCGCGCCGGAGTCGTCGGTGCCGCCGCGGCCCTCGTCCTGGCCGGTCCGGCCGTGGCCGACCCGAACAATGTGAACCCGATCCCGGGGATCAACGGCCAGCCCCGGGGCCTGCCGCCGCTGCCGGGCGACACCCAGGCAGTGTTCCAGGTGACCGGTATGGACAGCCCCAACAAGACCCAGCAGGTCAATGTGCTCGGCACCGATCTGGGCGTCATGTGGGACGACGGGGCCGGAACGATGATCACCGCGTTCGGCGATTCGGCGGGCTTCGGGTTCCCGAACCTGCTCGCGGGCAGTATGTGGGCGTGGACCAGCAATGTGGTCTTCCACAGCCGGACCAAGGATCCGTCCCAGGGCATCATCTTCGACGGCGCGGTGCCCAACCCGCTACCCAGCCCGAAGATTCCCGGCATCGAGATCAGCCTGATCCCGACCGCCGGTATCGCGGTGGGCGGGGTGCAGTACATGAGCCTGATGTCGGTGAAGGAATGGGGCGATCACGGTCGCTGGACCACGAACTTCTCCACCCTGGCCTCCTCCGGTGACGGCGGCCGGACCTGGGCGCAGCTGCCGACCACCCGGCGTGGGAACGTCGACGGTCACGAACGGTTCCAGCAGAACGCGTTCGTGAAGGAAGACGGGTTCGTCTACCGCTACGGCACGCCGGGCGGGCGGAACCACCCCGGTTTCATCTCCCGGGTGCGCGAGGCCGAGATCGCGAATATCGACGCCTACGAGTACTGGGACGGCAAGGAGTGGAAGCTCAACGACGCGAAGGCCGCCGCGCCGATCGTGGACGGGGTGGCCGAGCTGTCGGTGCAGTGGAACGAGCATCTGCGCAAGTACGTGATGACGACGACGGATCCGTTCAACTCGGTCGTGCTGCGCACCGCCGACTCGCCGGAAGGCCCGTGGAGCCCGCCGCGAGTGCTGGTCGAGGCGGCGGCACTGCCCACCGCGTACGCCCCGATGATCTTCCCCTACCAGACCGGCAGTGACCTGTACTTCCTGCTCACTGTCCACAACCAGTACAACGTCCTGCTGATGCGCACCCCGTTGTAATCAGGCAACCACTCCACCAACCGGACCACCCGAACAGTTCGTTCCGAACCGACCAGAGCCCTCCGCCCCGCGAGTCGAGCGAGGCCCACCAAGGGTTCGCCCCGCGTCGGTTCGGCCCGCGTCTGCTGTCGGCCCTCGAAGCGCATGTGGCGCAGCCACGAGTCTCGAGGGCCGACAGCAGACGCTCAGGAGGGCCGAACCTCGAGCGGCGGAGCCGCTCCAACGACAACAGCCTCAGCGGTTGCTGGGGCGACGGCCTTCGGTATCGCTGCTGGGGGTGCTGGGGCGAGTGGTTGTGGTGGGGGTCGAACCGCCCTCCTCCGGCTTGTCCTCGTCCTTCTTCTCTCCCGGGGTCTCGCATTTCACCTCGGGCACCGGATCGTATTTGACGGTGCGGGTGTGGCGGGAGATCTCCTGGCCGGTATTGATATCGCTGATCACCCGGGTGTCGGAGATGGTGAAACCGGGGGCGCCGTGGGAGGCGATGCAGTCGTCGCCCTCGGGGAGGGTGATGGTCTCCGGATCGGTCGGCTTGCTCTTCTCGCCGGTGATGGATTCCACGTTCACCGTCTTGGTGCCCCAGATCCGCACCGTCACCTCGGAGCTGTCGGCGAAGGCCTGGATATACAGCCCGTGCGGGGTGTTGTTGCGGAACTGCAGGTCGATTGCGCCGTCGAAGACCGTCGCCTCGCGGGCCGCCGGGTAGCGCGAGATGTAGTAGCTGTGCTCGGTATGGCCCATATCCTCGAGGCCGGCGAAATACGAGGCGTTGTAGAGGGTGGTCGCGAACTGGCTGATCCCGCCGCCGACCGCCTTACTGGGCCGGCCGTGGTCGATGATGCCGGATTCGACATAGCCCTCCGCGGCGGTACGCGGACCGGTGTGGCCGTTGAGGGAGAACGTGTCGCCGGGTTTCACCACGGCGCCGTTGACCTCCTGGGCGACGGTGCGGATGTTCACGCCGGAGGGTCCGGTGAATCCGCCGGTGGTGAACTCGCCCATCACATCGGTGATACCGAGCTCTTCCGCTGCCTTGGTGGTGAGTTTGGGTTCGATGCGTTCGTAGATCGCGGCGGTGGTGCGCTGGGGTCCGTTCGCGGCCAGCATGACCGGCAGCTGGTCCAGCGTTTTCGCCCAGTTGACCTTGTCACCGACGACGGCCGGCACCACCGTGGGGGCGCCGGAGAAGGTGAACGTCGCGTCCTTCGGCTCGACCTCGGTGGAGGCCAGCTGCGGGGCCAGCAGATCGGTGGCGACCTTGTGATCGAATTCGACCCGCAGCCCCCCGTGACCGTCCGGCACGAAATCGACGATCTCGGCGATCTGCTCCGGGTTGAGGGTCGCCGTGGCCGAACCCTTGCCCGTGTAGACCACCGGGGCGCTCACCGCCGGTTCGGCGATCTGGTGCAGCGCCTGTTCGATGGCGTCGCGGCGCACCGCGGGCGGTGCGTCGGCGACCGGCAGATCCAGGGTGCTCGCGGTGGGCCACTGATCGGTGATCACGGTGCGTGCGGCCGCCACATCCAGCACCCGGCCGGGTGTCGGATCCACGGCGACGGGGCGGGTGCCCTCGAATTCGATACCGCCCTCTACCGGCGGATGGTCGTGCACCTTCAGCTCGTCGATCGTGCGGCCGAAGGCGGCTTCGTCCACCGAACTCGCGACGGTCACCTTGCGGGTCGCGACGAAGGACAGCAGCCGGGAGGCCGGGTTGAGGGGTTGCCCGCCGATCCGCTCCCAGGTGGCGTCCCAGTCGACGCCGAGTCCGGCGGCGGCGGGAACGAGCTGGGTCTGCACATCGGCGATCTTCACCGGGATCGTCTCGCCGGAGCGGGCGTCGAGCACGCCCTGCAATTGCCCGCGTGCTTCTTCCTTGTCCATACCGCCGATCGCGACCCCGGCGACCTCGACGCCGCGCGGCACCTTGCCGGAGGTCATGACCAGATCGGCGATATAGCCGACGAGCGCCAGCCCGAAGACCACGGCCGCGACCAGCAGCACGCGCCGCGCGCCGGGTGAACGCAACCAGGTCCGCGCACCGGACAGCGGACCGCCACCGGAACCACCGGAGCCGCCCGAACCACCGGGACGCGGTGAGCGGTTACGCGGCGGGGGCGTATCGGAACCACTGGCCGCAGCGATATCGGCGGTCGTGGGGTTGTCGGGGTGCCCGGGCCACGAGGACGGCCCCGCGGACAGCCGCTGGGTGATCGCCTCGGAGTCGAACACCTCGGTCGGGGCGTCGTCGCGCCGGGGATTCGGCACATCGCGCGGGCCCGCGGCGGGGGAAACCTGCGGCGGGCGCGGGAACTGCCGGGTCGCGTACTCGGAATCGCCGAGGTCGGGGCCGCGATCGGGCCCGGGGGCGGGGTACGAAGCCGTTCCGGGACCCGATTTGGGATCCGGACCCTGGAACGGAGCAGGTCCGCGGCCCTGGTACGGGGCGGGACCGGGTTCCGGGTGGGGAGCGTGACCGGGGCCCGCGTGCGGATCGGATCCCGGATACGGAGCAGAGCTCCCGTACGGCGCGAATTCGGGACCCCGATGAGGTTCCGGACCGGGCTGCTGAACAGGACCGGGGCCGAGGTGCTGAGTAGGACCGGGGTGCGGGGCGGGGCCCGGCTGCTGAGCGGATCCCGAACCCGGGTGCGGTGCCGGACCCGGCTGGGGAGCCGGTCCGGGCCCTTGGGGCCGGGCGGATCCGGTGCCCGGCTGCGAGATGGGACCGGGAGGCGGGGGTTGCGACGGCGCTTCTCCGGACACAGCACCCCGGGAGGGGGCCGGCCGGGCGGTCTGCGGACCCGCGGGATTCGGAGCGCCGGAGCCGGAGTTCGCGGCCGGGTTCAGCCAGGAGCTGCCGCCGCGCCAGCCGGGCGCGACGTTTTCGGCGGTGTCCGGTTGCCCGGGCGAGCGGCCGGAATCGGGTAGCCGGCGATCGTCACCGTCGGCCGCCTGCGGGTGACCGGGATGGCGTCTGTCGCCGCGGTCGGTGTTCGATTCGCCGCTCACGAACCGTCCTCCCCAATTGCTCTCTCCGGGGACTCGCCGGGTGCGAGCCTTCGCCAACGATAGTTGTCCGAACTGTAATCTTCAGTGCCTGATCGATCACAGCTGCGCCAACCGGCCACTGCCACGGCGTCTCATTGAGGACACCGCGCCGGATCCGGCTCCGGACAGCAAAGTGGCCCCGTGTAGTCGCCGGGTCGGGGGTCAGGCGAATACACGGAGCCGACCGGTATATCGCCGCCGCGCACGGGTCGTTACACCCGAATCCCGCGGACCTTCTCCCACGGCGGGCACAATCGATACGACGCGCGATCCACCGACCCTGTCACGAAGGGACGCGAAGATGCAGTTGGGCATGATCGGCCTCGGCAGGATGGGCGCCAATATCGTCCGGCGGATCGTCGCCGCGGGTCACAGCGCGGTGGGCTGTGAACGGCATGACGAGGTCCTCGACGGCCTCGCCGCCGAGCTCGGCGCCGGCTTCCGCGGGTTCGCCGATCTGAAGGATTTCGTCGCCGCGCTCGACACCCCGCGGGTGGTGTGGGTGATGATCCCGGCCGGCGCGACCGGCGCCGTGATCGATAATCTCTCCGGCCTGCTCGAACCCGGCGATATCGTGATCGACGGCGGCAACAGCCGTTACCACGACGATATCGCCCGGGCCGCGAAACTGGGCCCTCTCGGGATCCACTACGTGGATATCGGCACCTCGGGCGGGGTCTTCGGCCGCGAACGCGGTTTCTGCCTGATGGTCGGCGGCGAGGCCGAACCGGTCCGCCGGATCGACCCCCTACTGCGCGCGATCGCCCCGGGAGTGGACGCCGCCCCGCGCACCCCCGGCCGGACCGGCGAACCGACCGCCGCCGAACACGGGTACCTGCACTGCGGTCCGGCCGGCGCCGGGCATTTCGTGAAGATGGTGCACAACGGGATCGAGTACGGCGCCATGGCCGCCTACGCGGAGGGCTTCAACATCTTGCACAAGGCCGATTACGGTAACCGGGCCGCCGGTGAGTACTCCGCCGAGGAGACCCCGCTCGAGCACCCCGAGTACTACCGATACTCCCTCGATATCGGCGAGATCGCCGAAGTATGGCGGCGCGGCTCGGTGGTCGCGTCGTGGCTGCTGGACCTCACCGCCGCCCAGCTCTACGCCGATCCGAACCTGGACGCGTTCGGCGGCCGGGTCTCCGATTCCGGTGAGGGCCGCTGGACCGTGGACGCCGCCGTCGATATCGGGGTTCCCGCCCCGGTGCTCTCGGCCGCACTGTTCCAGCGCTTCGCCTCCCGCGGTGAGGCGGAGTACGCGGACAAAACCCTCTCGGCCATGCGCGAAGCGTTCGGCGGCCACCACGAGCTGCCCCATACCGACTGAGAAGGCAGCATGGTGCCCCGCCCCCTCGAGCGGGGCACCACGTCGGGATGTCAGCGCTCGATGATGGCGACGACGCCCTGCCCGCCGGCGGCGCAGATGGAGACGAGCGCGCGGCCCGACCCCTTCTCCGCCAGCATCTTGGCGGTCTGGGCCACGATCCGGCCGCCGGTGGCGGCGAACGGATGACCGGCGGCCAGCGAGGAACCGTTGACGTTCAACTTGCCGCGATCGATCGAGCCGAGCGCGCCGTCCAGGCCCAGCCGCTCCTTGCAGTACCGGTCGGACTCCCAGGCCTGCAGCGTGGCCAGCACCACCGAGGCGAACGCCTCGTGGATCTCGTAGTAGTCGAAATCCTGCAGGGTCAGGCCGTTACGGGCGAGCAGGCGGGGCACAGCGTAGGTGGGCGCCATCAGCAGGCCGTCGGGCCCGTGGATGTAATCGACCGCCGCGACCTCGCTGTCCACCAGATGCGCCAGCACCGGCAGGCTGCGTTCGGCGGCCCATTCGTCGCTGGACAGCAGCACGGCCGAGGCGCCGTCGGTGAGCGGAGTCGAGTTACCCGCCGTCATCGTGGCGTCGCCGAGTTTCACCCCGAACACCGGCTTCAGCGTGGCCAGCTTCTCCACCGAGGAGTTCGGGCGCAGATTGTCGTCGCGGGTCAGGCCCAGGAACGGGGTGACCAGATCGTCGAAGAACCCGCGCTCGTAGGCGGCGGCCATATTCTTGTGCGACAGGTAGGCCAGTTCGTCCTGCGCCTCCCGGGCCACGCCGAACTCCTTGGCGGTGATCGCCGCGTGCTCACCCATGGACAGCCCGGTCCGCGGTTCGGCGTTGCGCGGGATCTCGATTCCGAGCATGCCCGGCCGCAGCTGCCCGACGAGCTTCAGGCGCTGGGCGTTGGTCCGCGCGCGGTTCGCGTTGAGCATCCACTCACGCATCCGCTCGCTCACCCCGATCGGCGCGTCGGAGGTGGTGTCGGTGCCGCCGCCGATCCCGGCCTCGATCCGGCCGGCCGCGATGGCGTCGCCGACGGTGACCACGGCCTGCAGGCCGGTCCCGCAGGCCAGCTGCAGGTCGTGGGCGGGGGTGTAGGGGCTGAGACGGCTTCCGAGCACGCTCTCCCGGATCATGCCGTGCTCGCCGACCCGTTTGAGCACCGCGCCGCCGGCGACCATGCCGAGCCGTTCGCCCTGCAGGCCGAAACGGCTCACCAGCCCGTCCAGGGTCGCGGTGAACATGTCCTGGTTGGAGGCGTGGGCGTAGGCCTTGTCGGAGCGGGCGAACGGGATGCGGTTTCCGCCGAGGATGGCTACCGGACGAGTCGAACGGGATGTGGTGGTCACTCGGGTCTCCCAGGTTGTCGAGGTGGCGAGATGGTCGGGTGTTCCGGCCCCGGGCCGCGGTACCCGGCCGCGGCGACCGACGCCCGCCCGCGATCGGTTTACGATAAACTTACTCCGGAGTAAGTTCAATGTCGACACCACCTCCGGTGACCGCCGACACCGCCGGCGCGGGCATCGGAGCAGCGGTACCGGGTACTGCGCGGTACCGACACCCAATCGAGCAACAGAAAAGGTGGGAACAGTGGCAGCCAAGAGCAAGGGCGCACCCAACCTCTACGGATCGTTCGTCAATTCCGCGCCGGGCGGGTTCCTCGCGAACAAGCTCGGCCTGCCCAAACCGGAGAAGCTGCGCCGCTACGCCGCCGGCGAACCGGCCCTGCCGGGCCCCGTACTACTCGGCGGCAAGGGTCGCGCGGCCGAAGCGGTGCGCACACTGCTGGCCGGGGACTACACCTTCGCCGACTCCCTGGCGCCCGGCACCAAATACGGCGCACTCGTCTTCGACGCCACCGGTATCGGCAGCATCGACGAACTCTCACAGCTGTTCGAGTTCTTCCAGCCGGCCATGCGCAGTATCGCCCCGTCCGGCCGCGTCCTGGTCATCGGCACCACCCCCGAACTGACCGGCAGCGTCGAGGAACAGATCGCCCAGCGCGCCCTCGAAGGCTTCACCCGCTCGGTCGGCAAGGAACTGCTGCGCGGCGCCACCGCACAGCTGGTGTACCTGCACCCGGAAGCCGCCTCCGCCGCCACCGGCCTGGCCTCGACCCTGCGGTTCGTCCTGTCCGCGAAATCCGCGTTCGTAGACGCCCAGGTGATCCGGGTCGGCAAGGAAGACGCCACCGCGCCCGCCGACTGGGACCGCCCGCTCGACGGGAAGGTCGCGGTGGTCACCGGCGCCGCCCGCGGTATCGGCGCCACCATCGCCGAGGTGTTCGCCCGCGACGGCGCCACCGTGATCGTCGCCGATATCCCCGCCGCCGGTGAGGCGCTGGCCGAAACGGCCAACAAGGTGGGTGGCACCGCGCTCGCGCTCGACGTCACCGCCCCCGACGCCGCCGACCGGCTGGCCGAATTCGCCACCGAACGTTTCGGCGGAATCGACATCATCGTGCACAACGCCGGTATCACCCGCGACAAATTGCTGGCCAATATGGACGAGGGCCGCTGGAACGCGGTGCTCGGTGTGAACCTGGCCGCCCCGCACCGGATCACCCAGGGCCTGGTGGGCTCGGGTGCACTCAAGCCCGGCGGCCGCGTCATCGACGTGTCCTCCATCGCCGGTATCGCCGGCAACCGCGGCCAGACCAACTACGGCGCCTCCAAGGCCGGTGTGATCGGCATGGTGAACGCCGAGGCACCCGCACTGGCCGAGAAGGACATCACCATCAACGCCGTCGCGCCCGGTTTCATCGAAACCGCCATGACCGCCGCGATCCCGCTGGCCACCCGCGAAGGCGGCCGTCTGATGGCGTCGCTGAACCAGGGCGGGCAGACCGTCGACGTCGCCGAAACCGTCGCCTTCTTCGCGAGCCCCGCCTCGAACGCGGTGAACGGCAATATCGTCCGCGTCTGCGGCCAGAGCATGATCGGCGCGTGATGACCGAAACCATCACCCTCGACGCCCCGCCGAAGAACGGCGGGCTGTATGTGAAAGCGGCCCTCGGCGCCGTACCGCTGCTGTCCTCCCGCAAACCGGCCATCCCCGACCGGGAGGTCCGACTCGACGGCCTGCGCATCGATCCGGAGCATCTCGCCGCGTACTGCCGGGCCACCGGCCTGCGCTACAGCGACACCCTCCCGCTGACCTATCCGTTCATCATCACCTTCCCGCTGGTGATGAAACTGGTTGTACAGCGCGACTTCCCGTTCGTCGCGGTCGGCGCGGTCCACGCGGAGAACCTGATCGAACGCACCCGCGAGATCTCGGTCAGCGAACCCCTCGACATCACCGCCCATATCGAGAACCTCCGCGAGCACCCCAAAGGTCTGCTGGTGGACGCGATCAGCGAGATCCGGGTGGGCCGGGAACTGGTGTGGCGGCAGGTCACCACCTTCCTGCACCAGCAGAAGACCTCCCTCTCCGGCGGCCCCAAACCCGAGCCGAAACCGGACGAGGTCCCCCCGCCCCCGCTGCGGACCATCCGGGTGGACCAGAAGACCATCACCCGCTACGCCGCCGCCTCCGGCGACCAGAACCCGATCCACACCTCGGCGCTGGGCGCCAAGGCCTTCGGATTCCCCAAGGCGATCGCGCACGGAATGTGGTCGGCGGCCACGATCCTGGGCACACTCGAAGGCCGTATTCCCGAACACGTCGACTACGCGGTGAAATTCGGCAAGCCGATCCTGCTCCCGTCGACGGTGAACGTGTACGCGGATCAGGCCGGCGAGGGTTGGGATCTGGCGCTTCGGCACCCCAAGAAGGGCTACCCCCACCTCACCGCCACCCTCCGCTGAACCCGGACACCGGCGATTGGACCCCTCTCCGGACTTTCGGAGAGGGGTCCCCTTCGTTCCGAGCCCAACCGACCCGGGCTTCACATCGCCGGCCCGCACGTCACCGCTCACAGCGATCTCGCGACTGTCCCCTGGCCGCCGGTAAGTGGGGCAAACCGGCGGTTGGCGGGTTTGACAGGCGCGGTTCGTCGGTCCGGGTGGTCGAGCCGGGCCAATTACGCATCGTGGCGCGCTTGTTTTGATTGATTTCGGTTCTGGCGGAACCAGATCGGGTTACCGCGCATCCAAGTTGATGTGTGTGCGCGGTGATTCTGCTCGTACACCCTGGTGATGCTGCTGCGCAGAGCAGCGGCGATGCTTATCGGGAGGGAAGTATGAACAGCACGAGCAGGGTTGTGACGGGTGTGCTGTCGGTAGCGGTAGCGACGACACTGGTCGGCGCCGGCGCGGCATCGGCAGACAGTGGGCTGGCCACGCCCTCGCATCCGGCGGCGGTCTCGTCGATCTCCTGGCCGATAGAGGTTGTGCCGGTCCGTTCGTACACGGCCAGGGTCAAATGCGCCAAGATCAGGCTCAGTGACAACAACGCGGTCGGATACGTCGAGGGAAGCGGGAGCGGCAAGACCCAGCCCGCTGCGGTCGCGGCGGCGAAAAAGGACGCGAATTCCAAGGTGGGCGACGGTTACCGTGCCAAGCACTGCCGGACCCTGTAAACAACGTTGAAGGAGTGCACGATGCCCTCGGGCCTGGACTTGTGGGAACTGCGGGTAGGCGTTTACGCCACCGATGAGGAGATCGGTCGCCTGCTGGAAAAGGCCCGGGACCGGCTGCAGAACACTGCTCCCGCTTCACTGGCCGACAGGTTCGGCGCCGCCGAGCCCGCCGAACCCGGTATCGAGCATGAGGACGCCGAACCGATGTCGATCGGCGAGCTCTACAGCGAGCTACCCACGCAGTGGGAACTGGAGCATCCCGGCCTCGAACCCGGTGGACGGGCGGTGTTCGAACTGCGGGCCGCAGTACTCGCCGACGAGGGCCACGCCGAGCAGCTCCTCGACGACCTCACCCACTTGATGTGCCCCGATCCCCAGCATGCGGGACCTTGCCCGATCCCGTGGTCGGCTTCCAAGACAGGGGCTATCGATGACACCTACCGGGGCTATCTCGAACGCAGCTACGGGCGACTACGGCGGGAACACACGACCCAGTCATAGTCTCGTCGCTGCCGACGTGCGCCGGCCACGAGGTAAGGACCTGGACCAGTAGCCCCGCAGCCAGGCCTGCCGATTTCGATAATGTCCGAGTCGGCGAGTGGGAGTTCTCGCCGACACGAGGAGGGGGCACGTGTGATGCCTTCTGCAACCGAGAAAAGGATTCACGTGATGAAACGCACCACTTATGGGTTCGCGATCAGTGTCCTGGTCACCGGCGCGATGGCCGGTGCTGTCTGGACCGCCGGTACCGCTGCCGCCCAGGGTGGCGGCATGTCGTACCAGGAGTGCATGACCACGGGCAAGGACAGCTATCGGCAGCTGTACGGCAAGGAGGCTGTCTGCGTCGAAGACGGTTACGGCACCTACAAACTGGAGCCCGACACAGGGCAGTAGCAACCGAGGCGCCGATCGCTCGGTGACCGCAGCCGGCGCCGTCTGTCCACCTGGGCAGGCGACGTCGGCCGGACCATGGGCCGCGGCGCTACGCGATCTCGACCCGGCCTATTCCCTCGGATTCCGGACTCTGGGTCCGGATCTTGTTCGTCCACGCTGTTGAGGCGCAGACCAGCCCCCTGGGTCGCGGGGATCCCCCCGACCCAGGGGGCTGGTTTCGGCTATTTCTGGGCTGGTCGAGCTTCGCTTGCCTTGCGGTATTTTCCGTGTTGCCCTTCTCCGATTTCCCAGGTCACCGGCATGCCCGCGGTAATGGCTTGTTCGTCGCCTTTGTATTGCCAGAGGGAGAACCAGACGTCGCCGGAGCGGCTGGCGATGAGGCCGTCGTAGCTGTGTGGGAGCCACCACCGGACCACACCGTCGAGAGCCGGGTCCGGATCCTTCGCGGTCTCGACCTGCCCGAAGGGTATCGAGCTGCCCGATCCCTGCCATCCGGTAGTGGTGGGCAGCAGGGGCTGGTCTCCCCCGTCGGGGTCGGCGGGCCAGATCTTTCCGGAGCGGGTGAGGATGTCGTCGTGGATGCGACGGGCGATTTCGTAGGCCATGCCGCTGGGGGTGCTCTCGTCAGGCGTACAGCCGACCAGGACCTCCAGGGCCGGGATGGTGAATTCGATCCACCATCCCGGCGGGGAGGGCTGCCTCAGGAGACGCTCGGGGATCGTTTCATCGATGTGGACTTCGAAGCCGAGAGCCGACTCGATGTCGGCCGCCAGCAGGTCGGCGCCTTGCCGGGCTGTCTCCTGGTTCATGTAGCTATCCTGCCGAATAGGGGACGGTGCAACGGTTGAGAGGGGTCACGTACAGCTTTCCGCCGGCGGCATGAGAGGCGGTGACGTGGATCTCGTCGCCGGACTCGTACACGTTACGGCCCTTCTGGTTCCGGGGGATGGTCATGTGCAAGTTGTCGTCCTTGTGGATCGTGTCGGTCAGCAGAACCTCGCCGTTGATCCGGATCTCGTAGTCGTATCGGCCGGGGACGTGGGAGATGTCGTTGATGAACATGGCCCAGGCGATATTGCCGATGGAGTCCGCTCCCGAAGGCCGGGTGTCGACCTCGACTCGGCCCCAGTTGGTCGTGACCCGGTAGTTGGTGCACGGCTGATATGCGTGGGCGGGACCGGAGGCCTGCACGCCGGTGATCATGAGGATCGCCAACGCCAGGGCGAAAAGCAGTGCCCGACCGAGCCGGCTCGCCTGTCTCGGCGCGGAAGCGAGGGGTCTGTCGGCCAAGGGTGCTTGAAAGAGGTTCATGATGTGGTTCCCTGTCGGTGTGTGAACGGCTGCAGCGCAGCGCGAATTCGGGTGTTGGGGAGTGGCAGCTCCTCCAACACCCGCTCTGGTGGCCCGGATGGTTCTTGCCGGGTGGTGGGGTGATGGTTCAGGGCGCTTCGCCCTGTTGTCGGGTCCCTTAGAGGGACAGCGTGCTTTCCGGCGCTGGCGGGCTCGCGGCGGCGACCACGGGGGCCGGCCCGGTGGTGGCGCCGGTCGGGGTCAGGCCGCGCAGGCTGGAGGCGGCCATGGCCAGGGCATGGTCGGTGCCGGCGACCGGTTCGAGTGGGGGCGTGGGCGCGGGCAACTGTGGTTCGAGCCCTTCGCCGGCGGTGTCTCCGGAGTTCTGCCGTGTTTGGGCCGGTCCCGGCTCCTCCACCACCGGTTCCCCCAGCGGGGCCTGCTCCCCGGTCGACTCGACCTCCAAGGGCACCTCAGCGGTCTCCTCGCTGGCACCGCCTTCGCCCATATCTTCGGGCGCGGGCTCCTCGCCCTCGCGGTCGTCACGGGCGGCCGCACTGTCCTCGGGGACCTGCGCCGGGGGCTCGCCATCGACGGGGATCTCGGCGTCGACCGGAAGCTCGGCCGCGGCGGGCTGGTTGTCGACGGCGTCGATGATGGTCGCGGCGGCATCGCCGGTGGCCTTGATGATCTCGTCGAGGTTGCCGGCCAGGCCACTGACCGCGGTGATCAAGTCGGGGACCGAGCCGGTGATAGTGCCGACCGCGGTCACCATGGCGGTGATATCGGCAGGCGTCCACTCCCCCGTGGTCCCGGTATCGCCCGGCGGCGTGGCCGCCGAATCATCGAGACCCAGCCCGGAGTCCGACGAAT
This sequence comes from Nocardia sp. NPDC049935, assembly GCF_055586645.1. Lineage (NCBI taxonomy): Bacteria > Bacillati > Actinomycetota > Actinomycetes > Mycobacteriales > Nocardiaceae > Nocardia > Nocardia sp. NPDC049935. The sequence goes on along the minus strand of NZ_JBVJHV010000002.1, from coordinate 464,598 downwards.
CGTCGGCAGCCGAATCGTCGGCCCCGGCCGGGATGCCGGTCGTGGGATCGGTGCCCAACCCGGCGGTGTCGCTGATCGGGGCCGCGGCCGGTGTGGTGGTCAGCGCCAAACTCGATGGGGTGTCCTGGCCTGCCGGATTCTGCGGGGCACCCGCGGTGGTCACGGGGTTCTGTCCTGCCGGAGGGGTGTCGCTGTCGGGCTCGGTGACTGCCAGAGGAGCGCCGACCGCGGCGAGATAGCTCGGCTGCCCTGCGGTGGTGGTGAGTTCGGTGTCGGCCGCCGGCGTGCCACCGGGTGAGAGAAACACTGCGGGTTCGACGGCCTCGACCACGGTGATCAGCTGATCGTAGGCGCAGGTCACTGTGGTGTGAGCGTCGGCGCACAGGGTCGTGAAGCGGGCGACCTTGGCGTCGACCTCGGGAACGAAGACCTGATCGAGCCAGGTGCGGCACATCGCGGCGGGATCGCCACCCTCGACGTAATGGTCTCCCAGTTCGGTGCGCAGCCGGTCCTGCACCGTTTGGCTGGTATCGCCACGTCCTGCGGCGAGGTCGATCAGCCAGTCGATCTGCTGCGGGGTTTTGCCCGCCGCATTATCCGGGGTGAACTCACCGGCGATCGTGTCGGCCTTGGTCCGCACAGCGGTCTCGATCTGCGTGACCGCGGTGGTGGTGGCGGTGTGGACGGTGCGCAGGGTGTCGAGGTGTGTGGTGACCGTGGTGCCGGTATCGGTGAGGTACTGCCGGGCGTCGTCGGCGGCCGGAGATCCGCTCCAGAAATCGGAGACCGCGGCGAACCTCGTGGTCTGGGTGGCGGCCTGATCGTCGAGGCGCCCGTCGAGTTCCTCGCCCAGGGTGGTCGCCAGGGCCTGCAGGGACGCCAGGTCCGTGCCGCGCTGCTGGTCGTAGCGGGCGGCCAGAGCGAAGTAGTCCCCTCCGGCGGGATCGTGGCCGGTCCATTCCCGGTACCGCGGCCCGAAGACCTCGAAATAGCGCAGTCCCGTGGCGCCATCATCCAGGATCGCGTCGATGCTGTCGGTGTCGGTGGGTCTCATTCGAACGCTCCCGCCACCGCGCCGAGGTTGACCGCGGTCGACTGATCGACACCGGTGCAGCTGCTCGCACTGGCCTGCAGTGCCGACCCGCTGTCGTGCACGCAATGCGCCCAGGCGAACAGCGACCGCCGCACATCGTCGAGGCCTCGGCCGATGCGTTCACCAGCCGCCTGATAGTCACGGCCCGCCCCGGCCGCCTCGAACCCGCGCAACACATCCGCGACGCGCAGCGCGGCGTCGTTGACCGTGCCCGCCGTCGTCTGCAGATCACCGGCAATGCCCTGCACCGCCGCCACATCCATCAACATTTCGGTTCCTCCCTGCATGGCAGCAACCTGCGATGGTGCCGCTTCGCCCGACCCGGCGATCCCCCGGACTCCGAACCCTTACGGGACCGAATCCTGTTTCGTTACAGGCTTTGACGGCGCCATCCCGCCATCGGTTCCCCCGGTTCCGAAATTCTTTTTCCGGCGCTGGAGAACACCCCGGTTGGGCGCCCATCCCCGGTGCGCCGCAGCGCCTACACCCCCTATGGGCCGTAGAGCCACTATTGATCACACGGCGCTTCGGCAGAGTCGTGAGGCGCGGTCATGGCAGGTCAGGGGTCGGCGGCAGTCCGTCCAGCGGAGCGGACACCTCCAGGTCGGCAGGGCTTCGGCGGAAACTTCTGAAATCAGTTGGAACCGATTGCGGGATGGTGCCGTCCAACCCTGTACGCAACACCTTCGAGCAACGAGCGACTACGGCCGAATAAACCCGTAGGAGCCTGTGCGCATCGAAATTCTCGGCCGGTCAGCATCAGTTGTCAGCGGTCTGATTACTCATGCGTCCGGAAACCCGAAACGAAAGAAAGGACCAGCCTAGAAAAGGAAGAAAAGCGGGTGGAGAGCGCCAACTCCCCACCCGCCGCGAAGCTGTTCCACCAGCTTCTTAATGCAGTTCACAACCAAAGGAAAAAGGACACCATGAAGGCAATCCACAAGCCGATCGCTGCAGTATGCATTGTACTGGCCACAGCCACGGGCGCGGCGGCAAGCACCGGTGTCGCGCTCGCGGCACCGCAGCCCAGTGCCCCTGCTGTCAGCCAGTTCCAGGCAGCGAACCAGCCCCTGCGCACCAACGTGCCGGCCGCTCTGCTCAGCGCGGCCGTCATCTCCTGCGCACAGGGTTCCCTGGCCAGCGTCGGTGTCGACGTCCTGCGCGATATCGCCAACGGCGGCGACCAGCCCGACTACGTCGTCAACGCCGTCGTCGGCTGCTTCGGCGGCGCCGGAGTGGGACTGGTCTGGAAAGCGCTGCCGGGACCGCTGAAGAAGCAGGCAATCGCCATGGTCGTCGCAGCGGTCATCAAGTACACCCCGCTCGAGTGATATAAGGTGAAAATCATTGTGCGGGGAGGTCCTCGGACCTCCCCGCACAACTGTTCAGGAAATTGAGTAGAACGGGGGAAGCGTGCGTCCACTGCTCATGGCGCTCATATTCGTAATGATTTTCCTGGCATGCTGCTACGTGGCGGCGAAAGGCTATCGCGGTCTGGCAACGAGCAGGTCCGAAGGTTACGGAGAAGATCTCCCCGACCACATGCTGACTGACCCGGACCGCCGCAAAAAGGTCAACAGGATGGTCTTCGCCTGGGGGGCGGCCGCCGCTGCGCTGTGCCTACCACCCATCGGCTACCTCGCCTACATCCTCGCTGATCCCGAGCGCCAGCTCACCACACCGGCTCTCATCGGACTGGCGATCTACGGCCTGGCCGTCGCGGTCATGGCCGGATATCCCCTGGAGAAGATCAAAAGCTACGGCGACCCAGCATAGTTCAACGGTTGCCATCCCTGGCAGATCGCCTCGGTCGGTGAACAGAGCACGATGGCCGCAGCGCCGAAGTTCTGCGGCCACGGAAACGCCTGAGCCGATCGAATGCAGGCCCTGAGGCTATCGACCCTTGCCGGACTCGATCCGATACTGCTCCACCACGTGGTCGTATCCCTCCCGACGATCCGCGGCCATTTCGTCCTCGGCGTGGATGCCGAGGCTCCACGGGATCGGGCAGGGAGGAGCGTGGTCGGGGTCAGGGCACAGCAGGCGCGCTCGATCTGTTCGGCGACCGCGCGTGCTTCCGCCTCCGAGGCGATGACGCCCAGACGGATCTCCCACAACCGCTTCTCGTCCGGCATCTGTCAGATCTCCTTGCAGTGGCGCTTGTGGTGACCCCGGCACATTCGTGTCCACAGTCTTCTTCGTATCGGTGACCGAAGCCGCGCTGCAGCCGCCGCGTTGTTCTGGTTCGGCGGATTGGCGTTACGCGCCGCCGTTCCCTATCGACCCTCGTCCCCCTCCTGACGGGCCGATTCCTACCTGAGCAGGCCCTCCGAACCTCGTCGCCTCGAAAGTTCCGGGCGGATATCGAAGGCCGGCCGAGGCGAACCGGCCATGAAGCCTTGGAACCGATCGTCAGCGTGTTGCGTCCAACTGTTGTGAAGGGACAACTCGGCCTGGTGAGGACGCTGTGAGCTGCCAGGGTTTCGAGAGAGGTCGGCGGTGTGGAGATGCGCTGTCGAGGTGTGTAGGAGGGGGCGCGAACCATGGTGCCGGAGCGAGAAAACCTCGATCTGTTCGAGGACGGGGTAGGAACCGAAGGTCTTCGCTACGTCAGGGCGTTTCTGCCAGGCGATGATGCGCAAGTCCCACCAGAGGACCGCTAGCGCGCTGGGTCGGCTCTTCACACGGTCCGGCCACGCCTTGTACAGGCAGCACTGGGTCATGCACCGCGACCCAGTGCTGCGCTAGAAATTTGCTACACAGCAAAAATGCCCGGTTGTTGCCGGGCAATAATAGGTCAGAAAGGCGCTATCTCATTTATTTTTCCAGCCGCCCTTTTTGAAGGCGTATTGCGATTGTATCTGCAATGCCTTGGCGGTGGTTATTTCCAATCCTCGGGAGCTGCTGCTTGCACCGTTCGGACTTATGTCGATGGATCCACCCCCGGCGGCTCCCCTGCGCAAGGGGTGCCGCCGGAGGCCTGCTCAGCGGAGCTGAGACCTCATGAGGATCAGGAGGTCTTGATCCAGTGAGTGACCTTCACGTCGCTCGGCTCGACCCCGAACTTCCCGAACAGGGCGCCGTGGTTGGAGTCGAGATAGACGTCCTTCTTCTCCTGGAAGAAGTTCTCGTTGTACCAGGCGACTCCGAAACGAACAGTCCCCCCACCAGCTTCGTTCGCCTCGAGGGTCACGATCTGCCAGTCGTAGGGGTCCGGGCTCGGCCGCGGTCCCTTCTTGATGCTTTCCGCCAGGCGCCGGTCGGACTCTTCCAGTTCGGCCAGGCACACCGCCACGGCCTCATCGGTCGCGAGTGTCATCTCGATGTGCGACTCGGCGACGGCCACCCGGCCGGCCCGCCGCTCCTCGGTTTCACCGCCGAGAGACACGATCCGTCGGACCGTTTCGACCGAAGGCGTGGCAATGGACTGAGTTTCCATGTGAATCCCTCCCAAATAAATGCAGCTGCGGTATTGGAAGCCGCTGCGCCATCGAACATTACAGGTTTCAGCCGATTGCCGCTAGAGTTTAGCTGCCGCCACCGAGTGGCGGTAACCTATGATTTGCTATCAAGGATTCGGGGGATGTAGGTGCGACTCATCGTTCTGGCCGTAGCGCTCGGGATCGCCTCGGCGGGCGGTTCGGTGGCGCGAATAGCGCTGTTGCTGCTTCTGGAGGACCACTCGGCGCTGTCGGTGTCGGCGTTCCTGTTCGCCAGCCTGGTACCCGGCGTCTTCCTCGCCCCGCTGCTCGCCCCTGCCGTGGACCGTGTCGAATCGCGCAGGCTGCTCACCGTGACACTGCTGGGCCAGGCGGTCATCACCTTGGGCATGGCCGCAGCCGCCGCGCTCCCGATCGGGGTCATCCTGGTACTGGCCTTCACGGCCAGCTGCCTGGCAGCCCTGAACGCCCCGGCGATGATGCTGCTCGCCGAAAAGGCCGACGAGACAGCAGCGGCCAACCCGGCGCGCGCCTACTCGACGCTGGATGGCGCACGCATGACCGGCATGCTGGCCGGTCCGGCCCTCGGCGGCGCCGCGGTCGGACTCCTGGGGTTCTCCTTCACCATGGTGGTCGACGCCGCCGCGACCTGCCTGCTGGTCGCACTCCTGGCGGCACTGCGGTTGCAGCGCACCCCGCCCGAAGGCCGCGGGAAACGGCCCACCTGGTGGAAGCAGGTCGCCGAAGCGCCCGTACTTCTGGCCTCCGACGTGGTGGTCAGAGCCGCGATGGCCTCGCTGGCAGTCGCCATCATCTTCACCGCGATCTTCACTGTGGCCGAAGTCTTCTACGTCCGCGACACCCTCGGCGCGACACCGCTGCTATACGGCCTGGTGACGACCGCCTTCGTCATCGGCAGGCTCATCACTTCCTCCTGGATCGCCGGCCGCATACCACCGGGGCGGCAGTCCGAGACACTGGTATTCGCCGGCCTTCTGATGGGGGTAGGCCTGGCCGGCGCCGGTCTGTCGCACTCGCTGATCGGTGCCATGGTCGGCTTCGCCGCGGCAGGTGTAGCGAACTCACTACAGGTCTCCGCCATCAGCGTCCTCATCAGCACGCACGTCCCAGCCGAGGTCAAGGGCCGCGCGTTCGCGGCGATGGGATCGTTCAACAACGCCGCCACCGTGCTGGGCACTCTCCTCGGCGCGCCGGCCGTTGCCGCAGCAGGACCCGCCGGAGCGCTGATACTCGCGGGCGCAGGCACCTTCGCCGCGACTGCGCTCGCCACGCCCGTATTACTCCGACGCACGCGCGAACCCGCCGACACTCTCCACACCACTGGCGGAGTCGACCTGGAAAAGACAGCTACGCCGAGCACATAACCACTCATGGGCGTACACGGAAGCGGGCCGCGGCGGTCGAACTGTGGCTAGGCGCTCTTCAAGCCCCGATCTCTGCTGTCTGTCTGAGGTAGACCCCAGGTGGTCGACCTCGGCCAGGTACAGCCGCCGCAACTGGCGCACCGTTTCGGCCATATCGTGTTCGCCGAGCGCGGCCGGCCGGGTGGCCACCATGTCGTAGCCGTCGAGCGTGGCCGTGCACTGGGCGGTCGGATCGGCGCTTACTGCTTGTTGCCCAGCAGGTCATAGGCCAGTACGCCATTGGTGTCGTACCAGCCTCCCGGGCCCTGGGTATAGCGGACGTTGCCGTCCGCGTCGCGCCACGTCCCGCTCTCGAGGGTCCATCCCTCCCACGGTGTGCCGGCGTCTATATCGTCGTCGCGGGTCAGGTTCGCCGGGCGCGCGGCGGCCGCGCCGGACTTACGGGCGGCGGCCAGGCGGGCACCGAACTGGTCGAGAATGCTTTTCTTGCGGGTGATGTCGTCCGGGTTCACCGGCCGCGGTGTGGGGTCTTTGTGCACGGGTGGCACCTTTCTAGAGTTTCGGGATCTCGCTCATGGTGATGATGACTTTGCCCGTGGCCGGGTCGATGTACTTGTCGTGCACAAAGAACGTGGAATCGCTGGGGAACAGCACCTCGTCGTCGGTGCCGTAGGCGCCCGCCGAAGCGGTTCCACCCGTCCCACGATTTACGTGGAAACGGCCCGCAACCGAGGGATAGCGGGCCGTCCGGGGTCGGTGGTCCGCCGGATCTGGTGACCGGACTGCTGCACCTGACCCGCAGGATCAACCACTGCAGGCCGTATCTCCCAACGCCACGGCCTGACGGCGATGCAGGCACGTCTGCTCCGGGTCCTTCTGGAGGGACCGCAAGGGATGGCCGCACTGGCGAAGGCATTCGGGGTGGAACGTGCCGCGCTGACCGGGCTGGTCGACCGCGCCGAAAGCCGAAACCTTGTGCAACGTCGACCCGTACCGGCCGACCGCCGCGCGATCCATGTCGCACTCACCGGCCCCGGTCGCCGCATCGCCCACGCATCTCACACCGACTTCACCACCGAAGTCGAAAATCTGCTCACCGATGTGCCTGTCACCGAACGCGACCGTTTCCACCGGACACTGCTCGCGATCCTTGCCGCGGGCGCTACTCGAGGCCGAGTCGACGTTCCGTTTGCTGTCCAGAAAAGGGTATTGCTGGACGTCATGTCGGTAGTAATCATCGCTGAACAGCGATGATCGCTTGTCTTCAGTGTCCAAGAATGTATCGATTCACGACAGCTGCCGCAAGCGGTCATGTTCGCTTGCGGCCCGGTTTGTTCGGGAGCCCCACACGTTCAGGTGAAGGGCTCCCGATCGGATGGGCAGGGTTGTCGGTTACTTCAGGTGTTTGTCGAACCAGTCGATCGGGATCTCGGGATGCAGGCCGAAGAAGTTGTAACCGTCGAACCGGCGGTCCGTGCCCCGGATCCAGTACAGCTCTTTTTCTTGGACCGGTAGCGCGTCGTAGATCGATTGGACGTCTTCGGGCCGGGTCATGGTGTCATCGTGGACCTGGGCGACCAGGGTCGGGACCGTGACCGCGCCGACGTGCTGGAGCGGGGATTGCTCGGCGAGGTGGAAACCGGTGCGTTCGTGGACGGCCTTGTCGAATTCGGCGTAGCCGTCGGCCATGCCGATGGCTTTGACGAATTCCTCGACGATGTAGGGGCCCGAGACCGGCTGCAGCATGACCATGGCCTGGACCTCGGAGAACTCCTCGGGATGTTTCGACCAGGCGACCGCGGTGGAGTCCGCGCCCAGGCACACCGACAGCAGAACTTTCTTCATGGTGCGGGTGTCGGGGCGGGCGGCGGCGTAGCGCAGGGAGCCGATGACGTCGCGGTATTCCAGCAGGCCGATACCGGCGATGCCGCCGTTGCCCTGTCCGCTCAGACCGTGGTTGCGGATGTCGTAGGCCAAAATGTTGTAGCCGGCGTCGTGCAGGGCCTTGTATTCGGGCAGGAAGTTGACCTCGAAACCGCCGAGGCCGCCGAATTCGGGGAGGTGGCCAGGGTAGCCGTAGCGGTTGCCGGGCAGGAAGTGGTTGTGGATGACCAGCCGGTCGGAGTCGGCGGGGATGAACCAGCCCTCCAGCGGTACGCCGTCGGTGGACGGGAAGGTCACGTCCTCGTAGTCGAGTCCGACCTCGTCGGGCCGGCGCAGTACCGGGGCGCGGCGACCGGCGGTGGTGCCGGTGGTCCAGAGTTGAACGAAGTTGTCGAAGGCGGCCTGGGCCTGATCCTCATCGGTTGCCATGGTGATCCTCTCCCTGTGTCGGGCGAGCGTCGCGCCGCTGTTCGAAACCGGAACCCGGTGACGCTCGCGATGGTGATGCGCTGTTCGGCGCGTGGTACCCGCAACCCATGCTGGCAACCGTGAGCGCCGACCGGCAGAGGAAGGATTCCTCCCCCTCACCCGACCGGGAGGGAGGAATTCCTCCCATGAACAGCAGGCCGCGGATACGGGAAGGTGGAGGTATGGCCGATCACACTCACCTGCGGGAGCTGGGAGATTTCCTGCGGGCTCGCCGCGACGCCCTCACACCCCGAGATGCCGGCCTGGCCGAAGGCCCCACCCCGCGGCGGGTGCCGGGACTGCGCCGCGAAGAGGTCGCCGGTCTCGCCGCGATCAGCACCGACTACTACACACGTATCGAACAGGGACGCATCACCGCGTCCGGCCCGGTCCTGGACACGCTGGCCCGTGTCCTGCACCTCGACGCCGACCAGCGAGGCTACCTCCACGAACTGTCCGGCCGGGTCCCCGCACGGCCGCGGCAGCGTGCTCGGCAGCGGATCCAGCCCACGCTGCAACGACTTCTCGACGACCTCCAGTTCGTCCCGGGCTTGGTTCTGGGCCGCCGAATGGACATTCTGGCCTGGAACTCGCTGGCCGCGACCCTGCTCACCGATTTCGCCCAGATTCCGGAGAGACACCGCAACTACCTGCGCCTCGTCTTCACCGACCCCGCCCTGCGAGTCCTGTACGCCGACTGGGAAACCGTCGCCCGCACCTGTGTCGCTCAACTGCGCATGGAAGCCGCCCAACGACCCGACGACCCGCAACTGGCAGCCCTGGTAGGCGAACTATCGGTCTGCGACGACCACTTCCGCCGATGGTGGGCCGCCCACCACGTCGCCACACGCCGGATCGGCACCAAAACCCTGCACCACCCACTCGTCGGAGAACTGAGCCTGGACTGGGACACTCTGACCTGCGCCGCCGACCCCGAACAGCAACTCATCACCTGGACCGCCGCCCCCGACACCCCCACCAGCGACAGGCTGCGCATCCTCGCATCCTGGACCGCCGAACACCCCGGCTCACCCTCGGACCCCCGACCGAGCCCCACTGTCCACCGAAAGGGCATTCGCGGACAGTAACGCACCAGGAAACATCCCCGACCAGCGATGATCTACCTGCTGAGCGTCCAGGAAAGCATCGGTTGATGGACACCCGCGACCGGATGTCGCCGTGTTCGCCTCCAGCTCGAACACCGGCTCGTCGCCTATGAGATGGAGCTGCCGGCGAGGTCGGGGGCGAACGCCAGCTGTGGACGGCGTGGTCGCGGACCGGGCGCCATTCATCGAGCTGCGAGTATGAGACCCAAAATTCAATAAACAGTGACGGTTCACTGTAATTGTGGCAGAGTGGAGTCATGCCCCAGCGAGAACGACGCAGTCAGGCCGAACGTAGCGGCGAGATGCGCCGAGCGCTGCTAGATGCGGCGTTCGATGCGCTGGTGGAGTTCGGTTTTCGCGGGACCACCACCACGGAGGTCACCCGGCGCGCGGGGGTATCGCCGGGAGCCCTGCTGCATCACTTCCCCACGAAGTCCGACTTGTTGACGGCCGCCGTGGAGCACGCGTTCGGGCGGCGGATCGAGGAGTACCAGGCACTGGTGTCGAGCCTGGAGCCGTCGGCCGACCGGGTCGAGGTCGCCGTCGAGCTGCTGTGGTCGATGTACTCGCGGCCCACCTTCCTCGCTTGGAACGAGTTGTGGACCGCGGCGCGAACCGATGCCGAGCTGGCGGCCGTGATGGTCGGGATGGATGAGCAGTTCCTCGCCGCCAGCAGGGACGTCTTTCGAACCCTGTTTCCCAACGCGCCTGCGGCCGCCCTTCATCTGGTGTACGCGCTCATGACCGGGCTGGCCGTAAACAACTCCCTCCCCGGGCGCCGGACCGGCGACCCCGAATCCGTCCTGACCCTTTTCAAGACCGCCATCCGTGAGGTGCTCGGAGAACCACCGGCGCCGCGGACCACCCAGGAGGACCGATGAACCACGTCCCGAGCACGCCCGAACCACAACCTCGTGATGTGCCGAAAGTCCGCCGGATCCGCTTCGATTACCCTTCCGGATCCCTCGATCGTCACTATGTCCGGGGCGATCTGGTCATGAGCCATATCGTCGCCTACCTTTCGGCGACGTTCCCCGAGGGGGAAGACTTCTTCGTCCGCTCGGTGCGGCACTTCGAGAACCAGGTCACCGACCCGGCCCTCGCGAAACAGGTGCGCGGGTTCATCGGGCAGGAGGTCACCCACGGCCGGGAGCATCGCGCGCTCAACGACCGGCTCCGGCAGATGGGATACCCCACCCGCTGGGAGGACGCCTCGACCCGTTGGTTCGTCGGCGGCTACGAGCGGTTGCTGTCCCCGCTGACCTGTCTGGCGGTCACCGCCGCGCTCGAGCATTTCACCGCCGTGTTCGCCGAGACCCTGCTCGACGACGAACGCGCTCAGGCCCTGTTGGGATCGACCGAGGTCCGTTCCATGCTGCTCTGGCACGCCGTCGAGGAGTCCGAGCACCGTGCGGTCGCCTTCGATGTCTACCGGGCTGTCGATGGGTCCGAACGCCGGCGCATCACCACCATGGCCGCGATCATCGTGCTGTTCGGTGCCGGCATCGCCTTCCACACCGTCATCTCCCTGCTCGGCGATCGAGCCGCCTACAACCCCGCGCGACTGGCCAGGAGTGTCGCCGCGCTTCGGCATTCGCCGTTCATCGCACCCACCGTGCGTCGCCGAGTCCGCTCCTACCTGAAACCCGGGTTCCACCCCGACGACACCGACAACACCGCACTGCTCGACCGCTGGAGAACCGAACTCTTCGGCGACCAAGGCACTCTCGTCGACCATTTGCGCTGACCATCCGACAAGCCCACCGCCCCTGGCCGCCGAAGCGCCGGGATGTGGGAGTTATCGGCGGTCGGAATGAGCGCGAGAGTGCATCCACGGCCCGGGGGTCTTCTCGAAATTCGCTGATGCGGCGTCACTCCGGCGAGTCCGTTCGCCGAAGGTGTTCGAGGACGAGGCTGCGGACGGGTTCGATATCGGCCAGGAGGCCGTGTCCGGCACCAGGGAGAATCACCGTGTGGGCCCCGGCACGCCGCGCGACATCCGCGGCCGCCTCCGCATCGTGCACCTCGCTCGCCCCGGCCAGTGCGACAAGGGTCGAGACCGGCAGGCGCGTCGGCCCGTCCGGCAGGTGGGGATAGACGATCGGCGAGGCCGGGAAGTGCGCGGCTCCGTGAGCGAGCAGGTCGAAGTAGGCCTCCAGGTGCGCCGGCCCGCTGCCGGGGGCGCCCGGTGCCAGGGCCGCGCGGGCGTCCTCGAATGTCGGGTGCGGGTCGCGGTTCCGGCCCAGCTCCTCGAATTCGGGACTGAGCCCGGCGAAGACCAGGGGCGGATCGAGCAGCACCAGCCGTCGCACCCGTTCGGGATGGGCGAGCGTGAACCGGAGCGCGAGGTGACCACCCAGGGACTGGCCACACAGGTCGGCCCCGGACAGCCCGAGCAGGTCGAAAGTTTCCGCCAGCCAGTCCACGAGATCGTCCATGCTGGTCAAGGCCGCGCCGGTGTGTCGACTGCGGCCCGGCTCGCCCATGATGTCCACGGCCCGCACACGGTGCTCCTCGGCCAGCGAACCGACGACCGGATACCACATCCCGGACGTGCCACTGTATCCGTGGAGCAGGACCAGCGACTGCGCCGCGGCCGGGCCGGCGGAAGTGACCCGTGTCGTTCCGTACCGACCCGGAAGATCTGCCGTCTCGACCGGCACCGGCCAGTGTGCCATCACCGCGTCGTAGGCCCCGAAATATGCCGCCTCCAGCTCAGGGGCGGCGAACGCGCTCATCGCGCACTCCCCAGCTCACCCAGCGGGTGCGGGGCATGCGGTGCAGCGTAAAAATCCTCACTCGACCGGAAACGGTCCTCGACGGGCGCGTCAACCTTCCTCGGCCGGGATCTCCGGTCAGTCATTCTCACCACTCCCTTTTTCAAGTCAGTTGTATTATGTCATGTGTATGGAATCAGAGGGAAGGGGTTCGCGTACCCGGACAGGTCGATCACCGAGACCGGCGCGAAACCATCGCGCGCCCTGTGACGAGTAGTGGAACAACAACACGGTTGGACCCGAGCGGCGATGCGTGAGATCGCCCGCGAGGCGGACGCCTCCCTCGGACAGGTCCAGCACGCTTTCAACTCCCGGACAGCGATGCTCGTATCCGCAATGGAGTTCGCTTCCGAACAGACCTCGCGGCGCGCCACCCGAAGCCTCGACCGCCTCGGCTCACCTCAACACCCGCGTCCGCAGGCATGAGGACAGTCTGAACAGACTTCCGTTATCGCTACGAGTAATACGTCCGCGCCGAGGACGTCCAGAGCGGACCGGCTATCGCGGCGGCGAGTATCAGCGCCGCAATGCCTACTCCTACCGAACCCGACTCCGAATCCAGCATCACAACGACGCCGTTCGCGCAGATAAGCGCAGCCGCACCGGTCGCGGCGTTGCGCCCCTCCTCCCGTCCGGACCAGACAAGGGCCGCGATCACTGCGCATACCACCGACAGGGCGATAGCGACGAAACCGAAGACCTGCGCCAACCCGCGGGGCACATCATCGTCTTCGACGGAACCGGACAGGAGAAAGGCCGCGCAGACAAGACAGCCGACCGTCGCGATGACCATGACCACAGCTGCTCCACGCACTGTGTTGGGTGGATTCGGCTGGGGCACAGTAGCTCCCGGAAGCTGATACTCGAACGGGGTGCCGCGATGGTATCAGTCCAGCGCATCGACCGCCCGCTGTTTCCTCGTGGCCGACGTCTCGCGCCGAGCTCACCGACGAAGAGCCCGGCGGTGCCGGCAGTGGCGTTGAGGATCCCGCTGACGATAACGCGGCGTAGCCTGCGGGGAGTGAGTTCACGCGAGCACGTCCGGTCCGATGTCCGCCCCACGGCGGGGATCCCCGACGCCGGCTCGGTCGCGACCGCCCAGATCGAAGCACTGTTCCGAACCCTGGAATCCGCGTTGGCGACCAAAGACGCGGCAGCCTTCGACCAGCCGTTCACCGAAGACGTCATCTTCGTCACGCCGGCGGGGGCGCTCTTCCGGGGCTGGGACGAACTGCACGGCTACCATCGCGAACGCCTCGGCGACGGCCCTGACGCGCGAGCCCACTTCGAGCTACTCGCCCTACGACTCCTCACACCCGAACACGCAGTCGTCAACGTCGAGCAAACACTGCATACGCCAGAGTTCTCCGTCGTCAACCGGGGCACCTGGGTCCTGGTCAAACGCCACGAGACATGGTGGGTCTGTTCGGTTCACAACACCAACCTCGCTGGATCGACAAAGGCCGTGCCCGATACCTCAGGGCCGAAGCGTGGTTCAAATCCTCGGCCGTTCGACTCCTCACCCGAGTAGAGGGCTACCTCGCGATTCTGGACGCGCACGGCATCGAATGGATCCGCCGGACCTCGAACGGCCCCGGCCGCATCATCTACGACGACCCCTTCCAGATCATCGTCGACAACAGACCGTAGTTCTCCGCCGGACTCCAGGACGCGGCAACAGGATAGCTGTCGACCGGCGTCGGGCAGCATCATAGGGTGGCCCGCCGCGTTGTACTGCGGAGCACAGGCCCGTCATCGGGGAAGAACTCTTGCGTTCAGGGCGATCGGGTGTGGGATTCGGTTGCGCGAGCAAAGTGGGCTGCGAGGCGATTCGAGAGTGCGGTCAGTCCTCCCTCGTCGAGTCCGGGGCCCTCCTCCCAGGAGTCGACGTCGAACCACGGCGTTTCGGCCGGTGTACCCTCCGGGCGCGCGAAGACGTGCTGATGGAAGTGGGCGACGCTGCGGCCGGTGATCGCGGAGAACACGTACTCCGGGGCGAGCGCGGCTCGTAGCGCGGATGCCGCGAGGCCGGCCGCCCGACCCACTTCTGCTGCCTCGACGGCGGTGAGATCGGCCAAAGTCGCTACGTGCCGCCTGGTTTCGACGAACAGATACCCGGGCACCGGCCTGCCCTCGGTCAAGGGCCGGTGACTGACCACTACAAGCTCGTTCGCGAAGACCACAGGCCCCACCAATCGGCCGATACCTCGATGCTTGTCGCAGATAAGACAGCTCTCCCCCATGCCCCCGATAGTAGGTCACCTGCTCTGCTGCGGACCGTCCACACACGACTCGGCCGGCGGCCGGAGCTTTCGCCACGGCGCCGGTCCGGGCCGTCCACGCGACCTTCAGGATCTTCGCGGAACCACTCGACCCAATTCGACGCTGAGCTGCGACCCGAGTTCGCGGAAGCCCAGGGCCGACGCGACCCGTTGGGACTGCCGAGCACGTGCCCGCCACTGCGGAAGGAGTCCGGCGTCCAGGGCGTGTGCCACTGCCGCGGAACTCGTCCGGCGTGCCAGACCCCGCCCTCGGTGCGCGGGAGCTGTCAGCACACTCATATGGGCGGTCCGGCTCGGCCAGAGGCGGTATCCGGCAGCGGCGACGACCTGGTCATGGATCCGCACGGCGAAGACCGGCGAGGTTGTCTCGCGGAGCCCGCTCTCCTCTGATTCGGACTCGCCCGCCAGCGCTTCGAGCCGGCGTAGATCGGGGTGCTCAGCGGAAAGTCGTTCAACCGATCGCGAACCCGGCGGTGTCGGACGGAAGTCGCGTTCGTCGAGGTAGGCCAGCGTGGCCGGGCCCAGCACTTCGGCCAGGGGCAGGACTCGGCCGAGCATTGCCGGGTCGACGAGATCCTCGACGGACAACTCCGCGATGGCGCCGCGAATCGCCGCTGCCTCGGCCGGGCCGGGTGCGGTCACGATCGCCCGTTTCCGCAGCACCACGAAGCCGGCCCAGCCCGGTGGGCAGATCTTCGCTCGGGGCGAGATCGCCACATTCGCGGGCGACGCGAACGAGATCGGCGCCGCGGCCAGTTCTTCCCAGAGGGCGCGGGCCCGTGTGAGCACCGATTGCGTTGGCATAGCTGCCTTCTGGCCACTTCGGCCGATCGTAGGGAGGTCGCGAATTTCCGGGGTCCGATTGTCGATCAGTGTTCGGGCATGGACACACTCGGGTGCTTCAGCTCCGGCCGCCGAGCAGTCCCCCGATCGGCATATTCGGCGGAAACCGCAGGTCGGGCCGGGTACAGCACCTATATTCATCCCATGAGAACCGCGGATGACCCGACGCAGGTGGCTCCCGCCGGCCGACGTCTGTCATACCCGATGTTCGCCCTCGTCGTCATCGTCTATCTCGCCATCATCCAGGGCGGCGGGATTCTGATGAAGCAGCTCAGCGGCGAGGACGACTTCCGGTCCACCCGCGCGGTGTTCTACGGGATGATCATTCCGCTGGGCGTGGCCCTGTTGTTCACCTACGCGGTGATCGCCTATCTCGGATGGTTGCGCCCGGTCCTACGTGACGACCGGCCCACCCGGCCCTGGGTGTGGGTGGTGCCGATCGTATTCCTGGTCGCGATCGCCGGCGGTATCAGCTACAGCGCGCTCTCGGAAAAGGGCTGGCTGTACCTCCTCGTGCTGCTCATCGCCACCCAGTTCGTGGGCTGGGGTGAGGAGGGTATGTTCCGCGGTATCGGCGTCGTCGCGCTGCGCGAGCACGGTCTCACCGAGGGACGGGTCGCGCTGTGGTCGAGCGTCGTCTTCGGCGCCGTGCACCTGGCCAACGGCATCACCCATGGCGCCTCGGCGATCCCCCAGGCGATCATCGTCAGCCTGGCCGGCTACTTCTTCTACCTGACCCGGCGGGTCACCCGCGGCAATGTCGCCAACTCGATCATCCACGGCCTGTTCGACTTCAGCCTGCTCACCGGGACCGCAATCCTGGTCGACCAGACCTTCTACCTCGGAACCCTGCTGCCGGTCCTGGTCTACCCGTTACTCGCGATCATCCTGCTGGTCGGGCGCCACTCCATCGAACCCGCCTCGGCTTCCTGAAACCCACCCGGCCGGTGCGGGGTTCTCCGCGATCCGATGAGTATCCGTGGGCCGCGGGGTGGCGCGACCGATCACGCGGCACGTACCGCGATCCCGGGGTACTCGACGATCAGCCCGGAGGTGTCGAAGGTCAGCTCGCAGGCGAAGCCGAACGTAGGCGACGTATAACCGAATCGGCCGCGCTCGTCCAGGCGGGTATACGTTTGCTCGATCCGTTCGACGCCCAGGTCGCCGGCTCGCACGAAGGCCGCGGGCACGCCGACGGTCTCGCCGACCGCGAGGTCGAGCCGGTGGACCGGCAGCGTATTGGTGACGGCCGACGATTCGAAGTCGATATCCACACAGCCGTCCAGTTCGGGCCGGTGAACTCCGGATACGAACCATCGGTGCCCGTCCCGGCGTTCGAGTTCGACGCGCGCCTCGCCCTGCGCGGTCCGGTTGCTCGCCCGCACCGTCGTCGTCCGCCAGCGGTCGTCGACGGCGACCAGGTAGGCGACGGTCCACCCGGCACCCGATTCGACGGCCGTCGTCTGACCGGCCAACATATACCCGGATGCGGTGCGCGTCGTGAACAGCACCTCGAATCCCTCACGCGCGCCCTGATGCCGCCAGGCCGCCTGCGACGGGAGATCGTCGAATCGCACGCGCCGACTGTATCCGAGGGCGGCGTCGAGGAATACGCGGAATCGAGAGCGCACCGGTCTGGACGGCCCGGTCGTAAACCGGTTGGCAGTGGCGGATCGATCGGCCCAGGATGGGCCGGTGACCGACGCACCCGACGGCCGAGCCGGAATCGACGTCCACCTGGTCCGGCAACTGCTCGCAACCCGGTTTCCGCAGTGGGCGCGACTGCCGGTCAACCCGGTAGAACACGACGGCCACGACAACCGCACGTACCGATTGGGTGCGGAGCTGACCGTCCGGCTGCCCACCGCCGCCGCGTACGCACCCGGAATCGGCAAAGAGAGCAGGTGGCTGCCCGCGCTGGGCCCGGCTCTGCCCCTACGGATCCCGGTGGTCGTCGCCGACGGTGCGCCGGGGCCGGGCTACCCGTTCCCGTGGTCGGTGCGGCGCTGGATCCCCGGCGAATCCGCCGACCGGGCGCCCATCTCCGACCGGACCGAATTCGCCGTCTCGCTGGCCGGATTCATCCGCGCACTGCAGAGTTGCGATACCACGGATGGGCCGGTGGCCGGCGCGCACAGCTTCTACCGGGGCGCGTCCCTGCGCCACTACGACCAGCAGACCCGGCGCTGCCTGGAGATACTCGGCGACACCGTCGACACCGGCGCCGCGACCGCGGTATGGGACAGCGCGCTGGCCTCCGAATGGAACCGCCGCCCGGTCTGGTTCCACGGCGATCTCGCCGCCGGAAACCTGCTCGTGGCCCACGGGGAACTCGATGCCGTTATCGACTTCGGCACCTGCGGAGTCGGCGATCCGGCCTGCGATCTGGTGCCGTTCTGGACGATACTGTCCGGCACCGGCCGCTGCGCGTTCCGCGATACCGTCGGCCACGACCCGGATACGTGGGCCCGGGCCCGCGGCTGGGCACTGTGGAAAACGCTGCTCACGCTCGCCGGGAACCGCGCCGATGAGCGCGCCCGCGCGTCGGTGACCGATATCCTCGCTGCCGGCGACCCCTGCCACTGAGGGGTTACCGGTGCCCGCACCTCGTGCGGGGCGCTCAGTCGAGACAGAATTCGTTACCTTCGACGTCCCGCATCACGATGCACGACTCGTTCTGGCCGTCAGCGGTCAGCACTCGGACACAGACCGCACCGAGAGCCAGCAGCCGCGCGCATTCGGCTTCCAAAGCGGCGAGGCGCTTCTCACCCACGAGTCCGGTGCCCACCCGCACGTCCAGATGTAGACGATTCTTGGCGACCTTGCCCTCGGGAACGCGCTGGAAGTACAGTCGCGGGCCCACTCCGGACGGATCGACGCAGGCGAACGACGAGCCCTGACGCTCGGGCGGCCGCGTGCGGTCGAAATCGGCCCATGACGCGAAACCCTGGGGCGGCGGCGGTACGACGTAGCCCAGCACCTCGCACCAGAAACGCGCGACGCGCTCGGGTTCCGCACAGTCGAACGTGATCTGAACCTGCCTGACCGATGCCATCGGTCCACGATAGGAGCGCGTCGCGGGCCCCGGGGCCCCTGGACATCTCTGTGACGCTATGGGTTGACGCCACCGAATCGGACACCTCGACGGTGGTTCCGGTGCGCGTCGACGGCGGGTTCGCCGACGGGAACGAGGAAGGCCCCCGGACCGAAGTCCGGGGGCCTTCCTGGTAGCGATTCGCTCAGAGGTTCTTCGGGAGCTTGATCTGCTCCGTCGGAGCGTCGTCACCGCGCGGGATCGTGGTGGTCGGCGCGTCCGTGGCCGTGGCCGCGGGGGTCCGGCTCGAACCGCCGGGACGATTCCCCGAGGGGCCCGGCCGGGCCGGGGTACCGGAGCGACCGCCGGTGATGCCGAGGACGATACCGGCGATCAGGGCGATGACACCGACGATGCCGAAGATGATCGGCAGGACGCGGCCGAACAGCGAGAGCTGATCGATATTGTCCTTGGCGATCGCGAGCTGCGATTCGACCGTATCGGTATCGAAGACCATATGCGCCTTGAGGGCGGTGACCTCGGGCTTGTCGGCGGTGCGGCCGTAGAAGATGTTCAGCTGCTCACCACCCTTGACGATGGTGCCGGTCTCCGGCTCGACCCACACGTCGCGGGTGTTGCCGTAGAAGCGGTACATGGTGACCGGCTCCTCGCCGCCCTCGACGCCCCATTTGGCGGCGGGCAGGCTGAGCTGGTTGGTCGGCGCCTTGTACTTGTCGGCCAGTTTGGTCACCGGGACCTCCTGGCGGAAGTGGTAGACCTTGGTGCCGTTGATCTCGGTCTCTTCCAGGAACTCCATATCGGTGGTGGTCCGGGCGAGAACGTCGAAGTACGGGTAGGTCTTCTTCTCGGTGCCGATCGGGAAGCGGTACTGCAGACCGGTGCGGTTCACCGGGTCGGCGATGCTCTCACCCTTGGCGTTGGTGGTCATCGCGACCGAGCCGTTGGGATCGGTGGCCACCGGCTCACCGGTCTTGCGGTCGATGGTGACCCGGTCCACGTAGGCGGTCAGCACACCGGTATCGCCCGATTTGTCGATCCGGCGCAGTGTGTTACCGCCCTGGACCGTCATCTCGTCGGCGTTCGAGGGGTCCTCGACGGTGAGAAAACGCTGCGAGACCAGCGGAACGTTCTTGTTGACCTCCGCGGAACGGCCCTCCGCCGTCAGCGACGAGGAGTCGAGGACCTCGCTGGGCTGATCCGGCTGATTGACCGCGACCGTGGTGATCTCCAGGTCGAGAGGAGTCTTGGCCATCTTGCCTACGGTGTAGGTAGGGATCATCAGCGCGGCAACGATCAGCAACGCGCCGAGACCCACGAGCACGCAGGCAACCGTCCTTCTGGTTCCGGCACTCAGTGCCATGCAAAGTCTCCTCGTCGTAGAACACAGGTCGTTCCGCGGGTACAGCGGAAGGCCGCGGCACTCGTGAGCCCTGACACTAACAGCCCGAGTGTTACCCGGGAGTTGGCGAGGCCGGAATCGGACCGGAATCGGGGGGAGTGTACCGCGCATTGTGAAATACCGGCTTCCCCTTCCACGAACCGGCGCGGCAGACTGGGACCCGATGACCACCACCCCGAACACCGCGGCCCACGTCCGGCCGGAACCGGTTCCCGCCTCTCCCGCGGGCCCGGCCCCAGCCGGCGCCAACCGGGGTTTCCTCCCGGCGCTGGAGGGGATGCGCGGTCTGGCGGCGCTCGGGGTCGTCCTCACCCATGTGGCCTTCCAGACCGGCGCCAACGGGATCCCGGTGCTCGGCCGGCTGCTGGAACGGTTCGATATGGCGGTCGCGGTATTCTTCGCGCTGTCGGGGTTCCTGCTGTGGCGGCCGCACGCACTGGCCGCGCACGGTCGCGGCGAACCTCCCACACTCGGCTACTACCTGCGGCATCGGATCGCGCGCATCATGCCGGCCTACTGGGCGGTGGTGTGCGCAGTACTGCTCCTGGTGCCCGCCGCCTCGGATACCGCCGGGTTCCAGGTGTGGTTCTCCAATCTGTTCCTGCTGCAGGTCTTCATCCCGCTCACGCTGACCGACGGGCTCACCCAGATGTGGAGTCTCTCGGTCGAGGTGGCCTTCTATCTGGTGCTGCCACTACTGGCGTGGCTGCTGCACGGCCTGCGCGGGCGCAGGGCATCGGCCCGGGTGCCGGTGGTGATCGTCTTCGGACTGGCATTCCTGAGCTGGAACTTCATCCCGGTACCCACCCCGGACGCCATTCACGCCGACAACTGGCTGCCCGCCTATCTGCCGTGGTTCGCCGGCGGCATGCTGCTGGCGGAACTGCTCTGCGACGAGCGGCGGGCCCGCTGGCGCCGGGTCCTCGGCAATCAGCCGCTGATGTGGGCGATCGCGGCCGTGGCCTTCGTGTTCTCCGCGACCGACCTCGGCGGCGTCGCCGGATTGACCCGCGCCGAGCCCTGGCAGTACGCCGCGAAGATGGGACTGGGGGCGCTGATCGGATTCGCCCTGCTGGCGCCGCTGGTACTCGGCGCCCCGGATAAATCCCACCGCTGGCTGACCTCGGCCCCGGCCGCGACGGTGGGGCGCTGGTCCTACGGGATCTTCATCTGGCATCTGGCGGTGCTGTCGGTGATCTTCCCGGTGTTCGGGATCCTGCCCTTCCACGGAGATTTCCTGGTGGTGCTGGCGCTGACGGTGGCGTTCACGCTGCCGATCGCCGCGGCGAGTCACGCCCTGATCGAAGAGCCCTCCCGGCAGTGGGCCCGGCGCCGCGACCGGCCGCGACCGGCACGCGACTGACGATTTCCGGCGCGCTCAGCAGGAACAGTCGCAGTCGCAGCAGTCACATCCGCAGCCGTCCTCCCCGCCGCAGCCGCAGTTCGAGCAGCAGCTCGCGCAATCACAACAGCCACCGCACTGGTCACAGCCGCAACCCCGGCTCGCCCAGGATTCCTGCCGGTCACCGCTGCACGGCCTGGTGTGCTCGGCGCAGCAGGCGTAGCCGGTGCAGTACTGGGTGAGTATCAGCTGGATGGATTCCCCGGCACCGGGCCGGCGCGGCGGGGCACCCGGGTACTCGGCACGCGGCCCCGGAGCGGATACCCGCGGGATTCCCGCCGTCGCACCGAGACGGCGCACCGCACCGGCCAGCGGATCGAGCAGCGCCCAGCGCATGGCGGGCACCCGGGTGAGTCCGGCGGACCGCAGTGCGCGGCGCAGCGTGTGATCCGATTCCCGGACCAGGTCGTAGGCGTCGGCGGGGGCGGTCCCGGTGGCGGCGAGCGGATTGAACCGGCCCGCGGCGGTATCGGCCTCCAGGTCGGTGAGGGCGTCGGCCAGATGCGCGATCCGGCCGAATTCCGCTCCCGCGACGCGGAGCGAGTCGGCGTTGCCGGGGCGTCCGGCGAGTACGGCGGTATGGGCGAAGAATTCGGCGGCACAGGCGCGGCTGGCGACCGTCAGATCGTCGAGTGCGGCCGTATCGCACGGGCCGGAAGCGGCGATCCGGCGTTCTGTCGCGGCCTGCGCCTCGATCGCCGCGACCAGCGGGGCGATATCCAGCCCGACCCCGGCCGCGCGGGCATGTGCTCCGGCCGACCAGCCGGACGCGATCCGCCGCATGGGGCGGTGCAGCAGCGGCCGCACGTCACCGTCGTCGATGTGGTCGGCGACCTTGGCCGACCCCAGCAGCAGCGAGGCGGTGGCCGCCAGCTGTACCGGCGCGGAGGCCGCCACCGGAACCCGCGCGGTCCGCATCCCGCGCAGCGGGCAGGGACCGGCGGTGCGCCGGGCGGCGGGAGCCTCGGCCTGGGCTTCGGTGAGCACGGCGAGTACGACGGCGTCGGTATTGGTGGCCGCCCGGGCCCGCTGCCCCTGCCCGTCGCGTAACCCCAGGCACAGCCCGCACATATGCGACTGCCAGAGGTCCGGATCGATTCCGTACCGCGCGGCGCCGTGGCGGCACGGCCGCAACATTCCGAACACACTGCCCTCCCGATCGGATGTCGTCCTCCACGACACCCACTGCCGCATGAAAATACGGAGCGGAAGAGTTACCGGCAACCCGGGAAAACCCCGGCGCGCGAGCGGATTCGGACTATCGGGACTATTCGGCGCGTTCGCCGGAATCCGGCTTCCGGCCGGAGAGTCCGCGCCAGGCCAGCGCGTCCAGGAGATCCACCGCCTCGGCCACGTCGATCGTGCCGCTGGCGACGGTATCGGCGATCGCCTCCCCCGCGCCGATCACGGCGACGGCGACGATATCGAAGTTGGTACCCGGCTCGGCGTGTTTGGCGCTGGACTCCAGCAGTTTCGCGGTCAGCTCGATCACCCGCTGCCGGGCGTTCTCGATCTCCGAGGCGAAGGCCTGCTGACCGAGCGCCTGCCGGTAGAGCACCTGCCAGGAGTTGCGGTGGGTGTCGACGAATCCGAGGAACCCCTCGAGCGCGGTGCGCAGCTGTTCGTGCGGGCTCAGCAGCGGGTTTCCGGCGGGAGCCACCGATTCCAGGAAGCGCAGCCCCTCCCGCTGGATGCAGGCGCGGAACAGTTCGTCCTTGGAGCCGTAGTACAAATACAGCATCGGCTTGGAGATCTCGGCCTCCGCGGCGATGGCGTCCATGGAGGTCTCGTGGAAGCCCTTGCGCGAGAAGACTTCGACCGCGGCGTCGAGCATCTGCTGCTCACGCACCGCCCTCGGAAGTCTCTTCGTACCGCCCGCCATCACGTCTCTCCTACCGCAGTGAACCCTTCATATTACTCCTAAGTAAGTTCCGCGGGACCGGAACCACCGGCGCTGTCGCGCACGCGCCACCGGCCTCCGGGCGATGTCCCCCCGAAACCCCGCCGTAGACGACGGACCGGCCGGGCGTCACCCGGCCGGTCCGTCGGTCCCTCGGTTCAGCAGGAACGCGGTACGCGCTTGTAATCGGCCATCCGCAGCACCGAGGCGTCCACGCGTTCCATCGGCAGACGTCCGGTCGCGACCGCGTCCTCCAGTTGATCGAGCACGCTACCCACCGCGTCGGTGCTGATCCACAGCGCATTGTCGGCACCGGCCACCAGCGTGGCCTCCACCGCCTGTTCGATGGACAGCCGATCGGCGATCGCGGCCATACCGCTCAGGTCGTCGGTGAAGATCACGCCGTCATAGGGGGCGGCGCCGTATCCCGTGCCCTCGCGCAGCAGGTTCATGACCTCCGGGCTGATACTGGCCGGCACGTCCTGGGTGGTCAGGCCGGGAACATCGAGATGCCCGACCATCACCGCGGCCCCGGTGTCGATCAACTCCCGGAACGGCACCAGATCGCGTTCGCTCAGCTCCGCCAGCGGCGGTACCTGCACCGCGCCGGTATGGGAGTCGCCGGTGCTCGCGCCGTGGCCCGGGAAATGTTTGAGCACGGTACCCAGACCCACCTCGTTCATCGCCCGGATATAGGCGTCGGCGTATTGGGTGACCACATCCGGATCATCGGAATAGGACCGGTCGCCGATGACCGAATCGTCGGGCTGGGAGCTGACATCGATATCGGGCGCGAAATCGACGGTGATGCCCAGGTCCTTCATGGCCCGCGCCCGGTCCAGGGTCGCGGTGTAGTACTCGTCGGGCGTCATGGTCTGGGCGGTGACCCGGGCCGAGGGCGCGGTGCCGATGAGGCTGCCCAGCCGCGAGACCCGGCCGCCCTCTTCGTCGGTGGTGACCATGAGCGGCACCTTCGCCGCACCGGTGACCTGCTGGAGACCGCCGTCGGAGAGCATCGACAGATCGGTCCAGCTGCCGACGAAGATCCCGCCGACCTGATGATCGCGGACCACGCTCAGCGCGTCCTCGGTGCCGGTGACCCCCACGGTGAGCAACTGCCCCAGCTTCTCCCGGGTGGTGAACTGATTCAGGTAGTCGGTATCGCAGTCGCGCTGGGCGCCGGTGGTGGGGCCGGGCGCGGCGCCGGGCGCGCCCTCGGGGCTGCGCGCGCCCTGGGTGGTGGTCCCGGAACCTCCGCTGTCACCGCCGGAACAGGCGGTGAGGACGATGGCGAGCACCGCGAGCAGGACGTACGGCATCTTCCGCATCGTTGCACGGTAGCCCGCGCGCCCCGGCCACGAAAGCTCGGCTCGGCAACCACGCGGAGGTAATCTGGAAACATCCGTCCGGACCATCCGTAAGGACCCATTCCGTCAGGACACCGCCTCGGAGGTCGCCATGCCCTGCGATCTGATGCTCATCGCCTACGACGGTTCCGAACATGCCAAACGCGCCATCGAGTACGCGGGCCGCTTCCTCACCGCCGACCGTGCCGTGGTGCTCACGGCCTGGGAGCCGATGGTCCGCCAGGCCGCCCGGATCTCCGGGATCACCGGCATGGTGCAGCCGGAATGGGTGCCCGACGAGGAACTCGAGGACATCGCCTACACCACCGCGCGCGAGATCAACACCGAAGGCGTGCACCTGGCCGGGCTGGCGGGTATGAACGCCGAGGCGCGGACCCACGAGTTCGCGGGCAGCGTCTGGCACGCCATCGTCGAGGTCGCCGACGAACTCGATGTGGACATCATCGTGGCCGGGACCCGCGGCGCCACCGGGCTGCGCGCACTGGTGCACAGCAGTGTGGCCGACGCCGTGCTCAAACACTGCCACCGACCGGTATTCCTGGTGCCCCCGGTCCAGCAGGCCGCTACCCGCGAGGACGGGCGTGATCAGCAGACCGCGCCCTGACGGCCGCGTCCCGGCCCGCGGCGGAGCGGGGTCGTGACCGGATTCCTGCTGACCGATCCCGGCAGCGCGGTGCGGGCGAGCGGGGTCCGGGAGGTCCACCACGACCCCTGGGCCGCGGCCGACGCCCTGCGCGCGGGCCGGGCGGCCACGATCGTGGGCGCGCTGCCCTTCGACCCGCGCGGCCCGGCCGCCCTGGTCGAACCCGTGGATCTGACACAGACCGCCGGGCCCTGGCGTCCGGCGGCGCTCCCCGCATTGCCCGGGCTGCGAGTGGTGCGCGAGATACCGGACCCGGCCGAGCACCGCGCCCGGGTGGCCGCCCTGGTGGACCTGCTCACCGAGCCCGGCTCACCCCTGCGCAAGGTGGTGGCGGCGCGGTCGGTGCTGGTGGCCGCCGATGCGGTGCTGGAAGCCGAGGTGGCCGCCGCCTACCTGCTGACCCGGCATCCGCGGGCGGCGGTGTTCACCGCCGACCTCACCCCCGCCGGGCGCACCGGCGCGATCCTGCTCGGCGCCAGCCCGGAACTGCTGGTCCGGCGGGAGGGCTCGCGGGTCAGCGCGTATCCGCTGGCCGGGACCGCGCCCCGGCATCCGGACCCCGAAGCGGACAGCGCGCAGGCCCACCGGCTCGCGGACAGCGCCAAGGAGCGGGCCGAGCACGCCTTCGTGGTCGACTGGATCGCCGACCGGCTGGCCCCGGTGTGCACCGGACTGTCGCTACCGGAAGGCCCGCGGCTGGTGGGCACCCGGGAGGTGTGGCATCTGGGGACCCCGATCCACGGCGTATTGCGGGAGCCGGCGCCGAACGCGCTGGAACTCGCCCTGCTGCTGCACCCCACTCCGGCGGTCTGCGGGACCCCGACCGCGGCGGCGCTCGAGTACATCACCGAGTTCGAGGAGGACCGGGGGTTCTACGGCGGCGCGGTGGGCTGGTGTGATGAGCGGGGCGACGGGTCCTGGGCAGTGGCCGTGCGCTGCGCCGAACTGGCCGCCGACGGGCTTTCCCTGCGGGCCTGGGCGGGCGGCGGCATCGTCGCGGGGTCGGATCCGCGGGCCGAACTCGACGAGACGACCGCCAAACTCGGCACCCTGCTGGGCGCGCTGAACTGCGCCGTCCCGGCCGCGACCGAGTGACCGGAGAGGTCCACCGGAAACCGGCGACCGGCGACCGGCGGACCCGGGTACACACCGCGCCCGGCCACACCCTCTAGGCTGAAACGCCGGACGGTAGGTTTCCGGACCCGCCCGGTCCTGCTAGGTTGACCCAGATATCTGCCAGCTTCGAGTTTGGAGTGCTGCGATGAAGTTTGCTGTCCCCGGTATTGCGAGCGCGGTGGGCGGCGCCCTGCTGGGCGCGATCGCGGTGTTCGCCATCACCGCCGCGCTGCAGCAGAACACCCGCCCCGAGGTGGACCGCAGCGGTAACGCGGACAGCTCACTGCTGAACAGCGTCGAATACGGCCAGCGCTGAGCCCCACGCCGAACTCCGCACGTCCCCGCCCGCCGGTCGCGGCGGGGACGGCGAACGCCTGACCCCCGGTGCGCGGTAAGTCCGATCCCGCGGCACCGGAACCGGATGAGAACCCCGCAGACGGGCTGGGCCGCCGCTGGTTCCTCGGCTCGGCGGTCGCCGCTTTCCTGCTCACGTTTCTGCAGGCTCCCGGGCTCGCCGTCGCCGATACCAAATACGACCTGGCGGAGAACCCGCTCGGATTCCTGGCCCGCGCCGCCCATCTGTGGAGCAGTCAGGCCCCGATGGGCCAGGTGCAGAACCAGGCCTACGGCTATTTCTTCCCGCACGGCGCCTTCTTCGCGCTCGGCGATTTCCTGCATCTGCCCGCCTGGGTGACCCAGCGGGTCTGGTGGGCGCTGCTGCTGCTCGCCGGTTTCTGGGGCGTGATCAAACTCTGCGAAACGCTGGGGATCGGCAGTAACGGATCGCGGATCGTCGCGGCCGCCGCCTATGCCCTCTCGCCTCGGGTGCTGACCACGGTGGGCTCGATCTCCTCGGAAACGCTGCCGATGATGCTCGCCCCCTGGGTGCTGCTGGCGCCGGCCGCACTCGGCACCGTCTATCACCGGCACCGGCGCGGCGGGATCCGGTCACCGGCGGGCAGTGCGCTCGCGCTGGCCCTGATGGGCGCGGTGAACGCGGTGGCGACGGTCGCGGCGTTCCTGCCGGCGCTGCTGTGGTGGGCCTGCTACCGGCCGAGTCGCGCCTGGTGGCGTTTCACGCTCGCCTGGGTGCCGCTGCTGGTACTGGCGGTGGCCTGGTGGGCGGTACCGCTGCTGCTGCTGGGCCGGGTCAGCCCGCCGTTCCTCGACTACATCGAATCGTCCGGGGTCACCACCCAGTGGGCCTCGCTCGGCGAGGTGCTGCGCGGTACCAACAGCTGGACGCCGTTCGTCTCGCCGGAACGGATCGCGGGCGCGGTCCTGGTGACCCAGCCGGCCGCGGTCCTGGCGACCGGCCTGCTCGCCGCGGCCGGGATGGCCGGACTGGCCCTGCGGTCGATGCCCGCGCGCGGGCGGCTGGCGCTGATCCTGTGCGTGGGACTGGTCGGGATCTGCGCGGGATACGTGGGGCAGCTCGGCGGGCCCTTCGCCGAATCGATCCGGATCTTCCTCGATTCCGGCGGTGCGCCGCTGCGCAACGTCCACAAACTGGAACCTCTGATCCGGCTACCGCTGATCCTCGGTCTGGCCCACCTGCTGGTCCGGGTACCGCTGCCCGCGTCGGCCCGGCCCGCCGCGTGGCGCACCGCCTTCACCCACCCGCACCGCGATCGCCGGGTGGCGGTGGCCATGCTGATCCTGGCGGCCCTGGCACTGTCCACCTCACTGGCCTGGACCGGCAAACTCGCCCCGCGCGGCGCCTACGACCACGTCCCCGCCTACTGGCAGGAGACGGCGGACTGGTTGCACGACAATGCCGCCGACACCCGGGCGCTGGTCGTTCCGGGAGCGCCCTTCGGCAGTCAGGTATGGGGCCTGACCCGCGACGAGCCGCTGCAGGCGCTGGCGCAGACGCCGTGGGCGGTCCGCGACGCGGTCCCGCTGAACCCGCCCGGAACGATCCGGGCCATGGATTCGATCCAGCGCCTCATCGCCGACGGCCGGCCGTCGGACGGACTCGCGCCCGCGCTGCGGGGCCAGGGCATCGGCGTGCTGGTACTGCGCAACGATCTGGATCCCGACACCTCCCGGTCGACGCGGCCGATGCTGGCGCACAGCGCCGTGGAGGGTTCGCCCGGACTGCGCAAGGTCGCCGAATTCGGCAAACCCGTCGAACACGATCCGGACCGCGACGATTTCGTCGCCGACGCCGATCTGCGCCCCGACTATCCGGCGGTCGAGATCTACCGGGTGGAGACGCCGCCTCCGGGCACACCGGCCGAGGTGCGCGGCGGGGCGGGGGCGCCCGCGGAGTTCCCCGGCGCGTACACGGTACCGCTGTCGTCGGTGCCCGTGGTCCAGGGCGGTCCGGAGGTGCTGGAACGCCGGTATCGCGACCCGCTGACCCAGGGTCCCACCCTGCTCGCCGCCGACGCGGCCGCGGCGGGGCTGCCGGCGGGACCGGTGACCCTCACCGATACTCCGATGAACCGGGAAACCGATTTCGGCAAGGTCGACAACCACAACTCGGCACTGCGTGCCCCCAGCGATGCCCGCCGCACCCACAATCTCGTTCCCGATTACGACGTCCCCGGCGCCGAACTCGTCCAGGGCGATTGGACCGGCGCCACCCTCACCGCCTCGAGTTCGGCGGCCGACGCCACCCAGATCGGCGGCGCCGCACCGGGTAACTCCACCGCGGCGGTCGTGGACGGGGATCCGTCGACGGCCTGGATCAGCAATGCCGGCGAGTACGCACTGGGCCAGTGGCTGCGCATGGACCTGGACAAACCGTTCAGCACCGGACTGCTGAGCTTCACCACCACCCCCGCCGCCATCGGCGACCCGGTGAAATGGGTCGAGGTGCGGACCAACAACGGCAGTGTGTCGGCGCGGATCGGCAAACCCGGCGAACCGGTTTCGGTCGCGCTGCCGGTGGGGTCCACCGACTGGATAAAGATCACCGCGATCCGCACCGAACGCGGCAGTACCGGTGGCCAATTCGGGATCAGCGAACTGAGTATCGACGACTACACCCAGCGCGACTTCCCGGTACCGGTCGATATCCGCCACCGCACCGTCCTGCCGCCCGCCCCCGCGGGCGCCGCGGTGACCGGCTGGGATCTCGGACAGGAATTCCCCGGCCGCAGCGCGTGCTTCGACGCGCCCGATCGGGTGCGCTGCGGGAAGGGGCTGGCGCTGGCGCCCGAGGAGATGGGCGCGTTCGACCGGACGTTGCAGGTACCCGCGCCCGTCACGGTCGACCCCCGGCTCACGGTCCGGCCCCGGCAGGGCCCCGCGCTGGAAGCCCTGCTCACCGATCCGGCCCGGCCGGTGGCCCGGGGCGAATCCGATGTCGGCGATCTGCGCGGGTCCGCGTTCGCCGCCACCGACGGCGACCCGCGGACCAGCTGGACCGCGCCCGAGGATTCGGTGCGCGACAGGATGGGCCCGAAACCGACACTGACCATCGAACTCTCCGAGCCCACGCTGGTCACCGGCCTGGAGTTGGCGCCCTCGCTGGGCGGTCTGCCCGCGGCCCCGACCTCGGTCGCGGTGAATCTCGGCAACGGTCCGCAGATCCGGGAAATCGAAGAGCCCGACGAGGTCTCGCGGATCGAACTGGAGCCGACGGTCACCGACCGGATCGAACTCAGCATCCGGAGCTGGGAAACGGTCCTGGACCGTACCGCCCTGGGCTACCACCAGGCGCAGCCGCCCGGCCTGGCCGAGGTGAACGTACTGGGACCGCAGTACCCGGCCCCCGCGCCGGACGACCGGACGGTGACGGTCGGGTGCGAATCCGGGCCGACCATCGCGGTCGGCGGACGGCTGGTGCGCACCGGTATCACCGCGACCGCGGGCGAGCTGCGCTCCGGCGCACCGGTTCCCGCTCAGATCTGTCCCGACGCGCCCGTTCCGGGAACGGAAGCGCAGCCGGCGCAACCGGTTTCGCTGCCGGCCGGTGAGGTCGATGTGCTGGTGGCGCCGACGGACCTGTTCTTCGTCGACCGCCTCCAATTGGTGAACACCGCACCGGCGCCCCCCGCTCCCGATACCGGCGAACGTCTGCTGGTGCTCCCGCTCAGCACCAATATCGGCTGGTCCGCCCACACTGCCGACGGCCGCGCACTCGAACCCGTGGTGGTCGACGGCTGGCAGCAGGGCTGGCTGCTCCCACCCGGCGCGACCGGGCCGGTGACGGTCTCGTTCCCGATCGACACGTGGTACCGGGTCGCGATATTCGGCGGACTGCTGCTGCTCATCCCCCTTCTCCTGCTGGCGATTCCGCGCGGACCCCGGGTCACGATCCCGGCGGCCGCCCGGGTCCTGCGGCCGCCGCGAGCCCTGGGCGCGCTCGGCGTACTGGCCGCGGCCACGCTCATCGCCGGCGCGGTGGGCGCGGCGCTGACGGTCGCCGGCGTGGCGGCGCTGCGATTCGTGCCGAGGGTGCCGGGCCGCACCCTGACCGCGGTGGCCGGGTTCGGTACCGCGATCTCGGCGGCGGCACTGTCCACGGGCCCGTGGCGGATGCCCGGCGGCTATATGGGTGATTCGCTGTGGGTGCAGGTTCCGGCCCTGATCGCGGTTATCGCGGTGGGCCTGGCGGCGCTGCCGCCGGTCAGGCCGCGGAAGCCACCGCCGGACGGCGAGTCGCGGTCCGGATGACCAGTGCCGCGATCACGACGGTGGTCGATCCGGCCACCGAGGCCGCGGTCACGATGAGACCGGTCACCGAATTCGCGAGGGTCAGCATGAGCACCACTTCGAGGGCCAGACCCGCCCAGGCCAGGCCCGCGAGGGCCGTCCGGTCTCCGGCGATCGCCGAGAGCAGCGCCCCCTGCAACACCGCCAGCACCGCGCCGTGCAGCGCGAAGAGCCAGAGCAGACCCTCGATCGGGGCGTAGTCGCTACCCGCGAACAGCGGGGCCAGCGGGGCGGCCAGCGCGGCGCCGAGTACGGCGACCAGCCCGATTCCCGAGAGCACGGCCAGCGCCGACCGCGCCGCCGCGGCCGAGGACGCCGGCTGCGCCATCCGCGGATACAGCACCACCCCGACGGCCTGCGGTAACCAGAACGCGATCTTGGCTGCGATGGTGCCGAGCGCGTACCGGCTCGCATCGGGCTCGTCGAGCACCATCCGGACCACGATCAGATCGGCCGAGGAGAGCGCCATCAGCGCCGCCTGGACCTGCGCGGCCCGCAGCACGGCGGCCACCCCGCCGAAACCGGAGGTGTCGACGGCGGGGGCGGTCAGGGCGTCCGGCGGAGGCGTCGTCCGGGAGCCGGTGTCGGGTTCGGCCACGGCGCCCGGCGTGGCCGAGGCCCGACTGTCGGGTCCCGTCACGCCGCCCGAGACATCCCGCGGAGAACCGGCGACAGCGCGCGCGTAGAAGGCCGCCGCCGCTATACCCCCGGCGGCCGCCCACAGCGCCGCGCTCGCGCCGCCACCTGCGGCCAGGACCACCAATGCGGGCAGCACCTTCGCGATTCCGGTGACCCCCAGCACCAGCGCCAGCCCGCGGAACTGCTTACGCCCCTGCAGTACGCCCTGCTCACCGGCCACCAGAACCAGCGCGGGCGCCGACCCGAGCGCCGCCGCGGCCGCCACGACACCCACCTCGAGCAGCACACTCACCACCGGGACCAGCGCCACCATCGCGACGGCCACCAGCAGCGCGCACCGCCACCGCAGGGCGCGCAGCGCGGTGACATCGGCGCCGTGCACGAGTTCGCGCGCCACCACGTTCTGCAGGGCCAGCGCGGGTACGGCGCACAGCAGCTGCACCGCGAGCAGACTGGCGAATTCGCTGTATCCGTCCACACCGAGCCACCGCCCGGCCAGCAGCTGCAGCAGATACCCCGCGATATTCGCGGTCATCGCCCCCGCGGTCACCAGGGTCATGTCCGCCACAGCGGGGAGACGGCGAACGAACAGCACGTCGGCAAGTGTCGCACCCGGCGCCGTGCGGATACCGGTCCGCCCCGCCGGGGCGGGCGAACGTAGGGTGACTGGCCGTGGGCGAACGACGGACAGGCCGGTGGGCACGCGGGGTCCCGGCCGGTTACAGCCTGCTGCTCACCCTCCTGATCACGGCGCCGCTGCTGCGGCCCGGTTATCTGCTGATCCGTGATGCCGTCAGCACACCGCGGTCGTATCCCACCGACGCGGCGCTCGGCCTGGGCGACGCCGCCCCGCGCGCGGTCCCCCAGGACGGGCTGCTGGCCGCCCTCTCATCCGTCGTCGACGGCGGCCTGCTGGTGAAGGCCATCCTGGTGGCGGCACTGTGGGCCGCCGGATACGGCGCCGCGGCCCTCACCCGCGACCTGCTGCGCGCTCCGCTCGCCGCCCAGCTGGTGGCGGTCACGCTCGCGCTGTGGAACCCCTACGTCGCCGAACGCCTTCTCCAGGGACATTGGAGCCTGCTCACCGGTTACGCCGCGCTGCCCTGGACGGTCCTCGCGGTCGTCCGGCTGCGCGCGACGGCCCGGGGTCCGGTGGCCGGCTGGGCGGCCCTGGCCGGATGCCTGGCCGCGGCCGGGCTCACGCCCACCGGTTCGCTGCTGGCCGGGGTGACCGCGCTCGCGCTGGCGGGCCGGCGCAGATTCGCCGGAGTCCTGCTGGTCACGGCGCTGAGCTGTGCGCCCTGGCTCACCGCGACCGCGGTATCGGGTGTCGCGGCCGAACCCTCCGACCCGGCCGGGGTCGCGGCGTTCGCCGCCCGCGCCGAACCGGGTCTGGCCACCGTCGGCAGTCTCGCCGGGCTGGGTGGTATCTGGAACGCCGACGCCGTCCCCGGTTCCCGAACCGGCCCGTTCGCCGCCCTCGCCACCGTGCTGCTGCTGGTGATCGTGCTACTCGGAGTGCGCCGGGTGGCGGCTTCCGACGGCGATCCGGATCGCACCCGGATCCGCCGGACCCTGCTGGCCCTGGCCGCGGCCGCCGTCGCCCTGCCCGCACTCGCCGCCACTCCGCTCGGACTCGAAGTGATGGAGTGGCTGGTCGTAGAGATCCCCGGCGCGGGCCTGCTGCGCGATACCCAGAAGTTCGTCGCCCTCGCCCTCCCCGGATACCTACTCTGCGCGGCCGCCGCCTGCAGCGCCCTCCCCAGCCGCCGCACCCCCCACACCAACCCTGCCACCCCCACCTCCACCCCCGAGTCCCCGCCCGCCACTCCACCACCACCCGCCTCCCCCGACGCCGATCCCGACAACAGGTTCGGCCCGCGTCCGCTGTCAGCCCTCGAAGCGCATGCGGCGCAGCCGCGAGTCTCGAGGGCTGACAGCGGACGCTCAGGAGGGCCGAACCTCGAGCAGCGGAGCTGCTCCAAAATCACAGCCTCGTTGTTCATAGCCCTGCTCGTCCTTCCGCTGCCCGATCTCGCCTGGGGAGTGGGCGGGCAACTGCGGGCCGTCCACTACCCCGACTCCTGGCGTGAGACGGCCGACCGGATCGACGGCCCCGGCGATATCGCGGTGCTCCCCGGTGGCATGTTCCGCCGTTTCCCCTATTCCGGTTCCACTCCGGTCCTGGACCCGGCCCCCCGGATGCTGCCCCGCGATGTGCTGCAGACCGGTGCGCTGCCGGTGGCCGGCCGGACCGTCACCGGCGAGGGCGTCCGGGCCGGTCGCGCCGAGGAGGTGCTGCTGAGCGGCGGCCCGGCCACCGATCTGGCCGGGCTGGGCGTGGGATGGGTGCTGGTCGAACGGGACACCCCCGGACCGCGCGGCGATTCGGAGGTCACGCTGGCGCAGCTGGAACCGGTGCACGACACCGGTGACCTCGCCCTCTACCGGGTCCCGGGCGTGATGTCCCGGCCTGCGCCCGAGCACCGAACCCTCGTGGTGGGCGCGCATATCCTGTGGGCCGCACTGCTCGCGGCACCGCTCGTGGCTCTCGTCCGGCGCCGGCGGGACAGGAACGCCTGACGGCCGCGACCGCCGACGTCCGGGCTCAGGCTCCCGCAGCGACTTCGGTACGCACCGCGGCCGCCGTATCCTCGCCGGGCGAGATGAGTCCGCTGATCCGCTCCCCGGCAGCGGCCGCCGCCAGTACCTGATGAACCCCCGAGGCGGTGTGTTCCCAGGAGAACTCCCGCGCCCGCGCCCGCGCCTTCTCGCCCATGATGGTGCGCGCCGCCGCGTCGTCGAGCAGTTCGCCGACCGTGACGGCGAGTTGGTCGGCGTCGTCGGCCAGTACTCCGGTCACGCCGTCGATGATGGAATCGGTGAGTCCACGGGAGGAGCGGTAGCCGACTGTCGGGACCCCGTGCTGGGCCGCTTCGATCACCGCGAGCCCCCAGCCCTCCTTACGGGAGGGCAGGACATGCACCCACGCCCGCGCCAGGAGTTCGTGCTTACGCGATTCGTCCACATGCCCGTGGAAGGTGACGGCCTCGGCGATCCCGAGGGCGGCGGCCTGATCCTGCAGTTTGTCGGCCCACCAGCCGCCGCCGATCACATCCAGCCGGATACCGGGGATCCGGCCGCGCAGCCGCGCCACCGCCGTGAGCGCGTCCTCGATCTGCTTGTGCGGAACGAGTCGCGAGAGCACCACGACGCGGGGCTCCGGCGTCCGGACCTCCGCGGCGCCGGTGGGGACGTCACCGGGTACGGGTTCGGCGCCGTTACGGACGACGGCGATACGTGAACGATCCACTCCGAGGGTGGCCAGTTCCTCGGCCGAGGGCAGTGAAACCGTGAGGTACTGGTCGGCCCGGTGCACCCGCGGCGACAACCTGGACTCGATCCACCAGCCGATCCGGCCCACCAGTTTGCCCGCGACCGGCCACTGCTCCCGGTGCCCGTGGTGCACCAGCACCACCGAGGGCACGCCCGAGACCAGCCGCGCGAAGAAAGGGATGCCGTTCTGGGTGTCGACCACCGCTTCGGGCCGTACCCCCTTGAGCGGGCCCAGCCCGATCCGGCCGAACGCGATCGCGGCCAGCGCCCGGGGATACACGGTGAACCGCCCCCCGCCGCGGCTGATATCGATACCGTCGATACGCTCCCGTTTCGGCGCCCCCGGGTACCGGGCGGTGCGCAGCGTCACCCGGACGCCCCGGGCCGCGAGGTGCGCGCCGACCTGCTCCAGGTACCGTTCGCTACCGCCGCCCTGTGGATGACCGGTATCGCGCCAGCAGAGCAGAAGGACTTCGCGCACGTGGGGCTTCTCCGGTCGGGTCGGGTCCCGCGGACGGGAACAGCGGTGGTCCCGCGGACGGGACAGGGCATCGCGCTACACCTTAACGCTCCCACGCGTCCGGCAAGTCGCCCACCTGCGTGTCCTTCCGGTATCGGATCGAGGCCGGCGGCGGTTCCCGGCTACGGATCTGTGACCGGCTGAGAATCTGTGATCGGTCACAATATGCGAGACTCGGCGTCGTGCTCGACGACCGGCAATCACCTGTGGATCGCGTATCACTCGCGACCGGCCCGGACTCCGCTCCCACCGGTATCGCGTCCACGGCCGCACCCGACCGGGCCGGCGACCCGGTCCCGCCCGCCGGGCCCCGCCCGCGCCGCACCCGCCGGGCTCGGTTCGCCCGCCGCGCGACGGTGGCCCGCTCGCTGCGACTCCTGTACAGCTTCCGTTTCGAACAGACCGATCCCGCCCGCTTCTACGGCGGTATCGCCACCGACAGCGTCGACCTGCTCGCCGACTTCTACGCCGACCTCACGGGCCGCGACCTCACCGGCGTCACCGTCCTGGACGTGGGCGGCGGTCCCGGCTACTTCGCCGACGAGTTCGCCCGGGTGGGCGCGAAGTACATCCCGGTGGAGCCCGATCCGTCGGAAATGCACGCCGCGGGGATCGCGGTCCCCGCCGCGGTACGCGGTTCCGGAATGGCACTGCCGTTTCGCGACGACGCGGTCGATATCTGTTTCTCGTCCAATGTCGCCGAGCACGTACCGGATCCGTGGCGGATGGCCGACGAGATGGTGCGAGTGACCAAACCCGGGGGCATGATCGTGCTGTCCTACACCGTGTGGCACGGCCCGTTCGGTGGTCACGAAACCGGTCCGTGGCATTACCTGGGCGGTGAGTACGCGGCCCGCCGGTACCGCCGTAAGCACGGGAAAGATCCGAAGAACCGGTTCGGAGTCTCACTGTTCGCGGTTCGCGCCGCCGACGGTATGCGCTGGTCGGAGCGTACTTCCGCACACGTCCACACGGCGTTCCCCCGGTACCACCCGCGCTGGGCCTGGTGGCTGGTGCGCGTTCCCGGAATCCGGGAGTTACTCGTCAGCAATCTGGTGGTGGTTGCCGGCAAACCCGGCTGAGGTCTACAGCGCGACCTGCTGCCTGCTCCGGCCGACCCGGCCCCGCCAGCCGCTGCGGACCACCGGTTCCGCGCGGGCCCACGGTGATTCCTGAATGGCCAGGCCCACGGTTTCGAGGGTGGTGAGCCCGACCAGATCGGCGAGCCCCCCGACCATCGTCACCGCCTCGGCCGCCTGCATGGCGGCCATGGCCTGTTCCAGAGTCAGGGTGCGGCCCGGTAGGAACGAAACGACCCATCCACCGCTGCCAACGCTTTTCGCCTGATGCTCGGTCTGGTCGCTGGTCATCAACGCCCGGCCGATCACTTGCACCGCCATGAACGCCTCTCCCAATCGTGGGTCTTCGGTTCCAATGGAGCGAGCTGATCTGTAGCTAACAGCATGCGCCCTCCAGCAACAAAACGCAATAGTGCGTTCGATGAAATACGAACCGAGAGGCGGGAATTCGTATCCGTATCTGCTCACGGCAGTCCCCCGCGACCATGCCCAGCGTCCGGACCTGCGCAGATGCGATCACGAGTTCGCTTGGGGCACAAGATCGAATCTTGTCACAAGGAGTGTTCGACAAGGCGTAGAAACGCCGCGAATATCAAAGAAGAGCTCTCACAGAGTATCCCGGAACCGGCCCGGAAATCATTTGTCCGGC
This sequence comes from Nocardia sp. NPDC049935, assembly GCF_055586645.1. NCBI lineage: Bacteria > Bacillati > Actinomycetota > Actinomycetes > Mycobacteriales > Nocardiaceae > Nocardia > Nocardia sp. NPDC049935. The sequence continues at coordinate 427,547 of NZ_JBVJHV010000002.1, read as the reverse complement.
AAACTAATCGGTTGCCAGCAACGCGCGCAGAATCGGGCGCCCGTACTGGGAGACGTCCTCGGGATCCACGACCTCGACCTGCCAGCCGGCCGGAAGCGCCGACTGCAACTGCCCCGCGGCGCGATGCAGAGGCGTACTCACCGGGACATCACCGGGCGACTCCGGGGCGATAAACCCATCGGCCATGGTCCAACCACCTCTCACGGGGCGATCGGCCCGGCCACGGGTCCGCGACAGGCGGGCCGATCAAGGAGTGGGTCAGGCAATCGGGATTGCGTGGTCGAGATTCAGGACCCCTCCAGAATAAGGCACAAATCACCCCGAGAGCGGTCCACAACCCCGGCAAGCCACCCGCTACCTCCCCGCCGGACACCCCCCGCCGAAAAGACCGCCAACCCAGCCGAGACGCCGCCCCCCATCAGAACCACCGCACCGCCCCGCCCCGCCCCGGCCCCGACCTCCTACAACACCCCGACCCGGTTCGGCCCGCGTCGGCTGTCAGTGCTCGAAGCGCACGTGGCGAAGCCACAAGTCTCGAGCACTGACAGCCGACGCCCAGGAGGGCCGAACCTCGAGCAGCGGAGCTGCTCCAAAATTACAGCTCCAAAATTACAACACCCGCTGTTTGAGGGCCTCGAATTCGTCGCGGACGCCGGAGGGCAGCTTATCGCCCACGAACTCGAACCACTCCTCGATGAGCGGGATCTCCGTACGCCATTCGTCGAGGTTCACCGACAGCGCCTCGTCGACATCGGCGGCCTCGACGTCCAGCCCGTCCAGATCCATCTGGGCGGCGGTGGGCACATTGCCGATCGCGGTCGGCTCCGCCTGCGCGGAGCCTTCGATCCGGCCGATGATCCACTCCAGCACGCGGGAGTTCTCACCGAAGCCCGGCCACAGGAAGCGGCCGTCCTCGCCGCGCCGGAACCAGTTCACGTAGAAGATCTTGGGCAGCTTGGTGGCGTCGGCGTTCTTGCCGAGATCGATCCAGTGCCCGATGTAATCGCCGACGTGGTAGCCCATGAACGGCAGCATGGCCATCGGGTCGCGGCGCACGGTGCCGACCTTGCCCTCGGCGGCGGCGGTCTGCTCCGAGGACAGGGTGGCGCCCATGAAGACACCGTGCTGCCAGTCGAAGGATTCGGTGACCAGGGGAACGGTGGTCTTGCGACGGCCACCGAACAGGATCGCCGAGATCGGCACGCCCTGCGGGTCGTCCCATTCGGGGGCCAGGGTCGGGCACTGCGACATCGGGGTGCAGTAGCGCGAGTTGGGGTGCGCGGCCAGGGTCTCGGTCTCGCGCAGGTACCAGTCGTTGCCCTTCCAGTCGATGAGGTGATCGGGCTCGCCCTCGAGGCCCTCCCACCACACATCGTTGTCGTCGGTGAGCGCGACGTTGGTGTAGACGGTGTTGCCCGCCTCCAGCGTTTCCATCGCGTTCGGGTTCGACGACCGGTTGGTGCCGGGCGCGACGCCGAAGAAGCCGAACTCCGGGTTCACCGCGTAGAGCCGGCCGTCCTTGCCGAACCGCATCCAGGCGATATCGTCGCCGAGGGTTTCGGCCCGCCAGCCGGGAACCGTCGGCTGGATCATCGCGAGGTTGGTCTTACCGCAGGCGCTGGGGAACGCGGCGGCGACGTAGTAGGCCTTGTTCTCCGGGGAGATGAGCTTGAGGATCAGCATGTGCTCGGCCAGCCAGCCCTCGTCGTGGGCCATGGCCGAGGCGATCCGCAGCGAGTAGCACTTCTTGCCCAGCAGCGCGTTACCGCCGTAGCCGGAGCCGTAGCTCCAGATCTCGCGGTCCTCGGGGAAATGCGTGATGTATTTCGTATCGTTGCAGGGCCACGGCACATCGGCCTGGCCCTCGGCCAGCGGCGCGCCGACCGAGTGCAGCGCCTTCACGAACGGGCGATCCGTGCCGAGCGTATCCAGTGCCGCCTGTCCCATCCGGGTCATCACCCGCATGGAGGCCACCACATATTCCGAGTCGGTGATCTCGACGCCGAGCTTCGGGTCGTCGGCGCCCAGCGGGCCCATGCAGAACGGCACCACGTACATGGTGCGACCCTTCATCGAGCCGCGGTACAGCTCGGTCATGGTGGCGCGCATCTCGGCGGGGTCGACCCAGTTGTTGGTGGGGCCGGCGTCGGCCTCGGCGCGGGAACAGATGTAGGTGCGCGATTCGACCCGGGCCACGTCGGAGGGGTCGGATAACGCGAGGAACGAGTTCGGCTTCTTCTTCTCGTCCAGTTTCTTGAACGTGCCCGCCTCGACGAGCTGCGTGGTGAGCCGATCCCATTCGGCGTCGGAACCGTCCGCCCACACGACTCGATCCGGCTGAGTCAGTTCGGCGACCTCCTGAACCCAGGCGAGCAGTTCGCTGTGTTCGGTCGGCGCGGTGCCGTCGGATCCACGAAGACCGGGAATGGTCGCTGAGGTCATGAAAACTCTCCTGAAATGGGCGGCGCCGTTGCCTCCGCCCTGGCCCTTGGGCCCGTGACCAGCGCGAAAACACCTAGCGCCACCATTGGCGGGTGAGGCGCCCGCTACGGCCCGTCGGGTGTACTTCCGGGTACCGGAGGTACACCAAGGGCGAAGCGGACGCCCAGGTTCCTGTCTAGAGGTTAACGCGGTATTGCGGCCCCTATGGAATCGGGTTGCCGATCAATAGGGGTGAACAAACTATTTTCCGGAATCGCCCGCCCAGCGCTCGAGTATCTCCCGGTCACGGGCACAAGCGGCGAGCCGGCCGGGCTGCCCGGAGGTAGCTCGCCGGAGGGCGGTCTCCAGTTCGGCCACCCGTCGATCGACATCCAGCATATGCGCCGCGGCGCTGCGGACCATCTCGTCGGAAAGCTCCGATTCGGTCTCGACCAGCGCTGTTACCGCTCGCTGCTCCAGTTGGGCCTTCACATTCGCGACCACGTCGGCCACCCATTGCCGCAGATGGTCGCGGTCGGCGAGCTGACGGCGGGCCCGGACGACCCAGGCCGCGGCGCCCGCGCCGAGCAGTAGCGTCACCGGGATGGTGGCGGCGTCCAGGGCCGGCACCAGGGCCAGCGGCGATACCAGGAGGCGGCCCAGGCCGACCCCGGCCGAGGCGCCCAGCACGATCATCAGGTGATCTTCGACACCCCGGCCGCGGGGTTGCGGATCGGGACCGAGTGTGGGGGCCGGTTCGTGCCGCTGCGGCGCTGTCCCATCCGGTCCGGACGAGCCCGGCGCCGGCGCGGCGGCGGCCCGGGCGCGCAACTCGGTGAGCCGGGCGTCGATATCGAGATCCACCGCCGCTGTCAGCTGGTTGACCGCCGAGCGCAGCCGGTCGGGGAATTCGCGGCGACCCCCGCGGTCGAGGCGGTCGAGTTCGGCGCGCGCCTCGGCGTGCAGGGTCCGGACCCGCGCACCCACCTGGGTCAGCAGATCCACGCGGGCGAGGTTGAGCTGGGCGCGCAGCGTGGACACCGCGACCGCCCGGCCGCCGTCGCGTTCGGCGAGCAGCCGGGCCCGTTCGGCCCGCAGCATCTCGGTCTCGCTCCCGGACCGCAGTGTCTGCTCCTCCTGCGCGATCCGCTCCCGGGTGTCGGCGACCACCTGGGCGGCCGCGGTCCGACGGCGCGCCGCCGCGGTGGCGCTGTCGGTGGTGAGCGCGATCAGCCGCGCATGCAGCCGCCCCAGCCCGGATCGGTCGAAGAGCGCCGAATCGGCCGAGTTCCGGGCGGCCAGGGCCAGCCGCGCCGAGACCGGCACGATCTCGCAGGCCGGGCCGGCGGCGGCGACGAGTTCGGCGGTCCGGTCGCGGGCCAGTTCCCAGTCGCGGTGCGCATGGGTCCCGTTGAGGACCAGCAGCACCCGGGCGCCGCGAGCGTGCAGCCTGCGGACGATATCGAGTTCTCCCGCGCCGATCACGACTCCCGCGTCCAGGACGAGTAATACGACTCCCCCCGGGGTGACGGCGGGTTCGGCGTCCGGGGCGCCGAGCCGCACCCGCGGCTCGATGCGGGTGAGTTCGGCCCGCAGCAACGCCGTATTGGCGTCGTCGGGTCCGATCAGCGGAACCGGGGCGGCGATCCCGCCCGCGACGGAGGTCGACAGCAGTACCGCGCCCTGCGGATTCCACCGCTGGACCACGGCCGAAACCTCATCCGGCAATGAGTCGGCGACGGCCGCGAGCGCCGGCCCTCCGGTCGCCGGATGGGGTTCCGGCGGCGCGGGGCCGGACCGCCCGGCCGGCGCCCCCGGAGTGGGGCCGTCAGAGTCCGACACTGCTCATCCGTTCCCATATCCGGACGTAGCCGTTGTGAACCCTGATCGCGGCCCGGCGCGCCGCCGGTGACATCTCACCGGATGCCACCGCCCGCCAGCGCACCGCCCGGGCCAGCGCGTCGTCGGCGTCCTCGGGTTCGGGCCGGGGATAACCGGCGGCCAGATGCGCGACCTCGGGATCGGCCAGGCCGCCGCACAGCGCGAGCCAGCGGGCCTCGTCGGTGTCCAGGTATTCGGTGATCAGCGCCCGCGCCCGGCTCTGTCCGTGCGGCACCGCCCGCGCCGACAGCCGGAGCAGTTCGTCGACGAGCACCCCCGCCCGCCGCGATATCGCCTGCTGATACCGGACGCCGAGCAGCTTCGCCGCCGGTTCGACCCCGCTGACGGTGTGCAGGATCTGCAGCACGGTCTGTGGCGAGAGATCGGGTTCGCGATCCAGCGTGGCCAGCACACACGACAGGCCGTGCAGATCCCAGCGGTCCAGCAGTTCGGCGCGTTCGGCGGTATCGGTTCCGGCGGCCGGGGAGAGGAAGGAATCGGCCGAGACGGCCAGCGCGGATCCGGCGTGGGCGTGCCGGCGCAGTAATCCCAGGTCACCCTCGCGCAGCGCCCCCGAGATGGTGCGCGCGGCCAGCGAGCCCACGATCGGGAAGGTCGGCAGTCCGAACTGCCGGGAGTACCGGTCCGCCGCCGCGACCGCGTCGGCCCATCCCGTACCGATGGCGTCGGCCTTGTTGAGCACCACCAGCGAACGCTGCGGCGTCAGTGTCGCCAGGACCCTGCGGTCGCCCGGCGACGGGGTGCTGGCCAGCACGTAGACGACGATATCGGCGTCGAGCACCGGGTCCGGGAAGCCCGGTTCGTCGACCGGCGCCGTCTCCACCCCCGGCTGCAGTCCCAGCGCGCGCGCCACGGTGGTGCGACCCGACCGGGCGCGTCCGGCGACCTGCGCGCGCGGCAGCGTGCGCCAGCGGTGCGCGGCCGCCTCTATTCCGTTGGCGATTCCGGTGTCCACGCCGTCGCCCATCCGCAGCGCCGAGATCATCCGATCCAGTGGGTCCGCCGCCCCCGCCTCACGCATATACCCGTTCGCTCCCTCGATCGCCGCCACCCTCGTACCCCCTTGGTCCGGTGCGCATTCTGTCAGAAGACCGTCCACAGCGCGCCGGGTGCGGACCGGCCCCGTCCTACCAACGGGTAGGCGCCCGGCGGTCCGCTGCGGACCACAGTCGGGCATGCGGGACAATAGGGCTGTGAACGACGCCGTGCACCCCAGCTCCGAATCCGTTCCCGTCGCGGTGACGGAAGACGCGGACGGCTCCTCCGGCGCCGCGAACCCGCGGCGGCTGGGCGCCGGATCGCGGCTCTATCCCCGGGTCACCAGTTTCCGCTCCCGGCGCGGCGCGCTCACCCCGAACCAGCAGAAATCCTGGGACCGCACCTGGCCGGTGATCGGCCGCGAGGTGGCCGACGAACCGCTGGATGCCGCTGCCTGGTTCGGCCGGCACGCGCCGCTGGTCATCGAGATCGGCTGTGGAACCGGCACCGCGACCGCGGCGATGGCCCGGGCCGAACCGGATATCGACCTGATCGGCATCGAGGTCTACCAACCCGGATTGGCCCAGCTCGTGCAGCGGATCGAACGCGAGGAAATCGGTAATATCCGGCTGCTCCGCGGCGATGCGGTAGATGTGCTGGAGAACATGATTGCTCCCGAGTCGCTGACCGGGGTACGCGTGTTCTTTCCGGACCCCTGGCCCAAGGCCCGCCACCACAAGCGCCGGCTGCTGCAACCCGCGACCGTGGCGCTCATCGCCGACCGGCTGCGGCCCGGCGGTGTGTTGCATATCGCCACCGATCACGCGGGCTATGCCGAGCACATCGCCGAGGTGGGTGCGGCCGAACCCCGGCTGACCGGCCTGAACGAGACCACCGGCGGGGTGAGCGCCGAACATCGTGATTCGGCGCCGATCGGATTCGAGCGTCCGGTCACCAAGTTCGAGAGCAAGGCACATCGCGCCGGTAGCGCGATCAACGAGTTCATATGGGGCAAGATCGAATGATGAGCGTCAGTGAGATGGCCCCGGCCGGCGACGATGTTGCCGGAAGTCTGCACGAATCCGGCGGCGAGGCGGGCGGAGCCGATGCGGACGGATTACGGCGGGTTCTGCTGGTCTGGGACGCACCGAACCTCGATATGGGTCTGGGCGCCATTCTCGGCGGCCGCCCGACCGCCGCCTACCGTCCGCGCTTCGACGCGCTGGGCCGCTGGCTGCTGGCGCGCACGGCGGAACTGTCCGCCGGTGAGAAGCAGCGGGTCGAGCCCGAAGCGACCGTGTTCACCAATATCGCGCCGGGAACCGCCGATGTGGTCCGGCCGTGGGTCGAGGCACTGCGCAATGTCGGTTATGCCGTTTTCGCCAAGCCCAAGATCGACGAGGACTCCGATGTCGATTCGGACATGCTCGGCCATATCGAGTCGCGCACCCGGGGCGCGGGGCTGGCCGGAATCATTGTGGCCTCGGCCGACGGACAGGCGTTCCGTGAGCCGCTGGAGCAGCTGGCGGGCGAAGGTGTTCCGGTTCAGGTACTCGGGTTCCGTGAGCACGCGAGTTGGGCCGTAACATCCGATACCCTCGAATTCGTCGACCTCGAGGATATCCCGGGAGTATTCCGTGAACCGCTGCCCCGGGTGAGCCTCGACTCGTTGCCCGACGAGGGTGCCTGGCTGCAGCCGTTCCGGCCGCTGTCGGCGCTGCTCACCTCTCGCCCCGCACAAGGAGTCGCTTAAGTGTTCACCCGCTGGGGCGATCTGGTCCATCGACTGCGTTTCGCCGTTATCGGAGTGGTTGTCGGGGGCATGCTGGCCCTGGGCGCCTACGGTCTCGGGCTGGCGGATCACCTCAGTTCCAGCGGGTTGTTCGATCCGGGTTCGGAGTCGGTCGAAGCGGCGGAGATCTCCGACGAGGCGTTCGGCCGCGACCACAACGCCGATGTCCTGGTGCTGTATACGGCACCGGAGGGCCAGACGGTCGATACCGATCCCGCCTTCCGGGACAAGATCGTCGACAGCCTGAACAAACTGCCGCGCGAGCATCCGGACCAGATCGCGAAGGTGAACGGCGCCTACTGGAAGACCGAGACGGGCGAGGCGCAGCCCGCGGTCTTCGGTTCCAGGGACAAGACCAAAACCTTCGCCTCCATAGCGATCGTCGGCGACAACGACGACGAGATGGTCCGCAACTACCGCGAGGTGAAGGATGTCTTCTTCATCGACGGGGTGGACGTGCAGGTCGCGGGCCTGCAACCGGTCGCGGGCACGCTCAACGACACCATGGCGCACGATACGAAGCGGATGGAGCTCCTCGCCATTCCGGCGGTCGGAGTGCTGCTGTTCTTCATCTTCGGCGGTGTGGTGGCCGCCGCGCTCCCGCTGATCGTGGGCGGTCTGACCATCCTCGCCGCGAACGGCATTCTCATGATGGTCACGAAGTTCACCGAGGTGAACACGTTCGTCGGCGCCGTGGTGTCGATGATCGGCCTCGGCCTGGCCATCGACTACGGACTGTTCATCGTCAGCAGATTCCGGGAGGAACTGGCCGAGGGTTACGACACCGCGGCCGCCGTCCGGCGTTCGGTGATGACCGCCGGGCGAACCGTCGTGTTCTCCGCGACCATGATCATCGCCAGCCTCGGCGGGCTGCTGCTGTTCCCGCAGGGCTTCCTGAAGTCCATGGCCTACGGCACCATCGCCACCGTCGCCGTGGCCGCGCTCGCGTCGATCACCCTGCTCCCGGCCATGCTCGGTGTGCTGGGCCGGCGGGTGGACATGCTCAGCTTCAAGAAGATGCGCAAGACCAAATCCGCGGAGGAGGTCGAGTCCAGCGTCTGGGGCCGGATCACCACCTGGGTCATGCGGCATCCGCTCAAGATCGCCATCCCGATCTGCGTCGGACTGCTGCTGTTGATCATCCCGGTGAAGAACCTGGCCTTCGGCGGTATGAGCGAGAAGTATCTCCCCCCGGACGCCGCGGTCCGGATCGCGCAGGAGGAGTTCGACCAGACCTTCCCGCTGCGCCAATCCGACCCCATCCAGCTGATATTCATCGCCGACAAGAGTTCCTCCATCGGCAAGGTGCTGCGGGAGGTCGACAAGGCGCCCGGCCTGGCCGACGCCGGCGGTTTCGCGGTGCCGTCGCAATCCCCGAACCGGCCGGACGTGTTCCGCACCGAAGCGACGCTCCTGGACTCCGACGACTACCGGCCGACCGTGGAATACCTGCGGGCGCTCGAAGTACCGGACGGCGTGACGATGCTGGTCGGCGGGCAGCCGACTCTCCAGGGCGACAGTATCGACGCGCTGGTGGACCGCATCCCGCTGATGATCGCGCTGGTACTGCTGGTCACGACGGTACTGATGTTCCTGACCTTCGGATCACTGGTGCTGCCGATCAAGGCGGCCCTGATGAGCGTGCTCGGTCTGGGCTCGACCCTGGGCATCCTCACCTGGATATTCGTCGACGGTCACGGGGCGGGCCTGCTGAACTTCACCCCGCAGCCGATCATGTCGCCGGTACTGGTGCTGATCATCGCGATCATCTACGGCCTGTCCACCGACTACGAGGTGTTCCTGCTGTCGCGGATGGTCGAGGCCCGCGCCCAGGGCGCCTCCACCACGGAGGCGGTGCGTATCGGCACCGCGCATACCGGCCGCATCATCACCGCCGCCGCGCTGATCCTGCTCGTGGTCACCGGCGCGTTCGCGTTCTCCGATCTGGTGATGATGCAGTACATCGCCTACGGCATGATCGCGGCGCTGATCATCGACGCCACCATCCTGCGGATGCTGCTCGTACCGGCCACCATGAAACTGCTCGGCGACGACTGCTGGTGGGCTCCGGCCTGGATGAAACGGATTCAGCAGCGGATCGGGCTGGGTGAGCCGATTCTCGCCGACGAACGTCCCGGCGGCGGCGATCTGGTGGACCTCGTGAAGACCACGCCGGTCACCGACCCCGTCACCATGCAGATGCCGGCGCTGACCTCGGAGAAACAGCGCAAGACCCCGGTGCTGAAACGCTCCCGCGAGGAGATCGAGGCGGGCGCGCCCACCACACATCTCGAGGCGCTGTCGAAGGACGGACGCAAGGGCGGCGACAAGCGGTCCGAGGATTCCGCGCCCGCGGCGCCCAAACAGCCGATGCCGACCCCGCCCGACCCGACCCGGCCGCGCGCGAATCCGGCGGGCACCGGCGCCGGCGAACCGGGCCGGGGCGGCGAAGGCAGCACCGGTGCGGGTCGCGGCGGCCGGCCGGCCGATTCGCCACGACCGCCCACCCGCGGACCGCAGGCGTTCGACGAGAGCTCGCGGATGGGCCGCGGCGCACCGCAATCCGGCCCGCGCGAGGGCGCCGAACCGGGCCCGTCCGGAATACCCGGCCGCGCAACCGAATCCGGCCGCACCCCGGGCGCGGTTCCCGAACCCGGGCGCCCCGGTGGTCCCGGGCCCGAACACCGCCCGGGCCCGGCCGGCCGCACCGAACCCGGCCGCGGGCCGAACCCGCTGCCCACCCGGCCGGGCCCGAATCAGGCGGGCCCCCAGCCCACGAACCCGCCCGCACCGAATCAGCCCGGCCCCCCGGCGCCCGGGCGCCCCGGCGCACCGGGCCGGCCCGGACCCGCGACCCCGGGGCGCAACGCCCCCGCCGGCCCGCCGCAGAGCGGACAACCCGGTGGCCGGCCGGGTTTCGCGACACCCACGCTGCGCGGCATGTTCGCGTCCGAACCGACCGACGACGAAGGCGGGCAGAACGCCACCGGTCGCACGGTCTACCCGAGCGCGGCCGACGCGCTGCCCGTACCGCCGACCCCGCAGCAGGCTCGTCTCGGCGGCGCGCGCCACACGCCGCCGGAGGGTCCGCCGCAACCGCCGGGCCGGCCGGCGGGTCCGGCCCGTCCGCGGCCACCCGCGCCCGAAGGCCGCGCTCCCGCTCGCCCGGGGCCGCAACCGGCCGGGAACGCGCCCGACCAGGGCCTGCGCCGGCCACCCGCGCCGCCGCGGCGGACCGGCCCGAATCCGGCTCCGGGACAGCAGGATCCCCGCTCGGCCCAGGATCAGGGTTCCCAGCCCCGGCCGCTGCCGCGCGTCTCCGGCCCCGGCGGCGCACCTCCGGCCGGTCCGGCCTCCGGATTGCCCGAACTGCCCCGGCGCGTACCCGGAGCCCAGCCGCCGGAGATGCCGGGCCAGTACCGGCTGCCCGAGCCACCGACCCGCCCCGCGCAACGGCCCGCGCCTCCGGCGCAACGGCCCGACAGTCTCGCCGAGCAGTCCGCGGGTTCCCCGGAACCGCAGCAGAATCCGGACGGCCGGGAACGCAACAGCATCGAATCCTGGATGGCCGGGCTACGTTCGGCGCGACGTCAGCAGGCCGGCACTCCGGCCGAGGACACCGGGCGGCACCAGCACGGCGAGGGCCGGTCGGTCAGCGTGAACGAATTGCTGCGCCGGCGCGAACAGGACTAGGCGGCGGTGTGCCGCCCGCACCGCGGGCGGCGCTCCTGCCTCAGTGCCCCAGCAGCCGGCGCCAGTGCGCCATGAAAGGCTGTTTGGCGGTGACCGATCCGAACCGGACCCGCCCGTGCACCAGCAGATGCAGGGGCCCGATCGGGGGACCGCTGCGCACCTTGTTGTTGACACTGGATCCGACCAGTTCCAGGCCGTCCAGATCGACGGTGGCCTCCTGCGGAACGATCAGGGTGAGCGAACTGGCGTAGTCGTCGACCTGGATCTCCACCACCTGGGTGGTCATCACCGCCTGGGTGAAATCCAATGTGACGCCGGACAGCCAGCTGTTCACCCGCAGCAACGGCGCGACCTGCCAGTTACCGCGCCGATTCACTCCCGACATCCGCGGCCGGATGGCGCCGCCCGGCACCACGGCCGATAATTGCGCGGCACCCGGTTGCGGCCGCGGTAGCGGTACCGGCCGCCCCGGCTCCGGCCGGCGCGTGGGGGGTTCGCCGATGAGCCGCACTCCGGGCAGATCGATGAGCACCGAGTTCAGATCACCGCGGGTCTTGGCGGCCAGCGCCGTATCCATCCGCTCGGTGAACTCCCCCAGCGACAACATCCCCAGCCCCACGGCGCGTTGCAGCAGTTCCCCCACATGCTCCCGTTCCGCATCGGAAACACGCAGGTCCCGGTTGCCGACCTGGCCGCCGGAACCCGCACCGTCGAATACCGGATCGGGGCCGTTCATAGCACCGAGATTACCCAGCTCCGCCCGGATCCCGCATCAGGGCATTCCCCGATGCGGCAGGCCGGTGCGGCCGCCCTCACCCCGGCTTACCTCCGGATTCCTCCGGGTCCGGGTCCGGTTCGGGCCCCTCGCCGTCCGATTCGGCCGTCCGGTTGAGCGGTAGCCGGCGCTGTGCGCCCGCGAGCAGTCCGGCGAAATCGAACCGGCCCGCGGCCTCCGGGTCCGCGGACGCCGGATCACCGCCCGGCTCGGGCGAATCCGGCTCGGCCACATAGATCCCCTTACCGTCCGGGGTCAGTTCCGCGAGCAGTTCCTCCGGGTCGTCGGCGAGCAGCGATCTGATCGCCGTGTTCAGCACCGCGACCAGGGGCACCGCCAGCAATCCGCCCGCGATACCGCCGAGCACCACACCCGCGGCGATCGCCACCACCACCGCCAGCGGATGGATCCGCACCGCCCGCCCGAGCAACAGCGGTTGCAGGACATGGCCCTCCAGCTGCATCACGGCCACGATGATGCCGAGCACGATCAGCGCGGTGACGAACCCCTTGGTCACCAGGGCGATGAAAACGGCCACGAACCCCGCCAGGAAGGCGCCGATGATCGGGATGAACGCGCTGATGAACACGAGCGAGGCCAGCGGCAGCGCCAGCGGAACGCCCAGCAGGGCCAGACCCGCGCCGATACCGATCGCGTCGACGGCGGCCACCGCGACGGTCGCCCGGACGAACCCTACCAGCGAGCCGAACCCCAGTTCTCCGGCGGTACGCACCCGTTCGCGGTGCGGCCGCGGCACGATCCGGGTGACGAACTCCCAGATCTGATAGCCGCTGTAGAGGAAGAAGATGAGGATGAACAGGGTCAGGAAAGCGCCGGTCAGGATATGACCGATCATCGTCGCAGTGGTGAGGGCGCCACTGGTGAGTGTGTCCTGGTTGGACTGGATGGCCCGGACCGCCGCGTCGCCGGCATTGCGGATCTGCTCGTCGCTCAGATGCATCGGCCCGTTGATGAGCCAGTCCTGCACCTGGTGAATGCTGTTGGTGAACTCGTCCGACAGCTGCGGCACGCCCACCACGAACTGTTCGACGACGAAGGTCACCACTCCGGCCACCAGGCCCAGCGAACCGAGCATCGCCACGAACACCCCGAGGCCGCGGGGGAGCCCGCGCCGCTGCATCCAGTCGACCAGCGGGGCGAGCAGCGCCGCCGCGAGCATGGCGATGGACAGCGGGATCACCACGGTGTCCAGCCGCCGCACCGCGGCCGCGAGCACCCCGACCAAGGCGAAGATCACCAGCAGCCGCCACGCCCATTCGGCGGTCTGGCGGACGATCGGGTGCACGGCGTCGGCGGCGGTGGGTTTCGGCTCGGTCATCGAGGGCGAGCCTAACCCCCGAACCCGGGAGCGTCGGGGCGTCGCCGCCGGACGCTAGATTGGTACACGTGTCAGCGCCCTTGGAAGCGGTCAAACAGACCATGCATACGCGCTGGCCCCTGTATCTGACCTCGATGCTGCTCGCGAACGCGTTCGGCGCGGTGCTGGTGTGGGCGTTCATCCAATACGGTCTGCCGGTGCCCGAGGGGCAGCAGCCCGGCGCCCGCGAGGTCGGCCTGCTGCTACCGGCCGTCGTCTTCCTGACCGGCGGCGTACTCAGCGTGGCCGCCTCGGCCCTGATGCTGCGGCCGGTGATGCGCTGGCAGGTGCGCGGCGGGCCGCCCAGCCGGCAGGAACAGATGGCGGCGCTGCACGCTCCGCTGCGACAGGCGATCCTGCATCTGGCGCTGTGGATACTCGGCGGCGGCATCCTGGGCGCCTACATCATCTCCGAGACCGCGGCGCTGGCCGGAACCGTGATCGTCAGCGAATGTATGGCCGCGACCATCGTGTTCGGTTTCACCTACATGCTCGGCGAGCGCATCCTGCGCCCGGTCGCGGCCGAGGCGCTCACCGCCGGACGCTTCGACCACACCCTCACCCCGGGCGTGGGTACCCGCATGGCCATGACCTGGGGGATGGGGACCTTCGCGCCCACCATCGCCATCGTGCTGCTGTGCGTCACCCAGATATCGTCGGACGTCAAGTTCTCGGCACAGTCGCTGGCGGTTTCGATCCTGCTGCTGTGCGGAGTGGTGATCATGCAGGCGCTGGCGCTGTCCATGCTCACGGCCTCCAGCATCTCCGATCCGGTCCGCCAGCTCAGCCAGGCCATCGACCAGGTGCAGAACGGCGCCCGCGATGTCCAGGTCGAGGTGTTCGACGGCAGCGAGATCGGTCTGCTGCAGGTCGGTTTCAACCGCATGATGGAGGAGGCGGCCAGCCGCCAGCGCCTGCAGGAACTGTTCGGCCAGCACGTCGGCGCCGAGGTGGCCCAGCGCGCCCTCGACTACGGCACCGAACTCGGCGGGGAGACCCGGTTCGTGGCGGTGCTGTTCGTGGATATGGTCGGCTCCACCGCGACCGCCGCCGAACACCCGCCGACCGAGGTCGTCAGCCTGCTCAACGAATTCTTCCGGGTGGTGGTCGATGTGATCGATTACCACCACGGGTTCGTCAACAAATTCGTGGGCGACGCCGCTCTCGCGATATTCGGCGCCCCGCTCGACCGGCCGGACGCCCCGACCGCGGCACTGGCCGCCGCGCGGGATCTGCGGGAGGCGTTGCGCTCGATTTCCGGCCTCGATATCGGTATCGGTGTTTCGGCGGGGCTCGCGGTCGCGGGCAATATCGGTGCGGCGAACCGTTTCGAATACACCGTCATCGGTGATCCGGTGAACGAGGCATCCCGGCTCACCGAACTCGCCAAGGACCATCCGGGCCGGGTGCTCGCCTCGGGTTCGGCCCTGTATTTCGCCGAGGAAAGCGAACAGCGGCGCTGGACGGCGGGCGAGGAGGTACAGCTGCGGGGCCGGCGCCGCAAAACCCGGCTGTCGTGGCCCGGCACCGCGTCCAACCAGGGCTGACCGGTTCGTCGCGCGGCCCGGACAGCTACCCCCCTTGGCGTGGCGGAACAGGGAGGGTACGGACTTCACCTGGTCGTGTCCATTAGGCTGGGCCCGTGACGGCCAACGGAGATACAGCGGATACCGCCGCCGTGTCTCCGGCCGAGGATTCTCCCGATCGCGAGGATTCCGCGCGGTCCGCGAATCGCCGCCGCAGATTCCGGTGGATCAAATGGCTGGCGATAACCGTCGTACTGCTGCTCCTGATCGGCGAGGCCTTTTACCTGTGGCCGCGGCTCCACGAATCGTGGCGCAAACTCACCGAAATCCACTGGGGCTGGGTCGCGGCCTGTATCGCGCTGCAAATGCTGTCGATGACCGGTTTCGGGCATGTCCAGAAACAACTGCTGCGCGCCGGCGGGGTCGAGGTGAGCCAGCACCGCTCGGTCGCGGTCGTCTACGGCGCCACCGCCATGTCGGTGACCCTGCCGGCCGGGCAGGTGTTCTCCACCGCGTTCACCTACCGGCAGACCCGGCGCTGGGGTGCGAGCCCGGTGGTGGCGTCCTGGCAGCTGGTGTTCTCCGGCGTGGTGTCGGCCGTGGGCCTGGCGCTGCTCGGTGTCCTGGGCACGGTACTGGCCGGCGGCGATGTGGGCCCGGTGAAACTGGTTCTCTCGGTGGCGGCCGTGGTGGCGCTGGTCTGGGCCGGTAACTACGCGTCGCGGCATCCGGGCACCCTCGAGGGCGTCCTGCGACGCGGGCTTGCCCTGGTCAACCGGTTGCGGAAACGCCCGGCCGATACCGGCGCCGATAAGGTCCGGGAGATGCTCGCCCAGGTCGAGACGGTGGATCTGGGCACCCGCGACGGTGCGTGGGTCACCTGGTGGGCGGTGGTGCACCGGATCGCCGATGTGGCCTGCCTGGGCGCGGCCTGCTACGCGATCGGCGGCGATCCCCGCTGGGCCGGACTGCTGATCGCGTTCGCCGCGGGTAAGGCGGTCGGGTCGATACCGTTCGCGCCGGGCGGCATCGTCTACGTCGACGCGACCCTGATCTACGGTCTCACCGCGGCCGCGGGCCTGCCCGCCGCCCAGGCGGTGGCCGCCGCGTTCGTGTACCGGCTGGTGAGTTTCGTGCTGATCGCGATCATCGGGTGGATCGTCTTCGCGTTCCTGTTCCGCACCCGCAATGCCGAGGACGACGAGTACGAGAAGGAGTTCTCCCGGCTCAACGGCTGAGCGCGGTCGTGGCACGGATTCACGACGGCGGGTGCGACGATCCGGCGGGCGGTGCGGCTACTAGGCTGCACCGAGTGAGAAGGTTCGGGCCGATCGCCGCCGATACGCTGCTCGTGGTGCTGTTCTGCGTAATCGGACGCCGCAGTCACGACGAGGCGATACTCGCCGGACTGCTGCGGACCGCGTGGCCTTTCGTGGCCGGACTGGCCGTCGGGTGGCTCGTGGTTCTACTCCTGGACCGCCGACGCCCCGGTGCGGAGCCCTTCGACGCGACTCGCCTGTGGCCGGCCGGTGTCGTGATCTGGCTGAGCACCCTGGTCGTGGGGATGCTGCTGCGCGTCGTCTCCGGCCAGGGCACCGCGGCGAGTTTCATCGTGGTGGCGAGTCTGGTCCTGGCGCTGTTCCTGCTCGGCTGGCGGGGTGCCATCCGCGCCCTGCGCTGAGTCATCGCGTCGCGGTGATCCGGCACAGCTTCGAGTAACCCGGCCGCACCGGGGTGAACCGCGACGGCCGGGCGGTCACTCGTCGGGTTTCGCGAAGGCCTGCAGCATCCGCTCGCCCATCCGGACGACCATATCGCCGCTGTCGACATCGGCGATATGGATCGCGAACGAGAGGTCACCCATGCTGGCGATGAGCCAGCCGTCGTCGCCGGCCTTGGCCGAGAACCCGGCGACATCGCGGAATCCGCGCAACCGCGCCATCTGCGGGGCGTTGATCCCGTCGCGCAGTGCGCCGCGCAGCGCGTCGCCGACCGGCGGCTGCAACGGTCCGACCGGGGCGTCGGTCTCGCCGGGACGTCCGCGTTCGATCATCGGGGTCCGCAGCGTGCCGTTGGCGATGGCCGCCGCCGCGATCGCCATGCCGAAGGGGCTCACCAGCAGCGCGTCCGATCCGGCGCCCTGGCGCACCGGTTCGGCTCCGCCGGCGCCCGCGGGACGTCCGGTGACCTCCTCCAGGCCCGGGACCCGGAAATCCACCCCGACACCGAGCAGGGCCGCGGCCTCCACGGCTTCCTGGTCGGAGACGTCCTTGGGCGCTTTGCCCTTGGCGGCGCCGGCGGCCACCCGGAACAGGTCCATGGCGCCGCCCGCCGGGTAGAGCCCGGTGAAGGCGACCGGCCCCTGCGCGCTGGAATAGTTGTTCTGCGCCACCGCCACCACGGCGCCGGTGGACGGCTGGGTCACCACGATCGAGGCGGGCGAACCCACGCTGACCACCGCGTCCTCGGCCGCGCGCTGCAGCCGCTGGTCGAGGGTTCCGGCGATATCGGGTCCGGCCGGACCCTGGTACCCGGCCAGCTGTTTGACGAATTGCCCGTTCTCGAACAGCTGCACACCCCAGCCGGAATGCTTGTCCTGGCTTTCCTCCCAGACGTTGTGCATGGCGTCCAGAACCGGGGAGAACACGCGGCGATCGGAGACGATCAGCCGCGGCTCCTTCTTCATCACCACGCCCGGGATGGGCGCCATCTCCGGTTCCAGGATCGCGAAATCACCCTCGCGCAGGCTCACCGCCGTGATCGGCTTCCCGCCCGCCTGCGCCAGTTTGTCGCGCAGGGTGGCGCCGGTGATCAGCGGCGCCACCGGTTCGATGGCCCGGGCCAGGTCGTCGGTCGAGCGGCCGACGTCGGGCATCTTCGCGGGATCGAGCTGGATGACGTTGATGTCCTGCTGCGTCATCAGCGGTTTGCCGATGTTGTCCACGACGCGCGGCGCCGGCTCCGGGGTGGTGCGGACGAGCTGCACGGTGCGGTTGTGCGCGAGCTGTGGCATGACCACGCCGGGGTCCCAGGAGATCTTCCAGCCGTTGGAGAGTTTGCGGATGGTTCCTTCCAGTCCGTAGGACCAGTCCTTGCGCTCCCCGAAGTTCCAGTGGACGTCGAGACTGAAGATTCCCGATTCCGCGTCGAGCCCGATGAATTGCGTTTTCTCGTAGTCCACGGTTCCGGATTCGAGACCGTCGAACATTTGCTCGAGGGTTGCCGAAGCGGCGGAGGGGTAGGAGGTGAGATCCGCGGCCGCGGCGTGGTCCCGTTCGTCGAGCAGTTCGGTGAATTGGTCGACGACGGCCTCGGGGCCGGTCGACTCGGCACCGGTCCCGCATGATCCCATCGCTATTACCAAAGCCGCCACCCCCGTAAGGGCAAGAGCGCCCCGGAAGCGAAAGCGGCGGGATCCCCACACATCCATGTCGCCCACTCTTCACTCTTGTCACTTCGGTAACAAGACAACCGTACCTGAAAAATGCCTGCTTGCGACTGCTCGCAAACCCGAAACCATACCCGGTCCCACCGTGTGCAGTTGTGGCCGTACCCAACTCGGCGCAAAGTGGACCATGATCGTTTACCGTCGCGTCCGCGGACACCCGGCGAAGCTACGCTACCGATCGATCCGAGGCGGTGCGGTGTTACCCCGCAACTCCGCCGTCCCCGAAGAGATACCCCGTCACGGTAGCTCAGAATCCTCGGCGCGCGGGTGAGGTGTCGGTAGGGTTGCTGCCATGTCTGACGGCGCCATTCCGCAAACCTCGAGCAGCCCGATTCTGGTCCTCAACGGGCCGAATCTGAACACACTGGGCATCCGGCAACCCGATGTGTACGGGTCGGAGACCCTCGAGGATGTAATCGAATTGTGCCGTCGGGCCGCCGCGGCGCACGGCCGGGAGATCGTGCATTTCCAGTCGAACCACGAGGGCGCGCTGATCGACCGGATCCACGAGGCCCGCGGCACGGTGTCCGGAATCGTCATCAACCCCGGCGGCCTGACCCACACCTCGGTCGCGCTGCGGGACGCGCTGGTGATTCCCGAGGTGCCGATCGTCGAGGTGCACATCAGCAATGTGCACGCCCGGGAGGAGTTCCGCCGGCACTCCTACGTCTCCCCCGTCGCCGCTGCCGTGGTCGCCGGGATGGGCAGTTTCGGTTACGCCGCCGCCATCGAGTTCCTGCTGACCCGCCGCGGCTGAGCCGTGCGCCGCGCTCAGGCCGCCGGCTCGATCCGGAACACCGGGAATCCGGGCGCGATACCGGCGAGTTCCTCGTCGGTCGAGTTCTTGGTGATGCCCTCGAAGAACCGGCCGACCTCCCAGCCCCAGCGCTTCAGGTAGAGCCGCAGCAGGGGCACTTTGTCGGCGTCGGCGATCTCGACCGCGGTGAAGGTCTCGACCTTGCGGCCGAGGCGCAGTTCGCCGCCGCCGGCCACCCGGATATTGCGAACCCACTGCGTATGCCCACGCGGCGCGACGAGATAGCGCTGCCCGTCGGCCGCGGTCATCACGTTCACCAGGGTGCTGCGCCATTCGCCGGATTTCCGGCCGCGCACCGCCAGCAAACGGGATCCGGCGATGCTGATCCCGAGTTTGGGCAGCCCGTTGACGATCCGGTTGAAGATCGGGTCGAGGCCGGTGGGAGCGAGGTAACGGGTCGAGGCGGTCATATCTTCTCCTTGTGAGCGCTGCTCTCTGTTGTGAACAACGATCGCACTCTGCGCCGACAAAGTCAAGAGCAGTGCTCTCACTTTCTCGGATGTCACATTCGCGCCTGCCGCGTCGTCATCCAGATGTCCCCGAAACAGACTTCGTCACCAGGAGTTCCGATGTCGCTCGCCTACACCGTCGTCACCCTGCTCGCGGCCGCGTGGGTCACCTTCTCGGCCGGGGCGCTGCTGCTGCACGCCGGCTGGGTGGTGGACAACCTGCGCGATTACCGCGTTCCCGAGTCGTGGTGGCCGTGGCTGGGTTGGGCCAAGGCCGCGGGCGCGGCGGGCCTGGTGGCCGGGCTCTTCGTCCCCGCCCTCGCCGTCGTATCGGTGACCGCGCTGATCCTGTACTTCGCGGGCGCCGTGCTGACGGTGCTGCGGGCCCACGCCTATTCGCATATTCCGTACCCGCTGCTCTACGCGATCCCGGTCGTCGTCGCCGGCGGTCTCGGACTCGCCGCGGCCTGAGCCCGAGTGATCCCGTGACCTGTTCGTACGCCGAACCGGGCACCGGGCACGCCGTTTTCTGAGACGGTGGTCGGGCACCCGGCGAATCCCGGACCCGGCGTGCACCGGCCGACGGCAGAGGAGAGACGCGTGCAGGCGGCAGTTTTCCACGGAACCGACCCCCGACTGGTCATCGAGGACATCCCGGTCCCCGTCCCGCGGCGGGGCGAGGTCCTGCTGCGCGTCAGCGCGTGCGGGGTCTGCCATACCGACCTGCACGTCCTCAAATCCGAGGTGAAGTTCCCGGCGCCCGCCGTCCTGGGCCACGAGGTGTCCGGCGTGGTCGAACAACTCGGCGAGGGTGTGGACAATGTCGCGGTCGGCGACAGCGTGGTCTGCAGTTTCATCATGCCGTGCGGCGACTGCCGGCACTGTGTGCGCGGCGCCGAGGATCTGTGCGAGAAGTTCTTCGCGCACAACCGGCTCAACGGCACCCTCTACGACGGAACCTCCCGGCTGAGCCGGGCCGACGGTTCCCCGCTCGCGATGTACTCGATGGGCGGGCTCGCCGAGTACTGCGTCGTACCGGCCTCCGATGTCTTCGTGGTGCCGCCGGAGGTGGGCCTGGAGGCGGTGTCGATCCTGGGATGCAGCTCGTTCACCGCGCTGGGCGCCGTGCACAACGCCGAGCTCGGGCTGGGCGACCGGATCGCCGTGGTCGCCGCCGGCGGCGTCGGTTCCTCGATCGTGCAGTTCGCGGCCGCGGCGGGGGTCGCCCAGATCATCGCGATCGATATCAGCGACGAGAAACTGTCCGCCGTGGCGAAACTCGGCGCCACCCATACCGTGAACTCGCGCACCGAGGACGTGGTGGCCCGGGTCCGGGAACTCACCGGCGGCCACGGCGTGGACGTGGCGTTCGAGGCATTGGGCAACGCCGCCACCTTCGCGACCGCGCTGGACATCCTCGACGACGGCGGCCGCGCCGTAGTGGTCGGCATCGCGCCCGCCGGTTCCACCGGCGAAATCGACCTGGCCCGCCTGGTCCGCCGGAAACTCCAGGTCCGGGGCTCCTACGGCGCCAAGGCCCGCACCGATATGCCCGCGCTGCTGCGTATGGTCGCCGCGCCTACGGTGCGTCCCCAGGACGTGATCACCCGCCGCTACTCCCTGGCCGAAGCCGACGCCGCCTATCAGGCGCTGGCCCGCGGCGAGATCGTCGGCCGCGCGATCATCGAGATGTCCTGACGCCGTGGGCAACCGGACTCGCCGTTATCGGCGGCCATCGAGGGAAAATTCCCGGGCGAGCGAGTAACGTCGAGCCATGCCGACGGAGGTCCGCAACAACATCGCATTGGAACGCTTCGAGATCACGGTCGACGGCGAGGTCGCGGGCTACACCGAGTACCAGGACACCGTCGACGAGCGCGCGTTCGTCCACACCGAGATCGACCCGCGTTTCGACGGGCCGGACTACGCCCGCGAATTGATCGAGGCCGCCCTGCGCGCCACGTACGCCGACGGACTCGGCGCGCTACCGATGTGCCGGACGGTCCAGCATTTCATCGAGTCCCGCCCGCAGTACCTGCGGATGGTCCCGCACTGGGCCCGCGACCGCCTGGACCTGCCGCAATAGCCCGGGCGGTCGCGGCGCCGGTTCAGTACGCGGCCACGGCTCCGTCCAGGGCCCGCTGGAGATCCTCCTTGACCACCCGGGTGATCTCCGCGGGCCGGTCCGGGAGTTCGGTGCGCGGCAGCGTGAAGTGGAAGCTCGCCGAGCGCACCTCGTCCTTGGTGGGTTCCACCGCGGGATCGGTGCGCTTGCCGTAGCTCAGACCCAGGCAGACCAGTGCGGGCCGGACACCGAGCTTGCCGGCGCGGAACGCGATATGCCCGATACCCGTGCCCACCGGCTGTACCCGGGCCTGGTCCACGTCGTTGCAGGTGCCCTCGGGGAACACCGCGAGGCTGTCGCCCCCGGCCAGCCGTTCGGCGCAGATATCCATCATTCGCTGACCGGCCGCGTTCACCGCGCGCAGGCCGTGGTCGGTGCTGCGGAAGACCGGGATCCCGCCCATCATGTCGATCCGGCGGCGCAGTTTCTCCTCTTCGAACAGTTCGTCCTTGGCCAGCACGCGGGTGCGTCCGATGATGGGGCGCAGTTCGCTGCGCCAGGCCGCGGCGGCGAGTGTGTAGGGGTCCAGACGGGAGAGGTGGTTGACCGCGATCAGCAGCGGGGTGCGGGCCCGGATCAGGTCCCGGATCGCCGTGGCGGCGCCGTCGGAATAGCTGATCCGGGGCCGGTAGCGCCGGCCGAGCAGGGCATAGGCGCCCATCGCCTGGATTCGGTTCTGCCGGTGCGCCCGGTAGTAGTCGTATACGTCGTCGCTGTTGCCGAGGAGCACCTCAGGGTGTCGCATACGGCTGACTCTACGAGCCCCGGCCGGTATGTCCAGGTGGCCGCGAACCGTCGCCCGCGCGAACTCGCGGCGAAGTGAACGGATGATCAAAGGGGCGCGATCCGGCGATTGCTGCGATGATGGCCTGGTGGCGCAGGCAGATGACCCCGATGATCGCAAGACCCGGGGCGGCCGCGGTGGCGGGCAGGAGCCCGACCCTGGTCGTCGCGGAAACCGGCAGGGTGAACAGGTGGTGCGGGCCGGTACGCTGCTGGTTTCCTCGACCGAACTGGCCGAGCCCACGTTCCGCCGCACCGTCGTCTACATCATCGAGCACAACGACGCCGGCACGTTGGGCGTGGTGCTGAACCGGCCCAGCGATACCGCCGTCACCGATGTGCTACCGCAGTGGAGCGAACTATCCGCCCAGCCGCGCACCCTGTTCGTCGGTGGTCCGGTCAAGCGGGATGCCGCCCTGTGCCTGGGCACCGTCCGGGTGGGGTCCTCGATCGACGGAGTGCAGGGGTTGCGGCGGGTGGACGGCCGGGTGGTGCTGGTCGATCTCGACGCCGACCCGGATCGCATCGGCCCGCTGGTCGAGGGGGTCCGTATCTTCGCCGGGTACGCGGGCTGGACGTTCGGCCAGCTCGACAGCGAACTCGCCAACGACGACTGGATGGTGGTCTCGGCGCTGCCCAGCGATCCGATCGCCGGGCGCCGCACCGATATGTGGGCGGCGGTACTGCGACGTCAGCCGCTGCCACTGTCGCTGCTGGCCACGCATCCGATCGAGGTCGAACGCAACTGAGTCGCGCGGCATACCGGTCCCGCCGCTTCGAGCGACGAGACCGGTATGGCGGCGAGCGGTTCAGCGACCCTGGCGACGGAACACCGTGGTCGACCAGAAGAACCCGCCCAGGCCGATCACCAGGCACCAGCCCAGCGAGATCAGCGCGTTGTTCCCGATGGCGGTGCCCATGAGCAGGCCGCGCAGCGTTTCGGTGAACGGGGTGAACGGCTGGTACTCGGCGAACCAGCGCATCACCGTCGGCATGGTGCCGGTGGGGACCAGCCCCGAACCCAGAAACGGCAGCATGATGATCGGGAACGGCAGGTTGCTCGCGCTCTCCGGGTTCGGCGCGACCAGGCCGAACGCGACCGACAGCCAGGTCAGGGCGAACACCACCAGGAGCAGGAAGCCGATCGCGGCGGCCCATTCCAGCGGAGTCGCCGACGGGCGGAATCCCATCAGCGCCGCGACCCCGAGCATCGCGGCCAGCGCCGGGACCGCCTGCACCAATACCCCGAGCACATGCCCGGTGAGCAGTGCGGACTGGGTGATCGCCATGGTCCGGAACCGGTTGACGATGCCTTTGGTCACATCGGTGCACACCGATACCGCCACCGACGCGGTGAGATACGCGGGCAGCATGAGCAGCATCCCCGGCACCAGGTAGTCGATGTAGTCGACACTGCCGTCACCGCTGAGACCGGATTCCAGGGCGCCGCCGAATATGTAGTTGAACATGGCCAGCAAGACGATCGGCATCACCGTGACGGAGATGGTCATACTCGGGTAGCGCCGCGCCAGCACCAGATTGCGCCGCAGCATGGTCCAGGTATCCGCCAGCGGGGTGGCCGGCCGCGGCGCGTGGGTGAGGGTGGTCATCGCGCGTGTTCCTTTTCTGCGGTGGGGGTTCCGGTGAGGGTGAGGAAGACGTCGTCCAGGTCCGGGGTGTGCACGGACAGGCCTTCGGCGGGCAGGGTGTGCGCGTCGATCCGGTCGAGTACCGCGCGCAGAGATCCGAGGGCCCCGTCGCCGGGGACGGCCAGGGTCAGTTCGTCGTCGATGGCCCGCGCGCCCGATCCGAAGACCACGGCGGCGGAGGCAAGCGCCGCCGCGTCGGCGAACCGCACCCGGATATGGCCACCGGGAACGAGTCGTTTGAGTTCGGCGGAGGTCCCCTCGGCCACGATCCGGCCCCGGTCGAGGACGGCGATGCGATCGGCCAGCCGGTCGGCCTCCTCGAGGTACTGGGTGGTCAGGAACACGGTGACGCCGTAGTCCTGGACCAGACCGCCGATGATCTCCCACATGGTGCGGCGGCTGCGCGGATCGAGCCCGGTGGTGGGTTCGTCCAGGAAGATGATGCGCGGATCGCCGACCAGGGTCATGGCGAGATCGAGCCGGCGGGTCATACCGCCGGAGTAGCTGCTCGCGGTCTTGTCGGCGGCCGCGGTGAGATCGAACCGGGCCAGCAGTTCGTCGGCGAGTTCGCGGTTGCGGCGGCGCGGGATCCGGTGCAGATCTCCCATGAGCCGGAGGTTCTCCCGGCCGGTGAGCAGTTCGTCGACGGCGGCGAATTGCCCGGTGACCCCGATCGCCGAGCGCACGGCATCGGGTTCGGCGCACGGATCGTGACCGCCGACGCGGATATCCCCGCCGTCCGGGGCGGTCAGGGTGCTCAGGATCCGGACCGTGGTGGTCTTCCCGGCGCCGTTGGGTCCGAGCAGGGCGTAAATAGTGCCCTCGGGGACGGTGATATCGACGCCGTCGAGCACCGCGGTATCGCCGTAGGACTTCCGCAGTCCGGAAGCCCGGATCGCGGGGCCGCGTCCGTTGTTCATGGTCGATTCCTCCTGAAATACATGTTCAGATGCGTATGTGGGCATGTTTTATCGACACCGCTCCCCAGGTCGCGGTGTGTGCGGGTGGTTACCGGCGGCGGGATCCGATCAGATGTCGAGATCCTCCACCGGGGCCATCTCGGCTATATCGGCGATCCGCCGGTACATCTGATCGGGGATCTTGCCTTTCAACTCCTCGAGAGTGTCGGTGATGGTGAGAAGGTAATCGCCCCAGTCCTGTTCGAGACCGAGCATGCGACGCCAGTTCTTCAGATCGCGCACCCAGTTCTGACTTTCGGGATACTCGGACCATTTGGAGTACTGGGCGTGCAGAACGAATTTGCCCTTACGACTCCGGAATACGCGGACATGCTCCATCCGCTCGTCGTCCTCGTCCCGGTATTCACCGAGCAGCGAGCCCTGGAACCGCACCTGCCGGACCCCGTTGTGCCCGACCCGCAGAACCACTTCGTCGTAACCCTCGACCTTGCCCTCTTCCAGTTCGATGAACCGCCGCAGCGCGGTGACGACGGCGCCGGAGAGGTTGCCGCCCACGAGCTCCTGCGCCCGCTGGAACAGGGGTAGATCATCATCGGCGACGTAGATGGTCTTATTGGGCATGAGCCAACTATACGTAGACATATACGTAGAGACAAGAGCGATCCGGCCGACGCACGGTAATGCTTTCCCAACTGGTAATTCAGGAGCCCCGCGGGCTGCCGCGCCGGAACGACCTCGTGAGCCCGGCCCATACCGGACCCCGGCCACCCCACCGGATACCGGAATCGCGGGCGAACCGCCGCGCGTCGGCCGCGGTTCCCCGCTTGGGCCGGGTCCGCGCCCACGCCACGTACCGTTCGGCGAAATCCGGGCCGGCGGCGTGTTCGAGTCCGGGATAGCGGGCGGCGACCTCCCGGGCACGTTTATGCAGTACGGCATGCGCCGCGGCGCGGACCGCGCAGACATCGAAACCCGGCGGCACGGCCTCCCCGGCCACCAGCGCGCGGACCAGTGCCGCCTGCCGGGCCGCCAGATCCGGCACGTCGGGCCCGGTCATCGCAGCGCCGCCCGGGCCGAGGCCGTGATGGGGGCCCGCGCCGCGGCGTTGCTGAGCGCGTCCAGTTCGTCGAGCAGTTCCTCGGCCGGCGGATAGTTGCCGTCCCGCTCGAGCATCAGCGGCACCGGATGGTCGCGCACGAATCCGGCCACCATCTTCAACACCTCCGCGGGAATCGGATGCAGATGGGTGTCGTGATATCTCCCGCCGGACTCCGCGCCACCGGCGATATGGCAGTAGGCGATCCGTTCGGTGGGCAGCGCGGCCAATTCCGCATGCGGATCGCGACCCCGGTTGCGCGCGTTGGCGTAGACGTTCGCGATATCCAGGAGCAGATAGACGCCGGTGCGGTCGACGATCTCGGTGAGGAACTGCGCCTCGGTCATCTCGTCGTCGGGCCAGTCGAAGACCGCCGCGATGTTCTCCACGGCGAGGGGGACATCCAGTTCGGCCACGGTGCGCGCGATATTCGCGGTGAGCACCTCGAGGGCCTCCCGGGTCCGGGGCACCGGGAGCAGATGCCCGGCCTCCAGGCCGCCCGCCCGGACGAAGGCGATATGTTCGCTGACCAGCGGCGCCGAGACCGCCTCGGCGCAGCGTGCCAGCCGCTCGACCCGGGCCGCCGTTACCGGTTCCGCGCCGCCGAGGGAGAGCGAGACACCGTGCGGCACCACCAGGGTGCCGCGGGCGCGCAGCGATTCGAGTTCCTCGGGTACCGCGACGGCGCCGGATCGGCCTGCCGGGATGAGTGATTCGGCGATGACCTCACAGAACGCGAGCCCGTCCAAATGGTCGATCACCCCGCAGATCTGCGGCCGCCAGCCGATACCGAGCCCGTTCTCGGGTAGTGGACCGGACACCGGATCAGCCGCCGCATCCGCCGCAGCCGCCACCGCAGCCGCCACCGTCACCGCCGCCGGAATCACCGCCCGCGTCGCCGCCCCCGCCGCCGTCGACCCGGGGATCGCCCATCGCCGTGTTCAGGGCCGGGTCCAGCAGGATCAGCGCGTGCGCACCGAACAGCGCGACCGCCAGCCCAGCGGCGGCGCCGCCGTAGGTCTGGAACGCGGGCGAGTTCGAGGGGCGCAGGTGGCGATGCCGGGCGGTCGCGTCGTCGAGGGCGGCCCGGCCCAGCGGTGTCACCCGGACCGGCGCCATCACCCGCCATCCGGCGATCGCCAGTGCGATCAGCACCACCACCAGCAAGAGCACCGCGTTACCGTGCGCGACTCCGGCGATCAGCCGCAGCACACCGAGCGCGGCGACGACCATGATCGGTATACCCGCCCGCCGCAGCCGTGCCGAGTGGCCGGAATCGGTGAGGTAGCCGCGGCGGCGCAGCGAGGTGCGCAGTTCCGCCAGCTCGGCGCGCATCCGGTGGCACACCCCGGAAAAACTCTGTTTCGACTCGTCCATCCGCTGCGCCACCCCGAGGGTGAACGGATCGAGCGCCGCACCCGGTACCGGCTTCCCGGTCGGGTGGCCGGCGCTGTCGATGAGATCGTGGCCCCGCAGCAGCGCGACCGACGCCATCACCGCCCGGTCGTCGCCGGTGAGCATCCCGAGTTCGTGCGGGGAGAGTTGTTCGGCCGGCGGCCCGACGGGTGCGAGCACCCGGGCCCGCAACCGGAATCCGGCGACCACCGCGACCACCGCCAGCGGAATATAGAGCAGCAGGAAGCCGGGTCCGTCGATTCCCCAGGTCGGCCCGGCGGCGACCGCTATCGGCTGGGCGGCCGACCACTCCATCACGCGCACATCGACCACCTCCGGATCACCGATACCGCTGAACCCAGTATCCGGACCGAATCCCGACCACGCCACGACGATTCGATGGCGGGACCGTAAACCACACGTGGCCGTTCGGGTGTTCCGGATACCGGCCGGCCCGTGAAGCCGTACTGTCCGCCGGGTGAATTCCCGGCGATTCACGGCGTTTTCCTACCGGGCGCGCGCCGGGTGGATGCCTAGGGTCGGTGTCCATGAACCCTGCCGGTTGGAGATCGAACGCGATTGGGCGCCGTCGGCGGCGCGGCTCGGCACCCCTGTGGACACGGGTTTGCGCTGGTCCCGCCCGTTCGGGACCGGGGCGTGCGCTATTGGCCGGAGCCGCGATGCTGCTCGTCGCCGCCGCCCCCGTCGCCCTGCCCGGCGGCGCGGCGGCCGAACCCACCGGACCCGATGTCTCGTCGTGGCAGCACGGCGGCGGACGGCCCATCGACTGGTTCGCGGTGCGTGCCTCCGGCCACCGTTTCGCCATGGTGAAGGCGACCGAGGGCCTCGACTACATCAACCCGTTCTTCGTACAGGACAGCCTGCATATGCGGGTCGCGGGGATGGCCCGCGGCACCTATCACTACGCCCACCCCGATCTGCCGCCCGAACCCCAGGCCGCCCTGTACGCGGCGATCGTGCTCGGGCAGAACGGACCGCTGGATCTGCCGCCGGTGCTCGATATCGAACATTCCGGGGGTCTGCCGCCGGGTGCGCTGATCGACTGGACGCACCGCTATCTCAACACCGTGCAGCAGCTCACGGGCCGGGTGCCGATCATCTACACCTATCCCAACTTCTGGAAATCGGCGATGGCGAACAGCGACCAGTTCCACCGCTATCCGCTGTGGATCGCCGACTACCGGGACCGCCCCCAGCCCGAGGTCCCCGGTAACTGGCCGGCCTGGACCTTCTGGCAGCAGACCGATTCCGGTTCCATCCCGGGCATCCACGGCCCCACCGATGTGAACGTATACAGCGGCGCCCAGGGCGATTTCGCCCGCTTCGCCCGGATGGGCGGGCTCACCGGCAGCGGATAACCGCCCGGTGTCCGGACAAGGCCGCCGAGCCCCACGGCTCGGCGGCCTTTCGCCACGCCTCCCGTACTCCTCGTTACTCCACGCCGATCCGGCCGCCCCCGGCCTTCCAGACCGCCACCACCGCCGGCCGCGGCTGCGAATCGCCGCCGTCGGGCCAGTGCGACGCGGGGTTCTCCACCGACGCGTCATCGGTCTCGCCCGGATGCTGGACGCATACCAGGACCCGCTCCTCGGTGATCACCGGACCGCAGGTCTCCCCGCCCGCCGGCACCGACAGGAACTGTTTGGTCTCGCCGCGCCGCTCACCGTCGAGTACCACCGCGAACAGCCCGTCGTTGGCGTCCAGCGCGTTGCCGTCGGTGCTGATCCACAGATTGCCGTACGGATCGAAGGCCAGATTGTCCGGGCAGGAGATCGGGCTGACCTTCGTTTTGTCGTATCCGGCGAAATAGGTGTCCGCGGCGGCGGGGTCACCGCAGACCAGCAGCAGCGACCAGGTGAACTCGGTACCGGCGTGATCGTCGGTGATCTCGAGGACCTGTCCGTTCTTGTTCTCGTCGCGCGGATTGGCCTCGTCGGCGGCGGCCTCCCCGTCGGTGCCGCGTTTGCTGTTGTTGGTCAGCGCGACGTACACCTTGCCGGTTTTCGGGTTCGCCTCGAAATCCTCGGGCCGGTCCATCTTGGTGGCGCCCACCTTGTCGCCGGCGAGGCGGGTGAACACCGCGACCTCCTCGGCGGTCATACCGTCCACCAGCGATTCGCCGCGGCCGTCCTCGGCGGTGCGCAGGATCGGCACCCACTGACCTTTGCCGGTGAATCCCTGGTCCGACGGAACGTCGCCGGAGCCGTCGATACGATCCGGGTGATCGCCGGTCAGCTTGGCGACGTAGAGGGTGCCGGCGTCGAGGATGGTGAGATTGTGGCGGCGGCTCGCGGCGCCGGTGCCGGGTTCGATCCTGCGGGTGGAGACGAACTTGTACATGTAGTCGAAGCGCTCGTCGTCACCGCTGTAGGCGACCACGGTGCCGTCGGCGGTCACATGGATATTGGCCGCCTCGTGTTTGAACCGGCCCAGGGCGGTGTGCTTGATCGGCGTCGATTTCGGATCCCACGGGTCCACCTCGACCACCCAGCCGAACCGGTTGGGTTCGTTGGGTTCGGCGGCCACATCGAAACGCCGGTCGAACTTCTCCCAGTAGTGCGGGGCGTCGGATTCACCGATCCCGTAACGCTCGAACCGGGCCGCTGTCACCGGATCGGCGGCCTTACCGGCGAAGTAGGCGTTGAAGTTCTCCTCACCCGAGAGCACCGTGCCCCAGGGGGTGACCCCGCCGGAACAGTTGTTGACCGTGCCGAGCACCTTGGTGCCGGTGGGGTCGGCGGTGGTCTTCAGCAGCGGGCTGCCCGCGGCCGGACCGGTGAGCACGAACTCCGTGGTGGCGGTGATCCGCCGGTTGTACCGGCCGAAGGCGGGTTTCAGCTGCCCCTTACCGGGCTCACCCCGCACCTCGACCACCGACAGCCCGTGCGCGGCCATCGCGATATCGGCCTGTTCCCGGGTGATCTTCTCCGCGTCGTACCCCGGGAACATGAACTGCTCGGTGGTGTACTCGTGGTTCACCACCAGCAGGTATTTACCGGGCTCCCCGTCGATCGGGAGCAATCCCGCGAAATCGTTGTTGTAGCCGAACTGGCGCGCCTGCGCGGCGGCGGTCTGGCCGAAGAAGTCGAACTCCGGGGCATCCTCGAACAGCGGATCGCCCCAGCGGATCACCACGCCCTGTTCGTACCCCTCCGGGATGACCACGGCGTCCTCGGTGTTCGGCGCCACCGGGGTGAACCCGGTGCCCGTGCTCCCGGCGCCGGCGGCCGTCTCGACCTCGGTATCGCCGCAGCCCGCCAATGCGCCCATGGCACCGACGGCGACCACCGCGGCCGCCCCGCCCTGCAGCACCCGGCGCCGGGAGATCGCGGCGACGATATCGCCGAAGTACTCGTTGGACGAGGTGTTGGGGACCTCGTGGAAGCAGGCGTTTCCGCATTTGTACCGGCAGGTCACGCGGGACCGCGAACCGGCGGGCTCATGGGCGACGAAAAGCGGGAGAGGTTTCACTGTGAACTCCTGTTCCGGGCTGAACGCCCGCACGCTAGCGGACCCAGGAGAGTCTCAGGAGACGGTGGGATTAACGACGGGCCAACACGGCGGCCCGGGAAACCCCAGGCCGCCGCGCCGACGCCCACAACTCACGCGACGATATTGACCAGTCTCCCCGGGACCACGATCAACTTCCGGGGGGATTTTCCGTCCAGCAGGGCGGCGATCTTCTCGTCGGCCAGGGCCGCGGTCTCGATGGCCGCCTGGTCGGCCTCCGGATCCACCTGGATCCGGCTGCGGACCTTGCCGTTGACCTGGATCGGGTATTCCACCGTCTCCGCGGTCAGCAGCGCGGGGTCGGCCACCGGGAAGGGTCCGTGGGCCAGCGAACGACCGTGACCCAGCCGCTCCCACAGTTCCTCGGTCATATGCGGGGCCAGCGGGGCCAGCATCAGGACCACCGGTTCCACCGCCGAACGCGGCGCACCCTGGGGGTAGGCCTTGGTCAGGTGGTTGGTCAGCTCGATCAGTTTGGCCCCGGCGGTGTTGTCGCGCATCGCCGCCAGATCCTCGTCCACGCCGGCGATGGTCCGGTGCAGCAGCCGCAGGGTCTCGTCGGAGGGGTTCTCCTCGGTGACCCGGGACGTGCCGGTCTCCTCGTCCACCACCAGCCGCCACACCCGCTGCAGGAAGCGGTGCGCGCCGATGACGTCCTTGGTCGCCCACGGCCGCGAGGTATCCAGCGGGCCCATCGACATCTCGTAGAACCGGAAGGTGTCGGCCCCGTACAGATCGCAGATCTCATCGGGGGCGATGGCGTTCTTCAGCGATTTGCCGACCTTGCCGTACTCCTGGTTCACCTCGGTCTCGGTGCCCGAGGCGTCGGTCCAGAAGAACTTCCCGTCCCGTTCGACGACCTCCGCGGCCGGGACATAGGCCCCGCGCGCGTCGGTATAGGCGAAGGCCTGGATATAGCCCTGGTTGAACAACCGGCGATACGGTTCGCTGCTGCTCACCTCACCCAGGTCGAACAGCACCTTCTGCCAGAACCGCGCGTACAGCAGATGCAGCACCGCGTGCTCGACGCCGCCGACGTACAGGTCCACGCCGCCCGGATCGTCCGCGCCGTGCTCGGCCGGGCGCGGGCCCAGCCAGTAGTTCTCGTTCTGCTTCGCGCAGAACTCCTCGGAGTTGGTGGGGTCGGCGTAGCGCAGCTGATACCAGGAGCTGCCCGCCCAGTTGGGCATGACATTGGTATCGCGGCGGTATCTGCGCGGGCCGTCGCCCAGATCCAGTTCCACCTCGACCCAGTCGGCGGCCTTGGCCAGCGGTGGGGAGGGCTCGGAATCGGCAT
This sequence comes from Nocardia sp. NPDC049935, assembly GCF_055586645.1. NCBI lineage: Bacteria > Bacillati > Actinomycetota > Actinomycetes > Mycobacteriales > Nocardiaceae > Nocardia > Nocardia sp. NPDC049935. Next base: position 395,572 of record NZ_JBVJHV010000002.1, on the reverse strand, counting down.
CGTCGGGATCGAAGGTGACGGGCGCGAAATCGTCCAGTTCGGGCAGCCGCACCGGCAGCATCGACTCGGGCAGCGCGTGCGGGGCGCCCGCCTCGTCGTACACGATCGGGAAGGGTTCGCCCCAGTACCGCTGCCGGGCGAACAGCCAATCGCGCAGTTTGTACTGCACCGTGCCCGCGCCGCGGCCGTCGGCCTCCAGCCGCGCGATCACCGCGGCTTTGGCGTCGGCGATCTCCAGGCCGTCCAGGTAGCCGGAGTTCACGGCCGGGCCGTCGCCGGAATAGGCCTCGCCGTCGAAATCGGCGGGCGGGCGCACGGTCCGGATGACGGGCAACCCGAACGCGGTCGCGAAATCCCAGTCCCGCTGGTCCTGGCCGGGCACGGCCATGATCGCGCCGGTGCCGTAACCGCTCAGCACATAGTCGGCGATGAAGATCGGGATCTGCGCGCCGTTCACCGGGTTGGTGGCGTAGGCCCCCAGGAAGACGCCCGTCTTCTCCTTGTTCTCCTGCCGCTCCAGATCCGATTTGGCCGCGACGGCCGAGCGGTAGGCGGCGACCGCCGCGACCGGATCGGCCGCACCGCCGGTCCAGCGGGCGTCCACACCGTCGGGCCACGCGGCCGCGGTCAGCTCGGCGACCTTCTCGTGCTCGGGCGCCAGCACCATGTAGGTGGCGCCGAACAGGGTGTCGGGGCGGGTGGTGAACACCTCCACATCCCCGGCCGGGGTCGCGAACTCGACCCGCGCGCCCCGGGAACGCCCGATCCAGTTGCGCTGCATGGCCTTCACGTTCTCCGGCCAGTCCACGTGGTCCAGATCGTCGATCAGGCGGTCGGAGTAGGCGGTGATCCGCATCATCCACTGCCACAGACGTTTCCGGAACACCGGGAAGTTGCCGCGCTCACTGCGGCCGTCGGCGGTGACCTCCTCGTTGGACAGCACCGTGCCCAGACCCGGGCACCAGTTCACCACCGAATCGGTCTGATACACCAGGCGATAGGAATCGATCAGCGCGCCTCGCTCGGCCGCCGTCAGATCCGCCCAGTCCTTACCGCCGGGCACCGCCCGCGCCCCCGACGCGAACTGCCGTTCCAGTTCCGCGATCGGCCGGGCCCGGTCGGCCTCCTGGTCGTACCAGGCGTTGTAGATGCGCAGGAAGATCCATTGCGTCCACTTGTAGTACTCGGGATCGGTGGTCGCGAACGAACGCCGCCGGTCGTGCCCCAGACCCAGCCGGTCCAGCTGCCGCTGCATGGTCGCGATATTGGCTTCGGTGGTGTCGCGCGGATGCGCGCCCGTCTGCACCGCGTACTGCTCGGCGGGCAGGCCGAACGCGTCGTATCCCAGCGCGTGCAGCACATTGCGGCCGTGCATCCGGTGATACCGGGCGAACACATCGGTGGCGATATAGCCCAGCGGATGGCCCACGTGCAGCCCCGCGCCCGACGGGTACGGGAACATGTCCTGCACGAACAGCTTGTCCGCCGGGACCTCGCCCGCCAGCGGACCCACCGGATTCGGCGCGTGGAAGGTCCCGCGCTCGTTCCACCGCTGCTGCCAGCGGCCCTCGATCTCCCCAGCGAGCGCGGCCGTGTAGCGATAGGCGGGCGTATCGTCGGCACGGCCCGGGGCTGCGCCGGTATCTACCGAGCTCTGCCCGGCGGTCTCGGTTGCGCGGGAGTCCTGCACGGTCCTGCCTTCTCTAGCTGCTGATGGGGAGAAATCCGTCGCGAACAGCGTAAGTCGTACCCCCTTACAAGCCCAAAAGGTGGGTAGTGCTGGTCGGAGCTGTGACATTGGAGCAGCTCCGCTGCTCGAGGTTCGGCCCTCCTGAGCGTCTGCTGTCGGCCCTCGAGACTCGCGGCTGCGCCGCCTCGCTTCGAGGGCCGACAGCAGACGCGGGCCGAACCCTTTCCCACTCGGCGCCGGCGGACGGGTTGGTGCGGGGGGGTGTCCCGGGTGGCTCGGTGGGGTGGGAGGGGTTACCCGCGTGCGGGGGGCGGGGCGGTAGGGACTATTCTGACCTGGTGTTTGTCGTCGCGATTCTGCTGTTCGTCCTGGCCCTCGTCGCCCTGACGACCGGGGTGCTGGGGCTGTTCGGCAAGCTGCCCGGTAACCGCTACATCGGGGTGCACACCGAGGCGGCGCTTCGCGACGAGACCGCGTTCCGGACCGCCAACCGGGTGGCCGCTCCCACCTCGATCGTCTCCGCCGCGCTACTGGCCGCGGGCGGGCTCGTGGTCATGGCCGCGGGCGGTTTCACCGCGGTGGTCGTCGCGGTGGGCGTGCTGGTCATCTCCCTGTTCACGCTGGGCGCCGGCGCCAACGCGGGCGCCCGGGCCGCGGAGGCCGTCGCGCCGGCTCCGGAGCCCGCGGGCTGCGGCGGGTCGTGCGGCGGGTGCTCGCTGAAGAACACCTGCGCCCCGGCCGCCGGCTGAGCGCCCCTCAGCCCAGCCAGTCCAGTACCGACGCCGCCGTCCACGACTGCTGCATACTGCCCAGCGGTTCCCCGGTGAACGGTTCGTAGTATTCCGCGAAGCTGCCGTCGCTGGCCTGGCGCAGCGCTTCGGCGCGCAGCATGAAGGAGCGCTCGGCCCAGCCCCGGTGGGCGAATACCCAGGAGAACAGCCAGCTCATCACCGGCCATACCGGCCCGCGCCAGTACTCGCGGGACCGGAAATCCTTCGACACCGGCGAGGTGGAGGGCGGCAGCGCGTAGCGCAGGTCGGGGTGACCACAGAAACGCGGGCCTTCGAACAGGCGCAGCAGGTTGCGTTCTATGGCCCGGGGCAGGCCGCCGCTGATGAGCGGCGCAAACATGGCCAGTGTTTCGGTGTTGATCCAGCGCTGGGCCCGGGTGTCGTAGTCGCGGGCCGCGCCGGTACGGGCGTCGGTCGTGGCGATCACTCCCGCGCGGAACCGCTCGGCCCAGCCGAACAGCTCCCGGGTATCGGCCTTGGGCTGGTGATACTCCTCACCGATCTGCCCGAGGACCTCGCAGGCCATCGCGAAGATCGCGGTGACGAAAACGTCCTCCACCGCGAACCCCATCACCGCGCTGAGTTCGGCGTCGTCGTAGCGGGCGCGCCGCATCTGCTCGACCAGCCACAGGTACCGGTCGTATTCGCGGTCGGTGGGGCGCTGCGAGGGGTCGTCGATGACGAGGACGTCCTCGCGCCGGTAGGCGGGCAGGTCCGCGCCGGGCACCACGTTCTCGTAGGCGCGATCCCAGCGCGGCGAATTGTCCATTCCGGATTCCCAGCCGTGGTACAGGGTGATCCGGCCGTTGCCCAGGGGGTCGCGGGCGTGGGCCAGCCAGCGATGCCAGCGCACCAGATCCGACCAGCGGCGGTTGAGGAATTCCTCGGCCACCGCGCGCGTGCTGCGACCGTGCCGGCGGGAATGGTCGAGGATGCGCTGGACCGCGATGGCGTGGACCGGCGGCTGGGTGATGCCGGAGGTATCGGGCCCGTCCGGCGCGGCGGCCGCCAGCAGCCGGCATTCCCAGCGGGCCGGGCCGGGGAAATAGCCGTCCACGCCGTTGGCGAAGACGATATGCGGGATCATCCCGTTCTTCCATTGCGCCGAGAGCAGGGTGTCGAGTTCGATCACCGCGCGTTCCACGCTCAGCGGGGCCAGCCCGACCGCGACGAAGGCCGCGTCCCAGCTCCACATATGCGGATACAACCGCGGCGCGGCGCTGGTCATGGTTCCCAAATCGTTGCCGCGCAGCAGATAGGCCGCTCGCGCTGCGAGCTGCGTGGGAGTGAAACCTGGGTGTGCCATCTCTATATCTTGCGGGTTGGGACCGGACTCTCGCCCGGTTCGGTGCCAGTGATCGCAATATCTACCGAGTCACGGTTTCGCTTCGGTGTGCGCGATATTGCGCACGCGCTACACACCTCTCCCCGGCGACGGCCGTCACCGGTGCGAATGTGATACGCACTACCGAGGACCGCGGAACACGACCAGGAGGCGATATGACCGTGCCGCACGATACGGGGACCGCCGAGCGACCCGTGGCGCTGGTGACCGGCGGCGCCCGCGGTCTGGGCGCGGCCATCGCCCGCGAACTCGCACCCGATCACTCGCTGCTGCTGGGCGGCCGCACCGCCACCGGCCTGGAACCGATACTGCGGGAACTCCCCGGCGCCACCGCCTGGCCGGTGGATCTCACCGACTATGCCGCGGTGGCCGAGGCGACCGCCCCCCTCGACCGGCTCGACGTGCTGGTGCACAACGCCGGTATCGCCGATCTGGGCACGATCGCCGAATCCTCGGTCCGGCAGTGGCGCGAAACGCTCGAGGCCAATCTGATCGCCGTCGCGGAGCTGACCCGCCTGCTGTTGCCCGCGCTGCGCGCCGCGAACGGGCATGTGGTGCTGATCAATTCGGGGGCCGGTATGCGCGCGCACGCCGGATGGGCCTCGTACGCGGCGAGCAAGTTCGGCCTGCGCGCCTTCGGTGACGCGCTACGCCTCGAGGAGCCCTCGATCCGGGTCACCTCGATCCATCCGGGCCGTATCGACACCGATATGCAGCGCACGATCGTGGCCGGGGAGAAGCGGCGCTACGACCCGGAGCAGTTCCTGCGGCCGGAAACGGTCGCTCGCGCGGTGCGCACGGCGGTGGATACGCCCGCGGACGGGCACCCCACCGAAATCGTGCTGCGCCCCCGCTGAGCGACAGCCGGACGCCCGGCCCGGCGAGATGCCGCCGGGCCGGGCCGGGATGCGTCAGTGCTCGTCGTAGTGGCCGTTGTGGGCGGCGTGGCGGTGGCCGTCGTGGATGTAGTCGACGTGATCGCCGTGCGGTACGGCTACGTGACCGCAACCCTCCCCGTGCACATGCTCGTGGGCGCCGTGCTCGTGATGGCCCTGGGTCTCGCATTCGTCGAAATGATCACCGTGCGCGCGATGCAGATGGCCGTCGTGGACGTAGTCGACATGATCGCCGTGCGGTACCGCGACGTGGCCGCAGTCCGGGCCGTGCACATGGCCGTGATCGGTGTGCTGAGCGTGTGCCGTCGTCATCGGTGTTCCTTCTTTCCTCGTACCGGTCAGGTGGAACTACGCCCCTCTATTACATCACCAAGTGCGCATGATTGCAGTTAGCTGTTTATTCACCACGCGGCCCGGGTACCGGGTAGTTGGATCGAGTACCCGGGGCATCCGCTTCTCTCGGTGGATTGCGGGAGTACTTCCGGCCCACCGAGCGTTACCACCGGGCAGTAGCGAGACCTCTCCGCGCCGACCGATGTGGCACAGAGTTTGCCCGATGGCGGATCGACATACCTATCAGTACGCAACCTGACAGAATGCCCGAATCATCCGACCTTTAAACCGGATTCGGAATATTTTTTCCAAATTCGGTGTCGTTTCATGTTCCAGCCACGTAACGTCATGTTGTTCGTCCCACCGGGACAGCCTCCTTTGGCCCGGCGAACCACACTGCGCGCTTGTTCTGACTGGAACCCAACCTGGCAACCCAGCCACGTAGATCGGACACGAGAACATCATGAAGATCCGCAAGATCGCCGCCGTCCTGGCACCCCTGCTGGCCACCGCCGCGGTGGGCGCGGGAGTCGTTCACGCAGAGCCCGCCACGCCCGATATCGGTTACCGCACCGAACTCGTCGGCAAAGACGTGGTAACCACGCTCACCAACGGCACGTTCGCGCTCCGGGACGAAACCGTGGACATCGTGGACAAATCCGGCGCCACCGTGGTCACCCTGCCGTTGTTCGTGCGCGAGGGCACCACCGAATACCCCCTCCCGCACGCGGTTCGCGATGAGGGCCGGGTGCTGGCACTCACGGCCGTCAAGGATGTCGAGCACGCCCGTCCGACGACGGCACAGCCGATCGCTTCCCCGCAGGAGAACCTCTCCGCCCAGAACAACTTCGCCTCCCAGTTCGGGCTCGCCACCGCCATCGGCGGATTCGTGGGCACGGCGCTCGGAGCCCTTATCGGGCTGGCCGTCACGCTGCCGACCGGCGTCGGGATTCCGGCCGGAATCATCAGCGGTGCCACTCTCGGCGGCATCATCGGCACGATCGTCGTCGGCGGACCCGCACTGGTCATCGCCGCCGTCGATCTGGTGAACACCCTCGCCGCGGCCCCGGGTACCACCCAGTGGGCCCCGAAGGCGCAGGCCACTCGCTAGACCCTCGGGCCGGAACGCTCGACCGGCCACCGGGAACCGATGAGGGCGGGCTCCGTGCCCGCCCTCATTGTCGTGTCCGCGGACGCCGCCGTTCGGGATGAATCCCGGCACAGCCGGTTCCGGAGCCGGTCGGCCGATACCCGCGGACCGACCGCAGACCGCGGACCACCAATTCGGTGGACCCGGCCGCACGCGGCATCTACTGTCACCCGCGTGATGCAGCAGTTCTTCTTCCGTCTCGGATAGCGACCCGGCCGCGAACAGCGGTCCGGGTCGGTGACCCGCCCTCCGGCGCGTGACGCGCCGGAGGTGATCCGTCGTCCGCGAAACGTGAAGAAGGTATTCCATGCTGTTGCTCGTCTCCGGCGCCTCGGGCGTCGGGAAAACCACCGCCCGTCTCGCCGCCGCCCCGCTGCTGGGCGCCGGCTTCGAGACGGCGGAGCTGTTCACCCTGGGTCCGATTCCCGCCGTCCCGACCATCGAGTGGCGGCACCGGCAGGTCGAGGTGGCCGTCCGGCGGGCCGCCGAATTGGCGCCGGAGGGGCGGCATCTGCTGTTCGCCGGGGACCCGGTACCCGCCGGTGAGGCGCTGGCGGCGCCGTCCGCGGATCTGATCGATATCGCCGTCTGCCTGCTCGACGCGAACGAGACCGCGCAGACCGCGCGGCTGCGGGCCCGGCAGGATCCACCGGAACTGCTCCACTTGCACCTGGCATTCGCCGAATGGTTGCGGCGCCACGCCGTCGATCCCACCCATGTGCCCGAGGCCGTCACCACCGGCGCCTGGCCACAGATGCGCTGGCAGCGCTGGGCGGGTCGCGAGGACATCGCGGACCGGTGGGCCATGAACGTGATCGACACCTCCGCGCTCGACGGCCCGGGTGTCGCACGGGAACTGGTCACCTGGTGTCGTGCCGCGACGGCCGGGCAGGCCCCGGTGTTCCGGCGCGGCTGGCATCTTCCGGCCGGTGGAGCCGGCTGAGCGAGTGGGGGTTCCGCCGCACCGCGCAGGTATCACGCGCGGTGCGGCGGAACGCGGCGAGCCGCCCGGGCCCGCCGGGGTGCGAAACACTCAGGCGATACCGCTGACCGGTTCCGGGTTGGTCTTGTCACGCCAGGCTAGCGCCTCCCGGACCTGGGTCAGGTCGTAATCCGGGCCGTTGATACCCACGGTGAACAACGTCGACCCGGCGGACAGGTAGGCCGGGGCCGCGTCGGCGCCGGGCCAGGCCACCGACCGTTCGATCTTCTTGGCATCGGTGCCCACCCGGGCGCAGTGCTCCTCGAGCACCTGACTCTTGTGGGTGAACACATCCAGTTCACCGAAGCTGTGCCAGATATCGGCGTATTCGGCCACCAGCCGCAGCGTCTTCTTCTCACCGCCGCCGCCGATGAGGATCGGGATATCGCGCACCGGCTGCGGGTTCAGCTTCGCCAGCCGGCCGGTGATCCGGGGCAGGTACTCCTTCAGCAGATCCAGCCGGCCGCCGGCGGTGCCGAAGTCGTAGCCGTACTCGTCGTAGTCGCGTTCGAACCAGCCCGAGCCGATGCCCAGGATCAGCCGGCCGCCGCTGATCTGGTCCACGGTGCGGGCCATATCGGCCAGCAGGTCCGGATTGCGATAGCCGCCGCCGGTGACCAGCGCGCCGATCTCCACCCGTTCGGTCTGCTCGGCGAAGGCGCCGAGCATGGTCCAGCATTCGAAGTGCGCACCGTCGGGGTCCCCGTACAGCGGATAGAAGTGATCCCAGTTGAACACGATGTCCACGCCCGCGTCCTCGGCCCGCAACACCGCGTCGCGGATGAGTCCGTAATCGGGGGCGTGCTGGGGCTGGAGTTGGATTCCGATCCGAACCGGTCGGCTCATCTGCTTGACTCCTCGTCGTCGGGTTGTCTCCCGGATCCGAGGCTACCGGCGCGACCGCCGGACGGCCGGACGTGAACGGTGCCGCCGGGCCGCGGGATCGGATCCGGAATTCCGTTCGTGCATGGATTCCGTAACAGATGAATACACCCCTTTTCCGGGGCATATCCGTCGGTAGCATTTCGGGCGGCGCGTCTCGTTCTCACGACCTGCCGCAGGTCGGCGAACACGCACAGAAGGAGGCTCCCGCTGATGCCCATGTGCCCGACTCGCGACAACGTGAACATCTTCTACAAGGATTGGGGCTCCGGCCGCCCGGTCGTATTCATTCACGGCTGGCCGCTCGACGCCGACGCCTGGGAAGACCAGATGAAATTCGTCGCCGACCACGGGTACCGGGGCATCGCGCACGACCGCCGCGGCCACGGGCGCTCGGACCAGCCCTGGGAGGGTTACGACTTCGATACCTTCGCCGACGACCTGAACGACCTGATCACCGCCCTCGACCTCCGCGACGTGACCCTGGTCGCGCACAGTATGGGCGGCGGTGAACTCGCCCGCTACATCGGCCGCCACGGCACCGGGCGGGTGCAATCGGCGGTCCTGCTGTCGGCCATCCCGCCGCTGATGATCAGGAACGAGAACAATCCGGAAGGCGTGCCGGAGAAAGTATTCGACGATATCAAATCCGGCATCCTCACCGAACGTTCGCAATTCTGGAAGGACACTTCCGAAGGATTCTTCAGCGCGAACCGATCGGGTACCAAGGCCACCCAGGGAAACCGCGACGCGTTCTGGTTCATGGCCATGCAGGAGAGCATCGAGGCCGGCGTGAAATGCGTCGACGCCTTCGCCTACACCGATTTCACCGAGGACCTGAAGAAATTCGATATCCCCACCCTGGTGGTGCACGGCGACGACGATCAGGTGGTTCCCATCGACGCCACCGGCCGCAAATCCGCCCAGCAGATCGCCGACGCCACCCTGAAGGTCTACGAGGGTGGCTCCCACGGTATCGCCCTGGTCCCGGGTGACAAGGACCGCTTCAACGCCGACCTGCTGGAGTTCCTCGACCGCTGAGCGCGGTCGCGCGTTCAGCCGAGCTTCGCGAAGAAGTTCCGGATATCCGCGACCAGCACCTCCGGCGCCTCGTGCGCCGCATAGTGGCCCGCCGCGTCGTTGGCGCCGGCCGGGCCCGAGCCGACGTCGTAGGAGTTCCAGCTGACGATATTGCCGTGATCGCGCTCGGCGAACCGGCGGATGGACTGGAAATCGCCCTTGAACATCGCCAGCGCGGTCGGCGTGGTGGTCGGGCCGGTCTGCCGCTGCTCGGCGTGGGCGTCTTCGTAGTAGAACCGGATGGATGAACCGGCGGTGCCGGTGAGCCAGTACAACGCCACATTGCCGATCACGAAGTCCTCGTCCAGATTCTCGCCGAACAACTGCGCGTTCCAGCCGAGCAGCCCGATCGGGGAATCGCTGAGCGCGAAGGCGAGGGTCTGCGGCTGCTGACTGTGCAGGGTGTTGAACGCCATCTTGTTCTCGTGGAACCACTGCAGATGCCCCAGCGCCGCCTGATCCGCCTCGGAGAGGCCCTCGAACTCCGACGGATCTCCCGACGGGAACGAGAACAGCTGGGTCACATGGACTCCCACCACATGGTCGGAATCGATCCGGCCGATCTCGGGCGAGATCATCGAACCGCCGTCGTTGCCGATGGCGCCGTAGCGCGCGTAACCCAGCCGGCCCATCAGCTCCACCCACGCCGCGGCGGTGCGATCGCGACCCCATCCGGTGCTGCGGGTCGGTCCGGAGAAGCCGAACCCCGGCAGCGAGGGAATGACGACGTGGAAGGCGGGATCGTCCGCCGACTCCGGTTCGGTGAGCGGTGCGATCACGTCGAGATATTCCAGGATCGAACCGGGCCAGCCGTGGGTGAGGATCACCGGGAGGGCGTCCGCCCGCGAGGACTCGATATGCAGGAAGTGGATGTCCTCGCCGTCGATTTCGGTGACGAACTGCGGATAGGCGTTCAGCCTCGCCTCCAGCGCCCGCCAGTCGAACCGCTCCAGCCAGTATTCGGCCAGCCCGCGCACCCGGTCGTTCGGAACGCCGTAGGAGTCGGCCACACCGCTCAGCTCGTTCGGCCAGATCGCCCGACGCAGCCGGTCGGCCAGATCGTCCAGCCGGGTCTGGGGGACGTCGATGCGGAAGGGGCGGATGTCGCTCATGATGAACTCCTTTTGGAACGGAATGGTTCGTTCTGATTGAAGCTTAACAGAACGGATCATTCCGTTTCAACTGATAGTCTCGAACCATGCCGAAGTCATCCGATCGCCCGGAACCCAAGGGCCTGCCCGGCCGGAAGGCGCAGGCCGCCCAGAACGACGGGATCATCCTGGAGGCCGCCCGCGCGGTGTTCCTCGCCGACGCCACCGCGCCGATCGCCGCCGTCGCGGAACGCGCCGGAGTGGGAATCAGCGCGCTGTACCGTCGCTACCCGAGCAAGGAGGCGCTGTTGCGCACCCTCTGCCACGAGGGATTACGGCGCTACAACGCGGAAGCCGACGCGGCGCTGGAGGCAACGGACGGCTGGGAGGGCCTGATCGGCTTCCTGCGGCGTGTCGTCGACACCGATGTGCACTCGCTGACCGTGCATCTGGCCGGCACCTTCACCCCCGACGAGTCGATCCGCCCCGACGTCGCCCATTCGAGCGAGGTCACCGCGGAACTGGTGCGGCGCGCACACGCCGGCGGCCGCCTACGCCCCGACGTCAACGTCCACGACATCGGCCTCGTCCTCGAATCGTGCGCGGCGATCACCCTGCCGGATCCGGAACGAACCACGCAGCTGCGCCGGCGAATCCTCGCGCTCCTGGTGGCCGGACTGTCCGCCGACGGCGACCTCCCCGGCCCACCCCCGGCCTCCGACGAGTTCGCCTGGCGCTGGCGGCGGCAATGATCCGCGATTCGAAGCACCCCGATCCGAGAGCCCCTGCCCGACAAGACGGCTTCTTCTCCGCGCCAGACGCGGAGTAGACCCGACGTGCGCGCCCCTACGAAATCGCCCTCCCCGCATACTATCTTCAATGATACTATCACCAATGATAGTATCATCTGCGCAGGTCAGGGCGCATTTCTGCACGTCGCATCAGCCGAGCGATCACCGAACACCCCACGAGCCGGACCACTTCCGTGATCAGCATCGACCGGTGTGAGTTGCGGTCGGCCCCGGTCGGGCCATCAGTGCGGCCACATCACGTATCCGCCGAGCGACACGATCGGATCCGGTATCGTTCGGCACCTTCGCCAGCTCCGTCCGAGCCGCATCGAAATCCCCATTGCGCGCACAGGCTTCGGCCAGCCATGACCGATACAGCGCCGCTTCTCGCCGGCGCGCGGCAGGGAAGCGGTCGACCACCGGACTCAATAGCGCACCGGCCGTGGCCACATCTCCCAACTCGACCGCGCACCGTGCCCGCATCACATCGATCTCGTCCCGATCCAACCAATATGTCCAGTCCGGCTCCTCGTCACCGGGACGCCGGCGGTCATAGTCCTCGTCCACTGCATCCAGAGCACGCCGCGCAACATCGGACTCTCCCGATCTCGCCGCGGCCCAAGCGATCCGTTCGCCGAGAAGCGCGCGCACGACGGCCGGCGCGTCATCCGAAGCTCCACGTGATGCGGTGCGTGCCAAGAGAACGGCATCCCGGGCATTTCCGGTATTCGTGAGCAAGTAGGCCGCGCTGGAAAGAAGTTGTCCGGCCAGCGGCCGGTCACCGGCTTCGGAGGCGGCGCCCACTCCTTCCAGATAGGCACCCTGCGCTCGGCGGTTGTGCCCGGCATCGGCGTACACCCAGCCACCCAATTGCGACAGTTCGGCGACCACCCGCAACAAGCGACGTCGTACCTGCGAGGAGTGGGACCCTTCACGCACCACCATTCGCGCGGCGTCCAGATCGCAGCGCACCACCGAGTGCAGCGTTGCGCCGCCCACCGCGTCGTCCAGGCGGCGCAGCTCAACGACTCGCCGTTCCATCTCATCGGCCAGACCAGAGCCGACTCGGCGTCCGGACGACATCTGGACCACCGATGGCGGATCGGCGAGCAGCCACTCGTGCGCGACACGCAGCGGATCGGCCGGAGGCGTCCATGTATCGGGATCGGCGCCCAATGCATCGACGTACGCGGACCGGAGATCGTCATTGACCGGGCGCTGCCCGCGCTCCACCTGAGAAAGATAGGCGGCGCTCCAATGGGTCCGCCGGGCGAACTCCCGCAGCCCGATACCGGCAGCTTCCCTGGCGGCACGCAGTTCCGCGCCGCTGATCACCCTGCCGCACATTCGTCCCCCTTTCGCGCGGTGTTGACGCAGCGCAAACACCGTTCGTCACCTGCGACCACCGTAGGCATTCCGACGCCGAAATCGCAGCCATAGCGTGATTTTCGGCTTCGACGTCCGGCCGGCTCCGCATACCGGCCAGCGGATGCCTTCCGAGGGATGACGAGAGGAGATGGGATGAAACCGACGGCGCTCGGATGGATCGATCACGACACCTGCGCCTCGCCTGGATGGGACGACCGGGCGCAGGTGCTCCGCCTCGCAAAGCGTCTCGGCTATCGCGTGGTGTGGCCCGATGAAGAATCCGTTCTACCGGTATTCGAACAGGCCCGGAATGCCGGAGTCGATGCCGTCATCCTGCCGTCACCCGATCATCTCGGGCCGGTGGAATTGAACAGGGTCATGGATATCGCCGATGTCGAAACAGTACTGCCCCGGCTGTCTTTCACCAGATGGCATTCGGCCGGGCCGCCGCGATGATCACTTTCGGAATTGTCCTGGCGGGCGGTATTCCGCTCGGTGTCCTGATCTGGGCCATCTTCTGGCCGGCCCGAGCCACAGGCGCCGGCACTACGACTTCCCGGCTCGATTCACCCGATGATGGGATGACACGTACCGTGCATTTTGCAATGATCGCTGGAATCAGCGGTCGCACCAAGAGAATTCGAAAGGTAGGTAATGCGTACGTCACTGCGACTCGCCATTGCGGGAATCGGAATCACGGCGGCCCTCGGTCTCGCCGCGCCGGCCGGTTGGGCGGAAGCTCCGGTCGAGAATCAGCCGGCACCATCGAGTCAGCCCCCCGTTGAGTACGACGGCTGGAAATTCCTGCTGAACTGCATCACCACCGGATCGACGAACGCCGGCCCCGGCCAGTTCTGCCCCGGCGGGAAAATTCCGGAGACCGGTATCTGAGCCCGGAGGCGGCCTCGGGGACCGGGCCGATGCGTCCCGGTCCCCGAACGGCCACCGCTCGCCGCGCACCGGCGCCTGCGCCTTCGGATGAGCGCGGCCCGACCGAGTCGCCCGGACCGTTTGCCCGACTCAGTGCCGAGGCAGTTCGTCGCGTCGATCGAGATCGATACGCACGGTGAGTAGGTCGGTTCCGAGCATTCGGACATTCCAGCTGTTCACCCTGGGCAGAGTCCGGAGGCGCGCGAGCGCGTCGTCCTCGGGGAGCAGATGAGCGATGCCGGTGTACCAGCGCGAGCGGATCTGCAGCCGGACCCGCGGGTCGGCTTCGATATTGCGGATATAGGCCGACCCCAGGCCGTGGTTGCTGACCAGCCAGAACGATCCGCCGGCCAGGCGGCCGCCGATCGGGGTCCGGCGTGGCAGCCCACTGCGGCGGCCGGTGGTCTCGAGGAGCGCCTGACCGGGCAGATGCCCCACCATGCGCCTCATCAGCGGATTGGCGATATGCCGGTGATACCAGTTCACCCTGCGCCTTTTCGCGGTAGTAGCGGCCACGGGCCCTCACCTCATTTATAGGTACCGTCAGTCTCGACAATTCTTGCCGGTACCGGCGGTTCCGTCAACGCTAGGCTCGAACAATGACGTCGCCCCGACCCCACACCGGCCGCCGCCGCAACGAAGCCGCCCGGCACGCCATCCTCGACACCGCGGCAGCCCTGCTGGCCGATTCCGGCGGCGCCGCGGTCACCGTCGCCGATATCGCCTCGGCGGCCGGCGTCAGCAAGCAGACGATCTACCGGTGGTGGCCGTCGAAAGGCGCGGTGCTGCTGGAAGCGATGATGGAATCGGCCCGCGACCGCGCACCGGACCCCGATACCGGCAACCTGCGCGACGACCTCACCATCCTGCTCACCGCCACCTTCGCCAACGCGGCGACCCCGCCGATGACCGACCTGCTGCGCGCGGTACTCGCCGAAGCGCAAACCGAACCCGCCACCACAGCGCTTCTCGCCGATTTCGCCCGCGACCGCCGTGCGGTCATGCATCAGGTCCTGGTCCGGGCACAGACCCGGGGAGAACTTCGCGCCGACGCCGACCTCGAACTGCTCATCGACCAGATCTACGGCGTGCTGTGGTACCGCCTCGCCGTAACGCGGACCCCACTGGACCCGGAAATCGCGCTACGCCTGCTCGACTCGCTGTATCCCGGGCGGTCGTCCTAGGCCTCCGCGGAGCGGCTTCCGCTCATCGACGCGGCACACGATGCCTCACCCGGCCGGAGGGGTGGGCACGATCTGCAGTCCGTCGACGAAGGTGTCGATATCGGCTCGGTAGATGTCGCGGCCGGCGGCCGCGGCGTCCACCGACATTCGGATCGGGTACGACATTGTGCCCGCCGGGTAATCGAAGTCGAGGAACTCGTGATACCGGTCGGACCCGTCGGCGCCGGACGCGGGCAGGATTCCGCCGGCTCGGTTGCCACCCCATCCGCACACCTGAACGGCCTCGGATCGCCACTGCTGCCAGTCGCCCTGGATCGCGCTGATCACGGACCGACTGTCGGTAGCGCTGCGCGGACGGGATACACCGAGGACGACGGTCGCGCCGCCCAACCGTGCCGAGTGCGGATCGGTGCGGCGCAACACCAACTCGTCACCGTCCGCCGACGTCACCTGCCAACCCTGCAGTTGTGGAAGCCGAATCGTGAACGGTACATCTGGACGCACTTCGGTGGTGAAGACGGATCCGGACGCCGCGCCTGCGTCGCAGGCGGTGCGAATCGCCGGAGCCGCTGTCGTCTCCGGCGAATCCGACCCCGACTCGCCGCACGCGGTCGCACCCGTGGCCACGATGCAGGCCAGAACCAGATGCCGAATCCTCATCACGGGTCGCGAGTTTATGGGCCAGGCCGTCACGGCGAGTCGCGGGACCGGGCCGATGCGACCCGGTCCCCGGGTGGTCAGTGCACGCCGCGCACGGCATCCATCAAGCTGTCGAGGGAGGCGGTAGCGGGAAGGGCGAGGGTTCGTTCGGCGACCTCGCGGGCGGCCTCCGGTGACAGCCGGTGCTCGACGTTGAGATCGAACTTCTGGGTGAGTTCGGCGTCGGAGAGCGGGTTGGCGGGGCCGCCGCGATTGTGGTCGATCCGGGCTTCGTGCCAGGCGCCGTCGCGGGTGCGCACGCGCAGGACAGCGGGGAACTGGTGCGGGTAGATCTCATCGCAGCGGTCGTCGGCATGGCTGGTGACCAAGCGGGCGAGTTCCAGGGTGCGTGGGTCCTGCGCCGCCTCGTCGGTGAAATCGGCATGGCCCACACCGAGTCCCGACCCGCCGAGCAGGGCCCGGGCCACGGTGAACGGGCCCGAGAAGGCGGCGTGGTAACCCGATTCGGGGGCGGCCTTCGCGGCCGGGGGTTCGGCGATGGTGCGTAGTACCGGTTTCGGCACTCCGAGGTCGATCTCGGTGATGTCGGCAGGGTCGAGTCCACCGGCCCGCAGGGCACGGGCGGCGTCGATACCGGCGTGGGTGAAGTGGTTGCAGGGGTAGGGCTTGAAGAAGATGCCCGGGAGTTCCCAGTGTTCGCCGAGCCGGTCGACGACCTTGTCCACATCGGCGCGGTCGCCGCAGAAGGCGTGCAGGAAACCGAACCGGCCCTCGATCACCGTGGGCGGGCCGGTGAGCCCGTGCTTGGCGAACTGCGCGGCGGTGACACCGGAATGCGCGGCCCAGCCGCAGTGCGCGCGTTTGACGGTGCCGCCGGTGCGGTTGGCCTCGAGCAGCCCGGCGCCGAAACTGGCGGCGATACCCATCGCGTCGGCGATACCTTCGGGGTCGAGACCGTAGAGCATCGCCGCGGCGGCGGCCGAGCCGACCGCCCCGCAGATGGAGGTGGCGTGCTGGCCGCGTTCGAAGAATTCGGAATTGCCGAGTTCTTCGTCGTAGCCGCCCATACCGAGACGGACCGCGATCTCGATGCCCACGCCGGCGGCGTCCAGGACGGCGGGTCCGGACGCACCGGTCGCCTCTCCGACGGCCAGCGCGGCCGGGATCACCGACGCCGACGGGTGCAGCACCGACGGGAGGTGGGTGTCGTCGGAATCCATCGAATGCGCGAGGGTCCCGTTGACCAGGGCGGCGGTCGCGGCCGGGAAGCGTTCGCCGGTGCCGATTCCGGTGGCGGCGGGGGCTCCGGCCCATTCCCGCGCGACCGCGGTGACCGCGCGCGCGGACGGCTGGCCGTGGGCGGCGAGGGAGTTGCCGAGTACGTCGAGGACACGGCGCGCCGCATCCTTGCGCAGGTCGGCGGACAATCCCTCGGCGCGGACCCGGCCGGCCAGCGCGGCGAGGCGGCCGACGACCGTGCCGTCCAGGTCGTGACGGGTGGCGGCGGCGGTCACGAGGCCACCACCGCGACGGGACGAACGGGCGATCCGGTGCCGCCGACAATGCGCAGCGGCGCCATGACGAAGGTGAACTCGGTGAGGCCGCGCTCGGAGGCGGCTTCCAGGTTCAGATGTTCGATTATGTGGATACCGTTCTCCACCAGCAGCACCCGGTGCACCGGCAGGACGCTGTGCCCCTTACCGGCCGGAATGTGTTCGAAGGCGGTGGTATCCGCACCGGCCGCCACGATGCCCGCGGCGGCCAGCCACCGCCCGGCGCTCACATCGGCGCCCGGGACCCCGTCCTGCTGGCCCAGATAGCGCTGGGCGTCGTCGAAGTGGCGGGCCCAGCCGGTACGGATGAGCACCACGTCGCCGCGGCGCGGAGTCACCCCGGCGGCATCCGCGGCATCGCGCAGATCCTGTTCGGTGATCGCGGTACCGGCCTCGAGGACGTCGACGCCGCGCACCTTGGGCACGTCCAGCAGCAGCCCGCGGCGCAGCATGAACGGGATGTTCTCGGCGCCGTGGCGGGAGTGCCGGCCGCCGCGCTGCGCCTCCTCGGCGTCGATATCGCCGTGCAGTTTGCCGCAGTGGCTGACGTGGGAGAGCGCGTCGACATGGGTGCCGACGTGGCCACCGGTCACGATGATCTCGTTCGAGGCCGAACCGCCGTCCGGGCGGACCATATCGCCGTGGCGGCGGATGAGGGTCATCCGGAAACCGGGATGGTTGGGGGAACAGGGCATACCGGTGGTGTAGGGATGCCCGAGCTCGACGGTGTCGAGGTCGCTGCCCATCACAGCGTTCAGTAACACGTCGGGCGACGCGGCGACGGATGTTTCGGTCATGCTCTCACTCCTCGTACTGCGGTGGCCTGCGCCCGGTCCAGGACCACGCGGGCATTCGCGACGACGGCGGGATCGATGAACCTGCCGGATTCGTCGAGCACCGCGGATTCACCGGCCGCCAGTGCGGCGGCGGCGAGATCCACGATCCGCTGGGCGCGGTCCTGGTCTTCCGGTGACGGCGTATAGGCCTGATTGACGATGTCGATCTGATTCGGGTGGATGACGGAACGGCCGAAGAAACCCTGGGCGCGCCCGGCGCGGGAGGTGCGGGCCAGACCTTCCGGGTCGTCGACGGCGGTCCAGACGCTCTGCACCGGGGAAGCCAACCCGGCGGCGCGGGCGGCGGTGACGAGCCAGCCGCGCGCCCATTCCAGACCACCGGCCTCGGTGCGCATATCGGCGGCCAGATCTGCCTCACCCAACGCGATTCCGGTGACCCGCGGATGGCAGCGCGCGATCCGCGGCGCCGCGAGCAGCCCGGCGGCGGATTCGATGATGGCGTGGACGGCGCAGCCGAGCCGGTCCGCGGTCGCGGCGACCGCGGCGGGGTCGTCGGCCTTGGGCAAGCGGACCCCGGCCGGCCGGATTCCGCTCGCGGCCAGCGCCGCGGTCTCCTTGTCGAGCCATTCCGTACCGACGGCGTTGAGCCGCAGCCAGATCGGCTTCGCGGCCGGCGCCTGCCGGAGCGCGTCGAGCGCGTTGGCCAGCGCCCGGTCCTTGGCGCCCACGGGGACCGCGTCCTCGAGGTCGATCACCACGGCATCGGCGGCGCTGTCGATCGCCTTGCCGATCCGGTCGTCACGATGACCCGGGACATACAGCCAGCTGCGCGGGGTCACGGGGTGCTCACCGCCGGAATATCGGCCGTGGCGTCGGAGGTGCGATGACCCATGGCCCGCGATACCCGGCGCGCCGCCTCCACGAGCGCGGCCTCGTGCCGATCGCAGGCTTCGGCGGTCATGCGGTAGCTGGGTCCGCAGACCGAGACCGATCCGATCACCGAGCCGTCGGCGCCGAACACCGGCGCGGCCATGGAACCGGCACCCTCCTGGCGTTCCCCGGTGGACCGGCACACACCGCGTTCGCGCGCTTCGCGCAGCGCCGCGCGCAACCGCGCGGGGTCGACGATGGTGGTGCCGGTCAACCGGGGCAGCGGACGGGACAGGAGATCGTCCTGTTCCTCCTCGGACAGGTGCGCGGCGATGATGCGCCCCGACGAGCCGCTGTGCAGTTCGAACCGGCGACCCAGTTCGACGGTCATTTTTATCTCCTGCGTACTCTCGACCTGGTCGAGATAAACGCGACCGCCCGGTATGCGACCGGTGACGGTCGCCGTCTCACCCGTGGCGCGTTGCAGGTCCACCAGGGCCTCGCGGGCCGCTCGCCGCAGCGGGGATACGTCCAGGGCGCGCGCGCCCAGGGTCGCGGCCGCCGGACCGAGCAGATATCGCCTGGTCGAGGGCTCGTAGAGCAGGAGTCCGCAGTCGACGAAGGTCGTCAGGATGCGGTGTGCCACCGCCTTCGACATACCGGTCGAGCGGGCGATCTCGGAGACGCCGAGCGCGCTCGAGCGGCGGCCGAACTCGAGCAGCACATCGGCTGCCCGCGCGGCAGCTGTGGTGCCTCCACTGGAGGACTCCATCGTGGCTCCGTTCTGCGGGGTCATTTCGTTGTCCGGTCAACAACAGCACGGGCGGTCGCCCCGGCGCGACCCGCCGGTTGACGCTCAACAACTGAACAAGTTGTACCGCTTAGCGAAACAATTGTCCAGCACCTTAGCGGGCTTGATTCGAGTTTCTGCTGCGTTAATCGTTTCTACAGGCACTTGTGCCCAGATTGTCAAACGTGCATAGTGCAGGGGACCACATTCTTGCGTTCCGCTGGACGGAACACGATAGGAGGAAGCGTGGACGGTCCGGATTTCGATCTCGTCATCGCCGGCGCCGGCGGCGGGCTCGTCGCCGCGCTGCGCGCCGCCGAACTCGGCGCGAGCGTGCTCGTGATCGATGCCGACGAGCATTTCCAGCGCGGTAACAACACCTCGATGTGCACCGCGATGATCCCGGCCGCCGGAACCCGCTGGCAGCAGGCCGCCGGGGTATCGGACGATCCGGAACGCTTCCTCGCCGATATCGACCGCAAAACCGGCGGCACCGCCGATCGGCGGGTCGCCCGCGCCCTGGCCGAGGCGAGCGCGGCTCTGGTCACCTGGCTCGCCGACGCCCAGGAACTCGAGCTGGAACTGGTCACCGATTTCCGCTACCCCGGGCACAGCGCCGACCGCTGCCACACCATCCCGGGCCGGCACGGCTCCAAACTGCTGCGCCACCTCGTGGACCGGGTCCGGGCGCATCCGAATATCGAACTCATCGCCCCGATGAGCCTGCGCGCCGTGCACACCACCGACGGCCGGGTCTCCGGGGTGGAGATCGCGACACCCGACGGAAACGCCGAACAGCTCACCACCCGCGCCGTCCTGCTCGCGACCAACGGCTTCGGCGCCGATACCGATCTCGTCCGCGAATGGATGCCGGAGATCGCCGGCGCCCACTATCACGGCGGTCGGTACAGCCGCGGCGACGCCCTGCGCATCGGCCGTGACCTGGGCGCGGATACCGGCTACCTCGACGCCTACCAGGGGCACGCGGCGCTGTCCGCGCGCAGCCAGACGCTGATCGGCTGGGCCACCGTCGTGCACGGCGGCGTGATCGTCGACAGCACCGGCCGCCGCTTCGCCCCCGAGACAACCGGCTACTCCGAATTCGCGGCCATCCTCGCCGCCCGCCCCGGCGGCGCCGGCTGGATCGTGATCGACGAGCACATCGAACAGCTGTGCTCGGTATTCGACGATTTCCGCGCGGTCGCCGAGAGCGGTTCGCTGATCCGCGCCGCGACCGCACGCGGGCTGGCCGAACTCATCGGCGTCCAGCCCGACGCGCTCGAGGACGAACTCGCCGCCGCCCGTCGCGCGGCCGAAGGTTCGGAACCCGACCGCCAGGGCCGCACCGACGAACGCCATCCGCTGTCGGAGCCGTATATCGCGATCGCGATCACCCCGGCCCTGTTCCACACCCAGGGCGGGCTCGTCGTCGACGAACACGCCCGCGTTCTCGCCGCCGGAGCGCCCATTCCGGGGCTCTACGCCTCGGGCGGCGCGGCCATCGGTATCTCCGGTCACGGGGCCGGCGGTTACCTCGCCGGCAACGGCCTCGTCACCGCGCTCGGCCTGGCATTCCTCGCCGCCGAACACGTGATGAGTCCCGTCCCCGCCTGACCAGCACATCTATCCAGTTATTCGCCAGGAGAAGACAATGACCAGCTATCTGATCAAGAACGGCACCGTCGTCCGCACCGAGAACGCGGCCCCCGAAGAGGGCGAGACCGCCGATATCCTCATCGTGGACGGCAAGATCGCGGCCATCGGCCCCGATCTGAGCGCCGACGACGCCGAGATCGTCGACGCGACCGGCAAGCTGGTCTTCCCCGGCGTGGTCGACGCGCATCAGCACTGGGGTATCTACAACCCGCTGGCCGAGGACACGCAGACCGAATCCCGCGCCAGCGCCCAGGGCGGCGTGACCACCGCGCTCACCTATATGCGTACCGGGCAGTACTACCTGAACAAGGGCGGCCCGTACGCCGATTTCTTCCCCGAGGTGCTGGACGCCTCGGCGGGCCGCAGCTATATCGACTACGCGTTCCATCTCGCGCCGATGTCGAAGGAACATATCGGTGAGATCCCCGCGCTGGCCGCCGATCAGGGCGTGACCTCGTTCAAGATCTTCATGTTCTACGGCAGCCACGGGCTGCACGGCCGCTCCACCTCGCAGAGCGATTTCCTGATGATCCCGGAGGACGAGCGCTACGACATCGCGCATTTCGAATTCGTCATGCGCGGCGTGCAGAAGGCGCGTGAGCAGTTCCCCGAACTGGCCGAGCACATCTCGCTGTCGCTGCACTGCGAGACCGCCGAGATCATGAGCGCCTACACCAAGATCGTCGAGCAGGAGGGCAAGCTCAGCGGCCTCGCCGCATACAGCGCGTCGCGCCCGCAGCATTCCGAGGGCCTGGCCGTCACCATCGCCTCCTTCCTCGCCGATGAGACCGGCCTGCCGAATATCAACCTGCTGCACCTGAGTTCGGCCAAGGCGCTGAAGGCCGCCATGAAGATGGCCGAAGCGTTCCCGCATGTGAACTTCCGCCGCGAGGTCACCATCGGCCATCTGCTCACCGATATCGACAACGCGAACGGGCTGGGCGCCAAGGTGAATCCGCCCATCCGCCCGCGCGAGGACGTCGAGGCGCTGTGGGAGCACCTGCTCGCCGGCAATATCGACTGGGTCGTCTCCGACCACGCCTGCTGCAAGGACGAGGTGAAGTTCGGCGAGGACCGCGACGATGTGTTCGCCGCGAAGTCCGGGTTCGGCGGCACCGAATACCTGCTGTCCGGACTGGTCACCGAGGGCCGCAAGCGCGGACTGTCGCTGCGCCGGATCGCGCAGCTCATCGCGACCAACCCGGCCGACCGCTACGGCCTGCCCGGTAAGGGCCGGCTGGCCGAGGGCGTCGACGCCGATATCGCGATCGTCGACCCCGACCGCACCTGGACCGTGCGGGCCGCCGATTCCGAATCCACCCAGGAATACACGCCGTTCGAAGGCTTCGAGCTGACCGCCGCGGTCACCGACACCTTCGTGCGCGGCAACCGGGTGCTGGCCGACGGGGTCGTCACCGGCGAGCCCACCGGCCGCTACATCTCGCGTCCGTACTGAGGAGTGCGCAGTTGAACGACGAGTCGCAGCCCACCGGGCCACTCCGGGGAATCAAGGTCCTCGACGCCTCCACCATCCTGGCCGGACCGCTCACCGCGCAGATCCTGGGTGATTTCGGCGCCGAGGTCATCAAGATCGAGCATCCGCAGAAACCGGACGGGATGCGCGGGCACGGTCTCGAGAAGGACGGTGTCCCGCTGTGGTGGAAGATGGTCAGCCGTAACAAGCAGACCCTCACGCTGAACCTGGGCACCCCCGACGGTCAGGCGATCTTCCGCGATCTGGCGGCCGAGGCCGATGTGATCGTGGAGAACTTCCGCCCGGGCACCTTCGAACGCTGGGGCCTGTCCTACGCCGAACTCGCCGAACGCAATCCGGGTCTGATCATGCTGCGCGTCACCGGGTTCGGCCAGCACGGCCCGTACTCGAAACGGCCCGCGTTCGGCACCCTGGTGGAATCGATGAGCGGATTCGCCCATCTCACCGGCCAGCCCGACGGACCGCCCACCCTGCCCGCCTTCGGGCTCGCCGATTCCATCGCCGGTGTCGCCGGATCGTCGGCCATCTCGATGGCGCTGTTCGAGCGGGAACGCAACGGCGGCACGGGCCAGGAGGTCGACCTCGATCTGCTCACCCCGATCATGACCGCCGTCGGCCCCGGGGTGATCTACGCCGACCAGCTCGGTATCGACCAGCAGCGGACGGGCAACCGTTCGCAGAACAACGCCCCGCGCAATCTGTACCGCACCAAGGACGAGCACTGGCTCGCGATCTCCACCAGCGCCCAGGCCATCGCCGAACGCGTGATGCAGATCGTCGGGCATCCCGAGGTGATCGACGAGGACTGGTTCGCCAGCGGCCGCACCCGCGCCGAGCACGCCGACCTCCTCGACGAGTACGTGGGCGGGTGGATCGCCGAACGCACCCGCGACGAGGTCACCGGCGTTTTCGAAGAAGCCGGTGCCGCCGTGGCGCCGGTCTACAAGCCGAGCGATCTGCTCACCGACCCGCAGGTCGTCGCCACCGACATGGTCACCACTGTCGACGACGACGACCTCGGCCCCATGCGCATGCAGAACGTCATGTGGCGCATGACCCGATCCCCCGGTGCGATCCGTCACACCGGTAGACCCGCCGGTGCCGATACCGACAAGGTCCTCACCCGCCTCGGGCGCAGCCCCGAGGACATCGACGACCTGCGGGCCCGCGGGGTCATCTGACCCCGCGATCTGTTTCATCCGAGGAGTACCCTATGAAATCGCGTTGGTGGACAATCGCCATCATTCTGGGCCTGGTGGTGGTGAATTATGTCGATCGCAGTGCGATCTCGTTCGCGGCCACCGATCTGAAGGCCGAATTCGGGATCACTCCCGGGCAATACGGCATCATCAGCTCCGCGTTCTCGATCGGCTATATGCTGTTCGCGCTGCTCTCGGGGCCCCTGGTCGACCGGTACGGTTCCCGCAAGGTGCTCATCGCCGGCATGTTCATCTGGGCCGCGGCCACCGCGCTGACCCCGTTCGCGGGCGGATTCATCGGCCTGATCCTGCTGCGTATCGTCCTCGGAGCCGGTGAGGCGCCGTGCTTCCCGGCGGCGACCCGGGTCGCCAGCCGCTGGCTGCCCGTGCACGAGCGCGGTAAGGCGCTCGCGCTCATCGGCGGTGTCGCGGTGTCGGGCAGTCTGCTCATCGGCGGTCCGATCCTCACCCAGCTGATCGCGCTGACCGGCTGGAAGGGCATGTTCTGGGTGCTGGCGGTCGCCGGGATCGCCTGGGTCGTACTGGCCTACCCGTTCCTGAAGAACTCCCCGAGCGAAGCGTCCTTCGTCTCGAAGGAGGAACTGGACTACATCAAGGCCGGGCAGGCCGACGGTGAGGACAGCGGCCACGAATCGAAGGTCGACTGGGGCGAGATCCTGCGCAACCGCAACCTGTGGCTGGTGGGCCTGGGCTATTTCGCCTGGGGCTTCATGTTCTGGGCGTTCATGTACTGGCTGCCGCAGTACCTGGAACACGAATTCGGGCTGTCCATCAAGGAGGTCGGCGGATTCTCGGTGGCGCCGTGGGCGGCCGGTGTGGTCGGCGCGCTGCTCGGCGGCATCCTGGTCGACCGGGTGTACAAGAAGACCCAGAGCATCCGCTCGCGGTTCGTCATCATCGGCGTGGCACTGCTGCTCGCGGGCGCCTCGATCATCCCGATCCTGTTCGTCCCCGGCAATCTCACGGTCGCGCTGATCTGCATCTCGGCCGGTGTCGGCTTCGGTTTCGTCACCGGCGGCATCTGGTGGGTCGCTTCGATCGACGCCGCGCCCACCCAGCCCGGTACCGCGGCCGGTTTCGCCGACGCGTGCTTCGCCCTCTCGGGCATCATCGCGCCGTCGGTGATGGGTTTCATCGTCGGCCGCACCGGCACCTACAACGGCGGGTTCATCGTCATGACGGTGCTGTGCCTGATCGGCGCGGCGGCGATGCTGCTGTTCACCAAGGAACCCGAGCGCACCGTGCTGGGCTCGGGTGAGCCGGAAGGTCAGCTCACCACGGCGAGCTGACACGGGCCGGAGCAGTCCGGAAATACGACGCACCGCGTAATCCGATGAGGGAGTTACGCGGTGCGTTTCCGTATCCGGGCGGTTGCGAACGCCGCCGCCGCGTCCGTACCGGGCCATCGCGACGGCCGGATCAGCGCAGACCGTGCCGGTCGGCCCAGGTGGCCACCGCCGCGGCGATCTCGGTGGGACGGTCCTCCGGGGTGTGATGCCCGGCCGGCAGGTCGTAGCGCGCGACCTCCAGCGCGGCGATATTGTCGGCGCACCACGCGAGCAGGTCCGGGCCCATCATCACACCGGGTCCGGGCGCGAATTCGATCAGCAACTTCGGCACGTCGTGGCTTGTCGCGAGCCAGCCGGCGTAGTTCTCGACGCGGGCCACGGTATCGGCGGGCTCACCGCCGAGCGGCATGGCGCGTGGCCATCGCAGCAGCGGCACCCGGGACTCCCGGGTGGGGTAGGGCCGCAGGTATTCGGCCAGATCGGCCGGATCCAAGGTGTGCGCTACGGTCCCGGGGAGCCCTTCGGTGAGCATGCGATTGTCGTCCAGGATCATCGACTCCCCCACGCCGTCGGTCTTGACGGCCCGGAACAGTGCCCGGCCGCCTTCGGGAAACTCCTGCCAGGACATGGGTTTGACGATGGTCTCGGTGAAGGCGATACCGCGGACCCGGCCGGGATGACGGGCCGCGTGGTCGAAGGCCAGGGCCCCACCCCAGTCGTGGCCGACCAGTACGACCCCGTCGAGACCGAGGGCGTCGAACCAGGCGTCGAGATAGCGGGCGTGATCGTCGAAGGTGTAGTCGATGGCGGGTTTACCCGAATCACCCATCCCGATCAGGTCCGGGGCGAGCAGCCGGCCCGGGCCGACGGCCGGGAGGACATTGCGCCACAGATGCGACGAGGTGGGGTTGCCGTGCAGGAAGACGAAGGGGGCACCCGACCCCTCCTCGCGGTGGGCGATCGTCGAATCGAGTACCGAGGTCACCGGCATGGGAAATCTCCTGATCGTGCGTCGCGGAGCGGGGGTCAGCGGAAGGCGGCGGCGTTGCGGGCCGCCCAGTCCGCGAACGGACGTGGCGCCCGGCCCAGGATCCGCTCGATATCGGAGCTCACCCGGCGCTCGGCGGGCAGCGGATCGCCGAGAATGGCCAGGGTGCCCTCGACAACGGCTTCGGGCATAACCGCGCGCATCCGCGCACGGGCCTGATCGGCGGTCTGCTCGGCGAAGCGCACCGTTTCGCCGAGAGCCGCGCCGAGGGCCGCGGCCCGCTCACGCGGGGTCGTCGGAACGGGGCCGGTCAGTTCGTATACCGCGCCGGTGTGGCCGGGCCGGGTCAGCGCGGCGGCGGCGACCTCCGCGATATCCGCCGGATCGACCGTCGGCAGGCCGATATCCCCGAACGGCGCGGCGACCAGCCGATCGGCGCGGATGGATTCGGCCCAGGCGAAGGCGTTGGAATTCAGTCCACCGCACCGCAGCACGGTCCATTCCAGACCCGATCCGCGCAGCGCGGTCTCGAAGGCCGCGGGGTGGCGGTACGCCTCCGGCCGGGTCCCGACCCCGAGGGACGAGATCAGCACGACCCGCTGGATTCCGCCTGCTTTCGCCGCATCCAGGATGCCCTGCGGATCGTCCCCGGCCACGAGCAGCAACAGCGCGTCGGCGCCGTCGAATGCCGGGCGCAGCCCCTCGGGGTCGGACAGGTCGGCGGCGATATGGCGGACGCCCGCGGGCAGGTGATCCGGTTCGCGCCGGGACAGTGCGCGCACCCGTTCACCCGATTCGGCGAGAACGCGGACCAGTTCGCGCCCGACGTTTCCGGTGGCGCCGGTTACCACGATCATGAGAGCTCCTAGTGAGTCAGTCAACTAACTAAATCCAGAGCAACGTAGCACCACGGACCTCGCGGCGTCTATCGTTAGTCAGGTGACTGACTCATCCCCCGGCAAACCTTCGCGCGGCAAACGCGACCGGCTGGCCGCCGCCGCGGCCACGGTTCTGCACGAACAGGGGGTCGAGAAGACCACGCTCGCCGATATCGCGCGCGTGGCCGAGGTCCCCGTGGGGAATGTGTACTACTACTTCAAGACCAAGAACGAGCTGGTGGAAGCCGCCATCGAGACCCATTCGCGCAGCCTCTCGGAGCTGATCCAAGAGCTCGACCGGCTACCCGAACCCGCCGATCGGCTGAAGGCGCTGATCGACGGATGGGTCGCGCAGCGCGATACAGCGGTCCGGTTCGGCTGCCCCACCGGCACACTCGCCTCCGAACTGGACAAACGCGATGACGGTCTGGACGCCAGTGTCGCCGCCCCGATACGCACCCTCATCGAGTGGGCCGAAAACCAGTTCGCCGCGATGGGCCGCGCCGACGCCCGCGAATCCGCGGTCGCGCTGATCGCCGCCTACCAGGGCATTTCGCTACTGACCAATACGCTGCGCGATCCGGAACTCATGGCAGTGGAAGGCCGCCGTCTGCAGCGGTGGATCGATTCCCTGGCCTGACCGGTCGGCGCGTACGCGCTCCGGCCGGCCCCGGAAACACACGAGTGCGGTATCGGCCGTGGCTGCCGATACCGCACTCGCACAGGGCGATCCGGGCGGATCCTCGTATCACGCGGCGTCGAGAGCCGCCGTGATCTTGCGGGTCATCTCGGCCGATACCGGGGTGGGGCCGCCCTTGCCGGACCGGCCGGCCACGTCGACGGCGACCAGGACGGTGCTGCGGAAGTTGTCGGCCTCGGCCGAATCCTGCGCCTTCAGCAGGCTCATGGCCGCGGTCAGAGCCGGCAGTACCTGGTCGGCGAGCTGGGCGACGGTTTTGCCCGGCAGGCCGATGTCCTTGGACTTCGCCGCGAGCACATGCCCGATCGGGCCGGTGGCCGAGTACAGGGCGAGAGACCCCTGGGTGGCGGCCTTGTGCGGCGAGCCGGTGGCATCGGCGGCCGACATCAGCGAGACGGCGCCGTAGGCGGCGGTGCGAACGGTGGCCTTGTCCTGGGCGGTCAGGGTGATGGACATGGTGTACTCCTCGGAATCTGTGGTGCTGCGTCGGGGACGAACGGCCGTACGATCCGGGTCGCTACCCGGGAGGTCCGATCGTTCAGAGCCGGTCACCACTGTGGAGTGGCTCCCTGTTCTGCTCATATGAGTACTTTCGCGGGCCGGCCTGATACGGGGCTGACGCCGATCTGATACCTCCCCTGACACCGAATCCGGCCTGATCACAGATGAAATCAGGAAGGCCGGGCCGGGTCCTGCCGCCCACCCAGATGCCGGGCGAGGAATCGCTCCACCGCGTGGAACATATCGATCCGGTTCTCCGGATTCACGAATCCGTGCCCCTCGTCGTCCTTGATCATGTACTCGACCTCCACACCGCGATCCCGCAGTGCCGCCACCAGATTGTCGGATTCCGCGCGCACGACACGGGCGTCGTTGGCGCCCTGCACCACCAGCAGCGGGGTCCGGATCCGGTCTGCGTAGGTGATGGGCGAGCGCGCGAGCATATCGGCCTCCTGCTCCGGATCGGCCGGATCGCCGACGAACAGATGCCAGTTGTTCGCCAGATGCGGTTTCGAGAACGGCGGGATGGTGCGCAGGAAGTTCGCCAGATTCGAGATGCCCACATAGTCGATCGCGGCGGCGAACACGTCCGGGGTGAAGGTGACGCCGACCAGCGAGGCGTAACCACCGTAGGAGCCGCCGAATATCGCGACCCGCTCCCGATCGGCATACCCCCGCGCCACCGCCCACTCCACGGCGTCGATCACATCGTCGTGCATCGCACCGGCGAACTCCTTGATCGCGGCGCGCACGAACGCCTTGCCGAAGCCGGTCGAACCCCGGAAGTCGACCTGCAACACCGCATAGCCGCGGTTGGCGAGGAACTGGGCCGGCGGGTCGAACTCCCAGCTGTCCCGGAACCACGGACCGCCGTGCAGCAGTACCACCAGGGGCAGGTTCCGCGGCTCGATCCCCACGGGCAGGGTCAGATACGACGGGAGGGTCAGGCCGTCGCGCGCCGGGATCAACACCGGCGTCATCGGCGCCAGCGATTCCGGGTCCAGATGCGGGTAGGGGCGGTACAGCAGCCGGCTCTTCCCGGTGACATGGTCGTAGTGGTAGGCGAGATCGGGGTCGCGGTCGTGGACGAAGGTGGCGATCCAGTGCCGCCCCGAATCGTCGCAGGAGAGCGCGCCGAGATCGCCGTCGGACAGTTTCTCCAGATTCGCCAGCACCTGGGCGAAACGCTCGTCGAGCGCGTGGATCTTCTGACGTTCACCGAGATAGCGCACCCCGAGCAGCTCGCCGGTCGCCGGGTCGAGGATCAGCGGCGCGTACAGCGACGGGTTCACCGCGGACCTGGTGTCCAGGTCGTACCGGGGGTGACTGTCGACCTCGGTCTCCTCGCCGGTACGCAGATCCAGCCGCACCAGCCGCGTCCGGTCGGTACCGCTGCTGGATCCGATCCACACACCGGTCCCGTCGGGTGTGGGCACCACGGGCGCCACCCCCATCGGGTAATCCGCTCCCGTGAAGGTCGCGACGGGTCGCGTCACACCCGCCTCCGGGTCCCAGCGCGAGAATTCGAAATCACCACCGGATGTCAGTCCGCGGCAGTAGATCTCACCGTCACGACCGCACTGCCAGTGGGCGACCGACCCGGGATTCTCGGCGAGCACGGTGAGTTCGCCGGTGGCGATATCGATCTCGCACAGATCGAACCAGGCCGCGCTCCGCTTGTTCAGATGCACCCGCGCCTTCCCGGGCAGATCGGCGGGCAGATCGATATCCAGTACCGTCACCCCCGGAAACGGCGTCAGATCCACCGCGGCGGCGGGATCGTCCGGATCCACCCGGTACAGATGCCATTTCTCGTCGCCGTCGCCGTCCTGGATGTAGAGCAGCCGGCGCGAATCGCGGGTCCAGCGGTAACTCTGCACACTGCGGTTCTCGTCGGCCGTCACACAGCGGGGCTCGGCCCCGGAATCCAGCTCCTGCACCCAGACATTGAGGCGGTTCCGCCACGGCGCGAGATAGGCGATCCGGGTGCCGTCCGGCGAGATCGACGGCGCCGCACGCACGGGTTCGGTGAAGAACTCCTCGACCGAGATGAATTCGGGCAACGCCATGATCGATCCTTCCGGTGGGTGCGCGGTACGGAATCCAGCACACTCCCGGCCGTCGCGGCAGGGTCAACCTCGCGACAGTGTGACCCGCGGCACATGACAGACGGGCCCGCCGCGTAGGCCTGGTTCCTTACCCGGAGGTCGGGTACCGGCGGAAAAAGTGCGTACTGGTCCGCCCCACCGGCCCGTCCGATACTCGGCCGCACGGTGGAGCGGAGGTCTCCACGCTGAGACGAGCGGAGTCACGATGACGGACGAGCAGCGCATACCGGTGACCGTGCTCGGCACCGGTTCGATGGGCCGGGCGCTGGCCGGAGCCTTCCTCGCGGCGGGACACCGGACCACGGTGTGGAACCGCACTCCGGAACGCGCCGCGCCCCTGGTGCGCGGCGGCGCGGAACTACAGACGGATATCACCGCCGCGGTCGAGTCGGCCCGGCTGATCATCGTGTCGACCACCGGCCTCGAAGCCGCCAGGGAAAGTCTGGCCGCCGCGGAGAACGCCCTCGCCGGACGCACTCTCGTCACCCTGAGCAGCGCGATCCCCTCCACTGCGCGGGAGTTCGCGCGGTGGGCGGCCACCCGCGGAGCCCGGGTTCTCGGCGGCGCGATCAAGAACGTGCCCGCGGCCGTGGGCGATCCGGATACGCTGCTGTACTTCGGAGGCGAGCGGGCGGTCTTCGACGAATACGCCGGCACTCTGCGCGTACTCGGCGGCGATATCGTCCATCTCGGGGCGGAGCCGGATCTGGCCGCCCTCTACGAATCCGCCGTCGGCGCGACCCTGCTGCCCGCGCTGCTGGGGTTCCTCGAGGGCGCGGCGCTGCTGGCCGCGCGCGGTATCCCGGCGGATTCGATGGTTCCGTATTCGGCGAAATGGCTGGAGATGATCGTCGCGCTGCTCCCGGTGATGGCCGCGGAGATCGACAGCGGCGACTACGACCGGCTGGGGTCGTCGGTCGGGCTCTTCCACAGCGGTATCGGCGACGACGAGCGGCTCGCGCGCGAATCCGGCGTCGATATGTCCTGGCACGCCCCCATGCACGACCTCCTGCGCCGGGCGGTGGCCGAGGGCCGGGGCGAGCAGAGCATCACCGCGCTGTTCGAACTACTCGCCCCGCGCGTACCGGACAGCCGCGGCGATCTCCTCGATCTCCCCCGCCCGCCCGGGGTCGCCGCCGAGCGCCTCGGATAGTTCGAGGACCGAATCCTCGACCGTGTGACGCCGGGCCAGCGCGACCAGTTCGTCGCGTAGATAGTCACCCGGGAGCTGCCCCGGGGCGGCCGCCCGCTCGGTGAGCACGTCCCATTCGGCGGCGGGCAGCGCGTAGGCGCCGCCCGAGAGGGGGACATCGGCGATGCCGCGCGACTCCCGCCACCCCGGCCGTTCGGCCCGCAGGAACTCCACCACCGAATCCAGCGGCACCCGCCGTCGAGCCAGAGCGGTCAGCTCACGGCGTACCTGGGTGTGGACCGGTACCCCGGCGGCGCGGGCGCGCCTGCGCAATACATCGGCGGCGGCCGCGGGCAGGTCGTCGATCAGCGTCATGAGGTCACCATAGGCAGCGCGCGCGATCCCCGGACGGAAAACCGACCCCGCGGCAGCTCGGCCATCCAGGCTGCCGGGACGGATGCCGAGCACGCCGGCTAACCGGTCAGTTCCCCACGACGGGACCGCAGATATTCGAGATCATCCAGGTAGATCCTGGTGTCACCGCGTTCCAGGACGGCTCGCTGCGCCCGGTCGCCGCTGTCGGCCGAGGTGACGATGAACTCCACCAGTTCGGTCAACTTGGCGATAGCGGCGTCCAGAACATCGGCCGGGGTGATGCCCGCGACGCCGTAGCTGTCGCAGAACAACCCGAGCCGCCGGCGCTGCGCGTCGGCACCGGCCCCGCCGGCGTCCGGGTTCGCCGGGCCGGCCAGCGGGACGAACCGGTAGGCGGTGTAGCCGAGATCGCGGACGCGGGGACCGGGCGCCGCCATATCGAAGTCGATGACCGCACTGAGACGCTCGCCCTCGAAGAGCAGGTTGTAGGGGCAGAAGTCGTTATGACACAGCACTTCCTGCGGCTCCCGCGCCCGGAACTGCCAGCTCGCACCCGGCGGCGGCTCGAAGTCCACGGTGGCGTCGTGGAGTTCGCGCAGCATCTGGGCCACCGCGCGCAGGGTGGAGTCGGTGAGCACGAAAGGCGGCAGTGGGTAGACCGCGACCCGCCCCGGAAGCAGGTCGAGGATCTCGCGGCCCTGCTCGTCGTAGCCCAGGGGTCGCGGGGCACGAAGGAAACCGCGCCGCCGGATATGGTCGAGCAACGCGTGCACCGCGGGGGTCCACGGGCCGGCCGCGCGCCGGACGGTGTCGCCGACCCGTACGACCGCGGTGGTGCTCCCTCCGGACAGAATCTCCTCGTCCACTCTCCGACCTCGCTTCGCTGAGACCACCGACCGAGACGCCGGTTCCGGACCGGACCGTCACCCTTCCGCGCGACCTGACCGGATGGTGGACACCGGTCGCACTCGTACCGCCGAATGGGTGGACAGCCGGGGTGTTCGCTGGCACGATAACGCTCCGAAAAGGACAGACCATGCGGAGCCCGAGAACACCAGCGGTAGCCTCTGACGCCATGACCACGCACATGTTGCGAATTCGCTCCACTTCGCGTGTTCCAACCGGTGAAGGGAAGTGAACAAGCCGTGGCCACGGTGACCTTCGATCGCGCCACCCGGCAGTATCCGGGGGCCAAAACGCCCGCCGTCGATCAATTGCAGCTCGAGATCACCGACGGTGAGTTCCTGGTGCTGGTCGGCCCGTCGGGCTGCGGGAAATCCACCTCGCTGCGGATGCTGGCGGGCCTCGAGGAAGTCTCGGGCGGCCGCATCCTGATCGGCGACCGGGATGTGACGCATTCCGATCCCAAGGACCGCGATATCGCGATGGTCTTCCAGAACTACGCGCTGTACCCGCATATGACCGTCGCCGAGAACATGGGCTTCGCGCTCAAGCTCGCGAAGGTCGGCAAGGACGAGAAGCAGCGGCGGGTGCTCGAGGCGGCCCGGCTGCTCGACCTCGAACCGCTGCTGGACCGGCTGCCCAAGGCGCTGTCCGGCGGCCAGCGTCAGCGCGTCGCGATGGGGCGGGCGATCGTGCGCGATCCGCAGGTGTTCCTGATGGACGAGCCGCTGTCCAACCTGGACGCGAAACTGCGGGTGCAGACCCGCACCCAGATCGCGCAGTTGCAGCGCCGGCTCGCCACCACCACGGTGTATGTCACCCACGACCAGGTCGAAGCGATGACCATGGGCGACCGGGTGGCCGTGATGCGCGACGGCCTGCTGCAGCAGTGCGCCGCCCCGCGCGATCTCTACCGCGACCCGGCCAATGTGTTCGTCGCCGGGTTCATGGGGTCGCCGGCGATGAACCTGTTCACCCTGCCGGTATCCGGCGGGGCGGTCCGGATCGGCGGATATTCGCTGCCGCTGCCGCGCTCGGTGGCCGACGAGGCGGGCGCCTCGGTAACCGTCGGTATCCGCCCGGAGCACCTGGAGGCCGGCGACTCCGGTATCGAGATCGAGGTGGACGTGGTGGAGGAACTCGGTTCCGACGCCTTCATCTACGGCCGCCCGGCCGAGGCCACCGCAGGCGTGGAGACCATCGTCGCCCGTAGCGACTGGCGCAATCCGCCGGCCAAGGGCACCCGGGTGTCACTCACCCCGGGCCCGGAACACATCTACTTCTTCGGCGCCGACGACGGCCGCCGCCTGAACTAGACCCGTCATACAGGTGTCCCGCCCGCGGCGGGACACCTGTCACGAACGTGCGCGACGGCTCGCGCGCCACCGCTCGTTGAGCCGTACGCCCAGTTCGTCCACACCGATCTCGCGACCGGATTCGCTGCGCACCTGAACCCGCACCGGATCTCCCGTCGCGGCCTCCACCAGGTCCAGCGGCGCCGGGCCCGGTTGCAGGTGGGCGTTTCCCCACTGCATCAACGCGAGCACCACCGGGAGCAGATCGCGCCCCTTCGGCGTGAGCACGTACTCGTGCCGGGTGCGTTTACCCTCCTCGCGATAGGGCTGCTTGGTGAACAGCCCCGCCTCGGTGAGCTTGCGCAACTGGCCCGAGACGGCGGCGTCGGTGATTCCCAGCCGGGAGGCGAACCCGTCGAAGCGGGTGGTCCCGTAGTAGGCCTCCCGCAGGATGAGGATCGCCGACCGGGTGCCGACCACATCCAGCGCCATCGCTATCGAGCAGTGGTCGGGTTTCCACGAGTTCAGATCGGCCAGCGGGCCTTCCATCACGGCTGCCATCGGTCCATCATATCCACCCTGACTTGCCTCGGGTCATGTCAGGGGTTAATCTGGCTTTAGATAACTTTAGCCAGAGTCGAGCTCTGGCGGCGAAAGGAATCACCATGCGAGACGCGGTCATCGTCGATGCGGTCCGGACCCCGATCGGGCGCGGTAGGCCCACCGGAGCCCTGCACTCGGTCCATCCCGTGGACCTCATGGCACACAGCCTCCGCACCCTGGTCGAACGCACCGGGATCGATCCCGCGCTGATCGACGATGTGATCGGCGGGGTCGTGAGCCAGGTCGGCGAACAGGGTGTGAACATGACCCGCCGCGCCGCCCTGGCCGCGGGCTTCCCGGAATCGGTCCCGGCGACCACGGTCGACCGGCAGTGCGGCAGCAGCCAGCAGGCGGTGCACTTCGCGGCCCAGGGTGTGATCGCCGGCGCCTACGACATGGTGGTGGCCACCGGCGTCGAATCCATGAGCCGGGTACCGATGGGCGCGAGCGCGCGCGGCGCCGACGATATCTCCGGCGTGGGTTTCGCCGAGCGGTACCCCGAAGGACTGGTGCCCCAGGGGATCAGCGCCGAACTCATCGCCGCGAAATGGGGGATCTCCCGGACCGAACTGGACGAATTCGCACTCGCCAGTCACGAGAAGGCCGCCCGAGCCACCAAGGACGGCCGGTTCGCGGCCGAACTCGCCCCGCTGGCCGGGCTCGACACCGACGAGGGCATCCGCACCGGCTCGACCCTCGACACCCTCGCCGGGCTGCGCCCCGCCTACTACGACGAGGCGATGGCGCAGCGGTTCCCGCAGATCGGCTGGAACATCACCGCCGCCACCGCCAGCCAGATCAGCGACGGCAGCGCCGCGGTCCTGATCACCACCAGCGACAAGGCCCGGGAACTGGGTCTGCGCCCGCTGGCCCGGCTGCACAGTTTCGCGGTGGCCGGCGACGACCCGCTGCTCATGCTCACCGCCGTCATCCCCGCCACCCGCAAGGTCCTGGACCGGGCCGGGCTCACCATCGACGATATCGACCTGATCGAGATCAACGAGGCGTTCGCCTCCGTGGTCGCGGCCTGGGAGCACGACACCGGCGCCGACCCCGGGCGGGTGAACGTCAACGGCGGCGCGATCGCCCTCGGCCACCCGCTCGGCGCGTCCGGCGCCCGGCTGATGACCACCCTCGTGCACGCCATGCGGGATCGCGGCGCCCGCTACGGCCTGCAGACCATGTGCGAGGCGGGCGGGCTCGCCAACGCCACCATCCTCGAACGCCTCTGATCGCCGCCCACCGATGCCGGCCCTGCCCGAGGGCCGGCATCGCTCGCACCGGAAACTGTTCCGCTGGGAAATGATCCGAGGTGGACACGAACGCGGTCCGGCAACGCCCTACCGATACCCGAATCAGCTTGCCGGGCGACGCGCCGACGATTCGGAAACGCCGGAAATCGAACACACTTTCTAACGTAACCCGCGGTAACCCGGATATGTTCTGCCACATGGCCGGTTCCCCACACGAGGTGATGCACCGCCTCTTCCAACACGATCCCGGCGTCTTCGCCCGAGCGTTCCGCGCCCTCGGACTACCCTTCGACGACCCCGACGAAGTCGCGGTGTTCACCAACGACCTCACCGAGATCCGCCCCCTCGAACGCCAGGTCGACACCCTCCTCCGGATCACCACCGTCCGAGACGGCGCCTTCCTGCTCCTCGTCGAAGCCCAGAACAAGAAAGACGACGACAAACCCGGCGCCTGGGCCTACTACCTGGCCCACCTCCACGAGAAGTACCGGCTACCGGTCGTACTGCTTGTCGTGTGCCGCGACACCACGACCGCCGCCTGGGCACGCGAACCGATCAGGATCGGCCTGCCTCAATGGTCGAGCATTATCGTGCGCCCACTCGTCCTGGGCCCGGACAACGTCCCTGTCGTGACAGATCCCGAGGCGGCAGCCGCCGATATCCCCTTGGCCGTGTTGTCGGCGGTCACCCACGTCGACGACGCACGTATCGGTGCCATACTGAAGACGCTCGCCGATGCCCTGCACGAACTGGAAGACGAGGAAGATTTTCACGTCTTCGCCGAACTCACCGAACTCGGCCTCGGCGCGACCCGAGCCGCGAAAACCTGGAGCACACTGATGAGCGTGGACCTGTCGTTCTATCGTTCGCGTACCTCGCAGCGCCTGCGCGCCGAAGGCCGCGCCCAGGGGCTGGCCGAAGGCCGTGTCGAAGGACTGGCCGAAGGGCACACCGAAGGCCGGGTCGAAGAAGGCATCGAAAAAACTCTGCGGCTGCTGAAGGCCCGCGGGATCACTGTCCCCGACCATTCCAGAGAGCGCATCCGGGCCTGCACAGACCTCGAGATCCTCGATCGCTGGTTCGACCGCGCCATCACGGCGACCGAGATCGACGAGATCTTCGCCGACTGACGGTCGTCCTCTCGTCCGGCAGTTCGAGCTCGGTCCGGACGACCGGCCCTGCTCTGCAGCACTACTACTGTGGGACCGGTGACCGAGCTACCCGAGATCGACACCCTCGTCGTCTATGCGATTCCGATGCGGTCGAAGTTCCGGGGGATCACGGTGCGCGAGGGGGTGGTGGTTCGCGGACCGCGCGGGTGGGGGGAGTTCTGCCCCTTCCCCGAATACGACGATCGGGAATCCGCGCACTGGCTGGCCACCACCATCGAACAGGTGGACACAGGCTGGCCGGAGCCGGTACGTGAACGTATCCCGATCAACTGCACGGTGCCGGCGGTCGACCCGGAGCGGGCCCACGACCTCGTGGCAAGGTCCGGTTGCCGGACCGCGAAGGTGAAGGTCGCCGACCATCCCGGATCTCTGCCCGAGGATCTGGCCCGGGTCGAGGCGGTCCGGTCGGCGCTGGGGCCCGGCGGCGCGATCCGGGTGGACGCCAACGCGCTGTGGGATGTGGACACCGCGGTGGCGAATATCGGCCAGATCGACCGGGCCGCAGGCGGTCTGGAATACGTCGAGCAACCGTGCCGGACCGTCGAAGAGCTGGCGGCCGTTCGCCGCCGGGTGGCGGTACCGATCGCGGCGGACGAATCCATCCGCCGGGCCGAAGACCCGATGCGGGTGGCGGTGGCCGGGGCCGCGGATATCGCGGTGATCAAATGCACTCCCCTCGGCGGGGTGCGGCGGGCGCTGGAGGTGGCCGAAGCGGCCGGGCTGCCGTGTGTGATCTCCTCGGCGCTCGAGACCAGTGTGGGACTGTCCGCGCAGCTCGCGCTGGCCGGCGCGCTGCCGGAACTCGGGCACGCCTGCGGATTGGGCACCGTGACCCTGTTCGAAGGTGATCTGGTCGCCGAATCGCTGCGGCCCGTGGACGGATTCCTCCCGGTTCCGCACACCCCACCGCGACCCGATCCCGCGCTCCTGGAGAAGTACCGCCACCCGGACCCGGAACGCACCGCCTGGTGGACCGAACGTTTCCACCGGCTCTGGGATCGGGCTCGCTGACAACCTCCCGATTCCACCACACACTCGCGCGGCGGCCGCGGTGCGCGCCGCCACCGTTCGGGTGACTCATCCCAACCGGACACCGCAGTCGTGCAGGGTGATGCGCAGCAGCAGTGCGGCTTCCGGGCCGATCACACCCTCGGCCAAGGCCACATAGCGCGCGCAGAATTCCGGACCGTGCGGGGCGACGGCGTCCGGAGCGGGTTCGAGGTGGTGGGCCAGTTCGTGCAGCACCACCAGTTCCCGCAGCGCCCAGGAGGTTCCGTCACCGGGTCGGCCCGCGTGGACCGGAACCGCCAGCACCGCGGAATCCGTTTCGTAGTGGGCGGCAAATGTTCCCGCCCGGGCCCGCACCCGGATCGGCGTCCGTGCCCGGTCCCACTCCCGGCCGACCCAGTCCAGCGCCAGCACTCGATCGCAATAGCGCTGCACCGACTCCGCCGACGCGAATTTCCGTTCCACCGGCAGCGTCAGCCCGGAGCCGTGCACCTCCACGGTGTAGTTCCCGAACTGCGCGGCCCGGTCGAAGATCGTGCGCACGAGTTGTTCGGCGTCGTACACCCTGGCGCGCTGGGTATCCCGCACCGCCGTCACCGCGGCCCCGCCGCCCGGGAGACGCGCATGGTCAATTACCCGGTCGGGCGGTGAGCCCCGACCTGGCCGCGTCGAGTTCCGGCGCCGTACCGAGCCGCGCCACCCGGCCCGCCCGATCACCGGCCCGCCGGGCGTCCGGTGAATATCCGGTGGAGGTATCGGGCCCGCGCCAGGTCCCGCGCGCCTCCGAATTGCGCCCGTAGAAATCGGTGAGCGCGAGTTCCTTGTCGCGCAGGGCCAGCGCCGCGCCCGCCGCCTGCTCGGCGGACACCGGTTCGGCCGGATCCAGCGCCCGCCCGGTGGCGGCTCGCTCCACCTCGGTCTTCGCTTCGGTCAGCCGGATCCCGATCCGCGCCGCGAACGCCATCTGGAAGTTCAGCCGCGCCGTCACACCGGCCACCGGTACCCGCACCGTCCGGCGCACCCGGCGGCCCGCACGGCGTTCGACGACGAGCTTCTCCACCGTCGCCGACCGGTAGGCCCCCGATTTGATGTAGCGGTCCGAGGCCCGCACCATCTGCACCAGCAGGCTCGAGTACAGCGCCTCGCACACCCCGATATCGGCGGCGAACCCGTAGGCGTACACCTGGGTGGAGTTGCGGGCCACATCGCAGCGCACATCGTTGGCGGCGGCGATGGCCACGAACAGCTGCACGTAGGTGCGCAGACCCTTGCGGCCGGGTTCGCCGATCGGCACCATCCGCTGGATCGGGGCGCTCGCCCGCTCCCGGCCCCGGGTATGCGCCCGCGCCACCGCCAGATCGATGGAGGACCGGGTGGCCAGCCGCTGTGCGGCGGCCATGAACGCCTCGGCCTCGTGCTCGTTGTCGGTGGACTCGGCCTGGCGCAGCAGTCCGCCGATCCTCGTCAGCAGGCGGTCGGGTACTGCGTTCGCGGTGGACATCGCGGATCAGCCTAATAGGCGTCCCGGAACCCCCGCTGTGATCGACGCCATCGCATCCGTGACCCGACTTCCGTGGTCGCGGGCCACCGGCCGCGGCATCCTCGAACCCCGTCCACCTGTGGGTATTCGCGGTGCCGGGGTTGCGGGTGCGGACCCGGACGAAAGCCGGGGCCGTACTTCCGCACAGGAGTACCCCACACGCGCCGGGCACACCATGTATGTTGCCTTGTGCTGCCGCTCACGTATCGACCCTGGAGTTCCGCGATGGCTTTCAAGAAGGTGCCGTCTCTACGCGCCGCGCTCGTTATTGCGCCGATCGCGCTGCTGACCGCGACCTTCGCCACCGCGTGCAACACCGCCGACACCGAAGAACAGCTCGGCATGAACCAGGACGGACGCGGCCCGATCACCTACGTCGAGGGTAAGGACACCACCGAGACCGGCGCGGTCAAGCAGGTCATCGACCGCTGGAACGCCACCCACCCGGACGAACAGGTCACCTACAAGGAGCAGTCCAACGACGCCTCCGCGCAGTACGACGACCTGGTCGAACATATGCGCGCGAAGTCGGCCGACTACGACGTGGTGGCCATAGACGTACCGTGGACCGCCGAGTTCGCGGCCAAGGGCTGGATCCAACCCCTGGAGGGGCAGTTCGCCATCGACACCTCCCCGCTGCTGTCGCCCCCCGTCGCCAGCGCCACCTACAACGGCACCCTCTACGCCGCCCCCCGCAACACCAACGGCGGCCTGCTGTTCTACCGCAAGGATCTGGTGCCCAACGCGCCCCGGACCTGGGCGGAGATGCGGGCGAGCTGCCCGGTGGCCCGGGAACAGCAGATCGGCTGCTACGCGGGCCAGTTCGCGCCCTACGAGGGCCTGACCGTGAACACCGCCGAGGTGATCAACGCCTTCGGCGGCACCTTCGTCGGCACCGACGGCCGCACGCCCACGGTGAACAGTCCCCAATCGCGCGCCGGGCTCGAACAGCTGGTGGACGCGTACAGGGTCGGCGATATCCCGCGCGAGGCCGTCACCTTCCAGGAGCCGGAAAGCGGCGCCGCCTTCAACCAGGGCAAACTCATGTTCCTGCGCAGCTGGCCCTC
The DNA here is from genome assembly GCF_055586645.1 of Nocardia sp. NPDC049935. Taxonomy (NCBI): domain Bacteria; kingdom Bacillati; phylum Actinomycetota; class Actinomycetes; order Mycobacteriales; family Nocardiaceae; genus Nocardia; species Nocardia sp. NPDC049935. The sequence continues at coordinate 355,206 of NZ_JBVJHV010000002.1, read as the reverse complement.
CACCTACGGTGACGCCTCCTCGGAATCGTCGGCCGTGAAGGACAAGTTCGGGGTGGCCCCGCTGCCCGGCGACACCGGTATCGGCGCCTCGACTCTCGGCGGCTACAACGCCGCGATCAGCGCGTACTCCGAGAACAAGGCCACCGCGCTGGATTTCCTGAAATTCCTGATCAGCGAGGAAGCCCAGCACATCATCGCCTCCGGCGCACTGCCGTCGGTGCGGGCCTCGATCTACGACGATCCGGCACTCATCGCGAAGATGCCGTACCTGCCCGCCTTGAAGGATTCCATCGCCAGCGCGGTGCCCCGACCGGTCACCCCGTTCTATCCGGCGGTGTCCAAAGCCATTCAGGACAACGCATATGCTGCCCTGACCGGAACCAAGTCCGTGAACGACGCGATCATCGGGATGCAGAAGGGCATCGAGACAGCCGGATCGTAGAAGTGGTTCAACCGGACCCGGCGAGCCCGTAGGAGAGAGAACGGTGTCGGATCCTTCCGGAACGGACGCGCAGGCGTCGGTCCGTACAGATAAGCCCGCGAACGCGAAGCGTGACAGCGGGACGTCCACCTCACTGCTCGACGATATCCGCATGTCCGGCAGGGCATGGATGTTCGTCGCGCCGGTACTGGCGGCACTCGCGGTGGTCATCGGCTATCCGGTGATCCGGGCGCTGTGGATGTCGTTCCACTACGACGATCAGCTCGATCCCGTCACCGGCCGCTTCGTCGACAACGGTGAGAGCACCTTCTACAACTACCTGCACTGGCTGGTCGGCCAATGCCAGGTGATCACCGGCGGCACCACCGAATGCCCGACCGGCAACCTCGGCGCCGAGTTCTGGAGCGCGGTCGGCGTCACGCTGTTCTTCGCGGTGGTGACGGTGACGCTGGAGGTCGCGATCGGGCTCGGGATGGCGATCGTCATGGGCAAGACCTTCCGCGGCCGGGCGCTGCTGCGCGCCGCGGTGCTGATCCCGTGGGCGATCCCGACCGCGGTGACAGCGCGGCTGTGGGAATTCATGTTCCAGTACGACGGCCTGGTCAACAATCTCTTCGGCACCGAGATCCTGTGGACCTCGGATACCTGGCCGGCTCGGTTCGCGGTGATCGCCGCCGATGTGTGGAAGACCGCCCCGTTCGTGGCGCTGCTGCTGCTGGCCGGCCTGCAGGTCATCTCCCACGATGTCTACGAGGCGGCGCGGGTCGACGGGGCGTCGGCCTGGCAGCGGTTCACCCAGATCACCCTGCCGCTGCTGAAGCCGGCGCTGCTGGTCGCGGTGCTGTTCCGCACGATGGACGCGCTGCGGATGTACGACCTGCCCGCCATCATGACCGATGATCTCCCGGCCACCCGGACCCTGTCGGTGCTGGTGGTCGAACAGACCAGGCAGGGTCCCAACAGCGCGGCCGCACTGTCGACGATCACCTTCCTGTTGATCTTCGCCGCGGCCTTCGTACTCGTGAAGATATTGGGCGCGAACGCGGTGCGGACGCAGGAAGAACAGCGGAAGGCGTGAGGGCCGCGTGACTACTCAGCAGAACAGAACCCCGTCGTTGCTGCGCCGCCTCGGGTCGGCCCGGATCTATGTGGGCGCGCTGATCGTGCTCCTGTGGGGGCTCGGCCCGTTCTATTGGATGGCGGTGACCGCCTTCCGCGATCCCGCCTACACCTTCGAGACCACGCCCTGGCCGACCCACGTCACCCTGGACAACTTCCGCGACGTCTTCGACACCAGCCGCGGTAACGATTTCGGCAAGGCGCTGCTCAACAGCGTGATCATCGGCACCGCCACCACGGCGATCGCCCTGATCATCGGTGTCATGGCCGCCTACGCGCTGGCCCGGCTCGCCTTCAAGGGCCGGTACGTGGTGGCCGGGCTCATCCTGGGCGCGTCGATGTTCCCGGTGGTGGTCCTGGTGACGCCGCTGTTCCAGCTGTTCACCGAGATCGGCTGGATCGGCGAGTACCAGGCCCTGATCCTGCCGAATATCTCCTTCGTGCTGCCGCTGACCGTCTACACCCTGTCGTCGTTCTTCACCGAACTGCCGTGGGAGCTGGAGGAGGCGGCGCGGATCGACGGCGCCACCCGGTCCCAGGCGTTCCGGCTGGTGATGCTGCCGCTGGCGGCGCCCGCGGTGTTCACCACCGCCATCCTGGCCTTCATCGCCGCCATCAACGAATACTTGCTGGCTCGTGTCCTTTCCGGTAGCGAAACGGAACCGGTAACGGTGGCCATCGCGCGTTTCTCCGGGAACAATCCCCTGGTAGAGCCCTACGCGGCGATTATGGCGGCCGGAACGCTGGTAACCGTGCCGCTGGTAATTCTGGTACTGCTGTTCCAGCGCCGGATCATCTCCGGCCTCACGGCAGGCGGGGTCAAGAGCTGATCACTGGGTATCCTGGGGGCCGGCGGTGGTGCGCCTGAGTTTTTCCGACGCTCCGGAAGGAGATGATCGTGAGCAGCTCGTCCCGTTCCCAGCGTGGCCGCAACACCCCCGACGAACCCGAGTACTCCTCGCTGGCCGGATGGAATCGGCTCGACGCCGGTGTGCGGCCCCGCCCGCCCCGGCCATCGGAATACCCCCGGCCCCGGCGCACCCGCGGTCAGCGGATCCGGCATCTGATCCTGTGGCTGTTCGTCATCCTGATCGCGATCCCGGCGCTGCTGGTGGCGCTCGTGTACTGGAGTTCGGAGATCCCGGCGGCCGGTACCGTCCCGGTGAATCAGACCGCCACCATCGTCGCCTCCGACGGCAGCACCGTCCTGGCCGAGGTGGTCCCGCCGGAGGGCAACCGCACCCCCGTTCCCCTGTCGAAGGTGCCCGCCCACGTCCGTGACGCGGTGCTCTCCGCCGAGGACCGCAACTTCTACACCAACCCCGGTTTCTCGACCGCGGGCCTGCTGCGCGCCGCCCGGGACAACGCCCTGGGCCATCCCAACGCCGGCGGCGGTTCCACCATCACCCAGCAGTATGTGAAGAACGCCTTCCTCGGCACCGAACGCACGGTGAGCCGGAAGGTGCACGAACTCATCATCTCCTCGAAGATGGCCCGGGAGTGGAGCAAGGACGATATCCTCGCCGCCTATCTGAACACCATCTACTTCGGCCGCGGCGCCTACGGCATCGAGGCCGCCTCCAAGGTCTACTTCGGTAAAAGCGTCTCCGATCTGACCGTGGCCGAGGGCGCGGTACTGGCCGCGCTGATCCGCACACCGTCGGGCCTGGACCCGCAGAACCAGCTCCCCCAGCTGCTGCAACGCTGGAACTACGTCCTCAACGGCATGGTCGAGATGAAAGTCCTGGCCCCCGGCGACCGCGACGCGGTGGTCTTCCCGCCCACCAACCCGCCGCCGGCACCGGAGGACGCCCGCAGCACCCGCGGTCCGGAGGGCCATATCAAGGCGCAGGTCCTGCGGGAACTGGCCGCCGCCGGGATCTCCGACCAGGAAATCGACACCGGCGCCCTGCAGATCACCACCACCATCGACGCCCGCGCGCAGCAGGCCGCCCAGGCCGCCGCCGGCGATTCCCTCGACGGCCAGCCGCCGGAGCTGCGGACCGCCACGGTGTCGATCGATCCGCGCTCGGGCGCCGTCCGGGCCTACTACGGCGGCGCGGACGGCATCGGTTTCGATTTCGCCCAGGCGCCGGTGCAGACCGGATCGGCGTTCAAGACGTTCGCGGTACTGGCCGCGATCCAGCAGGGCATTCCGCTGTCGCAGGCCTACGACAGCGCGCCGGTGGATGTGAACGGCGTGACCGTACGCAATGTCGAGAACGAATCCTGCGGCGTGTGCTCACTGTCGGAGGCGTTCAAACGGTCGCTCAACACCAGCTTCTACCGGCTCACCCTGGCGATGAACAACGGTCCCCAGGCCATCGCCGATGCCGCCCACCAGGCCGGGATCCCGAAGGACATCCCCGGTGTGCAGGGTGAATCACTCACCGAGATGGGCGAGGCGCCGATGCCGTCCATCGTGCTCGGGACCTATCTGGTGCGGCCGATGGATATGGCCTCGGCCTACGCCACCATCGCCGGCGAGGGCCGCTACCACCAGCCGTACTTCGTCCAGCGGGTGGTCCGCGGCGACGGCACCGTGCTGCTGGACCGCGGCGGCGACCCGGAGCAGCGCACCGGCGAACAACCGCCCCCGGCCGAACAGCGGATACCGCCTGATGTGGCGGCGCGGGCGGCCCAGGCCATGCTGCCGATCGCCGACTACTCCAACGGTCACGGGCTCAGCGGCCGCCCCTCGGCCGCCAAGACCGGCACCACCCAGCTCGGTGACACCGGCCAGAACAAGGACGCCTGGATGGTCGGTTTCACGCCGTCGCTGTCGACCGCGGTCTGGGTGGGCACCGAGGCCAATCTGCCGATCGTGACCGCCGGCGGCGGACGGATCTACGGTTCCGGGATGCCGTCCGATATCTGGAAGCGGACCATGGACGGCGCACTGGTCGACACTCCCTCCGAGCAGCTCGGCGTGGTGCCGCCGGCCGGTCCGATCATCCCGGCCGCCCCCGCGCCGCAGCCGTCGGGCAATGCCGGCGGAAACCAGAACGGCGGCCGCAACCCGTACGACATCCTCAATCCACCGCCGGCGCCCGAACCCGAACCGGAACCGGCGCCGCCACCGCAGCAGCCGTTCATCGTCATCCCGCCGGCCTCGGAGCCCTACGTTCCCGAACCCGAGCCCCAGTGGGAGAACAACTACGACCCGCCACCGCCCGCACCCGCACCCGCGCCGGAGGTCGCGCCCCCACCGCCCCCACCCGGTCCGCCACCGCCGCGGGTGGTGGAAATCCTGCCCGGTGTGACCATCCCCGTACCGTGATCGATGGATTTCCGCTCGTGATCCCACCGAGGGAACGGTCGACGTGGCAGCATCGTTGGCCAGAGTGAGTATGTCGCCCATCCGACCGACCGGCACCGGGCCGACGCTCGTGCCGGGACGGGCGTGCGGGAGGATATGCGCTGGAGCGACGACGGATGACGAGACATAGGGGCTACGCCGGTGGAATTCAATGTCGTTGACCGCCCGGAAACGCTGGTGGCGGGAATGGTGCTTCGCAGCCCGGCCCTCGCCGTGGAGGGTCCACGCCGAACCAAGGTCGAAGAAGCCTGGAAGCGCAACCTGGCCCGATCCTTACCCGGACCCCCGGCCAGCGCGTTCGTCGATCACGCCCCGGAGATCAACTCGTACCTGACCCATATCATCGGCTACCGCTGCCGCAGTCTCGACGATCTGCAGGCCGGTGACGTTCTCGCCCGCATCCCCGCCGGCCGCTACGCCCGCTTCACCCTCAGCGGCGAAGACCTCGGTGAGACCATCGTGACCCTGTGGCGGGCCATCTGGGATGCCGAGGCCTCCGGCCGCCTCGTGCGCTCCTACACCGGTGACCACGAGCGCTACCCGGACGAGCAGACGGTCGAAGTGTTCGTGGCGATTACAGAAGACGATTCGGCGGGCAGGTAGGAACAGTGGATTTCGAGATTGTCACCCTGGACGAAAGTATGGTCGCCGGGCTCACCATCCCCCTGGCCGGCCGCGAAGTGACCGCCCGCGACCTGGATCTCGTCAACTTCACCTGGGACCGCTACCTGAGCCGGGAGAAGGACGTACCCCGCGTAGCCGCGTATATCGGGCAGGACGACCACGCCGTCGCGGTCCTCGGCTACGAAATCGCGGCCCTGGGCGAAGTGGACTCCGGCGATGTCCTCACCCGCGTCCCCGCCGGCCGCTACGCCAAATTCGTGGTCACCGAGAAACCCTACGACCTGCTCCGCACCGCCTGGGCACGAGTCCGGGAAGCAGAGAAAGCGGGCACGATTACCCGCTCCCACACCGCCGAACTGGAACGCTATATCGGCCCCACCTCGGTAGAGGTCTACGTCTCCCTCGACTGACCCCCACCGGGACGCCCCAGTTATCCCGAACCGGCCACCCCTCGGTGCCGAGTTCAGCGAGCCCTCCCCCGAAGAGCGTTCGGAGCCGGCCCGTTCTCGCCTACAGCCCGGGTTCGGCCCGCGTCGGCTGTCAGCGCTCGAAGCGCATGTGGCGAAGCCACGAGTCTCGATCGCTGACAGCCGACGCTCAGGAGGGCCGGACCTCGAGCGGCGGAGCCGCTCCGATTACCCGATGATGAAGGCTTCCAGCTGAGTCCGGGCGATGTCGTCCGGCAGCTGCTTCGGCGGGGACTTCATCAGGTACGCCGACGCCGGGATGACCGGTCCGCCGATGCCGCGGTCCTTGGCGATCTTCGCCGCCCGGACCGCGTCGATGATGATGCCCGCCGAGTTCGGCGAATCCCACACCTCGAGCTTGTACTCCAGGTTCAGCGGCACATCGCCGAACGCGCGGCCCTCGAGGCGGACGTAGGCCCATTTGCGGTCGTCGAGCCAGCCCACGTGATCGGAGGGGCCGATGTGCACATCGTTGGCGCCCATTTCCTTCTGCAGGTTGCTGGTGACAGCCTGGGTCTTGGAGATCTTCTTGGACTCCAGGCGTTCCCGCTCGAGCATGTTCTTGAAGTCCATGTTGCCGCCGACGTTCAGCTGCATGGTGCGGTCGAGCTGGACGCCGCGGTCCTCGAACAGTTTCGCCATCACGCGGTGGGTGATGGTGGCCCCGACCTGGCTCTTGATGTCGTCGCCGACGATCGGAACGCCCGCGGCGCGGAACTTCTCGGCCCATTCCGGATCCGAGGCGATGAACACCGGCAGGGCGTTGACGAACGCCACCCCGGCGTCGATCGCGCACTGGGCGTAGAACTTGTCGGCTTCCTCGGATCCGACCGGCAGGTAGGAGACGAGGACGTCGACCTCGGCGTCCTTCAGCGCCTTGACGACGTCGACCGGTTCGGCTTCGGCGAGTTCGATGGTCTCGGCGTAGTACTTGCCGATGCCGTCGAGGGTGGGGCCGCGCTGCACGGTGACGCCCAGCGGCGGTACGTCGGAGATCTTGATGGTGTTGTTCTCGCTGGCGAAGATCGCCTCGGACAGGTCGAAGCCGACCTTCTTGGCGTCCACGTCGAAGGCGGCCACGAACTTCACGTCACGCACGTGGTATTCACCGAACCGCACGTGCATGAGTCCGGGCACCGTCGTGGAATCGTCGGCGTCCCGGTAGTACTGCACGCCCTGGACGAGCGAAGAGGCGCAGTTGCCCACGCCTACGATGGCGACGCGAACACTGGACTTGCTGGTGTCTCCACTACTCATGGCCGGAATTTCCTTCTTTCTGTGGTGCCGCCTTCGTCGATTGCTCCGCCGCAATCAACTCGTTGAGCCAGCGCACTTCGCGCTCGCTTGATTCGAGTCCGAGTTGATGGAGCTGGCGGGTGTAGCGATCCAGCGAGCCACTCGCCTTCTTGATCGCTTCCCGCAGCCCCTCTCGGCGCTCCTCGACCTGACGCCGCCTGCCTTCCAGGATCCGCATCCGCGCTTCCGCGGGAGTGCGGCTGAAGAAGGCCAGGTGGACGCCGAAGCCGTCATCGGTGTAGTTCGCCGGCCCGGTGTCGGCGAGGAGTTCTTTGAAGCGCTCCCTGCCCTCCGGGGTCAGCTGGTAGACCCGGCGGGCGCGACGGGTGGGCGTCAAACCCTCGGGGACTTCCTCCGCGATCAGCCCGTCCGCCTGCATTCGTTTCAGGGTCGGATACAGCGATCCGTAGGAAAAAGCCCGAAACGCCCCCAGCAGACCGGTGAGCCGCTTCTTCAGCTCGTAGCCGTGCATGGGCGCTTCCAGGAGCAGCCCGAGGATTGCCAGTTCGAGCACCGGGCTTCACCCCCTGACTTCCGTACAGAACCAACCAATGGATGCGACTGCCAACTATATCGCACCGATATAACCACGCATAGTTCGGCGCGATACACACCACAAACACACGGGGTCGTATCGGCGCGTGGCGCCGGTTGGCACATATGCGCCAACCGCGCGCGGAGGCGCGGTCACCCGGATCGCTCCGGTAAGCGGCGCGCCTCGGTCTCCCTCCGCCTCGCACCGGCGATACGGCCGGTGCGGCTTCCCCCGCGCCGCGCATTTCGCACCTGTCGCGGACGGGAATCCACTGCAGCCCCGGGCGGCACAAAAACATCACGGCTACTCTGGGAGCGTGCGAATTCAGCGGCAAGTGGTGGACTATGCGCTCCGGCGCAAGTCGCTGCTGGCTGACGTCTATGCGGGCCGTGTCGATGTCGCCGAGGTATGTGACGCCAATCCCTACCTCCTGCGTGCGGCCAAATTCCACGGCCGGGGGAGCGAGGTCACATGCCCCATCTGCCGGAAGGAACAACTCACCCTCGTATCCTGGGTCTACGGCGACGGCCTCGGGCCGGTCGCGGGTTCCGCGCGCAGCCCGGAAGAGCTGGTACGCCTGGCGGAGACCAGAGAGGAATTCTCGGTTCACGTCGTCGAGGTGTGCCGGACGTGCAGCTGGAATCACCTGGTGCAGTCCTATGTGCTCGGCAAGACTCCGGGGCGCCGGCGGTCCGGTTCCCGGGTGAACCGGCGCACAGCCGCGGAATGACCCCGTCCGGCCCGAGTACGGTGTCTGCGCCGAGCCCAACGGGGCGCCGGAGCGCGGGCCCTTCAGACCGATACGAGCTTTGGAGACCTAGTCAGTGAATTCGCCCTACGAGCCCCCACCCGGCGATGACCCGCGTGGTGGTCGCACTCAGCGCGGGCCGGTTCCTGGCCGGGAGCCGCAGCAGCGTCCGGGTGTACCGAACCGCGGTCCCGCGCCCAACGCGAACGGACCACGACCGGGCCCCGGTGGACGTCCGCCGGGTCCGGGCGCGCCCCGCCCCGGACCGCGCCCCGGTCCTCCGACGGGTCCGCGACCGGCCGCGGGCGGTCCCCGTCCCGCTCCGGGCGGACCGCGCCCGGCGCCGAGCGGCCCCCGTCCCGCGGTCCAGGGGCCCCGCCCCGGACCCGACGGACGCCGGCCGGGCCCCGGGACCGGTGGTATGCCGGGCGCACCGCGCGGTCAGCAGCAGCCCCAGCGGCCCGGCCCGCCGCCGGGACCGGGCGGCCCGGGCCGGCCGCCGCAGGGCCGGCCGCCACAACCCAACCAGCCCACCCAGCGGATGGGCGGGCGGCCGGGCGAACCCGTGCCGCCGCGCGGGGACCAGAGCACCGCGAAGATGGCCAACCCCGGCGCCCCCGCGGAACCGACGCGGCGTGAGCGCACCGCGCCGCCCGGGCAGCGGCCCGGGCCGAACACCGGCGAACGCCGGGCCGCGACCGGCCCCGACGGTCGGCCGGCCAGGTCGGGAGCGGGCAGCGGCCCGCCTCCGCGACGGCCGGGCGGCGGCCGGCCGGGTGGACCGGGCGGCCCCGAGGGCCGGGGTCCGGCGGCGAAACGCAAGAACCGGTGGAAGATCGCGCGACGGATCGCCTATGTGCTGATCGCGCTGGCGATCGTCGTACCCAGCACGGTGTTCCTGGTCGCGTACTCCACCGTGTCGGTACCCGAGCCCGGTGATCTCAAAACCAACCAGGTCGCAACGATTCTCGCGGCCGACGGGGAAACCGAGATCACCCGCGTCGTACCGCCGCAGGGCAACCGCACCGATGTGACGATCGATCAGATCCCGCCGCATGTGCGCAATGCCGTGATCGCCGCGGAGGACCGTGACTTCTACAGCAATCCGGGCTTCTCGGTCTCCGGTTTCGCCCGCGCCGCGCGCGACAATGTGCTCGGCCGCGAAAGCGCCGGCGGTGGTTCGACGATCACCCAGCAGTACGTGAAGAACGCGCTGGTCGGTGACGAACGCAGTCTCACCCGTAAGCTGCACGAGCTGGTCATCTCGGCGAAGATGGCCCGCCAGTGGAGCAAGGACGAAATCCTCACCGCCTACCTGAACACCATCTACTTCGGCCGCGGCGCCTACGGTATCGACGCCGCCGCCAAGGCCTACTTCGGTAAGCCGGTGCAGGAGTTGAGCCCCGAGGAGGGCGCGGTGCTGGCCGCGACCATCCAGCTGCCGTCGCTGCTGGATCCGGAGTCCAACCCCGAAGGCGCGCAGTCGCGCTGGAACTACGTGCTCGACGGTATGGTCGCCGGCGGCAATCTCGACCGCGCCCAGCGTGCGGGGATGACCTATCCCCAGGTGCAGCCGTCCAGCGCGGCCGGGCAGAAGACCGATTCCGCGGGCCCCGAGGGTCATATCAAGGCCCAGGTGCTGCGCGAACTCGGCGAAGCCGGTATCAGCGAACAGCAGATGAACACCGCCGGCCTGCAGATCACCACCACGATCGACGCCCAGGCGCAGAAGTCCGCGCTCGACTCCGTCCACACCAATATGGAAGGCGAACCGGACAAACTGCGCACCGCGGTCGTCTCCATCGACCCGAAATCGGGTGCGGTCCGGGCCTATTACGGCGGTGAGGACGGCTACGGCTACGACTTCGCCAATGCCGCGCTGCAGACCGGCTCCTCGTTCAAGGTGATCGGCCTCGCGCAGAACCTGGAGAACGGCGTCCCGCTCTCGCAGATGTACGACAGCTCGCCGATCACGGTGAACGGGATCGAGATCACCAACGTGGAAGGCGAGCAGTGCGGTGTCTGCACCATCGCCGAGGCCTTGAAGCGGTCGTTGAACACCAGCTTCTACCGGATGCAGATCGATATGCCGAACGGCCCGCAGAAGATCGCCGATATGGGCCACAAGCTGGGCATCCCGGAAGAACTCCCGGGCCTCGGCGCCACGCTGACCGAACCGGGCGGCGCGGGTCCGAACAACGGTATCGTCCTGGGCCAGTACCAGGCCCGGCCGCTGGATATGGCGTCGGCCTACGCGACGCTCGCCGCCTCCGGCACCTACTACAAACCGCATTTCGTGACCAAGGTCGTCACCGCCGACGGTCAGGTGCTGCTGGATCGCGGCGACCCGGCCGGTGAGCGCCGCGTCTCCGAGGCCGTCGCCGACAACGTGACCGCCGCCATGGAGCCGATCGCGGGCTACTCGCGTAACCACGGGCTGGCCGGCGGCCGGGCCTCGGCCGCGAAGACCGGCACCGCCCAGCTCGGCGATACCGGCGAGAACAAGGACGCGTGGATGGTCGGGTACACCCCGTCGCTGGCCACCGCGGTCTGGGTCGGCAGTACCGACAACTCGCCGCTGCGCAACTTCGGTGGGGCGATGATCTACGGTTCCAGCCTGCCGTCGGATATCTGGAAGGGAACGATGGACGGCGCGCTCGAGGGCACGCCGAACGAGAAGTTCCCCAAACCGGCTCCGATCAAGGGGCAGGCGGGCGTGCCCAAGTGGACCGCGCCCTATACCGCGCCCTCGACGACGATGCCGACGTTCGAGCCGCCCGTGGTGATCCAGCCCAGCCAGGTCGAGATCCTGCCCGGTATCACCATCCCGGTGCCCGGGGTGCAGCCCAATCCGCGGAGCCAGACGCAACCGCAGGGCGGACAGCCCCAGGGCAGCCAGCCGCAGGGCAACGGCGCGGGTCCGCTACCGGGGCAGCCCACCGCGGGCGCCCAGCCGACGATCACTCAGGCGCCGAGCGCCGGGACCGAAGAGGGTACGAGCGGCGGCGGCACCGATTCCGGGGACGGCGGCGGGCCGGACGGCGGCTAGACCCCGCCGCCGGGCCGCGCCGCCCTGAGCGGCGCAATCCGGCGCCCTCCGAACCCGGACCCCGGTAACAGGTAACCTCGGGTGCCGTGAGCGAGCAGCGACCGGCGGGTGGGCCGGACGAGGGGGTCCGAAACGTCCGAACCGGCCGGGCCGCCACCACCGGATACGATTCGCCCGCGCCGCTCGCCCTGGACCTGCGTTCGGCCGACGCCCGGGACAAGCCCAGCCGCAACGATTCGATGACCGCGCAGCTGTGCACGGTTGTCGGCGGCCCGGTCGGCGATCACGCACTGATCGGGCGGGCCCGCTTCTGGACCCCCATGCGGGTACTGCTGGCGTTCACGGTGGTCTTCCTGGCCCTGGGCTGGTTCGCCAAGGCCGGCTGTATCCAGCAGACCGAGGTCGCCGGCGGCGGGCTCACTCTCGACTGGAACGACGGCCGCCAATACACCGCCATGTGCTATTCGGACACCGTCCCGCTCTACGGCGCCGAACGGCTCAACGAGGGCGCCTTCCCGTACAAGAAGTACTGGGTGGAGGAGACGCCGGGCGGCGATACCGAGATCCGGCATATGGAATACCCGGTGCTGTCCGGGCTGTATCAGTACGTCTCCATGCTGGTGGCCAAGAGCTGGGATGCGAGCCCGCTGCCGGGGGCGCTGCAGGTGGTCCTGTACTTCAATGTGGTGGCGCTGGGCCTGTCGGTCGCCTGGCTGGTGACCATCTGGGCGACCGCGCTGCTGTCCGGACGGCGGGTGTGGGATGCGGCCCTGGTGGCCTGCTCACCCCTGGTGATCGTGCACGCGTTCACCAATTTCGACTTCCTGGCCACCGCGTTCGCCGCGCTCGGGCTGCTCGCCTGGGCCCGCCGCAGACCGCTGCTGGCCGGAGTGCTGCTGGGGCTGGGCGGTGCGGCGAAACTGTATCCGCTGCTGCTGCTCGGGCCGATTCTGGTGCTGTGCCTGCGCGCCGACCCGATGCAGCGCACGCCCCGGGCGCAGCTGTCGGTGCGGCTGCGCGATATCGACAGCGTCGACGCGCTGACGACCTGGCTCGGCGAGATCCCCGTGCGCATCCGGTTGCTCGCCACCCGCCCGCTCGGCGCGGCCGGGCTCACCGCCGCGGGCGCGCTCGGCACCTGGGGTCTGGTGAACCTGCCGATCGCCGCGCTCTATCCGGAGGGCTGGCGGGAATTCTTCCGGCTCAACACCACGCGCCATGCCGATCCGGATTCGCTGTACAACGTGGTGATGTCGTTCACCGACTGGACCGGGTTCGACGGACCGCTGCGGCACGGTGAGGCGCCCACCGTACTCAACCTGGTTTCGCTGCTGCTGTTCGCGGCGGCCTGCCTGGGTATCGCCTATATCGGGCTCACCGCGCCACGCCGGCCACGGCTGGCTCAGCTGTGTTTCCTGGTGATCGCGGCGTTCCTGCTGACGAACAAGGTGTGGAGCCCGCAGTATTCGCTGTGGCTGGTACCGATCGCGGTGCTGGCCCTGCCGCATCGGCGGGTGCTGCTGGCCTGGATGACGATCGACGCGCTGGTCTGGGTGCCGCGGATGTTCTACTACCTCGGCATCGACCGCAAAGGCCTGCCGGAGCAGTGGTTCACCGGGACCGTGCTGCTACGCGACCTGGCCGTAGTCGCGCTGTGCGGTCTGATCATCCGGCAGATCTACCGGCCCGACGAAGATCTGGTGCGCCGCGACTACCTCGACGATCCGGTCGGCGGGGTGGTGGACCGCGCCCCGGATCCGCTGCTGCCGTGGCTTCCGGAAATCCTGCGGCCCCGGATATCCCTGGACACGCACTGGACCCGCGCCACCGCGACCGCGCGGGCCGGTCGCGGCGGCGCCGCTATACCGATCGAAGAATCCGGGCCTGCTGTTCCGGTTCCTGCGGGAGCAGATCCAGATCCAGCTGCCACGCGTTTCCGGTCCACGGATCGAACAGCGGAGTTCCGCTGACGGTGGGCAGATGCCGGCACGACCGCGACAGCGCCGCGACCGCCCCGTCACTGGATTCGGACTCGTTGGCGCCGACGATCACCGTGGACAACCCGATCAGGTCGCCGCGGGCCAGCAATGCCACCAGCCGCTGCGCGTCCGCGGCCTGATAGCCGTGTGGGAAATCCGCGGCCACCAGGATCCGGTGCTCGGCGGGCGGGACGCCCTGCCCGGAGTTGTAGGCCATTTCGGCGAGTTCGGCCGCGTCCACGAGTTTCTGCAGTCGCGGCGAGATATCGGAATGATCGGTGATCGGCGGTTCGGTCAGTACCGGCGCCAGCCGGCCGATCAGGCCCGCGAAAGCACCCGTGAGGTCGACGATATCGACGACCGCGCGCCGGCCCGGGGCCGCGCGCAGCAGCCGGGCCAGCAGGGCCCCGATCACCGGCGCCACCGCCGCCGACGATTCGGTATCGACCCACAGCGGCCGGTTCAGCGGGACCGGTACGCAGTACGGCACCCGCAATCCGCCGCGGTCGAGCGCGTACAGCTCGCCGAGCCGGATCCCGTCCGACGGCGTGGCGGGCCGGTCCCACGCCGGTGAGCGCCAAGACGCCAGCGAGGCGGGCAGTACCGATTCCGCCTCGGCGAGTTCCCGCTGCAACTGCAGGCTGTCACGGTGATGACCGGCCTCGGCGGTGGCCGTGAGCTCGTCGTGGCGGCGCTGGGCAGCGGCCCGGGCCGCATCGGCGGCCGGGGTGTTGCGGGTGGCCGGATCCGATACCGCCGCCGAGAGTTCCTGGTCGAGACGTTCGGTCGCGTAACCGCGCGCCGATTCCAGCGCGGCCGCCGAACGCGCGGCGTCCTCGAAGATCATCCACAGCCGTTCGAGCCCGTGCCCCACCTCGATCGGCGGCAGTTCGGCGGCCGGCGGCGGGGCCGAGGGACCCGGCGCCGCGGCGACGGTCGCATCCACGACGGTGGTCGCCCCGGCCGCCACCGGCGCTCCCGCCGGACTCTGCGCATAGGCCTCGGCACCGTGCACCCGCAACAGTTCGGCGAGTCCACCGGCGTAGCCCTGGCCCACCGCGCGCACTTTCCAGCCGCCACCGCGCCGGTACAGTTCGAGACAGATCAGCGCCGATTCCCCGGCCTGCGGCGCGATCACGAACTGCGCCGCCGGGATATCGTTCTCCGACAGGTTCGCGGTGAGCACACCCGTCCCACCGGGCGCCGACGCCACCAGCAGCACGGCCTGCGCGTCCGCGCGGACCTCCGCGAGCGTGACGACCGCGGCGGCCGCCGATTCGATCCGGACACCCGGACCCTCCGGCCGTTCGGCCAGCAGGACATCGGTTTCCGACTCCACCCGCAGGTCCGCGGCCACGACCAGCGCCGAAACACCCAGCGGCACGGCCGCGGCCACCTCGAACCGGACCACCCCTCCCGCGAGAGGGATGTTCTGCCCGGACTGCAGCTGTTTCATATTCCCGCCCCCGATACCGTTCATTCCGCCAGGAACCGGCCCAGCTGCGGAATCGCCTCGCCCGGATGTTTGGCATTGAAGCCCTCACCGATGGCCTGCATCTTCCAATCCGGGCCCGCCCGGAAGAGTTTCGCCATCGCCATCGCGGTGGTCGGGGTGCCGCCGGTGAGTGAATAACGCGCCATCTCGCCGTTGGTCGCACCGTCGATCAACCGGCAGAACGCGTTCTGCACCTGGCCGAACGTATGCCCCTTGTACGAGGTCACGATGAAGACCAGGTTGTTGACGTGGGCCGGAATCCGGGTGAGGTCCACCAGGATCACCTCGTCGTCACCGGCGCCCTCACCGGTGAGGTTGTCGCCCTGATGGCGGATCGAACCGTCCTTCGAGGTCAGCTGTCCGTAGTAGGCGACATCGATGGGGTTCATATCGGCGAACATCACGACCGAGGCATCCAGGTCGATATCGACGGTACGGCTGCCGAACATGCCGCGCTGCTGCACCGGATCCCAGCCCAGCCCCATTTTCACGAAGGTCAGCGCGGCGCCGTCCTCCTTGCGGAGACTGACCCGCTGTCCCTTCTGCAGGCTCACCGGACCGGTCTTGCTCAGGCTGATCTCGTTCGGCGGCTGCTGCGGCGGCGGAGGCGGCTGCTGCCCCGGCTGCTGATATCCCGGACCCGGCGGCGGCGCGTATCCCCCGCCCTGCGGCGGATACGGCGCGGTCGGCTGCTGTTGCGGCGGTGGCTGCTGCGGGTAGGACGGCGGCGGAGGCGGCGGCACCGGAGCGGTCTGCTGCACCGGCGGAGGCGGCGGCGGGGCGGCGGCAGCCGTCTGCGCCTCCGCGGGAGAATCGTCGACGGTCACACCGTGATCGGTGACCAGCGCCGCGAACCCGCCCGCGTATCCCTGCCCGACCGCACGCACCTTCCAGGCGCCCTGCCGACGGTAGAGCTCGAGCGCGATCACGATCGACTCGGACGCGAGCCCTTCGATCCGGTACTCGTACAGCGCCGCCCCCGACTGATCCGACACCTGCGCCACCGGCGGGGTCGACTGCCCGAAGTTCGTATCGGGGTTGTCGAGCGTGATCACCGCGCGCACCTGGGCGATATCGGCGGGCACCGCTCCCAGATCGACGGCCAGCGACGCCGGCTGCCCCGCGGGCCCCGGCCGCAGGTTCACACCCGGACCGGTCGGCTGGTTGTAGAACACGAAATCGGCGTCGGACCGGACTTTGCCCTGCTCGGTCACCAATAGTGCGGACAGATCGGCCGGAGCGGCCAATTGAATCGAAATCACCACATCGTTGGTGGCCAGTGGACCGTTCTGTCCCTTGGCGAGTGTTGCGGACAAGTCAGACCCTTCGCTTGTCGGTGCGTATGAATGCCACTCTACGGCGTGCCGTTGCCTCGTCACGGGCTGTGACCGTTGAGCCCTTACATGATCACGGAACCTACCCAGGTTGTGCCCACTTCCACGCAAGTGCCCGATCCGGGGCCGCACGGCGACCATTCGATAGACTCCGCCTACCTGCGCCGTTAAGGTATTGCCCAAGGATGGGCGCTAGGAGCCCAGGGCGGCGAGGACAGGCGAATTCCCTATGGCACAACTCTTCGAAAAGTCGAAGAAGGTAGTCGAGGTTCATCTCGCGAACACCAGTATCCGGGCCATCTCCGGTTCCATGGTTGCCTACGAGGGCGCCGTGCAGTTCAAGTCCGCGGGGTTCGGTGGCGGCGAGGGCGTGCTCGCCGGGATGAAACGCCGGGCCACCGGCGAGAAGCTGTCGCTGATGGAGTGCGGCGGCAACGGCCGGGTCTTCCTGGCCGTCAACGGCCAGTACGTCTCCGTGGTGAACCTGAACAACGAGACCTTGCAGGTGGAGTCGCAACAGTTGCTGGCGTTCGCCGGCAATCTGCGGACCGATGTGCGGTTCGCCGGGGTGCGCGGCGCGTCCAGCGGTCAGGGCCTGTTCACCACCACGGTCAGCGGTCAGGGCCAGGTCGCGCTGCTGTCGGCGGGTGGTCCGCTGATCCATCTGGAGGTGACACCACAGTTCCCGCTGGTGGTGGATCCCGATGCGTTCGTCGCCGCGCGCGGCAACCTCAATCAGTCGTTCGTCACCGATGTCTCCTGGCGGTCGGTGATGGGTCAGGACGGCGGTGAGGCGTTCTCCTTGCGCTGGGACGGGCAGGGCGTGGTCTCGATCCAACCGGCGGAACGGTAGGAACATGTTCGAGAAAGTCAATTCCAAGGTCGTCAAGGTCGATATCGGCGCGGCCGGCGGTGTGGTCGCCCGGACCGGGGCCATGCTGTTCTATACCGGCGATGTGTCGTTCGCGCCGCACGAGATTCCCGGCGGCGCCGGGATGGGCGGGGGCGGCGGTCTGGTGCGGATGGCCGGGCGCATGATGGCCGGCGAACATCAGCGCACCATGCTCGCGCAGGGTCCGGGGGTGGTGCACTACGGATTCGCGGGCCTGGAAGTTCATGTGGTGCAGGTGCAACCGGGCGCGGTGATGCAGGTGGAGGCTTCGCGGCTGCTGGCCTATACGGCCGGCCTGCAGACCTCGGTGGTCTCGGTGATGAGTTCCGGAGGCGGCGGGGGCGGCGGTCTGATGGGTGCGCTGCGCGGCGCGGCCTCGGGCGCCCTCACCGGGCAGGGCATGTTCACCACCCAGCTCTCCGGCCACGGCAGCGCGGTGGTGCTGGCCCACGGCGGCTTCCTGGAGTTGCAGGTGGGCGGGCAGTATCCGGTGGTCGTGGATCCGCAGGCGTTCATCGGCTCCTACGGAAACGTGCAGACAGAGTTGAAGACCGCGGTGAGCTGGCGGGACGCGGTGGGCCGCGGCGCCGGTGAAGCCATGCAGCTGCAGTGCGCCGGACAGGGTCTGGTGTATGTGCAGGCGTCGGAGGAGAAACTGTGAGCGAGATCCTCGGCCCGATGACCCTCGGGGAAAGCGATAACGTCCCCGGCAACAGCTACGCGTTCTGCATCGACCTCACCAAACCGTGGTTCATGCGCAAGGGCGCGATGATCGCCTACTACGGCCAGATGCGTTTCCAGGCGCTGACCCACGGATTGCAGGGCCAGCTGCTGCATATGGTGGCGCAGCAGTTCTCGGCGCCGCTGTTCACCGGCGACTACGTGGTGGCCGAGGGACAGGGCAAACTGCTCATCGGCGACCGCGGCTACGACATCAATTCCTATGATCTCGACGACGGCAATCTGACCATCCGCGCGGCGAATCTGCTCGCGTTCGAGCCGGGGCTGTCGCTGAACCAGTCGATCGTGCCGGGTTTCCTCACGCTGATCGGTACCGGGAAATTCCTGGCCTCCTCGAACGGTCCGGTGATCTTCGCCGAACCGCCGCTGCGGGTGGATCCGGAATCCCTGGTGGGGTGGGCCGACTGTCCTTCGCCGAGCCATCACTACGACCAGCGCTGGGTATCGAATTTCCTGGCGGCGGGCGCGGCGGCGTTCGGGGTGAATTCCGGTGAGGAGCGCCAGTTCGATTTCACCGGGGCCGGCACCGTGCTGATCCAGTCGAGTGAGAAGGTGCTCAGCGACCACGCCCTGATCCGGACCATCGAGGGCCAGTTGCAGACCGGGATCACGGTGCCCGGACTGCAACGGCTGCAGGGGGTTATCGCCCAGCAGTTGACAGGTCAGCAGGGGTACTGAGGGTTCCGCCGCCCCATATGACCGATTGGTCCGGCTGTCCTGCGGGCGGTGTCCGGGGCAGACTTGGCCCATGCTGCATCTGCGCGTGCTCGCGCCGGCCGAACTGACCGACGACGTGGTGGCGATTCTGGAATCCGACGACGCCGTCAGCGGTTTGGCCGTGGTGCGCGACAGCGCCCTGCGGCCGAAGGGCGATCTGATCCTGGCCGACCTGGCGCGCGAGGCCGCCAACGATATCGTGGACCGCCTGCGGGAAACCGGTCTGCATCGCCGCGGCATCATCGAACTGGAACCGGTGGAGACCTGGATCTCGCTGTCCGGTCTGCGCGCCGAGGTCCGCACCCCGGGCTACAGCGCCGATTCGGTGGTGTGGGCGGATGTGACCCAGCGCTCGTACGAGGAGACCGAACTCAACTGGGTCTACCTGAGTTTCATGACCCTCGCGACGATGCTGGCCGCGATCGCGATCATCGTCGACTCGCAGATCCTGGTGATCGGCGCCATGGTGCTGGGCCCGGAGTTCGGTGCGATCGCCGCCCTCGGTGTCGCGCTGGTGCGGCGGCGGTATTCGCTGCTCGGGCGGGCGGCCGCCACCCTGGGCCTGGGCTTCACCGCCGCCATCGTCACCACGTTCCTGCTGGTACTCGTGGGCCGGATGCTGGGCTGGGTCACGAGTGAGGCGGTGGAGGGCGTCCATCCCGAAACGGCCTTCATCTACACCCCGGACAGATGGTCGTTCATCGTCGCGCTGATCGCGGCCGCGGCCGGGGTGCTCTCCCTGACCTCCGCGAAATCGGGGGCGCTGGTGGGGGTGTTCATCTCGGTTACCACGGTGCCCGCGGCCGGCAATATCGCGGTGGGTCTGGCGTTCGGGGCGGGATCGGTGATCTGGGGCAGCGTTCTGCAGCTGGTGGTGAATCTCGCCGGGATGGCCGTGGCCGGATGGGCGACACTGGCGCTGCAGAAGGCGGTGTGGTCGCGGGTCTCGCTGCGGCGCGCCAAAACCGCGGCCCGGGCGCCGCGGCGGCTGATCTGACCGGCGACGTTCGCTCAGCCGGCGGGCTCGGCGACACTGCCACGCACGCCGAGCGCGGCGGCGAACCAGTCCAGGATCTGCGCACCCGCCTCGATTCCGGCACGCTCGGTGACCGTCAGCCCCGGATGATCCCAGCCGAGTTCTTCGAGTTCCCCGTGCCGGGGCCGGATGGCACGATCGGCCGCGACCAGCATTTCCGCGTCCAGCGCACCGTCACCGGCCGCCAGCGTGAGGGCGCCGGGTTCCAGCTCGCCGGCGGCGAGGAGGCGGGCGCGCACCTCGGCGACCGCCCGGCTCTTACAGACCGCCAGCGGCATGGTGTAGATCTTGCGACCCTGCCGCGACGCCGACCAGCCGCGTGCACGGCACCACAGATCCCATTCGGCGAGGAAATCACCGGGCACCCCGGCCGGTTCCACCACCAGATAGCAGAAGAGCCCGTCGGCCTCCCGGTATTTGAGCACCCACGAATCGTCGACCCGGGACCGCAGCGCCGCACCGATCTCCGTCAGGCTCGCCCCGCCGGCCCGGACCGCGGCGTCGATCGCCGACCGCCAGTCCGGATCCGGCGTGCCGTCCACCAGGATATTGCCGCCGTTGCTGGTCACCGCGTACGGCCAGGGCGCGCCGGGCAGCCGGATCCGGCCGAACTGTTCGATGGTGCGGGTGGTGGTGGGCAGCACCGCGGCCACGGCCGCCAGCTCGCCCAGCCGGGCCGCGGCCGCCGTGGTCATATACGACAGCGGGGCGCCGTCGAAATGTTCCACACACACCGTTTCCGGATCGCCGGGCCCGATGGCGTTGCGCGAATAGATCATGGTGCGATCGAGGTCGGTGGCCACCAGCGCCGGTTTGGGGAAACTCACTGCCGCACATCCTTGATCAGGCCCATACACGAATAGGCGAGGTCTCCGACGACCTCCACCGGCACCCCGCGCGCCTGCGCCAGCAACCGGATATGCGCGTGTTCACCGGCGTCGGCGTCGCGGACCAGGACCCGCCACGGCACCCGCCGCAGCAGTACGCGGGTCGTCTCCCCGACCCCCGGTTTCACGAAATTCACGCTCCCGATGCCGTACTCCGCCCGGACCCGCTCCACCGAGGCCCAACCCGCCCAGGTGGGTTCGCGGTCCCCCGCGCGCAGCGCCGCGACCCGGCCGGATACCTCCGGCCGGACGCTGTCGAAGGCCGCGGTCACCGTATCGATCAACCGTCCGGACACATCCGCGCCGGCCAGTTCGGCATAGAACTTCGCACCGTGGAACTCCCCCGGGCCGATCAGATCCCGGTTGAGCACCGTGCGCGAAACCAGGCCGGAAACCGTGGAATTGAGGCAGGCCGAGGCGATCAGGAAATCGTCGCGGGTGCCGTAGGTGCGCACGCACCGGCCGGGGTCGGCCAGAACGGCGAGATCGTCGTCGAAGCGAGCGCCGCCGGCGGCGTGATAGGCGTCCAGCGCGGCGGTGAGTTCCCGGGCGATCGCGCCTTTTCCGGTCCAGCCGTCCACGAAGACCACCGAGGCGGGGTCGTGGTGGCGGGCCAGGTAGTCCAGGGCCACCGCGTCGATTCCGCGATCCCGCACGATCGACACCGCGTAGTGCGGGAGGTCCAGGGCGGGGCGGTCGCCGTGGCCGGCGGCGAGCCAGCGGCGGATGAGCACCCCGATCGGGGTGCCCGCCCGGGCCAGCGAGGCCAGCGCGATCTCGGTACCGCGTTCGGCCACCACGAGTTCGGCGACCGTGCCCACCGCGAGCGCCAGGCGCCGCGCACTCTCGTCCAGCACCCGGTCGAACAGTTCGCGGTAGGCGGCGTCGGGCTGATATTCGATGGGCAGCGACTCCGCGTAGTGGGCGGCCCCGGCCTGGATCCGCCGCTCCCGCTCGGTGATATCGGCTTCCAGGTCCAGCTCGGAGAGATCCTTCAGCAACCACGCGACGTCCTCGCGCGCGTAGGAACCGAATTCGGGGCCGTAGAGCGGTTCGGCACCGGAAACCGTGGTGCGCGCTGCGGCCAGCCGCCGCGGATCGGCCCCGGGCAGGACCGCCACCAGCACATCCGACCCGGCGGCGGTGAGTACGTCCAGTAGTCCGCCGGGAGCGCCGAGTTCCCCGGAATCCCCCGGTTCGTCGACCACGAAGACCAGCACCGGGTCCGGCGCGGGTTCGGGCCACCGGGCGTTGTAGAGGTAGCGCGGCTGCTCCTGGCCCGATTCGGGCGCCCGGAAGCGGAACCCGCGGCGCAGCGGGTAGCCCGGTTCGTCCAGCACATACGCCGGTGACCGCGTGGTGGTCTGGTACCGCACCGGCAGCCCGGCCTCGGCCAGCCCGACCGCCAGGCGCAGCGGCAGGTACATCAGCTCCTCGTGCCCGAGCACGATCACCGGACGACCGCCGTACTCGGTGGCCAGCCGGTCGCGCAGCAGTTTCCCGGCCGCGGCGGCGGCCTGCTCGAATGCCGCGTTGTCGGTACGCAGGAACCCGTGCCGGCCGCCGTCGGGTACGTCGCGCGGCCACGGCAGTTCCAGCCGCGCCACCGCGCCGCGCGCGTCCGCGGCCGGGTTGAGTTCGCATTCGGGGAGTTCGGCCACGGTGGCGGCCAGGCCGTCGGGCAGTACCGCGCTGCCCGACGCCAGACATACCGTGTCGATGCGCGCGCCGAGTCCGGCGGCCACGGCGGCGAACCGGTCGCGATCGGCGTCGGTGCGCATATCCACCAGCGTGGCCAGCACATAGTGGGTGCGCGGCGCGAATTCGTGCAGGGCGGTGATCGCGTCCAGCGCGGTATTGCCCGTGGAGATCTCGTCGTCCACCAGCACCAGCGGCAGTCCGGCCGTGAACACATCGGCGGGCACCGGCTGCAGCAGATGGGAGGTGGCATGCGAATGCCCCTCCTCGAAACCGGTCAGCGTGCGCGCACCCGGCACCACGCGGCGGGTGGAGTGCAGATAGCAGGACGCTTCGATCCGGGCGGCCACACAGTGCCCGAGACCGGTGGCCGTTTCGGCGAACCCGAGCACCACCGCGTTCTGTTCGCCGAGCACCACGCGGACCAGATCGCCCAGCCGGTGGCCCGAATCGCGGACCACCAGGGGATCTGTCGGCAGATGTTTGCCCAGCACCGTGGACACCAGCAGATGTGCCCGCCGCGGATTCTTACGCAGCCCGGGCCGCAGGAGTCCGGCGATATCGGGGCGGTGCGGCAGGGCGTCGGCGGACTCGCCGTGGCGATACGACCGCCCGTGCCGTAACTCGATACCGAGAACGCCGGTGGCCCGGCCGGTCTCGTCCACCGGTGCGCTCATCCCGTCACCAGTGCCGATAGCAGATCCACGAAGGACACTCCTTTCTTCGCCACCCCGAAGACCCGCGCCCGGGCCAGGGTGTGGCGGGCCCAGCTGCGATGCGGCCGCATTTCGTTCATCTTGTTCCGGTAGCCGGACGCGGCCACACCACCGACCTCGACCTGCAGAATGTCGAGGGCGTCGCAGTATTCCTCGTGCGTCACCACCGACAGCGCGTGCACCGCCGCCACATGCGAGGGGTGGATCACGGTCTTGCCCTGGATACCGTTGGCCCGGTCCAGCGTGATCTCCCGCAGCAGGCCGTCGAGATCCCGGCTCACCAGATAGCTGCGGAACGGTACCGCGTCGGATTCCTCGAACGGCGCGGTCCGCAGCAGCGGCCGGAACAGGCGTTCGTGATCGGCGAAGTACTCCCAGACCGGCCCCGTGATCACGAATCCGGTGCCGTCGGCGCGGCCCAGATAGTTGACGATATCGGCGATCACATCGGCCACGACCCGCACGTCGTAGATGGTGAGATCGCGATCCCGGCGGATACCGAAGGTGGCGCACATATCGGTGGCGCCCACGCGGACCGCCAGGATCCGTTCCCGGTGCTCGGCCAGCAGCGTGGCGATCTGGGTCAGTTCGGTATCGCGGGTCTGGCGGTGTACCAGCGCCGCCGATTCCAGTACCGGCATTCCGTAGAGCGGGCGTTCGGTCCGGGCGGCCGCCGCGGTGAGCGCGGACAGGTACTTGGGCGCCGAGGTGCTGTCGAATTTGGGAAAGACGAATCCGGTGAGCACCTCGGCGCCCGCACCCAGCTGATCGAGCAGTTCGGGCACGGTGTCGGCGTCGCGGACCCGGACGAACAGCAGCGGACTCGGATCCCGCCGGGCCGCCAGCTCGTTCAGTGTGCGCACCGTCTGCTGTTTGGCCGACTCCACCTCGTGGTCGGCGACGGCGTCCTCGAGGTCGATGACCATCGAGCACACCCCCCGATCGGCGCGGCGCACGATCGTGGCCGTCAGATCGGTTCTGGTCGCCGGTACATAGAGGGTGGCGCCCAGCGCCACGGCCAGCGTGTCACGGTCGGTGTCCTGATCGAACGGCTCTGGCTGCCGGTGGAACAATGCTCTGGCATCCGGCCCCTGCAACTGCCGGAAATGCCGGCGCGGTATCGCCTTGTACAGGGAGATCTCCTGCCGGACGGCCATGCCTGCTGTCATCGAGCCCCCGTCTCATCCTCGTCGTTGTCCCGGTTGTTGTTTCCGCATTCGCTCCACCACACCCGCAATGAATTCGGTGATGGTGTCCAGCTCGTTTACATACGCCCGATAATCGGGATGGCGCCCGGTGAGGGATCCGGTGACCCTGTCGAGGCGCTCCACCTGAGCGTCCAGTACCGAGCCCCATTCGGAGACCAGTCCCCGCGAGACGGCCAGCATCTGCGCGTCCCGGAGACGGAATCGTACGGCCTCGGCTCGTTCACGCGGATTGTCGCGGACCGCTCGCAACTCGGACAGCCGTTTCGTGACGGCGTCGACGAGTCGCTCGGCGTCGGCGAGATGGCCGCGCGCAGTCGTGGTCAGGTCAAGGGCCGACTCCGGGTTGTGCTCGGCCGCGGCGGCCGACGCCTCGGCGAGGGCGGCGTCCGCGGCGGCGATATGACGCTCACTGGTGCGCTCATTGTCGGCCAGATCCGCCGAACTCGCAGCATTGAACTCACGTAACAGGGCTGAATGCGCGGGCCCGATCCCCTGGGCGCGGGTACGCACCGCGGCGATCCGGGTGGTGACCGACGCGACGGCGTTGCGCGCCGCCCCTTCCCGAGATGGGGCCTGGGCCAACGCTTCCGACAGCAGGGTGGCCGCCGCGTCCAGCTGGTTGGCCGCCGCCCGGACCCGCCCCCGCTCGGCCGCGGGCACGGCCTCCAGTGTGACGAGCGCCTCATCCACCGCGGTCGCGGCCGAGCGCACCGACGGGTACCCGGCGTATTCCGATTCGGCCGCCAGCCCGCGCACCCACGCGGCCGCCGCGGTGACCCGCGCCACGAGTTCGGGGACCGCGCGGCGCAGCCCGGCCGCCTCCTCGAGCTGCCGCTCGGCGCCGTGATAGAACCGGTCCACCGCACGCGCGGCCGTACCGAGCTGCCGGACCACCGCGTCCGCCCGCTGCTCCCGGCCCGGCGCACGGGTACCGGCCTGCTCGTCCCGGTCCATATCGGCCGTGAGCGTGAGGTACGCCTCGCCGGCGGTGTAACAGGTGTCGCGCACCGGCGCCCACCGCCGGCCCAGTTCCCGCTCCGGGAAGATCTCCTCCGACGCCACGACCGCCGTATCGGCGGCCGACTGCCGCCGGTCCATATCCAGGAACGCCGCGGTCAGCGCCGACCGCGCCTGTTCGAACCACGGATCTTCGCCCGACCGGAACCATCCTCGCCTGCGGCCTGCCACAGACCCGATGGTATGAGATCGCGTCCCGGCCGCGCCCGTCACGGCGGCGAACTCGTATCGCACGCGCAGACATAGCGATCGCGCGCGCAAACTTAGAGGTTGATCGACTTTCTGCGCAAGTTCGCCGAAAACCACTACTGTCGTATTCCGTACCCGGCGATTTCGGACATGCTGGGAATCGCAGACAACTACGAAAGGGAATCCCGCATGGGTGTCAGTTTGTCCAAGGGCGGCAACGTCTCGCTGAGCAAAGCGGCTCCGGGGCTCACCTCGGTCGCCGTCGGTCTCGGCTGGGATGTGCGCACCACCACGGGCACCGACTTCGACCTGGACGCCAGCGCGATCGCCACCGGAGCCGATAAGAAAGTCGTCTCCGACCAGCACTTCGTGTTCTTCAACAACCTGAAGTCCCCCGAGGGCTCGATCGAGCACGTCGGCGACAACACCACCGGTGAGGGCGAGGGCGACGACGAGGTCATCAACGTCGACCTGGCCAACACCCCGCCGACCATCGAGAGCGTCTTCTTCCCGGTGTCGATCTACGAGGCCGAGAGCCGTTCGCAGTCGTTCGGGCAGGTTCGCAACGCGTACATCCGCGTGGTGAACCGGGCCAACGGCGAGGAGCTGGCCCGCTACGACCTGTCCGAGGACGCCTCCACCGAAACCGCCATGGTGTTCGGCGAGCTGTACCGCAACGGCGCGGAGTGGAAATTCCGCGCTATCGGCCAGGGGTACGCCTCCGGTCTGGCCGGTATCGCCCGTGACTACGGAGTCAACGTCTGACGATCCGCACCTCCGGGTAGCGTGAGGGGGTCCGGTATAGGGCCCCCTCACTTCACGACTCCCCAGCGGGCGCGAGGGGACAAATTGGACAAATGGGCGGTAGACGGTAACGCTGGTGACCGGTCGCCGATACCGCCGACCAGGTTTCTCGTTCGAGGCCGGGATACCGACCGCAGTCCGGCCACCGCTCACGAAAGGTCCCAGCGTGGTCCTGCGCATATTCGGTTTATCTCTGGTCGTGACAGTGCTGTCGCTGGTGGTCGCGTTCCTCTACGGCGGCCCGACAGCCCTCGCGCTGTGCGTCATCCTCGGCATCCTCGAGGTCTCGCTCTCGTTCGACAACGCTGTCATCAACGCCACCATCTTGGAGAAGATGAGTGAGTTCTGGCAGAAGATCTTCCTCACCATCGGCATCCTGATCGCCGTTTTCGGCATGCGGCTGGTGTTCCCGCTGGCCATCGTGTGGATCACCGCGGGACTGAACCCGGTGGAGGCATTCGATCTGGCGCTGAACCCACCCGCCAACGATGCCGCGACCTTCCCCGACGGCAGCCCCAGCTACGAGACGCTGCTCACCGACGCGCATCCGCAGATCGCGGCGTTCGGCGGCATGTTCCTGGCGATGCTGTTCCTCAACTTCATCCTGTCCGATCGCGAACTGACCTGGCTGGGCTGGATCGAACGCCCGCTCGCCAAGGCCGGCAAGCTGGATATGGCCTCCGTCGTCATCGCGGGTCTCGGCCTGATCCTGGCCGCCGAGTTCCTCGCCCACGAGGAGGACCGCTCGACGGTGCTGCTGGCGGGCCTGCTCGGCATGGTCATCTACATCGCGGTGGACGGACTCGGTTCGATGTTCCACGCCGAGGAGCACGCCGAGGCGGCCACCGGTCCGTCGGGGCTGGCGAAGGCCACCGGTAAGGCCGGGTTCTTCCTGTTCCTCTACCTGGAGGTCCTGGACGCCTCGTTCTCCTTCGACGGTGTGATCGGCGCGTTCGCCATCACCGCCGACCCGATCATCATCGCGCTGGGCCTGGGCCTGATCGGCGCCATGTTCGTCCGGTCGATCACCGTCTACCTGGTGCGCAAGGGCACGCTGAACGAATACGTGTACCTCGAGCACGGCGCCCACTGGGCGATCGGCGCACTGGCCTTCATCCTGCTGATCACGGTCGGCGATATCCACGTCCACGAGCTCATCACCGGTCTCATCGGTATCGCGTTCATCGGCGCCGCGGTCATCTCCAGCGTCCGCCGCAACCGCAAGGAAGGCGATCCGAAACCCACCGCGACCTCCGAACCGACGCCGGTAGGCTGATCGCACCTGTGCACAACCGCGGGAGCGGACCCCTCGGGGTCCGCTCCCGCCGCGTTTCCGGAGGTTCTGACCTATGCCGAATACGCCGGTCCGCCCGGTTTTCAACAGGCGCACGGCCCTCGGCATGCTGGCCGCCGTCCCCGCGGCGGTATCGGTCGCGCCCGCCGTGGCCGTCCCGGGCCGGCGCCCGAACATCCTGGTGATCATGACCGACCAGGAACGCGCCGATATCGCACTGCCGGAAGGTTTCCGGCTACCTGCCCGCGACCGGCTCGCCGCCTCCGGGGTCCGCTTCGCGATGCACCACACCCCGACCGCGCCCTGTTCACCGGCGCGGTCGGCGTTCTTCACCGGCTCGCACGCCCCGGTATCCGGTATCACCGACAACGTCCGCGGCAGCGGTGAACTTCTCGACACCGTTGTCGGCGCGACCGCGTCGCCCGATCTGTCCACAACCATCCCCACCCTCGGCAGCGTGGTCCGCGCCGCCGGATATCGCACCGCCTATATCGGCAAATGGCATCTCTCGGATACCGCCGGGTCCGACCCGGCCGCTCTCACCGCCTACGGATTCGACGAATCCCGCGATGTACTCACCGGCGGCGGGCCCGACGAGGGATTGCGCGAGGATCCCGGTGTCGTCGAACAGGCGGGCGACTGGCTACGGCGGCACGGCGCCGATGCCGATCCGTGGCTGTGCGTGGTCAGCATGATCAACCCGCACGACATGATGTTCTGCCCGCGCTTCTACCGGCTCGAGGACGTCCCCGATCACGGCGCCGCCGTCCCGCGTAATTTCCAGTCCGACCTCTCCACCAAACCCGGTGTGCAAACCGCCTGGCGCGCGCTCAACCAGGTCGTCGGCGGGGTGATGCCCAACGAGGTCGAGTCACCGGAGGGCGAGCGGCAGTGGCGCCGGTGGGGCAACTGGTATCTGGAGCTCATGCGCAGCACCGATATCCATATCGGCCGGGTGCTCGATGCCCTGGCGGGAAGCGGCGGCGCCGGTAACACCGTGGTGGTGCAGGTCGCCGACCACGGCGAACTCGGCGGCGCCCACGGACTGCGCCAGAAGGGGGCGATGATCTACCGGGAGAACCTGCGGGTCCCGCTGGTGATCTCCGACCCCCGTGCCACCGCGGCCCACGGCAGCGTCACCGAAGCGCTGACCTCCCATATCGATCTGGTCCCCACCGTCGCCGCCCTGACCGGCGCCGCCGCGCCCGCCCTCCCCGGCCACGATCTGAGCCCACTGCTGGCCGACCCGTCCTCCGGTACCCGCGAATCCCTGCTCGTCACCTCGGATGCGCGAACCAGCGGCGGTATGGTCCCGGGCGTCAACTACTGCCTGCGTGGTGCGATCACGCCGCGGTACAGCTTCGCCCGCTACTCCACCCCGGAAAGGCTCGACGGGCCGCGAACGGATTTCGAATACGAGCTGTATGACCGGCACGAGGATCCCTGGGAGATGCGCAATCTCGCCCACGACCCCGCCGCCGCGGCGACCGTCGGCGAACTGAACGATGTGGTCGATTCGCTGATCCGCGCCGAACTCACCGGCTGACCCCCGGCCCGAAATACGCCTGCCCCACCGCGAACATCCCCCGCTGCGGCAGCCAGAACTCGCCCATGCTCGCCTGCTCGGCCAACGGCCCGGGTGGACCGATATCTGTCCCGTCCCACCGCGCCACACTGTTGTCGACCGTCCACAGCATCTTCGGGTTGAGGAGGAACCGCTGCCCGTTCGGCGCCGCACCGCTCAGCCGCACCCGCCCGACACCCAGTCCCGGTCCCGCGACCCGCGACATCACCGACAGCACCGCCGGGCTGCGCCAGAGCGCCGCGGGCAGTACGCCGCCGAGCCCCGTCATGGCCGCTGTCGCCGCCGACCGTCCGAGTTCGATACTCCAGTCGAGAACGTCCGGTATCCCGACCGTCAGTGAATACGGGCCGCGCCAGGTCACCGCGATATCCGCGGACCGCGCGTCCGTCAGCGCCGACCCGTAGTACCGGGCGCAGCTCAGTTCCGGGGAAACACTGCTGTAGATCACCCACTCCCGGGCCGGGTTCCGGTGCCAGACCGACTCGTACCCCGGCCCCACCGAACTGGCGGCGAAATGCCGGAACGCCAGGTAGTGGCCGCTGGCGAACGGCAGCCCCATGACCCCGTACCCGGCGAACCGGTCCTGATCCGATCCGGCGGGCAGCGCGGGATCGTGTTCGGCGATCGATCGTGGACTCTCGGGCATGGCCGACCCTCCTCGACGAGCGAACCCCCGCTCTTCCACCCTACGTCCGCGTTACCGGCCGGCATCGGCCCGAATGTTCGGATCCGGCTTTCCGGGCATATCCGCCGAGACGACCGCCGAACACCGCGCGCCGGATATTCCTTATCCCGAAATTCCAGCGCCGGACATCTGGGTGTAGTACCGTCCGGACAGATGTCCAACCTGCTGTTCGGATTGCTGTGCACGAGGTTGGGCCGGCACTGAACCAGGTGAAGGCGAGTATGCAGGGTGCGGACAGCCCTCCGGCAGCAGGCGGAGGCGCAGCGGAGATCAGCCGCGCACAGGTCGGACCGAATCTCGCGGAGGCAGAGGTCGCAGCCGAGGCGGCAACCGGCGACGGCGCCGAGAAAATCGGACCGGGCGCCACGCTGCGCCGAAATTTCTCCGGCACGGTCCTCGCCGGCCTGGCCACCTTCGGCCGCGCCCTCCGCATCGGTGTCTACGCGGTCCGGATCGGCACGCGGGACGCGGTGGGGCTGCGTTTCCAGGTGCGGGAGAGTTTGGCGCAGGCGTGGTTCCTGATCACGGTCACCGCCGTACCGGCGGTCCTGATGGCCATCCCGTTCGGGGTCATTCTCTCGGCTCAGGTCGGCAATATCGTCTCCCAGCTCGGTGCCGACACCATGATCGGCGCGGCCGGTGGAATGGGCGTGATCAAGCAGGGCGCGCCGATGGCCGCGGCCATGCTGCTGGGCGGCGCGGGCGCGGCGGCCATCGCCGCGGACCTGGGGGCCCGGACCATCCGCGAAGAAGTCGATGCCATGCGCGTCATGGGCGTGGATCCGATCCAGCGGCTGGTCGTACCCCGGATCGCCGCCATGATGGTGGTGGCGCCGCTGCTCAATATCCTGATCATCGTCGTGGGTATCGCGGCCGGGTTCCTGGTCGCGGTGGTGGCGCTCGATGTGACGCCGGGCAGCTACTGGGAGTCCTTCGGATCCTTCACGACCACTGTCGATATCTGGGTGTCGCTGGTGAAGGCGATGATCTTCGGGTTCCTGGTGGTGATCGTCGCCTGCCAGCGCGGACTGGAGGCCAAGGGCGGGCCGCGCGGCGTCGCCGACGGTGTCAACGCCGCCGTGGTGATGTCGGTGGCGGCGGTGGCGGTGCTCAATACGGTGATCACCCAGATCGTCACCATGTTCATCCCGGTCAGGATGGCGTGATGGCCGCCGCGCCCTATGTCCCGCCGGGGCTGAAACGGCTGAGCCGGGTCGCGCGCCGGGTGCGGCCCCTGGGCCCGATCGACGCGATCGGCTTCGCGATCGGCTTCGGCTGGCAGGTGCTGTCCTCGATCCCCTACACCCTGCTGCACTACCGCCGCCAGACCGTCGCGGTGATCACCGATATGACCTGGGGCCGCGGCTCGGTGATCATCGGCGGCGGTGTGGTGCCCCTGATGCTGCTACTCGGCGCGTCCATGGGCGCGTCCATCGGGATCGAGGCCTACAGCGCGCTCGATCTGCTGTCGCTGGGCCAGCTCAGCGGCCTCATCTCGGCATTCGGCATCACCCGGGAACTGGCGCCGATCGCGGCCGGGGTCGGGTTCGCCGCGCAGGCCGGATGCCGGATGACCGCCGAGATCGGGTCGATGCGGATCTCCGAGGAGATCGACGCGCTGGAATCCCTCGGCATCCGATCGGTGCCCTTCGTGGTGACCACCCGGGTGATCGCCGGAATCGTCGCGGTGGCACCGGCCTTCGTGGTCGCGCTGATCCTGAGCTATCTGTCCTGCGAGATCATCGTCACCCAGATCCACGGCACCCCGTCGGGTACCTACGACCACTACTTCGACCAATTCGTCCTGAGCTGGGACGTTGTCGCCGCCACGATCAAAGTGATGATCTTCGCGGTGGCCGTCGTGCTGATCCACAGCTTCCAGGGATATTTCGCCACCGGCGGGCCCGAGGGGGTCGGCGTCGGTTCCGGCCGCGCCATCCGGGCCAGCCTGGTCTCGATCATCGCCCTGGACATGTTCGCCACCATCGCGCTGTGGGGCTTCCAGTCTCCGATCTCGTTCACCGGGTGATGTGATGCCTGCCTATGCCCTTCCCGGCACCGAAGTCGGACCCCGCCGGGCCCGTGTCCTCGGGCTGTGCGCGGTCGCGCTCACCGCGGTGCTCCTGCTGGCCTGGCGGATGGCCCCGGAAGAACGCGCGGCCGATGAGATCCGCATCGGGCTGGTGACCAGCAGCGTCGGCGCCGGGGTGGAATCCGGTACCGAGGTCAGGCTCGACGGTGTGAAGGTCGGATCGGTGCACTCGATCAGCACCACCGGCCCGGGACGCAAAACCATCGAGCTGACGCTGAACCGGTCGCAGCTGTTCGGCCTCAGCGACGCCCTCGCTGTCGACTACGCCCCCGACAACCTCTTCGGCATCACCGCGCTGCAACTGCGTTCACAATCGGGCGGCAACTCCCTGATCGACGGAGCGACGGTGGACCTGACCGGCCCGGAAGCCGTCCGGGTCCGCGACGCCACCCTCGCGGCGCTGCTGAAATCCACCGGCCTGCTGACCGATTCGGTGCTCACCCCCGACCTGGCGGAACTGCTCAGCACCCTGTCCCGCGATGTCGGCGCCTTCACGCCGCTGCTGCAGGCGATCGGCGCGACGACCCGGGCCTACGTCGAGACCCGGCAACTCGCCCCGTCCTTCCTGCTCGACCAGTACGGTTCGGCGCTGGCGGGGTTGCCGCCCATGATCACCGGTGGGCTGGACGTACTGGAGGCCGCCTACACCAACCAGTACTTCCGCGACCCGGACAACCTGGCCCGGTTCAAAGAGATGTTCGGCGGTATCCAGAACCAGCTGCTGCCCGTGGTCACCCAGACCTTCACCACCGCGCGCCCGCATTTCGCCGGGCTGCTCCCGGTCGCCACCACGATCCTGGATCAGATCCCCCGCGCCGTGGGCGATCCGGCCCGCTCCGGAACACAACTGACCGAACTGCTGGACCGGCTCGCGCGCGCGTTCCGCGACACCCCGTCCGGGCCGGTCCTCGACGCCGAGGTGCAATTCGATCTCGTCCCCGGCCTGGCCGGACCGCTGTCGTCGATACTTCCCGCACCGAAGGAGGGCCGGTGATGACGACCCGTGCGTTGTTCGCGCGTGTGGCCGTGGCGACGGTGGTGATGGCACTCGCCTTGGCCGGGGTGTTCCAGCTGGTCCAGCGACCGGTCGACGGTGACACCGAGACCTACACCGCGCTGTTCACCGATGCCAACGGGTTACGCGTCGGCGACGATGTGCGGATCTACGGCGTGCAGGTCGGCAAGGTGGCCGAACTCGGATTGGACGGCGTGCTGGCGCGGGCCCGTTTCACCGTGCAGACCGGGCATCCGGTGTTCACCAACAGCACGGTCGCCATCCGGTATCAGAACCTCACCGGGTTCCGGTATCTGGATATCGCGCAACCCGAACGTCCCGAGGCGCAGCGCGACCCGTCCTCGGTCTTCGAGACCTCACAGACCACACCCGCATTCGATGTCACCGCGCTGTTCAACGGGCTGCAACCCGTACTCGCCCAGCTCTCACCGGGTGAGCTCAACCAGTTCACCGAGAGCATGCTGGCCGTCCTCGAGGGCAACGGCGCCGGTATCGGGCCCGCACTCGACGCCATCGACCGGCTGAGCCGCTACGCCACCGACCGTCAAGCGGTGCTGTCGACGCTGGTCGGCAATCTGTCGCGGATGGCGACCACGCTCGGCGGCAAATCGGGAAACGCCGTGCAGATGCTGACCAACCTCACCAACCTGTTCACCGCCATCGGCGACAAACTGCCCGGGCTGGTCGAGTTCTCGCTGGCCATCCCGCCGGTGATCCAGCCCATCCGCAATATCCTGGAGATCCTCGGTATCTCCGGTGAACCCGGCCGCGACCTCGACGCCGCCCTGCGCGCGGCCTTCCCCGACCCCGCCACGGCAACCGAAGTCTTCGACCGGCTGCCCGGGCTGATCCAATCCATCGCGGCCGCGGTACCGGCCACCGGGGCCGAGGCCTGCTCACGCGGCGCGGCCGAAGCACCGGCACCGCTCCAGGTACTCATCGCCGGCCAGGGGGTGGTGCTGTGCAATTCCTGAAACGACGGCCGCGACGCGAACCCGCCACCCGCGCACCCGATGATCGAACCGGTGACCTGCGCTGGGGTATCACCGGACTCTGCCTGACGGTACTGCTGGCGGCCGGTATCGGGGTCGTCTACGTGCGGGGCACCGACTCCGCCCACACCTACAGCGCCGATATCGCCCAGGCCGGGTCGATCCGGCAGGGCGACGACGTACGCCTCGCCGGAATCCCGGTCGGCGAGGTGGCATCGCTGGATCTGCTGGCGGACCGGGTGCGCATGACGTTCACCGTGGACGACGACGTTTTCGTCGGGGACGGCACCTCGCTCAGCGTCCGGATGCTCACGGTGGTCGGCGGTTACTATCTCGCACTCGAACCCGCCGGTACGGACCCACTCGGCACCCAGGTGATCCCGCGCGAACGCGTCGAACTGCCCTACAACCTGACCGAAGTGTTCGAGGCCGCCATCGCGCCGGTCCGGGAAATCGACGGCGGGCTGCTGCGCCAGAATCTGGCGACGCTGGCGAGCTCGGCCGGCGACAGCCCCGAGGCCTTCCGGTCCGCGATCCGGGCGACCGGCGATCTGGTGGGGATCATGGACCGCCAGAACTCCGATATCTCGCGTGCCCTCGCCGTCGCCGACGAATACCTGGGCGCCCTGAACGGGAGTTCCGATGTGCTGGTGCAGTTGCTGAACAACCTGGGGACGCTCGAATCGATCGTGCGCAACTACAAGACCCAGATCGCCCAGGCACTCAACGATGTCACCGCGGTGCTGCACGGTCTGTCCCCGCTGGGACGGAAATGGGACGAGACCTGGGCCGAACAGTCCCGACCACTCGCCGACCTGATCCCGAAACTCGGAGAACTCGGCGGCCGTATGGGCACCCTGCTCGACTCCCTGCACGCACTGGGCCAGCGGCTGCTCCCGCTGGTCCCGCCCGAGGGCGGGATCACGGTGGACCGGTCCGGTGTATGCGTACCCGTACGAGGAGCCGGATGCTGATGCTCACCCGCGTACTCGGTTCTCGTGGTCTCATGTCGGCCGCGGTTCTGCTCACCCTCGTACTGCTGGCCGTGGTGGGATTCACCCTGGTCCAACCGTCCCCCGAGACCCGCGCCTACTGTGCCGATATGCCCGACAGCATCGGGCTCTACGAAGGCAGCGCCGTCACGGTGCTGGGCGTGCGGGTCGGCGAGGTGACCGGCATCGAACCCCACGCCGGTGCGGCGCGGGTGCGATTCGCGGTCCGCGCGGACCGCAAACTCCCACCCGATGTGGGCGCGGTGACCGTGAACGACACCGTCCTCGCCGACCGCAAACTCGCACTGGTCGGCGACGAACCGGCCGGCCCCGGCCGCGACTCCGCCGAATGCATCACCAGGACCCTCACCCCGCAGAGCCTCTCGCGGACCTTCGACGCGCTCGCGGGACTTGCCGACCAGCTCAACAGCGCGGACGATCCCGCACAGCGGGGCGCGGTCGGCGCCGGCCTCGGCGCGCTGAACGACGCCACGGCCGGAACCGGCGAGCAACTCAACACTCTCATCAACGACTTGGCCCGCGCGCTCGATTCGCCCCACGCCGCCGTCGATCACATCGGCAAACTGATCGACGCCCTGACCGCACTCGTCCACCGCGCCCGTAACGGCTGGTCCACTGTGGAAGCGGTGGTCACCGAACTACCGCAGACCTTCAACGACATCGTGACCATCGCCTTCCCGCCGATCATCCAGCTCGTCGACGACCTCGCCTCCGTCCTTCCGCAGCTCAACGACGTGATACGAACATTCGGCACCCCCGCGGTGCGCGCCCTGGATTCGATTCCGGACCTGCCCGGACTGCTCGCCGCCGGTGTCGGCTCACTCGCCGGGCTCATCGAGATGACCCCGGCGCTCGCCGCCGGCTTCGCCCGGTCGGCCGACCCGGCCACCGGGCAGACCGTGATCGGTTAC
Organism: Nocardia sp. NPDC049935; assembly: GCF_055586645.1. Taxonomy (NCBI): domain Bacteria; kingdom Bacillati; phylum Actinomycetota; class Actinomycetes; order Mycobacteriales; family Nocardiaceae; genus Nocardia; species Nocardia sp. NPDC049935. Next base: position 319,307 of record NZ_JBVJHV010000002.1, on the reverse strand, counting down.
GCGCCACCGGCGGTCGCGCTGCCCGCACCCGATACCGCCCGGATCTGCGCCGGGCTGCAGGCGATCACCGGGCAACCGTGCCCGGTGTCGGCGTCGGGCGCGGTCCGGATGCCGCTACCCTCCCTGCTGCTGGCGGCGGTGAGCGCACGATGAGGTCGCTGTCCGCCCGGGTCCTGTTGGCCGGCCTCCTGTCGCTGCTGTTGGCCGGCTGTTCCTTCCGGCCCGCGGAGATCCCCGTTCCCGGCGCCGGAGTCGAGGGCCCGACCTACCCGCTGCGCATCGAATTCGCCAATGTGCTGAACCTGCCCCAGGGCGCCAAGGTGATCGCCGACGGCGTCCGGGTGGGCCGGCTCGACGGAGTCACCGTGGTCGACGCGGGAGTCGCCGGTGGACGCCCTGGATTCGTGATCGCCGATATCTCCGTGCAGAACTCGGTGCGCCTGCCGATCGGCACGAAAGCCGAACTGCGCCAGGAGACACCGCTGGGTGATGTGCACATCGCGCTCACCGAACCGCAGAATCCGGGCCCGGACCGGCTCGGGCCCGGCGCGACGATGCCGCTGGCCGACACCACCCAGCCGCCCCTGATCGAAGATATCCTCGCGTCGCTGTCGGTATTCGTGGGCAGCGGTGCGGTCAACGATATCCAGGACCTGGTGCGCACCATGAACGGCGTCCTCCCGGAGGACCCGCGCGATACCGCCCGACTCGCCGATACCGTCGGCGCCGACCTCACCGACCTCGCCGCGCACACCGGTTCCGTCGACCATGTGCTCGACGGGCTCGAATCCGTTGTCCAGCAGGGTGTGATCGACAACGGCCCGGTGCTCGAGGAACTACTCACGCCCTACGGCGTGCAACAGACCACCGACGCGATGAACGCCCAGATCGGGGTCATCTTCGTACTCACCTCACTCGGCCCCGTCGGCCCCGCCACCCAGTGGCTGGGCCCGCTGCTGGCCTCGCTGGAGTCGACCGTGCGCGCAGTGGTGCCGGTCCTGTTCGGGGCGGCGCCGCTGGACACCACCTCCCCCTCCAACCTGAAGAAACTGGTGGATCTGTTGCACACCCGGGTCATTCCGTTCGCCGAACACGGCCCGAAAGTGAATCTCTCCCAAGTGACGGTCGCCCCGTCGCCACTGTCACCGGACGAGCAGACCGCCCGCATCATCGACACCTTGCGCATGATCGGCGCGGTCCGATGAACATCCGCTCGATCACTTCGCTGTCCGCCATCGCCGCGGTGCTGGTTTTCGGCGTCGCCTATATGGGGATCGGTGTCCTCGATCTGGACCCGCGCCGCGACCACATCACCGTCGGCCTGCACCTGGACAGCTCCGGTGGTCTCGGTCCCGGAGCACCGGTGCTCCTGCACGGAATCCAGGTCGGGCGCACCGAATCCGTACGCAAGGAAGCCGCCGGTGTGTTCGTGCGGCTCGCGATCGACGACCGCTACCGGATCCCGGCCGCCGGCGATATCCACATCGAACAACTGTCCGCACTCGGCGAACCCTATGTCGGATTCGCCCCGGACGGCGATACCGGGCCCTACCTCGAAGACGGACAGGACATCCCGGCGACCCGCGTCCGGATGCCGGCCTCGATCACCGCGCTGTCCGCCCGGCTGGTCGAACTGCTCGACCAGATCCATCCGGAGGTGATGGCCGGGCTGGTCGGCACCTTCGACCGCGCGCTCGACGGCACCGATGTCGCCATGCAGAGCCTGCAGCGCTCCACCTCCCTGCTGGCCGCCACCCTGCTCAGCAGATCGGCGTCGCTTCGGCAGTTGTTCGACGATCTGCAAGCGCTCGGCGGTGATATCGACTGGATGGGTCCCTCGCTGGCCCAGGCGGGGCCGCTGTTCGGCGAGTTCGGCGTCACCTTGAGCGCCATCGTGGAGAACGGCTCCAAGCTCGTCGAGGCCCGCCCGCCCGCGGACTACTTCACCGGCGACGGCGTGCTGCCCTTCCTCGTGGAGGTGGAGGCGCTGCTGCGCAAGATCGGTCCCGGCCTGGCCCCGCTGGGCCCGATGCTGCAACCCGTCGTCACCGAGGCCGTGCAGCGCGCTCCCACCCTCGATATCGGCGCCCTGCTCGACCAGGCACTCGACAGCGTCGGCACCGACGGCACCCTGCGCTTCCGCATCGGCGCGAAATAGCACCCGGCTCCCGTTTCCGGAAAGGACGGACACATGAGCACCGCAACGGAACAGAAGAACCCCGAGGCCGGTACCGATCAGCCCACCCCGGCGGCAGACCGGCCGCGCACGGTATCGATACGCCTCTCCACCGCGCTGACGGCCCTCACGCTGACAGCCCTGCTGGTGGCGACCGTGACCCTTGCGATCCTCTACACCTCGGCCCGCACCACCATCTCCGACTCCGAAACCCGCGCGGCCGACCAGCAGCACGCCGAGAAGATCGCCTCCGACTACGCGCTCGGCGCATCCGATATCGACTATCGCGACGTCAAAGGCTGGCTCACCCGTCTGAAGGCCGGTACCGCGCCACCGCTCGCGGCCAAGTTCGACGCCACCGCGCCGCAACTGGAACAGATCCTGCTCCCCCTGCAATGGACCTCGACGGCCACCCCGCTCTCGGCGGACGTAACCTCCGAATCCGGGGGAATCTTCAAGGTCAACGCCTACCTGACCGTCAACTCCACCAGCGTGCAGAACCCCGACGGCGCGGCCACCACCGTCACCTACTCGCTGACCATCGACCGTAACTCCGGCTGGCAGATCACCGAGGTGGGCGGGCTACAGAACGCGATCCCGGCGAAGTGACCGCACCCGGCCGGCGATCTCAGCCGTCGCCTGGCAGCCGGACGATATGCGGGACACCCACCGGGTTGCTGACCCAGTGGGCGTCGAGGCCGGACGGGAAGGGTTCCAGCTCGTCCTGCACGGGGATACCGTGGGCCGCCAGATGCTCGGTCGCGCGATCGACGTCGTCGGTGAACAGTTCCAGCCAGAGATCGGCACGCGCGTAATTGTCGACCCGGTCGAGCCACAGTGTGACCGGTCCGAACCGCACAGCGGCGCTCTGGATCACGCCCTCGGCGAGGCCCTCGCCGCTGTCATCGGTGACTTCCATGCCCAGGACGTCACGGTAGAAGGCGACGGTCCGGTCGAACTGGGCCTTGGGAAGTTTCATGGCGATATTGTGTCCGCCGCGGAAGGTGGGGGTCACAGGTCCGTTCTCCTATGTCTGCTCGAGGTGGTCCCGCAGCGCGCTCAGGCGGGCGTCCCAGTTGTGCGCGAGGGCGGCGAGAAACGACTGGGCCACGGCCATGGGCCGGGTCTGCAGGTGGTACCGGATCCGGCGCCGTTCTCCGGGTTCGGCTCGGACCAGTCCGGCCTCGGCCAGCAGGCCCAGATGTTTGGTGATCGCCTGCCGCGAGATGGGCAGCCGGTCGGCCAGATCGGTCGCGGTCGCCGGGCCGTGCGCGGCGAGTTCGGCGAGCAGCGCGCGGCGCGTCGGATCCGCGAGGGCGGTGAACACCGCCTGGGCGACGACCTCGGTATCGGGAGCGTCAGGCCGCGACATCGAGGTACTCGACCAGTTCGGCCAGCTCTGTGGCCCACCCCTCGACATTGCCTTCGTACGCGCCGGCCAGGTGGTCGGGCAACTGCGCGAAACCTGTTTCGACAACCGTGAGCCGGGTGCCGGCCGGAATCCGCTCCAGCGAGAATTCCACGCGCGTCCGGCGCGGATCATCCGCCGGCAGCCCCTCGATCGCCCAGGTGAAGACGAATCTTCGCGGCGGCTCGACGATCTGGACCAGCAGAGTGTGCGGCCCGTCGTCTCCCCACCACACCCGCACGACGCCGCCTGGGCGCAGGTCTTCGATATCGGCCCGGGAACCGAACCAGCTCCCGAGGCCCTCCGGTGTGGTCAAGGCGTTCCATACCGTTTCGGGTGGGTGGTGCAGTTCGAGATCACGTTCGATGCGATCGGGAAGGGGCATGGCGACCTCCGGATATAGCAACCATCTAGTTGCTATAATTTAGCGCAACCAACCGGTTGCAACAAGCCGGGACCTGCAGGTCTCAGAAATCGTGATGCTGGCGCACGACGCCTGAAGGGGTTGAATCGTGCGCGGAGTCCGACGCGGACCTGCTCCAGCACCTCTGGCGGTAGGACGCTGCTCTGTGCGGTCAGGCTCTCTTTGGGCAGGGGCGCCAGGTCGTAGAGCGCGATCACCTCGTCGGCGTCGAGGGCACGTTCGAGGATGGTGGCCGCGACCTCCACGCACCGGGCCTGTTCCGTGGCGGCGGTGCGGTCGCGGGCGGACTGGACGAGTTGGTCGGCGGCCGCCGAGCGCGGTGGGCGGCGCGCTCACCGCGCCTCGAATGATCGTTCTCTCTGCGTCGGCCGTCCACGAGGTCGTCAACATGGAATATCGTGCCGGTCATGACCACGAGTGACTGGTTGGCCGACACCCGAACCTCTTATGACACGGTCGCGGTCAGCTATGCCGACCAAGTGCGCGGCGCCCTCGCCGGACACCAGTACCTTCGCGCGGCTCTGGCGTTGTTCGCCGACAGCGTGCGGGTCGCCGGCGGCGGGCCGGTCGCGGACGTCGGCTGCGGCCCCGGCGAAGTCACCGCCCACCTGCATGAGCTCGGCGTCGACGCCTTCGGTGTCGACCTCTCCCCCGGGATGATCGAGGTAGCCCGGCGCGACCACCCCGGCCTGCGGTTCGAGGTGGGCTCGATGACGGACCTGAACCTCCCCGTCGCTTCGGTAGCCGGCCTGCTCGCCTGGCAGTCGTTGATCCACATCCCCGACGACGAGGTGCCGACCGTGTTCGGGCACTTCCACCGAGCATTGCGTCCCGGCGGATCGCTGCAACTCCTGTTTCACGTCGGCGACGAGTCACGGGTGAAGACCGACGGCTATGGCGGTCACCCGATGAATGTCCATGTCCACCGCCGTCAGCCTGACCAGGTGGCATCCTGGCTGCGCGATGCCGGATTCGTCGTCGAGGCTCAAATGCTGCTCGACCCGGACGCGGAAGCTCAGCAAGCGATTCTTTTCGCACGCAGTAAGTCCTGACTTCTGCATATGTTGGGCTCGCCAGTCGGATCCGGAGGACAACGATCTCGGCGGTCCGCAGTTGATCGCGGTCGCTGCGGCCCAGGTGTTCGATGGCGAGGACCTGCACGCAGGCCGGACCGCGGTGCTACACACCAGCTTCGTCGACGCCGACACCCGCGGCTACCGAGCCTTCGACTACCTCATCGCCGCAGACGACGGGACCCGAATCAGCCGCGAGCCATATCGACGAAACGGGAGAGGTGCAGCTGGTGGGCGACGGTGATCGTCGCCGTCGGACCGTTACGGTGCTTGCCGAGGATCAGGTCCGCCTCACCGCCGCGCGGATCGTCACGTTCGAAGGCATCGGGGCGGTGCAGCAGGATCACCATATCCGCGTCCTGTTCCAGACTGTTGTGCAGAGCCACGCCGTTGGCTACGAAGCTGTGCGTACCTGGAACAGTGCCGTCGTAGACATCTTGTTCCCCGAGACTGCTCACTTCGACGATCCGGTCCCAGAAGACATCATTGGTCGCAAGCATCTCGATCTCGGCGTCCGCGAGCACTTCCGCCACCCGGGCCAGCCGGGCCCGACTCGGGGAGTGCTTCCACATCGTGGAGCCACAGAACCTGGAGTTCATCGCTGTTGCGAACTGACGATGCGTGATCTCCTTCGCGGCGAGGAGAGTACGAACCTTGGTCCAGACCTCCTTGGGTACCGTATCCACGTTCACATTCCGCGTCAGCGGCCCCAGCTGTTCGAGAGCAGCGCGGCCCGCGACGCCCCTGGATCCGTGTGCCCCGATATCCCGCAGGAATGTCGTCTGGTTCTCCGCACCATCGACTGTGAGGTGCCAGCAGTCGCGGTATCCCGCTTTTCGGATCGTTTTGATCCGGCCGTGTACACCCAGGCGCAACAACAGCTGTTCGAGATCGTCGATCAGCCGACGGCTCGTGGATGCGTAGTAGATACGCGCCTGATTACCGGTGGCATCCCACCGAACCGAACCATCGGTTGCCCACAGATGGCGGATGAAAAGCGCGACCTGGTCTGTGGGCAGTGCGAAAACCTTGTGGGGTATGAATTTTTCATGGCTGCGCAGCCCGAATAGGCCGAGGTCGTCCAACCACGCGGCAATTGGATTCCGCTTACCGCGAGCGAGGCGATATGGCGCGGGCAAGCGGAGAGTTGTCACCCGCGCCGCTTCGTACTCGTCCCGAACAGCGGTGATACCGAAATGCTGTGCGGCCTCGGTGACGGCTGTGAGGTTTTCCTCGTCGGTGCTCGCGTACCGGATGGGCTGCCGACGGATACAGGACCCGTCACCGATCATATGAGCCAGCATCACGATTTCGTCATCGAGCATGCGCTCGGTATGCGCCGGTTCCGGCACACTGCGGGGTACCGCGACTCGGTCATCAGTGGATAACCGTTCCAACGGTACCCAGCCGTCAACGGTCAAGAAGGGATGATTGCCGGTCGCCTCGACCACCCGCCCGGAGGCCAGCCGAACCCGGAAGACCTCCTTACGGCCGCTCGAGAACACCTTCACCATCGGTCGCGCGACCATCCGCATACGTTCGTCGAGGGACCAGACCAGCGGCTGCTCACCACTGTCCAGCAATTCACCCAGAGTCACTTCGGCGCCGTTGTCCGCTCGCAGAATCCGGGCCGTTGCCGGAAGACAACCCGATTCACGGAGGTCGGAGACCTGTGGACGCTTATCGGTTCGCTGCTCCGGACCACGGTTGAGCTGACTGATCGCCACGACGGGGACTTCTAGCTCTTTCGCGAGCAACTTCAAATGCCGGGAGAACTCCGACACTTCCTGCTGCCGTGATTCGACTTTCTTGCCGGAGGTCATCAGCTGCAGGTAGTCCACGACAACCAATTTGAGATCGTGCCGCTGCTTCAAACGCCGCGCCTTGGCCCGGATCTCCATCATCGTGAGGTTCGGGGAATCGTCCACGAACAGCGGCGCCTCACTGATCTCACTCATCCGGCGCGCGAGCTTGGTCCAATCGTCGTCGCTCATCCGCCCTGATCGCATATCCCCGAGCTTGATCTTCGCCTCCGCCGACAGCAGGCGCATGACGATCTCGGTCCGGCTCATTTCCAGCGAGAAGATCACGCTCGCCAGGCCGTTGCGAATCGAGCAGCTTCGCATGAAATCCATGCCGAGCGTCGAATTGTGGGTGGGGACCATCGACCGACCGGCCAGGTAGAGGTGGTCGGTACTACCGACCTCCACGCAACGGACCGGGACCGGATCGATCTTGCGGACATCCACGATCCGGCGCACACCCGCCCCCCGCGTCGCGGGGACCGAGTGACTCGATCCACCGTCGGCAGATCTCAGCGTATGAGCGATGTGCCCGGTCGTGTAGACGATATGCTTTGGTCCCTCGCCTACCGTTGCCCACTGGTGTTGCTCGTCGGCGACGATGACGGCGCCGTCGCTGAACTCGACCTCGTAGCACAGACGGTCCCGCATGACCTCGGTTGCCGCCACAACGGTAGTAGGACCGCCGTGTAAGTCGAGGAGCTCGTCGCCGACCCGGACCTCTCCCATGGTCGTCCAACCCGTCGGAGTGGGCAGGGGCGTATCCACTGCCAACGCCTTCCCGACACCGGGCCGGGCCGCGACGATGATCATCTGACCCGGGTGCAGGCCGTTGGTGATCTCGTCCAGTTCGGAGAAACCGGTGGGGACGCCGAGGGAGATGCCGCCGCGGGAGGCGATGGAGTCGATCTCGTCCATCGTCGGCTGCAGTAGTTCTTCGAGTGGGAGGAAGTCCTCGGAGGTGCGGCGTTCGGTGACCTCGTAGACCTCGGCCTGGGCCCGGTCGACCACCTCTGCGACATCCTGGCCGTCGGCGCCGGCGTAGCCGTACTGGACGATGCGGGTGCCCGCTTCGACGAGGCGTCGCAGGATGGCCTTCTCGGCAACGATTTCGGCGTAGTACCCGGCGTTCGCGGCCGTGGGGACCGTCTGGGTGAGGGTGACCAGATACGGGGCGCCGCCGATGCGTTTCAGTTCGCCGCTGCGGTCCAGGCCGGCGGCCACGGTGACGGGGTCGGCCGGTTCGCCGCGACCATACAGGTCCAGGATGGCGTCGTAGACGGCCTGATGGGCGGGGCGGTAGAAATCGCCCGAACGCAGCACCTCCACCACATCGGCGATGGCGTCCTTGCTGAGCAGCATGCCGCCGAGAACCGATTGTTCGGCGGCCATATCGTGCGGTGGCTGGCGCCCGAAATCCTCACCGGGCGGCTCGGGTGGGAAATCCGTGTGCCCACGGTCATCGACGACTGCCATCCGACTCGACCGTCCTCTCCTTCACGACCGGACGCACCCCTGGAGACATGGTCTACCTCGAGGGTCCGACAGGTTCACCGATACGCCGGGTGCGTCGCTGACCTGTGGTCAGACAACCCAGCTATCACCCCGAGTAAGCCGTTCCGCCATACCGCGACCAGGTGTCGCCGATGGTGCTGCGATGAACCTAAGCGAGGTTCTATCCACATGCCAAACATGGCTGGGGATAGAGCTGTGGATAACCTGTGGATAGTTCACCTCTGGTTGTGCACAACTTGTGGAGAGCCTGGGGAAAACAGAGGTCAGGCGCTCAAAAATCGCAGCTAGACCGGGATCTTTGCGATCAACACAGTGTGGATAAACAATGTATCGGCGTGTCGACAGTGTTGAACATCCGGGCGTGTTGAGTTAACGGACAGGCGAACAGATATGAGCTGGGTCACATTACGCCCGGTCGGTTTTGTGATTGATCCACAGGATCCACATCTTGTGGATAACGCGGATGCGACCGAATCGAGTGCCGGCGGCGTTTCTGCGGGCACCCGCCCCCACGAGAGATCCAGCTAATAGCCGGTTATTGGAAAAGTGGCGCAACACACCATGCCGGGGACCACTGATGTGGCCCCCGGTGTCGGGTGTGTCGCGACCGGCGTCAGCCGGCGGCCACGACCTCCAGGGCGAGCTTCGCGGCGACATCCGGATGCAGGTGCACGGTGACCTGGTGCTTACCGGTGGCCTTGATATGCGCCTTCGGCAGCTCGATGCTGCGCTTGTCGAGAACCGGGCCCCCGGCCGATTTGATCGCCGTGGCGATATCGGACTGGGTGACCGAGCCGAAGAGCTTGCCGGTGCCGGCGGTCTTCACCGACAGGGAAACTCCCTCGAGGCCCTCGATAGCCTGCTTGAGTTCGTTGGCGTGGCCCAGATCGCGCACCCGGCGGGCCTCCTGGGCCCGGCGGATACCTTCGACCTGCTTCTGCGCACCGCGGGTGGCCACGATGGCCAGCCCACGGGGCAGCAGGAAGTTGCGGCCGTAGCCGTCCTTGACCTCAACGGTGTCGCCGGGAGCGCCGAGGTTGTCCACATCGGCAGTCAGGATGAGCTTCATATGCTTGACCAGACCTTTCTCAGCGAGCCGTCGAAACGTAGGGCAGCAGCGCCATCTCACGCGAGTTCTTCACCGCGATGGCGATATCACGCTGATGCTGCACGCAGTTGCCGGTGACCCGGCGAGCGCGGATCTTGCCACGCTCACTGACGTACTTGCGCAGCAGCGGCACATCCTTGTAGTCGATATCGACGATTCCGGACTTGGCTTCCTTGCAGAATGCGCAAGCCTTCTTCTTGAGCACCTTTTCGCGCGCCGGTGCCTTGGCCATTTTCGTTCACTCCGTATTCTTGGTGACCCGTCGTAGCGGGCCTGTGCGGGCCGTATCAGAACGGCGGTTCATCATCCATCCGGCCGCCGCCCCCGAAGGAGCCGGCCGCGGGCGCGCTACCCCACGGGTCTTCCGCTGCGCCCTGTTCGGACCGTCCGCCGCCGCTGTTTCCGGCGTTGAAGTTTCCACCACCGCTGTTGGAACCGAATCCGCCACCGCCGCCACCCCGGCTGGTCTTGTTGACCTTGGCCGTGGCGTACCGCAGCGAGGGGCCGACCTCGTCGACCTCGAGCTCGACGACGGTGCGCTTCTCGCCCTCACGGGTTTCGAAGGAGCGCTGCTTGAGCCGCCCGCTCACGATCACCCGGGCACCCCTGGTCAGGCTCTCGGCGACATTCTCCGCCGCGTCGCGCCAGATATTGCAGCGCAGGAACAGCGCTTCGCCGTCTTTCCATTCATTGGTATTACGGTCGAAGATCCGCGGCGTGGAGGCCACGGTGAAGTTCGCTACCGCCGCGCCCGCGGGCGTGAATCGGAGCTCGGGGTCGGCCGTCAGATTACCGATGACCGTGATGACCGTATCGCCTGCTGCCATGGGGGTTCCTCCTGCTCGGTGTGCAGTCCGATTGCACTCGCTTGTTGCGCTAGAGCCTAGAGACAGACTCCGACGAAACCGCGGTACCGCCGGAACTACTTCTCGTTGCGCAGAACCTTGGTGCGCAGCACCTGCTCGTTGAGACCCAGCTGGCGGTCGAGTTCGCTCACCGTGGCGGGCTCGGCGGTCAGATCGACGACCGCGTAGATGCCTTCGGCCTGCTTGCTGATCTCGTAGGCGAGGCGCTTGCGGCCCCAGATATCGACCTTGTCGATTTTCCCGCCCTCGGTCTTCACAACGTTGAGCATGGTGTCCAGGGACGGCCCGACGGTGCGCTCGTCCATGCTCGGATCGAGGATGACCATCACTTCGTAATGACGCACGAACCAATCACCTCCTGTGGTCTGGTGTCGGCCACGGACGGTCCGTGGCAGGAGGTCGTCGCGTCAGCAACCGGGCAAGAGTACCCGAGCGGGTGGTTCCCGGCGAAATCGATCTCCACCACGGCGTTCACCCGGCGCGGACGGCGGCCACTAGGGTGGGCCGTATGACGATCGGAGCCGCCTCGCGCGCGTTCACGATCGGTCGCGTTTCCCGGCGGACGGCGGCGATCGGCACCGTACTGCTGTGCGGGATAACCCTGGCGGTGGCCTTTCTCAACAAGGCGCGCTGTGCGGGCGCGCCGTTTCGCGCCGATGGCCGCAGTGTCGCGTTCGACTACTTCAAGGACGCCCGGGTCTGCTACTCCGATATCCAGTTCCTGTGGCTGGGCCGCGATATCGATCAGCATATTTTTCCCTACGTCCACGGCGGCATCACCGCCGACGGCTCGCTCACGGGTGGCGCCGTCGAGTACCCGGTGCTGAGTGGTCTGCTGATGTGGCTGGGAGCCCTGGGCGCGGACAACGATGCCGTATTCCTCCTGCATTCGGCTTTGCTGCTGGCTCCGTTCGCGCTGCTGACGGCCTGGTTGCTGGCCCTGCTGTCGGGCCGCGCGGCGCTCCTGTGGGCGGTGGGCCCGCCGCTGGTGCTCTACGCCTTCCACAACTGGGAACTGCCGGTGGTGTGCACGACCGTGGCGGCCTTCGCGTTGGTCACGCTGACGCGGTTTCCGCTGCGCACCCGCGGGATGATCGCCGCGGTGCTGCTCGCCCTCGGATTCTGTTTCAAGATCTATCCGGCGATATTCGTGCTTCCGCTCATGCTCTACGTACTGACCGGCGGCGACGAGCGCAACAGTCCCGGCCGCCACCGGGCTCCGGATACCAGGGGCGCGCTCTACACCGGCGCCGCCGCACTGGCCACCGTGGTGGCGGTGAACCTGCCGTTCGCGCTGGCCGGGTTCGACGGGTGGCGGGCCTCCATCGAGTTCCAGCAACAGCGCGAAGCCGATATCACCACGAACTCGATCTGGTTCTGGGGTCTGCGGCCGCTGTTCGGCACCGACGCGGTGGGTACCGACGCGTTCGCCGATACCGTCTCGATCGCCTCACCGGTATTGATCGTCGCGTCGTTCGCCGTCGCGCTGGTGGTGGGATGGCGGCGCTATACGGAATCCGGCATCTTTCCCTGGATCGGGGTCAGCGGCGCCATGCTGTGCGGTTTCCTCGTTTTCCACAAGGTGCACTCGCCGCAGTACACGCTGTGGCTGGTGCCGTTCCTGGCCGTGCTCGCCGTGCCGTGGCCGGTGGTGTGGAGCTATCTGGTCGCCGATATCGCGATCGGGGTGGGCGTTTTCCGTTACTTCTACTCGATGGGTACCGGGCATTCGGTCGAACTCATGGAGGCCGTGGTGCGCTTCGGGGTGTGGGGGCGGGCGACGCTGTTGATACTGCTGTTCTCGGTGTTCCTGAAGGTGCCGCTGCGGCTGCCGCCGGCACGCGATCCCACCCCGGGGACGGGCGAACCGGCCGGCGCGGACGCGGCGGCCACGCCGGTGAATCGGTTCCAATAAAACTAGAACGTGTTACATTCAAGGTATGGCACCTGTCGGGTTCGCATGGGCCGCCTGCCCCTACCAGCGGTAAGCGGCATATTCGAGCACGAGGGGTGACAGCGGCCGGATCAGCCGCCGCGCGGCAATTATGTAACTTGTTCCAGGCATAGGGAGACCAGCACCGCCATGCGTACCGATATCTGCGACCGGCTGGGGATCGAGTTCCCCATCTTCGCCTTCACCCACTGCCGCGATGTGGCGGCCGCGGTCAGCAACGCCGGCGGACTCGGCGTCCTCGGCGCGGTCGGCTTCACCGCCGAACAGCTCGAGGTCGAACTCGCCTGGCTCGACGAACACGTGGGCGACAACCCCTACGGTGTCGACCTTGTCATCCCCTCCAAGTACGAGGGCAAGGGCATCGACGGGCTCTCCCCCGAACAGCTCGAGGCCGAGCTCGCCAAGCACGTCCCCGAAGGCCACCGCGAGTTCGCCGAGAAAATCCTCGCCGACCACGGGGTACCGAAGCTGCCCGAAGAGGAAGTCCACCCGCAGCTGCTGGGCTGGACGGCCACCACGGCCGGCCCGCAGGTCGACGTCATCCTGAAGCACCCGAAGGCGAAACTGGTCGCCAACGCGCTGGGCACCCCGCCGCCGGAGTTCGTCTCGAAGATCCAGGAATCCGGCCGGCTCATCGGCGCGCTCTGCGGCTCGGTCAAACACGCCCTGAACCACAAGAACGCCGGCCTGGACTTCGTGGTCTGCCAGGGCACCGAAGGCGGCGGCCACTGCGGCGAGGTCTCCTCCCTGGTGCTGTGGCCGCAGGTCATCGACGCGGTCGGCGACCTCCCGGTGCTGGCCGCGGGTGGTATCGGCGACGGCCGCCAGGTCGCCGCCGCGATGGCGATGGGCGCCGCGGGCGCGTGGACCGGCTCCATCTGGCTCACCGTGGAAGAGGCCAATGTGCCGCCCGCGCAGATGAGCACCTACATCGACGCCACCAGCCACGACACCATCCGCTCCCGCGCCTGGACCGGTAAACCGGCCCGCATGCTGCGCAACGACTGGACCGACGCCTGGGAATCGGCGGATACGCCCGACCCGCTGCCCATGCCGCTGCAGATGATGGTGGCGCTGGACGGTGTGAAGCGCGGCCACCGGTACCCGGAAGCGGCCAAGGACGTCAACTTCAACCCGGTGGGCCAGGTGGTCGGGATGATGAACAAGATGGAGCGGTCCGGCGATGTCGTCAACCGGCTCATCGAGGAGTACGTCGCCGCCTGCGAGCGTCTGAACAAGCTGAACGGGCAGTAATTTTAGAGCGGCTCCGCCGCTCGAGGTTCGGCCCTCCTGGGCGTCGGCTGTCAGCGCTCGAGACTTGTGGCTTCGCCACGTGCGCTTCGAGCACTGACAGCCGACGCGGGCCGAACCGGGATCTCACTGGGGGGTCGGGGTGGGAGTGGGGTGGTTTTGTGGGGAGGGTGACTGGGGGTCGGCCATCTATCGGTGCCGGGTGGGTCAGGGGGTCGGCTGGGGATCGCGGGTGGCTGTTTCTGGGGTTGTGGGGACGAAATCCCGGCTGCGGATGAGGATGACGGCGCAGAGCGCTCCGGCGAGGGCGACGAGACCGCCGACGACGAGCAGTGAGTCGAGAGCGTCGGCGAATGCGGTGTGAATCGCCTGGCCGGTGCGGATGCGGTCGGCCGGCGACAGCTGTGACAGCAACTCCGGTGCGCGGCCGTCGGGTACGGCTTCGGCGAGTTCACGCGGTCGGACGGCGAGATCCGGTCGATCGATGAGGGCCTCGGCGAGAGCGGAGTGCAGCCGGGCCGTGAACAGGCTGCCGTACACGGCGATGCCCACCGCGATACCGACCTGCCGGCAGGTGTTGTTGGCGCCGGAGGCCATTCCGGAGCGTTGGACGGGAACTACGCCGACGGCGGTCGACGCCAGCGGAGGGTTGACCAGACCGCTGCCGATTCCGGCGATCACCATCCCGGGAATCAGGTGCGTCCAGGACGAATCCGAGCTCGATCCGCTCATCAGGAACAGTCCCCCGCCCACCAGCAGCAGGCCGGGCCCGATGAGTGCGCGCACCGGCACCCGGTCGGACAACCGCCCGGAAATGGTGGCGACGATCATGGTGCACCCGGACACCAGCAGCAGCCGGACGCCGGTCTGCAATGCCGAAAAACCCTGATCCTGCTGGAGATACAGCACCAAATAGAGCAGCATGGCGAACAGTGAGCCGTTCATCGCGAACGCGGCGACGGAACCGCCGAGGAAGGTCGGCGTCCGCAACAGCGACAGTTCGAACATCGGCTCGGCCACCATCGCCTCGACCACCACGAAGGCGATGAGCATGACCACGGCCAGCGCGAACGATCCGAGGACGACCGGATCGTGCCAGCCGCGGTCACCCGCCTCGATGAAGCCGTAGACGAGCGCGAGCAGTCCGATTGTGAAGGTGGCGACGCCACTCCGGTCGATCCGCCGGCTGTGGGGGGCTCGCGATTCCGAGACCGCGCGGACGGTGATCAACAGCGCCAGCAGCCCGATCGGGAGATTGACCAGGAAGATGCCGCGCCAGCCGAGCGACGTGGTGATCACGCCTCCGAGAATCGGGCCGACGGCGGTAGCGATACCCGTGACGGCGCCCCAGGCACCGAACGCCGTTCCGCGGTCCCGGCCGTGGTAGGTCGCCGCGAGCAGGGCCAGCGAGGTGGCGAACAGAATCGCGCCACCGGCTCCCTGAACGGCCCGCGACCAGACCAGCACAGCCGGTCCGGTGGCCAGGCCGCACAGCAATGATCCGAGTGTGAACACCACCAGGCCGACGGCGAAGGCCCGTTTTCGGCCGAACCGGTCGGCCAGCGATCCGGCGGTCAACAGCAGTGACGCCAACGCGAGCGCATAGGCGTCGGTGACCCACTGCAGTCCCGAGAAGCTCGCACCGAGCGAGAGCTGGATATCGGGTAACGCGACGACGACGATGGTGACGTCCAGCAGCAGCATGAAGGTGGCCGCGCAGACCACGGCGAGTGTCCACCATTTCCTGTCCACAGTGGTGATGCCTTTCTTTCCGGATTGCACCCGACAGCCCTGCGGCCGCCGTGTTCCGCCGGCCAGTGTGCGAGGCAACGCTGGACGAAGTCCTCTGTAGCGCGGTTCGCCATAGAATTCCGGTTGTGCCCGACACTGGTATGGACAGATCCACTCCCCTGGATCGGCTGGATGAACAGATCGCTCATGCCATCCAACTGTCGCCGCGAGTGCCCTTCAGCGTGATGGCCGAGATCTTGGATGTCACCGAGCAGACGGTGGCCAGGCGCTACCGCCGCCTGCGGCGAGAGGGGCTGCTCCGGGTGACGCTGAGCCTGGACCCCCGGGCCTTAGGAGTACGGGTCTGGTCGATCAGGGTGCAGTGCCGTCCCGAGGGCTCCGACGCGATCGCCGAAGCGCTGGGGCGCCGCGACGACGTCGCCTGGGTGTCGGTCTGTTCCGGGGGGTGGGAGGTCGCGTTCAATCTCCGGGCGGTCCGGGAGGCCGACACCGAAGAGCTGCTCACGAAACTGTTGCCGAAGGCAGCCCCGGTACTCGGAGTGTCACCGGCGGCGATATTGCATACCTTCGTGGGCGGGGCGTCGACGGACTGGTCGGACTGGGCGCATGCGTTGAACCAGGGACAGATACAAGCGCTGCGGGGTCACGCTGTCGGCGAACACCCCACATCGGCCGAACCGGTGGATCTCACCGCCGGAGACCGGATGCTGTTGGACGCGCTGTCCCGCGACGGCCGGACACCGTACGCGACCCTGGCGCGGGCGTTCGGCAGCACACCGGGCCGGATCACTCGTCGCGTCGAGGCGCTGGTGCACGCGGGCGTCGCCTACTTCGATGTGGATATCTCACCGGCGGCAACCGGTCTGCATTCGATGACCACGGTGTGGCTCACCGTCACTCCCCGCCATCTGGAAGAGGTCGGCGCGGCCCTGGCCGCGCACCCGAACGTGCCGTTCGCGGCGGCGGTGACCGGGCGCGCCAATATCACCGCCAGTCTGGTGACGAACGGGCTCGACGAGGTGTACGGCTTCGTCACCACCGCGCTGGCCGCGATGCCGGGGATCACCGGATACGAGCTGGTGCCGCTGACCCGCCGCATCAAATACGCGGGCGCGCAGGTGATCGGCGATCGCCTCGCGCCGCCGACTGCCTCCAGCGGGCGGCGCCGGCCTTCGGCGACTTCGTGACGCTCGGCAGCTAGGCGGTGGCGGCGTGGATTTCTTCGGCGGGGGCCGTGGCGCCGAGGATTTCCTCGAAGCGGGCTATGACCTTGTTGTGGTAGAGGCCGAAGAGGTCCTCGAAGAGGGCCAGTTGCGCGGTGGTGGGGCCGGAGGAGGATTCCCAGACCGCGATCAGGGCGCGCCAGACCAGGACGTGGAGGTCGGCGGCGCCGGCGAAATACGCCTCTACGGCTTCCGGGACCTCGAGGACCATTTCGCCGATGGAGTTCAGGATGGCGCGCTGCATACTCGATTCGAGTAGCACGAGCAGGCGGCGGACCACGCCGATCTCGATGGCGAGGATGCGGCGGTGATCGGGGACGTCGAGGCGGGCCAGGGTTTCCAGGGTGTCGATCTCGGCCTTGAGTTCGGTGAGGTCGACACCGCCCGGGGATCCGTGGGCCGTACCGGTGTAGGCGAGCAGCGCGTCCATGACGATTCCGCGCTCCACCTCGACGATATCGCGGAACATCTCGATCGCGACGTCGGGCATCGGGATGGAGAACCGGAACAGGTGCCGGTAGACGTCCAGACCGCCGGCGGCGCGGACCTCGCGGATGGTGAAACCCTTACCGCGGCGCGCTTCGACGAATCCGTAGGATTCCAGCCGGCCGAGGGTGAGCTGCGCGGTGGCGCGATTCATCTCGAACTCTTCGGCGACCTGGCGAACCGAGGGCATCAGTTCACCCGGCTGGTATTCCCCCGCGGCGACCCGCCGTGCCAGTTCGTCGGCGACGTCGGCGACCACCGTACGGGACCCCATGGATACACCTTTCTCGGCATCTGATACGTCCCAGACAGTCTATGCGCAAATATGCCAGACTGCACAGGAGAACAGGCAAAACGCTTTCTGGGGATGAGGGATGAGCAGTCGACGGGATCCGGGTGCGCCGCCGGTGCGCCGCGCGCTGCGCAGCGCCAAACTCGTGGCGCTGCCGGTCGCCTATGCCGGCCGGCAGGCCGCGGGCGCGGGACGGCGGGCGCTCGGCCGCTCCGCGCAGGAGGTGAACCGCGATATCCAGACCCGCACCGCCGAGCATATGTTCGCGGTACTGGGCGAATTGAAGGGCTGCGCGGCCAAACTCGGGCAGTTGCTGGCCGTCTATCAGCTGGCGCTGCCCAGGGAACTCGCCGCCCCGTATCAGGTGGCGCTGTCGCGCCTGCAGGATTCGGCGCCGGTGATGCTGCCCGCGTCCGTGCACGGGGTGATGGCGGCGAGTCTGGGGCAGGGCTGGCGCGACCTCTTCCGTGAGTTCGACGATCGGCGCGCGGCGGCGGCGTCGATCGGCCAGGTGCATCGCGGCGTCTGGCACGACGGGCGTCCGGTCGCGGTGAAGGTGATGTATCCCGGAGCCCGGGAGGCGGTGGAGTCGGATCTGCTGCAGTTGCGCCGCATTTCGACCCTGGCGTCGGTGTTCCTGCCGGGCGCGGATGTGAAGACGATCACCGACGCGCTGTGTGAGAGCGTGCGCGCGGAATTGGACTACGCCGCCGAGGCCGACAATCAGCGGGCCTTCGCCGCCACCTACGCCGACAGCGCCGAGTTCCGGGTTCCGGAGGTGCTGGTTCAGCGCGGGGATGTGCTGGTGTCGGAATGGCTGGACGGGATTCCGGCGACGCGGATCATCCGGTCGGGCACCCGGGAACAGCGGGACCGGCTCGGCACCTTGATGATGCGGTTCGTGCTGACCGGCTGGGACCGGCACCGGCTGCTCTACTGCGATCCGCATCCGGGCAACCTGTGGCTGCTCCCCGACGGCCGGCTGGGGGTCGCCGATTTCGGCGCCTGCGCACCGTGGCCGCATCCGGATTTCACGGATCTGACCGTGGATCTGTGCGACGCGATCTTCAACGGCGGCCCGGCCGCGCTGGAAACGGCCGTGCGCACCCATGGATTCGCCCAGCCCGGGCGGCCGTTCGACGCGGGCGCGCTCGAGGTGGCGCTGTCGGCGTGCGGGGAGCCGGTGCGTCACGACCGTTTCCGGATCACGACACCGTGGCTGCGTAAACAGGTTCTGCGCATCACGAGTCCGCGATTGACGAATGTGATGCGCGAGCTGACACTGCCCGCGGATTGCACCCCCTTCGCACGCGCGGGCCTGACCCTGGTGGGCACCTTGAGCCAGCTCGAATGCGAATGTGATTTCGGTGCGGAACTGGAGCGCGCGGTCCCGGAACTCGCCGAGGTGTTCACGGCGATGCGGCAGGGCGTGGTGGCCCGCTGACGGCGGCGGCCGGGGCACTCCCGGCCGCACCGTCTGGGACATTTTACGGCGAGATGCCTTGATTAAAGGAAATAATGTCCTTTTTATCCATCGAGGCCGTCAGTACCCCCACCACTCCCGCCACGCTGGTAGCAACTCGCGCGCGAAGGCCGTATAGCCCGCGGCGCCGGGATGGGCGCCGTCACCCGCCCGGACCTCGTCGGCCCATACGGTCTCCCCGGCCAGCAGCCGGAGGCTCCGGGCGTACGGCACACCGAATTCGGCGCAGACCTCGGCGAAGCGCGTATCCAGCTCGGCGATCCGCCGGTTGTGCGCCGCGTCGTCCACCGGCGGTGGGCCCACCATCAGAACCTGCCATGCCCGCACCCGCGCGGTGTCCAGCAGGGCGGCCAGATTCGCGGCCGCGTCCGCCGCGGCCACCCGGGGCGCGCCGCCGAGCAGCACCGTGTCGTTCACACCGAACGAGAACACCACCCGGCATTCGGCCCCGGCCGGTAACCGCGCCTCGCATTCGGATACCCAGCGTCCGGCGATATCGCTGGAGGTGTTCCCGCGAATCCCCAGGTTGTACGCGGTCAACGCCAGACCGGCGGTCCCGGCGTGCGCGGTCAGCCGGCCGCTCCACCCGAGGGCTTCGGGATCTCCCACCCCGGCCACGAAGGAATCCCCCACGAAACAGATACGCCGATCATCACTCACCCACGCATTCTGGCAGCGTGTTGGTGTGTATCGTCCGGCTCGGCCTCCTGCATACTCACGACCTGGTGCCCGCGGGCGGTCGCACAGCTTCACCTCGATCCGAAAGTACCGATACGACATGCGAGTCGATGGGCGGGAGATCCCGGTCACGGGCAGCCTGCTACAGCCGCTCACCCGGCGGACCAGCGATATTCTCCGTGTCGTCTTCGCGTCCATCGGCGTCGCCGTCGTCATCGCCGGATCTCTCATCACCCGCCCGGAATGGCTGGCGCTGGAGCGGTCGGTCTCCAATATCGTCGGCTTCCTCAACCCCGACCAATCCAATCTGGTCTACCTGCTCTACGGGATCGTCATCCTGATCCTGCCGTTCGCGATCCTGGTGGAATTGGTCTGGGGCGGACATTGGAAACTGCTCGCCGGGTACGCCACCGCCGGCCTGGTGGCGGGGATTCTGCTGTCCATCACACCGAGCGGTCTCTCGGCTCCGCAGTGGCACCTGCAGGTGCCGGAGAACCTGGCCGATAAGACCTTCCTGCAGCAGTTCCTCGACGATCCACGCTGGATCGCGATGCTGGCCGCCGTGCTCACGGTATCGAGTCCGTGGCTGCCGGTGCGGGCGCGGAGATGGCTGTGGGTGCTGATACTCGCGTTCGCGCCGATGCATCTGGTGGTGAGCACCGTCGTACCGGCCCGCGCGATGTTCGGGCTGGTGGTCGGCTGGCTGGTGGGGGCGGTGATCGTACTGCTGGTCGGGACCCCCGCGCTGGAGGTACCGCTGGACGCCGCGGTCCGCCAGCTGGCCCGGCGCGGCTACACGGTCAACCGTCTCACCGTCGTCCGGCCCGCCGGGCCCGGAGCGCTGATGCTCTCGGCCACCGTGGCCGAGCGGGAGCGGGCGCTGGTGGTCGAGCTGTACGGCAAGAACCAGCGCACCCAGAGCGCGGTCCGCCAGCTGTGGCGCTGGCTGACCTTCCGGTCCAGCGAGACGGCCCCGCTGCACGGTTCGATGCATCGCGCGGTCGAACATCGCGCGCTGATGGCCATCGCGCTGGGCGATCTGGGGGTGGCCGCGCATCGGCCGGTGACGGTGGCGGGCCTGCCGCGCGGCTGGATGCTCTACGCGCACACCCTGCCCACCGGGCGTTCGATCGAACAGGACCCCACCGATACCGCCGCGCTCGACGCGGTCTGGCAGGCGCTGACGGTGCTGCGGGAACGCGGAATCGCGCACGGTGAACTGCGGCCCGCGGAGATCCGGGTCTGCGCCGACGGCAAGGCCGCGTTCGGCGGCTTCACCTCCGCCGAACTATGCGCCTCCGACGCCCAGCTGCAGTCCGATATCGCCCAGCTGCTGGTCTCGATGACCGCGGTGTTCGGCCGGGAGGCGGCGGTGCGCTCGGCGATCGAGGCGCTCGGCGAGGAGACGGTACTCACCGCGTCGCGCCGGTTGACCCGGTTCGCCATGCCGCGGGGAATCCGCGCGTCCATTCCGGACTGGAAATCGGTGGTGGGCGCCGCACGCGACGAGGTGCGCACCCAGACCGGCCAGGACCGCATCGAGGCCGAGCAGATCACCCGGTTCAGCCGTAAGAGCCTCATCCAGCTGGTGCTGCTCATCGCCCTGGTCTATGTGGCCTACCCGTTCATCAGCGCGGTGCCGACGTTCTTCACCCAGCTGCGAGAGGCCAACTGGTGGTGGGCGCTGGCCGGGCTGGCGCTGTCCACGCTGACCTACGTGGGTACCGCCGCCGCTCTGTGGGCCTGCGCGTCGGGGCTGGTGAAGTACTGGCCGCTGGTGCTGATGCAGATCGCGAACACCTTCGCCGCCACCACCACCCCGGCGCGGGTGGGCGGGCTGGCGCTGAGTGTGCGATTCCTGCAGAAGGGCGGGGTGGGGGCCGTGCGCGCCACCGCCGCCGTGGCGCTGCAGCAGGGCGTCCAGGTGTGTACGCATCTGGGGCTGCTGGTCTTGTTCAGCGTGGCCGCCGGAACCTCGACCGACCTCTCGCATTTCGTGCCCTCGCCCACGGTGCTGTATCTGATCGCGGGCGTCGGGGTCGGGATCATCGGCACCTTCATGTTCGTGCCGAAGCTGCGGCGCTGGCTGAACAATTCGGTGATCCCGCAGGTGCAGGAGGTCATCGGGGAACTCGCCGTCCTGGCGCGCGACCCGAAGCGCTGCGCGGTGATCGTGCTCGGCTGCGCCGCGCTCACCCTGGGCCAGGCGCTGGCGCTGTGGGCGAGCGTGCAGGCCTTCGGCGGCGGGACGACGTTCGTCACCGTCACGATCGTGACCATGATCGGCGGCACCCTCGCCTCGGCCGCGCCGACCCCCGGTGGCGTCGGCGCGGTGGAGGCCGCGTTGATCGGTGGTCTGGCCGCGTTCGGCCTGCCGGCCGAGGTGGCGGTGCCCTCGGTGCTGCTCTACCGGGTGCTCACCTGCTGGATCCCGGTGTTCTGCGGTTGGCAGGTCATGCGCTGGATGACCGAGAAGAACATGATCTGAAACATGGCGCCGCCTTCGGCGGCGCGGGTTCGGCGATCAGGCCAGGATGTCGAAGGCGTCGTTGGTGGTGCGGAGGCCCGCGCTGACCTGGGCGATGTTGGCGAGGGAGGCGGTGTGGATCTGGGGGTCGGCGGCGGCTACGCAGTCGGCGACGGTGTAGACGGTGAAGCCGAGATCGGTGCCGTGGCGGGCGGTCTGCTCGACGGTGAGGTTGGTGGCGACACCGGTCAGGAACAGGGTGTCGATATCGTTCTCGGCCAGCCAGCGGGGCAGATCGTTACCGGCCAGGCCCGACAGTTTCTGGTTGTCGACGATCCGGTCGGCCTGATCGGCGATCTCGTCGATCAGCCGGCTGCCCGGTGCGTCGGGCCGGAAATCCTGCTGGGCCGCACCCACCGATTGCATGAATCCGGTGTTGCGGACCAGCCGGCCCTCGCCCTCGGGCACGGTGAAACGAGTGCAGATGATCGGCAGTCCCAGTTCGGCCGCGAGTTTGTGGAATTCCGCGGCGCGCGGAACCGCTCCGCTGGCGGCCACCGGCTCGGCCAGCATGGGCCCGAAGAAGCCTTCCGGCCGAATGACGTTGACCTGCCAGTGCAGGGCGAGAACAGCAGCATGGTGATCCGACATGGCGTAGATAATCGACCATCGATGGCCGAGTCGCACGACTCTGCGCAATAAGTCCTGGCCAGCGGGCGCGGCGAGGTGGCCGCCCGGGTCCGGATCCGAACCGGCGGAGGGCATTCTCCGCCGGTTCGGGCCTGGTGAGAGCGGTTACGCGTTGTCCTTGCGCAGATCGTTCTTCACGACCTTGCCGCTGGCGTTGCGGGGCAGTTCCGCGACGACGACGAGTTCCTTGGGATGCTTGTAGCGCGCCAGGTTCTCGTTCAGGAACGGTTCCAGATCCGCGAGGGTGAGCGCGGCGTCGGGATCCTCCAGCGCCACCACCGCGACCGGGACCTCGCCCCATTTCTCGTGCGCCCGGCCGATCACCGCGGCCTCACGAATCCCGGGATGCGCGAACAGCACGTTCTCCACCTCCGCGCAGTAGATGTTCTCGCCGCCGGAGATGATCATGTCCTTCTTGCGGTCCACCACATAGATGAACCCCTCCTCGTCCTGGCGGACCAGGTCGCCGGAGTGGAACCAGCCGCCGGCGAAGGCGTCCGCGGTCGCCTCCGGCTTGTTCCAGTACCCGGCCATCATGCTGGGACCGCGATAGACGATCTCGCCGACCTCGCCCGGAGCCACATCGTTCATCTCGTCGTCGACGATGCGGGCCTGGATGGTCGGGATGACCTTGCCGACCGAGCCGAGTTTGCGGATGGCGTCCTTGCCCTCGAGCACGCAGGTGATCGGCGACATCTCGGTCTGCCCGAACACCGCGACATTGAAGGCATCGGGGAAGGCCACCGCCATCGCCTTCAGCACGGTATCCGAGGCGGGGGCCGCACCCCAGCTCAGCGCCTTTAGCGCCAGCTTCCGCTGGGTGATGCTGGGATCGTCGCAGATCAGCTGCCACTGGGCGGGTACGCAGAAGGCGGTGGTGGCCTGTTCGGCCTCGACCGCGTCCAGGAACTCGGTGGCGTTGAACGCACCCAGCGGATGCAGCACGGTCTTGGTGCCGAGCATGAACGCCGGCGCGAGACTGCCGAGCCCGGCGATATGGAAGAGCGGGGAGGTACAGAAACCGATCGAATCGGGTTCGATCGCCATCGCCCGGATACAGGTCAGGGCCTGGGCGTTCATATTCCCGTAGGACAGGACTGCGCCCTTGGGGCTGCCGGTCGTGCCGGAGGTGTACATGATGAGGCTCGGGGTGTCCTCGGGGATATCGAGCGGGGTGTGCGCTTCCCCGCCTTCGGTGAGCGCGTCCTCGAACCCGATAACGCCCTCACCGCTGCTGCCGTTGATCACGAAGACGTGTTCGAGCGCGGGCGCCTGGCCCTGTACCGCGCTGGCCAGCGGCTGCAGCACGCTATCGGTGACCACGGCCTTCGCGCCGCTGTCACCGACGATATAGGCGACCTCGGGCGGGGTGAGCCGGAAGTTCACCGGGACCGCGATCGCGCCGAGGGCGTTGATACCGAAGACGGCTTCGAGATACTGCGGGTAGTTCAGGGCGAGGATGAGCACCCGGTCACCGAAGCCCACCCCGCGGCGGGCCAGCGCGTCGGCGAACTTCTGGGACCGGTCGTGCAGCTGCCGCCACGTGGTGTCGGCGCCGAGGAAGCGGATCGCCACCTCATCGGGCCGCATCACCGCGTGCGAGGCGATCTGGTTGTTCCAGTGGTTACGACGCGATCTGATCGGCTCGTCGAGGGCCTGCGCACCGGTGGTCATCCCACGTACTCCTCTCGGTACCGCGTGCGTCTCCGGAGTGTCCGGCGCCACACGCAGTAAGAACGTGTCGGCAGAATAACAATTCACATCGACACCGGCAAGGAGTTCGGGACCGAATAGCGGTTAATTCCGAGGAACCGTACCGGGAAACGACTTCACACTCGTTGAAGCGTGTATTTGCGACAATACCCGTGGTCCGGCGGCTTCCCCAGCTACGCCAGAGAGCGTCACTTATGCGAATCACGACTCACTTCCAGGGTTGATCGGGTGCCGATCCCCGTGGCACCATGCAGCAGGCGCGGACTATCCGCGGAAAGTAGAGGAGAGCACCGATGCTGCGGACCAGGTTCACCGAGACTTTCGGTATCGAACATCCGATCGTGCAGGGCGGAATGATGTGGGTCGGCCGGGCCGAACTCGTCGCGGCCGTGGCCAACGCCGGTGGGCTCGGTTTCATCACCGCACTCACCCAGCCGACCCCCGACGATCTGCGGCGCGAGATCGAGCGCACCCGCGAACTCACCGATAAGCCGTTCGGGGTGAACCTGACGATCCTGCCGTCCATCAACCCGCCGCCGTACGAGGAGTACGTGCGGGCGATCGTGGACAGCGGTATCAAGATCGTCGAGACCGCCGGTAGCAACCCCGAACCGTTCCTGCCCGCCTACCGTGAAGCCGGCGTCAAGGTCGTGCACAAGTGCACCAGCGTCCGGCACGCGCTCAAGGCCCAGAAGATCGGCGTCGACGCGGTCAGCATCGATGGGTTCGAATGCGCCGGGCATCCCGGCGAGGACGATGTGCCCGGCCTGGTCCTGATCCCGGCCGCCGCCCGCGCACTGACCATCCCGATCATCGCCTCCGGCGGTATCGCGGACGCGCGCGGCCTGGTCGCGGCCCTGGCGCTGGGCGCCGACGGCGTGAATATGGGCACCCGCTTCCTGTGCACCCAGGAATCCTCCATCGACCAGCAGGTCAAGGAGCAGATCGTCGCCAATTCCGAGCGCGACACCCAGCTCATCTTCCGCACCATGCGCAATACCGCGCGCGTCGCCGACAACGAGATCAGCCGCAAGGTGGTCGAGATCGAGAAATCGGGCGGCAAGTTCGAAGACGTCCGCGAACTGGTCTCCGGCGCCCGCGGCCGCCGGGTGTTCGAGGAAGGCGATCTGGACGCGGGGATCTGGTCGGTCGGCCTGTGTCAGGGCCTGATCGAAGACATCCCCAGCTGCGCCGAACTCATCGAGCGCATGGTCTCCGAGGCCGAGGAACTGATCAACGCCAGGCTCGCGCAGTACGTGGTGGCCTGATTCGCGCTGTTCCGCCACGGCGGAACATCCGCGCCGGAGGTTCGGCGATCGATCCGGTGCGGGGATGCGGGAAGTCCGACGGGGAATCGGCTTCCCGCATCGCGAACCCGGCGGTCGCGCCGCCGGGGCGGGGGTCGTTCACCGATGGGCCGCCAGGGCGGCGACGGCGTCGTAGTCGTGTGCCGCGACCACCTCGATATCGGCGGGCAGCGCGTGCAGCCGGTGGATGGTCTCGAACGCGGTATCGCGGTCGGCGTCGAACAGTTGCCCCGGCATGGGCGCCTTTTCTCTGATCGAGCTGATCTGCAGCCGATTCCACACGGCGTCACCGGCCAGTAGCACCCGGCGGCCCTCGGATATCGCGAGCAGGACCCCGATACTGCCCGGGGTATGACCGGCCATATCGACCAGCACCACCGATCCGTCGCCGAAGAGATCCAGGCTGCGTTCGAAGGTGAGTACCGGCGGACCGTCGAGTTCCAGCGGATCCAGCGAACGCCCGTGCAGCGGCGCGCGTACCACACCCGCCGGCGGATACGGCCCGTCCAGCGCCCAGGCCAGTTCCGCCGCCGGCAGCCGCACCGGCACCGAATCCGGCAGATCCAGCAGGCCCGAAACATGGTCCCAGTGCAGATGTGTGGGCAGGACGAAATCGATATCGGCGGGGTCGATATCGCGGGCAGCCAGTGCGTCCCCGAGGCCGAGCACCGGTTTGTCCGGGGCCACCAGCAGCGGAATCGGGAACGGCAGGCTCGGCAGTACGCGCTGATGCACATGGGCGCACAGGGCCGGGTCGACGAGGAACCGGGCGCGCGGATGTTCGACCAGATAGGCCCCCATGGCCATCGGCAGATGCCCGAACTCGCGGACCCCCTCGGCCACAATGGTGGTGGGCGCCCGCATCCGGCCCTGAAGCAGCACCGTCACTCCGACCGTCGCCCGGGGCGCGGGCGGCGGCACCGAATCCAGGCGTGCCAGCAGTCCGGTATCGGCCCGCCGCGGGCGCAGCAGCCGCCCCGGAGTCGCGGCCAGCGCGGCGCAGCAGCGCAGCACGGTGGGCAGGGTCGGGGTACGTGCGTCGGCGGAATCGGCCACACGGCAACGCTACTCGCCGGCACGGCCGCCGGGCCCGGAACGCCTCGCACCGCGACCACTCGCACCGGCCGCGCATATCACGTAACGCACTCGGCGCCAACAGGATCGGCGAATCCGATACCGGTCGGTTCTCCGGCATAATCGAGTCGTGAGGCCAGACACGCAGTCGCTGCGTCGGATCGCCGGCACTCCGGGATCCGACGCGTGTTCCCGCACCGTCGGCACCGTGTCCGGCCTCCGCCTACCGGGCCTCCGCCTACCGGGCCTCCGCCAACCGGCGGGTCCGGACACCGGCGCCGCACGCCTGCGCGCGCACGGCGTCCGCACGGCCACATCCACCGTCACGTCGCCGGTATGACCGTCGCGCGCGGCGGGGTCGTGTTCCTGTTCCCCGGCGAAGGCGGGGAACACGACCGGATGGGGCGGAGCCTGGCCGGGCGGTATCCGGTATTCGCCGCGGCGCTGACGGCCGCCGGGGACGCCGTCGCGGCGGCCGGCGGGCCCCGCGTCTGGACCCCTCGGTACGGATACCGGAATCCGGGCGGACCGCCCGCGGAATTCACCCAGTCGGCACTGTTCACCTACCAGGTGGCCACCGCGCAACTGCTGCTCTCGTGGGGTGTCCGGCCGGACGCGGTGCTGGGGCACGGAATCGGCGAGCTCGCCGCGGCGGTGACCGCCGGAGCGCTCGCGCCGGCCGAGGCCGCGAAAGTGGTGGTCGCGCGCGGGCGCGCGGTCGCCCGCCTCGCGGGATCGGGCGCGGTCGCCGAATTGCGGACCTCGGTATCGGAGGTGATCCGGCTGCTGGAGCCGATGCGGGGCCGGGTCGGCGTGGCCGCGGTCCACGGCCCGCGCTCGGTCCTCATCTCCGGCGCCGAACGCTACGTGGAGGTCGCGATCCGGCGGGCCGGACGTCGCGGGATCCCCGCGACCCGGACCGTTCTGGACTATCCGGCCCACCACCCGCTCGTCTCCGAGACGCTGCCCGCTTTCCGCACCGATATCGGACGGTTGCACCCCGCGACACCGCATACCCGGATGTACTCGGGTACGCGGCCGGGTACGGTCACCGACTTCGCGACGCACTACTGGGTGGACAACCTCACCGGCAGAGTCGAACTCGAGGCCGCCCTGGGCGCGGCCGCCGCCGACGGCGTCGAAATCGTCCTGGAATTGGCACCCGCGCCGGTGCTGTCCGAGGCGATCCGGGCGATTCCGCGATTCACCCACACCACCTACCCCACCGCCGGTCGCGACGACGAGGGCACGGCCTTCCTCACCTGCCTGGCCCGGTTCCACGCGGCCCGCGCTCTCGGCACCGGAGGTCCGGATCATCCGGGGAACCCGCTGTGGGCGGGCGGCGCGAATATCGATCCGGCGCCGCCGGATCCGGCCGGAAATGGTTGTTCACCTGCCGATTCCGATAACCCACCCGTCTCGGCGCGGAGCCTGACGGCCCCTCCGGACGGGACCCGCCCGGAAATCGGCGGCCGGGGTGGGAACTCCCGGGAACCGGGGCAGTCTTTGCGGGCGGAGGTCACGGGTGCCGGAACGCTGGCTTCGATACGGCTCGCCGATGACCTCCCACCCACCGATATCATCGCATGGACCCGCATGGTCGATGCCAATCGGGCTATCCGCTTCCTGTCCGGCCGCCTTGCCGTGGACCCTCCGATGGAGATCGACAGGGCCGGAACGTATGTGGTCAGCGGTGGGCTGGGTGCACTCGGTTCGATGGTGGTGCGGCGGCTGCTCTCCGCCGGCGCCCGCGATGTCGTGGTGCCGACCCGATCGCCGCGTCCGGTGCCGCCGCTGCTCGAGGGTTTCGAGGACCGGGTGGTGGTGGTCAGGTGCGATACCGCCGACCGGCACGACCTCGACAACGCCTTGCGCGATATCCGCGAATCCGGCTGTTCGATCCGGGGTGTGATCCACGCGGCGCAGGTGTTCGAGGAACCGGTGGTCGGCGCGGTGGTGGCCGCCGACCGGCCGGACGCGGGACGTCTGGCACGCCGCTTCGCCCGGGTGTCGGTATCGGCGGCCAACCTCATCGAACTCACCGCCGCGGACCCGGTGGGCTTCATCGCGGTTTTCGTGACACCGCTGGAGATCGCCGGTCCGGTTCGCCCGATCGTGGTTTCCTCGGAGCAGTAGGCGGCCCGGCCCCCCGACGGCGGATTACCGCGGATGCGTCGATACCGGAAAGAAGAATCCGGCGTGACCCGAGCACGGTGGGTCACGCCGGATAGGTTCTGTTCCGGGTGTGGCCGGTAGGACTAGTCGTCGGTTCGGCCGAGCAGTCGATCGGTTTCCCGGCGTTCACGTTTCGTAGGCCGGCCGGTGCCGCGGTCGCGTTTCGGAAGGGACGCGAGGATTTCCTTGGGCGGCGGTGGTGGGCTGCGGTCGATCAGGCATTGGGCGGCGATCGGAGCACCGACCCGTTTGGTGATCACTCGCTCGACAATGACGATGCGCTCGACACCGCCGGCGCGAACACGCACCTCGTCACCCGGTCGTACCGGCTGCGCGGGTTTCGCGGTCGCACCGTTCACTCGTACATGCCCACCACGGCAGGCCGCCGCGGCGGCCGATCGGGTTTTGAACAGCCGCACAGCCCAGACCCAGGAGTCGACCCGGGCCTGGTTCGGACCGTTGGACGGTTCGGTAGCGGCTCGGCTCACCCTTTAGACGATACGGCGGGCGGTGACCACATCGTCGGGGGTCAGGGTGGTGTAGGTGACGGGCTCACCGGACTGCACGGCGTTCAGCAGCTTGCCGTCACCGGCGTACATGCCGACATGGCCGCCACCGTTGGTGATGACGATGTCACCGGGCTTCAGGTTCTGGAAGGCAACCGGGGCGCCCACGTGGGACTGTTCGAAGCTGGTACGCGGCAGTTTGATACCGGCCTGCTTGTAGGCCCACTGCACCAGGCCGGAGCAGTCGAAGTTGGCGGGACCCGCGGCACCCCAGGAGTACATGGCGCCGACCTTGGTCTTGGCGGCATCCAGGGCCACATCACCGAGGGTCTGCTGCACCGGCGCGGGGGGCGCGAAGTTGGGCAGCGCGGCTCCGGGCGGCGCGAAGTTGGGCAGCGCCGGCAGCTGCGGCATCCCCTGGGGAGCCTGCGCCATGGCCTGGTTCAGCTGATCGGCCTGGGCGGCGAACTGGTCCGGCACCTCGACATCGAATTTGCCGACGCCCGGAACGTCGATCGTATGTGTGGCGGCCGAGGCGATGGCGGGCATGGTGCCCGTCGTGGCGGCCAGGGTGCCCATGACGAGCGCGCCCTTGACAGAATTAGGCAGCTTGGATTCCCGCTGCAAGCTGTGCTTACCCACCGAGCTACGTCTCCGATCTTCGTGCTCTCCCGTCGCATCGGTCGCGCGTCCTACGTTATTCGCGGCGGCCTGCTGCGGCGGTGACCCAGTGGCGCCGCCTCACTTCCGAAACGACTCGACTCCGCTAAGTCACAAGAAGGTTACGATGCCTGCCGGGTGTTGTCCAGCCGAACACGCCGGTATTTCTCACGAGCTGGGCGTACATGTGTAAAGCGCTGTGCGAGCTGCGTTTTTCACACTTGTGACAGGTCACGACGAGGTCTCGGCCGCCGGGTTTGCCGGATACCTCCGCCGGGAGCCGCACACCGGACCGGTCTCCATAGTCTCCGCTAGCCCTGTCTAGGACACGGCATAGATTCCCCCATATTCACCGATCGACCCGCTACGGTGTTTCGGTATGGATCCCGTGCGCAACCCGTACGCACCCGGCGCGGGCCAGCGGCCGCCCGAACTCGCCGGACGCGGAAAGCAGCTCGATGCCTTCGATGTCGTGCTCGAACGCATCGCCCGGGGCCGGCCCGAGCGCAGCGTGATGCTCACCGGATTGCGCGGCGTGGGCAAGACGGTGCTGCTCAACCAGTTGCGCTCGGCGGCCGGCGCGCGGGGCTGGGGTACCGGCAAGATCGAGGCCCGCCCCGACCAGGAACTGCGGCGACCGCTGTCCTCGGCGCTGCATATGGCGACCCGGGCCATCGCGAAGAACCACCGCAACACCGAGCGGGTCGACGATTTCCTGGGCATTCTCAAGGCATTCGCGCTGCGTGCCACCGCCGATAAAGGAATGCGGGAACGCTGGCAGCCCGGTATCGATGTACCCGCGGTGACCGGACGCGCCGATTCCGGGGATATCGAGATCGACCTGGTGGAACTACTGACCGAGGCCGCGGCGCTGGCCGGCGATATCGGCGTGGGCATCGCCGTATTCATCGACGAGATGCAGGATCTGGGACCCGCCGATATCTCGGCGATCTGCGGGGCCTGCCACGAACTGAGCCAGGACGCCGCCCCGCTGATCGTGGTCGGCGCCGGGTTGCCGCATCTGCCCGCCGTACTGTCGGCCTCCAAGAGCTATTCCGAGCGGTTGTTCGGTTACCACCGGATCGACCGCCTCGATCGCGACTCCGCCGACCGGGCCCTGATCGCCCCGGCCGAACGCGAAGAGGTCAAATTCTCCGACGAAGCCCTCGCCGCGCTGTACCGCAAGGCCGACGGCTATCCGTATTTCGTGCAGGCCTACGGCAAGGCGGTCTGGGACCAGGCGCCCGGGAGCCCGATCACCGCCGAGGATGTGGAGGTCGCGGCGCCGACTGCCGAGGAGGAGCTGGCGGTCGGATTCTTCGGATCCCGGTACGAGCGCGCGACCCCCGCCGAACGCGAGTACATGCGCGCGATGGCGGATCTCGCCGGCGACGACGGCCCGGTCGCCACCGCGGCGGTGGCGACCGAACTGGGACGTAAGCCCGCATCACTGTCGCCGGCGCGCGACGGGCTTATCAAGAAGGGGCTGATCTATTCGGCCGAGCGCGGCACCATCGGCTTCACGGTTCCGCATTTCGGCCGCTACCTGCGCAGTGTCAGCACCTGACCACGCGAATACCGATCTCTACCCAATTCTCGGATCAGCTCTAGATTCGTGTAGATACCGCTCGCGATGAGGCGTCCGCCGGCGGCGGTCCGGCCGCTATCTCCATCTAGCGCTTTCTACCGATCGCGCTCGATATCCATATGGAGGGCGAGCGACCGCGCCCGATTCGCAAATCTATCCACATCTACCCACAGCCCTAGTCGGCCGTATAGATCGCGAGAGCTGTCGCCCGTCGGCGCGCGCCGCGGTCGCAGTTGTGCACATCCGCTCCCAACCGCAACCCGATCTTGATCATCCGACGAGCCGGAATCGAATTTTTCCCGTACTGTGTTGTAGATCACCTTGTGTGGTCGGTCACAAGCAATGCCGGACGGCCGACGCAGTCCGAGCGGCGTTCGCACCGCGACCGGTGAGCAACTCAGGAGGTATCCATGACACGCAGCGATTTCGCGGAACTCCGGTACGCCGTAAACCAGCTCCGGCAGTCGATCGGGGTGCTGCGCGCCCACTACGGGGACGCGGGGACGGTACGCCGGCTGGAGAACGACCTCGAAAGGCTGTGCATCGACGCCGACGAATTCGAACAGAGCCCCCCTCCGCAGCTGGTCGGCCGCGGTCAGGAGCCCATCTACGTACCGGACAGCAAATCCGACGAGTCGGCCTGGATGGGCGCTCAGGACGAGGGCCTCGGCTTCCACTCGCGGCCGCGGACCATGTAGCACCCCCGGGTTCACCGCCGGATAACTGAACCCACAGCCCCGGGCTCCGGCCCGGTGCGGCGAGGGCGGCCGGTCGCCGGACAGGCGACCGGCCGCTCGTGTTTGCGGTCGGTTCACCCGACAAGATCGTCAGTAAATGTGGCGCAAATCACTGGCCCGTTGGGGCGACAAGATTGCGCGGACCCTGCTCGGTCCATAGCAGACCCGGCGTATGGTGCTCAGCATCACATTCGATCGGGGATCGTCAATGGTCTCCCGAACCGCCGATCAGCGAGGCATCGACCAGTGAGTGCCGCAACGACCACAACCGCTCCCGATACGGGATCAGGTGTTTTCAGCAAGGCCCGGGCCCGCATCAACGCCCGCACCCTACGCACGGACAGATGGTGGCTACCTCCCCTCATCACCGTTGTCGGGCTGGCCGCCTTCGTCATCTACGCGACCATCAGATCGTTTGTGCGGACCGCGTATTGGGTGCCGGACTACCACTACCTGACGCCCTTCTACTCACCGTGCCTCAGCACGTCGTGCGTCGAGGGGGCCAGCCATTTCGGCACGCCGTTCGGCGATCTGCCGATGTTCATCCCGCTGGGTTTCGTGGTGCTGCCGTTCCTGCTCGGATTCCGGCTCACCTGCTACTACTACCGCAA
Source organism: Nocardia sp. NPDC049935 (assembly GCF_055586645.1). Taxonomy (NCBI): domain Bacteria; kingdom Bacillati; phylum Actinomycetota; class Actinomycetes; order Mycobacteriales; family Nocardiaceae; genus Nocardia; species Nocardia sp. NPDC049935. The sequence continues at coordinate 286,288 of NZ_JBVJHV010000002.1, read as the reverse complement.
GGCGTACTACCGCTCGGTGTGGTTCTCCCCGCCCGCCTGCGCGGTGGCCGAACCGCACACCAAATACACCGGTGAGACCCGGCTGCCGCTGATCATCCAGAACGCGCACCGCTACTTCTTCTATATCGCGGTGATCATCTCGGTGATCAACACCTACGACGCCATCGGCGCCTACCACGGCAAAACCGGTGGCTTCGGTATGGGTCTGGGCAGCCTGATCCTGACCGCGAACGTGGTCCTGCTGTGGGCCTACACCCTGTCCTGCCATTCCTGCCGCCATATCGCGGGCGGGCGGCTCAAGCATTTCTCCGCCCACCCCGTGCGCTATTGGTTCTGGACCCAGGTCTCCAAGCTCAACACCAGGCATATGGCCCTGGCCTGGACCACACTCGGAACTCTCGTGCTCACCGACTTCTACGTGATGTTGGTCGCGAGCGGCACCCTTTCCGACCTTCGCATCATCGACTGAGGAGTTTGCACGGCTATGCCCGAAGTGGAGCGGCACACCTACGACGTCGTGGTGATCGGTGCCGGTGGCGCCGGATTGCGCGCGGTGATCGAAGCCCGGGAACACGGCCTGTCCGTCGCCGTCGTCTGTAAATCGTTGTTCGGCAAGGCCCATACCGTGATGGCCGAGGGCGGCTGCGCGGCGGCGATGGGCAATGCCAACGAGAAGGACACCTGGGAAACCCATTTCCGCGACACCATGCGCGGCGGGAAGTTCCTGAACAACTGGCGGATGGCCGAACTGCACGCGCGCGAGGCCCCGGACCGGGTCTGGGAGCTGGAAACCTATGGCGCCCTGTTCGATCGCACCGCCGACGGCCGGATCAGCCAGCGCAACTTCGGCGGTCACACCTATCCCCGGCTGGCCCATGTCGGCGACCGGACCGGTCTCGAACTGATCCGCACCATGCAGCAGAAGATCGTTTCGCTGCAGCAGGAAGACTATGCCGAGACCGGCGACTACGAGGCCCGGATCAAGGTTTTCGCGGAATGCACGATCACCGATCTGCTCAAGGACGGCGACCGGATCAGCGGAGCCTTCGGCTACTGGCGTGAATCCGGCCGGTTCATCCTGTTCGAGACCCCGGCGGTGATCCTGGCGACCGGCGGTATCGGCAAGTCCTACAAGGTCACCTCGAATTCCTGGGAGTACACCGGCGACGGCCACGCACTCGCGCTGCGCGCCGGAGCCCGGCTGATCAATATGGAGTTCCTGCAGTTCCATCCGACCGGAATGGTCTGGCCACCCAGCGTGAAGGGCATCCTGGTCACCGAGGGCGTCCGCGGTGACGGCGGGGTGCTGAAGAACACCGACGGCAAACGCTTCATGTTCGACTACATCCCCGGGGTCTTCAAAGGGCAGTACGCCGAGTCCGAGGACGAGGCCGATCAGTGGCTGCGCGATAACGATTCGGCCCGCCGAACCCCCGATCTGCTGCCCCGCGACGAGGTCGCCCGAGCCATCAACGAAGAGGTCAAGGCCGGTCGCGGCACCGAGCACGGCGGGGTCTACCTCGATATCGCCTCCCGGCTCACGCCGGAGGAGATCATCCGCCGGCTGCCCTCCATGCACCACCAGTTCAAGGAACTGGCCGATGTGGACATCACGAAGGAGCCGATGGAGGTGGGACCCACCTGCCATTACGTGATGGGCGGTATCGAGGTCGACCCCGATACCGGCGCGGCCGCCGTTCCCGGCCTGTTCGCGGCGGGCGAATGTTCGGGCGGTATGCACGGATCCAACCGGCTCGGCGGGAATTCGCTGTCCGACCTGCTGGTCTTCGGACGCCGCGCGGGTCTGGGGGCGGCGGAATACGTCACCGGCCTCGACCGGCGCCCGGCGATCGCCGATACCGATATCGCGGCGGCCGCGCAGGTGGCCCTGGGGCCGTTCGACCCGCCGGAGGGCGGATCGGGCGAGAATCCCTACACACTGCACACCGACCTGCAGCAGACCATGAACGATCTGGTGGGCATCATCCGCAAGGAGAACGAGGTGCAGGAGGCGATCGGGCGACTCGAATCGCTGCGTGCGCGCTTCGCGCACGTCACCATCGAGGGGCACCGGCAGTTCAACCCCGGCTGGCATCTGGCTCTGGATATGCGCAACATGCTGGTCGTCAGCCAATGCGTCGCCCAGGCCGCGCTGCAGCGCACCGAGAGCCGGGGCGGGCACACCCGCGACGATCACCCCGGGATGGACCCGCAGTGGCGGAACAAACTGCTTGTCTGCGCCGTGGCCGGCGCGGCCGACGAATCCGGTGTACCGGATGTCTCGGTCACCGTGCGGGACCAACTGCCCATGCGTCCCGAACTGCTCGCCCTCTTCGACTTCGGTGAGCTGGAGAAGTACTACACGCCCGCCGAACTCGCCGGGCATCCGGCGGCCGGGGGCGCCGCGGCGGGTGCGAGCCGCAACGGCAGCGATTCGGATACCAAGGAGGCGTGAGCGGATGAGTTACGACGCCAAGTTCCGCGTATGGCGCGGCGATACCGACGACGGGGAACTGCGGGATTACACCGTACCGGTGCACGAGGGCGAGGTGGTGCTCGACATCATCCACCGGTTGCAGGCGACGCAGGCGCCCGATCTGGCGGTCCGCTGGAACTGCAAGGCCGGTAAATGCGGTTCCTGCTCGGCCGAGGTGAACGGCCGGCCCAGGCTGCTCTGCATGACCCGGATGTCCACCTTCACCCCCGACGATATCGTCACGGTGACCCCGCTGCGGACCTTCCCGGTGATTCGCGATCTGGTGACCGATGTGTCGTACAACTACCAGAAGGCGCGGGAGATACCGTCGTTCACACCGCCGCCCGGTCTCGCGCCGGGTGAGTACCGCATGCAGCAGGTGGATGTGGAGCGGTCGCAGGAGTTCCGCAAATGCATCGAATGCTTTCTCTGCCAGAACACCTGCCATGTGGTCCGTGACCACGACGAGAACAAGGAAGCGTTCGCGGGACCCCGCTATCTGATGCGGATCGCCGAACTCGAAATGCATCCCCTGGATGTCGCGGACCGCCGCGACGCCGCCCAGGAGGAGCACGGGCTGGGCTACTGCAACATCACCAAATGCTGCACCGAGGTATGCCCGGAACACATCCAGATCACCGACAATGCGCTGATCCCGATGAAGGAACGGGTGGCCGACCGCAAATACGACCCGATCGTCTGGCTCGGGAACAAGCTGTTCCGGCGCTGACCGGAATCGAGGGGTCCGCTGCGCGGCTGAACCGGACGGGTTCGGCGGCGCAGCGGTGGGTCGCGCGCGGCGGCGGGCGTGCCGTCAGAGCATCGTCACGACACCTGTCGCCACCAGCCCGACCAGAATTCCGACGAACAGCGCCGAAAGTACAGAGCCGGTGAGTACGAATACCCCGGCCGCCGACGCCGCGAAGAGCAGTCCGACGATCAACCACGCCACACCGTCGCCGGGCCGCAATTTACGGAGCCGAGGCCGCGAGTTCTTGATTCCTCGGTCCACGTATCGTTGTCTACCCGTTATAGAGCCTGGGCAAACGCCCGGCGATCAGCGTCGATCGGATAACTCCGAAGCCGGGAGGGCTACGGGCGGTCGAATTCCCCGTCCCGCACACCCGCGGTGAACGCCGCCCATTCACCCGGGGTGAACACCAGTACGGGCCCGTCCGGGTCCTTACCGTCGCGCATCCCCACGTGGCCGCCGGCGAGCATCGCGATCTCCACGCTGTGCGAACCCGGGCCGTCCGGCCCGCTACTCAGCCACTGGGCGCCGGACAGGTCCACATTCGTCCCGTTATCGGTGCTCATCCAGGTTCTCCTCCGCCCGTCCACGCGGGCCGCCGCCTGTTCTTTCGAGGGTCTCGGGCGCCGGGGGTCCGAAGCGATCGGCGCCACCCCCGCCACAAGCAATCGAGCGCGATGCTACGCGCAACGCCGAGCACGCGGCAGATAACCCCGCCGACCCGCCGATCCGGAATTTCGGCGACGAAAAACGGCGAATCTCACCCGATCCATACCGTTCTCGGCCTATGGTGAGCTGTTGGTCGTATGTGCACACCCGGAAACCCACCGCGGACAACAGGAGTCGGCCGCGGGTTCACAAGGAGGTCGTGTGATGCGGTTGAATCTGAGCGCCCCGATCCCCACCCTGCTCGATTGCGGTGACGATCCCGGCGTGATGAGCCCCGATCAGGCCCATTCGGCCATGCAGCTACACCTGGACTGCACGGTCGATATGTGCCGGGTCCGCCGGCGCGCGCGGGCGACCCTGGTGGAATCGGGGCGCTGCGTTCTGGACAACCGCGCGCTCCAATAGCGAGAATCCGCCCGCGCGAGTTCGAACCGGTCACGTTCGGCAGATCGCGGTTCAGGGCACCGGTAATCGCCGTCGGCTCAGTGCGGTGACCGCCGCGGGCTCAGTGCCAGCGGTGATCGGTGATCGGCGCGCGCGGGCCGAAACGGGGTTTCCGCGCCTGCCCGCTGATCTCGAGCAGGCGAATCGTCCGGTATCGATGCGGGCGTACGGGTTCCAGGTACTCGACCATCTCCGCATCGTCGATATCCCGGCCGAGCAGGGTCCACCCCACCACCGACGCCAGGTGGAAATCGCCCACCGACAGCGCGTCGGCGTCACCGAAGGCGCGTTGCGCCGTTTCCGCGGCCGTCCATTCCCCGATACCGGGGATGGTCCGCAACCGGCGGGCCGCTTCGGCCGGGGGCAGTTCGGCGGTGCGTTCCAGCGCGTCGGCCCGCTCGGCGGCGCGGACTATCGTCTGCCGGCGCTGCGGCCCCACATTGGCACGGTGGAAACTCCAGGAAGGTATCCGGCGCCAGGTGTCGGGGTCCGGCGGCAGACGCAACCCGTCGGGGGCCGGGCCGGGCGCGGCGGCGCCGAAACGGTGAACCAGGGCGCGCCAGGCGGCATAGGCCGACACCGTGGTGACCTTCTGTTCGAGAATGGCCGGCACCAGCGATTCGAGCACCAGCCCGGTGCGCAGCATCCGCAGACCCGGAAACCGGAGATGCGCGGCGGCGACCGTGGGATGGATGGGGACGAAATCGTCCACCCGCTCGTCCACACACAGCATGCGATCGAGTTGATCGAGGAATTCCGCGGCCCCGGCGCCCCAGGCGGTCGCCGTGACGGCGGCGCCATCGGTCTGGACCATGCGATAGGTGACCGGCCCGGTGCGCATCCGCGACGCTCGCCAGTGCGCGCCGTCGGGGGTGATCCGATGGCACGGGTCACCGGCGCCGCGGCGCAGCGGCGCGAGGGTGTGCGCGAGGTCTATCGGGGCATACGGGGTGAGGGTCCGGGTCGTCCCGGCCGGGCCCGCCGGGGAACCCGCTGAGCGAATGGGCACCACGCTATTGTGCGCCTCCGGCGTAACGGGCCCGATTTGCGGGACGATAATGTCCGCGTTGAGCAAATACCCGGCAGCCGTCGGGGCAGGAGAAATCAATGATCACCAGAATCCGGAGGATTTCATGATCATCGAAGCACTCAATTGGCTGCTCGATCTCTGGGGTTCGGTATTCGCCGGAAGCTCCGGCTACGAGATTCCCCCGGGGAGCCTGCCGTTCGGCAGTAGCTGACCGCGCGATCCGCCCCGGTCCGTCGCGCCGTGGCACGCCGGGATCGGCACAGGTGATCACCACTGACCCAGCAGAATCTGCGCGAGATGGCGGCCCTTGCGCCCGGCCAGCTGACCGGCCTGGGTACGGCAGGAGAAACCGTCGGCCAGCAGCGTGGCCTCGGCGGGCGCGTCGCGCAACGCCGGGAGCAAACCGTTTCCGGCCACGGCCCGCGAGATCTCGTAGTGCCCCTGCTGCATTCCGAAATTCCCCGCCAGGCCACAGCATCCGGCTATTTCGGTCATATCCACACCCATTCGGGCGAATATCCGGCGATCCGCTTCGAAACCCAGCACCGAGTATTGGTGGCAATGCGGCTGCACCACGACCGACCGGCCCGTGGCGCCGGGCGGATGCCAATCCGGCAGCTCCGTCAGGAACTCGGCGAGAGTGCGAACGGCGGCGGCCACGGGCCGGGCACGCGGGTCGTCGGGAAGCAGCTCCGGTAGATCCGCGCGCAGGGTCGCGGTGCACGAGGGTTCCAGGCCGATGACCTGCCCGCCGGCGCGCACATGGGCGTCGAGTGCGTCCAGTGTCGCCCGCAGCCGCGCCCGGGCGCCGTCGAGCTGGCCGGTACTGATCCAGGTCAGCCCGCAGCAGACCTGTCTGCCGGGCAACCGCACGCGGTACCCGAGCGAGTTCAGCAGCCGGACCGCCGCGCTCGCGATCTCCGGGTCGAAGGCGTTGGTGAACGTATCCACCCAGAGCAGGACCGTCCCGGCACCCGCACCGGTGATCCGCTGGTTCTCCGCTTCCCGGCGCCATATCCGGCGGAACGAGCGGTCCGCCAGAACCGGCATCGCGCGCCGCGGATCCACTCCCGCGGCGCGCATCCCCAGCCGACGCAGCGGTCCGGCCGCGGCCAGGGCGTTCACCAGCCGGGGCGCCCGCGTCGCACCCGCCAGCCAGCGGGGCAGCAGGCCGAGCGCGTAGTGGTCGCGCGGCCGGAGCCGACCCCGGTACCGCCGGTAGAGGGTTTCGGATTTGTAGGTCGCCATATCGACCCCGGCCGGGCAATCGGTACCGCAGGCCCGGCAGGACAGGCATAGATCGAGGGATTCGGCCACCTCGGGCGCGGCCCACGCGAGTTCACCCCGGACGACTTCCTGCAGCACCCGGGCCCGGCCGCGCGTGGTGTCCTTCTCATCGGCCGTCGCGAGATACGACGGGCACATGAAACCACCGGTGGCGCGGGTATCGGCACGGCATTTGCCCACCCCCACACAGCGGTGCACCGCGGTCGAGAGGTCCCCCGAATCCGTGGTCAGGGCGAAGCCACCGGCCGGCGCCACCGGGCCGAGTCCGCGCAGCCGCAGATCCGCGTCGAGCGGGCGCGGGCGCACCAGCACTCCCGGATTGAGCAGGTCGCCGGGGTCGAACAGCGCCTTGTACCCGGCGAAAACCGCCAGGACCTCCGGCGTGTACATGATCTCCAGCAGTTCCGACCGGGCCCGGCCGTCGCCGTGCTCGCCGCTCAGCGAACCACCGTGCCCCACCACGAGGTGGGCGGCGTCGGTGAGGAAGGCGCGGAAGCGGTCCGGCGCGGCCGCGATGGGCAGATCGAGCCGTACGTGCATACAGCCGTCACCGATATGCCCGTAGAGGAAGCCCTCGAGTTTGTATTCGCTGGTCAGCTCCTCGAAATCGCGCAGGTAGGCACCCAGCCGGGCGGGCGGCACGGCGGCGTCCTCCCATCCCGGCCAGGCCGGCTGCCCGTCGCGGGTGCGCCCGGCCAGTCCGGCCCCGTCCGCGCGGATCCGCCACAACGCCGCCGCGGCGACCGGATCGGTGAGGGTGCGCGTATCGAGAGCGCCGGCCGCGCGGCACAGTCGCGCCGCGTCCGCGCTCGCCGCGGCCTGATCGGGACCGGCCAGTTCCACGAACAGCCAGCCGTCCCCGCGCGGGAGGTCGGGGACCGCCCTGCCGTGCGCGCGCACCATCTCGATCAAGCCCGCGTCGATACCCTCCACCGCGCTCGGCGCGACCGACATCACCGCGGCGATATCGTCGGCCGCGGTCGCCAGATCGGGATAGCCGAGCACCACCAGTACGGTGGCGGCGGGGATATCGACCAGGTCCACCTCGGCCTCGAGGAGTACACCGCAGGTGCCCTCCGCCCCCACGAACGAGGCCGCCACCGAACTCCCCCGCTCCGGTAGCAGATATTCGAGACCGTAGCCGGAGGCCTGGCGCTCGAACCGGCCCAGATCGGTGCGCAGGACCGCCAGTGCGCCCGCGGTGAGTTCCGCCAGCCCCGGTACGGCGGCGAGATCTCCGGCGAGGCGGCGCGGGGTCCCGGTGCCGTCGAGAATCCGCAGCTCCCGGACCTGGTCCGAGGTTCGCCCCCAGGCCACGGCATGCGGTCCGCACGCGTTGTTCCCGATCATTCCGCCGAGGGTGCACCGGTTCTGGGTGGACGGGTCGGGCCCGAACCGCAGACCGTGGGCCCCGGCCCGCCGCTGCAGGTCCGACAGCACCACGCCGGGTTGCACCCGCGCGGTCCGGCGCTCCGGATCCAGATCGGCGATCCGGTGCATATGCCTGCTGAAATCGACCACGATGCCCGGCCCGACGGCATTACCCGCCACCGAGGTACCGGCGCCGCGCGGAGTCAGCGGCACCCCCTCCGCCCGCGCGACCTCCAGTACGGCCGCCACCTCGGCTTCTTCCCGCGGAAACACCACGACCTCGGGCAGCACCCGGTAGTTCGACGCGTCCGCGGAGTACTCCACCCGGCGCCGACGGGAGCTGTCCACCGCCTCCGCACCGATCCGGGCGCGCAAGGCGTCCACGAGGCCTTCCCGTCGCCGATCCTGGTCGGTCACACCGACCAGCCTAAGCGCCCCCGCGCCTCCCCTCTCGCCATCCACAACAACATCCCCGCCTCCGCCCCACACCCCACCGATTCCCGACCCGGGCCCACCTCCGCGACCACACGCCACCGCCCCCTGCGCAATCCACCCCGGGTGCCGAGTCCAGCGAGGCCCACAAACGGTTCGGCCCGCGAATTACACTCCACAGGTGGCCCGATGGCTGTTGCATGTCGACCTCGATCAGTTCCAGGCGGCGGTTGAATTCCGCCGCCATCCCGAACTGCGCGGCCTGCCCGTGATCGTGGGCGGGAACGGGGACCCCGAGGAACCCCGCAAAGTGGTGACCTGCGCCTCCTACCCGGCCCGTGCCTACGGGATCCGGGCGGGCATGCCGTTGCGTTCGGCGGCTCGCAAATGTCCGGACGCGGTGTTCCTGCCCCTGGACGTGCCCAGTTACGACGAGGCCTCCGAGGAGGTCATGGCGGTACTGCGGACGTTCACCGATCAGGTGGAGGTGTGGGGCTGGGACGAGGCGTTCGTCGCGGTCGATACCGACGACCCCGGGGACCCGGACGAGCCCGAGCGGACCGCCCGAGCGATTCGCTCTGCCATCGCCGAACTCGGCCTGACCTGCGCTATCGGTATCGGTGACAATAAGCTCACCGCCAAATTGGCCACCGGGTTCGCCAAATCCGTCGGGAAATCCGCCGATACCCCGGCCGATCATCCGGGCGCGCGGGAGGGCATGTTCCGGCTGACGGCCGCGAACTGGTCGGAGGTGATGGCGCACCGGCCCACCGACGCGCTCTGGGGAATCGGCAACCGGATCGCGGCGCGACTGGCCGACCTGGATATCCATACGATCGGCGATCTCATGGCCGCCGACCGGTCGCGGCTGGCCGCCGAATTCGGCCCGACCAACGGACCGTATCTGTGGGTGATGAGCCGCGGCGCGGGCGATACCGAGGTGGTGAAACGGCCGCCGCCACCGGTCGGGCGCAGCAAATCGGAGACCTTTCCCCGCGACCTCACCGACCTCGACGAGATACACGCCCAGGTGGCACGGCTGACGGCGGAGGTCACCGAGGAGATCGCGGCGGCGGGCCGGATCGCGGTCCGGGTGTCGGTCACCGTGCGCACCAGCACCTTCTACACCCGCAGCAAACAGTCGAAACTGGCCGAACCCACCACCGACGTGGCCGTCGTCGTCGAGACAGCACACCGCGTCCTCGACCGTTTCCCGCTCGACCGGCCCATCCGTCTGCTCGGGGTGCGTCTCGAACTCGCGCCGGCGGAGTCGCCCGATACCGGCGCTTGACCTAAATAAAGGTTCAGCTTTTAGTGTCGGTGCTCTGGAGTTGAATCGGCTCCGGAGCGAAAGGACATGTCGATGAGCATGGAATCGGTGGCCTGGGACCAGATGTACCGGCGGATGAACGCTCCCGGCGAGGAACGGGCGTTCAGCCTCACCACGGCCCGGCGCATCCTCGGCTTCGCGCGGCCGCACCGGCGGCGAATGGGCGCGTTCCTGGTATTCAGCGTGGTGGCGGCGGTGCTGGCGGTCGCCACGCCGCTGCTCGCGGGCCGGGTGGTCGACGATATCGTCGGCGGCTCGGCGCCGCGCACGGTGATCCTGCTGGCGGTGGCGATCGCCTGCCTCGCGGTACTCGACGCCGGCCTGGGCCTGGTGATCCGGTGGCTGTCGGCCCGTATCGGCGAGGGGCTGATCCTGGATCTGCGCACCGCGGTGTTCGATCACGTCCAGCGGATGCCGATCGCGTTCTTCACCCGCACCCGCACCGGCGCGCTGGTCAGCCGCCTGAACAACGATGTGATCGGCGCCCAGCGCGCGTTCAGCGACACGCTGTCCGGTGTGGTCGCCAACCTGGTCACGGTGGCGCTCACGCTGGTGGTGATGCTGCAGCTGTCCTGGCAGATCACCGTGCTGGCGCTGCTGCTGCTCCCGGCCTTCGTGATCCCGGCCCGCCGGATGGGCGACCGGCTCGCCGATATCCAGCGTGAGGCCGCGGGTCTGAACGCGTCGATGAGCACCCAGATGACCGAACGCTTCTCCGCGCCCGGAGCCACCCTGGTCAAACTCTTCGGCCGGCCCCGGCAGGAATCCACCGAGTTCGCGCTGCGCGCGCAGCGGGTCCGCGATATCGGAGTGCGCACCGCCATGGTGCAGACCGTGTTCGTCACCGCGCTGACCCTGGTCTCCGCGCTGGCGGTGGCCCTGGTCTACGGGCTCGGCGGCTGGTACGCGCTGCGCGGGCAATTGGACGCCGGCGCGGTGGTGGCGCTCTCGCTGCTGCTGACCAGGCTGTACTCACCGCTGACGGCGCTGGCCAGTGCCCGGATGGAGATCATGTCCGCCCTGGTGAGTTTCGAGCGCGTCTTCGAAGTCCTCGACCTCGACCCGCTGATCACGGACGCGCCCGGCGCGCGGCCGGTGCCCGCGGGGCCGGTCGCGGTGGAATTCGACGCGGTCCGCTTCGGATACCCGTCCGCGGAGAAGGTTTCGCTGGCCTCGCTGGAGGAAGTGGCGACCCTGGACTCCCGCGGCGGCGAGGAGGTATTGCACGGCGTCACGCTGCGCGCCGAACCCGGACAGCTGATCGCGCTGGTCGGTTCGTCGGGGGCCGGGAAATCGACCATCGCGCAACTGGTCTCGCGGCTCTACGATGTCGATTCCGGCGCGGTGCGGCTCAACGGCGCCGATGTGCGTGAGCTGACCACCCGCTCCATCCAGGACACGGTCGGGCTGGTCACCCAGGACGGGCACCTGTTCCACGACACCATCCGGGCCAACCTGCTGCTGGCCGATCCGGCCGCCACCGAGGACCGGATCTGGGACGCGCTGACCCGGGCCCGGCTGCGGGATCTGGTGGCCGCGCTGCCCGATGGACTCGATACGGTGGTCGGTGAACGCGGATACCGGCTCTCCGGCGGTGAACGCCAGCGGCTCACCATCGCCCGGCTGCTGCTGAAACAGCCGCGCGTGGTGGTCCTCGACGAGGCCACCGCCTCACTCGATTCGACCTCCGAGGCCGCGGTACAGGCGGCGCTCACCGAAGCGCTGCAGGGGCGGACCGCGCTGGTGATCGCGCATCGGCTCTCCACCATCCGCGCGGCCGACCAGATCCTGGTGGTGGAAGCGGGCCGGATCGTGGAACGCGGATCGCATACCGAACTGCTGGCCGCCGACGGACGCTACGCCGAGCTGTACCGGACCCAGTTCGCCGACGATCCGGCGCCCGCCGTGGCCTGAGCCGCGCCCCACCTCACCCGACGGTGACCGACCGGGAATGCCACCCGGTGGCGCCGTCGGGTGCCGGGCTCGCGCGCTGATCGGTCTGCACGTTCCCCTTCGCGTCGGTGGCCCGGACCCGCAGGGTGTGCGCACCGGGCGGGGCGTCCCAGCGCCACGTCCACTGGCGCCAGGTGTCCAGCGAGTACTCCGGCGCCAGCTCGGCGGGCTGCCAGGGGCCGTTGTCGACCTGCACCTCGACCGCCGCGATACCGCGCTGCTGCGCCCAGGCCACCCCGGCCACCACGGTCGGTCCCGGTGCGAGGTCGCCGAACGCGGCCGGAACATCGATCCGGGACGCGGTTTTGATCGGGCCGCGCGCCGACCAGCCGCGCTGGGTCCAATACGCCTCGGCCATATCGAATCTGGTGAGTTCCAGATCGACCACCCATTTGGTGGCGCTGACGTAGCCGTACAGACCGGGCACCACCATCCGGGCCGGGTAGCCGTGTTCGACCGGCAGCGGCTGTCCGTTCATCCCCACCGCCAGCAGGGCGTCGCGGCCGTCGGTGAGGGCGGCCACCGGGGTCCCGGCGGTGAAACCGTCGGCGCTGGTGGACAGCACCATATCCGCGTCCGGCCGGACCCCGGCCTCCGCGAGCAACTCCGCCAGCGGATAGCCGACCCAGCGCGCATTGCCGATCAGGTCGCCGCCGACCTCGTTGGATACACAGGTGAGCGTGACGATCTTCTCCACGGCCGGCCGGCGGCGCAGATCGTCCATACTCAGCACGATTTCGCGGTCCACCATGCCGTGGATCCGTAACCGCCAGTCCTCGCTGGTCACCGCCGGAATACGCAAGGCGGTATCGATCCGGTAGAAGTCGGCGTTGGGGGTGACGAACGAGGTGAGCCCGCGCACCGGCGGATCGGTTCCCGGCGGGACGGGCGCCGCGGGAACCCGCGGCCGGGGCAGGACGAACTGTTCCAGATCGGCCGCGACCGCGCGCATCCGCTCCCCGATCCAGCGCCCCGCCACCGCGCTTCCCGCCGCGACCGCGGCCGCCCCGGCGGCGAGGGCCAGGAACTTTCGACGCGACGGATCGGTGGCCGGCCCCGTGCTCGGTTCGGTGCGCGGGTCGTTCCCCGGCGCCCGCGCGATCAGGAAGCGCAGAGTGGCGACACCGGCCGCGACCCCGAGCAGAATCGGAAGCGCGAACACCAGGGTCGCGTTGGGACGCAACAGGACCAGCACACAGACGATCAGGCCGAGCGCCACCAGCAGCAGACTGCCGTACGGGCCGCGTCGTTCCAGCAACCCGGCGACCACGGCCAGCACTGCCATCACCACCGCCATGGACAGGAAGAGCACCGCCTTGTCGCGGGTGCCGAACTGTTCGATGGCGAACTCGCGCAACGCGGCCGGGGTGTGGTCGACCACGGTCGCGCCGGTCGACACGAACGGGGAGGCGTCCGGATCGATAAGGCCGGCGAACAGTTCCGCGATCCCGAGCACCATCGCGGCGGCCAGCAGACCGCACAGTCCCGCCGCGACCGCGCCGATCCCGCGACCGTCCGGGCTTCGCGAATCGCTTTCCGTGGTTCCGGTTGTGTTCTGCATGACCGCCTCATTCCTGCTCGGGCCACCGCCCGCTGCCGGGGGTTCGTACAGACTCCCCGCTGCGGATGGTGTCATTCCGGGCACGACCGGGGAAGACGGCCGGAACAGGCGTCGCCGAACCGTCAGATATCGCAGTCGGAGCAGGGCCGGCCGTGACCGGACCGGTGCCGGGAAGGCGCGGGCCGGTATCGGCGGACGCTCAGCCCAGGGTCACCGCGCCGAGCGGAGACGTGGTCGGCGCCGGCGATCCACCGTCGGGTTCGAGGGTCACCGCGAGCTGGTCGGACGTGGCGAATTCGGTGATGTAGGGGGCATCCTCGGCGGGCAGTTCGGGCAGCACACCGGCCGACCGCGGGACCCCGCTCGCGTCGATCAGCCACAGCTGGTAGTCGCTGCCGTCCGGGGGCGCGGGCACCGCGTCGAAGGAGACCGTGACGGCGCCCAGTTCGGCGGAACTGTGCACGGTGAGCGTGCCGGCGCCGATGGCGGCGGTGGTCGTGCGGGCGTCGGCCCGCTCCCGGACCTGCTGCGCGGAGATCGTCCCGTCCGGACCCTCGCCGGTCTCCTCGAACACGCCGATACCGATGGCGACGCCGGCCGCGACCACCACCGCCGCGGCGGCGGCCGCGAGCCGTCGCATGGTCCGGCGGCGCCGGGCCCGGGCCAATTCGTCGGCGTCCTGGTCCGCGACGGACCCGGCGGCCGCCCCTGCCCAAGCGCCGGTGTTCACGTCCGAACGAGCTCCGGGCAGCGAATCGAGCGCCGCGAGGATCGCGGCTTCCACATGGGCCGGAGGCGGCTGCGCGTCGAGTACCGACAGCGCCCCCATGGCCTCCCGGACCTCGCGGACGGTGGTGTCGAAACTCCGGACGGTGTCCGGACCGGCCGCGCGCACCCGCTGTTCGATTTCGGCGCCCTCGGCATCGGATACGGCGTCGAGGGCGTACGGGACGGCCAGGTCCATCAGGTCGCTGTGGCCACCCGGCGAATCGGGTGGTGAGGTGTCAGGCATCGGAGGCAACCCCTGATAGGCAGTTCTGGAGCCGTTTCAGACCGTCACGGATACGGCTCTTGATGGTGGGCAGTGGTGATTCGAGCTGGTCGGCGACTTCCCGGTAGGTGCGCCCGCTGTAGTAGGCGAGTGCGACCGCCTCCCGCTGGGTGGAGGTCAGGACGTCCAGACAGTCCCGGACGGCCGCCTCGTCCAGCCGCTGGTGCACGGTTTCGGAGACGATGTCGTGGTCGCGTCCCAGATGGGTGTGCCCGTAGACGATTTCGCGTCCGGTGGCCGATTCCTCGGCCCGTACCCGGTCGACCGCGCGGCGGTGGGTGATCATCATCAGCCACCCGATCGCGCTCGACCGGGCCGGGTCGTACCGCGCCGCCGCCGACCACACCTGCAGATACACCTCCTGGGTGGCCTCCTCGGCCGCGGCCGGGCTGCGCAGGATCCGCCGCGCGAGCCCGAATACCCGGGGACTGGTCTCCCGGTAGAAGTCGGTGAACGCCGCGCGGTCACCGCTCCCGGCCGCCTGCAGGAGTTCGGCGTGGCGACGGGCGGTGGCCCGATCGTCGTGGCCGGCCGGGCGGGCGGCGCATGCCTCGGGACCGTCGCCGTCGCCGAGCTCCGGTCCGGCGTCCCGGAGGCGGATCGGACCGGAGCCGGAATCCGGCCAGTTCGTCATGATCGTGCCCTCCACTGCATGGCAAGGTGTTCGCCGCCCCCGGGTCCGGGGATGGGGTCGAACTCCCGGTTGTTGTGCAGGTCACTGTGGCGATCCTGGCGCATCATGGGCTCAGTCTGGTCCACCGGGCAGGCAGGCGGGCACGAATCGCTCACGCGGGCGGCATGAGCACCCCGTCGATCATGTAGACCGTGGCGTTCGCGGTCTGCACGCCGCCGCAGATCACCGACGCGCCGCCGACCTCGATATCGTCGCCCGCGCGGGTAACCGTCACGGGGGCGCCCTGCACCGTGGTGTGGTCGCCGGCGATATCGCCGGGTTCGATCCGGCCGGGCACCACGTGGTAGGTGAGGATATCGGTCAGGGCCGCGGAATCGGTCTTCAGACCTTCGACGGCCGCCGGATCGAGTTTCCCGAACGCCGAATCGACCGGCGCGAAGACCGTGAACTCGCCACCGTTGAGCGTATCCACCAGGTTCACCTGCGGATTGAGCTTTCCGGACACCGCCTGGACCAGGGTCTTCAACATCGGATTGTTCGAGGCGGCCACCGCCACCGGATCCTGGGCCATCCCGCCGACCGAGCCCGCGCCGGAGGGCACCTGCGCCGCGTACTCGGCGCAGCCGGCGCCCACCAGACCGGCGGCCGGATCGTCGGCCGCACCGGCGGCGGAGGTCTGCGGAGCGCTGCTCGCGGGAGCGGGCGCGTCGGCGGAACTCTCCTCGCTCGAACATCCGGTGGCGCCCAGGAGCGCGGTCGACGAGATCGCCGCCAGTAGCACCACACGCTGTATGTGCTTCATGGAATTCCATCACTTTCCGGCCAGGACGACCCGTGCGGCCGCGCTGCGAACATTGTTGGACGGAATTCGGCCGGCCTGCCGGTGCGGATGGGTGCGCGACGGTAACGACCGGAGAACACGCACGCGAAAGCGGGCCGCGGCAACCGTTTCCGGTTCGGCCGCGGCCCGCTGTTCTCGGCGGATCAGGCGCTGACCGCCAGGGTCCGCCCGTCCAGATCCGCTTCCCGGACCGGTTCGATGGCGTAGGCCAGGATCTCGGCGACATCGCCCACCGGCCGGATATCGAGATCGGCCAGCACATCGGCGGGCACATCGTCCAGATCGGGCTCGTTACGCGCCGGGATGAACACTGTCTTCAGCCCGGCCCGCTGGGCGGCCAGCAGTTTCTGCTTCACCCCGCCGATCGGCAGGACCCGGCCGTTCAGCGTGACCTCACCGGTCATCCCGACATCCGAGCGCACCGGGCGCCCCAGCGCCAGCGACACCAGCGCGGTGACCATGGTGACACCGGCCGAGGGCCCGTCCTTGGGCACCGCGCCCGCCGGGACGTGGACGTGCAGATTGCGGTCCAGCACAGCGGATTCGATACCGATCTCGCCCAGATGCGACCGCACATAGGTGAGCGCGATCCGCGCGGATTCCTTCATGACGTCACCCAGCTGACCGGTGAGGGTCAGGGCGCGTTCGCCCTCGGCGGTGTTGGCCTCGATGTAGAGCACGTCACCGCCGAGACCCGTCACCGCGAGTCCGGTCGCCACGCCGGGCACCGCGGTACGTTCGGCCGAATCCGGGGTGAACCGCGGACGGCCGAGGTAGTCCTTCAGATCCGCGATATCGATGACCAGCGCGGTATCGCTGCCGGGGACCTCCGACAGCCGGGTCGCGGCCTTGCGCAGCGCCTTCGCGATCAAGCGTTCCATCTGCCGCACTCCCGCTTCGCGGGTGTAGTCGGCCGCGATCTCGCGCAGCGCCGCGTCGGTGACCCGCACCTCGTCGGCGGTGAGCGCGTTGCGTTCCAGCTGCCGCGGCAGCAGGAAGTCGCGGGCGATCGCGACCTTGTCGTCGGAGGTGTAGCCGTCCACCGTGATCACTTCCATCCGGTCCAGCAGCGGGCCGGGGATGGTGTCCATGACATTGGCCGTCGCCAGGAACAGCACGTCGGACAGGTCGAGGTCCATATCCAGGTAGTGGTCGCGGAAGGTGTGGTTCTGAGCGGGGTCGAGCACCTCGAGCAGTGCCGACGCGGGATCGCCGCGGAAATCGGCGCCCAGTTTGTCGACCTCGTCGAGCAGGACCACCGGGTTCATCGAACCGGCCTCCTTGACGGCCCGCACGATCCGGCCGGGCATGGCGCCCACATAGGTGCGGCGGTGCCCGCGGATCTCCGCCTCGTCGCGCACGCCGCCCAGGGCGACCCGGACGAACTCACGGCCCAGCGCCCGCGCCACGGATTCCCCGAGCGAGGTCTTGCCGACCCCGGGCGGTCCGGCCAGCACCAGCACGGCGCCGGACCCGCGCCCGCCCACGACATCCAGTCCGCGCTGCGCGCGCCGCGCCCGGACCGCCAGGTATTCGACGATGCGGTCCTTCACCTCGTCCAGCCCGTGGTGGTCGGCGTCGAGCACGGCCCGCGCCGCCGCCACATCCGTGGAGTCGGTGGTTTTGACCTGCCAGGGCAGTTCGAGCACGGTATCGAGCCAGGTCCGGATCCAGCCCGTTTCCGGGCTCTGATCACTGGACCGCTCCAACCGGCCCACTTCGCGCAGCGCCGCCTCCCGTACGGAATCGGGCAGATCGGCCTGTTCGACCCGGGTGCGGTAGTCGTCTGCGCCGTCGGGTTCGTCCTCGCCGAGTTCCTTGCGGATGGCGTTGAGCTGCTGGCGCAGCAGGAATTCGCGCTGGCTCTTCTCCATGTTCTCGCGGACCTCGTCACCGATCTTCTCGGTGACCTCGGCCTCGGCGATATGCGCGGTGGTCCATTCGATCAGCCGGTTCAGCCGGGCCGTCACATCCGGGGTCTCCAGCAGTTCACGTTTCTGATCCGTGGAGAGGTAGGCGGCGTATCCGGCCGTATCGGCGATGGCCGAGGGATCGGTGAGCTGGTTGAACGCGTCGACCATCTGCCACGCCTCGCGCCGCTGCAGCACCGAGACGACCAGCTTCTTGTACTCCGCGGCGAGTTCGCGGGTGCGACCGTCGGCGGCGGGAGTGTCGACCGGTTCGGCCTCCACCCACAGCGCGGCGCCGGGGCCGGTGACACCGTGGCCGATCTTCGCACGCCGTTCCGCCTTCAGCACCGCGGCGGGGGTGCCGCCGCGCATCCGGCCGATCTGTTCGATGGTGGCGATCACGCCGTAGGAGGCGTAACCCTCGGTGAGGCGGGGGGCGAGCAGGACGGCTTCGGTCTTCGCGGCCTGTGCGGCGTCGATCGCCGCCTGTGCGGATTCGTCCAGTTCGATCGGTACGACCATGCCGGGCAGCACGATGGGATCGGTCAGGAACAGCACCGGAAGATTCTGGGGTGTAGTCACGAACGCAACCTCCAATACTTGAGCTACTGGGACTCAACTTCGAGAGGTTTGCCTTTGTTCCGCCCCAGCCCCCATGTTCGCCGACGGCGAATTTCCGTCGATTCCCGGCCGCCGCGCGGGTTTCTCCGGACCGCGCCGCTGTACATTGCGCCGGCTCTCGATCCAAACGTACGATTGGTTTATCCAAGCGGTCGATTGGAGAAGCCGACGTGGACAGTACCCGGGAGCGAATCGTCGCCGAAGCGCTGCGGCTCTTCGCCGAACAGGGATACGCGTCCACCAGCGTCGCGGCGATCGAGAAAGCCGCCGGGCTGTCCCCGCGCTCCGGGTCGCTCTATACCCATTTCGCATCCAAAGAGCAGGTACTGGCTGCCGCCGTGGAGGCGGCCATCCAACTCGCCGAGACCGGGTTCGCGCTGGCGCCGATGTTTCCGCTCGGCGATCTGCGGGCCGAACTCGTGCTCGTGGCACGCGGTTCCCTGCTGTTGATGTCGAACTGGCACAACCTGATTCGCGTGATGATGAAGGAGTCCGAGCAGTTTCCCGAGGTGATGGCACAGGCCCGGGAGCGGCTGTTCACACCCTCGTACAAGTACCTGTCCGGCTGGCTGGCCGACCGGGCCGCGCAGGAGAGCCTGCCCGAACGCGATTTCGATGCCATGACCATGATCTGGCTCGGCGCCATCGAGAACTACTGGGTGATGACGAATATCTACCGTCACCGCCCCCTCGGAACCACCGACGACCGATTCGTCGACGAATGGGTCGACACTCTCCTTGCCGCAATGGGGGCGAAACGATGAGCCATACCTTCGATTTCAACGATCCCGCCGTTATCGAGGATCCCTACCCCGCCTACGCGCTGCTACGAGAGCGGGCGCCGGTCTACCACTCCACCGACCCCGATCTCTGGATAGTCAGCCGCTACGACGATGTCCGCACCGTCCTGCGCGATGCGCACCGCTTCTCCTCCGCCGTTTCGGCCATCGGGTCCGATCCCTTCAACCCGACGATGACCGGCCCGGCATGGCTGCACAACCTCCTCTCCGGCATACCCGCGGTCCGCGTGCTGCTGACCAGCGATCCGCCCGACCACACGATGCTGCGCCGGAAGGTGAGCCGCACTTTCACACCGCGCCGGATCACGGCCTGGGAACCGCGGATTCGCGAGGTCACCACACAGTTGGTCGACGAAATGACCGCTACCCGCGACCCAGATCTGGTCCGCGATCTCGCCGCCCCGCTTCCGGCCATCATCATCGCCGAAATGCTCGGAGTACCCGCCGGCCGCCGCGACGATTTCAAACGCTGGTCGGACGGACTCATCGACGGCCTGCTGACCGGGGGCAGCCGGACCGCGATGATCCGCAGCGCGATCGCCATCTCCTGGTTCTTCTATCGCACGATACGGCGGCGACGGCGCGCGCCCGGCGACGATGTGATCAGCTCCCTGGTGAGCGGCACGGGCGAGGAGGCGCTCACGACCGCGGAGACCGTGAACTTCTGCATCCTGCTGCTGGTCGCGGGCCATGAGACCACCACGAACCTGATCGCCAACACCGCGCTGGCGCTGTTCGACCGGCCCGATCTCCAGCGGCAATTACACGCCGACCCGGCCTCGGCCGCGCAGGCAGTCGCCGAGACGCTGCGCTTCGACGGGCCCGCGCAGGCACTACTGCGGGTCGCCACCACCGATGTCGAATTGGGCGGCACCACCATTCCCGCCGGCGGCTATGTACTGCCGTTGGTCGGATCGGCCAATCGCGACCCACGGCAATTCCCCGAGCCGGACGAGTTCCGGCTCGACCGCCCGAACATCGGAGATCAGCTCGCATTCGGTGCGGGCATCCACTACTGCATCGGCAGCGCCCTGGCCCGGCTGGAGGCCACCGCCGCCATCGAGGAACTCGTGCGCCGCGTGCCGGCGATGGCCCCCGCGGGAACTCCCCGGCGCGTCGCGAGCCCGGTCCTGCGTGGGCTGCGCAGCCAGCCGGTCGACCTCGGAGCGCCCGCGACGGTCAGTGGCCCGCGAATGCCTCCGCCAGCCACCATGCGCCCCCGTCGCTGGTGATCTTCGCGTCGATCACCAGCGGGCGGCCGCGGCCGGTCGCGCGGTAGTCGTCGAGCCAGCCGCGAACACCGGCGAGGTCGCCGACGGTGCGCACCGTCGTGCCGGCGGCCCCGAACCCCTCGGCGATGGCGGCGATATCGGTTTCCGGGAAGGTCACCGTGGCATGGTCGGCGTCGCCGAAGTGGTGCACCTCGGCGCCGTAGGCGGAGTCGTTGTACACGATCACCACCAGCGGCAACTCGGCCCGTACCGCGGTGTCGAGTTCGGCGACGGCCATCAGGAAACCGCCGTCGCCCGTGCCCAGTACCGGCAGCCGTCCCGGCTGGGCGAAGGCCGCGCCGATAGCGGTGTGCAGGCCCAGTCCGATGGATTGGAACGCCTGGGTGAAACAGAAACCGAATTCGTCGGGCACGGCGAGATGGGTGGCCGGGTAGCCCATGAAGTTCCCGGAATCGATCGCGACCACCCGCTCGGCGGGCAGGAGGTCGTCGAGCGCGATCGACAGCACCCGGGGATCGATCCGCTCGCCGGTGGAGGTGTCCTCGACCGGCACATCACGCCAGCGGCCCGCCGCGGCGAGCAGCGCGGCCACCTCCCGGGTGCGATAACCGTCGCCGGTTCCCGCGCCACGGACTCGCGCCAGTACGTCCTCGGCGGTGAGGCCGCAGTCGCCGATCACCCCGAAATCGACCGGGCGGTGCGCGCCGACGGCGTCGATATCGTCGTCCACCTGCACGACCGTGGTCTCGGGACCGATCAGGCGGCCGTGACGCATGGTCCACATGTTCAGCGCGCACCCCCAGCCCACGATGAGGTCGGCGCCCGCGATGAGATCGGCCACGGCCGGTGTCGAGAACCCGCCGGAGATACCCAGGCCGAATTCGTCCCCGGCGAAAAGCCCGTTGGCCACGGCGGAGGTGGCCACCAGCGCGCCGCATTCCGCGGCGAGTTCGGCGAGCACCGGCCCGGCGCCGCGCGCGCCCCGGCCTGCCACGAATACCGGCCGCCGCGCGGTACGCAGGGTTTCGGCGAGCCGGGTCACGGAGCCGGTGTCGGGCCGTACCCGGGCGGGAGCCACGGTCGCCGCGACCGGCCCGGTGACGGTCGCCGGGGCCGCCGCGACATCGATGGCGATATTCAGCACCACCGTGCGCCGGAGGGTGACGGCGGTGCGGTAGGCGCGGGTCACATCGGCGACCACGGTCTGCGCCGAGTACACCCGGTCGGACACCGCGCCCACACTGCGGACCAGCGCGTCTTGGTCCACCCGGAAATTGGAGCGCAGCGCGGCGGCCGGACTGTCGGCGGCGAGCACGATCATCGGCGTCCGGCTCTTGGCGGCCTCGCCGATTCCGGTGACGGCGTTGGTGAGCCCGCAGCCCTGATGTACCGAGGCCAGGCCGACCCGCCCCGACATCCGCGAATACGCGTCGGCCATGGTGGCGGCGCCGCCCTCGTGCCGGGTCGCGGTGAAGGGGACTCCGCCGGCCCGCAGCGCGTTGGTCATCACGAAATTGCCGCTGCCCACGACCCCGAAGCAGTGCCCCGCACCGAGATCGGCCAGCAGCCGGCCCACCACATCGGCGACGGTCGGCCCGTAGACCGGCTGTCGCGCGCCGGCCGGCGGATTGTCCGGCACCCGGCCTGCTGTCATCCGGCCGCTCCGGTCACGGCCAGCACGCGCGAC
Organism: Nocardia sp. NPDC049935; assembly: GCF_055586645.1. Classification (NCBI taxonomy): domain Bacteria; kingdom Bacillati; phylum Actinomycetota; class Actinomycetes; order Mycobacteriales; family Nocardiaceae; genus Nocardia; species Nocardia sp. NPDC049935. The sequence continues at coordinate 264,208 of NZ_JBVJHV010000002.1, read as the reverse complement.
GGGCTTCCGGTGCCGCCCACGATCGGCAGCGGGCTCACCACCAGCATCGCGCCGGTCGCGGGCAGGCGTCCGAGGTTGCGCAGCGAGGTGAGTCCGTATTTGTCGTTGCCGAGGAAGTAGTGGTGCACCGGGAAGGCCGGGTCGAATCCACCGGCCAGCCCGGCGTCCACCCCGACCGTTTCCACACCGAGCCCGGTGATATCGCGTTCGGTGGCCAGCCAGCGGGCGCAGTCGACGGCCACACCCGGGGTGTGCGAACCGGTGTCGTCGGCGTTGAGGAATTCGGCCTCCGATCCACCCCGCACTTCCCACCCGGTGCGCAGCAGCAGCCAGGTCCCGGCGGTGAGCCGGCCGTGGCGGCTCTCCCATTCCTCGACATCGGCGACGGTGAGCAGGTAGTCGGGGTCGGCCGCGACCTGCGCGGTGAGGTCCAGCACGGCGGCCGCGCCGAGGAGGCGCCGCACCGGGATCTGCGAGACGTCGTCGCCGTCGCGGCCGGTGATCCAGTGCACCGGTGCGTCGAGGTGGGTGCCGATATGTTCGCCGGTGTGGATGTTGTTGTGCCGCCAGAAGGGGCCGGGCTCGTTGTAGGCGCTGACCTCTTCGAGCCCGAAGTCGATGAGATTGGCGAACGGCGCGGGCAGGCGCAACGCGGGGGTGGCGCTACTGAGCGGGGTGGTGAGATCGATGACCTCGAGCCGTCCGGCGAGAAGAGCGTCGAGGAAATCGGTGAGCACCGGGGCGGGCGGCGGGTTGGTCATATCGGCACCCTATTCCTGAGCGGCGGTCACGGCACGGGTGGCGCTGATTGACACCCGGGACGGCCCGGTGACAATGTGATGATCTCCGATTCACGATCCGGCCCGAGGGGGAGCGCGCGATGATCACACTCTCGTCCGGAGTGTTGATCAACTGGGAAGAACTCACCGGTCAGACCAAATTCGTGGTGGATCTCGTCAGTTTCCCCATTTTCAGCGCCGCGGCCGGCTGGCTCACCAACTGGACCGGCGTGCTGATGCTTTTCTGGCCGCTGCTGTTCCGGGGCGTCCGGATTCCCGGTCTCGATGTGCTCTACCCGTATCTGCCCCGGCGGGTGCAGGTGCTGCCGACTTTTTCCGAGGACGGTTCGAAGCTCGGTTTCCAGGGTTTCATACCGGCGCGCGCCGAGAAGATGGCCAGTATCTGTGTCGACAAGGCATTGATGCGAATCGGCAGTCCGCGAGATTTCATCCACGAACTGGATCTCGAGGGAATAGCCGATTACGTCGCCGCGCTCGCGCAGAAACAGGTGAAGACCATTGTCGACGAGGTGATGAACCGGGAGAACCCGGATTTGTGGCAGACCCTGCCGCGCGCCATGCGCCAGCTCATCTATCAGCGGGTCGAACGCGAGATGCCGGAACTGGCCCGCCGGGCCTTCGCCTCGCTCGGCGACAATGTGGATCAGCTCATCGATGTCAAAGGTTTCGTGATCCGGTATCTGCAGGAAAATCCGCAGATCTTGAAGGATCTCACCACCACCATCGCCGCCCCGGAATTGAAGTTCATGGTGCGGATCGGCCTGCTGGGCGCGCCGTTCGGTCTGCTGCTGGCGCTCTATCTGCATATCCACCACGACATTCCGGTGTGGGGATGGGTTCCGGCCTGGGTGATCGTGCTGCTGGTCTCGGCGGCCATCGGCGTGATCGTGAACATCATCGCCATCCGCGTGGTGTTCACCCCCGGCGATCCCCAGCCCCGCTACAAGTACCTGTGGAAACAGGCGCTGCTGGCCAAACGGCAACCGCAGGCGGCGACCGATCTGGCGCATATCCTCGCCTACCAGGTGCTGACCCTGCCGAATCTGTCCGACGAGCTGCTGAACGGCCCCAACGGCGACAAGACCCGGATTCTGCTCGAACAGCTCATCTCCGATGAGATCCACCGGCAGCTGGGCCGGACCACCTCGGTGGTGCGCGCGGCGTTCGGCCGGCGGCAGTTCGACAATCTGAAGGTGGGCGCGGCGGGTGCGGCGGTGGGCCTGGCGCCCTCGCTGGTGGAGGATGCCGATTTCATCCGCGAGCAGGCGGAGAAGATCGACGAGTTCGCGGCCCGCAAACTCCAGCAGCTGACCCCCGGCGAGTTCATGGAGATGTTCTACGCCTCGGTGGAGCAGGACGCCTGGCTGCTGTATCTGCACGGCGCCGCGCTCGGGCTGCTGGTGGGCGCGACCCACCTGCTGCTCTTCGGCTGGTAGACCCGGCGTAAACCGTTCCGCGCGGAGCCCCGCCCGAAATACAAGCAAGCGTGCTTGTATTTTTCTCGGCCCGCTGCGATGCTGACAGAGCACCGGGAACCGGTGCGCGACGGAGGAGAGCGACGATGGCCGACCTGGACGCGCTACTACGCGATCTCGACGCGGAAGGCGCCGAACTGGAAGGTCTCGTGGCCGGCCTGGCGCCCGCCGACTGGACCCGGCAGACCCCCGCCGCCGGCTGGACCATCGCCCATCAAATCGGCCACCTGGCCTGGACCGATGAGGTCGCCGCCCGCGCCGCCACCGACGCGCGCACCGGCGGCACCGCCTTCACGGAACTACTGACCGCCGCCGCGGCCCGGGTGGACACCTTCGTCGACGAGGCCGCCGAAGAAGCGGCCGGGACCCCGGTGCCCGAACTGCTGGACCGCTGGCGCCGCGGCCGTAGCGCGCTCGCCGAAGCGCTGCGCGCCGTCCCTGGCGACGCCAAGGTGCCCTGGTTCGGACCGCCCATGCGGCCCGGGTCCATGGCCACCGCGCGACTCATGGAGACGTGGGCGCACGGTCAGGATGTCGCCGATGCGCTCGGCGTACGCCGCGAACCCACCGACCGGTTACGCGCTGTGGCCCATATCGGAGTGCGGACCCGCGATTTCGCCTATTCCGTACGCGGCCGGGCGGCGCCCGCCGAGGAGTTCCGGGTCGAACTGGCGGCGCCCTCCGGTGCCGTGTGGTCGTGGGGCCCCGACGACGCGGCACAGCGGGTCACCGGACCGGCCCTGGATTTCTGTCTGCTCGTCACGCAACGGCGACATCCGGACGATCTGGCGCTGCACGCCGTCGGCACCGATGCCGCCGAATGGCTCACGCTCGCGCAGGCCTTCGCCGGGCCGCCGGGGAACGGCCGGGAACCGGGTTCTTTCGCCTGATCGGCGACAGGTTCTTTCGCCTGATCGGCGACGGCTGATCGGTCAGGCCGGCGAGCGTCACACCGGATCCGCGACAGCCGGACGTCGTTGGCCGGGTGCCTGCGCACGGCAGTCGAGTACGGCGCTCGCCGGCGGGTGAAAAGTACCCCCGGTCCGATGCCCGAAACCTCCGATGAATCCTGTCCACCCCGGCAGATTCTCCCGGACTGTGACGCTTATCTCGGTTCCGAATGGGTAATCACAGGCGGTCGGCCTGCCACCTGGCCTGATACCGTCGCCGAACCGATCGGCAATGCGTCACAGGTGGTGTCCATCGGCTATCGAATCTCCAACTGTCCGAAATAAAACGGAAAGTTATAGTACTTTTGTCGGGCAGCCGTGGAGGGAGGGCCCGTGGGCTTCATCAAATACGCAAGCGACGTGACGGCACCGATCACCGTTGCCTTCGCCTATGCGGACAATCCCCTGTCCGTCCCGGACTGGCTGGCGGGAGCCAGACGCATCACCCCGCACGGCGAGATCGAGAACGGCGTCGGCGCCCGCTACGACATCGGCTACCGGTTCGGCCTGTGGCAGCCGACCCTGGTGTGCGAGATCAGCGAGCATCGCCAGGACGCAGTCCTCGGCTATACCTTGAGCGGCCCGCTGTCGGCCCGGCTCACCCTGCGTTTCGACCCGCTCGGCCGCGGCAGATCGGTGCTCAGCTGCGAACTCGACTATGCCGATTCACGCGGCGTGACGGCTTTTCTGGTCGGCCGGCCGCGTGCGGCCCTGCTCCGTTCGGCCCTGCGCCGCACCGAGGCGCGACTACGCGCCGCCATCGAAGAGTTCCACGGTACGGACCTTGTCGGCCGCCATGCGTAGGGTACTGCCATGATCATCGTGAGTACCGACGGATCGTGCCTGCGCAACCCCGGTGGAGCCATCGGCTGGGCGTGGGTCGACCACGCCGGTGGCGCCGAGAGCGGCGGCGCGGCAACGGGTACCAACCAGATCGCCGAACTACGGGCCGTCCTGGAGGCCATCCGCGCCCACCCCGGCCCCGACCCCCTGCTGATCGAGAGCGATTCGCTGTACGCGATCAAATGCGCCTCCGAATGGTTGCCCAACTGGCGCAACAACGGCTGGCGCACCGCCAGCGGCGGCGCGGTGAAGAACCTGGAACTCATCCGGGATATCGACCACGCCATCGCCGCACGACCCGGCCCGGTACGTTTCCGCTGGGTGCGCGGTCACGTCGGCAACTACTTCAACGAGCAGGCCGACGCCCTGGCCGGTTCCGCGGCCCGCAAGGCCGCGGCCACCTCCGGCACCGAACCCGCCGGAACCCGTAAGGCCCCACAAACCTCCGCGGCAGCAGGGAAGGCTGCGGAACCGATGGCCCCACCGGCCGTCGACTACGCGACAACAGCGCCGCTGCACCTGTTCTGACCGGCCCCACGGCCGGAGTGCGCGCGCTGTTGTCGCGGTAGTACCTTCACAGACCGCCCGAATAGCCTCCGGCGGTGGTGGCTCGACCCACCGCCGGAGGCGCCCGGGGTCCGGCAGCCACTCATCAGCTGCTCGCCGCTACTGATTCGAATCCCGAGCGGATGACTGTCATTCAGGCAGTGGGCCACAGCGCTCCCGCTCTGCCGAATGGTCGGCGTACACACCGTGACGACGCGAATCCGCCCGATATCCGTGGCTGATACGGCAAGGGAGCCTCGCACACCACACGGTCACAACCACTGGGGGGATTGCGTGTGGGCAAGGGGCGTCTCTTCCCAATACTTCCATTGCGAAACCATGTAACACGTCACATGTTCGGAGGTATTCACATGAGCCGGGCTCAGTACTGCGCTCCACCGAACAGAGGGGACGATCATGACCAACCAGCCGCCTTACCCGCAGCAGCCCTACGGCAGCTACCCGCCACCTCAACCGCCGAAGAAGAAGACCGTGTGGCCGTGGCTGCTCATCCCCGCCATCCTTCTGTTGTGCGGGTTCGGTGGCTGCGTTGCTCTCGTCGCCAACTCGGATGATGTGTCCTCCTCGGTCGCCGAAGGCGTCCGGGAAGGATCCAGCACTGGCGATGACACTGCTGCCGCGGGTTCGGCTGTGAGAGATGGGAAGTTCGAGTTCCAGGTGACAAAGGTCGATCAGGGACAGGAAGCGGTGTCCTGGAGCACCTTGGTTCAGCGAGAAGCACAGGGACAGTTCGTGATGGTGCATGTCACGGTCACCAATATCGCAGACACGGCCCAGTACTATTTCGGGCAGAACCAAACGCTGATCGACGAACAAGGCCGCGAGTTCACCAACGATTCGATGGCCGAAGCGTATGTGAACGAGCCCGGTGCGACGACCGGTGAAATCAATCCGGGCAACAAGATCGACGTCATATTGGTGTTCGATATCGCCGACAATGCGGTGCCGACGGCGATCGAGTTCCATGATTCGGCGTTCTCGGGTGGCGCGCAGGTGGCCTTGAAGTAGCGTTTGTTTGCTGCGCGGCAGGCACGAAGTCGGTGTCTGCCGCGCTACCGCGACCCCTCGCGCTACTCCCGGAACAGCACCACGGTGAGCCAAGTCAGCCCGATTACGAGCGCGACCAGCGCGAGGTCGGCACCGCTCACAGCTCGACGACCGGCCATCGGTGCCCGCGTGGGTATACCTGGTTCGGCGTGACGAGATCGGCGAGATCGGTGATCGTGTGACGTATCGAATCGGCATGCTCGAATGAGGGGACCACGACCGCATTCGCGTTGTGTTCCATGACGACACCGGCCACGATGAGCGCGGACGCCAGGGGTCCCGTGTCGAGATAGACCGTCCATACCATCCGGTAGCCGTGACGCTCGGCCACCCGGTGGACATCCACGCCGTCCCCCTGGATGTCTCTGCGTATCAACGCGACAGCCTTCGGCCTTCCGCCGACCATGGCGCACCCCTGCTCCCCGACCCTGCCTTTGGAAACGCCCGCCGCCGGGGAGCCGGGTCGACCCGACGGCGGGGCTTCGTACAGGGTTGCGGTCGACCTGGACCGATACGACGACCGACCAGGCGTCAATCCATACTTATTTCAGGCGACATTCAGGCGTCCAAACGCTACCGTCAGGACATGGGCACGACACCTAACACGGCTTTGCGCGCGGCTCGCAATGCCCGGCTGATGAGCCAGGACGACCTGGCACGAGCCTTGCGTGAGGCCGGATGCCTCAGCGCCACGAAGAGACTCGTGCAGCGCTGGGAAGCCGGCCGCACCCTCAACCCGCGCCCGTCCCACGCGAGGGCATTGGAGAAGGTCATGGGATTACCGATCGAAACGCTCGGGTTCGGCGCAGTGATGGCAGGTCGTAGCCTGTCGGGCCCGGACGGCAGCCGGAACGTCGAGTCCGCCATCGGAGATATCGACTCCGGCCAGGTCGCCTCGGCAACCGGAGCGGGCCGGGCGCGGCTGCCCGGGTCGTACGCCGGTGTCTGGCTCTCCCGCTACGAGTACTACTCGAGCGGGCGAGATGCCACCTTCACTGCGGCGCACTATGTCGTGGTGTTGCAGCACGATAACCGGCTCACGGTGCGTAGCCTGCCCGGCTCATCTCCGTCGTCACTCGAAATGGACCTCAGCGTCGACGGCAACATCTGCACCGGTACATGGAGCGAGCACACCGCGCCGGGTGGCTACTACCGCGGCGCCCGGTATCACGGCTCGATCCAGCTGCTGATCGAGTTGACCGGTACCCGGATGGCCGGAAAGTGGGTGGGGTTCGGCAAGAACTTCGAGGTGAACACGGGGCCATGGGAGCTGGTATTGCAGAATTCATCTACCTCGAAAGCGACTGTCGACTCCTACAACCGGACCCCGGACACCACCTCCTGACCACCGCGTCCGGGTTGGCCTGCGGCGATAATGCGGGACCGCGAAGGCTTCGATCCGATGGTCATCTGTGATGATCGAGCGACCGCCGGACAAGCCTCCAGGCGAGGGACCTGCGGATTACCGAGGGATAAGGTGTCGATATCGATCACGTCGCGGAGTAGGGGAGGCTGTGAAGTATTTCAATACCACCGGGCCGTGCACTCCGGATCGGCATTACATGCTGCCCGCGGTAGCGCGGTTACCAGAGGCGCACCGGCATATAGCGCGTGGGCAGTACTTCGTCTTGCACGCGCCACGGCAAACCGGCAAGACCACGACCTTGGCCGATCTCGCACGCCTGCTCACACATGAAGGGGAGTATGTCGCACTCCGGTTTTCCTGTGAGGTGGCGGAACCCTTCGGAGAGGACATCGGCGCCGTCGAGCAGTTGATCCTGGGCCGGATCACCGAGGCGGCCGAGTTGGCCGGGCTGGCGCCGGAGATGAAGCCACCGTCTCCGTGGCCGGATGCAATACCGGGATCGCGAATTCTGACTGGACTGGGAGCATGGGTCCGGCGGTGCCCAAAGCCGGTTGTCCTGTTCTTCGATGAGATCGATGCGGTGCGGGGGGCCAGTTTGGTCAGTGTGCTGCGACAGTTGCGGGACGGCTACACAGCCGATCGAAGTAGTTTCCTGCATTCGGTGGTGTTGTGCGGATTACGGGACGTGCGGGACTACAAGGCAGCCTCGGGCGGGGACCCCGGCCGGTTGGGAACTTCGAGCCCGTTCAATATCAAGGTCGAGTCGGTGCGGCTGGGCGATTTCACCGCCGCGGAGGTCGCGACACTCTACGGGCAGCACACCGCGGAGACAGGACAGCATTTCGATCCGCGGGCCCTCGATCTTGCGTTCTATTACACGCAGGGGCAGCCGTGGCTGGTGAACGCGCTGGCCGCCGAGGTGATCGATCGGATGGGGGTGGAGTCCGTGATCACCGAGGACCATATCGATATCGCGAAGGAACGGTTGATCGTCGCGCGCGCCACGCACCTGGATTCGCTGGTCGCAAAGCTGCTCGAACCCCGGGTCCGGCGGGTGGTCGAATCGCTCATCGCGGGGCGGAATCAGGATGGTGATATCGAGTTCGCCGACGCCCTGTCCTACGTCCGTGACCTTGGTTTGATCGCCGAGGACCGGCCCGTACGGATTGCGAATCCGATCTACAACGAGGTGATCCTGCGAGTTCTGGCCTCGGGTATCGAAGAGAACGTCACTGCCGAACCCAGCCGCTTCAAACTTGCCGACGGCCGTCTGGATTTTCCGGCGTTGTTACAGGAGTTCATGGCATTCTGGATCGCCAACGGCGAAGTTCTCACCACTCAACGGAACTACCACGAGGTGGCTCCGCAGCTGGTACTGATGGCGTTTCTACACCGGATCGTCAACGGTGGCGGGTTCATCGATCGCGAGTACGGTGTCGGGCGGGGCCGGATCGACTTGCTCATTCGGCAGCCCTACACCGAACCGGACGGGGGGCGTGCGCAGCAGCGGCAGGCCTTCGAGTTGAAGGTGTGGCGCGAAAAATCCGGTGACCCGTTGGAAGACGGTCTGGTTCAGCTCGACGGTTATCTGGACCGGGTCGGATTACCGACCGGTGTCCTGGTGATTTTCGATCGACGTGAAAGCGCCGCGTCGATCGCCGAACGCACTCGGCTCAGCGATGTCACCTCACCCGCCGGTCGCGTGGTGACGCTGCTTCGCGCATAAGTCCCTGAAAAGACGTATTCCGGCGGTGGTTCGACCACCGCCGGAATACGTCCGGATCGTTCCGGGATCAGTTGCCGGGCGCGGGGGCGGGCTGACCGCCCCCGGGGGCGGCGGGCGCCGGGCCGGCGGGCGCGGGGGCGCCGCCTTCGGCACCCACACCCTGCAGCATCGCCAGTTCCCACTGGTTGACGATCCAGCGGTCGCCGTCCTTCTCCAGGCCCGCGACCACCGCGATGTCCTGGCGCTTCGGTTCGGGGGTCACGGCATTGGTCTTCATCAGGCCGATATTCACCAGCACCTTGGCGGACTTCTCGTCACCGGACTGGAAACCGCAGGTCGACTCGTCGACCCAGGATTTCACCTTCGACTCGGTGAGCAGCTGGCGCAGCACATCCCAGTTCTGCTCCAGCGACTGCACGACGTTCGAGGTGGCGCCGTCCTTCATGGCGGTCATGAAACCGTCCAGATCGCCCTGGTAGTCGTAGGTATTCGTGGCCTGTGCGAAATCGCAGGCGGCCTTGGTGGATTCGTTCTGCGCGTTCAGTTCGCCCTGGTTCTGCTGATATGCGCGGAAATACACCACGCTCGCGACGACCAGTGCCACCAGCACCACACCCGCCGCGAAAGCGGCCACCATCGGCAGCAGTCCGGATTTGCCGTCGGAATCCCGGGCCGCCGCGGTCTCGTTCTTCGCCATAGCTTCGAGTCCTCGCTTCTCGTCTGTCTCGCGGCCCGGTTACTGCTGCATCATCGGGGTGTCGAACTTCGCCACCAGCCAGGTGCCGTCGATCTTCTCCATATCGACATTGGCGGCGACCTTGACCCGGCCGGGCTGCTGCTGTGGCTGGGCGCCGGCGGTGGTGAACTGCTGGTCGATCACCAGCACCACGCGGGCGTTGTCGTCGGAACCGGATTCGTAGCCGCACTGTACTTCGGCGGCGGTGGAATTCACCTGGGTCTGGGCGAACCGGGTCTTCAGTTCGGGCCCGATCTCGGAGACCAGTTTCTTCCAGTCACCGGTGGCGCCCTGATCGAGCCGGGAGATGTAGTCGTCGGCCTTGTCGCCGCTGTAGGTGGCGAAACTGTTCCCGAAATCGCAGGCGGCCTTGGTGGCCGCGGCGCGGCGATCCAATTCCTCCTGGCGGTCGTTGGCGAGGAAGAAGAACACCCCGACCGCGACCACGGCGGCGACCAGCAGTACCGCGAAACCGGCCAGCGCGGGCAACGGGAACCGCCGGCCGCCGGTCTCGGACTTCGCGGCTTCGTCGTCCGCGGCGGGCTTGTCCTCGTCACCGGACTCCGATGCCGTGGCGGCGTCGGCATCCTTGTCGGCGGTTCCGGACTTTCCGAGCGCGACGGTGGCATCGTCCCCGCCGGCCGATTCCGGCGCGGCTGTGCCGACCTTCACCGTCGCATCGGGGTCGACCTTCTCGGTCGCGTCCGCCCCGACCTTCCCGGTCGTCTTCGAGTCGATCTTCTCGGTGCTGTCGGAGTCGACCTTCTCCGTGCTGTCCGAGTCGACCTTCTCCGTGACATCCGAACCGGCCTTCACGGTGGCGTCGGGGTCCGCGGTGGGCTTCTCGATCTTCTCGGTGGCGTCGGCCTTATCCGTGGAACCGGATTCCGCGGCGTCGTCGCCGGCCGGCGCCTTCTTCGCTGTCTCGCTACCGGAGGCGGTGTGCTCAGCCGCGGCGTCCGCTGGCACACCAGTGCCTTCCGGCTCCAAGGGGTCGGAGACGGGTTTTTCTGTGGACATCTGTACTGTTCACACCTTCCCGGCGCGGCTGGAGACGCGCCGTAATCTACCGGTCGGAAAACGACCGCCGGGTGTGGCGGGCATCTCTGCGAGAGTATGCACCGTCGCACCCGGCGCCGGACGACCGGTCTCTACTACCGCACGGGCGGCAGCGTACGTTCGTTCGGATCCACCCCCGGCGGGAGTGACGCGCCGTTGTCCGGGATATTCGGCCGCGGCGCGTTGACCGAACCGCGGATCTGCTGCCCGGGGGGCGGGTTATCGCAGTAGTTCCACATCGGCAGGGTGCCGTCCTGGACGACCTGGGTTTTCACCGGCGTCGACTGGTACTGGCAGAAGGGCCGGAACCAGATATCCAGAATGGTGTGGAACTCGTTGTCGTGGGCCGGCACCCCGAGCGCCGCGCCGCCCTGTTCGAGCGCGGGGAACAGTGCGGCCAGCGCGGGTGTGCGCAACTGGGCCGCCCGGGTGACCGCGACGAAATTGTTGGTGAGCGCGGTGACCGGATCGCTGATGGTGTCCAGGGTCGCGGTCACGCTGGCGAACTGACCCGGCGCCTGATCCAGGACATTGATCAGTTCGGCATTCGCCTTGTTGAACTGGTCGAACAGTACCTGCGAATTCGCGGTGAGCGTACCCAGGTCCGGTTGGGCCTGGGAGGTGGTGGCCGCGATGGTGCGCAGGTTGGCGATCAGATTGGTGGTCTGCGGCAGCAGCGACTCCAGCCCGGCGGATACCAGGCTGACGCCTTCGATCAGCGAACGCAGCTGGTCGGGACCGCCGCTCAGCGCGGTATCGAGCTCGTTCAGGATCACCGCGAAATGTTCCGGGTTCACCTGGGCGATGAGATCACTGGAGTTCTCCAGCACCGAGGAGATCGGCACCGGGGTGCTCACCCGCTCCGGGTCGAAGGTGATCTCCGAACCGTCGGTGAGGAACGGGCCCTGATCACCGGCGGGCCGGAAATCGACATACTGCTCACCCGCGCCGGACAGCGCCTGCACGGCGACCTTGGTGTCCACCGGAATGTCGTAGCGCGAATCGATCTCGGCCTCGGCCTGGATCCCGGCCCCGTCACCGACCAGTTCGAGCGAACTCACCTCGCCCACCCGGTATCCGCGCAGCGTCACATCGTTACCGGGCTGCAGACCGCCGGAACGGTCCAGGTTCACCACGACGGTGTAGGTACTGCGCAGCGGATTCACCCGCATGACATTGACCAGCAGATAGGTTCCGCCGATCAACAGTGCCAGGACCAGGCCGACATTCGACAGCAGGATCTTGTGTTTGAACATCACTGGCCTCCCACCCGGTGCTGCACGACCTGGAGGATCTGGATGAGGCTGCCCGCGAAGTCCTGGAGATCACGCACATCGTAGAAATGGCTGGTCCCGGGCGCGGTGAGCATGGCTATATCGAGGTTGGTGACATTGACCTGCGCGGCGAGGCTGCTGCCGCGGAAGGTGGCGTCCACCGGATCACGCAGTTCGTGCAGGACGTCCATCAGCGCGCCGAAGTTGTCGCCGGTAGCCGCCAGAGCCGCCATCAGGTTGTTCAGGTTGTCGAGGGTCCCGGCCAGGTCACCGCCGGTCGTCTTGGCGTAATCGCCGAGCGCGTTGCTGGTGGTGGCGATCTTGCCCAGCAGATCGCCCAGCGCCCGGTTGTTCTCGGCAACGGCGCCGATCATATCCGGGAGCGTATCGGCGACCTGGCCGAGTTCGGCGCGGCGGCTGTCGAGCGTGCCGGCGAGGGTGCTGAACTCGCCCAGCACACTGTCGATCCGGGCCGAATTGGCATTGATACTGGACACCACGCCGGTGATCTCGTTGACCAGATGCACCACCTGATCGCTGCGTCCGCCGACGATCGAATCCAGTTCCGTGCCCAGCCGGGTCAGATGGGCGATACCGCCGCCGTTGAACATCAGCGATACCGACAGCAGCAGTTCCTCCACCGTGGCGCCGGCGGAGGTCTGCTCGATGGGTAGCGTATCGCCGCTTTCCAGGAGTTCGGTGCCCTGTTCGACCTGCGGTTTGGACACCGCGATGAAGACATCGCCGAGCGGGGTCGCCTGCCGCAGTTCCGCGGTGGTGCCGACCGGGAGATCGATATCCTTGCGGATCTCCATATCGACGATGGCCTGGAAGTTCTTGGTCTCGATATTGGTGACCACACCGACATCGGACCCGCCGACCTTCACCTTGGCCTGATCGGGCAGGTTCAGCGCGTTCTCGAACACCGCCTGCAGCGTGAAGGTCTCACCGCCGGTACCGGGTTTCGGCAGCGGGATGTCCTCGACGGTCAGCCCGCAACCGGATGCCAGCAGCACGGTTCCGGCCGCCGCCAGCGCGGCGACGGTGCGACGGGCCCGTCGGATCGTTCGCATCATTTCGTCAGTCCCAGCAGTGCGGCGGTGAGTCCGAAGTCGGGTCCGAAATCCTCGGGCCGGCCGGTACGGCAGCCGTCGGACTTCATCTGGATCCGTTCGCAGAACAGGCTGACGATTTCGCCGCCCGCGAGGTTGGTACCGATCAGCGCGTGCAGCCGGACGTAGCCCTGCTCGTAGTTCATCGACCGGTGGATGTTCTGCAGCAGCATGGGCGCCACGTCGACGACCTCGGTGACGCCGCGCGAGTTCTGGCGCAGTTGGTCGATCACCGTGTTCATACGGGTCAGGGTGTCCACCAGCTGATCCTGATGCTGCGCGAAGACCGAACTGGTGTTGTTCAGGAAGTCGTACAGCTGCTGCAGGGTGCCCTGCAGACCGGGCGCCTGCTCGGCCAGCATGGTGGTCATCTGGGTGGCGTAGTTACTGAAGTCGCGCACCGACTGGTCGTTCTCCGCCAGCATCGTGGTGAGCTCGTTGAGCTTGATGATGATGTTGGAGATGGCGTCCTTGTTGTCCACGCCGACCTTCAGCGCGCTGGAGAGCGCGTTGAGGGTATCCCGCATCTTCTCGCCCTGGCCGTTGAGCATCGGGTAGAGCACCCGGCCCGACAGCGGGCCGATACCCTCCTGACCCTCCTGCGGTTTGAGCGCGTCCGCGAATTTGTCGATGGTCTTGAGCATCGTATCGAGCTCGACCGGGACGTCGGTGCGCTCCAGCGGCAGGTGATCGCCGCTTTCGAGTTTGTCGCCCTCGACGTAGCGCGGGGTGAACTCGATATGGCGGTTGGTGACGATGGACGGTGAAACCACCACGGCCATCGCACTCTTCGGGATCTCCACATCGCCGTCGATGGTCATATGGACCTCGACCAGATCGCCGTGCGGCACGATCTTGTCGACCTTGCCGACCTCGAGTCCGAGGACGGTGATCGGGTTGCCCTCGTACATGCCGGCGATGTTCTCGAAATCGGCGGTGATCTTCATATCGCCGCTGATCACATTGCTCACCGTCGAGCAACTGCCGATCGCCACCGCCGAGGCGCCGATCACCAGCGCCTTCGCCGCTTTCTTCACGAGACCGATCTTGTTCGGATTCATCCCTGGCACCCCTCGGCGACTTGGGCGAAGCACAACCAGTTGTCGGGGAACAGCCACGGGATACCGACCTCGGCGTAGTTGCCGTTACCCCAGGCGTTGGCCAGGTAACGCACCGACGGCGGCATGATCGACAGCAGCCGGTCCAGGTTGTCCTTGTTCTTCTGCAGACCCGCGGCCATGGTGTTGAGCTGGTCGAGGGTGCCGCTGAACTGGTTGTTGTTCTGCGCGCCGATCGCCTGCAGCTGGGCGGTCAGCGTGGCGGTGTTGTCGAGCAGCGTGCGCAGCAGCTGCTGGCGCTCGACCACCCGCGAGGCGATGGCCTCACCCTGGGTGATGATCAGCAGCGCGCTGTTGCGGTTGTCGGCCAGGATGGTGGTCACCCGGTCGAGGTCCTTGAGCAGCTGCTCCACATCGCCCTTGCGGCTGTCGATCACCTTGGCCAGCGCGCCGATGCTGTCCAGCGACTGGACCACCAGTTCCGGAGAACCCTGCAGCTGCTCGTTGAACAGGTTCAGCGATTCCGCGAGCTTGCCGGGATCCAGGTCCTGGAACTCCGGGGTGCCCTTGTCGACCACATCGGCGAGGTCGTAGGGGACCGCGGTGTTGATCTTCGGAATCCGGTCGTCGGGCAGCCCGGAACCGTCACCCGGATCCAGATCGACGTAGCGGGCACCGAGCAGGGTGGCCATCTTGATGGCCGCCCGGGCATCCGGGCCCAGCTTCACATCATTGCTGACCTGCAAGGTCACCAGGACGTGGTCGCCCTCGAGCTCGGCAGCGGCGACTCGGCCGACCGGCACGCCGGCCACGTCGACCTTATCGCCGATCGAGATACCCGCGGACTGGACGAACTCGGCCTTGATCGACTGTTCGCCGACCCCGAGAGTGCGGAATCCGCTGGAGGCCAGCACCAGGATGGCCACCACGATGACCCCGATGATGCCGAGGCCGAAGTAGCGATTGTTGTTGAACCAGGTTTTGAATTTCGTCATCATGGCCGGCACACCGCCGATTGGGAATTGCCGCCGATCTGCGAGAACAGTCCGCGGGGGAACAGGACACCGTAGAGCGAGACATCCAGCCGGCAGATATACGCGTTCGCGTACGCGCCTTCGGAGGTGAATCGTCCCGCGTCGGCGAGGATTGCGGGCAGGTCGATCGCGGCCTGATCCAGTTTGGCGCCGTTCGCCAGGAACAGGGTCAAAGCGTCACGTGTCGAATTCTGGACGGCCTCCAGCTTCGGCTGGATATTGCCGACCATGCCGACGAGCGCGGTGGTGGCGTCGGCGATCTGCTCGGTCGAGCCGAGCAATTGCTGGCCCTGCTCGTACAGGCCGCCGATCAGCGCCCTGGTCTGGGTAATCAGGGTCTCCAATTCGTCCCCTCGTTTGGCCAGGCCGGCCATCACACCGCTGAGGTTGGTGATCACGTCGCTGAGGATGGCGTCGCGCCGCTGGAAATCGGTGGCCATGGTCGCCGCCTGGGTGATGAACGAGCTCAGCGACACCCGGTCACCCTGCAGCGCGAGGATGAAGGTCTCCGAGAGCCGGTTCACCTGTTCCGGTTCGAGCACCTCGAACAGCGGCTGGAACCCGTTGAGCAGCGCCGAGATATCGAAGGACGGCTCGGTGCGGTCGACGGGAATGGTCGCGTCCTCCGGCAGCTGCGAGGCATCCCCACCGGACCCCGGCGCGAGCGCCACATAGCGCTGACCGATCAGGTTCTGGTACCGGACCAGCGCTTTGGTGTTGCCGAACAGGGTCTGATCGTCCTGGACGATGAAACTGACCATGGCGTTGTGGTCGTCGGTGATCTCGATCTTCTCGACCTTGCCGACGCGCACACCCGCCATCCGGACGTCGTCGCCTTCGCGCAGGCCCAGCACATCGGTGAAGACCGCCGAGTAGGTCTTGGTACCGCCGTCGACCGTGCGGGCCAGCGTATTCCACACCAGCACGGTGACCAGCACCGAGACTATTGCGAACAGGCCGAACCCGATCAGCGGTTTGCGTACCCCTTTCACGCGGTGGCCTCCTCGGTCACTCGCAGGGTTCCGCCTTCCATGATCGAACTCAACATCAGGTACTCCACTGAGGACGGCTTGCGGCCGAGCAGTGTCTCCACCGCGGCGTCGCCCTCGTAGGTGATCGGCCGGGCCGCCGGGGCGGCACCGTTTCCACTGTCCGCCGCCGGCGCCGGAGCACCGGGTTCGGCGGGCGGGTTCTGCGGCTGTTGTCCGGGCTGGGCGGCCGGCGCGGGAGCCGGGGCCCCGGGCAGGCCGGGCAGCTGCGGAAGACCCTGCGGGAACAGACCTTCCAGCGGCGTTCCGGAGAACGGGTTGTTACCGGCCGGCGGCTGGGCCGGCGCGGGGGCGCCGGTTTCCGTGGTAATACCCGGGATCTGCGGCAGACCCGGGATCGGCACCACCGGCGGCAGACCGTCGGCGCCCGACAGCCGGCCCGGCTTCATCTGCTCGGGCAGGTAACCGGGGTCGGCGACGGCGGGAGCGGTGAAGCAGCTCGGGCCGGCCAGATCGCCGTAGCGCGGGCAGTCCGCCACGGTGTTGGGATTGAACGGGGTGAACGTGACACCCGCGTTCCAGACCATCTGACGCTGCGGTCCCCAGGTGAACACCGTGCTCAGCTTGCGCGCCGAGGTGTTCAGGTTGCTGATCGCGTTGGTGATCGAGGCCGGGTTGGAGGCCAGTGCGCCGAAGGTCTGGTTCATCCCCACCGTCAGCTCTTTACCGAGGTTCGGGTTACGGGCGAACAGATCGTTGACCTGATCCACGGTGCCGCTGGCGCCGCTGATCAGATCGACCAGCTGCTGGCGGCGGTCGGCGATCGTGCTCGCCGTCTGAACCGAGCTGGCCAGGACGTCCATCAGTTCCGGCGCCGACTCGTTGAGTGCGTGCACCGAACCCGACATATCGTCGAGGAAGACGCCCAGATCGGGAATCGACTGATCCACCGAGGTGAGCCAGTTGTCGAGGCGCTCGATGGTCGACCCCGGCACCCGGCCGCTGCCGTCCAGCGCGTAGGACAGCGTGCCCAGCACCCGGCCGAACTGGATCGGGTCGATGGCGTCGAGGATGTTCTGCACCGTGGTCAGCGTGTCCTGCAGCGCGATGGTGCCCTGGCTGCGGTCCTCCTGGATCTCCGAACCCTCGTCGAGGTGATCCTGGCTGGGGCCGTTGTACACCAGCTCCACCGAGGTCACGGCGAACAGGTTGCTGGGTACCACCCGGGCGGTGACCGAGGCCGGGATGCCGTCGGCGAACTCGGGCTTCAGCTCGATGTTCACCTCCTGCAGTTCACCCTGTGCGGCCACGGATACATCCTTCACCGCACCCACGAGAACACCGCGGAATTTCACATCGGCCTGTTCGGGCAGACCGTCACCGGTGGTGGTGAGATTCGCGGTGACCCGCACCTTCTCGACGAAGAAACCCTGATACCGGGCCATCAGGAAGCCGAGTACCACCGCGAAGACGACCAGTCCGCAGACGCCCGCGATGAGCAACTGCTTCATCGTGGGCCCGCGCCCACTCGGATCGATGATCATTGCCTACCCCGAGATCCGGATGCCGGGGTTGACACCCCAGATGGCCAAGGTCATGAAGAGGTCCGCGAAGACGACCACGATGATGCACATCTTGATCGCGCGGCCGGCCGCCACACCCACACCCTCGGGGCCACCGGAGGCGAAGAAGCCGTAGTAGCACTGGATGAACGTGGTGATGGCGACGAAGACAATCGCTTTGAGCAGCGAATACAGCACATCCGTCGGGATCAGGAACTGATAGAAGTAGTGCTGGTAGGTACCGCTGGCGGTACCGCCGATCAACTGCACGGTCAGCGCGCAGGAGATGTAGGCCATCGCCAGGCCGAGGCAGTACAGCGGCAGGATGGTGATCATCGCGGCGATCATCCGGGTGCTCACCAGATAGGGCAGCGGGCGGATCGCCACCGACTCCAGCGCGTCGATCTCCTCGGAGATCCGCATCGCGCCGAGCTGGGCGGTGAACCGGCAGCCCGCCTGGGCCGCGAACGCCAACGCGGCGAGCAGCGGCCCGAGTTCGCGCGTGGTGGCGAAGGCCGAGATGGCGCCGGTGATCGGGCTCAGTCCCAGCAGGTCGAGCGAGGTGTGGCCCTGGATGCCGACGGTCATACCGCCGAAGGCGCTCAGGATGAGGACGACGCCGATGGTCCCGCCGCCGACGATGAGATTCCCGTTGCCCCACGTGACATCGGAGAGCAGCCGCCAGACCTCTTTGGGGTACTGCTTGAACGCCAGCGGCATCGAGCCGATCGAGCGCAGAAAGAAGAACACCTGGTGCCCGAGCCGCGCCAGCAGATCGACCGGTGCGCCGGCCGCTTTACGCAGTTGCTGAAGGGGTTTGAGCAGCGGGGGCACATACGTTGCGGACACCGGCTCACACCACCTGCGGGGGGAACAAAGTGTTGTACACCTGGGTGAAGATCACATTCACTCCGAACAACATCACCGCGGACATGACAACGGCGGTATTCACCGAGTTGGCGACGCCACCCGGACCACCGCGCGTGTTCAATCCGGTATCACAGGCGATGATTGCTGCGAGCAGACCGAACAACAGCGATTTCACCAGCGCGACAAGCAGATCGAGCGTTATCGCAAACGAGGCGAAGGTCGATATATAAGAGCCGGGAGTACCGCCCTGCGCGAAAATATTGAAAATGTATCCGGTCAGAAATCCGACGAAGACAACAAATCCACAGAGCAGCACGCTGACCAGCATTGCGGCACCGAGCCGGGGAGCGACCAACCGGCGCAGCGGATCGACGCCCATGACTTTCATGGCGTCGATTTCTTCGCGAATGGTCCGCGAGCCGAGATCGGCGCAGATAGCCGATCCGACGGCGCCCGCGATCATCAGCACGGTAACCAGTGGGGCGCCCTGCTGAATGATGCCGAGACCGTTCGCGGCGCCGATGAACGAAGTCGCGCCGACCTGCTGAGCGACCGCTCCGACCTGGATCGATACGATGACGCCGATCGGGATGGCCACCAGCAGCGTCGGCGCCGCGGCCACGTTGGCCATGAACGCGCACTGCCTGATGAACTCGTGGAGCGGAAAGCGGCCGCGGAAAATACTGACCACGAGCTCGGTAATCGCCTCGACACCCATGGTCATCTGGCGGCCGAGCGTCTCCACCGAACGTCTGGGGTGGTCGCGCCAGTAGTCCCGCGTCCACTCGACCGCTCCGCTCAACCGAGAACCTGTTGGTGGACTCTTGGTCGACTGCACTGACTAACCCCTCTCGACGTCGGTTACCTACCCCGACGGCTGGTTTGCTTGAGGCACCTTACTACGTAGTAGTGCGGAACACACCATAGACGCGTGAGTGCGGTCATAGACGTTCATCACCGCGCGCCGTGACCATCGAGTTATCCGAGACGCCTTGGTGTGTATCCCAACATGTCTCCGGCGATTTTGGAAGAACATACAGCTGAGCGGGGGATAAGCCGGTCGGCGCACAGAGTTGCGACAAGAATCACGGTTCACTTAAATAACGGAGAGTATTCCTGGAAAATACCCATTCGACGCGGCACGGAGATTCGACTGTTACTCGACCCGCGACCCGAAATCCGGGATGATTAATAGCGGCAAGCTATTCTTCCGAAGGTATCTCGGCCGGACTTCGCGCGGAATCCACCGCGTCCGAGAAGCGTCCGGCCGAAGGCACGACCGATGAGCCGAACCGCCAGTGACACAAGCGAACTCGTGGGTAATCGGTGACTCGGGGCGCGCGTCGCGGCCGTTGCTGCCACGATGAGGTGCCACACGTTGATATCGTGCGGGCTTCGAGGTCTGGAGGGATATGTTCAGGAAACTCGCCCAGGCGGCCGGTGCCGTCTTCGCCGTCGCGCTGAGTTCGGCGTTGCTCGGAACCGGGGCGGTGGCTGCCGATCCGGGCCGGCCCGTACTCGGTGGAGGTTCGGGGCTCATCATCTCCTCCGAACCGGGCCATATGTCCGATATGGCGATCCAGTGCACGCTGACCACGATCGGCCACGACGGCGCGGGCAGACTGGTCGGGCTCACGGCGGGTCACTGCGGAACCCCTGGACACGAGGTCTATTCCGAACAGGACCCGGGGGCCGGCCCGCTCGGCCGGTTCGTGCATTCCAACCAGGAACTCGACTACGCGATCCTGGAATTCGATCCGGGCCGGGTCACCCCGGTGAACCGGGTCGGCAACCTCAGCATCACCGGCGTCGGCGGTCCGGCGCAGTTCCCGATGATCGTGTGCAAGGAAGGCCGCACCACCGGCAACACCTGTGGTATCGCCTACGGCGACGTTTTCGCCAGCAGCATGGAGACCTGGTCGCAGATGTGCGTGATGGAGGGTGACTCCGGCGCCCCCGTCGTCGTCGGCTCCACCCTGGTCGGCATGGTGAACGCCTACCTCGCGATCGCCTGCTTCGGCCCGGAGGTGGGCACGAATATGTCGACCATCATGGGCGATATCAACAACCGCAACAGCGTCGGATCGGGCTTCCGGCCCATCTGACAGCGGTAGTCATGACGAAAAAAGAGCGGGCCACGTGCCCGCTCTTTTTCGTGTCGCCCCCTTGACGGGCGCTTCGCGACCGGTGCGTCAGAGTTCGTCCACGCACACCACGAAGCGCCGCTCGGTATAGACATAGCCGCTGCTACCGGCGCCGCAGGCGCTCACATCGTCGGCGTTCTCCTCGATGGCGACCACCTTGACCCCGTCCACCGCCGAGGTCGCCGAGCAGTCGATCCGCTCCGGTCCCGTGGTTCCGGTGCCCACATCCATACAGCCGCCGATCACCCAGTCGATATCGAGACACAGGGCGCCCATCTCGAGCCCGTTGCGGCTTTCGGCGTAGTAGTTGTCGGCATCGCCGACGCACTGCGAACTCTGCTCGGCCTTGCCGATCACCTTGTAGTTCGACTCGTTGCTCCCGCAGGAGGCCGCTTCGATCTCGGCGTCGGTGGTGGTCCCGCCCAGCGTGACGCAGTCACCCACCTCGGCGTCGAAGCTGACCGAGCCGCCCTCCTCGGTGGGGGTGGTGGTCGGCGCGGTCGTTCTCGGCGTCGAGGTGGCCGTACCCGGACCGGGTCCGGTCACATCCACCGCGTCCACGGTTCCGGTCTCGCTCGCCGGTTGCGCACGACCCTCGATCGTGGAACTACAACCCGCGACCGTCAGCGCGGCCGCGGCCGCCAACCCGGCGATCGCCACCGTCACTCGAGACGAAGTCCATCCAGACACGCACAGTCCTCCCGCTGCGTCGCCGAACCCTGCCCCCGCATCGAATCCGGACCGCACCACAGCCTTGCTCGGCACAACACGCCATGAATACACCATGGCGGCCCCACCGTCGACTCGGTGAGTCCGCGCACGTGTGGCGGTACGCGAGGCGGTTCCACGCCGCCCCGGACGAGGCGAGAGTTCGGTGAGATATGTCATCAAGAGGTTTGACCGTGACCGTTCCGTTTTCCTGTCCGGCGGCGGTCGGCGGCGCGAAAACGCCCGGGTGGGGGCACATTCCCCGGCATGGCCGGTAGCTCCGGCCGCAAAGGGTGACCACGACCACCGGTCATGCATAACAGCTATGTAACGAAATCGGGCATTGGTCACGAAGACGTCAAGGCAGTAGGAAGGAAACCGGAGCGGAGGCGCACCAGTGTTTCGGGCACGATCAGCGCGACGCACCATCGCCCGTCGGGACCGCTCCACAACTCCACTACCGGCGGTGCTCGCACGACCTTTTCGACAAGTTCTGGGAGTCCACGGCGCGTGGAGGTGCTCCACCGAGCTCCGCGAACACTCGCCGGGGTGCTCCGAAGGACGTACGGCGGCCCACCGGCCCCGGACGCTCCAGAGTCGAAATGGACGGACGAACACTCTTATGCATGTCACCGAGAACACCGGGTCGCTGTCGACCAGAAGCCGGGCTGCGCGCCGGCTCCGGCAGGGTGTCCTGTTGACGGCCGCAGTCGCCACTGCCACGGCGGTGGCCACCGCGCCCACCTACGCGCTGCCGAACCTGCCTTCGGGCTCGGCGGCCGGCGTCACCGAGCCCGGTCCGCCGGCGGCGAATTTCGCGCCTCCGGCGATCAACCCCTCCGAAGGGGAAGAGGTCGGCATCGCTCAGCCGATCATCATCAACTTCAAGGAACCGGTGCAGGACCGGGCCGCCGCCGAGCGGGCCATCAAGATCACCCCGTCGACCGAGGTCCCCGGGCACTTCTACTGGCGCAGCGACCAGCAGGTGCGCTGGCGGCCGAACGAGTTCTGGCCGGGTCAGACCGACGTCGTGGTGGAGGCCGGCGGCAGCCGCAGCGCCTTCCACGTGGGCGACGCGGTGATCGCCACCGCCGACGACAACACCAAGACCATCACCGTCACCCGCAACGGCGAGGTGATCCGCACCATGCCCACCTCGATGGGCAAAACCGACCACGAGACTCCCAACGGCACCTATATCGTCGGCGAGCAGCGCCGCGAGATGGTGATGGACTCCTCCACCTACGGCGTCCCGATCGACGATCCCGAGGGCTACAAGCTCGACGTCGAATACGCCACCCGCATCTCCAACAGCGGTATCTTCGTCCACGCCGCCCCGTGGTCGGTGGCCTCGCAGGGTGTGGAGAACACCAGCCACGGCTGCCTGAACGTGAGCACCGACGACGGCAAATGGTTCTACGAGAACGTCAAGAAGGGTGACGCGGTGGTCGTGCAGAACACCACCGGCGGCACCATGAGCAGCAGCGACGGTCTAGGCGACTGGAATGCCTGAATGTAATTCTTGAACAGCCTTCGGCCCCGCGCCGACAAGAAGTGGCCCGCCCGGATTCCCGGACGGGCCACTTCCTGTTCACATGTCATCCAACTGGTCGCCCCCTTGGGTGGGGCCCGCCCGGTTCTGGAGCGACCAGAGGGAGGGAGCGCAGCGACCGACCGCCGGGAGTGAAGAACCGGGATGTCAGGGCCCCGCCCTCGAGCGGCGGAGCCGCTCCGAAATTACAGCTCACCAGATTCGGACTCGCTCCTCGGGGGCCAGGTAGAGGGCGTCGGCGGGGGTGAGTTCGAAGGCCTCGTGGAAGGCGTCGATATTGCGGACCACCGCGTTGCAGCGGAACTCCGGGGGTGAATGCGGGTCCACGGCCAGGCGGCGGACGGCCTCCTCGGGACGCACTTTGCTGCGCCAGACCTGTGCCCATCCGAAGAACACCCGCTGCAGGCCGCTGAGCTCGTCGAGGACCGGGGGCTGCTGCCCGTCCAGCGAGATCTTGTAGGCCTGGACCGCGATCGACAGGCCGCCGAGATCGCCGATGTTCTCGCCGATGGTGAACTCACCGTTCACGGTGTGCTCGTCGGGGAGGTCGGCGGGGGAGAGGCGGTCGTACTGGTCGATCAGCGCGCGGGTGCGTTTACCGAACTCGGTGCGGTCGGCGTCGCTCCACCAATCGACCATATTGCCGTCACCGTCGTATTTGGCGCCCTGGTCGTCGAAGCCGTGGCCGATCTCGTGGCCGATCACCGCGCCGATCCCGCCGTAGTTGGCGGCGTCGTCGGCATTCATATCGAAGAACGGCGGCTGCAGGATCGCGGCCGGGAACACGATCTCGTTCATGCCCGGGTTGTAGTAGGCGTTCACCGTCTGGGGGGTCATGAACCACTCGTCGCGGTCCACCGGGCCACCCAGTTTGTTCAGATCGCGGTCGTGTTCGGCGGCGTAGCCGCGGCGGTAGTTGCCGACCGGGTCGGCCGGATCCACCGAGACCGCGGAGTAATCGCGCCAGCTGTCCGGATAGCCGATCTTGGGGCTGAACTTCTCGAGTTTCGCCAGCGCGGCCCGGCGGGTCTCCGGGCTCATCCACTCCAGTTCGGCGATATTGCGGCGGTAGGCCTCGCGCAGGTTCTCCACCAGCCGCACCATCGCCGCCTTGGCCTCGGGCGGGAAGTGCTCGGCGACATACAGTTTGCCGACCGCCTCGCCCAGCAGGTCCTGGACCAGCGAAACCCCGCGCTTCCAGCGTTCCCGGTTCTCCTCGGCGCCGGTCAGGGTGCGTCCGTAGAAATCGAAGCTCTCCTCGACCAGGGCCTCGGTGAGGTAGGCGGCCCGCGCCCGCAGCACCCGCCACCGCGCCCACAGCAGCCATTCCTCCAGCGGTTCGGACTCCCACACCTGCGCGAAGGTGCGCAGGTAATCGGGCTGCCGGACAACCAGTTCCGCGAGCAGCTCCGTTCCGGACGCCGACACACCTCCGGCCAGATTTCCGGCCCACGCCGCCCAGTCGAATTCCGGATGGCGCTCGGTGAGTTCGGCGAAAGTGGTGAGGTTGTAGCTCAGTTCCGCGTCGCGGCGGCGCACCACATCCCAGTGCCCGGCGGCGAGTTTGCGTTCGAGTTCGAACACCCGGGATCCCACGGAAGCCCCGGATCCGTCCGAATCCGCGCCGAGCAGGCCGGCGACCCGCGAATCGGCCGCGGCCAGCGCGAACATCCGGTCGATATGGGCGATATAGCTCTCGCGGACCTGCGCGTACTCCTCGGAGCGGTAATAGGATTCGTCGGGTAGCCCGATACCGGACTGGGTCGCGTAGACCAGGTACCGCTGGGAGTTCTTGTCGTCGGTATCGACATAGACCGCGACCGCGCCGGAGACCCCGGTGCGCTGCAGCCGGCCCAGCAGGGCGGCGAACTCACCGCGGTCGGTGATCCGGGCCAGAGCGGCCAGTTCCTCGGCGACGGGGGACAGGCCCGCGCGCTCGATCGCCTCGGTGTCCATGAACGAGGCGTAGAGGTCGGCGATCTTGCGGGCATCGCTGCCGGGCTCGCCGGTGGCGGTGCGGATGATCTCCTGCACGTCCAGTTCGGCCCGGTCGTAGAGCGTGCGGAAGGCGCCGTCCACCGCCCGGTCGGCGGGGATCTCGTACCCGGCCAGCCACGCGCCGTTGACATGCGTGAACAGGTCGTCCTGCACTCGGACGGCCGGGTCGAGGTGGGTCAGATCGATACCGGAGGGGCTGGTCACGTCGGAAGTCACACAACCCAGTATGCCGGTGCCGCGAACGGAGGGCCGGGACTCCGGCCCGGCCGGTCCGCTCAGTTCGTCGGCTCCGGCGGCGCGATGGTGACCCCGTACTGGTCCTCGAGCCGCTGGTTGAACTCGTCTTCACACTGCGAGATCGCGGACTGGTCGCCGCCGGCCTTGCTCACACAGTCGACGAAGTCCTGGCCGCCGGAATCCTGCCAGATTCCCCAGCCGACCACGGCGACCACGATCACGCCGATGATGCCCAGGATTCCGAGGATCAGCCCGATCACCGCCATGATCCCGCCGCCGCCGGTGCCCCGGCTCGACTTCACCATCGCGATCACGCCGAGAATCACGGCGATCAGCCCGAACAGGATGCCGCCGACGATGGTCCAGAAGGTCAGGACGGCGAGGATGCCGAGGACCAGGGCGGCGATCGCCATACCCTTGCGCTTCGGCGACTCCTGCCAGTAAGGCTGCCCGCCGGGGCCCGGGCCCTGTCCCGGATAGGGTTCCGGCGGTGGCGGATAACCACCGGGCGGTTGGTACGACATACGTTCCTCCTCAGCGCGTCCACACATCACAGAGTCCGCACACCATTGTCGAGGTTCGACGCCACCCGGGTCGACCTATCCGGACTATTCGGACGACTATTCCACGCCGAGCCGCGCGTGCATCTCCCAGATCAGTACTTCGGCCGGTTCCCGCGCGGTGAGGCGCTGCCCGCCGGAAAAGGTCAGGCGCACCGCGTCGCCCGTATCCAGCAGGCCCACACCCTCCATCTCGACGGCACCGCGCGCCACGAAGACGTGCAGGTACGGCGCCTCCGGCAACTGTGTCGAGGGTTCGCCGTCCGGTGCCAGCTTCGCCACGTGCAGCGCCGAATGACTGCTGTTGATGGCGATCGCGGCGCGGTCACGGTACCGGGGCAGCCCCGAGGCCACCGTCACCGTTCCGCCGGCCGCCAGCTGATCGTCGATCTCGAGCTGCTGATAACCGGGGTCGATCCCGGGCTCGTCGGGAACCACCCACATCTGCACGAAATGCACGGGTTCCTCGTGCTCGGCCCGGCCGGGATCGACCCGCCACGAATCGTTCTTCTCGGAATGGCGGATACCGGTACCGGCGCTCATCCGCTGCGCGAGACCCGGATAGATCACTCCGCTGTGGCCCAGGGAATCCTGATGTACCAGTGATCCCTCGAGGACCCAGGTCACGATCTCCATATCGCGATGCGGATGGGTTTCGAAGCCCTGACCGGGCAGCACGATATCGTCGTTGTTCACCAGCAGCAGCCCGTGATGGGTGTTCTCGGGGTCGTAGTGCGAACCGAAGGAGAACGAATGCTTGGAATCGAGCCAGGATATCCGCGTTTTCAGACGATCACCCGCGCGATGGACTTCGATATGCGGCGTCGGCTGCGAGGGCATCGCACGCCTCCCTTCCGGCTCGGGCACAATTACCTTTCTCGCGCGAAGTACCGCGGCGATACCCCGACCTCGTCGATTGTCCGCCCCCGGCATTTTACGCGAGCGACCTCGAAGTGAACGGACGGTGAGCACCCGCGGCCGAAACGGCGGCACGGCAGAAGTTCGCGGAAAATGGAGAGACGAACCGGGGAGGTGAACGATGCGGCCCGAGGCACTCGCGCGAATCGAACAGCGGCTGCGCGCCGGCGCCGGGCGTGACGGCATCACCGACCTGGTGGTGGGCGTCGCGGTCTTCCGGAACGGAAAACTCCTGGTGGTGCGCCGGGTACCCGGCGACTATCTGGGTGGAATGTATGAACTCCCGGGCGGCGGGGTGGAACCGGGGGAATCCCTGCTCGAGGGCGCGGTCCGCGAACTCTTCGAGGAGACGGGGCTGGTGGCCAGGCGGATCACCGATTTCCTGGGCTGGTTCGACTACGCGACCCGCACCAAGGCCCGGGTGCGGAAATTCAGTTTCCTGGCCGAGGCCGAGCCCGGCGAGATAACCCTCGACCCGGAAGAGCACGACGATTACACCTGGATAGACGCCGATTCGCTGGGCGCGCTGCCGATGGCCCCGGATATGCGCGAGGCGGTCGATCTGCTCATCGCCGAAGGGGAGCCCGGTACGGCCGGAATACCTCCCGGGCCCCGGGGCCGGTAGCGTCGCGGCGGTGTCCAGCTCCGCGCCCGAACCCTCCGCCACGGAGCCGCACCGGGTGCGATGGGGGGCGCTGCGTGCCGGAGGGTGGACAGCACTGCGGGCCGCGGTCCGGGAGAGCCCCGGCGCCGTTCGCCTGACGCTGCTGCGATTCACCGGGCAATTCGGCGACGGGATGTTCCAGGCGGCGCTGTCCGGGGCCATCCTGTTCAACCCCGAACGCGAGACCGATCCGCTGGCCGTCGCCGCCGGGTTCGCGGTGCTGCTGCTGCCGTATTCGGTGATCGGACCCTACGCCGGGGCCCTGCTGGACCGGTGGGACCGGCGGCTGGTGCTGCTGATCGCCAATATCGTGCGGATGCTGCTGATCGGCGCGGTCGCCCTGGGACTGCTGGCAGGCCTTCGGGCAGGTCCGCTGCTGCTGCTGGCGCTGGCGGTCGTGGGGATCAGCAGGTTCACCGCGGCGGGCGTCTCGGCCGCCCTGCCCCGGGTTCTCGTGCAGCGGCGCCTGGTTCCCGCGAACTCGCTACTGGCGACCGTCGGTTCGGCCTGCGCGGCCGGCGGCGCCGCGGCGGGTGTCGCGGTGATCGGCGTGATCGGCGCCGGGGACACCGGATCCGCGGCGGCGGTGGCGGTGAGCGCGCTGGGTTCGGTGGCCGGAGTGTGGCTGGCGGCCGGATTCCGGTCCCGCGCGCTCGGCCCCGAAGCCGACACCGGCGCCGCGGTGGGCGCGGTGCGCGCGGTGCTCACCGGTTTGATCGTGGGGGCGCGGGCGGTCCGGCATTCCGCGGACGTATCCGCCGCGATGATCGGTATCGGCGCCCACCGGGTGGTCTTCGGCGCCGACACCCTGATCATGGTGCTGGTACTGCGCGAATCACCGTCCGGCGGCACCGCCGTCGACAGCGGTCTGATCGGTTTCGGGGTCGCGATCACCGCGACCGCCGCCGGTATGCTGCTGGCCGCCCTGCTCGCGCCGGTGCTCATTCCCCGGCTCGGCCGGCCCCGCACCATCCTGCTCGGCCTGAGCTGCGCGATCGTCGTACAACTCACGCTGGTGCTGCCGACCGCCCTCGCCGATGCCACCGGACCGCAGCGCGCCCACCAACTGCTGCTGGCGGGAGCCTTCCTGCTCGGGCTGGCCGGGCAGACGATCAAACTCACCGGTGACGCCGCCATGCAGATCGATATCGCCGACGACCGCCGCGGCCAGGTGTTCGCCCTGCAGGACACGGTGTTCAATATCGCCTTCGTCCTCGCGATCGCGGCCACGGCGCTGATCGTCCCGGCCGACGGGCGTTCGGTGACGGTGGTGCTGGCCGGGGCGGGCTGTTACGGGCTGGGGATCGTGGCCCTGCTGCTCAACAATCGCCGGATGCGCGACCGCCGGGCCGTATGACCGGCATATCGGGTCCGGGCGCGGAGCGTCGGAATCCGGTTCCGGCCCGAACCCCGCGGCCCCCTGTCGCGAACCCCTCACCGCAATCCCGGATCAGGGCAGGTGTGCCCGCGGTGTGACCGGATCGGGGAACAATGAGGGCAGGCGCGAAGGAGGAGTGGCAATGGGGCTCGACCTCAACAGTGACCTCGGTGAAGGGTTCGGGGCGTGGACGATGGGGGAGGACGCGGCCATGCTGGATATCGTCACCAGCGCGAACATCGCCTGCGGATTCCACGCCGGCGATCCCACCATCATGCGGCGGACCTGCGGCCTCGCGGTGCAGAAGGGAGTGCGGATCGGAGCGCATATCGGATACCGGGACCTCGCCGGATTCGGGCGCCGGGCGCTGGCCGTCGCGCCCGCTGAACTCCGCGACGAAACCCTGTATCAGCTGGGCGCTCTGGACGGTTTCGCCCGCGCCGCCGGCGACCGGGTGCGCTATGTGAAACCGCACGGGGCGCTGTATCACGCGGCCGCCGCCGACGCCGAACTCGCCGACGCCGTGGTCGCCGCGATACGCGAATACGATTCCTCGCTCGCGCTGCTCGGGCCGGCCGGTACCCAGCTGGAGGATTCGGCGACTCTGGCCGGTATCAGGTTCGTCGGCGAGGGCTTCGCCGACCGGGCCTACACCGCCGCGGGCGGCTTGGCGCCGCGCGGCACGCCGGGCGCGGTCCTCGACGCCGATCACGCCGTCGCCCAGGCGATAACGCTGGCGGAGACCGGATCCGCCCGGATCGCGGGCGCCGATTCCACGGTGACGGTATCGCCGGACAGTATCTGCGTGCACGGCGATTCACCGGCCGCCGTCGAGATGGCCCGGCGTATCCGGGTCGCACTCGACGACGCGGGAATCGCGGTAGCCTCCTTCACCTGAGCGGCCGAACGGGGTGAGGCGATTGTCGCGAGGAACGGAAGTCGTGCGGCGGCGGGTGCCGGTGCGCCCCGCCGGCGACCACGCGTTCCTGCTGACCCCGGAGGATCCGGCGCGGGTCGGATACCTGGTCGCGCGACTGTCCGAGCGGCTGCCCGAGGGGGTGGTCGACGCTTTACCGGCGGCCGAAACCGTTCTGGTGACACTGGATTCGGAAGCCGCGGCCCGCCGGGTGCGCCCGGTTCTGGAACGCCTCGTGGCCGGGACGGATACCGCCGGGGCCGCCGATGTTTCCCGTGGAACATCGGCGGAATCCTCCGACCCGGTGCGGATACCCGTCCATTACGACGGGCCCGATCTCGACCACGTGTCCCGGGAACTGGCGCTCACGCCCGCCGAGGTGATCGCGGCCCATACCGGTACCACCTGGCGCTGCGCCTTCGTGGGGTTCGCACCCGGATTCGGCTATCTGACCTCGCCGGATACGCGCCTTAGCGTCGCGCGACGGCCCAGCGCGCGGACCAGGATCCCGGCCGGGGCCGTCGCGCTGGCGGGCGGATACTCGGCGGTGTATCCGCGGGCGACGCCCGGCGGCTGGCAGCTCATCGGCCGCACCGATCTGACCATGTGGGATACCGAACGTGATCCGCCCGCGCTGATCCGGGCCGGCGCATACGTCCGGTTCGTCGACGCGGAGACCCTCCGATGATCGTGATCGAGCAGGTCGGCCCGCTGGCCACGGTGCAGGATCTGGGCCGGCCGGGGTGGTTCGACTCCGGAGTCGGACCGGCCGGGGCCGCCGACCGTGGGGCCCTGCGGCTGGCGAATCGGCTGGTCGGCAATCCGGAAGGGTTCGCCGGTATCGAAGTTCTGCTCGGCGGCCTGGTGCTGCGTGCGCGGGACAGGGCGGTGGTCACGGTGACCGGGGCGCCCGCACCGGCCACGGTCGACAACACCCCGGTGGGTCACGCGAGCCTGCTGGTACTGGAACCCGGGCAGCGCCTGCGGCTGGGGTTCACCACCACCGGTCTGCGCAGTTATCTCGGGCTACGCGGCGGAGTCGACGTCGCACCGGTTCTGGGTTCCCGCAGCTACGACACCCTGTCCGGAATCGGGCCGGCGCCGTTGCGGGCCGGTGGATTAATCCACACCGGTCCACAGCCGCGCGCGTGGCCGGCCGTGGACCAGGCGCCCCGGGCCGAACCGCCCGCGACACTCGATATCCGCGCCCTGCCCGGCCCCCGCGACGACTGGTTCACCGACCCGGGCGCCCTGTTCACGGGCACCTGGGCGGTCGGCAGCGATACCGACCGGGTCGGCGCCCGCCTCGAACGCGCGGACGGACCGCCGCTGCGCCGGGTCTCCGCCACCGAACTCGCCACCGAGGGCATGGCACTCGGATCGATCCAGGTGCCGCCCGGCGGCCAACCGGTCGTATTCCTGGCCGATCATCCGATCACCGGGGGATATCCGGTGATCGCGGTGGTCGCGGACGCCGATATCGACCGGATGGCCCAGGCCCGGCCCGGTCAGCGGCTGAGATTCCGCCGCGTCGCGCCCACCCGCTGACAACCTTCACCCCGCGGAGTTCACGCGGGCGGATTCACCCGCGCGTGCATGAGGAAGACGTTGTATGGCGTCCACGACGACACGGTGAAATACAGGTCCCGGGCGGTCGACCACGGGTGGATGAACCCGCCGTAGGCCATCGGATAATCGGCCGTCGACACCAGCCGCACCGGCTCGGTCCACACACCCTGTGGTTCGCCGGCGGTCCGCAGCACGATCTCACCGCGCACCACATCCAGATAGACCATCTGCCAGTTACCGGTCTCCGGGTCGACACGGACGGACACCTCGCTGGCCGTGCCCGGGACCAGCGGGGTCGCCTGATACTCCGCCGCCGGCATCCAGTTGCCGTTCACCCAGTACTGATAGGCCGACCGGTTCAGCACCTGATCGGCCGGCACCCGGGCCAGGCCGAGCATCCCGATCCGGCCGTTGGGGGTGCCGAACATGTACACGTGGTCGCCGTGCGGCACCATGGCCGCGACCTGGAACCGGCCCAGCCCGAACAGGTTCTCCCAGCGCGCATGCTGATCCTTGATCCAGGTGGCGCCGTTGTCGTCGGAGTAGGCGAGCCCGCCGTAGTTGGTCCACCACATCCCGGGGATCCGGCTCCAGCGGTTCACCGACATATAGGACAGATACTGCCGGTCACCGAGGGCGAACCCGGAGGTCGGGATGGTGGTGGTCTCCCAGTTCTTGATCTTGCGGCTGCCCAGCAACTCGGCCGCGTGGCAGCGGCTGTCCTGCACCATGCCGTCCAGGGTCAGCCCGTCGGACAGTTCCCGGTCGGTGCTGTAGCCGAGCACATTGCTGCGCCAGTCCTGGTCGGGAGCGCCCACACCGCCGGGACGCCAGCCGGCGCCGAAGGTATCGCCGAAGACCACGGCGACCTGGCCGGGTTTCGTCTCCCACATCAGACCCAGATCCGTACCGTCGACCTGCCAGCGCATATCGGTCCGGTTCGGGGAACCGGGCCCGGTGAGCTGTTCGACCAGACGCACCGATTCGACCGCCGGCAGCGGCGCGGGCGCCGCCGCCGGACCCGGTTCGGCCGGGGGCGCGGCCGGGGGCGGGGCGGGTTGCGGTTCGTCGCCGGGACCACCGGGAACCGGGATCGGAATGGGTTCGATCTCCGGTTTGATCTGGATCTTCGGCAGCTTTATCGGATCGGACGAACCCGGACCCGAGCCGGTCGCGCTACCGGGACCGCTTCCGGAGGCGGAACCGCTGTCCGGGGCCGGGGCCTGCGGCGACGGATCGGTCGCGCCCTCCTTCTGCGGTTCCGGCTTCGGGGTGTCCCGGATATCCGGGCACGGGTTCCGGCACGGATCGGCGGGCAGCGGTTCGGGAGTGATACGAGTGGTGTCCTGCGGCGGATCGGGGATCGGCACGGGTGTGAACTGGGGGACCGGTACCGGGATATCGATCTGCGGCGGGATCTGCACCGGCGGTGCCGGCGGGATCGACGGATCGGGTTCCCGGGCGAGCGGATCGAGCCCGACCTCCCCGCAGACGTTCACCGGCGGGGGCGCCCAGGGAAACGGGGCGGTATGCGCGGACACCGGAATCGTGAGCCAGCCCACCAGAACCAGGCCGAGAAACGGGAGTCCGCACCGGCGCGGCCGGAACTCCTGCGCCACAGCGATCACAGCAGTTCACCGTTCTGTCGAGCCGTATTGCCGGTGTGAACTTACCCGAATCGGGTGGTACCGGCCGGAACAGACGGTCGGCCCGGCCACGCCGCGGGCGCACCGCGGACGTGACCTCGCCGACTTTCGCGTAGGCGCGCGCCCGGCGGGCCAGTACGCTCGGAAGCGATCATGGCCGCGTACTTCGATCCGATCGACCTGGGCAAACGACTGTTCGAGCCGTCCTGGCTGGAACAGTGGATCGGCTATACCACCGCCTGGGTGGAGCCGGTCGCCGATCTGAGCGCCGGGACGGTCACCGCGCTACTGCCCGACACCCTGCTCACCGTGCTCAGCGAGGGCATCCTCAGCCGGTTCGGCGGCCAGGAGATCAGCGCCACCCTGCTGGGGCACCGGCTGACCGGCACCCTCGACGTCCTGAAGGTCCGGCGGCGCGGCGCGCATTTCCAGACCAAGGCCGTGCTGCGCGAACTGCGCTGGGACCACCGCCATATCCACGAGGTCACGGTGATCTCGCACGAGGTCCGGCTGGTACCGGGGGTCCCGACACGGGTGCGTGCGAACCGGGTCGATATCGAGGGCACCGTAACCGTGGAATCGGTACTCGGCTGGCTCGCCGACCGGCAACGGGAATGGGACCTCTCCGTCACCGCCGCGGGCCGTATCCACGCGGTGCACCGCCGCAAACGGATCACCGCCGAACTCGACGCCTCGGTCACCGACGACACCCTCGAACTGGTCGTGCACCGCGCCCGGTGGTCCGGGATACCGGTACCGCGCCGCTGGCGCACGATGAACCCGATCCGGATCGCGGAACTCCCGCACGGAGCGCGCGTCCGCAGCGCCGTCCGCGACGGCGACCTGGTGCGATTCACCATCGAACTGGGTCCGGTCGACGGTTCGTTCGATCTGGCGCAGATCCGTGCGGCGATCGTCGCCGGAACCACCCTGATCGTCTTCTGACCGGGTCGTCTCCGCTCAGCTCTGCGTCTGCCACCACTGCTTCAGTGCGGTTTCCGCCTCGTCCCGGGTGAGCGGACCGCGATCGAGCCGCAACTCCTTGAGATACCGCCACGCGCGCCCGACCTCCGGACCCGGCGGCAGATCCAGCAACTCCATGATCGCGTTGCCGTCCAGATCGGGACGCACCCGGGCGAGGTCCTCCTGCTCCCGCAACCGGGCGATCCGCGTCTCTAGGTCGTCGTAGGTCGCACGCAGCGCCGCCGCCCGGCGTTTGTTGCGGGTGGTGCAGTCGGCGCGCACCAATTTGTGCAGCTGCGGCAGCAACTCGTCGGCATCGGTGACATAGCGGCGCACCGCCGAATCGGTCCACTGGCCCTTGCCGTACCCGTGGAACCGCAGATGCAGGAAGACCAGGCGGGCCACATCCTCGGTGAACTGCTTCGGATACTTCAGCGCGCGCATCCGCTTACGCACCATTTTGGCGCCCACCACCTCGTGATGGTGGAAACTGACCCCGCCGCCGGGCTCATTGCGTTTGGTATCCGGTTTGCCGATATCGTGCAGCAGCGCCGCCCAGCGCAACACCAGGTCGGGGTCGCCCTCCTCCTGATCGATCGCCTGCTCCAGCACCGTCAGCGAATGCCAGTAGACGTCCTTGTGCTGATGATGCTCGTCGATCTCGAGCTTCATCGCCGGCACCTCCGGCAGCACCCGCTGCGCCAGGCCCGTTTCGCACATCATGTCGATACCGTCGATCGGATGCGCCCCGCCGATCAATTTGTCCAATTCCGTCCGGACCCGTTCCGCGGTGATCCGATCGATTTCCGGCGCCATCTCCACAATCGCGGCCCGCACCCGCGGATGCGCCCGGAAACCCAGCTGGGAAACGAAACGCGCCGCGCGCAGCATCCGCAACGGATCGTCGTCGAACGATTCCTCGGGAGCCGCCGGCGTATCCAGCACCCCTTCCAGCAGCGCCGTCATTCCACCCAGCGGATCGACGAACTCCAGCGCCCCGTCGGCGGCGATCCGCACGGCCATGGCGTTCACGGTGAAATCCCGGCGTACCAGATCGCCTTCCAGATCGTCACCGAAACTGACCTGGGGATTACGCGAAACACGGTCGTAGGTGTCGCTACGGAAAGTGGTGATCTCCAGCTGCTGCCCGTCTTTGGCCGCACTCACCGTCCCGAAAGCGAGCCCGCCGGTATCCCACAACTGATCGACCCACCCCCGTAGCAGTTCCTGCACCGCCTCCGGCCGGGCGTCGGTGGTGAAATCCAGATCGGTGCCCAGCCGGCCCAGAATCGCATCCCGCACACTCCCGCCGACCAGATAGAGCTGGAACCCGCGAGCAGCGAACATCTCGCCCAGCGGGGTCAGCACATCGGACAGCCGGCCCAGCGATATCGCCGCCGCCGCGAGCAAACGGGTACGGCGATCCTGCACAACGTCGTCGGACTCGGTCGAAACCACACGAGGAGTTTATTGCCGCGCCCGCGGCGCGCGGGCCGAGGGCCCCGCGCCGCCGGAGGCGGCGCAAACAAACACTCCTCTACTATTGCGTAGTGTCTCCGGCCGATCGCGCGAACAGTCGACGCCGCCAGCCCCGGCGCCGTGGCGCGGCCGGTGGTGCGGCGAAGCCGCGTATGCGCACGGTGCGGGAAACCTCGGCCGGGGGGTTGGTGGTCGACGGGTTGGACGGGCCCGCGGATAAGCGGTGTGCCGCCCTGATCGGCCGTACCGACCGGCGCGGGCGGCTGCTATGGTCGCTGCCCAAAGGACATATCGAAGAGGGCGAAACCTCCGAGCAGACCGCTATTCGCGAGGTCGCCGAGGAAACCGGTATCCAGGGCGTGGTGGTCGCCGAATTGGGCAGTATCGATTACTGGTTCGTCACCGAGGGGCGGCGGGTACACAAAACAGTGCACCATTTTCTGCTGCGTTCGGTCGGTGGTGAACTATCGGACGCGGATGTGGAGGTCACCCAGGTCGACTGGGTACCGCTGAGCGAATTGAACTCGAGGCTGGCCTATGCCGATGAGCGCAGGCTGGCCGAGGTGGCGAACCGCCTGATCGACCGGATGGAGACCGGCAAGCGATGACGCGTGGAGCGAGTCGGATCATGCTCGTGATCCTGACCATCCTCGGCTCGGTGGCGGCACTGCCCGCCCTGCTCGTATCCCCTGTGCAGGCGCAGCCGACCGGGTCGGCCGAGGACGCCGCGACCCCGCAGTTCCTGAAGTTGTCGCTGGATTCGGTGAACCCGGGCACGGTCACCACGGAGAGTGATCCGATGCTGACGGTGACGGGGACGGTCACCAATATCGGCGACCGCGGGGTGGACGCGGTCGCGGTACGGGTGCAGCGCTCACGCGCGATCGCCGATGCCAGCGAATTGCGCACCACCTTGAAGCTCGACCAGGTCAACTATGATTTTCCGACCCCGTTCCAGGATGTGGCGGGGCGCCTCGAGCCGGGCCAGCGGCAGCAGTTCACGCTGTCGGTACCGTTGCGCGACGGGTCGGGGACCTCGCTGAACGTCACCGAACCCGGCGTGTACCCGCTGTTGCTGAACGTCAACGGGACCCCGGACTACGGCGGCCAGGCGCGACTGGACGATGCGCGTTTCCTGCTGCCGGTGCTCGGGCTGCCCGCCGCCGCCGACGGCAGCGGGCCGCCGGTACCCGCGCCGGGGCATCCACCGGTGTCGGCGACCGTGCTGTGGCCGCTGGCCGACCGGCCCCGCATGGTGGCGGGACAGACCGGTGAACTGGACCGGACCGTCGAACTGACCGATGACGAATTGGCGGCGTCGCTGAGCCGGGGCGGACGGCTCGACGAACTGGTCGGCGCGCTGGAGTCGGTCTTCGGCTCCGATCAGGCCGCCGACGGGCCCGCGTCCGCGGTCTGCCTGGCGATCGACCCCGACCTGCTGCTGACGGTGCAGGCGATGACCAGCGACTATCGAGTGCTGGCGAGCCCGTCGGACCCCGACGGCGCCACCCGCCCCGGGACCGGCACCGACGCCGCGAAACAGTGGCTGGACCGGCTGCGCACGCTGGCGTCGTCGATGTGCACGGTGGCGTTGCCGTTCGCCCAGGTGGATGTATCGGCGCTGGCGGCGGCGAATGATCCCGCCCTCACCGCGCGGGCGCTGGACGCGCCCGCCTCGATCGTCGATTCGATTCTGAACACGCGATCGGTGCGCGGAGTGAGCCTCCCCGATGCCAGCAGTCTCGATCCCGGCGGCGCCCAGCTGCTGAAGGCCCAGGGATTCGGTACCGCCGTGCTGGCCGGTAACGCGGTGGCGCCGGAGGGCGGCGTGGGCGATCCGTACGCCGCGGTCCCCGATATGGTCCGGCTGCCCGGGATCGCGGGCGCGCCGCCTACCCCGGCGCCCGACAGCGGTGGTACGCCGGATGCTGTTCCCGCCGGCGATCAGGCGCCGGCGGAGGGTCAGCCGGGTTCGGCGGCTCCGCCCGCGGAACGGGCTTCCGGTGCCCGGCCGGGCACCGATCCGGCGCTGCGGGTGGCGACCTTCGATATCTGGCCCGCCGCCGCGCTGGCGGGGGTCGGATCCAATCCGCCCACCCCGGCCTATGTGCCCGAGCAGGCCAGGTACCCGGTGACCAACGATTCCCGTACCGCCCGGCTACAGGATGCGCTGGGCGCGGTGTCGTGGCAGGCGCTGCATCCCGATCCCGGCCGGCCGCGGTCGCAGCTGATCATGCCGCCGCAGCAGTGGGGCGCGAACCGGGACGAGGCGGCCGCGGTGCTGCGTCAGCTCACGCTGCTCAGCGACAGCAAACTGGTGGATCCGCGCCCGTTCGGCGAGCTCATCGGCCAGAATCCCGATCCGGCGCCCTACCAGCTGGCGCCGCTGGCGGAAGCGGCCGTGGAGGCGGTGCCCCCGCATTTCGCGGGACCCGCGCGCGACCAATCGCACCGGATGACGCAATTGATGCAGGCGATGGTCGAGGTACCCGATACCGAGCCGACTCCGCACGCCTTCCTCGACCCGCTGCGTGACGATCTGGTGCGGGCGCTGTCGCTGTCGGATCGGCGCGGGGGCCCGACCGCCCAGGCCGAGGTGTTCGCGTGGCGCCGGATCGAGAAGGCGACCGCCGCGGTGGACGATATCTACCGGTCGGTGACCGTGCTGCCGCCAGGCGGCGTATACACGCTGGCGTCGGAGTCGAGCCCGCTGCTGCTGGTGGCCCGGAACGATCTGCCCATTTCCATGCGGATCCGGTTCCGCATCGATGCGCCGCCGGAAACGAAGATCACCGATATCGGCGAGCAACTGCTGCCGCCCCGGGGCACCCGGTCGTTCCAGATTCCCACCGAGGTCAGCGATAGTCGCAAACTGGTCGTGCCGATCTCGCTGAGCACCCCGGAGGGGGTCCCGCTGGGGCACGCGACATCGATCTCGGTGCGGTCGAACGCCTACGGGCAGATCCTCGCCATCATCACCGCATGTGCCGCCGCGTTGCTGTTCCTGCTGGCCGGCCGCCGTTTGTGGCGTCGGTTCCACGGCGAGCACGACCCGGCCGACAAAGGTATCGATCCCGGTATGCGGCGCCGGGTCATCCGGCTGGGCCGGGCCCGGCGGCACGGCTCATCCCGGCCCGAGGCCCAATTGAGCCATGAGGCACAGGAGGCGGCGCCCGGCCGGCGGCCGCGGCGGCGCGAACGGGTGTAGGAGCCCGGCGCGGGGCCCGCTCGGCGCCCCGGCCACCCTGATATCCCTGTGATCTGCGGTTCACAGCCGATCACAGTCGCCGACGGCGGTCCCCGCCCGGCCCCCGGGCAATCGGGGAGGGTGACCGGCGGCCATCACCCGTGGAAGATGGAGAGAGTGCGCGCACCGGTGGTCCGGCTATGTCCGGATGCCGGTGCGCGGTCGGATACGGCGCGCGCACGGACCGTACAGTTCGGTGCACGGGGCGGCAATGTTCGACGCGACACAGGGGACAACCGGCAAGCGGGGGTCCGGGCGATACAGGAGGCATGATGAGCGACGATGAATCCTCCGCTCATCGGCAACAGCCCGGTCGACAGCCCGACGCCCCGCGAGGCCGCCGGGCCCCTCGCGCACCCTGGGAGCGCGTTCCCCCACCTTCCGAGCAGGAGCCGGATATGAGCGGCCGGCCGGGCGAGACCGAACGCGACCGGCACCGTCCCGAAGCGTTCCGCGAAGCGCCGCCGCAACTGCGCCGCAACGGCGGCCCCGAGCATCCGCCGGCGCAACCGCCCCCGGGCCCCCGGCCCACACCCCGCCCCGGACCACATCCCGGCGAGGACCGCTACACCCCCGGCCACCCCGACGCGCGGCCACGCCCCCCGGCCCGGTCCGCGAACCCGCCGTCGGGCGCCCGGCCCGCGGTGCCGCCGGTGAATCCCCGCCCCGGCGCCCGGCCGGCGATGCCGCCCGCGAATCCGGCATCCGGGTCCCGCCCGGCCGTCGACCCGGCCGGCCCCCGCCCACCCTCGGCATCTCCCAATCCACCGTCGCCGCCTCGTCCCGGCGCGGCGCCACCCAACCCGGCGTCCGGATCACGGCCCGCCGTGCCGCCACCCAATTCTCCGTCCGGATCTCGCCCCCCGGCGCAACCGCCCGGACCGCGGCCCCCGGCGCCCCCCGCACAGCGCCCGGGTCCACCGCCGGGGCCCGCGGGTAGGCCGCAGCCCGGCGGCCCACGCCCACCCGGCCCCGGACTGCCTCCACCGGCGGATCGGACTCCGGGTGGCGCACCGTCCGCCGGACCGGCGTCGGAGCCGTTCCGGGCACAGCGGATGCGCCCGGTCCAGCCGCCCGCCGACCCCAATCGCCCACCGGTCCGCCCGGGTCCGCCCGCCGACCGGTCCGCACCTCCCGGGGCCGGCGGCCGGCCACCCCAGCCGCCACAACGCCAGGCCCCGGTCCCGCCCGGGCACCCCGGACAACCACCGGTGCCGCAACGCCAGGCCCCGGTATCGCAACCGATGCGCCAGGTGCCGCCCGGACCGCCCCCGCAACGGCCGACACCGCAGCGGATCGCCGCGGCGGCCGGCCGCAACCGGCCGGGTACGGGGTCGATGGCGGCCGTCGCGGTGGACGAGAAACCGGATGCGGCCGATAAACCCGACAACAGTCAGTCGAAACTGCTCAAGGATTCCGGGTCGATCGCGATCGCGACGCTGATCAGCCGGATCACCGGTTTCGGAAAGCAGTTGCTGCTGCTCGCGGTGCTGGGCCCGGCCATCGCCAGTTCGTTCACCTCGGCCAGCCTGATCCCGAATATGATCGCCGAGCTGGTGCTGGGCGCGGTGCTGACCGCGATCGTCGTCCCCACCCTGGTGCGGGCCGAACAGGAGGATCCGGACGGGGGCGCGGCGTTCATCCGGCGGCTCGTCACCGCGGCCTCGGTCGTCCTCGGTACGGCGGCGGTGCTGGCGACAGCGGCCGCGCCGGTCCTGGCCACCCATGTCTTCGTCTCCGCGGACGGCAAGGTCAACACCTCGCTCACCACCGCGCTGACCTTCCTGCTGGTACCGGCCGTCCTGTTCTACGGCCTGTCCGCGATGTTCACGGCGATTCTGAACACCCGAGGCGCGTTCAAACCGGGCGCCTGGGCACCGGTGCTCAACAACCTGGTGGTGCTGGTCGTCCTGGGCCTGTACGCCCTCACCCCGGGGGAGATCACCCTGGACCCGGTGCGGATGAGCGATCCGAAACTGCTGGTCCTGGGCTGCGGTGTCACGCTCGGCGTTATCGTGCAGGCGGTCAGCCTGCTTCCGGCGATCCGCCGCCAGGGAATCGATCTGCGCCCGCTGTGGGGTCTGGACGACCGGCTCAAGCAGTTCGGAACCATGGCCGGCGCCATCATCCTCTACGTGCTGATCAGCCAGATCGGCGGCATCTTCGCGAACAACGTCTCCTCGCATGCCGACGAGGCGGGTCCGGCGATCTATCAGAACGCCTGGCTGCTGCTGCAGCTGCCCTACGGCGTCATCGGCGTCACGCTGCTCACCGCGATCATGCCGCGGCTGAGCCGCAACGCCGCCAACGACGACACCCCCGCGGTGGTGGACGATCTCTCGGCGGCGACCCGGCTCACCATGATCGCGCTCATCCCGATCGTCACGTTCCTGACGGTGGCGGGCCCGCAGGTCGGTGACGCGCTGTTCGGGTACGCCCGGTTCGCCGAGGACGCCTCCCGCCTGGGCACCGCGGTCAGTTTCTCGGCGTTCACGCTGATCCCGTATTCGCTGGTGCTCATCCATCTGCGGGTGTTCTATGCTCGCGAGCAGGTGTGGACACCCACCTGGATCATCCTGGGCATCACCACGATCAAGATCCTGTTCTCCGCGCTGGCCCCGGTGATCGCCGACAGCAGCGAGCAGGTGGTCATCGTGCTCGGTGTCGCGACCGGCCTCGGGTTCACCGTCGGCGCGGTGATCGGCGGGTATCTGCTGCACCGCAGTCTGGGTGATCTGCGGATGGCCAATGTCGGACGGACGGTCAGCCGGGTGCTGCTGGCCTCGCTGGCCGGCGGTGCGGTCATGCTGATCGCCGACAAGGTCATGGGGCTGGACCGGCTCACCGAATCCCTCGGCGGCCCGGGCTCGTTCATCCGGGTGGGTATCACCGCGATCGTGATGTTCGCGGTGGCGTTCGGGCTGATGCGCCTGGCCGGGATCCCCGAGGTGGTCGCGATCACCGTCGCGGTCTCCCGGCGGCTGGGCATCACCCCGCCCGCGCCCCCGATCGACCTCGATATTCCGGCCGGGGAAGAGCACACGACCCGTATTCTGCGCCGCCCCGATCCGTACCTGGCGTACTCCGGATTCGATTCGGCCATGGACGCGCAGAGCACAATGGTGTTGCCGGTGATCCGGCCGGACTCGGTTGACCGCACCGGTCCCGGGCAGTTCCCGTACCCTGTTCGGCAGACAGGCACAAGTGGCAGATCCGCCGAAGTTGCGGCATACCAGGGCGAAGGAGGTCCGAGGGTGAGCGACGACGCGGTGGGCGAGGTCCCAGCCGCCGATTCTTCTGGGAATTCGGCGAGCGGTCGCCTGTCCACCGATGTTCCCCCGGAGAGTTCGGAGCCGGGCGACCCGCGCGATCAGCGTGAGGTGGGACCGTCCGCGCCCGAATCGGACTACGGGACCGAACAGGGCGCGGGCTTCGACCCGGAGGACGAGACCGTCCGGTACGGATCGGCCGGAGAACCGGACGCTGCCGAGGACCAGATGTCCGAAGAGCACGTCCAGCGAACCGGGGCCACGGTGTCGGCCACCGATTCGGTCTACGACACCGGAATGATCCCGGTGCCGCCGATAACCCAGTCGAGCCGGGTCCAGCGCGGACCGAAACTCATCGCCGGTGCCTCGGTCGCGGGCGGGCGCTACCGCCTGCTCGCCAACCACGGCGGGTCCCGCGGCCTGAAGTTCTGGCAGGCGCTCGATATCAAGCTCGACCGGGAAGTGGCGCTGACCTTCGTCGACGCCGATCAGAAGTCCGGCGGCAACTCCGGTCAGGACGGCCCGCAGGCCATCCTGTCCCGGACCCTGCGGCTGGGCCGGATCAACTCCCCGGGCCTGGCCCGCGTACTGGACGTGGTCCGCGGCAGTTCCGGCGGCATCGTCGTGGCCGAATGGACGCCCGGCCGGTCGCTGCGGGAAATGGCGGAAACGGTGCCGTCGCCCATCGGGGCCGCGCGTGCCATCCGGGTACTCGCCTCGGCCACCGAGATGGCGCACCGCAGTGGCGGCGCGCTGTCGATCGACCATCCCGACCGCATCCGGATCAGCGCCTCCGGCGACGCCGTGCTGGCCTTCCCCGGCACCCTCGGCGACGCCGATCCGCAGAGCGATGTCCGAGGTCTGGGCGCGATGCTGTACGCCCTGATCACCGCGCGCTGGCCGCTGCGGACCGGCGGTATGAGCGGGACCGCGGCGACCGTCGGCGGGCTGCGGCCGGCCGACTACGGCCCCGACGGCACCCCGATCGAACCCCGTCAGATCCGGCCCGAGGTGCCCTTCGAGATCTCCGCCGTCGCGGTCCGCTCCCTGGAACCGAACAAGGGCGTCCGGACCGCCGCGACCATCCAGCATGTGCTGGAACAGGCCTCGGTGGTCGATCAGAAGACCGATTTCATCCCCGTGCTGCGCCTGGGCCAGCGGACCCCGGCCCCGGCCGACGAATCCCTGGCCGATCCGGAACTGCTGGCCGCCGAACGCGACCGGTCGCAGCGGATGATGTGGATCATGGTGGCCCTGGGCATTCTGACCGCCCTGGTCGTCGGCATCGTCATCTGGTGGCTGGTGAGCGTTTTCGCACCGGGTGATTCCAGTGAACCGCTCAACGAGCAGCAGGTCATCGGACTCACCACCAGCCGCGCTCCGGAGGAAACCGGCAGTCCCGCCGCGCCGTCGGCCACGGCCCCCGCGGCCGACGGGGTGCCGGTACCGGCCACCGGCGTGACCGTCTTCTCCC
Organism: Nocardia sp. NPDC049935; assembly: GCF_055586645.1. NCBI lineage: Bacteria > Bacillati > Actinomycetota > Actinomycetes > Mycobacteriales > Nocardiaceae > Nocardia > Nocardia sp. NPDC049935. The sequence goes on along the minus strand of NZ_JBVJHV010000002.1, from coordinate 221,018 downwards.
CGGAGGGCACCCCGGACGACCCCTCCGGCGCGGCCACGACCACGGACGGCAACCCGGCCACCTTCTGGCGCACCGATCAGTACTTCCAGCAGTTCCCGGCCCTGAAGAAGGGTGTCGGCCTGCTGGCGACGCTGCCCGGCCCGACCACCCTCACCGGTGTCTCGATCACCTCGCCCACCCCCGGCACATCGGTCGAGATCCGCACCTCGCCCACCGAAACGCCCACCCTGGACCAAACCCAGCTGGTAGGTACCGCCGTGCTCGGCGACGGAGTGACTGAGGTGCCGATCCAGACCGATCAGGCGGCGCGCTACGTCCTGATCTGGGTCACCGGCCTGGGTAACAACGGCGGCCAGTTCCAGAGTTCGATCGCCGAACTCGGGTTCTCGGCCAAACCCTGACAGCCCGACCGGGGTCCGTGCCGCACGCCGGTCCGGACCGGATCGGTTGCCGCCCTGTCCACCCCCGGGATATGATCACGCCCGCGCTCTCAGGAGGGGAGCCGGCGGGATGAGGGGTTCGTCTCGCACGCTGCCACACAGTTGGTTCCAGTAGTCGGCCGATGGCTGCCGGTGTGAGCGCTGTCCGAGGGGTTGGCTTTTGGCGTCCGAATCGAACGCGGGGATTCGCGGGGAAACCGCGCGGTCCGGCGCGGGCGCAACATCCGAATCCGGCTTCGATTCGACGACCGATACCGAACTTCTGCGCGCCCACGCCGAGGGTGCGCCGCACGCCTTCGCCGAGCTCCTGCGCCGCCACAACGACCATTTGTGGCAGACCGCCGTCCGGGTTTCCTATACGCCCGAGGATGCCGCGGACTCGCTGCAGGAGGCGCTGTTGTCCGCGCATCGCAACGCGGGCTCGTTCCGCGCCGAATCCGGGGTGCGGACGTGGCTGCACCGGATCGTGGTCAACGCCTGCCTCGACCGGATCCGGCGCAACCGCGCCCAGCGCGCGGTGGTCCTGCCACCCGAGGTCTGGCCCGAGATATCGGACCGCTCGGACGAATACAGCCGCATCGATATCTCCATCGTGCTCGAACGCGCACTGTTCCGTCTGCCGCCCGACCAGCGTGCGGCCGTGGTGGCGGTGGACGTGGAAGGCTACAGCGTCGCCGACGCGGCGCAGCTGCTCGGCGTGCCGGTGGGTACCGTCAAGAGCAGATGCGCCCGGGCCCGGCAGCGTTTGAAGGCCGAACTGGATTCGCTGAACACCGAGGGGAACCGGATGTAGGTCTTCCGCGTCAGATCAAGTGACATATTTTCCCTTCCGAACGGTATGTACCCGGGGGAGTACTAACCACCCGCCGCAGGAATCGACAACCGAGCCAGATGGACCCAGGAGCATTGGAGGTGCGAAGGTCATGAGCCCCGTTCCGCAGCCTCCCTTCCCTCCGGAACTGCTGGCCGACCTGCACGCGGGCAATATCGATCCCGAATTGGGCGCCCGGCTGTGGCCCGCGGTCCGGGAGGATCCCGAGGCCCGGCGCTACCTGGATTCCCTGGACGGTGTGCGCCGCTCGCTCGCCGGTCTGTCCGGATCCGCCGAAATCGTCCGCTCGATGCCGCCGGATATCGCCGCGCGGCTCGGAGACCTCGCCGAATCCCTGGGCCGCGAGGCCGCGGAACGGATCCCGCCCGCGGCCGCCCCGGTCGCGACTCACGAGGCCGGTCGTCCGTCCGGAGACCCGGTTGTGGGCACCTCGGGAATAGGCGCCCCACGGGCACAGGAAGCCACCGAAAACCCCGGTGCCGCACACGCTCCCGGGTCCGCCACCGCGGCGCCGATCCCGCTGGACAGCCGCCGGCGGCGCAGGCGGCTCGCGGGGACACTCGCCGCCGCGGCCCTGATAGCGATCGCCGCGGCCGCCGCCCTCGTCGGACTGCGCACCGGTGACGGTGGCGCACCACCGACCGCCGCACCCGTGCCGGGCGAAAACACCGGTCCGGGTGGCGAACTCGATACGGCGGTGGCGCTACGAGCCCTCGGCCGCAACGATGTCGGCGGGCGGCTCTCCGATCCCGCCGCGCTCGTCGCCTGCGTGCGTGCCGCCGGAATCGACCGCCCGGTGCTGGGCTCCACCCAGATGCGCTTCGAACGCCGCGACGATGCCGTGCTGATACTGGTCGGCGGGCGGGGCGGCGCCCAGATCACCGCACTGGTGGTCGGCCCCGGATGTGGCCCGGGCAACCCCGAGGTGCTGGCCACCACCGATATCGGCTGACACCGGGGCAAGCGGTTACCGGGGGAACAAAGCGCGTCTACCCTGTTGTTGACCGAAACGTCCCCGTTAGCTTCTCCGGAAGGGCCCCATGAGCACGCCAGTTCGCGACCTGATCATCGTCGGCTCCGGTCCGGCCGGCTATACCGCCGCCGTGTACGCCGCCCGCGCCGAGCTCCAGCCGCTGGTGTTCGAAGGCACTCAGTTCGGTGGCGCGCTGATGACCACCACCGAGGTGGAGAACTACCCGGGTTTCCGCGACGGCATCATGGGCCCCGATCTGATGGAACAGATGCGTGAGCAGGCAAAACGCTTCGGTGCCGAGATCCGCACCGAGGACGTGGACGCCATCGATCTCAGCGGTCCGGTGAAGAAGGTCACCGTCTCCGGCGATGTATACGAGGCGCACGCGGTGATCCTCGCCATGGGATCCGCGGCGCGTTACCTGAACGTCCCGGGTGAACAGGAACTGCTCGGCCGCGGCGTGAGCGCCTGCGCCACCTGCGACGGGTTCTTCTTCAAGGGCCAGGACATCGTGGTGGTCGGCGGCGGCGACTCGGCCATGGAGGAAGCGATCTTCCTCACCAAGTTCGCCTCCAGCGTCACCATCGTGCACCGGCGCGAGGAGTTCCGGGCCTCCCGCATCATGCTCGAACGCGCCAAGGCCAACGAGAAGATCCGTTTCCACACCAATGCCGAGGTGGCACAGGTGCACGGGGAGACCAGCGTCACCTCGCTGACGTTGCGCGACACCCGCACCGGCGAGACCTCCGAACTCGCGGCCACCGGCCTGTTCGTGGCCGTCGGTCACGATCCGCGCAGCGAGCTGGTCCGCGGCCAGGTCGAGGTGAACGACGAAGGCTATGTGCTGGTGCGCGATCCGGGCACCCAGACCACCGTCGAGGGCGTCTTCGCCGCCGGTGACCTGGTCGACCACACCTATATGCAGGCCATCACGGCCGCCGGCACCGGCTGCCGTGCCGCGATCGACGCCGAGCGCTGGCTCGCCGAAAAAGGCGATATCACCAGCAACACGCTGCCCCACGCCGACCATCCGGTCGCGGTGCCCGCAGCCAACTGACCCCCGCGCGCCGCAGGCGCGCCTCTCATAACGGGCAGAACTGCCACGTGGAGATCAAGGAGAACCGCCATGTCCGAGAGCACCAACACGGTCACCGTTACCGACAAATCCTTCGTCGACGCGGTACTGCAGAGCGAGAAGCCGGTGCTGGTCGACTTCTGGGCCACCTGGTGCGGACCGTGCAAGATGGTCGCCCCGGTGCTGGAGGAGATCGCGGGCACGCACGCCGAGAAACTCACCGTCGCCAAGCTCGATATCGACGCCAATCCCGATACCGCCCGCGATTACCAGGTGATGAGCGTGCCGACTATGATCCTGTTTGCCGGCGGCAAGCCGGTGAAGCAGATCGTCGGGGCCAAGGGCAAGGCCGCACTCCTGCGGGAAATCGAAGACGTTATCTGACGTCTCGAATAGGTCATCTGGCGGCCGTCACACGGCGACGCGCCGTAGTATGCCCTGACCATGATTGTCGAATCCCGGTCCGGGTCTGACAGAATCGACCACGCTCCGTCGTGCGAGGGTGTACGCCGTCGCATGAGTGGGTACCCGGGATTGACGGAAGGAAGGGCCCTCACGCATGCACCGACTTCGTCACGGCGACACCGGTCCAGCCGTAGCAGAGGTTCGGAGCACCCTGGCAAGTCTGGGGTTCCTGCACGCGCTCAATGGCGTGGACGCCGACGGCGCGGGTGAGTATTGGAAAGACACCGAAGCCACCTTCGATTATCAGCTCGACTCCGCGGTGCGTGCGTTCCAGCAGCACCGCGGATTGCTGGTGGACGGGGTGGTCGGTCCGGCCACCTACCGGGCGCTCAAAGAGGCGTCCTATCGGCTGGGCGCCCGGACTCTGATCTACCAGCTCTCCGCCCCCCTGTACGGCGACGATGTCGCCACGCTGCAGCGCCGGCTTCAGGACCTCGGCTTCTATGTGCACCGGGTCGACGGGTTCTTCGGACCGCATACCCACGAGGGGCTGACCTCGTTCCAGCGTGAGATCGGCCTGTCCGCCGACGGTATCTGCGGGCCGGACACCCTGCGTTCGCTCGAATTGCTCGGCGCCCGCGTCACCGGCGGTAACCCGCACCGGATCGCCGAAGAAGAAGTGGTTCACCGCGCCGGCCCCCAGCTCACCGGTAAACGTATCGTGATCGACCCGGGCCTCGGCGGGTCCGATCGAGGCCGTGCCGTACCCACCGAACTCGGCGATGTGTACGAAGCGGAGATCCTCTGGGATCTCGCCAGCCGGCTGGAAGGGCGGATGGCCGCCACCGGTATGGAGACCTTCCTGTCGCGTCCGTGGGGGAGCAACCCCACCGATGTGGAGCGCGCGGAAACCTCCAACGCCTTCGACGCGGATCTGATGATCTCGCTGCGCTGCGCCTCCAATTCCAGCCCGATGGCCAACGGTGTCGCCGGGTTCTATTTCGGTAATTCGCACGGTTCGGTATCGATGATCGGACAGGTGCTGGCCGGATTCATCCAGCGTGAAGTGGTGGCGCGGACCTCGCTGCAGGACTGCCGCACCCACCCGCGTACCTGGGATCTCCTACGGCTCACCAAGATGCCGACCGTCCAGGTGGATATCGGCTACGTCACCAACCAATACGATGCGTCCGTGCTGGCCAGCCCGCGGATGCGCGATGTGATCGCCGAGGCCATCCTGATCTCGGTGAAGCGGCTGTACCTGCTGGGCCAGGACGACCAGCCCACCGGTACCTACACTTTCGCCGAACTGCTGGCCGAGGAACTCGCCGCGGCCGACAGCCGCTAGCGATTTCCCCGGCCCCGCCGGTCGTTATCTCAGAAGGTCAGTACGCGGGTCGGCACGGTCATCGACGCGGCGGCGAGCAGTTGGTCGAGGGCGTGCTCGACGTCTTCTTTCCACCCGTGGTCGGAGTCGAGTTCCAGCCGCATCCGCGGGAAGCGGTGATGCGGTGCCACCACCTCGAACCCGACTTCTTCCAAGAAGTCGGCCTCGATCATGCAGTTCTCGGGGGTGCAGTCCAGCGACGAGCGGCGGGCGCCGCGATCCGGCACGCCGATCCGCTCCATCAGCCGCATGGTGCCGGTCGGTCGGTCCGAGAGCGCGGTGCTGGCCGGCGCGCCCCGTATCCCGAACGCCTCCAGTGCGCGGACACCGCGGCGGACCAGATCGGTGACCACGCCCTGAACCAGGCGGTAGGCGATATCGCCGTCGAGGTCCGGGAATTCCGTACCCAAAGTGGTCAGCAGAATCGCATCGGGACTCACCGGTGAGGTGGGGAACAGGCCGGCGCGTGGCACCACCCGCGGGGGCGCGTAGAGCGCGCAACCCACGGTTTTCTCGTCGATGGTGGCGAGTTGACCGCAGGAACCCCATTCGAGCATGACCGTCGAGATCCAGGCCTCCTTCTCGAAGACCGGATCGCTGAACTCACAGGAGTCGGCCGCCACCGCGGGGTCGATCTCCCAGAACACACAACGGCGGGCATGCGCCGGTAACCGACTGATGCCCTCCAGGGTTAGTCCCGTGACGCTGGTCGCCACCGCTCTGCTCAGCCTCCAGCTATCCGATTCGTCAATACTCACACCGCATCAAGGTTTTCTTGCAAGCAAGAATATGCGATCAAACCAACCCGCCTCATTTCGCGTCACTGTGGTCTTCGGTCGTGCCCTACACCGCGTGCAACCCCGCTGAACAATCACCGTCACAGTGACGTTTTCTCGTCGAGGGCCGGGTCACACCAACGACAGGCCGAATTTCAATTGTTGAGCGTGGTTTCCAGCATCAGGCTGACGATCCGCTCCAGATCGTCCACCGATCCGAACTCGACCACAATTTTGCCCTTCCGCTTGCCGAGACTCACCGAAACCTGCGTATCGAATGAGGACGACAACCGGTCGGCGACATCCTGGAGACCGGGGGAGTGGATCGGTGGCCGACGCGGTGTCGGCGGCTTGGCCGGCTCCTCCTCCCGGTTCGCCAGCTTCACCGCTTCTTCGGTGGACCGCACCGACAGACCCTCGGCGACGATTCGCGCGGCCAGCACCTCCTGTGAGTCCGCACCACCTTCGAGCCCGAGGAGCGCACGTGCGTGCCCCGCGGACAACACCCCCGCCGCGACCCGGCGCTGCACCGGAATCGGCAACTTGAGAAGCCGGATCATATTGGTCACCACCGGACGCGACCGGCCGAGCCGAGCCGCCAACTCCTCCTGGGTCACCCCGAACTCTTCGAGCAGCTGCTGATAGGCGGCCGCCTCTTCGAGGGGATTCAACTGGACGCGATGGATGTTCTCGAGGAGCGCATCGCGAAGCATCGCGTCATCGTTGGTCTCCCGGACAATGGCCGGGATGGCGTCGAGACCCGCCTCCTGGCAGGCCCGCCAGCGCCGCTCACCCATGATGAGCTGATAGCGGTCACTACCCGGTTCCAGCTCCCGGACCACGATCGGCTGCATAAGACCGAACTCGCGGATCGAATGTACGAGCTCGGCCAGAGCCTCGTCGTCGAAGTACTGACGGGGCTGCTTAGGATTCGGCTCGATCTTGTCGGGTGCGATCTCCCGATAGACCGCGTCACCGGCGGAGGTCAGCTCCGCGATCTCCGCCGGCTCGGGCATCTCGTGCAGATAGGTCGAGGCGGGACGAGGACCGGGATCCAATCCGATCACGGCATTGGCCGCCTCGGTGCCCAGACCGCCGGCCACCGGGGCCGGTCCCGTCGGGATCAATGCCGCCAGACCGCGCCCCAGTCCACCTTTTTTCGACTGACTCACCGGCCGACCCTTTCCCTTGCCCGCTTCCACAACCACGCCCGATCACACCCGATCCGATTACTCACTCCGCGCCGTCCGCGACGGCGGCATAGCGCGCCGCCCCACGTGCGGCCATCTCGCGCCCCGCGTCCAGGTAACTCATGGCACCCCGGGAACCCGGATCGTAGTCGAGCACGGTCATCCCGTAGCCCGGCGCTTCGGAAACCTTCACACTGCGCGGGATCACCGAGCGCAGCACCACATCGCCGAAATGACTGCGTACCTCCTCGGCGACCTGATCGGCCAGTTTGGTCCGGCCGTCATACATGGTGAGGACGACCGTGGACACATGCAGTTCCGGATTCAGATGCGACTGCACGAGTCCGATATTGCGGATCAACTGGCCCACGCCTTCGAGGGCGTAGTACTCGCACTGAATCGGGATCAGCACCTCGCGTGCCGCGACCATCGCGTTGATGGTGAGCAGCCCGAGGGACGGCGGGCAGTCGATCATGACGTAATCGATGTCGTAGCCCGCGATATTCGCTTCTTGGATGGCGCCCTTGAGCCGCGCTTCGCGCGCCACCATGGAGACCAGTTCGATTTCGGCGCCCGCCAGATCGATCGTCGCCGGGATGCAGAGCAGATTGTCGCTGTGCGGACTCTGCTGGATCGCGTCCTGGACCTTGATCTCGCCGATCAGCAATTCGTAGGTCGACGGAACACCGGAGTGATGCTCGACGCCGAGGGCGGTACTGGCATTGCCCTGCGGGTCCAGGTCGATCACGAGCACCTTCATGCCCTGATGCGCGAGGGCCGCGGCCAGATTCACCGTCGTCGTGGTCTTACCCACACCACCCTTCTGGTTGGCGACGGTGATGATGCGTTGCTCATGCGGTTTCGGCACTGTCACCTTTCCTGGATGCATTAGCTGGCTCGCACGGTGCGCCTCGGCGGCGATCGGCGTCTCTGACGGGGAGATATGACCGTACGGCGTACTCCCGAACGCCTCCGGGCCGATATTGCTGTTGTCCAGCATTCCCGGTACGCGTGATGTTTCCCGTGAAACATTCGCTGAACCGCTCGACATAGACCGCTCCTAACGCGAGAACTGCAAGATCACGTGGCCTGACGGACGCCGGCGTCGTGTAGTCGAAACCAGCCGGACCGGATCGAATCATGATCCACGACCAGGACCGCGGCGTCCGTGTTGACCGGGCGGCTTCGCACCGATGCGTGTCACGCGAAGCTACCTCCTCCGACGCTGACGCTGAGCCGCCAGTCGACCGGGCGGAGCGTCACCGCTGCGATACGAAGTTCCCTCCGTGGCACCGACGCTCACGCCCGACGGTGAATAGCTTGCCAGTCACGGACGGGATAGGAAAGCTGAATCGCTGTGACGCGCCCGCGACACGCTCAACTCTGTCGATTTCGTCCCGTGACACAGCTCCCGGAGACCTTCCGGCACCCGGATCGTATCGATGTTTCCCGTGAAACATCGATACGCGGCCCGTGCCGTTCTATGAGGCAGGACTCCGCGACACCGATGATCTTCGGCCCAGTAGGGGAGCGGCGCGGACCCACGCACGCGCGGCCCACGGAACCACAACGTGCCGGATCCGCCGTCCGGGCGACAATCCAGGGGCCTACCGAAAACGAACCGACCGGAAATTCGGAACCGCCGGATCCCCACGGCGACGATCACCGATCCGCGCGCGCCGCCGATGATCGACTCTGCGGCGACCGAACCGGCAGATCGCGATATCCCGGTCCGGTACCGGGTTCGGCGGAGCGCGGAGACCAACGAGGCTCCCGGCGATGTTTCCCGTGAAACATCGCCATCGCCGCCGCGTCCTTCAGGCGGATCAGGAGTCGTTCGATGCGCGCCCGGACTCCCGTCGCCGGCTCGAGACCGGCGGGACAGGAGTCAGCCCTTCCGTCGCTCCGCCCGGACAGTTCGCTTCTTGGATTTCTTCGACGGCCGTTCCGAACGCCGGAGCCGCTCCGCGGACAGTACGACCGTGGGGGTCGCGAGGATTTCCGCGCCACACGCCAGCACGCTGAAATTCCCGGCGCCCGTCCGCTCGACCGCTTCCCGATCACGTTCCAGCTCTTCGGTGACGCTGGAGCCTTTGAGCGCGAGCATATGTCCGTGGTCGCGCAGCAGGGGGAGCGACCACTCGGCCAGCTTCGCCAGGGGAGCCACCGCACGAGACGTCACCACATCGGCGCCACCGGCTTCGTGGATCACCCCGGGCTGTTCGGCCCGGCCGCGCACCACGGTGATATCGAGGCCGGCGTCGTCGATGAATTCCTTCAGGAACACGGTCCGGCGGAGCAGGGGTTCGACCAGAACGATCTCGAGATCGGGCCGGGCGAGGGCGAGGGGGATCCCGGGTAGCCCGGCACCGCTCCCGATATCGACGACGGAGGCGCCCTCACCGATCAGTTCGCCGATCACCGCACAGTTCAGGATGTGCCGCTCCCAGAGGCGCGGCACCTCGCGGGGACCGATGAGTCCGCGCTCCACTCCGGCGGTCGCCAGCGCATTCCAATATCGACGCGCCAGGCCCACGCGGTCACCGAATACGACCTCCGCCTCCGCCGGGGGGCGCGACTCCGGTGCCGCGGCCGCCGAGTCGCCGAGATCTGGTTTCACGTGAAACACCCTTCTATGTGATCGTTCGCGCCGGAGTGAACCGGCCACCCGGTAGGGGGTCAACCGTATCCGCTACACGCGGCAACCGGGACCGCCGCGCGCCGGACAGAGAAAGGGCCCGGGTCCATCGGACCCGAGCCCTATCCAACCACCGGCCGCATCCGGCCGGACAGCCGTCTCACTCCGGGATGACCACAACCCGGCGATTCGGCTCCACGCCTTCACTCTCGCTGGCCACTCCGTCGATCGCGGCGACGGCGTCGTGCACGATCTTGCGCTCGAACGGCGTCATCGGCGCGAGCTGCTCCGGGGATCCCGTCTGCAGGACCCGCTGCGCGGCCGCCGCGCCGAGTTCGCTCAGATCCGCCCGCCGCTTGGCCCGCCAGCCGGCGACATCGAGCATCAGCCGACTGCGCACGCCCGTCGACTGCTGCACCGCGAGCCGGGTGAGCTCCTGCAGCGCGTCGAGCACCTCACCACTGTGACCGACCAGCTTCGACAGATCCTTGCCACCGTCGATACTCACCACCGCGCGGTCGCCCTCGACATCGAGATCGATATCGCCGTCGAAGTCGAGCACATCCAGAAGCTGTTCGAGATAATCGCCGGCGATCTCGCCCTCTTCGATGAGCGCCTCTTCGGCATCGCTCACCGCGTCATCGGGATCGGCTTCCACCACGGTCGCGGATACGGTGGCGTCGCCGCCTTCGGTCTCGAGAGTCATATGTTTCCTTTTATCTGCTCGTCGGAACTCCGCCGGTGGGCCGGCCGGATCCCGATCACAAGGGGTCTCGGTAGGGGAGCGGTCAGCGCCGGCGCTTCTGATTGGCGCGGCCGCGGTTGCCGGGTCGCTTCTGACCACTCGACCTCCGCTGGCCCGACTGCTTACCGGCGGCCTTGGCGGGAGCCGAACCGTTGCTGCTCGCGGCGCCGTCCGCGGTGGAGTCGGTATCCGCTTCGTCGCCGGACTTCACCGCCGGCTTCTTCTTGGTATCGACCGGTTTCGCGCCGGGCTTCGGCGCGTTCTGCGACTGCTTCTCTTTACGCTCCAGCGCCTTGGCTTCTTCTTCCTTCGCCATGCGGCCGAAGACGAGATGCTGCTGGCCGTAGGTCCAGATGTTGTTGGACACCCAGTAGAGCAGGATGGCGATCGGCAGGAACGGACCACCGATCAGCACACCGAAGGGGAACACCCACAGCGCCAGCTTGTTCATGAGCGCGGCCTGCGGGTTGGCCGCGGCCTCGGGAGTCTGCCGGGCGACGGAAGCACGCGCGTTGAAGTGGGTGGCGATCGCGGCGATGACCATCAGCGGAATGGCGACCGCGGCGATACTGATCTTGCTGGGCACCCCGCCGTAGTCGGCGAAGGCCTGCAACTCGTCCACCGGTGCGGTGATGAAGGCCGAGATCGGGGCGCCGAAGATACGGGCACTCAGGAACGACTGCACATCGTCGGCGTTGAAGACGTAGTTCGGGGTGTGGGCGTTGGTATAGGGATCCATACCGAGCTGCCCGAATCCGTGGCCGGTCCGGTTGAACGACCGCAGCACGTGGAACAGACCGAGGAAGACCGGGACCTGCGCCAGGATCGGCAGGCAGCCCATGAGCGGGTTGAAGCCGTGGTCCTTCTGCAGCTTCTGCATCTCGGTCGCCATCTTCTGGCGGTCGTTCTTGTATTTCTTCTGCAGCTCCTTGATCTGAGGCTGCAGCTCCTGCATCTGCTTGGTGGTCCGGACCTGTCTCACGAAGGGCCGGTAGAGCACCAGGCGCAGCGTGAAGACGAGGAACACCACGGACAGCGCCCAGGACAGACCGTTGTCCGCTCCGAAGGCGAAGCCGAAGACCCGGTGCCAGAACCACAGGATCCAGGACACCGGATAGTAGATGAAATCGAGCACGGCTCTATGCACTCCCGTCGGTAGTGTCACCGATCACCGCGTGCGGTGATCCCTTACAAGCTTCGGTCCGCGGATCGTCGTGGTCGACGTTGCGCCGCCGCTCCGGTACGGGATCCCATCCACCAGGGTGCCAGGGTGCGCATTTGGCCAGCCGGGCGGCCGTCAGTCCGAGGCCGATCACCAGCCCCCGGGTGCGTAACGCGGTGACCGCGTACTCGCTGCAGGTGGGGGTGAATCGGCAGACCGGCATACGGGTGGGGGAGACATAGGTCCGGTACAGCTCGATGAGAAAGATCAGAATATTCGCGGGCCAGCGAGCGGGCGCGAGACGACGGCCGCGGGGGCTCATCGCGAGGTACCGGCTTCGGCGAGTGCGCCGGCGGGACGGGCGTCGAGCTTGCGGAGGCCGCTGCGCAACTGGCGACGGAGCTCGTCGCCGCAGGCGGTAGCGGAGCCCGGGAGTGCGCGAATCACGATATCCACTTCGGCGGGGACCTCCGCGATCAGTTCGGCGCAGATATGACGCAGGCGGCGGGCCACGCGGTGCCGTACGACCGCGGGACCCACCGCCTTGCTGACGATCAACCCGAAACGCGGGCCACCGAAACGGACCCCGAACTCACCCGCCTCGGGATCCGGCCGGTCGGCCAGTAGGTGGACGACCACATCCTGTTTTCCCGCGCGCCGGCCGCGGCGCACCGTCCGCGAGAAATCGGCACGGCGACGCAGCCGGTGCGGCTCAGGAAGCACCCGGAGATCCCGGGTAGGGGAGAACCGCCGGCCGGGCTGAACTACCGGCGGCGTGGGCCACGGGGTTCGGCGAACCGGGCATCGGGCACCGAATACGACGGGCGATCAGGCGGTGAGGGCGCCGCGGCCCTTGCGGCGCCGCGCGGAAACGATGGCGCGGCCCGCACGGGTCCGCATCCGGAGACGGAAACCGTGGACCCGCGCCCGACGACGGTTGTTCGGCTGGAACGTCCGCTTGCCCTTGGCCACGGTGAACACTCCTCGAATTGGTGGACGCCCGGCGGCGCCCGAAGCTTTTCAATGATTCTGGCGATGTCCCCTACTCGGCACCGCGGTCCTGGCGAACGGTCAGCACAGAACGGTCACCGCGCCGAGGGGTGACTGTACGAGGGTACTTATCCAGTTCTACCGGGTCAAACTCGCCCCCGTCGCGGCGATCCGCGCGACGGTCGCGCCGCGGGGCCGCGATTCATGAGCGGTGGCGATCATCACCGCGGGCCGGTCCGGTCCGCGAGAACGCAGGTCGTGCGCCCGCCACCGGGGCGTCCGCACCGCGCGACCAGAACGGCGGTACACGGAGATTGTGCACATCTGTGGATAATTGTGTGGAAATACCCTGTGAATGGCATATTCGTAGGGCCGACGGCGCCACGCCGCGGCCGGGAAATCGGGGATTCCCGGCAGCGCCCCTCGGGCGCCGTACCCGTCGCAGCGCCCCCGGGCGCCGTACCCGGCGGCTGCGGCAGCTCTGGTCGGGCGTACGTCCGCGGGGTCGCTGGACCTAACCAGTAGAGTAGACGCACCGCGAGCCCCGGACGTCTGCGCCGAGCAACCGACTCCCGGGGAGGACACTGGATGGACGACGAGCAGAACGTATTGGCCACCGTGTGGCCGACGGTGGTCGCGGAGCTGACCACCGGTTCGCCCGACGGCGCCATCGCCGCGGTGACCCGGGCCCAGCAGGCCTGGCTCAAGCTCGTCAAACCGCTGATGGTGGTACAGGGATTCGCGCTGCTCTCGGTTCCGTCCTCGCTCGCCCAGGAAGCAATCGAACGCGATCTGCGCGAACCCATTCTGCGCTCACTCGGCCGGCGGCTCGGCCCCCAGGTGGAGGGCCTCGGGGTGCGCATCGCCGCCCCGGTGCCCACCGGAGCGGACAGCGGCCCGCCTCGGCACGCGCGGATGACCAGCCGCCCCGATGCCACCACCCGGCCGGATCCGTTCGGATCCGCTCGCCCCGGGACGGTGCCGTCCCCGATACCCGCCGGGCCTCCGGAGCCCGGCTGGCAGGCCGAGCCGTCCCATGACTCCGACGGCGGCGAGTATCCCGCCCGCGGCTATCAGCGAGATTCGGAGTTCCCGCGTAATCCGCCCGGCGAGGTGCGTTATCCGCGCGAGGACTTCTCCCATGAGGCCGAGCTACCGCTGACCGGGGAACTGCCCCTGAACCCCACCCGTCCACGCGCTCCCGAACCATCCGGTCCGGACCATTCCCGGCGCGCGGCCCTTCCCGAGCTGCCACAGGGTGCGCAGTTCCCGGATTCGCCGCCGGTGCGGGGCGGCGACGGCCCCGCACCGTATGCCGCGCCGCGGCCCTATCCCCGGGAGTACGCGCCGGCGGCCGAATACACCCGGGAACCGAGGTACGAGCGGGACCGCGAGTACCCGCCTGCCGAGTACCGCGAGGTCTACTCCGCGGGCCGGCCCGATATCGCGGAGCCCGCGGGCGGTCGTGAACGTCCCGCGCCGCCCGTCCGGGATTCCGGATCGGAGCCGGCCGCGGCCCTGCCGCCGCGTCGCACGAGCCGTCCGGCGCAGGACACCCTGTTCGCACCCGATATTCCGGCCGCCGAAACAACCGGACGCGATCCGCGCCGGGACAGCGACCGCGACAGTCTCCGCGAAAGCGTGCGGGATTCCGGGATCGAGCCGGTCGACGACGACCACGAGGACGAAAAGGTGGTGAACGTCCGGGACTCCTGGCCCACGTTCTTCGCCAAACCGGCCGAAACCGCCGATCCCGCCTCATCGTCGGCGAGCCTGAACGCCAAGTACACCTTCGAGACCTTCGTCATCGGCGCGTCCAACCGGTTCGCGCACGCGGCCGCGGTCGCGATCGCGGAGGCTCCGGCGCGGGCCTACAACCCGCTGTTCGTCTGGGGCGCCTCCGGGCTCGGCAAGACCCATCTGCTGCACGCCGCCGGCCACTACGCGCAGCGGCTGTTCCCGGGGATGCGCGTCAAATACGTCTCGACCGAGGAATTCACCAACGACTTCATCAACAGCCTGCGCGACGACCGGAAGGTGGCGTTCAAACGCCGCTACCGGGAGACCGACATCCTGCTGGTCGACGATATCCAGTTCATCGAGGGCAAGGAAGGTATCCAGGAGGAGTTCTTCCACACCTTCAACACCCTGCACAACGCGAACAAGCAGATCGTGGTGTCCTCCGACCGGCCGCCGAAACAGCTGGCCACCCTGGAGGAGCGGCTGCGTACCCGGTTCGAGTGGGGACTGATCACCGATGTGCAGCCGCCGGAGCTCGAGACCCGGATCGCGATCCTGCGTAAGAAGGCGCGAATGGATCGCCTGGATGTACCGCACGATGTCCTCGAACTCATCGCCAGCCGGGTGGAACGCAATATCCGCGAGCTCGAGGGGGCGCTGATCCGGGTCACCGCGTTCGCATCGCTCAACGGTCAGCCGCTGGATCAATCCGTGGCCGAGGTGGTGCTGCGCGATCTGATGCCCGAATCACAGGACGTCGAGATCACCGCCTCGACGATCATGGGCGTCACCGCGGAGTACTTCAACACCTCGATGGAGGAGCTGACCGGGCCCGGTAAGGCGCGGCCGCTCGCCCAGGCCCGCCAGATCGCGATGTACCTGTGCCGGGAACTCACCGACCTCTCGCTGCCCAAGATCGGCCAGGCGTTCGGCCGCGACCATACGACGGTCATGTACGCGGAGAAGAAGGTCCGCAAAGAGATGTCGGAGCGGCGCCGCGTGTACGACCAGGTCCAGGAACTCACCGCGCGGATCAAACAGCGCTCCCGGTAACCGATCCGGAATCCGGCGGTGTGGCCCGGCGTCTCGTGACGCCGGGCCACACCGCTCTTTCGTGCGATCCGCACACCTGCCACGGCTGCTGCCCGAACCGGTGCGATCGGAGTACCGGACCGATCAGCGCCCATTCGTCCCGCCGATAGGGCTTCCGGGACGCGGGCCGTGATCCGTGCCGATCGCCCGCCCCGCACGGCGCAATGCCGCACGGACGCAATCGAGTTGGCGAATCACGGTCTGCTCGCGTCCGGCTCGGCCGCGGCCGAGCCGCTGCTGTACCGGATCCATACACAAGTATTCCGCTAACAGCCTGTGGATGCTCTGACCTGGGGTTATACGGCGGCCGACCCTGTGGATTCCCCAGGGATTCCACAGGTTGTCCACCGGTTCTTCCACAGCTTCGGCACCCGGTGCCGAGATCTTGTCCACAGGAACGTTATCCACAGTTTCCACAGGCGGATTCATCCACAAGTACTGATCTGGAGCGATCCGGTCAGAGGCATGGGGACAACCTGTGGAATCCCTGGGGAATCCTCGAGGAATCCACAGGTTGTCCACGGATTCGTACACAGTGTGCACAACCCGGCGAAAACTGGGGAGCGAACTGGGGATGAACTGTGGAGGCAGTGTGGACAACCGATCCTGTCCACAGCCCGGGCGAATTCATCCTCGAGTTATCCCAGGGCGGTCCACAGGCCGACACGCGGTTCCAACTGGGAAAACAGGGAAAATCCACAGTTTCCACAGGGCCTATTACTACTCCTGTTCTTCCCCTAGAGAATTTCTCTTCAAAACAGGATGTGTGGACAAGCCGCCGAGCCGACCGCACGAACCGAACCGCTCCCGGAACCGGAACCGGAACCGGCAAGGAGAGCCGCACGGACGGCAGCGGCGTTGTCCACACCGGTGGTCCGGGAGAACTGTGGATCCCGAGAAGGCAGGTTTCCGTTCGTTGTCCACAGTCGTCCCCCGCATCCGATCCCGGCCCGGCCGGTCCCGAGCCGGGTAGCGCTGGTCCGTCCGGCCCCGGAGGACGTATCCTCCACACGGAGGGGCAGCCGACCCGGCCACCGGAAACCGGGTACGGTCTGATGTCGGTCGCGTGTGCCGGACTTCTCGGGCGATCGAGCCGGTTCACCGATCGCGCGGCTACCGCGTCGGCGGAGCAGGAGTAGGCGCAGCCGGATACACGGGGGCAGTACGGCCACCGATCCACACTGAACGGGAGAGGACACCTCGGGCGATGGACCTTGCAGGCATGAAGTTTCGGGTCGCGCGTGAGGATTTCGCGGAATCGGTCGCCTGGGTGGCGCGCAGTCTGCCGTCCCGCCCGCCGGTCCCGGTTCTCGGCGGAGTCCTGCTGGTCGCGGACGAGGACGGTTTGACGGTTTCCGGGTTCGACTACGAGGTCTCCGCGCAGATGCGGGTCGCCGCGGAGGTCGCCGGTCCGGGCAAGGTCCTGGTCTCCGGCAAACTGCTCGCCGATATCACCAAGGCGCTGTCGAACAAGCCGGTGGATGTCTCGGTCGACGGCAGCCGGGTGCTGATCCAGTGCGGAAGTGCCAAGTTCTCGCTGCCGACCATGCCCGTCGAGGATTATCCCCAGTTGCCCGAGGTGCCACAGTCCAGCGGGGAACTGCAGGTCGATGTGTTCGCTGAGGCGGTCGGCCAGGTCGCCGTCGCCGCCGGCCGCGACGATACGCTGCCCATGCTCACCGGTATCCGGGTCGAGATCGAGGGACCGCAGGTCGTCCTCGCGGCGACCGACCGTTTCCGGCTCGCGGTCCGCCATATCCAGTGGCAGCCGGCCCGCACCGATATCGAGACCGCGGTCCTCATCCCGGCCCGCACGCTCTCCGAATCCGCGAAGACCCTGGGCGCCTCGGATCGGCCCGTGCAGTTGTCGCTGGGCTCGGGCGCGGGGGCAGACGGACTGCTGGGGATCGTGAACGGCGGCCGCCGGACCACGACCCGGCTACTCGATGCCGAATTCCCCAAGTTCCGGCAGCTGCTGCCCAAGGAGCACACCTCCATCGCCACGCTGGAGGTCGCCTCGCTCACCGAGGCGATCAAACGCGTCGCCCTGGTGGCCGAGCGCGGCGCCCAGGTCCGTCTGGAGTTCTCCGCGGAGGGACTGTTGCTCTCGGCGGGCGGAGACGACGCGGGCCGGGCCGAGGAGTGGCTCACCGCCGATTTCCGGGGCGAACCGCTCACCATCGCCTTCAACCCCGGGTACCTCATCGACGGGCTCTCCGCGCTGCGCTCCGATCGGGTGACGTTCGGGTTCACCACCCCCAGCCGTCCGGCGGTGCTGCTGCCGGCCGCCGAGGAAACCCCGGAACCGCTCGAGACCGGCGCCTATCCGGCCCTGGAAAGCGATTACATCTACCTGCTGATGCCGGTCCGGCTCCCGGGCTGAGCCCGTGGGCCCGGCAGTGCCGCCCCGGCGTCCGAGTCGCCTCGGCGCCGGAGCGGGTGATCCCACGAGGAGCGAACCGGCGCGGGGGAGCGATATCGCCGCAAACCCGCGCGTCGACCTGCACAATCCGAAGTTATCCACAGCTGTGGATAACTTCGTGGTGATACCACGGACGGTGTGAACAGGTGCATATCCGTGCTCTGACCTTGCGTGATTTCCGTTCCTGGGAACTCGCCGAGATCGAGTTATCCACAGGCCCTACCGTTTTCCTGGGTGCCAACGGCAACGGGAAGACCAACCTGCTCGAGGCCCTGGGCTACCTCTCCACACTCGGTTCGCACCGGGTTTCCAGCGATACACCGCTGGTCCGCACCGGTGCCGAACGTGCCCGGATCGGCGCGAACGTGGTGCATCTGGGCCGCGAACTACGTATCGACGTGGAACTCAACCGCGGCGCGGCCAACCGGGCGCAGATCAACCGCTCACCGGTGCGCCGCCCTCGCGAGATCCTGGGCATTCTGCACACCGTGCTGTTCGCGCCGGAGGACCTGGCGCTGGTACGCGGCGACCCGGGGGAGCGGCGCCGCTTCCTCGACGAGCTGTGCACCGCCCGCCGGCCGAGTCTGGCCGGTGTCCGCGCCGATTACGACCGGGTGCTGCGGCAGCGCTCGGCCCTGCTGAAGACGGCGGGTCGTTCGGGCCGCGCCGAACTCGGCACCCTGGACGTGTGGGACGGCCACCTGGCCGCGCACGCGTCCGTGCTGCTGGCCGAACGGCTGCGTCTGGTGCACGAACTGCATCCGTATCTGGCTCGCGCCTACACGGCGTTGGCGCCCGAATCCCGTCCGGCCGCCATCGGGTACCGCAGTGGCTCCCTACCGGAGGAACTGCTCGATCCGGGCCGGGCTCCCGAGCCGGGCGATACCGCCGTGCTGGAGGAAACGCTGCTGCGTGAACTCGCCGCGGCCCGGCCCAGGGAACTGGAACGCGGCGTCTGCACGGTGGGTCCGCATCGCGACGATCTGGACCTGATGCTCGGGGAGACCCCCGCCAAGGGCTTCGCCAGCCATGGGGAGTCCTGGTCGTTCGCACTCGCCCTGCGGCTGGCCGCCTTCGAGCTGTTACGGGCCGCGGGCACCGAACCGGTACTGCTGCTCGACGATGTCTTCGCCGAGCTGGATCGCCGCCGCCGGACGGCGCTGGCGGCCGTGGCCGCGGCCGCGGAACAGGTACTGGTCACCGCGGCCGTGCCCGAGGACGTTCCCGCCGAACTCGCCGGCGCCACCCTGCGGGTGACGACCACCGGTGATCCCGAACACCGTATTTCGCGGTTGTCCGCGCCTCCGGCGCAGGCCGCGCCGGGTCCCGGCGACGGGGAGCGCTCCGCCGCGGCCGGCGAATAACCGGCACCGCGGACACGCGGTGGTTTCCGTCTTGCATGCGGGCCGGGCCGTTCGTAGAGTGAGCCGATACGTCGGGCCGTTATCCCGCCCGGCAGGTAGCGCACAGTTATACACACCCTGTGGATAACTTGTTCCCCCAGGTCGTCGGCCCGTATCCGGGCAGCGGCTCGGTGCGCTCGCAGGCAACCCGCACCGAACCTCGTAAAACCTGGTCTGAACTGGGAGTTTCCAATTTCTCGGCCCGGTGGCGTCCGAGTCGGGTACGCGGCGTCGAGGTGTAGTTCCCGGATGTGCACAACCTGAGGAATACCGGTCGAACCTGGGGATAACTCGAACCGGTGAGTGGAGCGCGACCATGACCGACCAGCCCGGAACCCCCGGTGGCACGCCGCCGTCGGGTGAAGCCGAGTTGCCGGAATTACGTGGAATCGACCTTGCCCGCCGTGCGCTGGAGGAGGCCCGGGCCGCCGCGCGAGCGAGTGGCAAATCCGTGGGACAGGGCCGCTCGTCGCCGCGCCGCGGCAGCCGGACCGGGCGGCGACGCGGCGGATGGTCCGGTCCGCGTCCGGACGACCGGGATCCGCAGCCGCTGTCCAAACTCGCGAACTCCATCGCCCGTAGCCGTGGCTGGTCCACCAAGGTTGCCGAGGGCACTGTTTTCGGCCACTGGGCCGGCGTGGTCGGTGAGGACATCGCGGCGCACGCCAAACCGGTGAAACTCGAGAACGGCGTGCTGAGCGTGGCCGCCGAGTCCACCGCGTGGGCGACCCAGTTGCGATTGCTCCAGGCACAGTTGCTCGCCAAGATCGCCGCGGCCGTGGGCCCGGGTGTCGTCCGGTCCCTGCGGATCGCCGGCCCCACCGCGCCGAGCTGGCGTAAAGGGCAGCGCCACGTCCGGGGCCGGGGGCCGCGGGACACCTACGGATAGGGTCCGGTTTCACGTGGAACCGGACGCGGATCCGAGGGTGGCCCTCAGTGAACTCTCAGGCCGAATCTGATGGTCCGAAATCGTCCGGGCCGCGAGGGGACCCGTGGCGGGTCGATTTCTCCCATCCTGGAAGCCGTCAGGGGTGTCGCAGATGCACTGTAAGTTGGGCTGCCAAGTAAGATGGAATAGTAATTCAGCGGCGATACCTTCGGCGCGCTGTGCGAAGCCCTCGATCGGTTCCGGGCCCCACGCGTGCTGTCCCACCGCCGTCCCGGGGACCAGCAAGTAAGGAGAGCTACCGACCAGTGGCTGCCAAAGACTCCAAAGCATCGGGTTCGAGCGCATCGGACAAGCAGGACTACGGTGCCTCCTCCATCAAGGTCCTCGAAGGTCTCGAGGCGGTGCGGATGCGCCCGGGTATGTACATCGGTTCCACCGGTGAACGCGGCCTGCACCACCTGATCTGGGAGGTCGTGGACAACTCGGTCGACGAGGCGATGGCCGGTCACGCCACCCGGGTGGAGGTCACACTCCTCGCCGACGGTGGCGTCCAGGTCGTCGACGACGGCCGCGGTATCCCCGTGGCGATGCACGCCCAGGGCATCCCGACCATCGAGGTCGTCATGACCCAGCTGCACGCCGGCGGCAAGTTCGACTCCGATTCCTACGCCGTCTCCGGCGGTCTGCACGGCGTCGGTATCTCCGTGGTGAACGCGCTGTCCAGCCGGCTCGAGGCCGAAGTGGACACCGACGGGTACCACTGGAGCCAGACCTACAAGGACGCCGTCCCGGGCCAGCTGCTCCAGGGTGACGCGACCAAGGCCACCGGCACCACCATCCGGTTCTGGGCCGATCCGGCCGTTTTCGAGACCACCACCTACAACTTCGAGACCGTATCCCGGCGGTTGCAGGAGATGGCCTTCCTGAACAAGGGCCTGACCATCGTGCTGACCGACGAGCGCGTCAGCGATACCGAGATCACCGACGAGGTGGTCAGCGATACCGCCGAGGCGCCCAAGCACGACGAGGGCGGCGAGAAGCCCGCGGCCGCGCAGAAGGTGAAGACCCGGACCTACCACTACCCGGGCGGTCTCGAGGATTTCGTCCGGCATATCAACCGGACCAAGCAGCCGATCCACAACTCGGTGGTGGCATTCAACGGCAAGGGCACGGGGCACGAGCTCGAGGTCGCCATGCAGTGGAATTCCGGCTACTCCGAGTCGGTGCACACCTTCGCCAACACCATCAACACCCATGAGGGCGGTACGCACGAAGAGGGTTTCCGCGCGGCGCTGACCACGGTGGTCAACCGGTACGCGAAGGAGAAGAAGCTCCTCAAGGAGAAGGACGGCAATCTCACCGGCGACGATATCCGCGAGGGTTTGGCCGCCATCGTCAGCGTGAAGGTGAGCGAACCGCAGTTCGAGGGCCAGACCAAGACCAAGCTGGGCAACACCGAGGTCAAGGGTTTCGTACAGCGCGCCTGCAACGAGCACCTCGCGCACTGGTTCGAGGCCAATCCCGCCGATGCCAAGACCATCGTCAACAAGGCGGTGTCCTCGGCGCAGGCCCGGGTCGCCGCCCGTAAGGCGCGTGAGCTGGTCCGGCGTAAGAGCGCGACCGATATCGGCGGCCTGCCGGGCAAGCTCGCCGACTGCCGGTCCAAGGATCCGAGCAAATCCGAGATCTACATCGTCGAGGGTGATTCGGCCGGCGGTTCGGCCAAGTCCGGTCGCGATTCGATGTACCAGGCGATCCTGCCGTTGCGCGGCAAGATCATCAACGTCGAGAAGGCACGGATCGACAAGGTCCTCAAGAACGCCGAGGTCCAGTCGATCATCACCGCCTTCGGCACCGGTATCCACGACGAGTTCGATATCGCCAAGCTGCGGTATCACAAGATCGTGCTGATGGCCGACGCCGATGTCGACGGCCAGCACATCTCCACGCTGCTGCTGACCCTGCTGTTCCGCTTCATGCGCCCGCTCGTCGAGCAGGGGCATGTATTCCTGGCGCAGCCGCCGCTGTACAAGCTGAAGTGGCATCGCGTCGATCCCGAGTTCGCCTACTCCGACCGGGAGCGTGACGGACTGCTCGAGGCGGGTCTGGCGGCCGGTAAGAAGATCAACAAGGACGACGGTATCCAGCGGTACAAAGGTCTGGGCGAGATGAACCCGAAGGAGCTGTGGGAGACCACCATGGACCCCTCGGTGCGTGTACTGCGCCAGGTCACGCTGGACGACGCGGCCGCCGCGGACGAGCTGTTCAGCGTTCTGATGGGCGAGGACGTCGCGGCGCGCCGCAGCTTCATCACCCGTAATGCCAAGGACGTCCGCTTCCTCGACGTGTAGGAGCGGTGTCGCGCCCGCGGCGCGCCGGCGCTCTGTGCCAGTGCGAGCGCGCGCGGGTGAGCCACCGTCATCCGTCAGTACCTAGGAGATTGCATGACCGACACCACCCTGCCGCCGGAGAGCGCGGGCGACCGGATCGAGCCGGTCGATATCCAGCAGGAGATGCAGAACAGCTACATCGATTACGCGATGAGCGTGATCGTGGGCCGTGCGCTGCCCGAGGTGCGCGACGGCCTCAAGCCCGTGCACCGCCGGATCCTGTACGCGATGCACGACAACGGCTACCGGCCCGACCGCAGCTATGTGAAGTCGGCCCGCCCGGTGGCCGACACCATGGGCAACTACCACCCGCACGGCGACTCGGCCATCTACGACACCCTGGTGCGGATGGCCCAGCCGTGGGCGATGCGGTATCCGCTGGTCGACGGGCAGGGCAACTTCGGCAGCCGCGGTAACGACGGCGCCGCCGCCATGCGTTACACCGAATGCCGGCTCACCCCGCTGGCCATGGAGCTGCTGCGCGAGATCGATCACGACACGGTCGATTTCATCCCCAACTACGACGGTAAGACCCAGGAACCGGTCGTCCTGCCCAGCCGGGTGCCGAACATGCTGATGAACGGCAGCAACGGCATCGCGGTCGGCATGGCGACCAATATCCCGCCGCACAACCTCAACGAGCTGGCCGAGGCCATCTACTGGGCGCTGGACAATCACGACGCCGACGAGGAATCCACCCTCGCCGCCTGCATGGAGCGGGTCAAGGGCCCGGATTTCCCGACCGCCGGCCTCATCGTCGGGACCCAGGGCATCCACGATGCCTACACCACCGGCCGCGGTTCCATCCGGATGCGCGGCGTGGTGGAGATCGAAGAGGACGCCCGCGGCCGCACCACCATCGTCATCACCGGGCTGCCCTACCAGGTCAACACGGACAACTTCATCAACGCGATCGCCGAACAGGTCAAGGACGGCCGGATCGCCGGAGTGTCCGATATCCACGACGAATCGTCGGACCGGGTGGGCCTGCGCATCGTGGTCACGGTCAAACGTGACGCGATCGCCAAGGTGGTGCTGAACAACCTCTACAAGCACACCCAGCTGCAGACCAGTTTCGGCGCCAACATGCTCTCCATCGTGGAGGGCGTACCGCGCACCCTGCGCCTGGACCAGATGATCCGGCTGTATGTGAACCATCAGCTGGAAGTCATCGTCCGGCGCACCCGCTACCTGCTCCGCAAGGCCGAGGAACGCGCCCATATCCTGCGCGGCCTGGTCAAGGCGCTGGATATGCTCGACCAGGTCATCGCGCTGATCCGCGGTTCGGCCAATACCGACACCGCGCGCACCGGCCTGATGCAGCTGCTCGATATCGACGAAACCCAGGCCACCGCGATCCTGGATATGCAGCTGCGGCGCCTGTCGGCGCTGGAGCGGCAGAAGATCATCGACGAATTGGCCAAGCTCGAGGCCGAGATCGCGGATCTGAAGGACATCCTGGAGAAGCCGGAACGCCAGCGGGCGATCGTGCGCGACGAACTGGCCGAGATCGTGGAGCGCTACGGCGACGACCGGCGCACCCAGATCATCTCCGCCGACGGTGACGTCGCCGACGAGGATCTGATCGCCCGCGAGGACGTCGTCGTCACCATCACCGAGACCGGCTACGCCAAGCGCACCAAGACCGATCTCTACCGCAGCCAGAAGCGCGGCGGTAAGGGCGTCCAGGGCGCGGGGCTCAAGCAGGACGATATCGTCCGCCACTTCTTCGTGACCTCGACCCACGACTGGTTGTTGTTCTTCACCAACAAGGGCCGGGTCTACCGGGCCAAGGCCTACGAATTGCCGGAGGCCAACCGCACCGCCCGCGGTCAGCACGTGGCCAACCTGCTGGCCTTCCAGCCGGACGAGAAGATCGCCCAGGTCATCCGGATCAAATCCTACGAAGACGCCGCCTACCTGGTGCTCGCCACGCAGAAGGGCCTGGTGAAGAAGTCGCGGCTGGTGGACTTCGACTCCAACCGCAGCGGCGGCATCGTCGCGGTGAACCTGCGCGACAACGACGAATTGGTCGGCGCCGTACTGTGTTCGGCGGAGGACGACCTGCTGCTGGTCTCGGCGCAGGGGCAGTCCATCCGCTTCTCCGCCACCGACGAGGCGCTGCGTCCGATGGGACGCGCCACGTCGGGTGTGCAGGGTATGCGGTTCAACGCCGAGGATGCCCTACTCTCGCTCAATGTGGTCCGTGACGGAACATATCTGCTGGTGGCGACCTCGGGCGGTTATGCCAAGCGGACCGCTATCGAGGAGTACACGGCCCAGGGCCGGGGTGGAAAAGGTGTATTGACGATCCAGTTCGATGCCCGGCGTGGCACCCTGGTGGGGGCGCTCATCGTCGACGACGACGACGAGCTGTACGCGATCACGTCCAGCGGAGGGGTTATCCGCACTGCCGCCCGGCAGGTTCGTAAGGCCGGTAGGCAGACCAAGGGCGTGCGATTGATGAACCTCGGCGAGGGCGATACCTTGCTTGCGATCGCACGTAACGCCGACGAGCCCGAACAGATCGACGGTGGCGGTTCCCCCGAACAGTAATCCCATATCGGCGGCAAAGAACGGATCCGAGGATTCCCATTGACCACTCCGAAACAGCCGAGCGACGAGCGGCAGCAGACGAACGGTGTGACCGAGCGGGTCACCCCGTCCCCGATTTCGCCGCGCCCGATCCAGCGGCAGGGCGAGGCCGCGGAACACGAGCAGGCCGGCGGTCAGCAGGGCGCCAACCCGCCCGGTGGGGCGCCCGCCGGCGGTCCGGCGCCCGAGAATCAGGAGCAGCAGGGAGAATTCGCGTCCGAATCGCGCAATTCACCGGCGGGCCAGCAGAATCCCGGCCCGCAGCAGGGCGGTAACCAGCAGGGCGGGAACAACCCGGCCGAACCGCAGGGTGGAAACGGAGCGGAAGGCGGACGTTTCCAGGAGGGCTGGTCGCAGCTGCCGCAACGCGAACCCCAGTCCAACCTCTCCCGTCCCGGGCATATGCCGGTGGGTGGGGGCCAAGGGCAGCGTGGGGTCGGGCTGAGCGGTGGGGTCACCAACGCGCGGACCACCAGCGATCTGGCGGCCAAGGCGGCGCGTAAGGAAGCGGCCATGGCCAAATCCGTTGGGCTGGACGGTCCCACCCGCAGTATCGCCCGGCCCGAACTGGTCAAGGATATGCCGGATCTTTCCGAGATCCGGCATCCACTGCCGCCGGACCAGGCTCCGCACGCCCCGCATGCTCCGCAATTCCAGCACGCTCCGCCCGCCGCGGCCCCGGCCGCACCGCAGGCCCCGCGTGGGCTGCCGCAGGCGGTGCTCGGCGGTGAACCGCTTCGGGCGACCGTGCAGGTGCGGCGGATCGATCCGTGGTCCACGCTGAAGATCACCCTGGTCATCAGCGTCGCCATGTTCTTCGTGTGGATGATCGCGGTGGCGCTGCTGTACATGGTGCTGGCCGGTATGGGCGTCTGGGAGCGACTGAACAGCACGTTCACCGATATGGTCTCGCCGGACAGCGGGTCGGTGGGTCTCATCGACGCCGGTACGGTCTTCGGCTATGCCGGGGTGATCGGGCTGATCAACGTTGTGCTGTTCACCGCCCTCGCCACCGTCGGCACGTTCATCTACAACCAGTGCTGCGATATGGTCGGCGGTATCCAGGTCACCCTGGCCGACCCCGACTAGATCCTGTTCTCCCGCCGACGGCCGGTACCCGGATTCCCGGGTACCGGCCGTCGCGCGTTATCGTCGGGTATGCGGCCATGGGCTTGTGACCAGCCGTTTTGGTTCATCATGGAGCATTCCGGTACAGTCTGTGCTCGGCGGTTGCTTGATATTCAACAGCTGCCCCGCGGGTCTATAGCTCAGGCGGTTAGAGCGCTTCGCTGATAACGAAGAGGTCGGAGGTTCAAGTCCTCCTAGACCCACTGGAACACCACAATCGGGCTCGGACGAAGAATCGTCCGAGCCCGATTGTGTTTTCGGGGGGAATTCCCGTCACACCCCGGCCCTGATATCGGCGCGCGATCCGGAATCGGGGCGGTCCGGAATGGCCGCGCCGCCGGAGAGGGACAGGGCCCGCAATGCGCACAACCAGCCGATACCGCCCACGATCATGCGGGGATAGTTCAGCATCGTCCAGATATCGATGAACGCCTCCACCCGCTCCGGTGACCAGTCGGCGCCCCCGGACTGGAACTTCAGCATCATGGGTACGAAGTAGCCGTAGCTGCACAGCGCATAGCAGGTCATCAGTGCTGCCGCCGCCAGCCACCAGCGCCGGAAGGTCACCGGGGTGCGCCAGGCGATATACAGATTGATCAGGGCCAGCAGCGCGACGACCGGAGATACGAAGGGCCAGAAGGCTCGTCCGGCGCGCTCGAATCCGGAGAGACTCATCGCCTCGCGTGCCTGCTCGGCGGGGACCCCGGTCCACTCCGGGATCACGCCGAGTTTCTCGTACCAGCCGGCCCCGAATTGGATCCCTACGAATATCACCAGCAACCACAGCGGTATCGCTCGTTTGGCACTCATGGTTCCGCTCTCCTGTGTTCTATAAGCTCTGAGATAGAGCTTCTCTCTTTCAGAGAGATTAGAATCGGGAGGCCGGCCATGACATCGGGGAACACCCGCAGCGATACCCTGACCTCACTCCAGTTGGCCTTTCGTGCGCAGGCAACCGGAACGGTGCTGCTGCATTCCGCTGTCGCCGCGCGGCTCGGAATCGGGATCACCGACCTGAGCTGCCTCAATCTGCTGACCATGTACGGGCCGCAGACCGCGGGGCAGCTGGCCGCCCATCTCGGTATCACCCGGGGCGGTGCGGTCACCGGGATGATCGACCGGCTCGAGACCGCCGGTTATGTGCGCCGCGAGCGTGATCCCGCCGATCGGCGGCGCGTCCTGGTGGTGGTCGCCGAGGAGAAGATCCGGCGTGAGGTGGTGCCGGTTTTCGAGGTGCTGTGGGATGCGCAGGTCGAACAATTCGCCGTGATGACCGACGACCAGCTGGCGTGGCTGTCCGAGGTGGTCACCGGCACCGTCGCGGCGATGGGCGAGGCCCGCGCGAGCCTGCGGGAGCGGAGCGCCGATACGAGGCCGGGAAGCGGGCCGTCCGGGGGCGCACTAAGCTGAAAACATGAAATACGTTCTCACCATCGGAATTGTCGCCGCGGTCCTCATCGGAATCAACAAACTGCGCCAGCGTGACGACGCCGATCTGTGGCATGAGGTCACCACTCGCTGAGACCGCCGCGTTCGACGTCCCCGGAAGGCCGGTAGGTACCGGATAGCCGGGTGATCACGGCCGGGCCAGCAGTTCGATCACCGAATACACCTGCGCGGTGGTCGGGGTCGGCAGATTGTCCCGGCCGTGGATCAGACCGAGCCCGATGTACACCATGGCCCCGGCGCGTAGCCCGGCCTGGTACTCGTCGAAACCCAGGTCGAGCATCGTCCGGTGCACGGTTTCGAAAACCTGCTGATCGAGTGTGCGGACCGCGGCCGCGACCTTCGGATTGCTCCGCGACCACTCCCGTACCGTGGTCTCCACCAGCCAGTGCCGCCGGTCGACGAGCATCGCGGCCATCTTCTCGATCCGTTCCTCCACCGGGATCTCCACGAAGGCGCCGAGATCGCGCACCGTTTCACTCTGGATCGCGCTCCACCGGTCGGCCATCGCGGTCATGAGTTGCTCGATATCGTCGAAATGCCAGTAGAAGCTGCCCTTGGTGACCCCGAGTTCCTGGCACAACCGCGGGATCTTGATCGCCGCGACTCCCTCGCGCGACAGCAGATTCAGCGCACCGTCGACCCAATCGTCGTAGGTCAGCCGCGCGGTGCGCCGCGTCCGGCGTTGCTGCGCCTGCGCCTTCTTCGATTTCGGGCGGGGAGCGGCCGTCCGTTCGTCTGATGGGTCCGGGTGGTCGGCGGCGGGGGAATCCGCCGTCATCGGTCCGACGGATCGGCGCTGAGTCTCATACTCCGATGGTAGGTGAGCCCCATTCCCGGCCTCGCTGTAAACGGCCATCGACGGCCGTGGGCGCGGTGCACGATGCGTGGTGTCGCGATCACCCATTCGAATGCCGGGCCCGGTTCCATACCATCGAGTACTGTATCTCCATACATGGAAGTACGGTCCGTGAGCAGGTCCGGAGAGACCTGCCGGGACGGCGGAACCGGCGAGGAGAGCGACGATGTCGGTAACTGTGGAGTCCCCGGGCGGTGCGGACAACGTGGGCGGCCGGTGTCCGGAAGCCTTTCGCTATTGGCAGGCGCGCGAGCGTCCGGGGGTGCGCCGGGCGCGGCGATGGCTGCGGGCGCTCACCGGCGCCGAACTCTTTCCCACCGACGAGCAGGCGCGTGCCCTGTGCCGGGATATGTTCTCCGGCGATCCGGTGGCCGAACGTTTCGTTGCCGAGGTCCTGCACGGGGATATCGGCCGTGAGCACGGCCGCCGGATGCTCGACACCGCCCTGAGCTCGGGAATCGGCGCGGTTCCGGAGGCGCCGGATGCCATGCGCGAGCTGTTCGCCGAATTCGAGACCGTACCCGGCTGGGTGCGCCCCGAACTGGTCGAGCGCGGCGCCGCGGTCTGGCGCCGATGGGGGACCATGTTGTTCAGCTTCGCCGGCGCCGAGACCTTGGAGATGTACACCGAATCCGCCGTGGCGACACCGCTTTCGCTGGCCGGCGGCTATGCCGGCGACAGCGCGCTGCGCCGTTTCCTGGAGACCTGCCGGTTCTGGATGGACGTTTCGCGGCCGGGCGCGCTGCTCACCACCGGGTCGCCGGGGCGGGCCACCGCACTGAAGGTCCGGATCATGCACGTGTCGGTCCGGGCCGGCGTGGCGCGGCACCCGGAATGGGATACCGAACGGTGGGGGCTGCCGATCAGCCAGACCTACCAACTGCTCACCCTGATCGCGGGCAGCACGGTACCGGGGCTGGGGTTGTGGGCGCTCGGCTACCAGACCACCCCCGCGGAGTTCCGGGCGCTACTGCATTTCCAGAAATACCTGGGTTATCTGCTCGGCGTGCGGCTCACCTGGCATCCGGAAACCGTGGCCGATACCTTGCGGGTGATGGCGATGACCATGGTCGCGCGCGCTCACGACTCCGGAGCCCAGGGCGCCGAACTCATCGAGTCCTACCCCGCCGCGTTCGCGCCGCGTGCCGAGCACCGGGGCCCGGCGCGGCTGCGGGCGCACTACAACTACCGGATCAATTCCGCGTACGCGGCGCTTTTCATGCTGCCCACAACACGCCGCCGATACCGGATGCCGCCGGCATTCCCGTGGGTGCTGCTCCCTATCGCGAGGATTCCGCTGGTCACCGCCGTGGAATTGGCGCGGCGGCTGCCGCCGGTGGGCCGCCTGCACGAACAACTCATGCTGTGGCACCGGGAGAACTGGTACCGGGAGCAGATGCAGGGGCGTGAGGCGGAGTTCGAGGCAGCCGGCGCTCTGCGGCGCTGAGTGGACCGGCGCCCGCGGAGCGGACTCGGCCGGCGCCCTGCGGGCAGGTCGGGGCCGACGTACCCTTGTTTGACGGTGTACGTGCCGGAACGCTACTGTTTCGCAGGCGACAGGCGGTTTTCCGCCCGGTCCGCACGGGGCCTTAGCTCAATTGGCAGAGCACTGCCTTTGCAAGGCAGGGGTTAGGGGTTCGATTCCCCTAGGCTCCACAGTAAACGCGCTGGTCAGGGGATTAGCGCGTTGCTCTCATCGGGCAACCCGAAGTGCCGTGCCCACATTTTGCCCACACTCCGCCGAGAAATGGGCATCGAGCGACGCTGCCACACCGTCGAGTTCATCCTCGAACAGGTGGCCGTAGCGGTCCAGCGTCAGCGCGGCCGATGCATGACCGAGCATCCGTTGCAAGGACTTGATCGACGCCCCGGCCCGGATCGCCAGCGATGCGGCGGTGTGCCGGAGTTCGTGCGGAGTGAGACCGGACGGAACGCCGGACTCGCGTACCGCGCTGTCCCACCAGTAGCGGCGAACGTTGCGCACCCGCATCGGCCCGCCCTTGGAATCGGGAAAGACCAGTTCCCGCGGCCCGCGGCCGTCGATCCGCACCGCGAGCATGTCCAGCAGGAACCGGGGCACCGCAACGTCGCGTGCCTTCCCATTCTTCGGTGCTCCGAACACCATGACCGACTTCGGTGCCTTCCCGCCGTCGCCGGTAGCCGCTGCCACCGCGTCCGCCGGTGCGTGCTCCGCCTTGACTTCCGTAACCGACCGGTGCACGCGAAGGCGGGACCGGAGAATATTCACGTCCGCAACCGTCAGCGCTGCCGCTTCCCCGAACCGAAGGCCGGTGTAGGCCAACAGGTAGATCAGGGTGCGGCGCGATTCCGTGTCGGCGGCGGATGCGAGTGCGGATACCTGGGCGGCAGTGAGGTACCGGCGTTCGGTGTGCACGAGGTTCGGCAACTCGACCTCCGCGGCCGGATTGAGTGCGATTCGCCGACGCCGGACCGCTTCGGTGCATATCTGGTTCATCACCGAGACGTTCTTACGGACCGTCGCGGGTGACATCTTCGCCGCGCTGGTGGTGATCCACTGCTGAATACGTTCGTGCGTGAGGTCGCCCAGATTGCGCGCACCGAACGCCGGAATCACATGATTGTCCAACGCGCTCCGGTACCGCTCGCGTGTGGACGCGGACAAATTGACCTTGCCCGCGAACCAGGATTCGGCGAACTCCGCGAACGTGACCCGGCCCGCGGCCGGAGCGACGTACGCGCCGGTGAGCTTCGTGTTCTCGACCGTGGTGCCGAACGTCTCGGCTTCCCGTTTCGTCTTGAATCCGCGCTTGTCGGTCTGCTTTCCGTCCGGCTTGCGGTACCGCACCCGGTATCTCTTGCCGCTGCCGGTTTCGTACGCCTCAATCGTCGCCACGCTGCTACCCCTGTTCCTCGTCTGGTGTGTTGGTTCCTGCTGTGCTGTTCTCGATGGCCGCGCGAAGTTCTGCCAGTAGTCGCCGTGTGACCTGGGCTTTCTTCTGTGCGTTCGCGCCCGGCCCGGCGCGCCTATCGCGCTCGGTGCTGAACGCTCTGTTCCACAGATGAATTGACCACGCGGTCAGCGCCGGGACGCTCGGAAGGCCGAGCTTCTGCGCAGCCTGCCGGTCGGCCAGTCCGGCCGAGTGGAACAGCGCCGCACCGACCCGCGCGGCTTCATGTTCTGCGAATTTCGGTGGCAGCGGCGTACCAGGTGGAAAGTCGTTGACCGCACCCGCGCGCATGACATCAACCACACGGTCGGCCATTTCTTCGGGTGTGGTCGGTGCGCCGGGGATGTCTTCTGGTCCGAGCATGGCTGAACCGTCGCCGACGATGCGGCGAAGCGCTGCGCTGTGGACGGCAAAGTCCTTCACCAGGGATACGGGGGTATCTCCAGCGAACAGGTCGGCAAGCGATACGTCGATAGGGGGCGCGTCTGGTTCCTGTGCTCGCGCGATCCACAGGGCGTTCAGATAGACGATGAGCGTTGAGAGATGCGGTGTGCTTCGGCCGGATTCGATATCGCCGACTCGCGAGACGGTCCACCGTGTCCCGAAGTGCAGTGCCGCGCGTGCCACGTCGTCGCGGGTTAGTGCAGCTTCCAGTCTCAGCCGTCGCGCGTTCCGGCCGACGAGTTCGCCGATGCTCAGCCGCTCATCGCTCAGCCCCGTTGTGTCGTCACTCTCCGTCACCATGCATCCACAATATCAAGTTACGTGTTCTTACGTGCATAGACATGTGATATCTCTGGATGGACGTGCAATCACGGCATTAGAGAATGGATGGGCGATATGAAAGACACCACGGTCGGGCTCGATACGCTGCTAGACAGCCGCGAAACCGCTAGCTACCTGCACACCACCGAGGCCAAGTTGCGACAGGACCGCTATCTAGGGCGCGGCCCGCGCTACGTCAAGAACGGCCGACGAGTCCTCTACCGCATGGCTGATCTGCGGGAATACCTCGAATCGAACCTTCACGGCGGAGAAGGAAACCGCCGGTGACTGCGCCCGCGAACCGTGCGCGGAACGCTCCGGTGCCCCCTGACCTTGAGGCCAGCGCTCTTGCCTACGCCCGTGCGGGCCTGCCGGTGCTGCCCTTGGCCGAGCGGGGCAAGGTGCCGGTATGCGCGCACGGTAAGGATGACGCCACCACCGAGGTCGGGCAGATCGCGCGGTGGTGGCCGCCGGACTCCCGGCGAAACATCGGTATCCGGCCACCCGCTGGGTTGATCGTGCTCGATATCGACCCCCGGTCCGGTGGGAGTCTGGACCAGCTCGGCGAACTGCCCGACACCCGGACCGCTGAAACTGGTGGCGGTGGTTGGCATCTGTGGTTTCGGTACAGCGGGCCGGTGCGCGGCCGGTTGGCCGGGGCGACCGGGATCGACATCAAGACGCATACCGGGTATCTGGTGGTGCCGCCGTCGGTGCATCCGTCCGGTGTCCGGTATCGCTGGTCGAACGGGGCACCGATAGCGCCGCTGCCGCCGCACCTGGTGGACCGGGTGGCGGTGCCTTCCGGGTCGGTGTATCGGCCGTGCCGGGCGGTGGCCGGTGATACGTCCGGTCTGGTGCGGGTTGTGAGAGATGCCCAGGTAGGAAACCGGAACAACGCCCTGTATTGGGCGGTGAACCGCATTTTCGATGAGCACAGGGACGACCTTTCGGCTCTGCTCGCCAAAGTAGTGGACGGTGCCCGCGCGGCCGGTCTGACCGATGCCGAGATAGAGCGCACGGTCCGGTCTGCTGAACGGCGGTGCGCGTGAGCACCGCCGCCGAACTGGTCGACACCGACAGCGAAACCGCCCAGCGGACCAGGGTTCGTAACACCCTGGTCCGTCGAGCACGGAAAGAATCCGGGGGACTCGTCTCCCGGCGTACCTTCGCGGATTGCTTCTCAGGCACGACGGGGGATCGCCGATTGGTTCCCGAACTACTCGCCGAACTGGTTACCACCGGGCACTTTATCGCTGAACAGCCCCCTGGAAGCCGGTCGGTCAGCTACCGCATTGCTTCGCTCACCGATGCCGGGGACCACGCCGCGGCGGATGGTCCTGGTCCTGAAACCTCTAGGGGCGAGGACCACGGACCACCAGTGCAAAATATGTCTCCATCTGCGGAAACACCTTCCGGCCCCGGTCCTGGCCCGGTATATGGGCAGGGCTTCTCGCCGGACCGTTCTCGGGTCTGGTCGTGGACCACTGAGGACCATTCCCAGGACCACGCGGACCCGGTTGCCGTGTTGTGGAGGTCGCGGCCGGTGCTCGCCCATATCCAGGAGTTCGCCCGTGCTCGACGTGCGGGACCGTGGGCGGTGCTCGGGGTGGTCCTTGCTCGCGTGGTTGCTGCTACTGAACCGAACATCGTGCTTCCGCCGATTGTCGGGTCGGCCGCATCGACCAACCTGTTCGTTGCCCTGGTCGGTCCGTCCGGCGGAGGTAAGGGCGCGGCCGAAGGAGCGGCCGCCGACGCTGTGGAGTTCATCGGCGACGATTCGGCACCGGTCCTCATCGAAGAGTTCCCGGTCGGTTCCGGGGAGGGCATCGCGCGGACATTCCAGCCGGGCACGTTCGGTGAGGACACCGGGCGTACACGCGCGATGTTCACCGCGCCGGAGGTCGACACCCTTGCTGCTATCGGCGCGCGGCAGGGCTCGACGCTCCTGGCCGAACTACGCAAGGTCTATATGGGCGAGCAAATCGGATTCGCGAACGCCAGCAAGCACACTCGTACGTCACTGGCTGCGCATTCGTACCGGGCGTGCCTCAGTGTCGGTGTACAGCCGCTGAAGGCCGGCGCGCTGCTGGACGATGCCGCTGGTGGTACTCCGCAGCGGTTTCTATGGCTGCCTGTCGACGATCCAGGAGCGCCGGAGTTGCGGCCGGTCGACCCGAAACCGCTATCGGTGAAGGTTCGTTCCTGGTCTGCCCGCGTCGAGATGCCGGTACCGGATGCGGCACGCAATGCGATGGACGGGCATCGGCTCGCTGTGCTGCGTGGCGACGACGTCGACCCGCTCGACGGGCATCGGATGCTGACCAGGTTGAAGATTGCCGCTGCGCTGGCGCTGCTCGATGGTCGGGAACTCATCACCGAGGACGATTGGAACCTTGCCGGGAGCATCGTGCGGGTATCGGATCGCACCCGTGCCGGAGTGCAGCGCGCCGCTGCCGAGCGTGCGCGGGCAACGGCACGCGCCCGCGCCGTTGCCAAAGCCGAGGAGGCCGGGGTGATGGCCGATCGCGCCGACGACAACGAGCGTGAACGCATTCGCCGCTCGATCCAGGGATGCCTTGAGCGGCGCGGAACAGTCAGCCGTAAGGATCTGCGAAACAATCTCAAGTCGACGCTGCGTGACCGATTCGACGCTGTATTGGTCGAACTGCTCGACGCCGGAACGATTGTGGCCGGCGACGGAACGACGTACAGGCTCGCCGATGCGTAACCGCATCGAACGGGATAGGTCGGGTAGGACGGTAGGACCACGGTCCTACCGTCGTGAACAGGACAAATACGGTCCTACCCCCAGTCCTACCGGTCCTACCTCGAAAAGCTCGGGTAGGACCACGGTAGGACCAGCGTCCGTCCCTGCAACCAGCGCAAATATCGGTAGGACCACGGTCCTACCGTCCTACCCGATACCGGCCGTCCATCACGACAGAGTGGACCGGCCCGGCGACACAACCGGCGTAAGCGCCGCACGTTGCCTCACTGAGTCCGAGGACATCTCAGAATGACCCAGTACCGCCGTGGTGTGGAGTTCGAGCGTCGCGTTCGCCGCGCCCTGGAAACGGACGGCTATCAGTGCATTCGGTCTGCTGGCAGTAGGTCACCCGCTGATCTGGTGGGTATCAAGCCGGGGCAGATCATCATGGTTCAAGCCAAGCTCGATGGCCGGTGTTCACCCGCTGAGCGAGTGGCTCTGTTGGCGCTGGCCGGTTGTATCGACGCTCTGCCGTTGATCGCGTACCGCGTCCCCGGCGATATCGCCTACCGGCAACTGACCGGGACCGGACCGCGCGACTGGCAGGCATGGACGCCCGATCTGGCCGTTGCCGATTGCCCTGCGCTCAATGTTGACAACAGGGCACGGTGACCGCCGGTGCCGAAGGTCCATTTCGACAACTCCAGTTATCACCCGAACCGGCCGCTGTTCACAACGCCAGGCAATCCGGCGCGCACCACCGTCGCCGAACGGAACCGGCACCGGACCGCGTATCTACTGGCCGCGCGGGACCAGCTCACCTATCAGCAGATCGCCGACCAGCTCGGCTACGCCCACCGCGCGAGCGCGTACAACGCCGTATGGCGGTTCCACCGCCGCCACCTGCCACCACCGACGCCGGGGTATCAGCGTCGCCAGTTCGACGCCCTCACACTCCGTGTGGATGGCTTGGCCTGGCAGGACATCGCCGACCAGCTCGGCTACCGGACCCGCTCGGGCGCGTGGCGGGCCGCGCGCTCGGCGCTGAACCGGATCGACTGGTTATCGGCCGACGACAGTTGACCCCACCTGGTCAGGGCATCATTCCGAAGGCCAGAACACGCACCACACCAGGACAAGCGCGGGCACGGCGGCAGCGACCAGCACACCCGCTGTGATCACCGGGCACTCTCGGTGCCG
This sequence comes from Nocardia sp. NPDC049935, assembly GCF_055586645.1. Lineage (NCBI taxonomy): Bacteria > Bacillati > Actinomycetota > Actinomycetes > Mycobacteriales > Nocardiaceae > Nocardia > Nocardia sp. NPDC049935. The sequence goes on along the minus strand of NZ_JBVJHV010000002.1, from coordinate 184,836 downwards.
GTGGTCGGCCACCGGTGCCCGCGCGGGTACAGCTGCATCGGGGTGATCAGTGCGGCGAGATCGGTCACGAGGTGCCGCACCGGATCGGCGTGCGCGAACGACGGCACGACCACGGCGGCGGCGGAATGCTCGTAGATGTGTTGTGCGAGTGCGAGCGCCATCACGACATGGCTGGAATCGGTGGACACCGTGAACACCAGCCGGTATCCGTGTCGCTGCGCCAGGGCGTGGATATCGGTGTGGTTCGTGCTGTCGATGTCTTTGCGGATGAACCCGATTGCCTTCGGTGCCTGCTGTCCGTTCGTCATGGTCCCGCCTTCACCCCTGCTTGTAGTTGTTGGCTGCGCCCGCCGCCGGGGAACCGGGTTCGACCCGGCGGCGGGGCGTGCTGGGAGCTTGGCAGCGGGACCGGTGCGGACGGTCCCACCGTGGGACAATGCCGAATAGCGGGTATTCACGGCCAGTGACGGGAAGGTGGCCACGGTGAGCGACGACCACGAAGACCAGTACATCGGGCAGCGAGTACGTGCGATCCGCGCTCGGCGGGGCATCTCGCAACAGGTGCTCGCCGATCTATCGGGGATGAGCCGCGGAGCGGTCGCCAAGTACGAGAGCGGCGAACGACCGATCGACTCGCGCCGGACACTGCTTGCCCTGGCCGAGGCGCTGGGGGTCACGCTCGGCGAGTTGACCGGACACGAACAGGACACACTCGACCCGGCCACTCTGGGCTTCCACACGGCAGTGCCCGATATCGAGATCGCGCTGTGGACACAAGGCGACGTTACCGACACCCGGCCACCGCGCACCCTGGACGAACTGGCCCCGATGGTCGAACAGGCATCCCGGCTGCGCCACGCCGGAGATTACGCCGCGCTCGGGCCGATGCTGCCCGCGCTGCTCACCGATGCCTACCGTCTCGCCGACAGCGGCAGCGCCGGGGGATGGGACCTGTTGGCAACCGCGACCTACGGCGCGGCATCGGCACTGCGCCAGCGCGGACACGATGCCCTGGCCTGGACCGCGGTACAGGAATCCGAACGCGCCGCATCGCACGCCGATTCGCTGGCACCGGCCGCCGCCGCCGGATTCCTGCGCTCGCAGATACTCGCCGCTCGGCCCGGGGCTCTGTCGTCGGCACGCCGGATCGCTGCCGATACCGCCGACCGGCTCACACCCGACGCACGCACGGTCGGCGAACTGGAGACGGTGGGGATGGCGCGGCTGCAAGCCGGGTTCGCCGAGACCCTGGCCGGCGGGGATGCTGCGCCGCATCTCGCCGAGGCAGCGGAGATCGCCGGACGCCTGGCCGATGCCCGCCCCGGACCCAGCACGGCACGGAACCGGACATTCGGTCCGGCCAACGTCGCACTGTGGCAGATGAGTTCCGCCGTAGAGCGCCGCGAACCGGCCGAGGCACTGCGGATCGCCGAAACCATCGACCCGACCGGACTACCGAACGGAGTCCGGCACGCTCAGTACTTCGTAGAGACCGGCCGTGCGCACGCCATGCGACGCAATTACCGCGATTCGCTGCATGCGCTGCTGCGAGCCGAGCACGCTGCACCCCAGCACGTCCGCGGAATGGCACCGGTCCGTGAACTGGTCGGCCACATGATGCGCAAGGCCCGCCGCGACCTCACCGCTGGCGAACTGGGCAAGCTCGCGCAACGGGTCGGAGTGGTTCCGGGCTGACCCGCCCCGCCTGTTGTAGTCCGGGCCGGGAACCGTGGAGTCGGTTCCCGGCCCGTTAATTCGCGTGGTTGTTCGACTGGACCGCGGAAGCGCGTGCGCAGCCGCTGACCGGACACTTCGTGTCGCTTGTTCCGGCCAGTTCAGAGCGGTAATTGTTGCCCGGATGCCGCCCACATTTTGCCCACAACTGCTGGTGACCACCGGTGCCACCGAGTGATGAGGGCAGACGCGATATCCCAGGTAGGAGCGGCTTCCGTGATGTACGCCCAGCGTAGAGAAACCCCTGACTCGCTTTTGCAAGGCAGGGGTTAGGGGTTCGATTCCCCTAGGCTCCACTTCTCCGCCACCGCGGTCAGCAGGTGGCGGCTCCCACCAGGTGGTCGCGATGGCGATCGCCCCATTCCTCCAACGGGCGCAGCGCGCCGGCCAGATCCTGGCCGAGTGCGGTGAGTGAATACTCCACGCGCGGCGGTACCTCGGGGAACACTTCGCGCCGGACCACCCCGGCCGCCTCGAGCTGACGCAGATTCTCCGTGAGGACTTTCTCGCTGACCCCGGTGAGCTTGCGCCGGATTTCCCCGAACCGGCGCGGCTGCTCGCCGAGTATCCACATCAGGTGCATTTTCCACTTGCCACCGACCACATCGATGGCCAGGGACATACCACAGACATCGTGATCCGTATCACCGGCGGCGGTCATCGCGTCCTCCTGACCTCATCACGGACCTCGAGGTGAGCAACCCCACCCGGGCGTACGTTCTTGTCCACTCTAGCTGCGGCGACGCACTATCGGATCCGGCGCCGATCATCCGAAGGATTACCGAGAGGGCATGGACATGTCTCAGCAGAACAAGCGATCCGTCAGTGTCGTCGGCCTGGGGCCGATGGGGCAGGCGATGGTGCGCGCGTTCCTCGCGGCGGGCGTCGAGGTCACCGTCTGGAACCGGACCCCGGCGAAGGCCGACGCGATGGCGACGCTGGGTGCGAAACGCGCCGATACGGTGGCCGAGGCGCTGGCCGCCAACGAGGTGATCGTGCTCAGCCTGACCCACTACGCCGCGATGTACGAGGTCCTGGAGCCGGTGGCCGATCGGCTCGCCGGGAAGGTGATCGCGAACCTCTCCTCGGATTCACCGGAGACCGCGCGCAAGGGCGGGGCGTGGGTGCGTTCGCACGGCGCCGAATTCCTGTCGGGCGGATTCATGTCGGCCGGCGACGACATCACCCATCCCGCCTCCTACATCTTCTACAGCGGTCCCCAAGAGATCTTCGACGCCCATGCCGACCTGTTGCGGCCCCTGAGCCCGCAGGAGTATCTGGGCGCCGACGACGGTCTGGCGCAGGTTTTCTACCAGGCGTTGCTGATCACCTTCCACCCCTGGATGCTGGCCTTCGACCAGGCGCTGGCGCTGATCGAGAACTCCGGCAACGATATCGACCGATTCCTGCCGTACGCGCAACGCTCCAGCGAGGCCTATCCGTTCTTCATGGCGCAGTACGCGGCGGCCGCGAAGGCGGGCGGCTGGGGCGACGCCGCCGCGTTCGCCATGATGGACGCGGGTGCGCAGCACATCATCGACGCCAGTGAGGAAGCCGGGGTCGACGCCACGCTTTCCCGGACGGCGCAACGGTTCTGGCGAGCCGCCCGCGAGGCCGGAGTGAACGCGGGACGTCCGGTTCCGGTGTTCGAACTCATGCGCTCCGGCGCGTCCTGATCCGTGACCGGCGCCGGCACTCGGTACCGCCGGGCCCGGCCGGGATATCACGCGCCGGGATCGGTGTGGCGCGCCTTCTCCGCGATTTCGGCGCCGTACTCCTGATGGCCGACGCCCGGCAGCTGGTCGAGGGTCAGACCCTCGATATCCCAGCGCGGCCGGGCGTCGGCGATGAAGCGGATGGCGTCCCGGACGAAACGCTCGCCGGCCGGTCTGCCGATATGGGCGGACGGGGTGTACAGGCGGTGCCACCCCAGCAGATCCGCGGCGGTTCCCTCGATCCCCGTGGCGGTGACGGTGTCGTCGGCGCCGGTGGTGTCGGGCAGCAGCAGACTGGTGGGGGAAACACCCAGTGCGACGGCCAGGGCCATGAGATCGTCCACGTCGATCCGGCGCTCGCCGTGCTCGATCCGGGACAAGCCGAGCACGGGGATCGGCCTGCCGAGGGCCTCGAGTCTGCGTGCCAGATCCGCATAGCCGAGGTTCAGCCGGTTGCGATAGCGCACGACGTTCGCACGCACGGTATCCCCGGTCGGCCCGAGCGGGTTCTTCTTGATCACCACCCGATCAGGTTTGTCTATCGAAATGATCGGGTCAAATATCACTACGATCGCTTGCGTGTGGACGCCTTCGGAAGGCCTTTCGCCGCGGAACTATCAGGTTGTTGTCTATCATTACGATAGCTCTACAGCACATTTCGATAGCAATACCCGATCTATCATCTCGATCGGGTCGCCATGAGTGCGGCCTGCGGCGTCGACTCGCCCTGCCGCATGGCCCGGCGCTCGAACCGCATATCGATCGTGAAGCCCGCGGCTTCCAACGCCGCGCCGATCTCGCCGGGTACGAGCCGGTGGAAATCCAAGGCGATCCGCCGGCCGAAACCCTCGTTGTGGCGGACCACCTCGTCGCCCGCCTGGAACCCGAGCAGCAGCCGGCCGCCCGGCCGCAGCACGCGGTGGAACTCGCCGAGTACGCCCGGCCGCTCGGCCGGCGGGATATGGATCAGGGAGTACCAGGACACGAGACCGGCCACCGCGCCGTCGGCGAGATCCGGCGCGGTCATAGAACCCTCGTCGAAACGGATATCGGGGTGCGCCTGGCGGGCCAGCGCCACCATCGCCGGGGACAGGTCGACACCGCGTATCGGCAGGCCCCGGGCCGCCAGGAACGCGGTGGTGTCGCCCGGGCCGCTGCCGAACTCGACGACCGGGCCCGTATCCGCGACCTCCTCCGCGAATGCGGTGAGGAGCGCGCGGGACCAGGGATCGGCGTCGAGTACATCCGCGAAATGCGCGGCGTAGGCGGGCGCGATGCTGTCGTAACCCGAGCGGGTGCGGTCGAGGAAAGCAGGTTCTGGCACAGAGGAAGAGTAGACGTGGGCCCCGGAAGCCGCGGCGACAGTGACGAACCGGGGTCCGGAGCGTAGTTTTGTGGTGTCGAGCCTGATGGAACGAGTGGAGAAGGCCTGGTATGCGCGCTTCTGAGACTGCCGCACCCGGGATCGACGGGTCGGACTGGAGGCGCGGAAGGGTCTTCTGGTTCGACTCCGAGAAGGGTTTCGGCTACATCAAACCCGATGACGGTACCGAGCAGGTTTTCGTCGAGTACCGATGCATCGAAACCGACGGCTACCGCACCCTGCACGCCGGTCAGCCGGTGCTGTTCGTCAGTACCTCGCGGCCACGCGGCCACGAGGCGGTCACGGTCCGTCCGGATGGTATGGGCGGACAACAGGATTGATCGGGGCGGCGCTGCGGATATCCCTCGATCAGCGCCGCACGCCCATGGCCCCGCAGACGGGAGCGGGCCAATCCGCCTGGGCCGGAGCCAGTTCCCGATCGATGGCGGCGGCGATATCCGGGGCGAACGGCGCGGCGGCACGGGTACCCAGATCGACGTGGACGGCGGTGACCTCGAGGGTGCAGCCGAGTCGGCGCGTGCTGTCGTTGACGAGCATCGCGACGATATGAACGACCTTGTCGGACCGGTCCACTCCGCGGACGTACACCGAGACTTCTTCGCCGACCCGCGTTTCGGCGTGGTAGCGGATGTGATGTTCGGCGGTGAAGAATCCGACGCCCCGGCCGGCCCGGTATTCGTCGTTGATTCCGACCCGCTCGAACACCGCCCCCGCAGCCTCGACGCACAGATCGAAGTAGTGCTTGATGTTCATATGGTCGTTCTCGTCGCGGAAGGATTCCGGCACGGTGAACGGGCCCAGCTCCCGGGGTAGCGCCACCACCTGGTCGTAGTCGGGCATCACGGCGGTGCCGGTCATATCCACTCCTGTCTTATCCGGACGCGCCACAGTGTATCGATTCAGCGAAGCGGCCCCGGATCCGTGGTGGATCCGGGGCCGTCCGGTATGGGTATCGCGGGCCGTTCAGAGCGGGCGGGAGTCGATGACCTTGCGCAGTCGCGCCTTGTCCCGCTCGAGTTTGCGCGCTTCGTAGGCGATGGGGAAGTACCGCAGCCGCTCGGGCAGCAGCGGGAGCAGCCGGGCGATGAACCAGCCGAGGATCCGCAATTTGCGCTCATCGGATTCGCTCCAGGTGAGACCCAGTTTCGCGCGGGCCGCCTCGGGGGTGGTGCCGACGGTGACGAAGTACTGCATCCGGCCGAACGGATCGGTCACCGCGCGCCACAGCGGGCGCAGGGCCCGCGGCAGCTGTGTGGGCGGTGCGATGGTGCGGATGACCTTCAGGTAGTCCTTCGAGGTCTGGGTCGCCTCGAGATGGTTCTCGACCTGATCGGCGAAGAACTTCTCGAATTCCGCGTAGGTCGCGGGCAGCTCCTTGGGGGGCACCGAGAAGTTCCGCATGAGCTGGAGGGCTTCGCGGTAGTAGTCCTCCTTCTCCGCGGTCGTCAGCGGTCGCTTCGAGAAGTACTCGGCGTTCTCCGAGAACGCGAAGGTCCCGGTATGCAGCACCCAGGCCCACGGCCCGCTGGACAGCGCCGTATGCCGGACGCCCTTGTCGTCGGTCGTGTTGAGGGTGGCGTGCATCTTGCGGAGACGATCGGTTTCGCCCAGCGATTCCTCACCGCCATAGGTCCACATCATCACCGCGGAGAGGCTGCGCAGCGCCCGGCCGATGGGATCGGTGCGGAAGGTGGAGTGGGCGTCGACCACGGCGGAGATCGTGGGCTCCATGGTCTGCAGGAGGAAGGCCGAGCCGGCGGTCAGGGAGAAGGTGATCAGACCGGTCTCCTCCCAGGTGCGTGTGCCGGGACCGAACGGACGACGCTGGGCCGGAGCGTGCGTGTCGATGGATGCGACGTCGACGGACGCGGTCATGCGGATCTCCCTTGATCTACTGCATCAATCTGATGAGACGATGATACTCCAACTCTCTCACTATTGCGGGTGTTGATCAAGGCCGTACGACGGCCGGGAATGGCCGGATCGGGTGCCGGACCGCAGGTCGGAGGGTCTTTCGGCCGACGGCGTTCGTCCGGACGGCGGAGGTCGGGGTATCCCGGAGCGGAAGCGTCGCGGAATCCGCGGAAGGGATCCGGATATGAGAGCGGGCCTCGGCGAAGGGGGGGAGTTAGCCGAGGCCCGCGTAAGGTCGGCCCGGGGGGGAGGGGCCGACGCGATTGATCCTACGCGATGAATCTGCTTTGCGCGTACAAGGGGCCCAGTAGTTTCCAAGATTTTTTGGTGCAGGTCACAGCCGTATACGCGGGTTCGCGGGCGCCGCGGGAGAGCGGAATCTGTCGGACTGCGATGGCACTATGCCGCTGTGCCGAGGAACCGGATAAATCGGATGAAAACCTCGCCGGTCGCGACGATACTGGGCTCGACATACGGCCGGTCGGCACAAGCGCTGCAGGTCGGGGGCATCACTGCCGCCGGCGTTCCATGACACCTCGTTCCCGACGATTACGAATTCCAGGAGAGATATGCCCGACGCAATAGTCGCCGAGGGTCTCGTCAAACACTACGGTTCGAAGGTCCGTGCCCTCGACGGTCTCGATCTCACGGTTCCCGAAGGCACCGTGACCGCGCTGCTCGGGCCCAACGGAGCCGGGAAGACCACCACCGTGCGGGTACTGACCACCCTGCTGATTCCCGATGCCGGTCGCGCGACCGTGGCGGGTATCGACGTTCTCGCCAGGCCCCGCGCCCTACGCTCGCGTATCGGCGCCTCCGGCCAGTACGCGGCGGTGGACGAATACCTCACCGGGTTCGAGAACCTGGAGATGGTGGGCAGGCTCTACCACATGGGGACGCGGCGCAGTAAGGAGCGCGCGCGGGAACTGCTGGAGCGGTTCCGGCTCAGCGACGCCGCCGACCGCCCGGTCCGGGGATACTCCGGCGGTATGCGCCGCCGGCTCGACCTGGCCGGCGCGCTGGTGGCCAATCCGCCCGTGCTCTTCCTCGACGAACCCACCACCGGCCTGGACCCGCGGGCCCGGCTCGATCTGTGGGATGTCATGGAGGAATTGGTCGCCGGTGGCACCACCCTCCTGCTCACCACGCAGTACATGGAGGAAGCGGACCGGTTGGCCGATGCGATCGCGGTGATCGACCGGGGTCAGGTGATCGCGCGCGGTACCGCCGACGAACTCAAGAGCAAGGTCGGCGGCGACCGGATCGAGCTGACGGTCGATCACGTCGACAATCTGGCCGTGGCCCAGCGGGCGCTCGCGCCGCTCGCCGACGGTGAGATCCACCTCGAACCCGGGCTGCGACGGGTCGTGGTCCCGGTCAGCGACGGATCGCAGGCGCTGGTGGCGGCCATCGGCCGGCTCACCGACGAGGGCGTCAAAATCCACGATGTCGGGCTGCGGCGGCCTTCGCTCGATGATGTCTTCCTCTCGCTGACAGGACATGAGGCCGAGGAGACCGGCAGCGAGGACGCGCAATACCCGAGCCGGGACGACCGGCCCGCCGCGGCGCGAGAAACCGAATCGATCGAGGTAGTGAAAGGAAAGAGTCGATGACCACGGTGGCGACGGCCGACGGTGTCCGGGACGAGCCCACACTGGCCGAGCGGATGTCCATGGTGGTCAGCGACAGTCTGACCGTCACGAAACGCAATGTCATCAAGATCAAGCGAGTTCCCGATGTGCTGATCTTCAGCACGCTCTCGCCGATCATGTTCGTGCTGCTGTTCGCCTATATCTTCGGCACGGCGATCAAGGTGCCCGGACTCGAGGGCGGCTACCGCGAGTTCCTCATCGCGGGCATCTTCGTCCAGACGGTGGTGTTCGGGTCCACCTTCACCGGGTTGAGCCTCGCCGAGGATATGCAGAAGGGCATCATCGACCGGTTCCGGTCGCTGCCGATGGCGCCCTCCTCGGTGCTGATCGGGCGCACGGTCAGCGATGTAGTGATCAACGTGGTCAGCCTGGTGGTGATGTCGCTGACCGGTCTCGTGGTCGGCTGGCGGATCCGCGGGTCGGTGCTCGACGCGGTGCTCGCCTATGCGCTACTGCTGCTGTTCGCCTACGCGATCTCTTGGATCATGGCGGTGGTCGGGCTGCTGGTGCATACGCCGGAGGTGTTCAACAACGCCAGTTTCATGGTGATCTTCCCGCTCACGTTCCTGGCCAACACCTTCGTACCCCTGCAGGATCTGCCGACCCCGCTGCGCGTCTTCGCCGAATGGAACCCCGTATCGGCGCTGACGGAAGCGACCCGTGAATTGTTCGGGAACGCCTCCCCGGCCGTGGACGGGTCGACGGCGTGGTCGCTGGAGCATCCGATCGCCACGACGCTGATCTGGGTGGTGATCATCCTGGTCGTGTTCGTACCGCTGGCGCTGCGGCAGTACCGCAAGACGGTCAGCCGCTGAGAAGAAGGTCAGTCCTCGGCGGTCGCGGCGGTTCCGGGTTCCGGGGCCGCCGCGGCGCCGTTGCGGGAATGGCCGATCCGCGGCGGCGCGGGGGCCGGTTCGGGCGGTGCCGGGCGCTTACTGCGCACCAGCCACGCCGTCCCGCCCGCCGCCGCGACCGCGGCGGCGGCCAGCAGGCGGTAACGCGAACGACCGGACGGACGCAAGGGCCTCGAACTCATGGCTCAACTCTGGCACAGCCGGGCCGATAACGCAGACCTCCTGGTCAGGCCCCGTACGGCGGTGTGATCACGGGTACGGTTCGATCCGCGCGAAACGGACACATGGCACGATAGGGCAGGTGAGAACGACACGCCGCATCCGGTCGGCAGCGCGCCGCGAGATCATCCAGCCGTCCATATCGCGGGTCGTTCGATGAATCCGCAGCAGTCGCCACCCCCCGCTCCGGTATGTGTGCGCCATCCCGATCGTGCGACCGGGCTGTCGTGTACCCGATGCGGGCGCCCGGCATGCCCGGAATGCCTGCGCCCGGCCTCGGTGGGGCAGCACTGCGTCGATTGTCTGCGCGCCGACCAGCGCACGGCCCCGCGGACGCGCACCGTATCCGGCGCGGTGGCCGCGCGTACCGGTACCCCGATCGTCACCTACACACTGATCGCCCTCAATGTGCTGGTCTACGCCGTCACCGCGGCGCAGTCGCGCAGCCTGATGGCGAACGAGCGTGGGTCCGCTCTGTTCGTGGACTGGGTCATGTACCCGCCGGCGGTCGCGAGTGGCGAGTGGTTCCGGGTGATCGGCTCGGGGTTTCTGCACTACGGGCTGATCCACCTCCTGCTGAACATGTTCGCGCTCTACATCGTGGGTCGCGATATCGAGGTGGTCCTGGGCCGGGCCCGCTTTCTGGCGGTCTACCTGATCTCACTACTGGGCAGCGCGGCCGCGGTGATGCTGCTGGCCCAGGACAATCTGACCGCCGGGGCGTCGGGTGCGGTGTACGGCCTGTTCGGCGCGATCACCGTGCTCCTGATCCGGCTGCGTCAGAATCCGAACAGCATGCTGATCCTGATCGGCATCAACGTGTTCATCAGCTTCTCGTTGCCCGGTATCTCGCTGTGGGGTCATCTCGGCGGCCTGGCCGCCGGCACCCTGGCCGCTCTCGGAGTCGTCTTCCTGCCGTCCTGGGTGGGAGCTCGAACGCCCGAGCGGGCGCGAACGGTCGGCATCGTCGCGCTGGTGGCCCTGGCCGTGGCCGCGCTGGCGGTGATCGTCGTCGCCACCCTGGCGCTGCGCTGACCCGCCCTATTGTTTTACGTGAAACATGGTGGCGGGCCGGGCGTGTTCAGCGCGCGGACTCGCCGTGCAGGCGCAGTTCCTTGCGCAGGGTCTCGTAGACGTCTTCCGGGCTGGTGCCCAGATCCCATCGGCCGAAGATGAGCAGTCGTTCGGTGCCGAGGTGGTCGACGTCGATTTCCAGCATCGGCGACTTCCGGCCCAGCCGGCGGTAGCCCACCACCCGGGCGCGCAGGATCTGTTCCCGGGTATAGCTCGTCACGCCGGTCAGCCCCCGCAGTACGAGTAGCGGCCGGTCACCCGGAACGACGGACAGACGCGGCCGCTGCCGGATCCCCATCGCGGCGAGCCCCAGCAGCACCAGCGCGGCCACGCCGAGCAGGAACTTGCCGGGGACCTCGGTGGTGAAGACCGCGGCGCCGGCCAGTATCAAACCCCCCGCTCCGACCGCGACCAGCGCGGGCAGTGGAGTCGTCCAGGCCAGGCTCGGTTCCGTGCTCTCGGGCTGCACGCGGCGTCGTCCCCTATCCGTCCGATGAGTTATCCACAGGGTTATCCACAAGTGTGCATTAATTACACGCGTGTAATCCCTGGTCGTGGACGCGCTAGCGCCACCGCATCGTCATGATCAGCCCGACCACCATCAGCCCGAACCCGATGAGGAAGTTCCAGGCGTTGAGGTTGCTCATCCAGCCGATCTGGTCGGCCGCGAGGTAATAGACCAGCAGCCACACCAGCCCGGCGAGCATGAAGCCGAGCATGATGGTGACGTACCAGACAGGCGATGGACCGGCCGCCTTCACCTTCACCGGCGTGCGGCTGGCGGGGTTGATCGTGTAGTCGGTCTTCTTCCGGACCTTCGACTTGGGCATGATGTCCTCGTGTTCAGCGTGCAGGTCGTGTTCCAAGGCTATCCCACCAGGTAATCGCCGTGATGCCCAGCGGCCCGCCCGGTGTCTTCCGGGCAGGTGGAGCGCGGTGGGCGCTTCGCACGGCTCGGCCGTTCCGCCGACACGGTCCCAACCGCGGGCCGGGGCGCTCCTGGTGGGCGCCGAACACGTAATCTTTCTGCATGCGTGTTCTGGTCGTCGACAACTACGACAGCTTCGTGTTCAACCTGGTCCAGTATCTGGGTCAGCTGGGCGTCGAGGCCGTTGTCTGGCGCAACGACGATCCGCACCTCGACGATCTGGACGCCGTGGCCCGTGACTTCGACGGGATCCTCATCAGCCCGGGTCCCGGCACTCCGGAACGGGCCGGTGTGAGCATCGAACTGGTGCGCGCCTGCGCCCGGCAGACCACCCCGCTGCTCGGCGTCTGCCTCGGTCATCAGGCGATCGGCGCCGCCTTCGGCGCGACCGTCACCCGCGCGCCGGAACTCCTGCACGGCAAGACCAGTTCGGTATTCCATATCGGAGCCGGAGTGCTCGCCGGTCTGCCCGATCCCTTCACCGCCACGCGGTATCACTCGCTGACCGTGGTGGAAGAGACGATCCCGCCGGAGTTCGAGGTCATCGGGCGCACCGAGACCGGCATCGTCATGGCGCTGCGGCATCGGGAGCTGCCGATCCACGGCGTGCAGTTCCATCCGGAATCGGTGCTGACGCAGGGCGGGCACCGGATGCTGGCGAACTGGCTGGAGTTCTGCGGCCGGCGCCCCGCCGAGGGCCTGGTGGAAATGCTGGAATCCGAGGTCGCCGCGCTCGCCGTGTCGTGACGGTTCCCGATCACTGAACCGGAGATGTTGCCGGGCCGCGGCCCGGCAACACTCACGGCGGACCCAGCGGAAGCACTCCCGTATTGATGGTGACCGTTGTCGAGGACTGCACGGTCGTCCCGGCCGACGGCTGCTGGCTGAGCACCTTGCCGGCCTGATCGGAGTTCAGGGTGATCTGCGTGATCTGCCGGACCTGGTTCACGCTGCCCTGCCAGCCGCTTTCGCGCAGTTTGTCCACGACCTCGGCCGCGCTCAGGCCGATCAGGTTCGGCATGGCGATCCGGTCGCTCTGCGCCACCTGGACCGTGATCGTCGAACCCTTGTCGGCCATGGACCCGCCGGCGGGATCGGTGGACAGCACCTCGCCGCGCGGCCGCGCCGATTGCACCTGCTCCACCACGATCTTGAAGCCGGCGCCCTCGAGGTTCGGCTGCGCCACATCGATCAACTGACCGACCACATCGAGCACCCGGACCTGTTCCGGACCGGAGCCCACGACAAGGGTGATCGGGCTGCCGGCATCCATCTCGATCCCGGGCGAGGGATCCTGGCCGATCACCTTGTCCTTGTCCTGCGCGCTGGACGGCTCCCGCTTCACATCCGGATTGACCTGCAGACCGGCGTTGTTGAGTTCCTGCTCGGCCTCCTGCTGGGTGAGGCCGGTGAGCCGGGGTACCGGCACCTGCTGCGGTCCGGTGGACACCTGCACGGTGATGGTGCTGCCCTCGTCGGCCCGGGATCCGCCCAGCGGCTGGGTCGCGATGACATTGCCGGCGCCGATCTTGCCGTCCGGCTTCTCCTGGATGGCGACATCGAACCCGAGGGAATCGAGTTTCTGCTCGGCCTCACTCGCGGAGACGTTCGAGACATCCGGCACCGCGACCTGGTCGGGTCGGCTGCCCGGTCCCAGCAACATCCAGAACAGGCCGAACGCCAGAGCCACCGCGGCGACCGCACCGGCCGCGATATAGGCGGTCCGCCGGTTTCCGCCGTCGCGGGCGTAATCGTCGTGGTCTTCGTCGTCGTCGAGGCGGTGGTAGCCGCGCGATCCCGGATCGGCCGGGCCGAGCATCGTGGTGCGATCCTCGTCGGTCATCACCATGGGTGCGCCGGGCTTCTGCCCGCCCAGTACCCGGATCAGGTCCGCGCGCATCTCGGCCGCGCTCTGATAGCGGTTGGCCGGATTCTTGGCCATCGCCTCGAGGACCACGGAATCCAGTTCGCGCGGCACCCCCTCGTGGACGAGCGAAGGCAGCCGCGGATCCTCCCGGACGTGCTGATAGGCCACCGCGACCGGGGAATCACCGGTGAACGGCGGCTCACCGGTGAGGATCTCGAAGAGTACGCAGCCCACGGAGTACACATCGGAGCGGGCATCGACGGTTTCGCCGCGCGCCTGCTCCGGCGACAGGTACTGGGCGGTACCGATCACGGCCGCGGTGGCGGTCATCGGATTGGCGGCGTCGGCGAGCGCGCGGGCGATACCGAAGTCCATCACCTTCACCGCGCCCGCCCGGTTGATCATGATGTTGGCGGGTTTCATATCGCGGTGCACGATTCCGGCCTTATGGCTGAAATCCAGCGCGGCGCAGACGTCGGCGACGACCTCCATCGCGCGGCGCGGCGGCAGCGGGCCCTCGTTGCGCACGATATCGCGCAACGTATCGCCCTCGACGTACTCCATCACGATGAAGGGCAGCGGCCCGCCGTCGACCTCGGCCTCACCGGTGTCGTACACGGCGACGATGGCGGGATGGTTCAGCGCCGCGGCATTCTGGGCCTCACGCTTGAACCGCAGGTAGAACGTGGGATCGCGGGCGAGGTCGGCGCGCAGCACCTTGATCGCGACATCGCGGTTCAAACGGAGGTCGCGTGCTCTGTGTACCTCCGACATTCCGCCGAACCCGATGATCTCGCCCAGCTCGTAGCGGGACGAGAGGTTCTTCGGGGTCGTCATGGCTGTCCTTGCGGATTAAAGGGCGGCATGGTGAAGGTGGTGCGGTTGTCTACCGTCGGGACGACATCGGGGAACTCGATGGGCGGGACCACCGGGCGACTACGCGTGGTGGTCGTCTCCTCGTCGGTGGTCTCTTCGGTGGTGGTCGGCGCGGTGGTCGTCGACTGCGTCGTCGTCGGCGGCTGCGTCGTGGTGGTCGGCGGCTGCGTCGTCGTGGTCGGCGCCGGCGGTGTGGTCGTTTCGCTCGGAGTCCACACCGGCGGTTCGGTGACCTCGTAGGTCGTGGTGACCGGGGGCGGAAGCTGGCGGGTGGTCGGGGCGGTGCTCGAGGTTCCCGGAACGCTGCCGTCCGGGTTGGTGTCACCGCCGAAGAGCAGCCACAGCACGGCCCCGCCGAGTAGCAGCGCGCCGATGCCCAGCCCGATCATCCACCGCTGGTTCTTGTTGAGCCCGCCGCCGGAACCGTTCCGGTAATCCTCGGGGTCCACCTCGTGCGCACCGCGATCCATCGCGGTGGCCGGGCCCGCCATGGCGGTGGGCGGCGTGACGTAACCGGCCGCGGGGGGCGTGTTGTAGCGCATGGTCGCGCCCTCGTCGTAACCCGGCTGCGGCGCCGGGATCACGCTGGTCGGACCGGCCGCGGCGAGGTTACGGGGCGGGGGCGGGCGGCGGCCCGAACGCACCGCCGCCACCGCTTCGGCGAATTCGCCGCCGTCGGTGTAGCGCTGCGAGGGATCCTTGGCCAGGGTGATCTCGACCAGCTCGCGCACGTTCGGGGGGAGGTCGGCCGGCATCGGCGGCGGAACCTCGCGCACATGCTTCATCGCGACGGTGAGGGCGCCGTCGCCGGTGAACGGGCGGACCCCGGCCAGCGCCTCGTAACCCACCACACCCAGCGAGTACACATCGCTGGCCGCGGTCGCGTCCTCGCCGACGGCCTGCTCCGGCGCGATGTACTGCGCGGTGCCCATCACCATGCCGGTCTTGGTGACCGGTGAGGCGTCGACCGCCTTGGCGATACCGAAGTCGGTGATCTTCACCTGGCCGGTCGGGGTCACCAGGATGTTTCCGGGTTTGACGTCGCGGTGCACGACACCGGCCTGATGCGCGACCTGCAGGGCGTTGCCGGTCTGCTCCAGCAGGTCCAGTCCCTGCACCACCGACAGCCGGCCGAGCCGGTTCAGCACATTGTTGAGCGGTTCGCCCTGCACCAGCTCCATCACCAGGTAGGCGGTCTCACCGCCCTGCGGGTCGTAGGTCTCGCCGTAGTCGTAGATACCGGCGATACCGGAGTGGTTCAGCTGCGCGGTCGTCCGGGCCTCGGTGCGGAACCGGTGCCGGAAGGTCGGGTCGGCGGAGAACTCGGACTTGAGCACCTTGACCGCGACACGACGATCCAGCCGGGTGTCCAGGGCTTCCCACACCTGGCCCATCCCGCCGGTGGCGATCAGCCGCTGCAGCCGGTAGCGGTCCGCGATCATCGCGCCGTTTGTCAGCATCGGGTTCCCCGCAGATTCACTCGCACATCCATCTCGTTCAGCGACCTCGCAGACCTGCGTCCAGTACCGCCCGGGCAACCGGCGCGGCGACCGACCCACCGGTTGCCGCCAGCGCCCGGTCACCGCCGTTCTCCACGATGACCGCGATGGCGATCTTCGGGTTCTCGGCGGGGGCGAACGCTATGTACCAGGCATGCGGCGGTGTGTTGCGCGGATCGGAGCCGTGCTCGGCGGTACCGGTCTTGGACGCGATCCGGTAGCCCGAGCCGCCGCTGCCCGCGGTGTTCTCTTCCGAGGCCACCATCAGGTCGGTCAGCGTAGACGCTACCTCCGCGCTCACCGCCTGCCCGACCGAGACCGGTTCGGTGGTGGCCAGTTCACTCAGATCGGGGTTCTGCAACTGGTCGACGAGGTAGGGCTCCATACGCACGCCGCCGTTGGCGACGGTAGCCGCGATCACCGCGTTGTCCAGTGGAGTGAGTGCCACATCACGCTGGCCGATACTGCTCTGCGCGAGGGCGGCGTCGTCGGGGATATTGCCCACCGAACTCTCGGCGACCGGCATCGGGATGCCGCGATGCGGACCGATACCGAAGGCGGCCGCCTCGTCTTCCAGCGCCGCCGAGCCGACATCGACACCGAGTTCCACGAACGCCGTATTGCAGGACCGGCGGAACGCCTCGTAGAGACTCGCGGTGGCGCCGGAACCGCAGGTGCTGCCGTTGTAGTTCTCCAGCGTGGTGCTGGTGCCCGGCAGGGTGATGTTGGGCGCCGCGGTGAACTGGCTCTGCGGGTTGGCCTTGCCGTTGGACAGCGCGGCCGCGGTGACCACGACCTTGAAGGTGGAGCCCGGCGGGTAGGTCTGCGAGATCGCCCGGTTCAGCATGGGCTGGTTCTCGTCCGCGCTCAGGCTCTCCCAGGCCTGGGTGCCCTGGGCGCCGTCGTGTCCGGACAGCTGGTTGGGGTCGTAGCTGGGCGTGGACACCATGGTCAGGATCTTGCCGGTGCTGGGTTCGATGGCCACCACCGAACCCGTGTAGCCCTTGCTGGTGAGTTCGTCGTAGGCGACCTGCTGCATCGCGGGGTCGATCGTGGTGACCACATTGCCGCCGCGGGGGTCGCGCCCGGAGACGAGATCGACCAGCCGGCTCCCGAACAGCTGCGCGTCGGACCCGTTGAGTACCGGGTCCTCGGCGCGTTCCAGGCCGGTGCTGCCGTACTGCATCGAGTAGAAGCCGGTGACCGGCGCGTAGGCGGCCGGATCGGTCGGATAGACGCGCAGATACTTGTAGCGGTCGTCGGTGGCGACCGAACTCGCCAGTACCGTGCCGCCGGCGGAGATCTGCCCGCGCTGGCGGGAGTACTCGTCGAGCAGCACCCGGGAGTTCCGGGGGTCGGCGCGGTAGTCGTCGGCCTTGATCACCTGGACGTAGGTGGCGTTGAGCAGCAGGGCCACGATCATCACCATGACCGCCATGGCCACCCGGCGTAGCGGTGTGTTCACTGGTGACCCCCTCGCGGTCGCGACACCATCACGGTCTGGGCTTCCGCCAGCGGCGCGGGGGCGGGTTCGCGGCGGCGGGCCGGAGCCGGTTCGCGGGCCGCGTCGGAGATCTTGATGAGCAGGGCCAGCAGGATGTAGTTGGCCAGCAGCGAGGAGCCGCCGTAGGAGACGAAGGGGGTGGTGAGACCGGTGAGCGGGATCAGCTTGGTCACTCCGCCCACGACCACGAAGACCTGGATCGCGATGGTGAACGACAGACCGGCCGCGAGCAGTTTGCCGAAGCTGTCCCGGATCGCCAGCGCGGTCCGCATACCGCGCAGGATCAGCATCAGGAACAGGATCAGGATGGCGGTCAGGCCGATGAGCCCCAGCTCTTCGCCGATCGTGGTGACGATGAAGTCGGTTTTGGCGAACGGCACCTGCGAGGGCCGCCCGCTGCCGAGACCGGTTCCGGCGAGACCGCCGGTGGCCAGCCCGAACAGCGACTGCACGATCTGATAGCCGGTGTTGTTGTAGTCGTCGAAGGGGTGCAGCCAGGTCTCCACGCGCACCCGGACATGCCCGAACAGCTGGTAGGCGAAGACGAATCCGACCAGCAGCAGTCCGCCGCCGATGAGCAGCCAGCCGACGCGCTCGGTCGCGATGTAGAGCATCACCAGGACCGTGCCGAAGATCAGCAGCGAGGTGCCGAGGTCCTTCTCGAATACCAGCACGCCGATGCAGACGATCCAGACGGCGAGGATCGGGCCCATATCGCGGGCCCGCGGGAATTCCATCCCGAGGAAATGCCGGCCGGCCGCGGTGAACAGTTCACGTTTGGACACGAGAACCGAGGCGAAGAAGATGATCAGCAGGATCTTGGCGAATTCGCCGGGCTGCAGGCTCAGGCCGGGCAGTCGGATCCAGATCTTCGCCCCGTTGACCTCGGACAGCGAACTGGGCAGGATCGCCGGGATCGCGAGCGCCACCAGGCCGACCAGTCCGAGGGTGTAGGCGTATTTGGCCAGCGTCCGGTAGTCGCGCAGCACCAGCAGGATCACGACGAACAGGACGATGCCCAGAGCCGTCCACAGGATCTGCTGGTTGGCGTCGGGGGAGGGGATATCCCACGAGTTGTAGGCCGCCGTCTGCTGATCCGCGAGATCCAGGCGGTGGATGAGCACCAGCCCGATCCCGTTGAGCAGGGCGACGATCGGCAGCAGCAGCGGGTCGGTATAGGGCGCGAACCGGCGCACCGCGAGGTGGGCGACGGCGAACAGCCCCAGATAGGCCAATCCGTATTTCGCGATATCCCAGGTCAGCGACTGTTCCTGGCCGGCTTCGACCAGGAACAGCGCGGCCGTGGTGATGAATGCGGCGAATCCGAGCAACAAGAGTTCGGTATTACGCCGGTTCCGCGGTGACGGCGCTGCAGCGAAACCGCCCGGGGGGCTCGGAATGGCCCCGGCGGACGGTGGTGCCGGTGCGGACATCAGTCCGCCACCCGGCAGTTCTCCCCGGCGATCTGGGGCGCTGCGGTGGTCGTCGGCGCCGGCGCGGTGGTGGTCGGCGGTGCGGGCGGCGCGGGATTCTCGCCGTTGGCACCGGGTGCGGGCGCGGCCGGGGGCGCCGCCGGAGTGGGGGTCGGCGCGGCCGGGGGCGCGGGTGTCGGGGTGGTGGTCACCACGCCCGGCTGGGCCGCGGAGGCGTTCTTCTTGCAGACCGGCAGCAGTTCGCGATCCGCCAGAACCCGCATCTGCTCCTTGGCCTTGTCCAGGGTGCCGGGCGGCAGCCCGCGTTCCACCTGGTCGCGGCCGGTCTGCTCGAGATCGCTGACCTCGAGCACACGGCAGTCCTCGGGCAGCGGCTTACCGCTGTCGACGAGGCTGAGTTCATCCTTCGCGGTCACGCAGCCGACCAGGTTCACCTCGTGGATGGAGTATCCGAGGATCGAACCGGGCAGGCCCTGCATGACCACGACGCTGTTGTTGTCCGCGCCCACGTAGTAGTTGGAGCGGATCATCTTGTAACCGACGACCAGTCCGATCCCGACCGCCAGCACCAGCGCCAGGGCCAGCAGCACCCAGCGCAGTTTGTGCGATTTCTTCGGCTCGGGTTCGGGCTCGCCCGCGGCCCGGCGGGGCGCGGCGGCCGGCGGCCGCATGGCGGCGGCGCGGCCGGCGGCGGTGTTCGGCGGCGGATTGTCCTCGGCCTCACCGGACGCGGCGCCCGCGACGATCGGATGGCTCTGGCCGTAGTCCAGGTCGATGACATCGGCCACCACCACGGTGACGTTGTCCGGACCGCCGCTGCGCAGCGCGAGCTCGATGAGCCGGTCGGCGCATTCGTCGGTACTGCCCTCGCGCATGGTGTTGGCGATGGTCTCGTCGCTGACCACGTCGGAGAGTCCGTCGGAGCACAGCAGATAGCGGTCACCGGCGCGGGCCTCGCGCATCACCAGCGTCGGCTCGATCTCGTTGCCGGTGAGGGCACGCATGATCAGCGACCGCTGGGGATGGGTATGGGCCTGTTCGGGGGTGATCCGGCCTTCGTCCACCAGCGACTGGACGAAGGTGTCGTCGCGGGTGATCTGGGCCAGCTCGCCGTCGCGCAGCATATAGGCGCGCGAATCGCCGATATGGACCATGCCGAGTTTCTTGCCCGCGAACAGGATCGCGGTGAGCGTGGTGCCCATCCCATCCAGTTCGGGCTCTTCCTCGACCTGTTCGGCGATCGCGGAATTACCGGCGTGGGTGGCCCGGTTCAGCTTGCCGAGCAGGTCTTCGCCGGGTTCGTCGTCGTCGAGGTGCGCCAGCGCGGCGATCATCAGCTGTGATGCCACTTCACCGGCCGCGTGCCCGCCCATGCCGTCGGCAAGGGCCAGCAGGCGGGCGCCCGCGTAGACGGAATCTTCGTTGTTGGCGCGGACGAGGCCGCGGTCGCTGCGCGCTGCGTAGCGGAGAACAAGTGTCACGATCGGAGCTCGATCACTGTCTTGCCGACCCGGACCGGAGTGCCGAGCGGAACGCGGACTGCGGTGGTGACTTTGGCGCGATCGAGGTATGTACCGTTGGTCGAGCCGAGGTCTTCGACGTACCAGTCGTCACCGCGTAGGGACAGCCGGGCATGTCGCGTGGAGGCGTAATCGTCGGTGAGCACCAGTGTGGAATCGTCCGCACGGCCGATCAGCACCGGTTGGGTACCCAGCGTGATGCGGGTACCGGCGAGAGAACCTTGAGTCACCACAAGATATTTGGCGCCCTTCTGGCCCCGGCGCATGGACGGCAGCACCGTGGAACCGCGCGGTCCCCGGTTCTGGAGCCGCACTCCGGAGGCCGCGTAGATATCACTGCGGAGGGTGCGCAGGATTGCCCACACGAACAGCCACAGCAGCAGGAGGAACCCGGCACGGGTCAGTTGCAGAATCAGGCCCTGCACGGCGCTCCACCTCCTGTTCGACCGTGTGTCGGTGCCGTCGGAGTGGTGTGACCCACCCCGTGGCAGTGCTCGTCCCGGCGGCGCCCGGTATGGCGCCGCGAGCATGTTGGCACATCATAGGACCGTCGGACGAGACCGATCACGATTGGACCGCCCCATTATGGGAGAGGTGCCTCGTGATCCGCACGGCGAGCCTACGGCATCAGACAATACGGATGAGGATCTCGGAGTGCCCGGCGCGAATCACGTCACCGTCGGCGAGTTGCCAGTCCTGGACCGGAGATCCGTTGACCAGCGTGCCGTTGGTCGAACCCAGATCCGAGAGCATCGCGGTCTGACCGTCCCAGCGCACCTCGATATGACGGCGCGAGACCCCGGTGTCGGGCAGCCGGAAATGGGCGTCCTGGCCGCGGCCGATGATATTGCTGCCTTCCCGGAGCTGGTAGGTCCGGCCGCTGCCGTCGTCCAGGGCGAGGGTCGCGGAGAAACCGGGACCGGCGGCGGGCGCGTAGCCGGCCTGGCCGTAGCCGCCCTGGGCCGGGGCGTAGCCGGCCTGCTGGCCCTGCTGGTCGTAACCGGGCTGCTGCTGGGCATAGCCCTGCTGGTCGTAACCCTGGTCGTAACCGGGCTGCTGGTCGTAGCCCTGGTCGTATCCGGGCTGCTGCGCGTAGCCCTGCTGGTCGTATCCGGGCTGCTGCGCGTAGCCCTGCTGGTCGTAACCGGGCTGCTGGGCATAGCCCTGCTGGTCGTACCCCTGGTCGTAACCGGGCCGGCCCTGATACCCCTGGTCGTATCCGGGCTGCTGGGCATAGCCCTGCTGGTCGTAACCCTGGTCGTAACCGGGCTGCTGCGCGTAGCCCTGCTGGTCGTACCCCGGCTGGGCGTAGCCCTGCTGGTCGTACCCGGGCCGGCCCTGATACCCCTG
Organism: Nocardia sp. NPDC049935; assembly: GCF_055586645.1. NCBI lineage: Bacteria > Bacillati > Actinomycetota > Actinomycetes > Mycobacteriales > Nocardiaceae > Nocardia > Nocardia sp. NPDC049935. The sequence continues at coordinate 163,313 of NZ_JBVJHV010000002.1, read as the reverse complement.
CTGGTCGTAGGCCGCGGCGCCCTGCTGGTAGTCGTAACCGTTCTGATAGTCCGGGGCACCGTTGTACTGCGCGCCGGGACCGTAGTCCTCGGGGTACGCGCCGTTCTGCGGCCCGCGTCCCGCGGGTCCGGGAGCGTACCCGCGATTGCGTGGATCGGACTCCGCGTGCTCACGGCTCGGGTCGTAGCCAGAGTTCTGCGTCATGGGGCCAGCTCCTGGTTGCGGGTTAGCGGGTCGTTGTAGCGGTTCCGGGCGGCGAGCCGGGGCAGCTCCGCGGCCGGCGTCTGGGTCGACGCGACCGCTCGTCCTGAACATTCCGGTGTGCAGCGTAGGGGATGCCTCGAACACCACGTGCACTTCGCCGTAGGTCTGCCACCCTTGATCTCGGATGTAATCCTGCAGATGTTTGGCGAAGGCGCGGGTGGTGAGGTCGTGATCGGCGTCGAGTTGCCGGTGGTCCGACTCGTTGATCGTGATCACGTAATTGTTGGGTGCGAGCAGATGCCCGCCACCGAGGTCCTGGATCCTGTCGGCGGCCTCACGCTGCAGCGCTGCCTCGACCTCCTGTGGAACCACGTTCCCGCCGAAAGCCCGGGCGAAGACGTCACCGACGGCGCCCTGTAGGCGTCGCTCGAATCTCGAGACGAACCCCATCCGGGCCCTCCCTTCGGTGAGTCTCTCCTGTTTCTTTACGACGACACGCGAATACGGCGTGTCGCACTACGAGCACGTTCCCTGCATGATATCCACGATCGGTTATACCTGTAACTACCGGAACGGTTGGGGAGTTCCCCCGGCGTGGTAACGGTTGCCCGGACCCAGGTCAGCGCGTCGGTCCCGGGGCTTCGACCACGTGATTTCGTCTCGCGGACACCTCCGTGCTACTGTCTGATCCGTCGCTCGGGCGAGTGGCGGAATGGCAGACGCGCTGGCTTCAGGTGCCAGTGTCCTTCGGGACGTGGGGGTTCAAGTCCCCCTTCGCCCACAATAGAGAAGCCGTGGATCGAATCCGGTCCGCGGCTTCTCTCGTTTCCGGGTATGGGCCCGCGCCGGGTGCTGTCATGGGGGCGCCGGGGCCTGCCGGCCGGTTGAGCCGGGCTCTGCTGTCATGCGGCCGGACCGTTCGGTGTGGTGTTCGCGATTCCGGGCCTCAACCCCCTTCTACCGAGCATTTATGCCTGGGTGAGACCAAGGTCACACTATTGATTTCCGGTTGCGGCGGCGCTGCTGAGGTTTGCCCGAATCCGGCCGTCGAGTGACTCAGTTCACGTCCCGGAACGACCTTGGTTAACTACCCCTCGGTCCATCTCCGGGACCTATTCAGGGCGGCGGAAGGTTTGGACTCGATAAACAAACTCGGGGTTTCTTTTGCCGTCCCGGCCGTCGCGGCAACCGCGTTAACCCGTCGCGAATGCCCTGTTCGGCACCCGATCGTCCGAGTTAACGGCGGTTCGGGCGTGCCTCCGGGCGAACCTGTCGGAGGTTGTGCGTAACCGTGGTTACGGATATGGCGGTGACCAGTAAAAACCAAATGTACTTGCATATGAAAGCACCGCTGCAAGCGTGTGGTCGCCTGCTGGAAGTTAGCTGGAACGGGTACACCGAGGGGGTGTCCAGATGTTAGCTGGCTCGCGGCTTATACCTGTGACCTCACTCGCAACGGGTTGCGTAGCAATAACGATTGTGTAGAGTCGACGGTAACGCTGGCCGCAGCTAGAGCGGCGACTCGCTGCGGCCAGCGGAATTCAATCGGGGGAATTCTCACCGGTCATCCAGCCCACTTTGCTGCTACGTCACAAAATGTGACCTTTTCCCGTGTGCTCCGGGTTGTCTACCCGTTGTCCGATGCGTACACCGCAGGTGAACCGGAGGTCACGATGCCGTCTTCGTGGACCGCCCGGCGACCCGCGGTGACGATATAGGTGAGGAAGGCCGCCTCGGCGAGCAGTCCACAGGCGATCCGCGCCGGGGTCGGCAGCACGCTGGGGGTGACGAAACCCTCCAGAAGTCCCGCTACCAGCAGGGTCGGCACCAGTCCCAGGGCGATGGCGGCGGTCGCGCGGCCCTGGCGAGCGACCGCCTCGCCGCGGCTCGACGGGCCCGGGTCGATCAGCGTCCAGCCGAGTTTCAGTCCGGCGCCGCCCGCGATGAAAATGGCGGTCAGTTCCAGCATCCCGTGCGGAAGCAGGAAGCCGAAGAACGAGTCGAGGCGGCCGGCCTCGGCCATCAACCCCGCCGTCACCCCGATATTCAGCGCGTTCATGAACAGTAGATACAGCACCGGCAGGATCAGGATGCCGAGGAAGAGCGCCAGCGCGGATACCCAGGCATTGTTGGTCCAGACCAATGCGGCGAAAGCGTCGTTCGAATGTTCGGTGTAATACGTCTCGAAGGCGCCGCCGGGAGCGGTCAGCGCACTGGTGTCCTCTTGCAGCCCAAGCGTTTCCCGGGCGAACGGATCCACCGCGATCCAGGTGGCGAAACCCGCCGTCACCCCGAGGAAGGCCACGGCCACGCCGAGCCACCATCCGAAGACCCGGTACACGGCGGCGGGGAAGACATGGGTGAAGAATCGGCCGATCTCGGTCCAGGTGTTCGGAGCGCTGCCGACGATCCGGCCGCGCGCCCGGGCCAGGACGGCACTGAGACCCGCGACGAGCTCGGGTTCGGGGCTGTGGGTCTGCAGGCGGGCCAATTGCTGCGAGGTGCGCCGGTACAGCAGCACCAGTTCGTCGGCTTCGGCGCCGGTCAGTTTCCGCTGCCGCGACAAGGTGTCCAGCCTCGTCCACGCACCCCGGTTCCGGGCGCTGTACGCGTCCACATCCATCAGGCTTCCCTCCCACTGCGCCCGTCGCCCGCGGAATGCGGTGCCCGGTGCTGCCGGGCGCGGCGTCGCGGCCGGTCCCGGCGGTGTACCGGGTCTCGGACCGCGGTGCGATGCGGGCCGTCGTGGAAGAATGCTATGCGATATGGCTGAATTCACGACGGGGGAAGCGGTGGCGCTCGAGCTGCCGGTCGCCCGTATCCCGACCCGCGCCGCGGCGTTCGCGCTCGATCTGATCCTGCAGTTCGTGCTCGGGATCGTCCTGATGACCATCGTGATGCTGGTGCTGCGCGGTGACGACAGCGATCCGTGGTTCACCACCTTGTCGCTGGTGGTGCTGGTGGCCGTCGTGGTCGGTTATCCGGTCCTGTGGGAGACCCTCCTGCGTGGCGCGACTCCGGGAAAGCTCGCGTTCGGGCTGCGGGTCGTCCGTGCCGACGGCGGGCCCGTGGATTTCCGTCATGCGCTGACCCGTGGCCTCACCGGCGCGATCGTCGATTTCTGGATGCTCGGGCTGTTCGGTGTGATCGCCGTCGTGGTTTCGCTGTGCTCCGCCGACGCGCGGCGGGTGGGCGATGTACTGGCGGGAACGGTCGTCGTGCATATCCGCCGGCCGCTGACCGTGCCGGCGCTGGCGGTACCGCCGGCCTGGCTCACCGGATGGTCGGCAGAACTGGATACGGCCGCACTGCCGGAGGATCTGGCGCTCGCGATACGCCGGTATCTGACCCGGATCAACTCGCTCACACCGGCGGCCGCGCACGAGTTGGGCCAGGCCCTGGTCGCCGCGGTCTGCGCCCGGCTGCGGACGACCGCGCCCGCGGGCTATCCGCCGGTGCAGATCCTGGGCAGTGTTATCGCCGAACGCCAGCGGCGGGCGCTGCCCGCGGGTAGCACACCGGGCTCGCTGCCGCCGCTGTTCCCGGCTCGGCCGCCGGTGCCGATCCGGCGCTGAGATCAGAGCGCACCGGACTGCTTGAGTTCCAGGTATTCGTCGGCCAGCGCCTCGGGGAGATCCGCGGCTGCCGCGGCCACCACCGCGATACCGCTGCGCCGCAGCGACTCCTGCAGTACCGCGTGCTCGGCGATCCGGGATTCCGCGGCGGCCGCCCGGTAGAGCGCCCGGAGGCCGCCGCGATCGGCGGCCGCGGCGGCGATATCCGGATCCGTGACGGATACGATCAGCACCCGGTGACGCCGGGCGAGCACGGGCAGCACGGGCAGCAGGTTCTCGGTGACGGCGGCGCCGTCGAGTCCGGTGAACCAGACGATCAGGCTGCGGCGTCTGACCCGCTGGATCACCGCGCGGACCAGCCCCTCGGTATCGGTGTCCACCAGCGCCGGCGTGACCCCCGACAGCGCGTGCATCAGCTTCGGGGGCAGCGCTTTCCCGGTGCCCTGCCGGACCTCGGCCCGGACCCGGCGGTCGTAGGCGAGCAGCCCGACGGTATCGCCGCCGGCCGCGGCGAGGCTGCCCAGCAGCAGGGCCGCCTCGATCGCGCTGTCGAGCCGTGTGCCCTCGTCGATCCGGGCCGCGCCGACCCGGCCGGTGTCCAGCAGCATCAGTACGTGCCGGTTCCGTTCCGGCCGCCAGGTGCGCACCAGGACGTCGGCGGCCCGGGCGGTGGCCCGCCAATCGATCGCGCGGACGTCGTCGCCGGGCACATATTCGCGGAACGAGTCGAATTCGGTTCCCGCACCGCGCTGATCGGCGCGGTTGCGTCCTTCCAGATGCTGTAGCCGCTTCACCTTCGAGGAGAGCAGACGTTCACTGCGGAACGGCGGCAGGGCCCGGACCCGCCCCGGCACCACCCGGCGGAACTGGTGCCCCGCCAGCCCCATCGGCCCGAACAGACGCACAGTGACCGGGCCGGCGGTGCGGTCGCCCCGGCGGGTGGGCGCCACCGTGGTGCGCAACCGGACCCGGTTCCCGGGGGCCAGCGCGATCCGGTGTTCGCGGCCCGTGACGCCCGCGCCGGCGGGCCAGTCGTCCCAGACGTACCCCCGGAGCGGGCGGGAGCCGGTATTGGTCACGGAGAGTTCGATATCGGTGTGGGAGCCCAGGCGCAGTACCGACAACTCCGCGCGGTCCAGCGTGATATCCGTGGCGGGGGGAGTCAGCAGCCGGTCGGCGGCCGCCAGCGCGCACACCAGGATCGTGGCCAGCAGGACGCCGAACCAGGACGGGATCGCCGCCGCGACCGTCGCCGCCGCGGCCGCCGCGACCAGGACCAGGCGCCCGGTGACGACCACGGGCTACACCGGAACCGGGATGGACAGCAGCAGCGACGCCATGACCTGCTCGCCGGTGACCCCGTCGAGTTCGGCCTCCGGGCGCAGCTGCAGCCGATGCCGCAGGACGGCCACGGCCACCGTTTTCACATCGTCGGGCGTGACGAAACCGCGTCCATTCAACCACGCCAGCGCCCGCGCCGCGGCCATCAGGGCCGTGGCGCCCCGGGTGGAGGCACCGTGCTGGACGGCCGCGGCGGCGCGCGTGGCGCGGCACAGGTCGACGATGTAGGCGAGCACCTCCGGCCGCACGGTGATATCGGCGATCGCGGCCCGGGCCGCGGTGATATGGGCCGGACCGGCCACCGGACGCAATCCGGCCCCGGCGAGATCGCGAGGATCGAAACCGTCGGCATGCCGCTGCAGAACCCGGAATTCGTCGTCACGGTCGGGCAGATGGATATCGACCTTGAAGAGGAACCGGTCCAGTTGCGCCTCCGGCAACGGGTAGGTGCCCTCCTGTTCGATGGGGTTCTGGGTGGCGACCACCACGAACGGATCGGGCAGCGGCCGGGCCCGCCCGTCCACCGAGACCTGGCGCTCCTCCATCGACTCCAGCAGTGCGGACTGGGTTTTCGGCGGGGTGCGGTTGATCTCGTCGGCCAGCAGCAGATTGGTGAAGACGGGACCGTCGCGGAAGGTGAACTCGGCCGAATGCGGATCGTAGATCTGGGAGCCGGTGACATCGGCGGGCATCAGGTCGGGAGTGAACTGGACCCGGCTGTGCTCCAGGTCGAGCGCGGTGGCCAGGGCGCGGACCAGCAGGGTCTTGGCCACACCGGGTACACCTTCCAGCAGGACGTGGCCGCGGCACAGCAGCGCGAGGACGAGATACATCACAGCGCTGTCGTTGCCCACCACCGCCTTGCCGATCTCGGTGCGTAACGCGGCGAACGCCGCGGCGGCCTCGGCCGCGGAGGGCCCGGCCGTCGCGCCGGTACCCGCCTTATCGGTGTCAATGCTGGTCATCCGACCTCCGCTTCGATCCATTCGAGTTGCGCGGCAATTACTTCCAGAGTGGGCCCGTCCGCTACCGGGCCGTACAGCGCCGAGCCGACCGTTGCCGGGTCGGCGCCCATACGCGCCGCGACCGCGGCCACCAGGGCCTCGGGGGTGATACCGGCCGCCACCCCGAGGGTCCGGCGCACTCGCCGGATCGTCGCGGCGCGCAGCACATCCGCGATATGCCCGTAGTCACCCGAACGGCGGTAGAGCCCCGCCTGCCCGGCCAGCAGTTCGCCCGCGGCCACCTCGACCGGCCGGGGCTCGCCGACCACGGCGCCGCGCCGCCGGGCCCGCCACCACACGAGCAGGGCGGCGGCGATCAGGAACTGCAGACCGCCGAAGGCGAGCCAGGCCGGGGTCCGCGCGAAAAACGAATCGTCACCGGTCGGCCGGGGAAGGTCGGGGTCGTAGTCGCCGTCGGGCGGGTCCACCGGGGGTGGATCCAGTGGTGGCGCATCCGGCGGCCGGGGCGCGGTGGGGCCGGCGCATCCCTGCAGCACCGCGTACAGAATCAGGGCGAGCAGGGTGAGCGCGGCGATCGCGCCCCAGAACCGCGGATCCCGCAGAAACGGAGGCCACGTCCACGATCCCTGCCGCGACCGCGTGCGACGGCCGGCGGATTCGACCTCGACCGGTTCCGCCGTGGGCGGCGGCGCGGTCGCCGAGAACCGGTCGGCACGGGTCAGCCGCAGGTATTCGTCCTCGCCGGCCCGCCGGCCGCCGTAGACGACCTCGTCGAAGGCATCGGCGGCGGGCGGTATCTCGGCCGAGATCTCGGGCGGCAGTACGGTCGCGGTCTCGTGCGCGGTTTCGCGGGCGGTCCGGGAGCGGCGGACATCGAGTACCGCGCGCTGTTCGAGCCCCCGCAGCACCGCCCGGAAGCGTTCCCGCAGCGCGGTATCGAAATCACCCCGGGCGGCGGCGTGCTCGGCCGCGGCGTGGTGGACGGCGGCGGCGTCGAGACGGGGGAGTTCCGGAGTGGGCGGTGGTGGCGTGGTCACCGGAGACCTCCCGCCGTGGGAACGCGGATATCGAAACCTTCGCGGCGACAGCGCAGGTCCAGATAGCCGACCACCCGGGTCGCGGCCTCCACCACCTCCGCGAACGCCATGAGCAGCAAGGCGCCCGTGGTGACCAGGACGAGGAAGGGCCAGCGGTGTGTACCGGAGATATCGCCGACGAACAGCAGCAGACCCAACAGCGGGGCGGCGAGGACGGCGAACAGCAGGTGCTGGCAGATCCAGACACCGGCCCGGCGGGTGCGCAGCGGCCGCGACAGCATCGCCGAGCGGGTCAGCGCCGGACCCGCGGTGGCGTGTTCGGCGAACAACACCGGTTCGGCCGCCAGATGCGTGGCGCGTAACCACGCCAGCCAGAGCATGAGCAGTGGGTAGGTGAACAGGAACCACAGCAGGCCGGCCACGAAGCTCACGGGAAACAGCAGGGCGCTCGACGCGAGAACGCCGATCCCGATGGCGGTGAACACCGTCTGCGTCAGCAGCAGCGGCCCCAGCCGGGCGCCGGTGCGGCGCACGGATTCCCGGAAACCGATCGGTGTGCCGACGACGCGCGCGAGACCGGTGCTCACCGTGACGCCGCGCAGCGCGATCCGCAGCGGCCAGGCGCAGCCGAGGGTCGCGAATATCGCGGCGAGTGCGGTCGCCTCGTCCGATCCTCCGGTGAGGTGCGAGACCAGGCCGATGAGCGCGACGACCACCGGTTCGCCGGCCACCAGCAAGATCGCCGCGCAGCCGGCGAGCAGCCGGATATCGGCCTGCACCAGCGCGAACGGCAGGTCGAGTAGTTCCCGGAAACTCAGCGGGCGGATCGGAACCGTCGCATCCTGGGCTCGGCTCTCCGGATCCACTCCCGCCCCGACGGCACCGGCCGGATCAGCGGCAGGCTGCACGCGGCCGAGTCTAACGGGTACACCGGTCCGTGGCTGCCGGACGAACCGCCCGCGTACGGCTGCCGCTACCGGTCGGCGGGCGGAAGTTCGCGAACGGGCCGCGCGTCCGGCAGCGGTCCGTATCCGGGCTCCAGCCGCGTGGTCGCGGAGACGATGGCGTCGGAGTCCAGGGTGAAGTCGGCGTCGATCACCTCGTCGTCGGGCCGGGGCGATCCGAGCCGGTCGGGTTCCGGGTCGCCGGGCAGGCTCTCCACGGTGACCTTCCGCGTCCGGCGCAGGGTGAAGGTGATCTCCTCGGCCTCGGTGAGTACCTGGCGCGCGGTGCGCAGCGGCCGGCTCGCGGTATCGAGCGCGCTGTCGATCGCCGTACCGACGAAGGCCGGGACCAGGGGCCGGATCATGCGGGCGGCGGTATCACTGAACGGAAGGGTGCCGAGGAAGGGCAGTTCCAGCCCGGCCTGGCGTTTACCGGGGTCCGCGGCGCGGGGTGCGGGCAGGTCGGCGCTGTCCACCCGTTCGAGCTCGCGACCGGCGGGCAGTGCGCGCGGGCCGGGTTCGGCGTCTCCGGCGAGGCCGTCGCGTTCGGTGACCCCGATCTCCAGCCCACCCAGCGCCGCGATCACCCGGGTGCGCTGGCGCTCCCGGTCGATGGTGGTGTCGGCCTCGGCGGCCAGCCGGGCCGACGTGAGCTGCTGTTCGGCCCGGACCGCCGCGGTCTCGGCCCGGACGCGGGCCTCCTGCTGGGCGACGGCCGCGTCGGCCGCGCGGTCGGCGCGGTCGCGCACCGCCTCCGCGGCGCGCCGGCGCTCCTGCGTGGTTTCCCCGCGCCACCAGCGCAGGATCAGCGGAAGGAGGGCGAGCAGGGCGAAGAACAGCCAGGTGAGCACCCGGATCACGAATGCGCCCGCGTGGTCGGTGGTGTGGTCGTGCGCGGCCGACCACCGGGCGCCGAATCCGCGATCACCGGCACCGGCGGCGGTGTCGCTCGCATCCCGCAGAGCCGCCCGGGCATCGGTCACCCGCTGGTCCAGCGGCGCCACCCGGTTCTGCGCGGCGGCGAGGGCGCCGCGGGCGTCGTCGAGCATGTCGTTGGCGGTTCCCGCCTCGGGACCGCGCCCCGGCACGCCGGTGATCTTGGTCTGCGGGCATCCGGGAGTCGGGTTGAATTCGCAGCGCGCCACGATCAGGGCGGTATCGATATCTTTGGTGGCCTGGGCGATGGTGCCGTCCAGGGCCGTCCGCTCGGCGACGGCGCGGTCGAGATCGTCCTGGGCGGTCCGCACGGCCGGGGCGCCGGTGGCGCTCGCCGCGGCGCGCTCGTCGAGGATCCGGTCGACCGAGCCCGCGAACAGCACCGTGGTCGCGAGTTCGGCCACCAGCAGTCCCGCGGCCAGCGCCACACCGACCCGCAGGAGTACGGCGGGTGGGTTCGGCGCGCCGGCCTTGCGGTCGGGCCGGGCCGTCGGTTCGGCGCCGGCCAGCGCCCGGCCGAGCAGACCCGCGAGCACGCCCGCGACCAGCGCCGCGGGTAGGACGGCCGGGGCGGGCCAATCGCCCGAGCCCAGCGCGGCCGCGGTGATTCCGCCGGTGACCAGGGCGAACAGTGTTACAGCCACGCCCGTGACGGTGTAGCCGGTCCGTTCGTATCCATCGGCGGCCTCGGTGGGCTGTCCGCCGCCGAGCCAGATGAACATGCCGGTGACGCTCATGGGACCCATATCCTCGCAGCTCTCATCGGCACTCCTTCGGAGCAGGTTCATGCGGTCCGCGGAGGCCGCAGCGAAGGCGGATATATCGCATCATCGATTCGTTGTCTCAGCGTGACAGGCGGCACGCCGGTCATCGAGCCCTCACCCGCCTGTGTGTGCATCTTCACAGGGCGGCGCGGGCGCGTCGCGCCGGGCCCGCGCGCCCTGGCGTGGGCGGATACGCCGCCGGGGCCGAATCCTGCGCTGTCACAACGGGACCGATTCGTAAATAGATCCGGACAATGTGTTCTAAACCACTGAAATCGGTGTTTGCCGATCGTGTGCTGGAGTCGGAGAATCGCAAAACAGTCCGGACGGTCGGATCATGTTCGGTGCTTGTCACGCGGCTGTCACGAACATCTCATCGGCGCGTGCGACGGTTAGCCATGGGTGCGTGGGTTTGCCCCCCGGCATCCGCGGGAATTCAACTCCGATGCAGGTGAGCGCGGGTTCGGTGGATTCGGGCGCGTTCGGTGGAACTGCCCGGATCGGTGGATCGCCGCTGTTCGGAGGGCTACTCCGGGATCGATTCACCCCCGAACGCTGCTTTACACTAGAAAACGCGCATATGTGGAGGAACGAATGAAGAAGCCCAGCTAGACCGATTATTAGGGCAACCTTGGTTGGTTGGGCCCCGGGCCTGGCTTATCGTTTGCTCTTACGCCGCACACACCGAGTCCGGCCGACAAAACGTACGGGTAACCCACCGATACCGGCCAGCCTAGCGGGCAAAACCCCGCCTCTTAGTTCCGAACGCGTAAGCGTTTCGTTACCGGCGGGCACCAGCGCACCGGCGCGGGTGCGACAACTTCAGACGTGACTGCACGCCGAACACCATCAGCGCGGCTGGTGTCGGCGAACGTACGGACGCAGTCCTAGCAGGGAGCGTTCGACAGTACCGGCGTTCGACTACGGGCGTTCTCTCGAGGCCGCACCACGTCGAGGTCGACTTTTTCGAAGGCAGAGGCATGACGCAACTACCTGGCCACAGGTCCCCCGGACCCATCGGGCTCTACGACCCGGCGAACGAACACGACGCCTGCGGCGTCGCGTTCGTCGGTGATATGCACGGCCGCCGCAGCCGTGACATCGTCGACAAGGCCATAACGGCCCTGTTGAATCTGGAGCACCGCGGCGCCGCGGGCGCCGAGCCGAACTCCGGCGACGGCGCGGGCATCCTGATCCAGGTTCCCGACCGCTTCTTCCGGGCAGTGGTCGATTTCGAGCTGCCCGCCGAAGGTTCCTACGCCACCGGTATCGCCTTCCTGCCCCAGGCGCGACGCGAGGCCGCCCGGGCCTGTTACGGCGTCGAGAAAATCGTCAAAGAAGAAGGCCTGACGGTACTGGGCTGGCGTGAGGTACCGATCGACGAATCGTCGCTCGGCGCGCTCTCGCGCGACGCCATGCCGCTGTTCCGGCAGGTATTCATCGGCTCGCCGGCCGGCGCCGACGAACAGCTCTCCGGGATGGACCTGGAACGCCGCGCGTATGTGGTGCGCAAGCGGGTCGAACACGAACTCGGTAAATCCGGCGCCGGTGAGGGCGCGGTCGGCAAGGAGTCCGTCTACTTCTCGAGCCTGTCCGGCCAGACCTTCGTCTACAAGGGCATGTTCACCACGCCGCAGCTGCGTGCCTTCTACCTGGACCTGCAGGACGACCGGGTGGAGAGCGCCCTGGGCATCGTGCACTCCCGGTTCTCCACCAATACCTTCCCCTCCTGGCCGCTGGCCCATCCGTTCCGCCGGGTCGCGCACAACGGTGAGATCAACACCGTCGCCGGTAACGAGAACTGGATGCGCGCCCGCGAGGCGCTGCTGCGTTCGGACGTCTTCGGCAAGGATTCCGCGGGTAAGAACCGGCTGGAGAAGATCTTCCCGGTCTGCACCCCCGGCGCCAGCGATACCGCCCGTTTCGACGAGGTGCTGGAACTGCTGCATCTGGGCGGGCGCACCCTGCCGCACGCGGTGCTGATGATGATTCCCGAGGCCTGGGAACGCAACGAGAACATGGACCCGCAGCGTCGCGCGTTCTACGAGTACCACTCGATGCTGATGGAGCCGTGGGACGGCCCGGCGTCGGTGTGCTTCACCGACGGCACCGTGATCGGCGCCGTACTGGACCGCAACGGCCTGCGCCCGAGCCGGATCTGGGTCACCGACGACGGCCTGGTCGTGATGGCCTCCGAGGTCGGCGTGCTGGATATCGACCAGTCCAAGGTCGTCCGCAAGATCCGCCTGCAGCCGGGCCGTATGTTCCTGGTGGACACCGCGCAGGGCCGGATCGTCGGCGACGAGGAGATCAAATCCCAGCTGGCCGCCGAGCACCCGTACCGGGAATGGCTCGATGCCGGTATCAAGCATCTCTCCGATCTGCCCGACCGCCCGCATGTGCATATGTCGCACGACCGGGTGCTCATCCGGCAGCAGATCTTCGGGTACACCCTCGAGGAACTGAACCTGCTGATCTCGCCGATGGCGAAAACCGGCGCCGAGGCGCTGGGCTCCATGGGTACCGATACCCCGATCGCCGTCCTGTCGGCGCGGCCGCGACTGCTGTTCGACTACTTCTCCCAGCAGTTCGCGCAGGTCACCAACCCGCCGCTGGACGCGATCCGCGAAGAGGTCGTCACCAGCCTGCGCCGCCAGATCGGCCCGGAGTCCGATCTGCTGCATCCGAGCCCGGAATCGTGCAAGCAGATCGTGATCCAGCAGCCGATCATCGACAACGACGAACTGGCGAAGCTGGTCCATATCAACGACGACGGCAGCCAGCCCGGTCTGCGGTCGGTGGTCGTACGCGGTCTGTACGACGTCAACGCCGGCGGCGAGGGTCTGCGTCAGGCGCTGAACGCGATCAACACCCAGGTCTCGGCCGCCATCGACGGCGGTGCGCGGATCATCGTGCTGTCCGACCGCGAGTCGAACGAGAAGCTGGCGCCGATCCCGTCGCTGCTGCTCACCGCGTCGGTGCACCATCACCTGGTCCGGGAACGCACCCGCACCATGGTCGGCCTGGTGGTCGAGGCCGGTGACGCCCGCGAGGTGCACCATATGGCGACTCTCGTCGGTTTCGGCGCCGCCGCGATCAACCCGTACATGGCCTTCGAATCGATCGAGGACATGCTCGATCGCGACGCGCTGTCGGTCCCGGGCGCCGAGGGCGACCCGGCGGCCGCCTACCGCAAGGCCGTCGCGAACTACAACAAGGCCGCCAGCAAGGGCGTGCTCAAGGTGATGTCCAAGATGGGCATCTCCACCGTGGCCTCCTACAACGGCGCGCAGCTGTTCCAGGTGATCGGCCTGTCGCAGGAATTGGTGGACGAGTACTTCACCGGTCTGCGGTCGCATCTGGGCGGTATCGGCCTGGACGAGATCGCCGCCGATGTCGCCAAGCGGCACGCGGTGGCCTTCCTGGAGAACCGCAACGAGCGCGCGCACCGCGAGCTCGAGGTGGGCGGTGAGTACCAGTGGCGCCGCGAGGGCGAATACCACCTGTTCAACCCGGACACCGTGTTCAAACTGCAGCACGCCACCCGCAGCGGGCAGTACTCGATCTTCAAGGAGTACACCAAGCTCGTCGACGACCAGTCCGAGCGGCTGGCCTCGTTGCGCGGTCTGATCAAGTTCAAGAAGGGCGCGCGTTCCCCGATCCCGATCGAGGAAGTCGAGCCCGCGAGCGAGATCGTCAAACGGTTCTCCACCGGCGCGATGAGCTACGGCTCGATCTCGGCGGAGGCGCACGAGACCCTCGCCATCGCCATGAACCGCCTGGGCGGCCGCTCCAACTCCGGTGAGGGCGGCGAATCGCCGGCCCGGTTCGAGCCGGAGGACAACGGCGACTGGCGGCGCAGTGCGATCAAGCAGGTGGCCTCGGGTCGGTTCGGCGTCACCGCGCACTACCTGACCAACTGCACCGATATCCAGATCAAGATGGCCCAGGGCGCCAAGCCGGGCGAGGGCGGCCAGCTGCCCGCGCACAAGGTGTACCCGTGGGTCGCCGAGGTGCGGCATTCGACGCCGGGCGTGGGCCTGATCTCGCCGCCGCCGCATCACGACATCTACTCGATCGAGGATCTGGCGCAGCTGATCCACGACCTGAAGAACGCCAACCCGCAGGCGCGTATCCACGTCAAGCTGGTCGCCGAACCCGGTGTCGGCACCGTCGCGGCGGGTGTGTCCAAGGCGCACGCCGATGTGGTGCTCATCTCCGGGCACGACGGCGGCACCGGCGCCTCGCCGCTCACCTCGCTCAAGCACGCGGGCGGCCCGTGGGAGCTCGGTCTGGCCGAAACGCAGCAGACCCTGCTGCTCAACGGTCTGCGCGACCGGATCGTGGTGCAGGTCGACGGCCAGATGAAAACCGGCCGCGACGTGGTCATCGCCGCGCTGCTCGGCGCCGAGGAGTACGGTTTCGCGACCGCGCCGCTGGTGGTCTCCGGCTGCATCATGATGCGGGTCTGCCATCTCGACACCTGCCCGGTGGGTGTGGCCACCCAGAACCCGGTGCTGCGCGACCGCTTCACCGGTAAGGCCGAGTACGTGGTGAACTTCTTCATGTACATCGCCGAGGAGGTCCGGGAACTGCTGGCGCAGCTCGGTTTCCGCACCCTGGACGAGGCCATCGGCCGGGTCGATATGCTCGATACCGCCAAGGCCAAGCAGCATTGGAAGGCGAGCAAACTGGATCTCTCGCCGATCCTCGACGATGTCGAGACGGCGTTCATGTTCCAGGAGCGGCGCCGCACCAAGGAGCAGGACCACGGCCTGGAGAAGGCGCTGGACAACGAGCTGATCGCGCAGAGCCGCGATGCGCTCGAGTTCGGTAAGCCGGTCAAGATCGATACCAAGATCACGAACGTGAACCGGACGGTCGGCACCATGCTCGGCCACGAGGTGACCAAGCTCTACGGTGGCGCGGGCCTGCCCGACGACACCATCGACATCACCCTCACCGGTTCGGCGGGCAACAGCTTCGGCGCGTTCGTCCCGGCCGGTATCACCCTGCGGGTGCAGGGCGACGCCAACGACTATGTCGGCAAGGGTCTTTCGGGCGGTCACCTGGTGGTGCGCCCGGCGCCCAACGCCCCGGCCCAGTTCAAGGCCGACGAGAACATCATCGCGGGCAACGTGATCCTGTTCGGCGCGACCAGCGGTCAGGCGTTCATCAGCGGTGTCGTCGGCGAGCGGTTCGCGGTCCGCAACTCCGGGGCCGTCGCGGTGGTCGAGGGTGTGGGCGATCACGCCTGCGAGTACATGACCGGCGGCCGGGTGGTCATCCTGGGCGATACCGGACGTAACTTCGGCGCCGGTATGTCCGGTGGTCTGGCGTTCGTCTACGACCCCGACAACACCTTCGGCGGCCGGGTCAACCCGGAACAGGCCGATGCCATCGAGTCGCTGTCAGGTGACGATTTCACCTGGCTGCGCGACATCATCGCCCAGCACCGGGATCAGACCGGTTCCGCTGTGGCCGAACGTATCCTGGGCGACTGGTCGCAGCAGGTGAACCACTTTGTGAAGGTCATGCCGCGCGAGTACAAGAAGGTGCTGCTCGCCATCTCCGAGGCCGAGAAGAGCGGTAAGGACGTCGACGCTGCGATTATGGAGGCCGCTCGTGGGTGACACCCAAGGATTTCTCAAGCACACGTCCCGGGAGTTGCCCGCACGCCGTCCGGTGCCGCTGCGGCTGATGGACTGGAAAGAGGTCTACGAGGAGGGTTTTCCGCACGAGACCCTGCAGCGGCAGGCCAGCCGCTGTATGGACTGCGGTATTCCCTTCTGCCATAACGGCTGTCCGCTCGGGAACCTGATTCCCGAATGGAACGATCTCGTGCACAAGGACCGCTGGCGCGAGGGTATCGACCGGCTGCACGCCACCAACAACTTCCCGGAGTTCACCGGGCGGTTGTGCCCGGCGCCGTGCGAGGCCTCCTGCGTGCTCGGGATCAACCAGGACCCGGTGACCATCAAGCAGGTCGAGGTCGAGATCATCGAGAACGCCTTCGACGAGGGCTGGGTCGCGCCGGTGTACCCGACCCGGCTCACCGGTAAGAAGGTGGCCGTTGTCGGTTCCGGGCCCGCGGGCCTGGCCGCCGCGCAGCAGCTCACCCGCGCCGGCCATACCGTGACCGTTTTCGAGCGGGCCGACCGGATCGGCGGCCTGATGCGCTACGGAATCCCGGAATTCAAGATGGAGAAGCGCTTCATCGACCGCCGGCTGGCGCAGATGGAGGCCGAAGGCACCATCTTCAAGGCCGGGGTCAATGTCGGTGTCGACATCACCGCCGACGAACTGCGCGAGCGGTTCGACGCGGTGGTTCTGGCCGGCGGCGCCACCCAGGCCCGTGACCTGCCCATCCAGGGCCGGGAGCTCGACGGTATCCACCAGGCGATGGAATTCCTGCCCTGGGCCAACCGGGTGCAGCACGGTGATCCGGTCGCCGACGAGCAGGGCCTGCCGCCCATCCACGCGCACGGTAAGAAGGTCGTCATCATCGGCGGCGGCGATACCGGCGCCGACTGCCTGGGCACCTCGCATCGGCAGGGCGCGGCCAGCGTCCACCAGTTCGAGATCATGCCCCGCCCGCCGGAGGAGCGCGCCGGCTCCACCCCGTGGCCGACCTACCCGCTGATGTACCGGGTCTCCTCGGCGCACGAGGAAGGCGGCGAACGGGTGTTCTCCGTGAACACCGAACGCTTCGTCGGCTCCGACGGCAAGGTGACCGGGCTCGACGCGCACGAGGTCAAGATGGCCAACGGCCGGTTCGAGAAGGTCGAGGGCACCGAATTCACCCTCGAGGCGGATCTGGTGCTGCTCGCCATGGGCTTCGTCGGCCCCGACAAGCCCGGCCTGCTCACCGATCTCGGCGTCGGCTACGACCAGCGTGGCAACGTCCAGCGCGATAAGAACTGGGCCACCAATATCCCCGGCGTCTTCGTCGCCGGCGATATGGGCCGCGGCCAGTCGCTGATCGTCTGGGCGATCGCCGAGGGCCGCGCCGCGGCGGCGTCGGTGGACGCGTACCTGGAAGGCGAGACCGCCCTCCCCGCGCCCATCCCGCCCACCGCCGTCGCCCAGCGGTAATCCCACCGCAGGCACGAACACCCGAAAGGCCTCGCCCGACCCACCCGGTCCGGCGAGGCCTTTCGCAACCGACCACGCGCCCGCAGTCGGATCGGCGACCGTGTCCAACGGTTCGGCCCGCGCCTGCTGTCAGCCCTCGAAGCGCATGCGGCGCAGCCGCGAGTCTCGAGGGCTGACAGCAGGCGCTCAGGAGGGCCGAACCTCGAGCGCGTCAGCGCTCCAAAATTCCAGCCAGAACTGGCGATGCCGGGGGCGTGGCTATATTGTTATCTCCGGTGTGTCTGGGCGCCGGATCGTGATCCGATCGTGTACTTGTGACGCGTGGCTGTTGTTCACCTGTTACACACGGCGGTGACATCGGCCGGGTTCAGCATTTTGGCGACGTAATCGGAGCGTCCCATCTGGGGCCTGGGTCGACTGGAGCAGAATGCAATTCAAGAGGGTTGCCGCGGCGCTGGGTGCCTGCGCGGCGGTCGCGTCCGGGTTGGTTATCGGTGGTTCCGCGGCGAACGCCGCCCCCGGTTGCCCGAGTCTGTATGTCGTGGCGATTCCTGGAACCTGGGAAACCGGACACGACAAGCGTCCGTCGCCGGGCATGCTGGCCGAGGTGACCGACGGTCTACCCCGGTCCACCAAGGTCGACTACGTCACCTATGCCGCCACCGCCTTCCCGTGGGAGGGCGATATCTACGGCGCCTCCAAGAACGAAGCGGTGACCAACGCGCGCGGTCTCATCTCGGCCATGGCCGAACGGTGTGGCGCTACCGATATCGCCCTCGTCGGCTACAGCCAGGGCGCCGACGCGGCGGGTGATCTCGCCGCGGAGATCGGCACCGGCCTCGGCGCCATTCGCCCCGAACGGATCTCGGGCGTCGGCCTGATCTCCGATCCGCGGCGCGCGCCCGCGGATATCCAGGTCGGCCCCGCCGCTCCCGGCGCGGGCGCCGGTGGGCCCCGGGTCGGCGGTTTCGGCTGGCTCAGTGACCGCACCCGTACCGTGTGCATCCCCGACGATCTGTACTGCGCGACCGCGCAGGACGATTTCGTCACCCGATTCGCCGGTTTCCTCGCGCAGAGCTCGGATCCCAACCCCGCCAATATCTGGCGTTACCAGATGGAAGTGGGCGCGATCGTCAGCGATCTGATGTCACAGGGCGGGCTGCCCACGCTGCAGGCGCAGCTCTCCGACGGCGCCAACGAGCAGCGCGTGAAGGACCTCGAGACCTTCTACCGGTCCGAATCGCATGTCTCCTACGGCAGCTACCGGGTCGGCAACGGTCAGACCGCACTGTCCTGGATGCATAACTGGCTCTCGGATATGGCCTGATCAGCGCGAAATATTGCGCGGTAGCAGTTCCCAGACGTGTCCGTTCTCGTTCACGGTCGCCGCGCTGCGGCGGCCGGTGCGCGAGAACAGGATCCGGGTGATCGAGCAGTAGTCGATGGGGAAGGTCAGCGGCCGGTCCAGGCCGAGGATCTCCTGCAGCGTGATGTTGATGACGCCGCCGTGGGCGAATACCACCACGGTATCGGCCGCGGCGGTAGTGGACGCGATCTCGGTGACCGCGTCCCGTACCCGGTCGCGGAACGCGAACTCGTCGATCTGTAGCGGCAGGTACCCGGATTTGATCCGATCGTAGGATTCCCGGAATTCGACCTTGGCGTCCTCGATCGGAATATAGGACGGCAGGTCGCGGTCGTATTCGGCCAGCCCGTCCACCGTTTCGATATCGAGACCGAGGTCGGCCGCGGTGCGGGCCGCGGTCTCCTGGGCCCGGCGCTGCGGACTGCTGACCACGCGCACGATCTTGTGCGGTTTCAACGCGGCGGGTACGCGTTCGGCCTGCTCCACGCCGATCGGCGAGAGGCCGGGGTCGGCGGCTGTCCCCGCGTTGTCGACCCGCAGGGGCTGGGCATGGCGAACGAATATCAGCTGCACGGGTCCACTCTGCCGTATGGCGCCCGGTGGTTTGCCGGGAGGTCGGGGCAGCTCACGATGGTTTCCGTCCCGGACGAGCAACGGCCCGGCCCACCGTGTGGTGAGCCGGGCCGTCGGCCTTCGCCGGGTGCTAGTGCCCCTGCGGCGGGTACGGCGGCTGGCCGCCCTGCGGGGGGTAGGGGTTGTTCGGGTCGGAGGGGTATCCACCCTGTTGCGGGTATCCGCCCTGCTGGGGGTAGCCGCCCTGCGGGTACCCGCCCTGCTGGGGGTAGCCGCCCTGTGGATAGCCGCCCTGCTGCGGGAATCCGCCCTGCGGGGGCTGTCCGGGCGGGGGGAACTGGCCCGGCGCGTTGTTGTTGCTGCTCTTCTTCCGGGCCAGCAGGATGATCGCGACGATCACGACCACGACCAGGACGCAGCAGATGATGCCGACGATCCCGAAGCCGCCGCCCTTGCTCTTGCCCTTCTTCCGGGCGGCCTCCAGATCGGCCACCGACGCGAGGACGTCGGTATTCGCCCAGGTGGAAAGGTCCACGTGGCTCGCGTGGGTCAGCAGGTCGACGTAGCTCACAATCAATCCCCGTTCCGAGAAGTGGGGGCCCCTCCTCCTGGGGCCGAAGTCATATCACCGTACTTGCCGCGGCGCCGGGGCGAAACCTCGACACTTCCCAGAGCGGCCGGACCGAATCTCTCACCTGCGCCGGACGAGTGGGAAGAGTTGGGTTTCCCGAATCGTCCGCCCGGTCAGCAACATGATCACCCGGTCCACCCCGAGGCTCAGCCCGCCGGTCGGCGGCATGGCGTATTCCAGTGCGCACAGGAAGTCCTCGTCGAGTTCCACCGTGGCCGGTCCGCCGTCGGCGGCGAGCCGGGATCGTTCGGCGAGGCGTCGTCGCTGTTCGACCGGATCGGTGAGTTCACTGCGGCCGGAGGCCAGCTCGATACCGTGGGCGACCAGATCCCAGCGTTCGGCCAGCGTCTCGTCGTCGCGCCGGGGTCGCGCGAACGGTGCGACGCCGGCGGGGAAGTCGGTGTAGAAGGTGGGTTCGCGGGTGGTCTCGACGACCAGTTTCTCGTACAGCGCGTAGGCCAGCCGGCCCCGGTCCCAGCCGGGCTGGTACGCGATATCGGCCTTCTCGCACAGTTCCCGGAGGTCGGCCGGCTCGGTGCGCGGGGTGATATCCGCGCCGATCTCCTCTGCCAGCGCCCGGTACATCGAGCGCACCCGCCATTCACCGGAAAGGTCCACGGCCTCGAGCGAACCGTCCTCGGTCGGGCGCATCGCGATCAGCGAATCGTTGGCCGCCAGGGCGGCCGCCTGGATCAATTGGCGGCACAGGGTCATGGCCCGGCGGTGATCGCTATGGGCCTCATAGGCTTCCAGCAGGGTGAATTCCGGCAGATACCGGGAATCGGCCCGCGTATTGCGGAACCCGGGACCGAGCTCGAAGACTTTCTCCACACCCCCGACACACAGCCGCTTCAGCGCGAGTCCCGCCGAGATACGCAGGTGCAGATCGGTGTTGTCGGCGTCGAGATGGGTGCGCATACCGCGGGTGAACGCGCCGTCGCCGCTGTTGCGCAGCACCGGTGTGGTGACCTCCAGGAAACCACAGTCGTGCATGGCGTCGCGCAGTGCGCGCACGACCGCGCTGCGGCGGGCCAGCAGGCCGCGGGCGTCACGGTCGGTCATCAGGTCCAGGTAGCCGTGCCGCATCCGGAGTTCGGTATCGGTGAGTCCGTGCCATTTATCGGGCAGCGGGCGCAGGCATTTTCCGAGCATGCGCCAATCCGCCACCAGCAGCGACAATTCGCCGCGCCGGCTGTGCCCCAGCTGTCCGCTCACCGATATCAGATCGCCGAGGTCGACGAGTTCGCCGAATTCGGCGCAGCGTTGCGTGCCGAGCCGGTCGCGGTCGAGCAGCAGTTGGATATCGCTGGTCCAATCCCGGACCACCGCGAACATCACGCCGCCGCAGTCGCGCAGCCGAAGCAGCCGGCCGGAGACGCGGACCGTGGTCCCGCGCGGGGCACGCCGCGCGGCGGCGACGGTGTGGGTCGGCGGGAACGGCAGCGGGTAGGGGTCGATACGGGCGGCGGCCAGCCGGTCCAGTTTGCCGGTCCGCACCCGGATCTGTTCGGGGCGCGTATCGCGTTCGGGGACCGCGTCGTCGCTGACGGCCACCGTGGAGACGGGGTAGGTGACCGCGGTATCCGGTGCGGCCCGGTGGGTTCCGGTCAGGGCGAACGCCGTGTTCTTGCGGCCGATCCGGGGCAGCAGGCCTTCGCCCGCCGCGGCAGCCACCGCGATCGCCGGGAGGGTGCGGCCGTCGGCGCACAGCACGAACCGGGTGACCCACTGCGGGTGGTACCGCATACTCGCCCGGTGCAACTGGGCGAGCTGCCACCAGCGTGAATACGCCAGCGGTACCGTGGCCGCGCCGCGCGCCGGCGCCGCCACCCGGACCGGTACCGACCGCGGGCCGCGCGCCGGGCCGGATGCGGTCCGGTGCCCGGCCGCCTCGAATACCGAGCGGAAAACGGTGAAGTTCAGCGAGATCCGGTGGATGCCGTGCTGTTCGGCGTGTAACGCGAGTTCGGCGATCAGGAGGTCGGTGATCTCCTCGGTGCTACCGGGGGCTCGGCGGATCGATTCCAGCGTCGCACCGGTGTGACCCCACGGAACCAGCGAGAGCATGCCGAGCACCCGGCCCTCGGCGTCCACCGCCTCGACCAGCAGGCAGTCCCCGTCGCGGCGGTCGCCGATCCGGCCGAGGGGGAGCGGATAGGCGCGTTCGGTCTCACCGGAGTGCCAGCGTTCGGCGGAGACGGCCAGATGCGCGAGGTCGGCGGTGGGAATATCGCGCTGCCTGCGGATCCGGACCGTCACACCCCGTTTGCGGAGCCCGGTGACCACACCGCGGACCGGTTTCAGCTCCGGGGCCGCGAGCGAGAAGGTCCTGGTGTCGAGCACCGCCTCGGCTCCGGCCGGTATCGCCTCGAGCCCGGCTCGCCGGTAGATCGGGACCGCGGCCTCACTCGCCCCGAGCACCGCGACCGTCCAGCCGAATCGCCGGGCGTGGCGCTGCCAGGCCTCCACCGCCTGCGGCCAGCAGTCGCGTGCGCCTACCGGATCGCCGAGGGCCAGGCAGACCCCGTATTCGACGCGATACCCGATGGCCGCCCGCCCGTTGGGCGCGAAGACCACCGAGCGGTCGCGGCGGGTTGCCGGATAGTCGGTGGATCCGGCCGGGTCCGGGCCGTCGAACAGGGCCCGCAGCGCTGATTCGTCGCTTTCGGTGAGGGCGTACTCCTCGCGCCGGGTCCGGTTCAGTACGAAGGCGGTGGCGCCGAAGACGAGCAGACCGAGCAGGCCGATCGTGAACTGGACCTGGAACGAGGGTGCGCCGGTGAGGGTTTCCGTGCGCAGCGCCGGGTTCGGCGCGAGCCCGGCGAGCACCCACAGCACGCGTTGTGTACCGGAGACCACGGACCCGGGGAACGCCTGGATCAGGCACCAGCCGATGAGGGCCGCGGTGACCCAGCCGGCGACCAGCGTCGTCAGCGCGGGACGCGGCGAGCAGCGTCTGATCCGGGCGTCGAACCGCGCCCGGCTCGCGAGCAGTACGGCGAGCACCAGCAGATGTACCACCAGTGCCACCGCGGCGTGGCGATCCTGATGACGCGCGATATCGAGCAGATTCACCGGCAGCCGGCACACCAGGTAGAGCACCAGGGCCCACCAGGCCGGTCGTTTGCGCCGAGCGAGTCCGACGCTCACCGTCGCGGCCAGGGCCGCCCACAACAGGCTGGTGGCGGGTGCGCCGAGGTAGTAGTGATCGAGGTAGCGTCGTGCTCCGCCCAGCAGCGCGGAGAGGGCCGGCGAACAACTCCACAGCAGGCAGGCCGCGGCGAGAACGCCCGAAATCAGCGCGGTGACGCGCGGTATCGCGCCGAACCGCCCGGGTGTTCTGGATCGGCCCGGTGTTTCGAGGTGTGGCGGTTCCTGCGTGGCTATCACGGCTCCAGTCTGCCGCTCACCGTCACCGAATCAGCGCTGTGGCCCGGCGTGTTAGGGCCATATCGACTCGTATCGGCATGTGCGCGGGCACGGTTGGCCGATATGGGAAGCCGGGTCCCGGGCGTGGCGGGAGAACCGGCCGCGAAATGCCTGATATGTCCCTTTGTTCGAGGTTCGCGCACGAGTTCGCGCGGTGATACCCCGGGCCGGTCGGAATGCCCGGCGCCCCGGGGAGTAAGCATGTGACTATGCCGGATCCAATCGATGTGCCGATCGACGATGACGCCATACGGCTCGGGCAGTTCCTGAAACTCGCCAACCTCATCGAATCGGGGTCGGAGGCCAAAACGGTGATCGCGGCCGGGCTGGTGCGGGTCAACGACGAAGTCGAACTGCGCCGCGGGCGGCAACTCCAACCGGGCGATGTCGTAGCCCTGGCCGGACACCTCGCCCGGGTGAGCGGCGGCTAGACCGGACCCACTCCTACGACCGGCCGGGTCGGTCCAGTGCCCGGACCACGATGCCGTCGTGATCGCTGTAGAGCATCTCGCCGGGGTTGAAGGTCACACCGCCGAACTCCACCGGGACGTCCTTCTCGCCGCTCCCGGTCTGGGTGCTCTTGCGCGGGTTGGTGCCCAGGGCCTTCAGCCCGATATCGAGCGTCCGGAGGATGGCCGAATCGCGGACCGCGCCGTTGACCACGACACCGGCCCAGCCGTTGTCCACCCCGCGGCCGGCGATGATGTCGCCCACGAGCGCGGTATGGAGACTCGCGCCGCCGTCGACCACCAGCACCCGGCCTTCACCGGGTTCGCTCAAGGTCTGCTTGACGAGCAGGTTGTCCTGGAAGCAGCGGATGGTGGTGATCGGTCCGGCGAACACCGGACGGCCACCGAATTGGATGAACTGGGTATCGCAACTGCGGATATCGGGTCCGATCTCGTCGGCGAGATCCGCGGTGGCCACCTGCTGCTCTGAATCGGTCACGTTCCCGATTGTGCCGGTCGTACCGCGACAGTCGTCAGCGACCCCCCACGCCCACGACTGTTCGCGCGCTAGCTGCGATAGCGAAGGTTGTACAGGTCACGATCGTGCCGGGAGAATTTCTGCCGGTCGACCACATCCGGGTCCAGGCCGTGCTGGACCATGCGGTAGCGCCGCCAGACGTAGCTGAGCGCGATGGTGAAGATGATCAGCGGAACGATCATCATCACGATGATTCCGATCTTGAGCGTCATCGGGCCGGGGAACAGCAGAATCAGCACGAAGAACGGGATGATGGGACCGATGAAGCGGATCAGGTATCGCTCCATGGCCCCGTGGCCGCAGAGATCCTCGACGACCCACTCGTGCAGCTCCGCGGGAAGTTCGCGGCCCAGATCGTAGGCGATCCGTTGCTTGAAGGTCGGCTTTTCCATAGCTCCAGGCTATGCCTGTGTGAAATCACTCACCAGGGGTGATGCATCGCTACGCGGCGCCCGTCAGGCCCGGCCGTGCCGCGATTCGTAGGCCTGCCGTTCGGCCTCGGCGCGCCGACGTACGTCGATATCGGCCAGATCCGGGTCCATCCCATGCTTGACCAGCCGGTTCCGGCGGAACACGTAGGTGAGCGCGACCGTGAAATAGATCAGCGGCAGCAACAGCAGGCCCATCATCGACAGCCCGATCCACAGCGGCCCCGGGACCAGCAGGAACGGCAGCAATACCAGCACGATCGGAACCAGCATCCGGAACAGGTACCGCCGGGTGGCGCCGGGGCCGGTGAGATCCTCGAGTACCCAGTCCGAGTACCCGGCCGGCAAGGTGCGGCCACAGATGTACCCGATCCGCTGGAACGGATTGGGAGAGGCAGCCCCGGCACGCATGGCCACAGGTTATCCGCTGATCGCCAAGGACGCCGCCAGCCCGAACACCGACGCCATCACCGAGACCTCCAGTACCGCCCGCCGCAGCGACCCGTCGGCCGATATCCGGTGCCCGCCGGCCGCCACCACCCAGGTGCGGCGCCACCACCAGCCCAGCACCAGCAGCACGGCGAGCAGCAGGGTCTTGGCGAGCATGATCCGTCCGTAGCCGGTGGTGACGAAGGGTGTGATCCCGCCGAGGCGGATCAGCCCGTTGAGGACCCCGGTCACCGCGATCGCGGCCACCATCGGCATCGCGATCGCCGAATAGCGGGGCAGCGCCGAGGCCCAGCCGCCGCGGCCGCGCACCACCAGCGCCAGCGCCAGCAGCAGGCCCAGCCACATCGACGCGGCCAGTGCGTGCACTCCGGCGAGCATCGAACCGAACGCCTGCTGCGACATATGACCGGTGATCGGGCGCAAGGTCACGGTCACCGCCGCAAACACCAGCACCAGGTCGGGGGTGCGTTGTCGGGGTAGCCGGTAGGCGAGGGCCGCGTAACCGGCGACGGCTGCGGTACCGAGCAGAATCGCGATCCCGATCTGCCCGCCGCTGATCCGCGTCAGGTACGTCCCGAAATCGGCCGGGCTCAGATCGCCCACGCCGGTGCCGACCACCTCGCCGGCGGCGAAGACCAGCACGCCGAACTCCAGACAGCACCAGAGCCCGGCCAGCGCCGCCAGCATCCGCCACGGCACCTCGAACCGGCCGTCCAGCCGGGGCAGCGTCGCCAGCCCCAGGACGGCCGCTCCCGCCATATCGGCGCCGAACCGTACCGTCGCGTCGGCCGGGACGTCACCGATCACCCAGGCCAGCAGCACCCCGAGCAGGCCCGCCGGAACAACGAACAACAGCCGGGCCCGCCGGTCGGGCCCGCTCGGGGTACCGCTACTCACCGCGCGTTCTTGTCCTTGCCCAGGTTCGACCCGAACAGCGCGAACGCCAGACCGCCGCCGAACAGGACGAGCGCGCCCAGGATGTACACCCAGACGGGCACGCCGCCGGAGCCGCCCCCGGACCCCGCCGCGTTCGCCGCCGGACCCGGTGTGCCGGTGCCCGGGGTGCTCAGCGTGAAGGTCTGCTCACCGTCCACCACGTGCCCGTCGGCGGAGGTCACCCGGTAGGCCATGGTGTAGACCCCGGCCGGGCCGAGCTCGCCGACCTCGACGCTGATTTCGCGTCCGGCCACGACCGGGTCACCCTTGGACCACAGGTTCCCGTCCGGTCCCACCACGGTCATGGCGGGGAAATTCGGCTGCAGCGGCTCGTTGAAGGTGAGGGTCGCGCGGGCCGGTCCGGTATCGACGGTGGCGCCGTCGGCCGGATCGCTGCCCACGACCGAGGAATGCGCCGCTGCCGGTCCGGCGGCGAGGCCGAGCCCCAGGCACAGCAGACCGGTCACGAGCGCGACCAGCCGCAGCACCCGCTTCATCGCTGGCTCCGGAGCACCGCGCCGACCCCGGCGCCCAGGGCGAGCGCGCCCAGCGCCAGGCCGATGCCGCCGAGCCAGCGGGCGGTGGTGTCGGCTTCGCTCGCGGTATCGGCCGCGGCGGCCGGCCGGTCGCCGTGGTCGTGACCGGATTCCTCGCCGTCGTCGGTCAGGGTGACCGCCGGGGCCGGATGATCGACCGAATCGTGGTCACCGGTCTCGTTCCAGCGCACGACCTTGCCGTCGCTGTAGGTCTGCTCGGCCGGGAAGGTGAGGGTCTCGGTTTCCGGGAACGGACCCAGCGAGACCACGAAACGCTGGAACTCGCCGGGCCGGATCCCGGGTGAACCCGGGGCCGCGGTCCAGGTGACGGCCGTGACCTTGTCCTGGTCGTCGCGGTCGATCTTCGTGGTCCAGCCGGGCAGCGGCTCGGTACGCGCCGAGGTGAACCCGGGGACGGTGACCTTCACCGAGGTGGTGCTCGCGGTATCCGATTCGGTCGGCACGCTGAAGGTCGCGACCGCGGACCGGCCCGGTGCGGCGTCCGGGGCCGAGACGGTGACGTGCGCGGCGGCGGTGCCCGCTCCGGCCAGGACGAATCCGGTGGCGAGGGCGGCGGTCAGGCCGCGGCGCAGGACAGGGGAATACCCGTGGGGCATGGGTCGAATACTTTCTCTCCGAAGGAAATGGGTGCGTCGGTATCGGCGCGCGCGGGTGGCGCGCGCGGTCCGGACGCTCCGTTCGGAGCACGGTGACCCGGGGTCGTGAGAGTCGCCCATACGAGGCGGCGCGGTGCCCAGGGCAGGGGTCGCGGTGGCCCGAGCAGGACTCGGAGCACCGCCGAGGCGACCCGGTACAGCTGCTCGGCCGCCGTGATGGCGACCGCGCAGATCAGCGTCGCGATCAGGTGCGCGGCGAACATCACCGCCGGCGGTTCCGCGAGCTCGGCGGTGTGGTGACCGGTGAGCCCGGTCAGTGCCCAGTGGCCGATTCCCTGGCCGATCGCGAGCGGCAGCAGGACGCCGATCCCGGACGCGAGGCCGCGCCGCCGCCGTCCGCTCCCGGCGGCGGCACCGGCCGCGAAACCGGTCAGCAATGCCGTCAGCAGCAGCAACGCCATCCCGTCCGAGGCCGGGTAGCCGCCGCCCGCGACGCCGTGGGCGGCCAGAGCCAGGGCTCCGGTCGCCGCGCCCACCACAGAGCCCCGCAGCGGCGCGGCAGCGGCGGACGTGGGCATCGGGATCTTTCGTGGAGGTCCGGCTCACCGTGCCCGGTGCGCCGGAGTGGACCGGTCACCGTCCATCGTGGCCGACCCGCCCGGGCACCCCGCACCCGGGCCCGTCGGCGGCCCGCCGCGGATCAGGCGACGCCGAGGCGGGCGAGGACGTCCGCCTCGATGCGGGACAGTTCGGTGCCGATCGAGGTGTGCACCGAACGCCGCCGGGCGGCCGGCATCTGATCGGCGGTGCGGACCGCGGCCGACAGCGCGTCGAGCCGGCTGCGAGTGGCGCCGATGAACTGCTGGATGTCCTTGTCCTTGCCGGCGTTACCGTTCGCGATCTTGTCCAGGGCCGCTTCGGTGTTGGCGATACGCGCCTGCAACCGGCCACCGTGCCCGGGATAGTCGCCGAGTTTGTCCACCCCCACCCCGAGGCGGCGGGCCCGGCGGGCGTCGAGTTGCCCGCGGAGGTAGGTCGCGCCGCGGTAGGCCAGCGGGGCGAGCACCGGGACCAGCACCCGGGCCACCCCGATGTACTTCTTGACCTGACCCGGGCTGAAAGGGTCGCGTTCGGCGCGGGCGGCGGTCTTGAGGGCGGCTTTCTCCTCGGCCTGCAGGGCGGCTACCTGGGCCTTGGCGACCTTGCGCTGGGACCGGGCGTCCGAACGCTGCTTTCTGCGTTCGTTCTTCGCGCCGAGTTTGGCCTCCATGGCGGCCTTGTGCTTCAGAGCCTTGGCCTCGGCCCGTCGACTCGGCCGCCGTTTGCGCTTGGTGAACAACCCCATCGAAGGCCCTCCGTCATGCTGGTTCGCTACGGCGATACGACACGTAAACCGCACCGTTCACCCGTGTCACACGGTTCGCCGACACCCTATCGGTTTCCGCCCCCAACCCGCGACAGACTCCGTCGCGCCGGGCTGCCCGGGGTGCTCGATTGGCGGGGGTGTCGGGGGCAGGGACCATACTGCTTGCGTGCAACCGGGCAGTGTCGACCGAGAAGATGACTCCGCCGCCGCGGGCGAGCGGCGCGGGTTCCCCGTGCTCACGGGGCAGATCGCCGCCGCGGGCGGCAGACCCGCGTTTCTCGACGCGAGGGGTCTGATCGGATGTCGCCACCGCCTCGGCATGGACGCCGCGTATCCGGAGATGCTGGCCGAGGTCCGTGAGGACACGGGCGTACAACAGCGCCGGGCCGCCGCGCAGGCCCACCGGGAACGGGTCCGGGACACGCTGGTCGCCGCCGATCCCGAGAGCTGGGTGATCATCGACCCCACCCTGTCCGCCCGCGACCGGGCCGCGGCCACGCTGCGCGCCTGCGAAGCGGGAGCCGAGCGCATCTGGGGCGGATTGCTGCCGCAGGAACCCGATACCGGCCGCCGCGGCGGCGCCGAGATCTTCTGGCGCGACCCGCGCGGCGGCTATATCCCGGTGATCGTGGTCAACCACAAGGTCACCGATCCGCGCCGTCCCGCCCCCGCCGAATTCCATCCGCTGACCTCGGATCTGCTGCGCTGGCATCCCGAACCGGACCGGGCCCGCAAACTCCGGCAGCAGCCACGCGACCAGCAGCGCCTGGCCCATGTCTACCGGATGCTGGAGCGGCTCGGCCTGGCGCCGTCCACGCCGGTGGGCGGGGTCATCGGATTCCATTTCGACCGGATCCTGGTGCACGATCTGCGGCCGGTCCTGCTCGACTACGACAAACGCTATGCCGACCGGATCGCGGTGGTCCGCGGGCAGGCATCCACCGTTCCGTCCAAGGTTCCCGAATGCCGGCAGTGCATCTGGTGGAACCGGGGCCCCGGCGGCGGCTGCCAGACCTGGCTCAACGAGCACCGGGATGTGAGCGTGGTGGCGCCCGGGTCCCGGGCCGAGGTGCTGCGCGGCCACGGCGTCCGGACCATCGACGAACTCGCCGCCTGGACCGGCCCCGAACCCGAGGACTGGCAGCACGGCCCGTTCGAGGAAACCGTGGTCACCGCCCGTGCCTGGCTGGTGGACGCGCCCCTGGTGCGCCGGTTCGATCAGGTCTGGGTGCGGCGCGCCGATGTCGAGGTGGATGTCGACCTGGAGAGCTACCAGGAGGACGGCGCGTATCTGTGGGGCACCCTGCTCGACGGTGTGTACAAGCCGTTCGTCACCTGGGATCCACTGCCGACCGAGGACGAGGGACGCTCCTTCGCGGAGTTCTGGGTGTGGCTGATGGATATCCGCGACCGGGCCGTCGCCGCCGGGAAGACCTTCGCCGCCTACTGCTATTCCCGTTCGGCCGAGGACAAATGGCTCTACGAATCCGCGCGCCGGTTCGCCGGACGGCCCGGTGTCCCGACAGAGGCCGAGGTCACCGCATTCGTCGATTCGATCCAGTGGGTCGATATGTTCCAGGCCGTCACCGATCAGTTCATCTGCCCGAGCGGTAAGGGGCTCAAGAAGATCGCGCCCGTCGCCGGGTTCGCGTGGCGGGATCCGGAGGCCGGCGGGGAGGCGTCGATGAGCTGGTACCGGCGGGCCGTCGGCTACGACGACGCTCCCGATCTCACCCAGCGCACTCGCCTGCTCGAATACAACGAGGACGATGTCCGCGCGACCGCGGTGCTGCGCGAATGGATGAATCCCGCCACCGCGCGGGAGCACAGCGCCGAACGCGAGGTGCCGGCGCTGAGCGATTTCGCCGGTCCGCCGGGAGCCGCACCCGACCTGCGGACGAGCCCCGCACAGGCTTGATTACCATTGTCCACCGTGACTGAGCACGTCGAACAACTCGAGTTCCAGGCCGAAACCCATCAGCTGCTCGAGCTGATGATCCACTCGGTCTACTCCAACAAGGACACGTTTCTGCGGGAGCTGATCTCGAACGCTTCCGACGCGCTGGACAAGCTGCGGCTGGAGTCCTATCGGGACAAGGATCTGCATGTCGATACCGACGACCTGCATATCGAGCTGGAGGTCGACTCCGATCAGCGGATCCTGACCGTCCGGGACAACGGCATCGGAATGTCGCGCGCCGAGGTGGTCGATCTGATCGGAACCCTGGCCAAATCCGGGACCGCCGAACTCCGCCGCAAACTCAACGAGGCGAAATCCGATGCCGCGGCCGAAGAACTGATCGGTCAGTTCGGCATCGGCTTCTACTCGACCTTCATGGTGGCGGACAAGGTCGTGCTCACCACGCGTAAGGCGGGGGAGAACGCCGTGACGCGCTGGGAGTCCGAGGCCGGGTCGGGCACCTACACCATCGAAACCCTCGACGAGGGCCCGCAGGGTTCCTCGGTGGCGCTGCACCTGAAACCGGCCGACGCCGAGGATCATCTCTTCGACTACACCCAGGAGCACAAGCTCCGCGAGATCGTCAAGAAGTACTCGGATTTCATCGCGTGGCCGATCCGGATGCAGGTCGAGCGCACCGTCACCGAGGGGGAGGGCGAGGACAAGGAGGAGAAGACCGTCGTCGAGGAGCAGACGCTCAACTCGATGAAGGCCCTGTGGACCCGCCCGCGCGGGGAGGTCTCCGAGGAGGAGTACCACGAGTTCTACAAGCATGTCAGCCATGCCTGGGACGAGCCGCTCGAGACCATCGCGCTCAAGGCCGAGGGCACATTCGAATACCAGGCGCTGCTGTTCCTGCCCTCGCAGGCGCCGTTCGACCTGTTCACCCGCGAGCACAAGCGCGGTGTGCAGCTCTACGTGAAGCGCGTGTTCATCATGGACAACTGCGAAGAGCTGATGCCGGAGTACCTGCGGTTCGTCAAGGGTGTCGTGGACGCGCAGGATCTGTCGCTGAACGTATCGCGAGAGATCCTGCAGCAGGACCGCCAGATCCAGATGATCCGCAAGCGGCTGGTCAAGAAGGTGCTGAGCACCGTCAAGGAGCTGCAGGGCGCCGACGACCAGGCGAAGTACCGCACCTTCTGGCAGGAGTTCGGGCGGGTGCTCAAGGAGGGCCTGGTCTCCGATTACGACAACCAGGAGACCATTCTCGAGGTGTCGTCGTTCGCGTCCACGCATTCCGACACGGAGGCGACCACGCTGGCGCAGTACGTGGAGCGCATGCCCGAGGGGCAGGACGCGATCTACTACATGACCGGGGAATCCCGCGAGCAGGTGGAGAAGTCGCCGCATCTGGAGGCATTCCGCGCCAAGGACCGCGAGGTGCTGATCCTCACCGACCCCGTCGACGAGATGTGGGTGGGCTCGGTCCCGCAGTTCGACGGCAAGACGTTCCAGTCGATCGCCAAGGGCGAGGTCGACCTGGAGACCGAGGAGGAGAAGAAGGAATCCGAGGCCCTGCGCGAACAGCAGGACAAGGACTTCTCCGAGGTCCTGACCTGGCTGGGTAAAACCCTGGAGGACAGCGTCAAGGAGGTCCGCCTGACCTCGCGGCTGACCAGTTCACCGGTCTGCCTGGTGGGTGATGTCTTCGATATGACCCCCATGCTGGAACGGATGTACCGGGCCTCGGGCCAGGAGCTGCCGCAGTTCAAGCGGATCCTGGAACTCAACCCCACCCATCCGCTGGTCACCGGCCTGCGCGACGCCTACGACTCCCGTAAGCAGGACGCCGACGAGGGCAAGGTGCCCGAACTCGCCGAAACGGCCGAACTCCTCTACGGCACCGCGGTTCTCGCCGAGGGCGGCGAGCTGAAGGATCCGGCGAAGTTCGCCCAGATCCTCGCCGACCGGCTGACCCGCACGCTCTGAGGCGCCGCGAGGGTTTCTCCGGTGAAACTGCCGTCCGCGCAGCGCGGCGGTTTCTGGAATCGGGACCGGCCGACCGCATCGGTCGGCCGGTCCCGCGACCTCCGGATCTGTTGCTCGAAACGTTCTGTGCGGCAGCTGTTCCGAGCCGGTCCCGAAATTCGCCGGGTAAAAGTTTCTTTACCTGCGAAGTGTAAGCAATTCACGGACCGTGTCGATTGAGCATCCGGAAGGCATATCGAGCCTTCCGGATAGGAGATCGACAATGCCGACAGCTTCTGTTGTGCGCCGCCGCGCCGGCAGCGCGTCACTCCGGATCGCATTGCTGGGGGCGCTGATGCTGGGGTCCACGGTTGCCGCGGCACCCGCGTTCGGCGAACCCGACCCCGCACCGCCCGTCACGACGCCTGCCGCTCCGCCGCCGGCAGCACCTACCGTGCCAGTGGTCCCTCCCGACATCGGCCCCTACGACAACTCCGGTTACGACCGCGCCGGTTACGACCGCTTCGGCTACGACCGCTTCGGTTTCGACCGTTCGGGCCGCGACCGTAGCGGTTTCGACCGTTCGGGATACAACGCTTTCGGTTTCGATCGCTTCGGTTTCGACCGGGAGGGATATACCGGCCAGGGATGCCGTCTCGAAGGCGGCGACCGTCCGTCGGCCGATCGTGCCGTATGCGACGCCTGGCGCAGTGGCCTGGGAACGGGCAGCGCCGGCTGAGCCGAGGCCCTGTACCGCCGTGGATACGAAGAACGCCCGCCGGACCGGGTACGTACCGGTCCGGCGGGCGTCGTATCGACGGAACTACCGCGGCGCCATACGCAGCGCGCCGTCCATGCGGATGGTCTCGCCGTTGAGGTAGTCGTGCTCGACGATGTACTGCGAGAGCTGCGCGTACTCGTCCGGGCGGCCCAGGCGCGACGGGAACGGCACACCGGCCTCCAGGCCCTGGCGGTACTCCTCGGTGACACCGGCCAGCATCGGGGTGTCGATGATCCCGGGGGCGATGGTGTTGACCCGGATGCCGAACTGCGCGAGGTCACGCGCGGCCGGGACGGTCATACCGTGCACGCCGCCCTTGGAGGCGGAGTAGGCGATCTGGCCGATCTGGCCCTCGAACGCGGCGACCGAGGCGGTGTTGATGACCACACCGCGCTGACCGGCCTCGTCCACGGCGTCGGTCTTGGCGATGGCGTCGGCGGCCAGGCGCATCACGTTGAAGGTGCCCAGCAGGTTGACGGTGATGACGGTGCGGAACAGCTCGAGATCGTGCGGGCCGTTCTTGGACAGGATGCGCCCGGCCCAGCCGACACCGGCGCAGTTGACGACGATCCGCAGCGGAGTGCCCGATTCGACAACCTTGGCGACGGCCGCTTCGACCTCTTCGTGGCTGGTGACATCGGCGGCGAGCAGGGTGACCCCGTCGGGCACGTTATCGCCGGCGCGCTCGATCGACTGCGGTACGTCGAGCCCGAAGACGGTGGCGCCCAGATCGGCGAAACGCTTGGCGGTGGCGGCGCCCAGACCGGACGCGCCCCCGGTGACGATGGCGGCGGAACCCGAAATCTCCACGATGGTCCTCTCGTTCGTGACTGGCCAGTTGGCCTGACGTCAATTGCACCCTAACCCGTGGGTGCCCGAGGTTCGTGGACGGTCCCCTTGCGCTTCCCGGGGATCGATGCTTACCGCGGATCCTCCGACCGCGCCTCCTCGATTCCGGCCGGTCCGGCCTCGGTCGCAGACGGGTTCCGGATAAGAGAACGGCTGGTCAGCAGCCAGAGGACGCCGCCGGCGGCCGCCGGCACGAGCAGGGCGAGGCCGATCGCCACCGGGATCCCGAGGGTGGGCGCCGCGGTGGTGAGACCGGTCAGCGCGCCGATGAAGAGGAAGAGCAGCCCGGATCCGAATCCGATGGCGCGTTCGGGCAGATGTTTGCCCACCAGGATGCCGAGGGCGATGGCGAGCGCGTCCGCGGCCACCATGCCGATGGTGGATCCGAGCCAGACCGCCGCCCAGTTGTTGTCGGTGGCCAGCGCCGCGGTGGCGAACATGGTGCGGTCGCCGAGTTCGGCCAGCAGGAATGCGGACAGAACGACGAAGAACGGCGCGGCCGTGACCAGCCGGGACGCCGGTTCCTCGTCATCGGGACCGCCGGTGACGAGTTCCCGCAGCGTCCACACTCCGACCGCGAGGAAGGTCAGTGCCGCCACCACCGCGATCGCTGTGGTGGGCAGGGCGGCGCCCAGGAAGTGACCGATCGCCACGGAGATCACATGGACCGAGGCCGTGGCGACGGCGATACCGCCGAGCACGACCCACCAGCGGTAGCGCAGGGCGAACGTCAAGGCCATGAGCTGGGACTTGTCACCCAGTTCGGCGAGAAAAACGATGCCGATGGCGAGTCCGATGGTGGCGATCATCCGAGGGCTCCCGATAATCCGGTTCGCCGGCCGGATTCGGGGTCGTCTCCGGCCGACAACATCACTGCTGTCCGCCGAAGGTCTCGCCCACCGGGGTGTCCGGTTCACGCGCCCGGACCCACCGGCAGGCGGTGGGTCAGTATGTCGATCGCGTGATTGGGGGCTACTCCCCTTCGCTGTCGGCAACCATACCGCATCACTCGAGGCGAGGCAACGACTACGATTCCAAATACCCACCGCGACAATATGTTTGGCGGTGCGTCCAGAAGATTTAGGGTAGCCTGAAATCCGCTGTCAGGGGACCCGGAATTTCGTACCGGCATCCTTGTGGCAAACGGACTTCCGCGCAGGTCACGGCTCGATTCGGCGTGGACGTGCGTGAAGTCGTGCCGGTCAGGCCGCGGTCAGGAGCATGGCGAGAACGGCCGTATCGGGGTCGCTGATCGGATCCAGCCCGACCCGGCTCACCAGCGAGGTCACGGTGCCGTCGGCTTCCGCCTCGGCCCAGGCCGCGCGATGCTCGAGGCCCAGATGGGGGATCCCCGGGAGCAGGACGCAGCCGGAGGCGGCGCCGCTGCATTCGGGCAGCGAGGGGTTGGTTTCCGCCGGTGGATGCAGCATGAACAGGGCCGGAGGGATATGTTCGGCGAACCGCCCCGGCTGGACGCCGTCCTCGCCGAGGACCGGGCCTTCGGAGATCACCAGGCCGACCGTATCCGGTGCCGGGTCGTCGGGCAGTTCCTCGCGCACCCCGAAGATCGTCGAGGTGGACAGCAGGCCCGGCATCGAGGCGACCCGCACGGCCAGGACCAGCAGTTGTGACCATTCCTTGGTGGTATCCGGCCAGCGGCCCGAGATGACGAATCCGCGCAGCGTGCCGGCGGCGTGGAACGGCGTGACCCCGATCGGTGCGTTGCTGCGCATAATGCCTCCCGTACGGATACCGGGGGCGGCCCTGCCCGTCCTCGAACACTGTGAAAGACGAGGATCGCGCAGAAGTGGTCTGGCACACAAGTACCAGAGAGTGCCAGATCGGGGGGTGGACGCGGAAAAACCCGCGGACAGCGGGTCCGCGGGTTCCGGTCGCGTAGCGCCCGTGGGGGCGATCAGCCGAAGATGAGGCCCTTGGCCTGGCTGGTGGCCTTGGTGAAACGCTCCTGGACGTCGGCCCAGTTGACCACGTTCCAGAAAGCCTTCACGTAGTCGGCCTTCACGTTCTTGTACTGCAGGTAGAACGCGTGCTCCCACATATCGACCTGCAGCAGCGGGATGATGCCCAGCGGCACGTTGGCCTGCTGATCGTAGAGCTGGAAGGTGAGCAGCTTCTGGCCGAGAGTGTCGTAGCCGAGGACCGCCCAGCCCGAGCCCTGCAGACCGTTGGCCGCCGCGGTGAACTGCGCGCGGAACTTGTCGAAGGAGCCGAACTGGTCGTCGATGGCCGCGGCCAGATCGCCGACCGGCTTGTCGCCGCCGTTGGGGGAGAGGTTCTTCCACCAGATGGAGTGGTTGACATGACCGCCGAGGTGGAAAGCGAGGTTCTTCTCGTTCAAGAAGATTGCGCCGTGATCACCGGCTTCGCGCGCGGCTTCGAGCTTCTCCAGTGCGGTGTTCACGCCGGCCACGTAGGCGGCGTGATGCTTCGAGTGGTGAATTTCGTTGATCTGCCCGGAGATATGCGGCTCCAGGGCGGCGTAGTCGTAATCCAGATCTGGCAGCGTGTACTCAGCCACGATGTCCCTTCCTTGTCGGGTCGAGTGCTCCCTGTGCGGGATGCTCCCGACCATTCGTACACCCGATCGGTCCAACTCGCCCCGACACCCCACCATTCCACATCGGAGCGAACCGGACCATTTCCGATCGAACCCACAGGTGCTTACCCCGTCTTGTTCGATGCATGCTGCGGGTCGCCCGAAAGGGATCGAAAAGAATCAGAGCGCGCGCTACCGGGTGCGGGGACGGAATTCACACCGGGCCGGCACGGCCCGCGTCCGCCGGCCCGGTGGGCGGTCGGACGCGGGCCGGCCGGACACGTTTCCGGGGTCCCGGATCACAGCGGGGGTGCGATCCCGGGATGGGTGGCACGCGGGTCACCCTTGTCGTGGGCGGCCCACCAGCGTTCCGAGCCGGACACCAGTTCCGGCAGCGGTATCGCGGTGCCGTCCGAGCGGTGCGCGGTGACCGTGTCGAACCAGACCCGGATATCGAGTTCCCGTGGGTCGATGCCCTCTTCCTGGGAGAACTCGAGGACATGCCGGGCGATCCGGGTGTCGATGGTGGTGTCGAAACTGAGCAGTTCGCTCCACAGCGCCCAGCCGCTGTCGTCGAGGTCGATGAATTCCCAGCCGTGCAACCGGCTGCCGCCGAAGCTGAACACCGCGGCGCCGAGCCCGGACAGCTCCAGCGGCAGGATACGCGGTTCCAGATCGTCCCATCGTTGCATCCGCAACGAAGCGGCAATTCTTGTGATGCCGTGGAATACCAGCCGTACCCGGGTCGGCTGGGTGGACGTGGCCGATCCGTCCACCGCGATGCCCGGCATTTGCTCCGGCAGGCTGAGTATCTCTAGTTCGAGTTCCAGGCGTTTGCCCTCGGAATCCACTTCCAGTCCGAGGCATCCGGCCTCCGACAGTGCTGTGTCGAGTCCGGCCACGTCCAATCCGTCGAGTAACCCCCTGGTGGATGTCATGGCGCCAGATTACCGAGGTCAATGCCTGGATCTCGGGATTTTGCCGTTTTGGAATCTCGATGGAACCGAATGCGGGTGCCCGGCGTCCAATTGGTTATCGGGTCACGCAACGGGGCGTGGCCCGAGCCGGTGGCCGAGCGGTCGCTCCGGGATTGTTGGAGGGGAGTACCGGATCGGCCGTTCGAGTCCACCGTTGCCGCAGGTCATCCCGCATATCGCAGGGTAGCTGGCATAATGGTGCGCTGAATGATAGCTGATATCAGAGACTCTGGTTGTGAGTTATGTGTATGGGTTATGAATCCGGCCGATGATCCGCCGGTGCCCGGGTTGCGCATTGCGCTTCGGCATCCATCCAGCGAACCTCCGGCCGTGTCCGGCGTGTCGGTGCGAGTCGTCCTCGGGACCGGTGTGTAGGCCGTAGGCGTCCCCGCTCCCACCGGAGCCGGGCAGGGGTCCGGGGGGTTGTGGCAGGATCTGAGGAGTGAGCTTCGGAGTCCCGTCGGTACCGGTCGAGTCCGTACCGGCAGAATTCGACCGTCCGCCCGGGGAAGCGGCGGCAGCCGTCCTGCTCGATGTGCGTGAGGACGACGAATGGCAGCTCGGCCATGCGCCCGGTGCCGTGCACATTCCGCTGTCCGATGTTCCGGCCCGCTACGGCGAACTGGATCCCGATGCCGAATTGTATGTGGTGTGCCGTCAGGGCGGCCGATCGCTCGAGGCCGTGAAATACCTCATGGCGGTGGGGTACGAAGCGGTGAACGTGGTGGGCGGGATGGTGGCCTGGCAGCAGACCGGTCGTCCGCTGACCGGCGAGGGTGACGAGCCCGCGAAGATCTACTGACGAAGAGCGAGGTGCGCGGTGAGTACGGTGGTGCAGCCTTGTGCCCGCTGCGGTACACGCTGGGCAGTGCAGGGGTCTCCGATGCACTGGTGCCCGCGCTGCCGCGGCGTCCTGCTCTCTCCGGGGCCGATAGACGCCCCGCCGGAGCGGCGTAACTATCGCTGGATCGCGCGGCGTCCCGGGCGTCCCGCCCGGCCCGGCCACTCCACGGTCGCCGGACGCGATACCGGAACGCCCCGGTACGCCGAGATCCCCCGCTGGGGGCTCTACGACCGCCCCGTCGCCGACGCGGACCGGGAGAAACCACGCCCCCTCACCACCCTGACCCGCTGGGCCTACACCGCCCTGTACGCCACCGCGCTGCTGTTCGGGGTCGCCGCGGTGGCCGAACTGGGCCGGTACCTGCTGCTCCTGCGCAACCGCACCCATCTGATCGAACCGCCCCTGCTGTGGTTCTCCGATGCGCTGGTGAACACCTCCGCGCTGTTCGCGCTGATCATGGCGCTCGTTTCGGCCGTGGCCGCGCTCGGCTGGCTGATCGAGGTGCGCCGGGTGCTCTTCGCCGCCCAGGGGCGCACGGACCCCAGATCCCCGCGCATGCTCGCCCTCGGCTGCCTCGTTCCGGTGGTGAATCTCGTCTTTCCCGGGGTATTCCTGACCGAAGCGGTCGCCGGTCGCACCGACCCCCGTCCGTTGCGGGCCGTACGCATCTGGTGGGCGGTCTGGGTGTTCGGCGGGCTGGTCGCGGTGGCGGCCCTGTTCTGGCGCGGTGCGGATTCGCTGCAGGCCGAAGCGGACGGGGTCCTGTTCACCGCGGCGACCGACGCCCTGGCCGCCGGGGTCGCGGTGCTGACCCTGTGGGTCATGCGCACGATCGAGGGCCGTGATCTGCGCGGCGCCGATCGGCTTGCCCGGCGCTGGGTGATCGCCGTCGATCCGGTCGAACCGCTCATCGAACCGGTACATCCGGGGCCTGGCGCTACGGTGGGCACGGCGGCGGACGCCGGGACCGACGATTCCCGGGACGGCGCCCTCGAGGCACCACAGGAGGTTGCGGCCAAGTGAGCGAGGGCAGTGGCGAATCGGTCCAGGGCGGTCGCGCACCGTTCGTGGTCGCCCACCGGGGCGCCTCGGCGGCCCGCCCGGAGCACACCCTGGCGGCCTACGAGCTCGCCCTGGAAGAGGGCGCGGACGGGGTGGAATGCGATGTCCGGCTCACCCGCGACGGTCATCTGGTCTGCGTGCACGACCGCACGGTGGACCGGACGTCGAGCGGTAGCGGCCTGGTCAGCGAACTCACCCTGGCCGAACTGAAGGATCTGGACTTCGGGGACGGAAATCCGGCCGGCGTACTGACGCTCAGCGAATTGATCGGTCTGGTGCTGGACTGGCGCAGTCGTCCCACCAAATTGTTCATCGAGACCAAACATCCGGTGCGATACGGGTCGCTGGTGGAGAACAAGGTGCTCGCCGAACTGCAGCGGTTCGGAATCGCGACACCGGCCTCGGCCGCGCATTCCCGGGCGGTGGTGATGTCGTTCGCCGCCACCGCGGTCTGGCGGATCCGTCGCGCGGCGCCGCTGCTGCCGACGGTCCTGCTCGGCGAGTCATCGCGCTACCTCGGCGGCAGCGCGGCCACCACTGTCGGCGCGACCGCGGTGGGGCCTTCCGTGAAAACCCTTCGGGATCATCCCGATCTGGTGGACAAGGCCGCTGCCGCCGGCCGGGCCACCTACTGCTGGACCGTCGACGAACCCGACGATATGCAGTTGTGCGCCGATCTGGGCGTGAGCTGGGTGGCCACCAACCATCCCGGCCGGGCCAAAGCTGTGCTGGCCAACGGCTGACGTGCACGCGTGAACAGCCGAAATGTGTGGCGTGCGCTGGCCGGACGGCTCCGGCGTGTAACTTGACCAGCCGTGGGTAAGAGCAAACGCAATAGTCCGAAGCCCGGCGGCAACCGGGCCCAGCGCCTGGCCGAACGGCGGGCGGCGTTGCAGGAGGCCGAACAGGCCGTGACCCGGCCCTTCCAGGGGTTGGCCGCCGAATGCGATCTGGTGGCACTGCGCGAGTTCGTCCCCTCGGCCACCGCCGAATTGACGCTCGCGGACCATATCGCCGCCGAGCGCGCGGTCACCCTGGCCACCGTTCTGCCGGGTGCGGTTTCGGCGCTGGTGCGTGCCGGAGACCGGCCGACCGGATATATCGGAGTCCAGGTCCAGACACCGAGCGCGGATCCGGGCGCCGATCTGGCGGCCTCGATCCTGTGGACCCAATCGGCCGAACCGGGCGAATCGCTGGCCGTCGCGCACGCCGCACCCGGTGGTCCGGCGCTCTCGGACGTCATCGTGGCGGATGCGCCACTGGCGCTGACGGTGCATCAGGACTTCGACTGGTGGGTTCCCGAAGGGGTACAACCCGATCCGCAGGTCGCGGCGACCATCGAGCAGGCCAAAGACGCGATCATGCCCTCGGACCGGCTGGATCTGGGTTCGGCGGAGATCGGCGCCCCCTGGTGGGTCGACGCGGGCGACAAGGCGCATCTGCGGTGGGTGCGGCCGGAGGCCGAAGACGATCTGATGCTGGCGCTGGCCCGATTGCACGCCGCGGGCGGTCTGCATCTGGGCGAGGGCTCGCGCTTCGCGGGGTCGTTCCGGACCCACGGGCTGCTGGTTCCGGTCTTCGACCTGGACCCGGAGCGGCATGCCAGCGAATGGAACACGCCCGCAACGGAATTCGGTGCTCGCCTGGCCGATGCGCTGGCGGTGGATTCCCCCCTGACCTCCGATCAGCGGCGCTCCCGGGACGGTCTGCGGTCACGGCAGGTCACGCTTCGCTGAATAAATCGGAGGATTTTCCGAAAAACTCTTCTTTCTGAGGCCGATCTCGGCTAGGTTTCAGAGGTCGCCGTTTCTGGAACCCCCCGGCGACACCACGTCAGCCGACACAACGACCCGGCGCCGGCTGACGTACCGGAGCATCGGCCGCCCGACCTCGGCGCAGTAGGCCGGGACGGCCGATGCTCCCATCAATCATCACCCGGGCGCGACCCGGAGCCCCCCCGTCGGCTGCCCCCCGTGCGCATTCCGCACCGGCGCCGACGCGAGACGGGTCGTCAGCCGAAAATCAGATATGACCGCCGGCCACGGACGGCGCGCCCGAGGCGTAGGAAGGATCATCGCTCATCTCCCGGGCGATGAACTCCTCGAGATCGAACAGGTTCGAACCCGCCCGATCGGCGACGGTGAGCAGGGTGGTCATCTTTGCCACCTCTTCCACCTGCTCCTTCAGGAACCACTGCATGAACTGCTCGCCGAGGTAATCGCCCTCCTCGCGGGCGGTGCTGGCCAGCTGGACGATCTGGTCGGTAACCGTCTTCTCCTGATCGAGCGCCATCGCGATCGGCTCGCGGGCGTTCTCGAACTTCGACTTCGCCGCGTCGACACCCGAGATATCGACGCTGATATCGCGATCCAGGAAGTACTGGACGATCATCATCGCGTGATTGCGCTCCTCGCGCCCCTGCGAGTAGAAGCGCTTCGCCAGCTGCGGGAGATCGGCATTGTCGTACCACACGGCGATGGCGATGTACTGATGCTCGGCGTTGAACTCGTGCCGAATCTGGTCATGCAGCAGGCCGTGGAATTTGCTGCGCGGGCTTTCCGGATGATTGGACATGCC
The DNA here is from genome assembly GCF_055586645.1 of Nocardia sp. NPDC049935. NCBI lineage: Bacteria > Bacillati > Actinomycetota > Actinomycetes > Mycobacteriales > Nocardiaceae > Nocardia > Nocardia sp. NPDC049935. Next base: position 121,615 of record NZ_JBVJHV010000002.1, on the reverse strand, counting down.
TTGACATTAACGCCGGAAACACGCACTGTCATCCAAGTGCAGCCTTAATGAGGATAGTGTTGCCTCAACCAATTAAGGATAGTATTGCCTTATTTCTTCGGCCCGGAACCCGCCATTTTCGGGACGGATCCACCTGCCGGTGCGGGGGTGGAACGGAGTTCGCGCGCGACGAACTCCTCCACGTCGAACATATCCCCGGCCGACCTGTCCACAACGGCCAACAAAGTGGACATACCTGCGACATCCTGCTGTTCGCAGTCCAGCAGCCAGCTCACGAACCGCTCGCCCAGGAAATCTCCCCACTCCCTCGCGACCCGCGCCAACTCGGTGATCTGATCGGTCGACGTCTGCTCCCTGGCCAGCAGAAAAGCGACAGCGGCGCGCGGGGACTCGAATGTCTCGCGCACCTCCCCCAAACCGCCGATAGTGATCTCCAACTCACGGTCGATCAAATACTGAACAATCCGCAGAGCATGCCCGCGGTGTTCCTCGGAACGCCGATAGCTGTGCCCGGCCAATTGGGGTAACCGCTGAATATCGAAATACACGGCGGCAGCCAGATACTGCTGTGACGCGGTCAATCCGTGCCGGACCTGAGCCCGCAGCAGGGCGATGAACGGTTGAGCCAGATCACTATCGCTCATGCTGTAATTCTAGGCGCGGCTTCGCCGCGCGGGGTTCGGCCCTTCTGAGCGCCTGCTGTCAGCACTCGAGACTCGCGGCTGCGCCGCATGCGCTTCGAGTGCTGACAGCAGGCGCGGGCCGAACCCATTCAGGGTCTTGTGAGGCTCGAAGTCTAGTGGTGGGCTGTTCAGGGGAGGACCGGTCACCAGGAGGACCATCCGGGTTGGGTTCGGCGGATCGCCGGACCAGGGTTGCGGCGCGGGTCAGTTGGCGGAGACTTGTTCGGGGACCGGGTCGCCGTTGGCGAGGGCTTCGAAGAAATCGGCGGCGTCGGGTTTGGCCCAGAGGACCACATTGCCGCTGTCGGTGTCCTCGAATCCGCCGACGGGGACGGTGGTGGCGAGGGTGTCACCGCGCAGCGCCCACGCGAGGCGGGCGAGGTCCCAGATGTGGTCGCCGGAGTCGACGGTCAAGGATTTCGCCGTATTGCTCGCCATGGGCCAGAGGGCGAAGGGGTTGGCGAGGGTGGCGGGACTGGTGGCCCTTTCCAGGAGCGCGGACAGGAACATCCGCTGGTTGTTCATCCGGTCGATATCGGCCAGGGCGGTGGCGCGGGTGCGGACGAAGCCGAGCGCCTGCGGTCCGCTCAGTTCCTGGCAGCCAGCGGGAATATCGAGGCCGGCCAGCGGATCGTTGATGGCCTGGGGGACGCACATATCGATTCCGCCCAGGGCGTCCACGACTCCCGCGAAACCGGCGAAACCGATCTCGGCGTAGTGGTCGATACGCAGGCCGGTCGCGGTTTCCACGGTCTGGGTGAGCAGGGGTGCGCCGCCGAAGGCGAAGGCGGCGTTGAGTTTGTCCTGGCCGTAGCCGGGGATGCTCACATAGGAATCGCGCGGCAGGCTCACCAGTGTGGTGCGGCCGGACGGCGGGATATGCACCAGGATGATGGTGTCGGTGCGCGGGTCGCCGGCATCGCCGCCGGTGGACAGACCCGCCGTCTGTTCCTCGGAGAGCCCGGACCTGCTGTCGGAACCGACGAGGAGCCAATTGGTGCCGGCGGTACCGCCGACCCGGTCCTCGTATCCGCCCAGCGCGTCGATCCGGGTGAGCGAACCGTCGAGTTTCACCACGGCGTAGACCAGTCCGAATATCAGCACCAGCAGGATCACCAGGAGCCAGCGGCCGATATGACGTTTACGGCGGGGCCGGGGCCGGGGCGCCCCCCGGCCGCCGTAGGGCCGGTTCCCATCCGGTGGCGGCGGGCGGCGGCGGTCGTCGCGGAAGGGTTCGGGCCGCTGGGTGGGTGCGTGCTTGGCGCCCCGGTACGGCACCGGCCGTTGGGTGGGGGCGTGGGGGCCGGGCGCGCCCTTGCCGCCGGGCGGTCCGGGCCGGCGCCCGGGCGGTGCGGGGCGGCCATCGGGCGACTGTGACCAGGCCCGGGGTGGTTCGTAGCGTTCGGTCGGACGGCCACGCTGCCCCGGCGCCGGATTCCGGCGCATCATCTGGGGCTGTTCGGAGGGCGGGACCCCGCCCCGCGGCGGTGGCGGGACCGGGCGTCGCGCGGGCGGTCGACCGGGTGTACCGCTGTGCGGCGGCACCCGGCGCATCCGAGGGTCGTCGCCGTTCATCATCATCAGACTCTACTTATGGATCGGCCCCGGTTTCGTTAGCGTCACGATTCGCAGGGGCGAGACGCAGGTGAAAGGGCCTGCTCGGGTATAGGAGGGTTACGGGTTCGTCAAGGGTGATTACCCGATCAGGGCAGCCACGACACCCGGCCGTGTAGGAGCCCGTAGCCGAGATAGGCGACCACGTCGATCAACGCGTGGGCGATCACCAGCGGCCACAGCCGCCCGGTGCGCTGCCAGTACCGGCCGAACACCACACCCATGACGATATTGCCGATCCCACCGCCGAGGCCCTGATAGAGGTGGTAGCTACCGCGCAGCAGCGCCGAGGCGGCCAGCGCCGAATTATCCGACCAGCCGAGCGCCCGGAGCCGGGTGAGCAGATACGCGACCACCACGATTTCCTCCGCCGCGGAGTTGGCGCATGCGGACAGGACCAGGGCGGGCAGCCGCCACCAGTGGTCGTCGAGGGCGTCCGGGACGATGGTCACATTGATGCCCACCGCCTGGGCGATCAGATACAGGCCCAGGCCCGGTAATCCGATCACGGCGGCCAAGGCCAGGCCGTGCAGGATATCGGGCCGGAACCTGGCCCGGGCCAGGCCGATCGCCCGCGGGGCGAGACCGCTGCGCCACAGCAGATACAACCCCAGCCCCGCCCATGCGACCAGTCGCAGCACGCCGACGAGCTGGAACAACAGGTCGAGCAGGGATTGGGTCGAGCGCGAGGAGTTCAGCGCGACCGTCTGTTCCCCGACACCGCCGGGCGCCAATGCGCTCTCCAGGAGGGAAAGCGCCGCGTTCAGGCCGCTGAGCCCGAATGTGACACCCAGGACTACCAGGATCTCGAGCCGGATCTCCCGCTGTTCCCGGGTGCGGTCACCGACCGCGCTGCGCTCACCCATACGCCGAATCTAGGCGAAACCTCCCGCTCGGCCGCGGCCGAGCGTGTCCACGGATTCCGGAAGCCGCAGTTCAGCCGCGACGCAATCCGTTCAGGAACGGGCAGCCGGCGAGGGTGCGGACGGCCCGGCCCAGACCCTCGATATCTTCGGCGGGCGTCGCGAACGGCAACCGGAAGTCGTGGTCGCCGTCGATACCCTCGATCCGCAGGGTGAGGCCGTACCGATCGATGGCCAGCGGGTGGATACGGCCGTGCCGCAGCTTCGCGGGAAGATGCCGGGCGAGCTGGGCCACCACATCGGCGTGGTCGGCGTCCAGATGCTGCAGCCAGGCCGATTCCATGGAGCAGAACGGGTCGGGGGCGGCCAGTCGCAGTTCGTCCACACAGACGGATTCGGCGCCGGACGAATCCGCGACGACGGCCGAGTTGAGCACCAGGCGCAGCAGGGTGGTGGTATGGCCGATATCCAGCAGGCCGGGATGGGGGAAGTCCTCGGCCACCGCGCTGACGAGGGTGCGCTGGGCGCGGCTCGGGACGCCGCGGACCCAGCCGCGCAGCCAGACCAGCGACCGCACCGGCTCGCGCAGCGGCAGCGGCGCGTGATCGGTGAGTTCGAGGACCGCCGGGGCGCCCGCGATCTGCGAGCCGGCGGCGTATACCGCGGCGCAATCGTTCGGGACCGCGAGCACGACATCCCCGCATTGCCGCAGATAGTGGACCGCGACCGGGGCGGGGTCGGCGCCGGGCAGCGCCAGCATGGCCTGCTCGGCATGCGAACAGGCGCTGCGGACACGTTCGGCGGTGGACGGGGCGGCGGCGGTCGGCGCCATGGGTACCTCCATTGCGGGCGTGCCCGACTTCACAAGGTCTTAATTAGGTTAACCTAAGCTAAGTTAAAGTCGGATGCGACGCAAGGGGATCGCGCGATCGGAATCCGACGCCCACCGGGGCCTCGGCCGGGCGTCTCGCCGCGCGCCGGCGGACCCGGATCAGGACGTATCGCGTCCCGCTTACGATCGAAGGGTGGTCGCAGGTGAATCCCAGCCGGTACTTCTCGGACCGATCGTCCCGAAGCGGGCGGTCGAACGCGGGCTGGCCGACGACCTCGTGGTGCCCGTCGGCCATTTCTCCGATGTGGAGATCATCGACGCCGCCGCCCACGACGATCGCATCGCCGACCTCCTGGCCGGTGCCGTGCACGGTGCGGGCGGATACGCGGCCCGCACCGACGACCCCGTGCGTGCCCTCGCACTGGTCGCCGCGACCGCGGCCGCCCTGTGTGGCGAGGACATCCGCGCGGCGCTCGTGCGGCCGGACCTCACCTTCCTCACCGGGCTGTCCAGCGCAGCGGTGGACGCCGTCCGCGAGATCCTGGTGGGTATCGAAAGCGCCGACCCCGAGACCCTCGGCCGCGCCCTGCGCGCCGCGCTGGACGGTAGCGGCCGGCCCGCCTGACCGGTCGCCGCGACGCGACCCGCGGTTGTCACCGGCTGTTGGATCGTTCGTCCCCGCAGTGGCCAGCGGCCGGTGCGTGTGCACCAGTAGTCTCGTAGACGTGCCGCGTATCGCCTATTTCGGTCCGTCCGGGACCTTCACCGAGATGGCCCTCGCCGAATTCGAGACCTCCGGGTCGTTCGACGGGCCCGTCGAGCGTATCGCCGCGCCCAGCCAACCCGCGGCACTCGAGATGGTGCGCGCCGGCGCGGTCGCCGCGGCGGTGGTCCCGATCGAGAGCTCGGTGGAGGGTTCGATCTCGGCCACCTTGGATTCGCTGGCTCTCGGCTCCCGGTTGCAGATCATCGCCGAAACCGAACTGGAAGTGACCTTTACCATCCTGGCCCGGCCCGGAACCGAGGTTTCCGCGGTACGCACCCTGGCCGCCTACCCGGTAGCGCTGGCCCAGGTCCGGAACTGGGTCGGCCGCACCTGGCCCGAGATCGGGATCCACACCTCCGATTCCAATGCCGCCGCCGCCGAGGATGTGCACGCCGGGCTGGCGGACGCGGCGGTGTCCACCGCGCTGGCGGGGGAGCGGCTGGGGCTCGCGGTGCTTGCTTCCGGCGTCGCCGACCACGACCAGGCGGTGACCCGCTTCGTGCTGGTCACGCGGCCCCGGGTGGCCCCGGCGCCGACCGGAACCGATCGCACCTCGATCGTGCTCGAAGAGCTGCCGAACACCCCCGGATCGCTGATGCGCGCGTTCGCCGAATTCGCGACCCGGGGAGTGGACCTGACCCGCATCGAATCCCGGCCCACCCGGACCGGTATGGGCACCTATCGCTTTTACCTGGATTGCGTCGGCCATATCGAGGACGCCGCGGTGGCGGAGGCGCTGAAGGCCCTGCACCGCACCGCGCGCATCCGCTTCCTGGGTTCCTGGCCGGCCACGTCGGCGAACGGCAGCCCGCCGCCGTCGGACGAGGAGGCCGCGTTCTGGCTGACCCAGCTACGGAAAGGGGTGGCCGACCTGTGACCGCGAAACTGATCCTGATCCGCCACGGCGAAACCGAAGGCAATGTCGCCAAGATCCTGGACACCAGGTTGCCGGGTCTGCCGCTCACCGAGCGGGGCGCGGCCCAGGCCAAGGCCTTCGGCGCGAACCTGCTCACGCCGCCGCGGGCACTGTTCCACTCCCGGGCGCTGCGTGCCCGCCAGACCGCGAGCTATATCGAGGCGGCCACCGGTATCACCGCACTCGAACGCGACGGCGTGCACGAGGTGCAACTCGGTGAGCTGGACGGGCAGAGCAGTCAGGAAGCGCACGACCGGTTCCAGGCGGTGTACCGGCTCTGGCACGAGGGACAACTCACCGGCCGCACTCCGGGCGGCGAATCGGGCCAGGATGTACTCGACCGTTTTCTGCCGGAGATCGCGCGGCTGCGCACCGAATATCTGGAAGACGGCGGGACCGGGAACATCCTGCTGGTCACCCACGGCGCCGCGATGCGGCTGGTGGGCAAGACCCTCACCGGTGTGGCGCCGCCGTTCACCACCAACAATCATCTGGACAACACCGAGACCATCGAGCTGGCCCCGTTGCCCGGTGGCGGCTGGGAATGCGCGCGGTGGGGCCGGTTCACCCCGCCGTTCGGCGAGAAGGCCGAATCGGGCGCCGACGATCCGATGGGCTGATCGCCGGCCGCGCCCGTATCAGGCCAGCGAGGGATTGCGCGGGAAATCCGCGCGCTCCGGCAGCGAATTGATCAGATCTTGGAGGGCGATTCGTAGCCGAGCCGTGGTCCCGCTGCTGAACGACGACCATTTGGTGCCGTCGTCGGCGACACTGGCGGTCGCGATGAATCGGCCCGCGCGCGTATCGAATACGGCGATATGGTTTTCCGCGACATCCCGGCTGGCGTCGCCGTAGACGACACCGACTATTTCGGCATGCGATTCGCAATGCGCCATCGCCGAGGCGATCGTCTGCGCGTCGCGCGCGGGATTGCCGACCTTCGCGAGCCGGGCGGCGGTGGCCGCCGTATCGCCCGCATCGTCGAAGATCGGCACCACCTGCTCGGTCGGAGCGTTCATCCCGGTGAGTTCCAGCGGTTCCGCCGGGCCGAGCGCCGAGATCACCGGGCCGGGAAGATCTTCGCCGGCCTCGTCGATCACATAGGAGTCCGGACCCCGGAGGGCGACGGTCACCAGATCGTCGCCCTTCGCCAGACACATCCGGCTGACCTGACCGTCGACGATCAGGCGCAGTGCCACCACCCAGTGCGGCCGGTACAGGCCGCGCAGCCGGTCCTCTAGCTCCGGGTGGACCCGCTCGCCATCGAGCAGGTCACGATCCCGGAGGAGCTGCGCCGCCGCGTCCATCGCCTTGTCGTGGTCGACCTGGTTGTCGTAGCGGCCCATCGCGTTCAGCACGACGGGTACTTCGTCGATCTCCAGTTTCTCCAGGAGGTACTGCATTTCGTCGAGTGACAACACCACCGCCGCGAGCATCGACGGCCCCCGCCCCGCACCGAGCACGGTCACTTGCCCGGTCGGGGAGGTTCGCCGCCACCGATCACACCGTCGGCGATGAAGCGGCCGTCGGCGAAGTGGTCACCGCGCAGGTAATCGGCCGCATCGTGATCCTGATCCTCGTCGCCGTTCGCGCCGCGGGAATTGCCCATCAGCGGACCGCTGTTGGCGCCGGTGCTCGCCGGACGGACCGGCGCCGCCTCGCCACGGGTGACAGCGACACTCTCGGTGGCGGGCGCGGTGGCGTTGGCAGCCGGGGCGCCCCAGCCCTCGGGCACCTTGAGCCCGCCGTTGTTCAGGCCCAGCGCCGAGCCGGAGGGCAGGCCGCCGGTCCGGGTGGCCGCGGCGGTGGTGGCCGCCACCGCACCGGTCACCAGGCCGGGCACCGCCAGGGACGGCGCCGTGGAGGGGGCGGACGTGGTCGCCGCGACGAGGGCGTTGGCACCCAGGTTGCCCACGGTGGTGACACCGGTGCTCGCCACGGAACCGGCCACATGCGCGGCCTGGGTCGCGGCACTTGCCAATCCCGGGTTCTGCGCCAGCGCGGTACCGGCCGCGGCCAGCATCTTCACCGGATCGCCGTTGGCCTCCTGCATCGCCTGATCGGCCGGGCCCGGATCGGCACGGCCCGCACCGTTGGCGATCGGCGGCGGGGTCAGGAATTCGCCGGGGGTGACCACGGTGGCGGTGACGGCCGCCTCGTAGGTCTCCATGGTGAGCGCGGCCCGCAGGTCCAGCGCGGCCTTGGCGGCCTCGGCGATCTCGGAGGAGCCGTTCAGCACGCCGCCGGTGGAATGCGCGGCCGCGCGGGCCGTATTCACCGCGATGATCTCCGGCAGGCTCGGCATCGCGATCGAGGCGACGGTGTAGGCGGTGGCCTGCGAGGCCGCCTTGGTGCCGAGCGCCGCGGCCATCGTGCCCTGCTGTTCGGCCCATCCCGTGAATCCGACCAGCCGGGCCAGAGCGCCGATACCGTTGATGCTCTGCATACCGACCCCGAGCTCCGCCATCACGCGGACGACCGTGGCGGTGGCGTCCACCCAGGCCCCGGTGAGAGTCGCCCACGAGCCGGCGGCCGCCGACATCGGAATGGCGTGTGAGCCGGCGTTGAGTGCGATCGAATTGCCCTCGGCGAGTCTGGGCAGCCAGAACACCCCGGTGATACCTGCGGTCATGCTTGTTTCTCCCCTTGTGAACTGAAGATGGTGGATCGGCCGGCCGATGCGGCCCGGCGGCTCGGGTCGAGCCGTGATCGCCGTGGTGCCACGGGACTAGGCGGCGATCGAACCGAACGCCCCGCCGGTGAGCGTGAGCACGCCGGCCGAAGCGGCGTCCTGGGTCAGGTACTGGGCGAGCTGGGTGCGCAGGATCGCGGCGGTGTGGTGCAGTTCGAGAACGGCCTGGGCGAGCGAGGTCTGATGGGTGGCGGCGCCCTTGTTCATATGCATGGCGCCGTGCAGCGAGGCCTCGTCCGCGCCGGAGGGCGCTACATAGGTCGCGGGTACGGTGGCCGCGGCCACCCCCGAAAGCCGGTCGGCGAGCAGATCCAGTTCGACCGCGGCGGCGAGGATGAGCTCGGGTGTGACGTCGACGTTGCCAATCATGTCCTCGACTCCTTCTTGTGGCGGCTCTTGGGCGGAACCACGAGAATTCCCCCTACGAGTACATTGGACGCGATACCCCCGCGAGCGGTTCCCTCGAATCCACAACTTTCTTCCGGCTCGGTCCGGCGCGGTGTCCGTGAGTTCCCCTGCAGGACCACCGCGTGTACCGGTTAGAGCTTAACCCCATCCCAGCTGATGCAGCCGGTCTTCGTCAATCCCGAAATAGTGTGCGATTTCGTGGATCACGGTGATCCGCACTTCCTCGACCACCTGTTCCTCGTCGTCGCACACCTCGAGCAGGGCGTCGCGGTACACGGTGACGGTGTCGGGAAGCGAACCGCCGTAGTGGCTGTCGCGTTCGGTCAGGGCTATCCCGTGATAGAGACCGAGGAGATGCGGTTCGTCCGGGTTGCGCGGTTCGATCAGCACGACCACGTTGTCGATGGCGCGGGTCAGCTCCGGCGGTATCAGATCCAGGGCGTCCCCGACCAACTCCTCGAAGCGGTCCTCGGACATGACCACCGGCATACGCGCGGGCTCCGGTTACCGCGGTACGGGGCGCGGTTCCGGCTGCGGGGGCAGCGGCGCCGCGCCGGGCAGCGGCTCGGGGGTGGACCGCCCGGAATTCGGGGGCGGCACGGGTTCCTGGCCGTTGATCGTGAGACGGCCGCGGGCCGGCCCCACCAGCGGTGCGAAACCTTCCTGATCGGCGCCTTTTCCGACCATGCAGTTGAGCTGACGGCTACCCGCGAGCCAGCTGCGCGCGTCGATGTAGTCGAAGAACACCGTGAGGGTTTTGTCCCGCAGCACATGCGGCCCGCCGAGATAGTCGTTGGTGGTGCGGCCGCATTCCTCCTCCAGGAACTGGTCCTGGTCGGCCTTGGTCGGCGGTCCGCCCTGAAACCGGCCGGAAAGATCCACCGTCGAGGCGATCTCGACCGCGTGCTCCTGGGTGCAGTCGACCGGATCGGTCGGCAGGTTCTGGCTGATCCCGAGGCAGACACCGGACTCGTACACCTTGGACTGATCACCCTCGGCGACCCGGCCGGTCTTGGGCAGCGGGCTACCGCTGAGCCCGGGGACCTGCAGACCGCAGCGCAGCATGCGGTCGCCGGAGTTGGTCCAGCCCTCGTTGCTCGGATACATCAGGCCCACGGCGTATTTGCCACGCGGATCGAAACGGCCGTTGAGATAGCGCTGGGCGGCGGGTACACAGTGTTCCTCACGGAGTTCGGTGAGCCGCAGCGAATCCGGCCAGACGGCATCCGGGCCGAACTCCGCGGACGGGTACTGGCTCAGATCGATCGTATCGGTGACCTCGAACAGATGCTCGTCGGCGCAGTCGAGTTCGACCAGATCGGAGTGGTCGGGTTTGGTCCAGGTCAGGCAGTCGCCGGTGGCCACGGAGGCGAAGACCTTGTCCGCTTTGGCCACCGCGCCGCCCGGACTGCGCGCCTGCAGGTTGGAGTCGTTGTCGAATCCGCTGAGCATCATGGTGAGCAAGGCCGCCACGACGGCGCCCACGGCGACCGCGAGCAGGCTCCAGCGCAGTTGCGGCGCGGCGATCCGTTTGGCGCGGCCGGACCCGGAACCGGAACCGCGCCCGGCGGCGGGGCGGCCGCGCCGGCGGCCGGCGGGGTCGCGGCCGGACGGATCCGACGATGCCGGACCGCCGGGCCCGCGTCGCACGGAATCGGTCTTGCGACCGCGACCCGGGCGGGCGGCACGCGAGCGCAACGATCGGTCGCCGCGGGGGCCGCGCCGGTTGGTGGGCTCATCTTCGGAGGACATCGCGGTCCATCATGGCAGCGCGGGACCCGAACGTGCCACGAACCCGGCCGATCGGCCCGGCGGGTCGCGGCGGAAATCGCGCGAACCGAGGTCGGGGCGATACTCGGTTGAGGCTCCGGATCGGCGACCATTACGCTGGTCAGCCATGATCGACCTCCGACTCCTGCGCGATGACCCCGAGCTGGTCCGCGCCTCGCAGCGAGCCCGGGGCGAGGACCCGGCGCTCGTCGACGCGCTGCTCACCGCCGATACCGCGCGCCGGTCCGCGATCGCGACCGCCGACCGGTTGCGGGCCGAGCACAAGACCATGGGCAAGCAGGTCGGCAAGGCGAGCAAGGAGGAGCGGCCCGCGCTGCTGGCGCAGGCGCAGGAGATGTCGGTCAAGGTCAAGGAGGCCGAAACCGCCCAGCACGCCGCCGAGGCCGGACTGCAGGACGCGCACCGCGCGATCTCCAATGTCGTCCAGGACGGCGCGCCCGCCGGCGGCGAGGACGATTTCGTCCTGCTGGAAACGGTGGGGGCGGTGCCCGAGTTCGATTTCACCCCGCGCGATCACCTGGACCTCGGCGAAGCGCTGGGGCTGATGGATATGGAGCGCGGCGCCAAGGTCTCGGGGTCGCGGTTCTACTTCCTCACCGGGTACGGCGCGATGCTGCAGCTCGGCCTGCTGCAACTGGCCGCGCAGCGCGCCGTCGCCAACGGGTTCACCATGATGATCCCGCCGGTGCTGGTGCGCCCGGAGATCATGGCCGGGACGGGGTTCCTCGGTCAGCACTCGGCCGAGGTGTACCACCTGGAAGAAGACGATCTGTACCTGGTGGGGACCTCGGAGGTGCCGCTGGCGGGCTATCACTCCGACGAGATCCTCGACCTGTCGGCGGGTCCCAAGCGGTACGCGGGCTGGTCGTCGTGTTTCCGTCGTGAGGCCGGCAGCTACGGCAAGGACACCCGGGGCATCATCCGGGTGCACCAGTTCGACAAGGTCGAGATGTTCGTCTACTGCCGTCCCGAGGACGCCGACGCCGAACATCAGCGGCTGCTGTCCTGGGAACGGGAGATGCTCGCGGCCATCGAGGTGCCGTATCGGATCATCGACGTGGCCGCCGGCGACCTCGGCAGCTCGGCGGCGCGGAAATTCGACTGCGAGGCATGGGTCCCGAGCCAGGGCACGTACCGGGAACTCACCTCGACCTCGAACTGCACCACGTTCCAGGCCCGGCGGCTATCGGTCCGCTATCGGGACGAGAACGGGAAACCGCAGATCGCCGCCACCCTGAACGGCACCCTCGCCACGACACGCTGGATCGTCGCGCTGCTGGAGAACCACCAGCAGGCCGACGGTTCGGTGCGGGTACCGGCCGCGCTGGTGCCGTTCGTGGGCACCGATCTGCTGACGCCGCCGAGCTGACGCGGTTGGCCGCGGACGGTCCGGGGTACTCGATATCGCCGGTTGACCACGCGATCGGCGATCCCGTTGTTTAGGCTGTTCATCGTGCGAGGAAGCGGGTCTCGCGGCGATACCCGGACGCGGGTACGAGCCGCGTCTGGTGTGGCGACGGCCATGGTCATGTCCCGGACCACCGGGGCCTTCTATGTCATGGGTGGGGCCCTGGGTCTGCTGGTGACCGCCATCGCGCCCACCCAGGTGCTCTACCCGGGTGACGAGGGCAACCGGTGGCTGGTCGGTTCGGCCGCGGCGGTCGCGCTGTTGCTGGGGATAAGCCTGCTCGGCTGGGGTCCGCGGATGCCGCATTGGCTGCATCACGGCTATGTGGTGATGGCGACCCTGCTGGTGACGATCGCCGTCCATTCCTTCCCCAATACCGTCGCGGCGATCACCCTGGCCTCGTTCTACGTCTTCGTCGCCTGTGACGCGGCGCTGTTCTTCGCGTGGACGCAGGCCGCGGCCCATATCGCGCTCTGTATGGCGTTGTGCCTGTGGGTCCTGCCCACCCGGGCCGGCCTGCCGTGGTGGTCCGGGGTGATCCCGGCCGGGATCACCTTCGGTGTGGGGGTGGTGGTCGGAATTCTCACCCGGATGGCGTCGGAGGCCGATATCGACACCCTCACCGGTCTGCTGAACCGGCGCGGTTTCGACCGGGCGCTCAACACCGCCATCGAACAGGCCGACCGCTCCGGGCAGGCACTGGCGCTGGTACTGGTCGATCTGGATCGCTTCCAGAAGGTCAACGATCATCTCGGGCACCGGGCGGGAGACGCGGTGCTGCAGCGGGTGGCCGATACCTGGGCCGGTCTGCTGGGCCCCGGGCAGCGGCTGGCCCGGTACGGCGGCGACGTCTTCGCGGCGCTGCTGCCCGGAACCACCGAACAGGCCGCCATCCTGCTGACCGAACAGCTGCGGGCCGCGGTGAGCACCGGCTGTTCGGCCGGTGTCACCTCCTGGCAGCCGGGCGAATCGGCGTCGCTTCTGGTCAGCCGTGCCGATGTGGGGCTGTACCGGGCCAAGCAGTCCGGCCGCAACCGGACCGTGCTGGAATCCGGGCACCGGACCCCGCTGGCCACGGAACTGCGCGAGGCGATCGACAACGGCAACCTGGATGTGCACTATCAGCCGATCGTGAGTCTCGGCGACGGCGGCGACAAGGCGGTCGGGGTGGAGGCGCTGCTGCGCTGGTCCTCGAGCGCGCAACCGGATGTGACCACCGAGGGACTGATCCGGGTCGCCGAGGAATACGACCTCATCGCCGATCTGGACGAACTGGTACTGCGCCGGGCCTGCGCCGATGCCGCGCAGTTGCAGGACACCTTCGCCGCGCTGGACCTGACCCTGAATGTGAACGTCAGCGGTCTGGAACTGGCGGAGAGCGGTTACGCGGACAAGGTCGCGGGGATCCTCGAGAGCAGCGGGTGGCCGGCCGATCAGCTCGTCCTGGAGGTGACCGAGACCGAGCTGGCCGCCGAATCGGATACGGCCATCGCCAATCTGCACACCCTGCGCGAGCGCGGCGTCCGGATCGCCATCGACGATTTCGGTACCGGCTATTCCTCGCTGAGCCGGCTGGCGACCCTGCCCAGCGACATCATCAAGGTGGATCAGTCGTTCGTGGCGGCGATCCGTTCCGATTCACCGGCGCCGCCGTTGCTGGGCGTGATCGCGGCGCTCAGCAAATCGCTGGACCTGCAGGTGATCGCCGAGGGCGTGGAAACCGAGCATCAGGCCGCGGTGCTGACCGAGCTGGGTTTCGCGCTGGCGCAGGGCTATCACTACAGCGATTCGCATCCGGTGGCGGACCTGATCAGCGATATGAACCGGGGACAGCTGCGCCCGGCGGAGCGGCGCGAACTGGACGCCTCGGCCGACGACAACGGGTGGATCCCGCTGTAGCGGTTCGCCGGTCTCCCGAAAAGCGCTTGACCCGCGCGCTCGCCGCGCGAATGCTGATCGCTGTGCGAATGATCTTCTACCACCGTTGAGCCGGGCCCACCGGCTCCGATCGGGAGGCCGGACTGCGCTCGCTGACACTGCGCGCGACGTTGTTCGCCGCGACGGGCGACCTGATCCCGTACTACGGGCTCTACGCCCTGCTGTTCGCCGACCACGGCTTCGGCCCGGGGCAGATCTCGTTACTGCTCGCGCTCTGGTCGGCGACGGCCTTCGTCTGCGAGGTCCCGTCGGGCGCCTGGGCCGATACGGTGTCGCGTCGCGGCCTGCTGGTCGCGAACGGCCTGCTGATGACAGCCGGATTCGTGCTGTGGACCGCGGTTCCGTCGTACGCCGGGTTCGCCCTGGGGTTCATCCTGTGGGGGCTGGCCGGAGCGCTGCGGTCGGGCACCTTCGAGGCCCTGCTCTACGACGAACTCACCGCCCGGGGTGAATCCCGCGCGTATGCGCGCGTGCTCGGCTACACCCGTTCGGGTAGCGAACTGAGCGCGGTGGTCGCGATCCTGGCCGCGACCCCGCTGTATCTGTGGGGCGGGTACGCGCTGGTCGGCTGGGCCAGTGTGGGCTGCGCGGTCCTGCACACGGTGCTGGCGCGCAGCCTGCCGGCCGCGCCGCGATCCGTATCCGCCGCCGAAGTGGCCGAACTCGACGAGGACGATCCCGGCGAACCGGCCGTCCTGACTCCCGGCCCCCGGCCCGCCCCCGCCGAGCCCACGGCGGCCGATGGTTCCGGCACCTTCCGGCGGTATCTGCGAATGCTGCGCACGGGCGTCGCCGAGGCCGTCCGGGTGCGGAAGGTGCGGTACGGGGTCGCGCTGGGCGCCCTGCTGTACGGGATCACCGCGTTCGACGAATACTTCGCCCTGGTCGCCGGGGAGGCGGGCGTGGCCACCGGGGTGGTACCGCTACTGGTCGGGGTGACGGTACTGGGGTCGCTGGCGGGTTCGCTGCTGGCGGGCCGCACCGAGGCGATGAGCGCGCGGACGATGGCGTGGGCGCTCGGCGGCGCGGGTGTCCTGTTCGGTGCGGGCGCGCTGGTCGCCGGGGCGGCCGCGCATAGTCCGGGGGCGATGTACGTGCTCACCGTGCTCGGGTTCACGGCACTGGCCGCGGCGTACGGCACCGTCTACAACGCGGGCATCGTCGCCGAGGCGCGGTTGCAGGACGCCATCACCGGACCCGCCCGCGCCACCGTCATGTCGGTGGTCGGACTGCTCGAGGAGCTGGTCGCGCTGGCCGTTTTCGGATTCGTGGCCCTGCTGACGCTGTGGCTGCCGATGTCGTCGACGATCGCCGCGCTGGGGCTCGCGCTGATCGCGATCGCCCTGCTGACCCCCTCCTGGCTGCCGTCCCGGCCGGGCCGGTAGCGCCCACGCCGTCGGTAGGGTTCCGATCATGGTGTGGCGGCAGTGGGGTCTCGGTCTCGGACTACTCATCGGGGCCGGGGTCGCGACACAGGGTCGCATCAACGGGGAGCTGGGAGCCCGGTTGCAGGACGGTGTCGCCGCGGCGGTGGTGAGTTTCGGTAGTGGTTTCGCCGTGCTGGCGGTGGCGGTGCTGCTGAGTTCGCGGCTGCGGGCCGGGCTGCGGGAGGTCCGGCGCGCGGTGGCGGCGCGCGAACTGCGGCCGTTCCAGTTGCTGGGCGGGTTGTGCGGGGCGATGTTCGTGGCGAGTCAGTCGCTGACGGTCGCGGCGATCGGGGTCGCCGCGTTCACCGTCGCCGCGGTGTCCGGTCAGCTGCTGAGCAGCCTGCTGGTCGACCGGTTGGGGGTGGGCCCGGGTGGCCGCACCCCGGTCACTCCGGCGCGGATCGCGGGTGCGGTGCTCGCGGTGTTCGCGGTACTGGCGGCCGGGTCCGGGGGCACGGGTCCGGATTCGAACACCTCGGACTGGCTGGGCACGGTGCCCACACCGTTGCTGCTGGTACTGCCGGCCGTGGCCGGGTTCGGTTTGGCCTGGCAGCAGGCGTGGAACGGCAGGATCGGTACGAGCGGTAGTCCGTTCGCCGCCACGGTGATCAACTTCGCGGTCGGCCTGGCCGGACTGCTGATCGTCGAGGCGCTGGTGCTGGTCGCGGTGGGACCGCCCGCCGACTTCCCGCGTGAACCGTGGCTGTATCCGGGCGGCGTCATCGGGGTGGTGTTCATCGCGGCCGGGGTGCTGGTGGTGCGCTGGGTCGGAGTGCTGCTGATGGGGTTGAGCACGGTCGCCGGGCAACTCTCGGCGTCGCTCGCACTGGACTGGATGCTGCCCACGGGTGCGGAATTGTCGGCGGTGAAGATCGTCGGGTGCGTGCTCACCCTGGTGGCGGTGGTGATAGCGGCCCGCTCCGCGACACCGGAGGGTTCACCGGGAACCCGGTGAACCCTCCGTGCGGCACGCTCAGCGGGTGGGGCGGAAATTGCGCAGGCGCAGGCTGTTGCTCACCACGAATACCGAGGAGAACGCCATCGCGGCGCCCGCCAGCATCGGGTTGAGCAGCCCGGCCATCGCCAGCGGGATCATGGCGACGTTGTAGCCGAAGGCCCAGAACAGATTGCCCTTGATGGTGCCCAGGGTGCGCCGGGCCAGCCGGATGGCGTCCGGCGCCGCGGTGAGGTCGCCGCGGACCAGGGTCAGATCGGCGGCCTCGATGGCGATATCGGTGCCGGTGCCGATGGCCAGTCCCAGATCGGCGCGGGCCAGTGCGGCGGCATCGTTCACGCCGTCGCCGACCATCGCGACGACCCGGCCCTCGCTCTGCAGGCGTTCGATCACCGCGACCTTGTCCTGCGGCAGCACCTCCGCGATCACCTCGTCGATCCCGACCTCGGCGGCGATGGATTTCGCGGCCGTGGCGTTGTCGCCGGTCAGCATGATCGGGGTGAGCCCGAGGGCGCGCAGCCGGGACACCGCTTCGGCCGAGGTCGGTTTCACGGTGTCGGCGACGACGAGCACTCCGCGGACCTGCCCGTCCCAGCCGACGGCCACCGCCGTCCGGCCCTTGCTCTCGGCCGCGTGCATGGCCTGTTCCAGTTCGGTATCCGGGTGCAACGCGTAGTCCGCGAGCAGTCCGGGCCGCCCGACGACCACCGCGTGCCCGTCGACGATGCCCTCCACGCCGAGCCCGGCGGTGCTGTGGAAACTCTCCACCGGCCGGAGTTCGCCGACCCGCTCCCGGGCGCCCGCGGCGATCGCGGCGGCGATCGGGTGCTCCGAGGAATCCTCGAGCGATCCGGCCAGCCGCAACACCTCATCGGTGTCACCGCCGTCGGCAGCGATCACATCCACCAGCGTCATCCGGCCGGTGGTGACGGTGCCCGTCTTGTCCAGGACGACGGTGTCCACGCGCCGGGTGGATTCCAGCACCTCGGGCCCCTTGATGAGGATGCCCAGCTGGGCGCCGCGCCCGGTGCCGACCATCAGGGCGGTCGGGGTCGCCAGGCCCAGCGCGCACGGGCAGGCGATGATCAGGACCGCGACCGCGGCCGTGAATGCCGCCGCCACCGATCCGCCGGTGCCGAGCCAGAAACCCAGTGTCGCCACCGCGAGCGCGATCACGATCGGCACGAACACCCCGGAGATCCGGTCGGCCAGCCGCTGGGCCTGTGCCTTCCCGGACTGCGCGTCCTCGACCATGCGCGCCATCTGCGCGAGCTGGGTATCGCCGCCGACCCGGGTCGCGCGAACGGTCAGCCGTCCGCCCACGTTCACGGTGGCGCCGGTGACGGTATCGCCCGGTCCGACCTCCACCGGTACCGGTTCGCCCGTCAGCATGGACACATCCACCGCCGACGAACCGTCGGCGACCACACCGTCGGTGGCGATCTTCTCGCCGGGCCGGACCACGAAACGGTCGCCGACGGTGAGCTGCCCGACCGGTATCCGCTGTTCGGCCCAGCTGTCGTCGCCGGCGCCGGGGCGCAGTACCGAGACCTCCTTGGCGCCCATTTCCAGCAGCGCGCGCAGCGCCGCCCCGGCCCGCCGCTTGGACCTGGCCTCGAAATAGCGCCCGGCCAGGATGAAGGTGGTGACTCCGGCGGCGGCCTCCAGATAGATACTGCCGGTACCGTCCATCCGGGCGATGGTGAACTCGAACGGGTGGGTCATACCCGGGGTACCCGCGGTGCCCCAGAACAGGGCGTACAGCGACCAGCCGAACGCGGCCAGGGTGCCCAGGGACACCAGGGTGTCCATGGTCGCGGTGGCGTGCCGCAGATTGGTCCAGGCGGCCCGGTGGAACGGCCACGCGCCCCAGACCACCACCGGCGCGGCGAGGGTGAGCGAGAGCCACTGCCAGTTGGTGAACTGCAGCGCCGGGATCATCGCCATCGCGATCACCGGCACGGTCAGCACCAGCGAGATCAGCAGCCGGGTGCGCAGCGCGCCGGTGGGATCGGCCGGTTCGGCCGCCTCCGGTTCGGCCGCGGGCGGTTCCGGGAGGGCCGCGGTGTAACCGGTGGCCTCGACCACGGCCACCAGATCCTCGGGAGCCAGATCGGCCGGGTAGTGCACCCGGGCCTTCTCGGTGGCGTAGTTGACGGTCGCGGTGACACCGTCGAGGCGGTTGAGCTTCTTCTCGATGCGGTTGGCGCAGGAGGCGCAGGTCATACCGCCGATCACCAGTTCGACCTGTTCGGTCGGCGTCGCGGCGGTCGCCGGGGTGGTTTCGTGTGCCTGGGTGGTCATCGTCTGTGCTCCGTGGCCGGTATCAGTGGCCGTGGCCGTTGTCGGTGGGGGCCGGCGAGGTTTCCGCGTCGTGCGGGTCGCCGGGTGTTGCGGTGGCGGTTACGGGAACCGTGAACTCGGCCCGGCGTACCGCTCCGTCGTGGCGGAATTCGAAGAACAGCCGGTAGTCGCCCGTACCGGGTGCCGTCACCGCGAAGGTTACGCCCGGTCCGGCGGGCGTGGTTCCGTCACCCGGGTGGCCTGCGGGATGGACGTGCAGGTAGCCGAGGTCGGCGGTCCGCAGGGCCACGAGATGACCGTAGGCGCCCAGGTAGGGCTGCAGATCGGTGACCGGCTTCCCGCCGCGGGTGACGGTGAAGGTGGACTCGGTGTGCGCGCCGGGCGCCGGGCCTCCGGTCAGTTCCACGGTGTAGTCGCCGGTGGTCGCGGTGGTGGCGGGCGCGGGGAGCGGCCGGGGCGCGTAGTTCCCGGCGACCCGCAGGTCGGTGCCGAGGGTGAAGGGCGCGCCGTCGGCGGTGACGAAGTCGGCGAAGACGCGGTAGTCGCCCGCGCCGGTGAGATCGACCGGTGTGCTCCAGGTTCCGTCGGCGCCCAGGGTGGGGTGCAGGTGCCGGTAGGCCGCGGTGTCGCGGCGCACCACGATCAGGTGCAGGTCCTTCTCGTGTTCGGGGGTGTATCGCGTGACCGGGCGGCCCGCGCTGTCCTCGATCCGGAAGCGCAGGGTGCGGTCGCGGCCCGCGGTGGTGAGCGGTTCGTCCAGTACCAGGGTGTATCCGCCCGCGCTGTCGGTCAGGCCGCCGGGAGCGGATGTATCCGGCTCGTCGGTGGCCGTGCTGTGCTCATCCGGCTCGGCGCCGGGCGTATCGACCAGGGTGCCCACTCCCAGCGCGACGCCGAACAGCGCGACAAGTCCGAGCGCGAATCCCGCGAACTTCGTCGACGTTCTCATCGGGTGCTCCATCCATCGATCGGCGGCGGTCTCCGCCGCCGTATGCCGGTTACGATACCCCCCTAGGGTATTTTGTCAACCGTGCTCGTGGAGGGGTGGAAATCTTCGAGAAGGTGGGCGATGACCGCGTGAAAACGCCGGTCCGGATTCGCCTCCGGCGACGCCGGGGGATCGCCGGGCGCACCGTGACGGAGAACCGGCGGGGGGTATACGAAAGTGGGCTCCCGCCGGATGGCGGAACTCGCGCGCTAAGGCCGGTTCGCCCGGCGCCGGGCGTACTCCTCGGCCTCCAGCACCGCCGCCCTGTCGAGTGTGGGCGCGCCGCCGCCCAGCCGGGCCGGAACCCACGGCGCACCGGCCGGCATCGGATAGCCCTGCTGGGCCGCGTCCAGCAGCTCACTCATCCGGGTGCGCAGGGTCCCGGTCAGTTCGGTCGTCGAGCCGGCCGCTTCCAGCGGTTCGCCGATCCGGATATGGATCGGGAAACCGTGGCGGCCCAGCTGTTTCGGGAACCCCTTGGTCCAGATCCGCTGCGCGCCCCAGATGACGATCGGCACGATCGGCGTATCCGATTCCAGCGCCATCCGCGCCGCGCCCGATTTGAATTCCTTCAGTTCGAAGCTGCGGCTGATCGTGGCTTCCGGATAGACCACGACCAGTTCGCCGTCGCGCAGCGACGTCACCGCCCGGCCGTAGGATTCCGCCCCGGCCGACCGGTCCACGCCGATCGCCTTGCAGTGCTTCATCAGGAAACCGACGATGCCGTGTTCGAGTTCGGCCTTCATCATGTACCGCACATTGCGCCCGGAACGGCGTCCGACGACCCCCACCTGCATGAAATCCAAATAGGCCGTATGGTTCACCGCCAGGACGGCGCCGCCGGTACGCGGGATGTGTTCCTGTCCCCGGATATCGATCCGCAGCCCCTGCGCGAAGTTGACCGTATGCACGAGCCCGGCGAGAACATCGAAAACCGGCTCCCGTGCCATCGTCTGCTCCTGATCACTACCCGCGGTTACGCGCGCCCGCGGCCGCCACCCACGTTCGGCGCAACCGATGTTACGCGCCGGAGTCGTCCCCGTCGGCGCGTTTGCGGGCCGCGCGTTCCTCGGCCTCGGCGGCGTCCAGGGCGTTGGCCTCTTCGAGCGTGGGCGCGCCGCCGCCCAGCCGGGCCGGGACCCAGTAGGCGCCGGGCTCGTGGACGTAGTTCTCCTGCAGCCCGCTCAGCAGTTTCTGCATGGTGACCTTGAGTTCGGCGGTGAGCTCGGCCGCCGGCTCGGAGGGCGGGATCGGTTCGCCGACGGCGATGGAGATCGGTGTGTTGGTACGGCCCAGCCGCTTCGGATGACCCTTGGTCCAGACGCGCTGCGCACCCCAGATGACGATCGGGATGATCGGCACCCCGGCCTCGATCGCCATCCGCGCCGCCCCGGACTTCAGATCCTTGATCTCGAAGCTGCGGCTGATGGTGGCCTCGGGATAGACCCCCACGAGTTCGCCGTCGCGCAGGTACTCCACCGCGGATTTATAGGAGTCCGCGCCGGCGGTGCGGTCGACCGGAATATGTTTCAGTGCCCGCATGATCGGCCCGGAGACCTTGTTGTCGAAGACCTCGTGCTTGGCCATGAACCGGATATAGCGCTTGGGAGTGCGCACCGGCAGCCCCGCGTAGGTGAAGTCCATGTACCCGGTGTGATTGACCGCGAGAACCGCACCGCCCCGGGCGGGAATGTTCTCGTCGCCGGTGACGGTGAATTTCAGGCCCTCGAGGAAGAAGACGGTCCGGGCCAGCCCGATGATCGTCCGGTAGACGGGTTCCACAAGTCCGCTAGCGTAGTCGCTGCCATGATGACCGGCAGCGTCCGGCCCGCCGCGCCGATCCCTGTCCGGGTTGCCCGGATCCGCGCGGAGCCGGACGAGCCGAGGTGTATCGCAGGAAAGGTGATCGTCGAAGTGGAACGCGCCCGCCCCGTACCGTCGCGTCGAACCGGCAGTGCCGCCGTGTCGCAACGGGTACGCGAGGTCCCCGAGATCGCCACCGAGGGGATCGCCACCGAGGGCGCGGTCGCCGCGCCGGTCGCCGGCCGGCGGTATCACCGAGCGCGCTCGCTGGCCGCCGGTCTGGCCGCGGCCGGAGTCCTGCTGAGCACCGGATGTGATTCGGTCCAGGGGATCCCGGGTGACGATCAGGGCTCCGGGCAGGCATCCGCCGCCGAAACGACGGAGGCGACGCAGCCGGAGCCGCCCGCGGGCCCCCGGCCGCCGGCGGTCCCGGAATTGCCGCCGGTCCCCGCGGACGCCCCTCTCGTCGGCGCGGTCCCGGGCGTGGATCAGGCCACGCCCGCGCTGCGGCGATTCGCCGCCGACCTGCGCACCGGCGATATCGCGACCCTGCAGCAGCGTTGCTGGTCGCTGCCGCCCCTCACCGTGCAGACCATGTACGCCGACACCGGCGCGGTACTCACCGCGCTGGCCCAGCCGGGTACCGCGATCGACGGAACCCTCACCTGGACCGACGGAGTGACCACCGTCACCGTCGACGAGAGCCGGGTCGCGTCCGGATATGCCTGCGGGCGGGTGTCACCCGCCTATACAGAACCGGTCTTCGACGCCGCCGACGCCCGGCACACCGTGCGCCGATACCTCGCGCGGTCCGTCGGGCAACCCCTCGACCCCGCCGACCGCGAAGAGGAATACCCGCTGGTCTGCGCGACCGACCCGGTCGAGTGGGACCCCCAGGCCACCGGCGCGCCGGTGGTCCCGCCGCTCGCAACCGATCCCGACGCGCTCGGCGGAATCACCGGATTCGCCGATCAGCAGATCAGTTCACAGCAGTTGACGCCCGGATATATGTCGGTATCGGTGCCGGTCACGAATGTGTCGGGGGTCACGCAGAATCGGACATTCCTCCTCGACCAGGGTGACGACGGCTACTGCATCGGGGAAATTTCGTCCTGACCCACTACCCTGGAGGCCTTGAACGGTCAGGAGGAGTGAGCTCGTGCAGATCACCAGCGTCGGACACGCGGGATTCCATATCCGGACCGCGGCCGGTTCCATCCTTTGCGATCCCTGGATGAACCCCGCGTACTTCGGTTCCTGGTTCCCGTTCCCGGACAACACCCAGCTCGACTGGGAGGAACTCGGCAACTGCGATTTCCTCTACGTCTCCCATCTGCACCGAGATCATTTCGACGCCGCGCATCTACGCGAATACGTCAACAAGGACGCCACCGTTCTGCTGCCCGACTACCCGGTTCCGGATCTGCGCCGTGAGCTGGAGAAACTCGGCTTCCACAAATTCTTCGAAACCGAGGATTCGGTGAAGCACGAGATCACCGGGGCGATGGGCGCCGGGAGCGGCGATCCCACCGCGAAACTCGACATCATGATCGTCGCGCTGCGCGCCCCCGCGGACGGTCCGATCGGCGATTCCGGGCTCCTCGTCTCCGACGGCGAGACCACCTGTTTCAATATGAACGATGCGCGTCCGGTCGATATGGACGTATTGCACGACGCGTTCGGCAAGATCGATATTCATCTGCTCCAGTACTCGGGCGCCATCTGGTACCCGATGGTCTACGACATTCCGGCCCGCACGAAATCCAATTTCGGTAAGCAGAAGCGGCAGCGCGGAATGGACCGGGCCCGCAGTTATATCGAACAGGTCGACGCCACCTGGGTGGTGCCGTCCGCGGGTCCGCCGGTTTTCCTGGACGACGATCTGCGCTACCTCAACGACGACTGCGGCGACGAGGGCAATATCTTCCCCGACCAGATGGTCTTCCTGGACCAGATGCGGCAGCACGGTCACGACCGCGGCCTGCTGATGGTGCCCGGTTCGACCGTCGACGTCCACGGTGCCGACGCAGAACTGAACCATCCCTACGACCCGGCGACGGTCTGGAGCGATAAGGCCGCCTATATCGAGAAGATGGCGCAGCGGCTGGCGCCCGTCCTGGTGGCGGAGAAGAAGACCTGGGCTCCGGCCGAAGGCGAGCCCCTCCTCGAACCGCTGCGGCAGTTGTTCGAGCCGATCATGGCCCAGAGCGATCTGATCTGCGACGGAATCGGTTACCCGGTCGGTCTGGTGATCGGCGAGGAAACCGTGGTCCTGGACTTCCCGAAGCGCGCCGTCCGCGCACCTCTCGAAGGTGAGGGCCGCTACCGCTACGGATTCCGCATCGCCCCCGAACTCGTGCGCACGGTCCTGCGCGATCAGGAACCCGACTGGGTGAACACCATCTTCCTGTCCACCCGCTTCCAGGCGTGGCGGATCGGCGGCTACAACGAATACCTCTACACCTTCTTCAAATGCCTCACCGACGAACGCATCGCCTACGCCGACGGCTGGTTCAACGAGGCCCACGACGATTCGGCCTCGGTGGAGGTCGAGGGCTGGGAAATCCAGCGCCGCTGCCCGCATCTGAAAGCCGACTTGTCGAAATTCGGTGTGGTGGACGGGAAAACCCTCACCTGCAACCTGCACGGGTGGCAGTGGGACCTGGAATCGGGCCGCTGCAAGACCTCCAAGGGCCACGAACTCCGCTCCCGGAAGGTCGGCGAACCGGCTGGGTAACCTGTCGGCATGCGGCCGATCACCATCCAGGCTGGCAGCGGGTTCACGGTGGCCCTGGGGCGTGGACCACGCGCGACGGTCGTGCGGCCTACCTGCCCTACTATCTGATCCCGCGACAAGTCGTACCATAATCCGGTACGATTAGTAGGCGACCCAGGGAAGGGGAACGGCCGATGACCAGCATGTCCGCCAGCGAAGCACGTGCCAACCTGTACCCACTGATCGAACAGGTCAACGACGATGCCGTCGCCGTCCACATCACAAGTCGCAAGGGCAACGCCGTACTGATCTCCGAAGACGAGTACAACTCGCTACGCGAAACTCTCTACCTGATGCGTTCCCCCGCTAACGCCGCACGCCTCGCTCAGGGCATCGCCCAGCTCGAAGCGGGCGATTCAGTTGAGGTGAACCTGGAGCAGCTCGCCGAAGAGCTCGAATGAAAGTCACCTTTGCCAAGGTCGCATTCGAAGATCTCGGCCACTGGATCTCCACTGATCGCAAGATGGCGTTACGAGTAATGCGTTTGATAGACGATATCAACCGCGATCCCTTCACCGGGCTGGGTAAGCCCGAACCGTTGAAGGGCGACAAATCGGGGTATTGGTCTCGGCGAATCAACGACGAACACCGCCTGGTCTACGCCGTTTCCGGAGACAACATCCTCATTGCTCAGGCTCGCTATCACTATTGATCAAGATCTGCTACCAGCCAGCAATCGGGTTACGCCGGGGGCTGCTGCCTCACTACGCCCCTGGCGTTCTTGATGGGTGGTACGCCGACTGAGCCGCGGCCGCTGACCGACCTCGAGGCCGCGGCCATTGCGAAGTTACTGTCGGTGGATGGAGTCGGCTCCGCCGAATATCTAGCGCAGATACCCTTTTGCAGGGTGGTTTCCACCTGGGGTGCCGGGTCGCCCAGTATTGATATCGAAGTATGTTCCGGTGCCGCCGGAGCGGCCGGTTCGGCGGATGGAATCTTCGCGAGCGGCGCGGTTACGGATCCCGCTGGGGCACCTGTCGGTGAGGTCATCCTCTGGGTCGAGGGCGGGAGACTCAGTGGTCTCGAATACGCGTGGTACACCGACGAACGCCCACGTACGCTGCCTGAATCGGCCCGGATCGAGGTCTTGTAGCAGCGCGCAAAGAACTGGGTGACGGTCGCATTCTCGGCAGACGGTGGGGTCGGTAGTCGTTATTCCGATCACGACGCCGGCCGGGCCCAGGTGGTTCGGGCTGCTTCCGCTATTCCGTCGCCCCGGGTTGATCTATCCGCACCGCTCCGGGACGGGATATCCGGCGGCGGTAGAGTCTGCGCATGGCTTCGCGCATCATCCGGATCGCCACCCGCTCCAGCCCGATGGCGGTGGCTCAGGCCGAGCAGGTCGCTGCCGGTCTTGCCGGGTTCGGGGTGGACACCGAGCTGGTGAAGGTGACCTCCGCCGGTGACCGGTGGATGGGGGATCTGGCGCAGCTCGGGGGTAAGGGGGCTTTCGTCAAGGAGATCGACGACGCCCTGCTCGACGACCGGGCCGATCTCGCGGTGCACTGCCTCAAGGACATTCCCGGCGATATCCCGATTCCCGAAGGAATCGCGTTCGCCGGGTTCCCCGAACGTGACGATGTGCGCGACGCGATCATCACCAAGGACGGCCGCCCGCTGGCCGAACAGCCCGCCGGCACGGTGGTGGGAACCAGCTCGGTGCGCCGGGCCGCGCAGCTACGCCTGCACTATCCGAACCTCGAGATGAAACCGCTGCGCGGGAATATGAACACCCGGCTGCAGCGGCTGGAGGACGGGTACTGCGATGTGCTGATCGCCGCGGTATCCGGGATGTACCGGATCGGCCGGGAGGACCGGATCACCGAGATCCTGCCAGTGGACGTCATGTGCCCGCCGATCGGCGCGGGTGTGCTCACCCTCGCCTGCCGTGCCGGTGACGACGAGGTCCGTGAACTCGCGGGGCGACTGGACCACGCGGAGACCCGCAAGGTCGCCGACGCCGAACGCGCCATGCTGCACGCGCTGCAGGGGCACTGCAATTCGCCGATCGCCGGGGTGTGCGTGATCGAACCCACCGGGCGGCTTTCGCTGCGCGGCAAGGTCTTCGACCTCGAGGGTACGAAATGGCTGGACTCGCAGCACTGGGGTGTGCCGGAGGATCCGCAGGCGCTGGGCTTCTTCGTCGGCTCGGATCTGCTGCGGCAGGGTGCGCGCGCCATCATCGACTCGATCCCGCACTAGGCGTAGCGGGCGGCGATCGCGGCGGCGCGGTTGTGCAGGGCGGTGCGCAACGATTGCGGGGCAAGAGCTTCCGCGTCGGTGCCGAGCTGCCACAGCGCCCATTCCGCGTGTCTCGAATCCTGGAAGGTGACTTCGAGGTGCAGCAGGCCGTCGGCGCCGGATTCTTCGGTGAGTACGGCCAGTGCGGTGCCGGCCAGTTCGTCCCGGCGGGCCGGATTCATGCGCAGGAGCACGGTGACCTGATTGCCGCCGGTGCGGAAGCGCGTACTGCGTTCCTGCCAGATCCGATCCAGATCAACCGTATCCGGGCGCCGCGCGGGTTCGGGGAGTGCTTCGGCCTCCTGGATTCTGGAGAGGCGGTAGGTCCGGTCCGCGCCTGCCGCCGTGGCCAGTAGATAGCCCGAATCGCGGACGGTGACCAGACCGATCGGGTCCACCGTTCGCCATTTCGGCGGCTGATCCACCGCCGCGTAGTGGATGCGCAACTTGTGTCCGGCCAGTACCGCGCGCCGGACCTCGATCATGACGGCGGCCGGTATGTCCTCGGCGCGTTGCCGGCGCGCGAGCAGGTCGGTTTCCGGGTCGACGAGAAACCGCTGGGCCGCATCACTTGCCGCCGCCCGATGGTTCTCGGGTAGTGCGTCGACCAGCTTGCGCATGGCCGACGTGAGTGCGGAGCCCAGGCCGAAGACCTGGTCGCCCCGGCCCGACGCGGCGGTCACCAGGGCAAGGGCCTCATCGTGGTTCATGCCGTTGAGTTCGGTGCGGAAACCGGGCAGCAGCGCGAAACCGCCGTGCCGGCCCCGCTCGGCATAGACCGGGACACCGGCCGCGGACAGCGCGTCGATATCGCGCAACACGGTCCGGGTGGACACTTCCAGTTCGCGGGCGAGGGCGTCCGCCGACATCCGGCCGCGCTGCCGCAATAGCAGCACCAGCGAGATCAGCCGATCGGCACGCACCCGGAAATTCTACGGAATACCTGACACAGGGTGTCGTGATTTGCCGGGAGGCTCGGTCACGCGACGCCGCAGCGGCCGCCGTGCGGCCGGGCGGGCGCGACCCGACGAATCGGAAGGAACGGATATGACGATGGAACGAACGGCGGTGAACCCGGTGACCTGGTCGGCCGGGATGGGGTTCAACCAGGGAGAGGTGGTCTCCGGGCATACGCGGACGCTGTACATCTCGGGTCAGACCGCGATGAATTCCGACGGTGAGCCGCAGTACGACGGCGATATGGCCGCCCAGCTGGGGATGAGTGTGGACAATCTGGAGGCGGTGCTCGGCGCCGCCGGGATGTCGCTGGCGGATCTGGTCCGGCTCAACGTCTACACGACCGACGTCGATCTGCTCTTCGCGCACTACGGTGTGCTGGCGACGCGGCTCGGTGCGGCCGGGGTCGCGCCCACCACCACGATGCTGGGAGTGACGCGATTGGCCGTCCCCGGCCAGCTGGTGGAACTCGAGGGGACCGCGGTCGCGTGAGAAGACTGCTCACCTGCGCGGTATCCCCGATCACGGAAACCCGGTGGTCAGCTCGGATCCGAACCGCGGATCGCGGAGAGCCAGATGCCGGTGCCGGCCGCCACCACCGCGGCTCCGGCGAACGCGGCGGTGCCGCCACCCATCACGTACACCCACAGCAGTCCGACGAACGGCGCGGCGACCGCGGTCTGGGCGTCCAGCAGCAGCCGGCGGCCGATCCGGGCGGCCCCGGTGCCGCGGGAGATGATGTCGCGGCCGGCCCGGGTGGGGTTGTCCACCAGCCGTCCGGGGGGTTCGGTATCGCGTTCCCGGCCCGCCGGAAGCAGCCGGAGGACGGGAGCGTCCGAACCGGAGGGTTCGTCGCGGGTCTCGCGGACCACGATCCGCCCGTCGTCCAGGAAGGCCGTGCCCCCGGTGAACCCGACCAGTTCGGGCGTGAAATACACGGGGATCCAGCGGGTCCGTGTGCCGTCGCGGACCTCCAGCCACGACCTGCTGAGCAGCTGATACTCCTGCCGGACCCGGCGCACCGGTAGCGGACCCGGCTCGTCGGGACCGTGGCGCAGTAGGCCGGCCGCCACCGCGATCCGGTATCCGCTGTAGCCCACGATCCCGGCACCCACCACGACCAGCGCGCTGAGCTGGTCCGGATCGGCGAACGGCGCCCACGCGGTGAGTACCGCGAGGGCGCCGATCGTCACTCCGAGGGGATAGGCCAGGGCACGGCCCATCCCGGAACTCACTTCAGGAAACCGATTTTCGTGTAGTCCAGCGAGGCCAGCCCGGCGGCGCCGTAGTTGGCGAGGTTGTCACGGACGCCCACGTTGCCCGGCGACTGCAGCAGGGGAATCGAATGCCCCTCGGCCCAGACCGCCTGGTCGACCTGGTTGGCCAGGTCGATGGCCTTCTGCGGATCCAGTTCCGAGAGGGTCTCCTCGATGAGCTGGTTCAGTTCCGGGGAACCGATCCGGCCGTAGTTGCCCTGCAGATCGTCGGGGTACAGGCCCCAGATCTGCGGAATGCTGCTGAGCGGGAACGCGTCACCCTGCCAGCTCCACTGGGCCACATCGAAATCGCCGGGCTGGATCACATCGGTGAAGAACCCCGGGCCGGGTTTGGTCTCGATATTCAGCTTCACGCCGATCTTGCCGAGGTTCTGCTGGATGATCTGCGCGATCTGCACCCACGACTGATCGTTGTACATGATGTCGCGGATCTCGAGCCGGCGGCCGTCCTTCTCCCGCACATCGCCGTTGAGCTTCCAGCCGAGGGCGTCGAGTTCGCGGGCCGCGGCATCCGGATCGAAGGGCAGGCTGTTGTCCTGGTAGCCCTCCTGGCCTTCGACGAAGATGTGATTGTTCAGCGGTTTCGGGTCCTGCACCAGCCCGTTCTGGATGGCCTTGGCGATTCCGCCGCGGTCGATCGCCTTGATGATCGCCACCCGGACGCCCGGATCCTCCAGCAGGGAACCGGGTGCGCCGTTGAAGGTCAGGTGGTTCCAGTAGACGCTGGGGGCGCGCCGGATCGCCACACCCGCGGTGTTGCGGGCGGTCTGCATATCGTCGCGCGAGCCCAGCCCGACCGCGTCGATCTCGTTGTTGGCCAGCGCCGGCACCATGGCCTCGCTCGCCAGCTCACTGAAGGTGATGGTGTCGAGCTTGGGGGTGTCGCCCCACCATTTCGGGTTGCGGCCCAGTACCACCCGGCCCTGCGCGCGGTCGGCCGACTGGACCACGAACGGCCCGGCGGTCTTCCCGGCCGCGTTGCGCCAGCCCTCGTTGAACACCTCCGGCGTGCTGGTCGCCTCCTTGGGCAGCAGCATCGAGTTACCGGCGAACTGCCCGGCCCAGTCGGCGAAATGCTTGTTGAAGGTGATGATCGCCTGGCGGTCGTCGACCCCGCGTTCGACCTTCTCGACCCGGTCGAAGCCCATGGTGTTGCCCACCAGGAAGCGTTTGTCCCGGCCGCTGAGCGCGTTGGCCTGCGAGGAGATGTCCTCCCAGGTGATCGGGCTGCCGTCGGACCAGACGGCCTTCGGATTGATGGTGTAGGTGACCTGCTGCGGTTCGGTGCTGGTCAGTTCCACATTGGTGAAGTAGTTGGTGTCCACCGAGGTCTTACCGGCGGCGTCGGTGGTGAACGAGCGCGGCAGGGTGGGCCGGATGACACCCGCCGAACCGCCGTCGCTGTCCAGTTGCAGCGGGTTCCACTGTTCGGGGAACGACGACATCGCCAGCCGCAGATTGCCGCCGTCGCGCAGTTCGCTCACATCGCGCGGGTTGATGTCGTTGACGGTGCCCACCTGCGCGACCGCGCCTTCGGGCGCCCCGCCGTCGTTGGCGCCGCACCCGGCCGCGAGCAGGGCCACGGTGCACAGCGGCACCGCGAGTTTCCTCCCCACCGATCGAATCCTCATGGCCGATACTTCCTTCCTGCCGGTCGATCCCCGAACACCTCTGTCAACCCTCTACCACGGGCACGGGCACCGCATCGATCAGCGCGCGCGTGTATTCGTGGGCCGGATCGCCGAAGATCTGCTCCGCCGGGCCGGATTCGACGATCTTGCCGCGGTACATGACGGCGATATCGTGCGCCAGATTCCGCACCACCGACAGATCGTGGGAGACGAACAGATACGAGAGCCCGCGTTCGGCCTGCAACTCGCGCAACAGGTTCAGCACACCCGCCTGGATGGAGACGTCCAGCGACGATACGGGTTCGTCGAGCACCAGCAGTTCCGGGTCCAGGGCCAGGGCGCGGGCGACGCAGATGCGCTGTTTCTGGCCGCCGGAGAAATCGGCGGGGTAGCGGTCGGCGTGTTCGGGGCGCAGGCCCACCAGCCGCAACAGCTCCGGAACCCGCTGGTCGATCTCGGATTTCGGCCGCCCGGCGATGCGCAGCGGCTGGGCGATCACATCGGAGACCGGGAGCCGGGGATCCAGCGAGGCGGTGGGGTCCTGGAAGACGATCTGCAGTTTCCGGCGCAGGTCGCGGCGATCGGCGCGAGTGAGCGTCGCGGTATCGCGGCCCATCACCTCGATACTTCCTGCCTGCGGTTTCACCAGGTCGAGGATCTGGGTGAGGGTGGTGGACTTCCCCGATCCGGATTCGCCGACCAGCGCGAGGGTGCGTCCCGCTCTGATCTCGAAACTGATCCCGTCGACCGCGCGCACCTCACCTTTGTTACGGCGGAACAGGATTCCGGAGGTGATCGGGAAGGTCTTCACCAGATCGGTCACCTTCAGCACCGTGCGGGAATCGGCGTCCGGGGTGGGTTCTGGTTCGCCGATATCGCGCCGGTAGGCCTCGTACAGTGCGTCGGGGCCGACCTCGTCCGTGCGGATACACGCCGCGCTGTGGCCCGGGACCGCTTCGGTGAGTGGCGGTTCCGCGACCCGGCAGTCGTCGATCGCCACCGGGCAGCGGGGCGCGAAGGAACATCCGGGCGGCAGCGCGTGCATGGCCGGGGGAGCGCCGACGATCGGGATCAGGGGCGCCCGGGCGGGCCCGTCCATCCGGGGGATCGAGCCCAGCAGGCCCACGGTGTAGGGCATCCGCGGATTCCGGAAGATATTCGCGGTGCTCGCGGTCTCTACCACCCGGCCGGCGTACATCACCGCCACCCGGTCGGCGATGGTGGCGGCGATACCCATGTCGTGGGTGATCATGATGACGCCCGCGCCGGTGATATCGCGGGCCTTACGCAGCAGGTTCAGGATCTGCTTCTGCACCGTGACGTCGAGCGCGGTGGTCGGTTCGTCGCAGATGATGAGCGCCGGATCGTTGGCGATCGCCATGGCGATCACCACCCGCTGGCGCATGCCGCCGGAGAACTCGTGCGGAAACGCCTTGGCGCGCAGTTCCGGATCCGGGATACCCACCAGATCGAGCAGGTCCACGGCCCGTTTCGCCGCTTCGGATCTGCCCATCGTCCCGTGCGCGAGCAATGCCTCGGCGATCTGCTCGCCGACCCGGTACACCGGGGTGAGCGCCGAGAGCGGGTCCTGGAACACCATGCTCACCGAGCTGCCGCGCAGTTTCGACAGTTCCTTGTCGCCGAGACCGAGCAGTTCCCGGCCGCGCAATCGGATCGACCCGGATACCCGCGCCTGGTCGGGCAGCAGGCCCATTACCGCCAGCGAGGACACGGATTTGCCGGATCCGGATTCGCCGACGATCGCCAGCACCTCACCGTCGGCGACCGTGTAGTCCACGCCGCGCACGGCCTCTACGCGTCCTTCCTCGCTCGGGAAGGAAACCCGCAGATCGGAGACCTCGAGCAGGGGAGCGCCGCCGTGGCCGTCGGCGGTACCGGTCTTGTCCATGATCGTCGTCTCTCCGGTCATGCCCGCACCCGCCGGTTCTCCGCGTCCTGTGCTCGCTGCGCCCGGCGGGCTTTACGTGAGGGCCGGGAGCGCGCCCGCTCGGCGCTCGGGTCGAAGGCGTCGCGCAGGCCGTCGCCCACCAGATTCGCGCAGAGCACGGTGATGATCAGCAGTCCGCCCGCGAACAGGAACATCCACGGGTAGGTCATGGCGGAACTGGTGCCGTTGGCGATGAGCGTGCCCAGTGACACATCCGGTGGCTGGACACCGAAACCGAGGAAGCTGAGCCCGGTTTCGGCCATGATCGAGGCGCCGACCGTCAGTGTGGTGTCGATGATCAGGATCGAGGCGATATTCGGCACGATATGGGTCAGGATGATCTTGTGCGTCGGTGCGCCCATATAGCGGGCGGCCCGGACGAATTCGCGTTCCCGCAGGCTCATAGTGAGCCCGCGCACGATCCGCGCGCTGATCATCCAGCCGAATACGCTGAGCAGCACGATCAGCAGCAGAATCGACCCGCTGCCCTTGGTGCGCGGCGCGAACAGCGCCACGATGATGAAGCTCGGGACCACCAGCAGCAGATCGACCAGCCACATGATCGCGCGGTCGGTCCAGCCGCCCAGCAGCCCCGCCACCGCCCCGGCCAGCGCGGCCAGGGTGGTGGACGCCAGCGCCACACAGATGCCGATGATCAGCGATTTCTGCAGGCCGCGCAGGGTCTGGGCGAGAACGTCCTGGCCGATCTCGTTGGTACCGAACGGATGCTGCGGGCTGGGCGGCTGCAGCAGCGCGGTGTAATCCAGTTCCTGATAGTCGTAGGGGAGCAGCGGCGGTAAGGCGAACGCGGCGACGAACAGCAGGATCAGCACCGCCGCGCCGACCAGCGAGGGCCGGTTGCGCAGGAAGCGGCGCAGCACCAGCTTGCGGCGTCCGGTGGCGGCCGGTTCCGGCGCGCCCTGGACCAGGATCTCGGTTTCGTTGATACTCACGCTGCGCCCCTGGTGGATTCGCGGGGATTACGGTGGTCGCCGCCGGCCGCCGGGCTCATGAGACCCGCACCCGCGGGTCGAGGACCGCGTACACGACATCGGAGAGCAGGCCCGATACCAGCACCACCAGACCCGCGAACGCCGTCACCGTGGCGACCACGTAGATATCCTGCGCGTTGATGGAATCCACCAGCCATTCGCCCACACCGTGCCAGCCGAAGATCTTCTCGGTGAAGGTGGCGCCGGTGATCAATCCGCCGAGGCTGTAGGCGAAGAGGGTGGCCATCGGGATGAGCGCGGTGCGCAGGCCGTGTTTGTACAGGGCCCGGTTCCGGGTGAGGCCCTTGGCTCGGGCGGTGCGGATGAAATCGCTCTGCAGTACATCGAGCATGGCATTGCGCTGGTAGCGGCTGTATCCCGCCATACCGCCGAGCGCGAGCGTGAGCGTCGGCAGCACCAGATGCTGGAGCCGGTCGAGCAGTTGGGGCCCGAAACCCTCGATATGGCCGGCCGACGTCTCGCCGGTGTAGAGGAAGATCTGCTGCCCGGTCATCGAGTTGATCTCCAGTGCACCGTATTTCAGCAGCGTGGCCAGCAGGAACACCGGAGTGGACAGAATGAGCAGCGAGACGATCGTCGTGAAATAGTCGCTGAATCTGTATTGGCGGATCGCGCCCGCCGCACCGATCAGCACCCCGAGGACCGTGCCGATCACCGAGCCGATGATCAGCAGCCGCAGACTCACCGCCACCCGGCGGCCCAATTCCTCACTGACCGGCTGGCCGGTGAGGGTTTCGCCGAAGTCGCCGTGCACCACCCCTTTCATCCAGGTCAGGTAGCGCTGCGGAATCGGCTCGTCCAGATGTAGTTCCTCGGCCTTGGCGTCGATCACCGACTGCGGCGGCCGCGGATTGCGCTGTTCCAGGCTGTCCAGCGGCCGGAAGGTCAGTGACGCGAGGCTGAAGGTGAGAAAGGACGCCAAGAGCAGCAGCACGACGTAGTTGAGCGCGCGTCGTAGCAGAAAGCCGGCCATCGTTCCCCTCGCGATCAGGTGTAGCCCCTGATCATAGGGAGCAAGCCCGCCACATGCGCGACGGACGGCACGCTGCGTGTTCGCGATACCGGGCGCGTTCGGGCGGCCCCGGCCGACACAGCAGAATGGGGCAGGTGACCGCGACGCTGCAGACCCGACCGAAGCTGGTGGCCTCCGATGTGGACGGCACCCTGATCGACCCCTACGAGCGGGTCACGGCGCGGACGAAAGCCGTGGTCGAGGCGCTGGTCGCCGACGGTGTGCCGTTCGTCCTGGCCACCGGACGCCCGCCGCGCTGGATCGCGCCGGTGGTCGCGGGGCTGGGTTTCGCGCCGCTGTGCGTCTGCGGGAACGGCGCGGTGCTCTACGACGCCGACGCCGACCGGGTGCTGGCCACCACCGCCCTCGACGTGCCGACGCTGGCCTGGCTCGCCGACCTCGCCGAGAAGGTGCTGCCGGGCTGCGGACTGGCCGCCGAACGGGTCGGCGCCACCGCCCACGATGCCGCCACCCCGCAATTCGTGAGCTCCCCGACCTACGAGCACGCCTGGCTGAACCCCGACGACACCGCGGTCGCGCGCGACGAGGTCATCGACAGCCCGGCCATCAAAATGCTCATCCGCCTGCCCGGCGCGAGCAGCGGCGAGATGGCGAGCACGCTCGCCGGGCATATCGGCGACCGGGCCGATATCACCTACTCCACCGATCACGGCCTCGTCGAGATCTCTGCGCCCGGGGTCACCAAGGCCCGCGGCCTGCGCACCATCGGCGACCGGCTGGGTATCGACCCCGCCGGGATGATCGCCTTCGGTGATATGCCCAACGACATCCCGATGCTGCGCATGGTGGGACTGGGGGTGGCGATGGGCCACGCCCACCCGGACGCGCTCGCGGCCGCCGACGAGGTGACCGGTACGAACTCCGAGGACGGGGTGGCGCAGGTGCTGGAGCGGTGGTGGGGGCCCGGTTCGTGATCCGCGGCCGGACAGCACTGTGCCGAACCACCGCGGCGGTTCGGCACAGGTCGTAGGCGGGCGGACTCAGGCAGCGGGTGCCGGTAGCGAAGGGTCCGGTGCCGGGGCGGCGGGGTCCGGTTCGGCGCCGGGTGGGGTGACCGGCATATCGATGGGCGCCGGACCCTGGCCCGGCACCTGCGCGGGGGCCGCCGGTTGCGGGGCGGGAGCCCCCGCCGGCACCCCGGCCTGCGGGGGTATCGCCGACGGATCCCCCGAGGTCGCGATCTGCGGATTCGCCTGCGGGTCCACGGCGGCCGGCCCGGGCTCGGCGGCCGGCGCGGGACCGGGCATATCGACCGGAGCCGGGCCCGGAGCCGTGTCCTGCGGTACCGGCGCCTGCCCCTGGGCCCCGGGTTGTCCGGGCGCGGCCAGGGGGACCGGGTTCACCGCCTGGGGCGGGGGCGCCGGGCCGGTGTTCCCGTTCTGCACCTGATCCTGGTGGTTGTCGTTGTAGGTCTTCCACAGCGTGCTCACCACATCGGTGACCTGGTTCAGGATCAGGGAGCCGTGCTGGAAATCGGTGCGCATTCCCTCGGGAACCTCGTAGGGGTTGCTCAGCGGCAGGCCGAGCGCGCCCGCGTCGGCGCCCATTTCCAGGAAGCGGTCCAGGATCTTGCCCACCACCTCGTAGGCCTGGCCGTCCGGAGCGGTGTAGACGTTCCCGTTGACGAATTCCGCGTACTGCTGGCCCTGCGCGGCGGGCCGGGGCTCGGACGCGGCCTGGCCGAGCGGTCCGTCTGGACCGCCCTTGGAGACCCAGTACTTGGCGATGAGATTGTCGCCCACCATGTTCAGCAGCCGCGAGGTGAGATCGGCCAGCGCGGCGAGGTCGGACCTGCTCGCCTGGCTGCGCGGGGCGCCGCCGGTGCCCCCGGCCTCGCCGGCCGCGATCGTGCGGATGCGGTCCATCTGGGAGTAGGCGGCGTCGCCGGGGCAGCTGGTGTTGCCGACATCGCGATGGGCGAAGACCACCGGCAGTTTCACCTCCGCGCCCTGCGGATACGGGGTGAACTCGGTGCCCTCGGAGTACATCGTGGTGGTGCCCTTGGGGTCGAGCCCCGCGGTGCGCGCCCGCCAGCCGATGAATTTGCCGATCGCCTCGATGGACTCGTTGGTGGGCTGTTCGACCTGGTAGTCGCCCATGATCGCGACGCCGGAGGTGTTCTCGTTGAATCCGCCCGCGTGGGCGCCCTGGACGGTCCGGTTGAGGCCGCCGTACCGGCCCTCGAATATCTGCCCGTACTTGTCGACCAGGGCGTTGTAGCCCATATCGCACCACCCCAGCGTCTGCGAGTGGTAGGCGTAGATCGCGCGGACGATCCCGGCCGATTCCGCCTTGCTGTAGTCGTTGCGGCCCGCGGTGTGGTGCACGGTGATCCCGCCGAGCCCGTCGTCGTAGGTGGGTTCCTGGCAGCGGATGGATTCGTCGGCGCCCCACTGATTGCGGGCGATCACCCGGGGCCCGCCGTCGGGCAGGGCGGCGGCGATGTTCTCGAGGTGGTCGTCGACCGCCCCGCGCCCGGGATCGATGAGGACGGCAGTGAGATCGGGCGGCGGCTGCGGTGTGCCCGCGGCGGCGGGGGTGCGCAGGCCACCCGGGGCCGGGGACTGCTGCGGTTTACGGGTGACCAGCACCTGCACGGCGGTGGTGTTGCCGACATAGATCGGATCGGTGCCCGCGGGGCTGCCGTTCGGCACACCGTCGGCGCCGTCGATCGGGCTGGCCTCGTACCACTGACCCCAGCCGCCGTCGGGCTGTTTGGCGCGGACCATCACGGTGGTGTCGGCGAGTTCGGGGGCGGTCAGCGCGACCATGCTGAACGGCTGTTCGCGCGTCAGCTCCTTGACCTGCGCGCCGACGGCGTTCATGAATTCCGGGGGAATGATGCCCGGGGTGAGGGCGGGGGTGTCGGCGGCGGGGGTGCCGCCGGGCGCCTCGGTGACGAAACCGAGGCCGGGCGCGCGGCCGGGAACCTGCCGGCCGGGCACCGGATCGCCGGGGGTGGCGCCGGGCAGGCCGAGCGACTGCAGATCGGAGAGGCGCAGGTCGGGCAGGTCGAGACCGGTGAGTTCACCGAGCGGCAGCACGATATCGGGGGCGCTCTTCAGCGCCAGCTCGCTGAGCTGGGGTGGGACGGCGGTGAGTTCCACCTCGTCGGCGGATTTGTCGTGTCCGGTGACGGTGGGTACCAGGAGCGGGCCCGCCACCGCTACTAGCGCGACAACCGGCAGTACACAGGAACGCTTCGGTTTGCGGTGGGGCACGAGCGTCTCCAATCAGGGTTGAAACCGGTGATCGGTGAGCAAGTCATGCTTGCGTACTCGAGTCTCACAGACCACACTAGCCACATCCGTCACAAATCTAAACCTGTGGTTGAGGCTTACCTGGTCGCTCGAATGTAGCTCCCGGATCGTGGCCGGTCGAAACGACATGCCGACGTCGTGCCGAGGCAAAACGTCCGGGCAAACGATGGGAGTGCTCGGATGCGATACCGAAAACGCACAGCACGGCCGAAAGTTCCGCCGAGACTGGGGAATCCGCTGGTAGTGCCCGGTCTGACCCAATCGATGAGAGGTCGCCGGATCCGGCCCGGCCCACTGATGGTCTGCGGCGCCACCGCGTTGGTCATCGGTGGCTCGTTGCTCACGCCCACCGCTGGCGAGGTATACCGGATGATTGCCGAGGCGGGTCCGGGGCACGGCCGGGGGCTCAGTCAGCACGGCGCGTCGCAGAGCGCGCGCGACGGTCAGAATGTCGATCAGATCCTGGCCCACTACTACCCGGGCGCCGAGATCGGCACCATCGGCCCCGCGTCGGTATCGGTCCGGCTGCAGGGCCGCGACGGGCAGGAGCCGGTCGTGTTCTCCGACGCCGGCGCCCGCGTGGCCGGGCAACTGGTGGGCGCGGGGGAGGCAGTCCGGCTGATTCCCCAGCCCGACGGCAGCGCGCACGCGGTGGTCACCGCGGGCTGCGACGGCGCGGTGCTCTGGGAGACCCCGGTCCAGGATCCCTGGGTCTATCCGGTCGACCCGAACCCCGGTCGTCCGGCGAACGAGCATCTGACCCTGTGCGGCGGCGGCGCGTACCGCGGCTCGCTCGGAGCGGCCCTCGAGGACGGCCAGGCCCGCACGGTCAACCGGGTCGAGGTGCAGGACTACCTGCTCGGTGTGGTCCCGGCGGAGATGCCGGCCGACTGGGAGCCCGCCGCGCTGGCGGCGCAGGCCGTCGCGGCGCGTTCCTACGCCCTGGCCGAGAGCCGCTGGCCCTACGCCCAGACCTGCGATACCACCGACTGCCAGGTCTACACCGGAACCGAGCAGGAGGATCCGCGGACCACGGCCGCCGTGGAATCGACGGCCGGCCGGGTACTGCTGCGGGACGGCCGGATCCTGCGCGCGGAGTATTCCGCGGCTCCCGACGGCGGCAGTCCCGCAGATATCCAGACCTTCGCGGTCGGCCCGACACCCGGCGAACTCACCGTGGTGACCCCGCCCCCGGCCGCGCCCCCCGCGAATCCCGATCGCGCGGCGAGCCTGCCGGACGGTTCCTCACCCGGACTGCCCGCCGACGCGGTGCCGCCGCCGGGCGGCGGACCGGTCCCGCGGACCCCGGAAGGATCGCTGCCGGTATCGCCCGGCGGTGCGGTGCCCGGTGTCGCGCCCGGTGCGACGCCCTCGCCGATCGATACCGCCTACGCGGAGATGGGCGGCGCGCACAGCGCGGTGGGTCTGCCCGTCACTCCCGAATTGCCGCTGCCCGACGATGCCGGTCGCTACCGGCTGTTCGAGAACGGCGTCATCATCTACACCCCCGCTCTCGGTGCGCAGGTGGTCGATTTCACCACCCTGATGCAGCTGGTACCGGGTGTGGAGCAGGGATCCGGTAGCGCGGAGCCGGAGGCGACCGATCCCGGCACCGCGCCGGAGGCGACCGATCCCGGTACGGAATCGGGTAGTTCGGGTCTCGGGGCGGGCGAGGGGACTCCCGCCGCGACCGCCCCCGCCCGGGTGCCGGCGGGCCGTGCCGAATCCGGTGGTGTTCCGGCGGGTCCCGGGCCCACGAGTCCGGGTGTGCTCGACGGCGACCGTCCGGCGGCGGTTCCCGGTACACCGCCCATCCGGGTGGATATGGAGACGACCCGGGTCTTCTCGGGTCCGTAGCGGCGGGATCGCGCCTCTCGGCTTGACCTTTACGTAGCGTCAACTCGCACCCTGAAGACATCGACGCGATACGGAAGAGGTGAGCGGGCGTGACGGCGGGATCCCGCGCGGGTGAATGGTCGATCCAGGACCTGGCGAAAGCGGCCGGCACCACCAGCCGCACCCTGCGCCACTACGGCGAGATGGGGCTGCTGCCGCCCAGCCGGATCGGGATCAACGGCTACCGGTACTACGACGAGACCTCGCTGGTACGCCTGCAGCGCATTCTGCTGCTGCGGGAACTCGGGGTGGGTCTGCCCGTGATCGGGCGGATCCTCTCCGGGGAGAGCGACGCGGCCACCGCGTTGCGCGCGCAACTGGAACTGCTCCGGCAGGAGCGGGACCGGATCGGCCGCCGTATCGAGTCGGTGCACACCACATTGGGCAAGTTGGAAAGGGGTGAACGACTCGTGGCGGCGGAAGTCTTCGAGGAATTCGACCATACGCAGTACAAGGACGAGGTGTCCGAACGGTGGGGCGCCGATGCCTATCAGAGCGGCGACCGGTGGTGGCGTTCATTGAGCACCGCGGAAAAACGCGCGTTCCAGCAGGCGCAGCTCGATATCGCGCGAGATTTCGGGCGGGCCCACCGGGAAGGGCTGCCGCCCGGTGCCCCGGAGGTCCAGGCGATCACCGCCCGGCACTACGAATGGGTCACCGGCGGCTGGCAGGGCCGCCGGCCCGGCGCGCATTATTTCGCCGGTCTCGGTGAAATGTATGTTGCCGATGAGCGTTTCGGTGCGAATTACGACGTGCACGGTAAGGGCACGGCGGAATTCGTCCGGGATGCCATGCGGATCTACGCCGACAACAATCTCGAATAGACAGGCGTGGTGAAACACCGGCGTCCGTTCCCGAATGCGGGTGCGGACGTTGGTGTTTCACATTGTCCGGGATCAGCGGGGGTCACCGGGGCGCGGTACAGTGCCCCGAAACTGTGACGAGGGGGAGGTCCCATGAGTTATCCGTATGGTCAGCCGCCGCAGCAGCCGGGGTATCCGGCGCCGTATCCGGCTCCCGCCCACCACGCGCCGCCCGGGTATCCGCAACCGGCCTATCCGGGGCCCGGCTATCCGGCGCCGACGGGATATCAGGTCGCGCCCAGCGGCGGCACCGGGATCACCGCCGGAATCCTGGCCCTGCTGGGCGGGGTCGCGAGCGCGCTCAGCGCGGTCGGCATGTTCATCCTCGCGGCCGCGACTTCCGATAGTTCGCTGACCAGCGGTGCGGCGCTGGCTACCGGTGCCCGCCGGCGCAGCTCGAGTTCGAGTTCCAGCAGCAGCGGGCCCGATGTCGATCTCGACTTCGATCTCGAGGGCATCGGTGTGGTGCTGGGGATCGCCTACAGCGTGCTGGCGCTGCTGCTCCTGATCGGCGGCATCCTGCTGCTGCGCCGCAGCAATACCGGACGCGTGCTGGTCATCGTCGGCTGCGTCGCATCGATCGTGCTGACGGTCGCGGTGATCGCCTCGCTGTCGACCGGCGGCTTCAGTGTGTTCTCGGCGCCGCTGTTCGCCGTGCTCACCCTGGTACTGGCCGCCATCGCCCCCACCAAGCGGTGGATCGACGCGGCGCGCACGCCCGCCGTGGCCGGCGCCTACGGCGCCGCGCCGTACGGCTACCGCTGACCCTTCCGGTCCGCATCGGACACCCCGTCGCCGCCGGGGCCGGTACCCACCGGCCCCGGCGGACCTGTTTCCCGGTCACCACGCCCCGGCGGCTCGTCCCACCAGGAGTTACCCCGCCCCGGTCGATCCCGACTGGCGCCGGGAATCGCTTCCGATACGCTGGGCACCCGTGACCGCCGCATCGTCTCCGGGTAACTCAGATAACACCGCACAGTTCGACTTGATCATCGTCGGCTCCGGCTTCTTCGGGCTGACCATCGCCGAGCGCAGCGCGAACCTACTGGGCAAGAGAGTTCTCGTGCTGGACCGCCGTCCGCATATCGGCGGTAACGCCTATTCGGAGCCCGAACCGGAAACCGGTATCGAGATCCACAAATATGGCGCGCATCTGTTCCACACCTCGAACAAGCGGGTGTGGGACTACGTCACGCAGTTCACCGAGTTCACCGGTTATCAGCACCGCGTTTTCGCCCTGCACAAAGGCCAGGCATATCAGTTCCCGATGGGTCTGGGCCTGGTCTCGCAATTCTTCGGCCGGTATTTCACCCCTGAGGAAGCGCGCGCCCTGATCGCCGATCAGGCGTCCGAGATCGAGACCTCCGACGCGCAGAACCTCGAGGAAAAGGCCATCTCGCTGATCGGCCGGCCGCTCTACGAGGCGTTCGTCCGCGACTACACCGCCAAGCAGTGGCAGACCGACCCCAAGGAACTGCCCGCGGGCAATATCACCCGCCTGCCGGTCCGCTATACCTTCGACAACCGCTACTTCAACGACACCTACGAGGGCCTGCCCAAAGAGGGGTACACGAAGTGGCTGGAAAACATGGCCGCGAGCGAGCTGATCGAGGTCCGGGTGGACACCGACTGGTTCGACGTCCGCGAGGAGCTGCGCGCGCAGAACCCGGACGCCCCGGTCGTCTACACCGGCCCGCTCGACCGCTACTTCGACTATTCCGAGGGTGAGCTGGGCTGGCGCACCATCGACTTCGAGACCGAGGTTCTGCCCATCGGTGATTTCCAGGGCACGTCGGTGATGAACTACAACGACGCCGATCCGGCCTACACCCGGATCATCGAGCCGCGGCATTTCCATCCGGAACGCGACTACCCGACGGATAAAACGGTCATCATGCGCGAGTACTCGCGTTTCGCCCAGACCGGCGACGAACCGTACTATCCGATCAACACCCCCGAGGATCGAGCCAAACTCACCGCGTATCGCGCGTTGGCCAAACAGGAGACCACCGGATCCAAGGTCCTGTTCGGCGGCCGTCTCGGTACCTACCAGTATCTGGACATGCATATGGCCATCGCGAGCGCGCTGAACATGTTCGACAATGTGCTGCGCCCGCATCTGGAAACGGGTGCGCCGCTGGCCGAGGAGAACAACGACGTATGACCTCTGCATCACTGGCGCACAGTGCGTCCACCACCCGAGCCGCCTCGCTGTTGCAGCGGGTGATCCTGCCCCGCCCGGGTGAACCGCTCGATGTGCGCACCCTCTATCTGGAGGAGTCGGACACCAACGCACGCCGCGCGCACGCCACCACCCGCACCTCGCTGTCGGTGGGCGCGGAGTCCGAGGTGTCGTTCTGCACCTACTTCAACGCGCTGCCGGCCAGCTACTGGCGGCGCTGGAGCATCCTCGATTCCGTGGTGCTGCGGCTGGAACTCGCCGGGCACGGCCGGGTGGATCTGTACCGCTCCAAGGCCGACGGGTCGCGGATCCACGTCCAGGGGCGCGAGTTCGCGGTCGCCTCCGGCGCCGAGACGGTGTTCGTCGAGATGGAGGCCGATTTCGGCCCGTTCGAGGACGGCGGCTGGCTCTGGTTCGACATCACCACCGATACCGCGGTGACGCTGGTCGCCGGTGGCTGGTACGCGCCGGTCGAGGCGCCCGGCGCGGGCCGGATCGCGGTCGGGATGCCGACCTTCAACCGTCCCACCGACGCGGTGACCACGCTGAAGGCGCTCGGCGCCGATCCGCTGGTGCTCGCGCAGATCGACGCGGTGATCATCCCCGACCAGGGCACCCGCAAGGTCGTCGACGAACCCGGGTTCGACGAGGCCGCCGCGGTGCTCGGCGACCGGCTCGCCATCCACGACCAGCCCAATCTCGGCGGGTCCGGCGGCTACAGCCGGGTGATGTACGAGGCGCTGAAAACCACCAGCGCCGAGTTCATCGTCTACATGGACGACGATATCGAGATCGAACCCGATTCGATCCTGCGCGCCCTGGCCTTCGCCCGCTTCGCGAAATCCCCGGTGCTGGTCGGCGGGCAGATGCTCAACCTGCAGGAACGCTCGCATCTGCATGTGATGGGCGAGGTCGTCGACCGCAATATCTTCATGTGGTCGGCGGCGCCGAACGTCGAATACGACCACGATTTCTCCAAGTACCCGCTGCTCGACCGGGACAACTCGAAACTGCTGCACCGGCGGATCGATACCGATTTCAACGGCTGGTGGACGTGTGTGATCCCCCGGCAGGTCGCCGAGGAGCTGGGTCAGCCGCTGCCGCTGTTCCTGAAATGGGACGATGTCGAATACGGCCTGCGCGCCCGCGAAGCGGGTTATCCCACGGTCACCCTGCCCGGCGCGGCGGTCTGGCATATGGCGTGGAGCGACAAGGACGACGCCATCGACTGGCAGGCGTACTTCCACCTGCGCAACCGCCTGGTGGTCGCCGCGCTGCACCAGCCGGGTAACGGCCGGGCCATGGTCGCCAACACCGTCAAGGCCACGCTCAAGCATCTGCTCTGCCTGGAGTACTCGACGGTCGCCATCCAGAACCTCGCGATCAAGGATTTCCTGGCCGGCCCGCAGCGGCTGTTCGAACTGCTGCCGAGCGCACTGGGCGCAGTCCACGAGCTGCGCAAACAGTATCCG
This sequence comes from Nocardia sp. NPDC049935, assembly GCF_055586645.1. Taxonomy (NCBI): domain Bacteria; kingdom Bacillati; phylum Actinomycetota; class Actinomycetes; order Mycobacteriales; family Nocardiaceae; genus Nocardia; species Nocardia sp. NPDC049935. The sequence continues at coordinate 77,678 of NZ_JBVJHV010000002.1, read as the reverse complement.
GACGCGGTGATCCTGCCGTCTTCGACCGCACTGCCGCTGGCGAGCGGGATCGGCGTCGGCGCGGTCGGTGAGCCCGCCAACCCGCTGGCCAAGATCGTCCGGCTCGGCAAGGGCCTGCTGCACAACCTGCGGCCCGCCCACACCGAACACCACGACCGGCCGCAGCTCAACGTCCCGACGCTGGACGCGCGCTGGTTCCTGCTCTCGCAGGTCGACGGGGTCACCGTCACCACCGCGGACGGGCGCGGCGTGGTGTACCGCAAACGCGATCCGCGGCAGGCCTACGGGCTGCTGCGGGAGGCGCTGCGGCTGCGCAAGGAACTCGCCGACCGGCTCCCGGAGATGCGCCGGAAGTACCGCGCGGCGCATGCCGAACTCACCGGCGCCGCCGCGTGGGAGAAGGTCTTCGGTATCGACAGCGACGGGGAGAACCGCCGGTGAACGCGATGAACCCGAGCCTGCAGGATGCCGGCGCCGCGCGCAGCGGCGGTCCGGAGGTCGCGATCATCGCAGCCGTCCAGGGCGCTATCGCGACCCCGGCGGTGATCTCCGCGGCCCGCGGGATGTCGCATTTCGGTGAGCACGCGCTCGGCTGGATGGCGATCGCCGCCGTCGGCGCCCTGACCGACAAACCCCGCCGGCGGCAGTGGGCCGGGGTGGCGGTCGGCGCGGTCGGCGCCCACGCGGCGTCCATCGTGATCAAGCGCATCGTCCGGCGGCCCCGCCCGCACGCGCCGTCGGTGCAGGTCAACGTTTCGACGCCGAGCAAACTGAGCTTCCCTTCCTCGCACGCGACGTCCACAACCGCGGCGGCGGTGCTGCTCGGAAAATTGACCGGGCTACCCTTGCCTGCGGTGCTCGTACCGCCGATGTTGCTGTCCAGGGTCGTTCTCGGGGTCCACTACCCCTCCGATGTGCTCGCGGGTTCCGCACTCGGCGCCGCGTCCGCCGCTGCCCTGCTCGCCGCCGAAAAGAGACTCGACAGTGACCGCACAAGATGAAAAGGCGCTGCCCCTTATGAGTGAAGAGCCGACCGGCGCGGATCTGGCCGACGCCGAGAGGAAGGGGCCGCCCAAGTCGCTGGTATCGGGCCTGGTCAAGGCGGTCCGGCCCCGGCAGTGGGTGAAGAACGTCCTCGTACTGGCCGCGCCGATGGCCGCCGGTTCGGTGATCGAACTCGATGTGCTCGGCAATGTCGCCATCGCGTTCGTGGTGTTCTGCATGGCGGCCTCGGGCATCTACCTGGTCAACGACGCGATGGATGTCGAGGCGGACCGGGCCCATCCGACCAAGCGGTTCCGCCCGATCGCGGCCGGCGTGGTGCCGGTGAATCTGGCCTTCGCGCTCGCGGCGGTCCTGCTGCTCGGCGCGATCGGGCTGTCGTTCCTGGCGGCCTGGCAGCTCGCGGTGACCATCGGGGTGTACATCGGTGTGCAGCTGGCCTACTGCTTCGGGCTCAAGCACCAGGTGGTCCTCGACATCTGCATCGTGTCCTCGGGCTTCCTGCTGCGCGCCATCGCCGGCGGTGTGGCCGCCGGAATCCCGCTGTCCCAGTGGTTCCTGCTGATCATGGCCTTCGGATCGCTGTTCATGGCGGCCGGAAAGCGCTACGCCGAGCTACAACTCGCGCTGGCCACCGGAGCCAAGATTCGCAAATCGCTGGAGTACTACACCCCCACCTATCTACGATTCGCCTGGAGCCTCGCCGCTACCGCGGTTGTGGTCTTCTACGGACTGTGGGCCTTCGAACAGGGCGCCGCCAAAGACACCGAATGGTTCGTCATCTCGATGATCCCGTTCACCATCGCGATTCTGCGCTACGCGGTGGAGGTCGACGGCGGTAAAGCCGGTGAACCGGAAGAGATCGCTCTCGGAGACCGCGTCCTGCAGTTGCTGGCCATAGCGTGGATCGGAGCGGTAGGTGTCGCTGTCTATCTCTTCTGACGAGATTGCGGTAGCGGAAACACAACACGTCGACGAGCCGGCTGCCTCCGAGCAGTCGCGCTCGTCGCCGCGTTCCGCGCGGATCTCGCGTGGAGTCTTCGCCGGTGGAATCGTGGTCACCGTCGCCCTGTTCGCCTTCGGCGGCTGGCAGCGGCGCTGGATCGCCGACGACGGCCTCATCGTGCTCCGGACGGTGCGCAACCTGCTCGCCGGAAACGGCCCGGTGTTCAATCCGGGTGAGCGGGTGGAAACCAACACCAGTACGGCATGGACCTATGTCGTCTGGTTCTTCAGCTGGGTGACCCAGGCCCGGCTCGAATACGTCGTACTGGGAATCGCGCTGACGCTCTCGTTGCTCGCGCTGCTGTTCGCCATGCTGGGCACCGGCAAACTGTGGGGCCCGGCGTCGTCGTCGCTGTTGATCCCGGCCGGCGCGCTGGCCTATATCGCGGTTCCCCCGGCCCGCGACTATGTGACCTCCGGTCTGGAGAACTGCCTGGTCATCTGCTGGATCGCGCTGCTGTGGCTGCTGCTGATCCGCTGGAGCCAGGCGGCCCGGCCCGGGGTCGCGGGTGTGCTCGTACTCGGCTTTCTCGCCGGTCTGGCCCCGCTCGTCCGGCCCGAGATGGCCGTGGTCGGCGGCCTCGCGCTCCTGCTGATCTTCTTCGCCCCGATGCCCGAATCCCGGTTGCGTCCCTGGCTGCTGCGACTGCTGCTGGTGGCGGTGGCCGGTGCGGTGCCGCTGTGCTATCAGGTCTGGCGGATGGGCTACTACGGTCTGCCGTACCCGAACACCGCGGTCGCCAAGGACGCCGGCGGCGCCAAATGGGGCCAGGGCCTGACCTACCTCTGGGATCTGGCCGGCCCGTACTACCTGTATGTACCGCTGGCCGTGCTGCTGGTGGCCGGAGTGGTGGTGGCGCGTACGTACCGCCCGCGACCGGTCACCGATCCGGATGCCGACGACCGTCCCGCCGCCGGCCGGGTCCAGCGGTTGCGCCTCCGGCTGCGTTCGCCCGCGGCGGTGGTGACGCTGGTGCTCGCCGCCGCGGTGATCCTCACCGTGTACGCGCTGCGCGTGGGCGGCGATTTCATGCACGGCCGGATGCTGCTGCCGCAGCTGTTCCTGTTCCTGCTGCCGGTGGCGGTGATCCCGTTGCGGCTGCCGGAAGGCGGCCTGCGGTCGCTGTCGCGCCGGGAGGTCCCCGCGTTCGCGATCGTCGTGATCGCACTGGTCGCGACCCTGGCCTGGGCGTTGCTGGCCTCGGGCACCACCGCGATCAAGACCGGGACCACGATCAACAAGTCCGGCATCGTGGACGAGCGGATCTATTACGTCCTCAACACCGGTCACGATCACCCGATCCGCGCCGAGGACTACCTCGACTACGCCCGGATGCGGCCCATGGTGGAGGGAATCGAGAACACTCCGGACGGCGGCCTGCTGCTGAACTCGCCCTCCTTCATGTTCTGGTACATCGCGCCGCCGCCCATGCCCATCCCGCCGGAGGGCGCCGGGCATACGGTCTACTTCCTCAATCTCGGTATGACCAGCATGAACGTCCCGCTGGACGTGCGGGTCATCGATCCGATGGGCCTGGCCTTCCCGCTGGCCGCGCATACCGAGCGGCTCACCGACGGCCGGATCGGGCACGACAAGAACCTGTATCCGGACTGGGTGATCGTGGAGACCGGCATGGTCGACCGCAAACCGTGGCTGCCCTGGTACATGGACGAGGACTGGGTCGCGCAGGCGCATATCGCGATGTCGTGCCCGGACACCCAGGCGCTGATGCTCTCCTACAAGGGCCCGCTCACCTTCGACCGGTTCAAGCACAATCTGCGGCACGCGTTCGATTTCGCCTCCTACCGGCTCGACCGTGTGCCGAAGTATGAGATTCAGCGCTGTGGTCTGGTGGATCCCATAACTCCGCCTCGCTGATCTGCGCATTTCTCGAGGGCTTCCCGTCACCGGGAACGCATTACGCGTTTCCGGGTGGGCGGGCGCTACCGGCTCGGGTTAAGGTGCTGGCGTCCGGACCCGGCCGACCGGGTGCGGAAGTCGAACGCGCGGCCGCAGATGCCGCACGACGGAGGGCGGGATCCAATGCGAGGTGTGAACGGCCGCGGTAATACGACCGGACATCCGGGCGGGCGTCTGCGCGGCTGGCTGAAGCGAACAGCGCTGCTGTCGCTGGCGTTCGTACTACCCCTGGGCTTCTCGGTGGCCGGACCGGGGGCGCCCGCCTCCGCGCGTTTCGACCCCAGCGGGTTCGATTTCTGGGTCGATTCCGAGATGGGACCGATCAAATCGCGGATCTTCCGCGCCGCGGACGGCAACACCGCCCGGGTGGTCTACGCCCTGGACGGTATGCGCGCGCGCAACGATCTGAGCGGCTGGGAGATCGATACCGATGTGGCCGCCGAACTGACCAAATGGAATATCAACGTCGTCATGCCGGTCGGCGGCCGATCGAGTTTCTACGCGGATTGGAACGCGCCGAGTAATTTCTTCGGGCTCGGGAGTTCCGGCAGCGCGGGGGAACTCACCGGTTCGGCCGGTGATTCGGGTTCGGGCCTGGCCTCCGGATCGGCCGCGGGCCCGGGTCTGTCGACCACCTACAAATGGGAGACCTTCCTCTCCCGTGATCTGCGCTGGGCGCTGCGCGACCGGCTCGGGTTCAACCCCAACGGCAACGGCGTGTTCGGCCTGTCGATGGGCGGTAGCGCCGCGCTCACCCTGGCCGCCTACCACCCCGATCAGTTCCGCTACGCGGCTTCCTATTCCGGATACCTGAACGTCTCCGCGCCGGGTATGCGGGAAGCGCTGCGGGTGGCGATGCTCGACGCCGGCGGTTTCAATATCGACGCGATGGCGCCGCCGTGGAGCCCGCAATGGCTGCGGATGGACCCGTTCGTCTTCGCCCCGCTGTTGCGCAACAACAACACCCGGATGTGGATCTCGGCCGGCAGCGGACTGCCCGCGGCCGCCGACGGCCTGGACTTCAACACCGTCAACGCCATGGGCCTCGAGGCGCTCGCGCTGGCCAACACCAGGGCGTTCCAGGTGCGGATGGGCGCGCTCGGCGCGGGCAACGTCACCTACGACTTCCCGGCCGTCGGCGTGCACAACTGGCGCTACTGGTCCACCGAGGTGTACCGGATGATCCCGGATCTGTCGGCCAATATCGGCTGAGCCGTGCGGGCGTTCGGCGCCCGATGTTGCGAGGACGTTGCCGTGCCCCTGGAAATCGGGGCACGGCAACGGGCGTATATACCCGCCTTTCCAGTTTGGTGTGACCTACACCACTTCGTGGCAACGAGGGCGTACATTTGGTCGATTGATATACCAGGAGCACGCATCAGGTAACGGCCTGCGCCTCGGCGGAGCGCCGAGGTCTATGTATCCGAGATGGGGCCGGTAGCGTAGCTCGTGATTTGCTGTCCGGCTGTCCAGGCGAAAGGTCTAGTCGAATGCGAAGTGCGCGTAGGCCCGGATCGGCGTGGCGCCATCGATGGGCGCGGCGATGGGCGATGGGGTTGGCCGTGGCGCTGCTGGCCCCTCTCGCGGTGGGGCTCACGGATGAGGCGCCCGAGGTCCGGGCGGCGCCGAACCCGGCGGGATTCGATTTCTGGGTCAACTCTCCCGAGATGGGCCCGATCCGGTCGCGGGTCTTCCGCGCCAAGGACGGCAACACCGCCCGCGTGGTCTACGCGCTGGACGGTATGCGCGCCCCGGAGACGCACAGCGGCTGGGAGATGGATACCAATGTCGCCAACGCGCTCACCGATTGGAATATCAACGTCGTCATGCCGGTCGGCGGTATGTCCAGCTTCTACGCGGACTGGAACGCGCCGAGTTCGTTCTTCGGCCTCCCGCCCACCGGATCGTCCTCCGGGTCCGGGGCGCTCAACACCATCTCCGAAGGGCCCGGCAAGAGCTACCGCTACGCCTGGGAGACCTTCATCAACCAGCACCTGCGGTGGGCGCTGCGCGATCAGCTCGGATTCAACCCGAACCGCAACGGCGTGTTCGGCCTGTCGATGGGCGGCAGCGGCGCGCTCACCCTGGCCGCCTACCACCCCGACCAGTTCAGTTTCGCGGGCTCCTACTCCGGATACCTGAACATCTCCGCGCCCGGTATGCGGGAGGCCATCCGGGTCGGCATGATCGACGCCGGCGGCTACAACGTCGACTCCATGGCGCCGCCGTGGAGTCCGAGCTGGCTGCGCATGGATCCGTTCGTATTCGCTCCGCTGTTGCGCGACCACAACACCAGGTTGTGGATCTCGGCCGGCAGCGCCCTGCCCGGCGCGGCCGACGGCTTCAACGGCAACACCGTCAACGGGATGGCGCTGGAAGCGCTCGCCCTGGCCAATACCCGTTCCTTCCAGGTGCGGATGATGACACTGGGCGCGAACAATGTCGTCTACTCGTTCCCCGCGACCGGTATTCACTCCTGGACGTATTGGGAGGCCGAAGTGTTGCGGATGCTCCCGGATTTGTCGGCGAATATCGGATAACGGCAGTTGTGCCGGTCTCCGCGCGGAGACCGGCACAACGACAGCAGTGTGCCCGCCACCCAGGACGCGTCCTGGGTGGCGGGCACACTGCTGTCGATAGGAATTCGACGAGGGTTCGTATTCCGTTACACAAGCCTGGTCGGAAGCGGATTTCGATAACGACCGAATATCGCGGCCCGCCGCGACATCAAGGCTTCGGCAAGGTATCGTCACGGGGCGATCACAGCGTTCTCGCGGCGGATTTCGGCCATCCGATCAGCACGGCCTTGCCTAGGCTCGATGAGGTCGAATATGGTCCAGCGAGCACATCTGTGACCAGATCGTTGTAGCGCTGTCGGCCATGGGTTGGTCGGGACCGGCCGCCGGCGCCCGAGGAGAAACGGGGTGTTGTCCGCGCAGCGGTGGCGAACAACACCACAACAGCAGAAAGAGAGCAGAATTCATGCGTTTCGGCAGGGCAGCCGGCCCGAAGAGAAGTACGGGGTCGCGGTCACCTCGCGGTTGGCGTAACCGGATTCTGGCAATCGGTGCCGCGGTGCTGGCGCTTCCGGTGGCCGCGGGTATCGCGGCCCCGACCGCGGCCGTGGCCGCGCCGGTGGCGTCGCCCGTGCAGCGCGGTGCCTTCGAGGAACTGATGGTTCCGTCGAGCATGGGCCCGATCAAGGTGCAGGTCCAGTGGGCGGCGCGCGGCGGCAACGCCGGGCTCTACCTGCTCGACGGTCTGCGGGCCCGCGAGGATCGCAACGCCTGGTCGTTCGAGACCAACGCGCTCCAGCAGTTCGGCAACGACAACATCTCGCTGATCATGCCGGTCGGCGGGCAGTCGAGCTTCTACGCCGACTGGTACTCGCCGAGCAACACCAACGGCCAGAAGTTCACCTACAAGTGGGAAACCTTCCTCACCAGGGAACTCCCGGCCTTCCTCGAGGGTTACGGCGTCTCGCGGACCAACAACGCGATCGCGGGTCTGTCCATGGGTGGTAGCGCCGCGCTGGCGCTGGCCGCCTACCACCGCGATCAGTTCCGGTCGGCCGCGGCCTACTCCGGCTACCTGAACATCTCGGCGCCGGGTATGCGCGAGGCGATCCGTATCGCCATGCTCGACGCGGGTCGCTTCAACGTCGACTCGATGGCCGCCCCGTGGAGCCCGCAGTGGCTGCGGATGGACCCGTTCGTGTTCGCCCCGCAGCTCAAGGGTCTGCCGATGTACATCTCGGCGGCCAGCGGCCTGCCGGGCCCGTACGACAAGCCGGCTTCCGCGATCGGCGCGTTCAACACCGGTAACGCCATGGCTCTGGAGGCCCTGTCGCTGGTGAACACCCGTGCCTTCCAGGCGCGGCTGAAGTCGCTGGGCATCAACGCCTACTTCGACTTCCCGAACGTGGGCACCCACTCCTGGAAGTACTGGGAAGGCCAGCTCTTCGCGTCGCGCAAGATGTTCCTGGACTCGACCAACGGCTGGTGATCGACGGCATGCCGTGAGGTTGCCGCTGAACCTGTAGCTGTCGCGAACGGCGCCACCCGCTTCGAATCGAAGCAGGTGGCGCCGTTTGTTTTCGCCGGGTCCGGGGGTGGCAACTGGTTTGCTCTCAGCGCGTCCTACCGGGAATCCGCCTGTGGCAGCGGTACAAACAGTGGGTGGCAGCGAAAACTCGCGGGTCCGGGGGGACGGCCGATCGCACCGGCGCACGCGGCCGGCGGCAGTTGGCCGCGCTGGCGGCCGCCCTGATCCTGCCGTTCGCCGCCGTCCAGGCGCCCGTGTCCGCCCAGCCCACCGCCGCCGCGGCGCCCGCCACCATCCGCAATGTCATCTGGCATTCCGACCGCCACGTCGAGGTGTGGGTGAACTCACCCTCGATGGCCGCGCCCATCCAGGTGCGGCTGCTGCTGGCCCGGGACTGGAACACCCAGCCCGGTGTCCGGTTCCCGGTGCTCTACATGCTCGACGGATTGCGCGCCACCGAGGACGAGAGCGGCTGGATCAAGGATGCCGGCGCCGTCGATTTCTTCGCCGACAAGAACGTCACCGTGGTGTTGCCGGTGGGCGGGCAGTCGAGTTTCTACTCCGATTGGCTGAAGCCCGACAACGGTAAGAACTACAAATGGGAGACCTTCCTCACCAAAGAACTTCCGCCGCTGCTCGAAGGCCAGTGGCGGGCCACCGCCACCCGGGGAATCGCCGGGCTTTCCATGGGCGGCACCGCCGCAATGTTCCTGGCAGCGCGCAACCCCGAGTTCGCGAAGTTCGCTGCCTCGTATTCGGGATTTCTCACCACCACGAGCACGGGTATGCCGCAGGCCATTCGGCTCGCGATGGCCGATGCCGGTGGGTTCGACGCCGGGGCCATGTGGGGACCGCCCGGCAGCCCGGCGTGGGAGGAACACGATCCGATGCTGCTGGCCGAGCGGCTGAAGGATAAATCCCTCTATATATCCAGCGGGACGGGCGCCTCCGGCAAACACGACGAGGGCACCGACATACCGGGTGTGACCACGAATATGTTCGGAATGGGCCTGGAGACCCTGGCGTTGCTCACTTCCGAGAATTTCGTCGCCGAACTCGGGAAACTCGGGATTCCGGCCACCGTCAACTATCGGGCGGCCGGAACGCATACCTGGCCGTACTGGGATTTCGAGATGCGCCAATCCTGGTCGCAGGCCGCGGCGGCGCTGGGCGTACCCGTGGCGAAACCCGAGTGCGCGGTCGGCGGGGCCGTCGCCGGCGTCACCGCGGCCAACGATTGGCTGGGGGACTGCCTGACCGCCGAATACCAGGTACCGGGCGGAATCGCCCAGGACTTCCGCAACGGGCGGGTTTTCTGGTCCGCCGACGGCGGCGCGCATCCGGTGTACGGCCGGATCGGTGGCGGCTATCAGGCCGCCGCCGGACCGCAGGGCGGACTCGGCCTGCCGGTCGGTGGCGAACAGGCGCTCCCGGACGGGCGCGGCCGGTTCCAGCCGTTCCGGAACGGGGCGCTGTACTGGACTCCGGAAACCGGAGCGCAGATGGTGCGCGGCGCGATTCTGGACGAATGGGGCCGGCAGGGATTCGAGGGTGGTCCCGCGAAGTACCCGGCCGGTCCGGAGGTGGGCACGCCGCACCGTGACGGCGCGGTGCAACCTTTCGAGGGCGGACCCTTCTACTTCAGCCCCGCCACCGGCGCCCACCGGCTGGAGGGCTTCATCCTGGGCAAGTACGCCGATCTCGGCTTCGAGAACAGCTGGCTGGGCTTCCCGGCCGCCCCGGAGCTCCCGTTGAAGGATCTGGGCCGCTTCACAAGGTTCGAAGGCGGCAGTATCTATTGGAGCCCGCTGTCCGGAGCCTGGGCCGTCCGCAACGGCCCCATCATGGACGCCTGGCGTGACGCCGGTTACGAAAACGGCAGACTGGGCTTCCCGATCAGCGACGAGTTCCCCGTGCCCGGTGGAGTCCAGCAGAACTTCCGAACCGGCACCATCACTGTCCGAGACAACCGCGCCGAAGTCCGGTAGGGACTACTCTCGGGGGTCGCGGCCCGGCGAACCGCCGGGCCGGGACGCAACCTGACGGTCAACCCAATGGTTCGGCGGCCCGTGACCGAGGGGCCGCCGGACCCGCGCGCTCTCGCGCGCCGGAGCACAGGATGGAATGTATGTATCGGACCCGAGGCACGTTGCTCGGTGTGGTGGCGGCCGTGGCCGCCGCGGGCCTGCTCGCAGGCTGTGGCGACGACGATTCGACCGCGACCGGCACCCCGACGCTGTCGACTCCGGCCGCATCGTCGGTGAGTTCGGCCCCGGCCCCGGCGCCCGGGAGCGAGACCCCGGCTCCGGAGGGTGAGGCGCCCGCACCGGAGGCCGCGCCCGAACCGGAGCAGCCGGAGGCGCCCGCACCGGAACCGGAGCGTCCCGCGCCGGTGCCGCCGCAGGAGGCCGATACCGGTCAGCTCGGCGCGAAGGAGCAGACCTTCCTCGATGAGCTCGGCAAGCAGGGCGTCACCCCGTCCAGCCCGGATATCGCGCTGAGCATCGGGAACTATGTGTGCCAGGGTGTCGCCGCGGGGACCTCGGACGCCGATATGGCGACCTTCGTGACCGCGATGGCCGGGTCCGATCCGTCGTTCGATCCGGCGAAGATGCCGGTCGAGCAGGCGGGCCAGATCTATATCGCTACCGCCAAGTCGAGCTACTGCTAGAGGTGCGGCGGTGAGTAGGGGACGTTCCCGGACCCGCAGGTCCGGCTGTTTCACGGTGCTCGGGCTGATGGTCGCCGGGCTGGTCATCGTGGTGCTGCTCTGGTACCTGCTGGCCGGGTGTCTGCGGAAGCCGGAGCCTCCGGGCCCCCCGCCGGGTCCGGAGGAGCCGACCAGTCAGCCCGCGAGCTGTCCGGACGTGCAGATGATCTCGGTGCCCGGCACCTGGGAGTCCAGCAGTGCCGACGACCCCTACAACCCGTCGGCCAATCCGGCGTCGCTCATGCTGAACGTCAGTGATCCGGTGCGCGAACAGTTTCCGGACCAGCGGGTGGACGTCTACACCGTGCCCTACGTCGCACAGTTCTCCAATCCGGTGGCGATCCCGCCGGACGGTCAGGCCTCCTACAACGTGAGCCGGACCGAGGGCACCCGCAAAACGTTCGATTTCATGACGTCCCGGCATCAGGAGTGCCCGCTGACCACCTATGTGCTGGCCGGGTTCTCGCAGGGTGCCGTGATCGCCGGCGATATCGCCGAGCAGATCGGCAAGGGCAACGGCCCGGTCCCCGAGAACAAGGTGCTGGGTGTGACGCTCATCGCCGACGGCCGCCGGACCGGCGAGACGGGCGATGGCCAGCCGATCCAGGTCGGCACCCCCCCGCCCGGGGTCGGTGCGGAGGTCGCGCTGGGCGGACTCACCGTCCCCGGGATCACCATGACCGGACCGCGTAAGGACGGGTTCGGCGATCTCGCCGACCGGGTGTACACCATTTGTGCCCCCGGTGACCTGATCTGCGACGCTCCGCGCAACGCGCTGAGCCCGGCCAATATCTTCGGCAGTCTCGGCACCCTCACCCAGGCGGTGGGCAACCCGGTGCACAGTCTCTACCACGGGTTCGTGGTCGATCAGGACGGCACCACCGCCACCCAGTGGGCGGCGAATTGGGCGATCGGCCTGGTGGAGGGCGCGCCGGCGCCGCCGCATTCGTAATCGCGCGCGGGTCGCGGGCGTGACTGTCCCATGCGGTCGCGCCGGTGCGGCGCCTTGTGACAATTCACCGCACGCAGCGTGTTCCCTCCGGTCCGGCAGGCTGTAAAGTGCGCTGGTGATCGCGCATCCCGTGCCCTGCGCCGGCGGGGGATGCGCAGGGACTTCCGATATCCAGGAGCATGAGTTCATGACAGAAGCCGCCGCACCGGTGGATGAGTTGAGCGCGCTGGGCACTCCGCTGCGTAAGTTCCGTTTCGCGGCCGCGGGCGAGGGAAACAAGCAGGAGGGCGGCGCCCGCAAGTTCATCCAGACGGCGCAGCAGGCCGAGGAATACGGCTACGACACGTTCGTGGTGCCGGACCATCTCGGTGACCAGATCGGTCCGATCGCGGCCCTGGGCGCGCTGTCCCAGGCCACCTCGACGATTCGGCTCGGCACCTCGGTACTCGCCAACGGCTTCCGGCACCCGGTGGTGCTGGCCAAGGATCTGGCCACCATCGATGTGCTGTCGAAGGGCCGGCTCGAGGTGGGAATCGGCGCCGGCTGGAAGGCCGACGAATTCGAGGCCGCGGGTCTGGACTACGACCGTCCCGGTGTCCGCCTGGCCAAACTGGACGAGACGCTGACGATCCTGGATGTACTGCTGCGGGGTCAGGAGTGCACCTTCGAGGGCAAGTACTACCAGGTCAACGGCGTCAAGGGGACCCCACGCCCGCGGCAGGGCCCGCGCCCGCCGCTGTGTACCGGCGGCGGTGGGCCGCGGATGCTGAAACTGGCCGCCAAGCACGCCGATATCGTCTCGATCGTGCCCGTCACCACCTCCAACGGTAAGGGTCTGCTGTCCGGCATCACGCTGGAGAAGACGATCGAGAAGGTGGAGCTCATCCGGGAGGCCGCCGGGGATCGGTTCGAGCAGATCGAGCTGAACTGGGCGATCACCGCCATCGTCATCACCGACGACCGGGAGAAGACCGCGGAGATGGCGCTGACGGCGCTCGACCGCGGGCTGCACCCCGATCTGGAGGTCGACGTCAAGCTCTCTGTCGAAGAGATCCTGGACTCGCCGTATGTGGCGATCGGCACCTTCGAGGAGATCGCCGACCAGATGCGACGGGTGCGCAAGCTCACGGGTATGTCCTATGTCGGCATCTTCCCGACCCAGATGGATGCGTTCGCACCGGTGATTCCCTTGCTCCGGGAGGAGTGAGAAGCTCATCTCTGTAACATGTCTCTGGTTTGAGAACATCTAGCCGATAGCGGTCACCGCGCAGACCGCACCCCAAAGCCAGCGGGGACGGTTCTCGGATGGAGAGCAACCGCTGCGAAAGCGAGTCGGGGCCACACAGTAAATAACGGCTGACGTGCCGTTGCCACGTGCGCCTCGGAGGAGAAGGAATGGACGAGACTTTCGACGACTACCTGGACGAGAACGGGAATATCACCATTCCCGAAGATCGCACCCTGGTCGACCACGTCGAGAAGCACACCCGCAACGACGCGAACACTCTGGCGTACCGCTACATCGATTACTCGCGTGAGCGCGACGGCGAGGTACACGAGCTGACGTGGCAAGAGTTCGGGGTCCGGCTGCGCGCGGTGGCCGGTCGACTCCAGCAGGTCACCACGCCCGGTGACCGGGTGGCGGTGCTCGCGCCGCAGGGGCTCGACTATGTGATCTCGTTCTTCGCCGCGATCTACGCGGGCACCATCGCGGTGCCGCTGTTCGATCCGGACGAGCCGGGGCATACCGATCGGCTGCACGCCGTGCTGGGCGACTGCAAACCGTCGGCCATCCTGACCGCCAGTTCCTCGGCGGCCGGGGTGCGGCAGTTCTTCCGTTCGCTACCCGCGGCGCAGCGCCCGCGCATCATCGCCGTCGACGCGATCCCCGACACCCTCGGTGACAGCTGGGTACGCCCCGATATCACCGTGGACGAGATCGCCTATCTGCAGTACACCTCGGGTTCCACCCGGACCCCGGCCGGTGTGGAGATCACCCACCGCGCGGTCGGCACGAACCTGCTACAGATGGTCGACGCCATCAATCTCGACTGGAACTCGCGCGGGGTCACCTGGCTGCCGCTGTTCCACGATATGGGTCTGCTGACGGTGATCCTGCCCGCCGTGGGCGGCAAATTCATCACCATCATGTCCCCGGCCTCGTTCGTGCGCCGCCCCTACCGCTGGATCAAGGAACTCGCCGCCGCCTCCGACGGCGCCGGGACCTTCGCCGCCGCGCCGAACTTCGCGTTCGAGCACGCGGCCGTGCGCGGGCTGCCGAAGAACGGCGAATCGCTGGACCTGTCGAATGTGATCGGCCTGATCAACGGCAGCGAACCGGTGACCACCTCCTCGATGAAGAAGTTCAACGAGGCCTTCGCCCCCTACGGGCTGCCCAAGACGGCGATCAAACCCTGCTACGGCATGGCCGAGGCCACGCTGTTCGTCTCGGCGACCAAGGCCGAGGACGAGGCCAAGGTCACCTATGTGGACCGCGACGAGCTCAACGCCGGGCGGATGGTGCGGGTCGACCAGGGCAGCGAGAATGCGATCGCCCAGGTGAGCTGCGGTTATATCGCGAAGTCGCAGTGGGCCGTGATCGTCGATCCGGAAACGATCGACGGCGAGGCGCGCGAACAGCCCGACGGTCACGTCGGTGAGATCTGGTTGCACGGCAACAATATGGGCATCGGGTACTGGGGCCGCGACGACGAGACGAAGGCGACCTTCCGGAACAAGGTCGTCACCCCGCTCGCCGAGGGCAGCCACGCCGAGGGCACCACGCCCGAGTCGAACTGGATGCGCACCGGCGACTACGGCGTCTACTTCGACGGCGAGCTCTACATCACCGGCCGCGTGAAGGATCTGGTGATCGTCGACGGCCGCAACCACTACCCCCAGGACCTGGAGTTCTCCGCGCAGGAGGCGAGCAGCGCGCTGCGCCCGGGCTTCGTGGCGGCGTTCTCGGTTCCGGCCAATCAGCTGCCCGCCGAGGTATTCGCCCAGGGCAGCCATTCGGGTCTGAAGTTCGACGCCGACGATGCCTCCGAGCAACTGGTCGTGGTGGCCGAACGCGGCCCGGGCGCCGGTAAGGCCGATCCGCTGCCGATCGCCGACGCGGTGCGCGCGGCGATCTCCCAGCGCCACGGCGTGACCGTGCGTGACCTGCTGCTGGTGCCCGCGGGTTCGATTCCGCGCACCTCCAGTGGCAAGATCGCCCGCCGGGCGTGCAAGTCCGCCTATATCGAGGGCACCCTGCGCGGTGGTTACACCCAGCAGGCCTTCCCCGATGCACCTGAGGAGTAGGTCGCACCCGAGCCGGGCCGCGGCCCCGACCATCCATCCCCGCGATGTCGCGGGCTGGTGCCCCGCACCGCGTACAGACAGGTAGTTTGAGGACTGATGGCTGATAACGAGGGCACGTCGCCGGAGACGACCGACAACCTTCCCGGCGAGGCGGGAGACGGCACCGCCGGAGTGCTCGCGGCCGGGACCGGGGGCTCGAACCCCGATATATCGGTCGCCGAGCTGCGGGAGTGGTTGCGGCGCTGGGTCGCCGAGGCCACCGGGCAGCAGGTCGAGCAGATCACCGTCGACCGGCCGATGGAGGAGTTCGGGCTCGCCTCCCGCGACGCGCTGGCGCTGGGCGGGGAGATCGAGGAACTCACCGGCGTGGTGCTGAACCCCACCGTCATCTACCAGCATCCGACCATCGGCTCGCTGGCGGAGATCGTGGTCAACGGCCCGCCGGAACTCACCCTCGAAGGCGACGACGACCAGTTCTACACCGCCGGATACGCGCCGGGGGAAGCGCACGATATCGCCATCGTCGGCCTGTCGACCCGGCTGCCCGGCGCGGGCGACACCCCGGAATCCACCTGGGAGTTCCTGATCAACGGCGGGGACGCCATCCGGGATCGGCCTGCGGGCCGCTGGTCGGAGTTCTTGGAGAACCCGCAGGTGGCGCAGGCCGTGGCCGAGGGTAATACCCGCGGCGGCTATCTGGACCAGAACGTCGTCACCGATTTCGACGCCGAATTCTTCGCGATGTCGCCGATCGAGGTCGAGCGCATCGATCCGCAGCAGCGGCTGATGATGGAGCTCACCTGGGAGGCGCTCGAGCACGCCCGGATCCCCGCCAGCGACCTGCGCGGGGAGTCGGTGGGCGTTTATATCGGCACCACGAGCAATGATTTCCAGCTGCTCGCCGCGATGAGCCTCGGCGAGACCGACCCGAATGTTCCGGCGTCGGCCGAGGCCTACAAGATCATGGGCAGCGTAAGCAGCATCATCGCCAACCGCGTCTCCTACTTCTACGATTTCCGGGGTCCCTCGCTCGCGGTCGACACCGCGTGCTCCTCGACGCTGGTGGCTGTTCATCAGGCCGTACAGGCCCTGCGCGCCGGCGACGCCGATGTCGCGCTGGCGGGCGGCGTGAACATGCTGCTCGCTCCCATGGCCACGCTCGGTTTCGACAAGAACGGCGCCGTGGCCAAGGACGGCCGCATCAAGGCCTTCTCCTCCGACGCCGACGGTATGGTCCGCTCCGAGGGCGCCGGTCTGGTGGTGCTCAAACGCCTCGCCGACGCCGAACGCGATGGCGACAACATCCTCGCCGTCGTCAAGGGCTCGGCGGTCAACAGCGACGGCCGGTCCAACGGACTCATCGCGCCGAACCCCGATGCCCAGGCCGATGTCCTGCGCCGCGCCTACCGCGACGCCGGGATCGTGCCCTCCACCGTCGACTACATCGAGGCCCACGGCACCGGCACCCTGGTCGGCGATCCGATCGAGGCACAGGCGCTCGGGCAGGTGATCGGCGCGGGCCGTGCCGCCGACGCGCCCGCGCTGCTCGGATCGGCGAAGACGAACTTCGGGCACCTGGAATCCGGTGCGGGCGCGGCGAGCCTGGCCAAGGTGATCATGGCGTTCCAGCACGATGTGCTGCCCGCCACCATCAACTACGCCGGCCCCAACCCCTACATCCCGTTCGAACAGACCCGCTTGAAGGTGGTCGACGAGCCGACGCCGTTCCCGCGCTACAGCGGTACCGCCACCGTCGGTATCTCCGGTTTCGGTTTCGGCGGCACCAACGCGCATCTGGTGGTGCAGGAGTACAAGCCCGCCGCCCCCGCCGCGGCGGCCGAACCGTCCGCCCCCGCCGAGGACGGCGAGGAGCTGGAGGTGGCGAGCACCGATGTGGTCGCCGAGGCCGAGGCCGTGGCGGCCGATGCCGCACCCGAACCCGAATGGTCGGCCGACCGCGCCGAACCGCTACCGGTGATCCTGGCCGTCTCCGCCTATCTGCCGTCCCGGCGCCGTCGCGCCGCCGCCGATCTGGCCGATTGGCTGGAAACCGATGCCGGACAGCGGACCCCGCTCGCCGATGTGGCGCGCGCACTGGCCAAGCGCAGCCATTGGCGCTCGCGCGGCGTGGTGCTGGCGAAGACCCACGCGGAAGCCGTCACCGGGCTGCGCGCGATCGCCGCGGGCAAACCGGGGCAGGGTGTCTTCACCGCCGACGCCCCGGCCGCCCAGGGGCCCATGTGGGTGATGGCCGGTTTCGGCGCCCAGCACCGCAAGATGGGTAAACAGCTCTACCTGGAGAACTCGATCTTCCGCCGCACCGTCGACGAGGTCGACGAACTCGTCCAGGACGAGGCCGGCTACTCGGTGCGCGAGATGATGCTCGACGATGCCCAGGATTGGGATATCGGCACCTCCCAGGTCGGGACCTTCACCATTCAGCTCGGGCTCGCCGCGTTGCTGCGGGCGCACGGGGCCGAACCCACCGCGGTCGTCGGCCATTCCCAGGGTGAGGTGGCCGGCGCCTACATCAGCGGTGGACTGCCGCTGGAGGACGCGGTCCGGGTGATCTGCGCGCGTTCCCGCCTCATGCGGGAGGGCGAGGAGATGCTCACCGACGACGATGTCCGGAATATGGCCCTGGTGGAGCTGAGCGCCGAGGACGTCGCCGCCATGCTGCCGGAGTACCCCGATATCGAGGTCGCCGTGTACGCGGCGCCGACCAATACCGTGATCGGCGGCCCGGTGGATCAGGTCGCGGCGATCGTCGCGCGGGTCGAGGAAGCCGGGAAATTCGCCCGCGTACTGCAGACCAAGGGCGCCGGGCACACCTCGCAGATGGATCCGCTGCTCGGGGAACTCGCGGCCGAACTGGCGGGGATCGAGCCGACGAAACCGACGGTGGGCCTGTACTCCACGGTCGACAAGGAGCAGTACTACGCGCCCGGCCACGCCCCGGTGCACACCGAGGACTACTGGGTGAAGAACATGCGTCACAGCGTGTACTTCACCAACGCGGTGCGCGGCGCAGTCGACGCCGGGATCACCACGTTCCTGGAGCTGGCCCCGAATTCCGTGGCGCTCATGCAGGTTCTCGGCACCACGTTCGCGGCCGGACTGCCCGACGCCCAGCTCATCCCGACGCTGAAGCGTAAAGAGGACGAATCGGCCGCGGTCGTCGCGGCGCTGGCCCAGCTCTACGTGCACGGGCACCCGGTCGATCTGGCCTCGCTGCTGCCGGCCGGGCCGTACGCCGACGTCCCGCGCACCGCGTTCGTACGTAAACCGTACTGGCCCAAGGTGAGTGCCTTCTCCACCGGCGGCGCCGGTGTGCCGGGCGCGTCGGTCGCGCTGCCGGACGGCCGCCACGTCTGGGAGGTCCGGGCGTCCGCGGTCGACGACCTGCCCGCACTGGTCCGGGCGGCCGCGTCGCAGGTGCTGGCCGATATCACGCTCGGCGCGAGTATCGGGCACGCTCCGCTGCCCGCCGCCGGCACCCTCACCACCACGCTCACCCCGCATCCCGGCGGCGCCTCCGTACAGGTGCACGCGCGCGAGGACGGGCGGTTCCGGCTGCTGTTCGACGCGGTCGTCACCTCCGGTGCGGCCCTGCCGGTTCCGGCCGTCCCGGCCGAAACCGCGACGCCCGCCGCCGAGGTCGCGGTGGCCGAGACGGTGGACACCGCCGGTTTCGGCGACCGGTGGAATCCGGACAGCGGCCAGTCGGTCGAGGAGCGGCTGGCGCTGATCGTCGCCGAATCCATGGGTTACGCGGTCGAGGATCTGCCCATGGAGATCCCGCTCATGGAACTCGGGCTGGATTCGCTGATGGCGATGCGCATCAAGAACCGGGTCGAATACGAATTCGATATTCCGCAGCTGCAGGTCTCGGCGGTGCGCGACGCCAGCCTGCACGAGGTCGGCAAGGTGCTGCGCTACGCGATCGAGCACCGTGACCAGGTGCGGGAGATGGCCGATAAGCAGGCCAGCGGTGAATCCGGCGCGCTGAACGTGGACGATAATTTCGTCGAGGCCGCCAAGGCCGCGATGGAAGCCGGGGAAGACCCGGTCGCGGCACTGAACCAGGGGAAGACCGACTCCACCGCGAATACCGGGGCGGATACGGAAACTCCGGTCACCCCGGCCGAACCGGCGAATGTTGCGGCGGCAGCGCCCGCCGAGCCGGCGGCGCTCTTCGGTGGCGGTGCGGCCGGGGAACCGGACAGCGACAACGTTCCGCCACGTGACGCTGCCGAACGGCTGACCTACGCGTCGTGGGCGGTCGTCACCGGCGAATCGGCCGGCGGAATCTTCAACACCCTGCCGATCCTCGACGAGGACACCGCCGAGAAGCTCGCGGCCCGGCTCACCGACCGGGTGGGCGCGGAGATCACCGTCGACGAGGTGCTCGACTGCGAGACGATCGAGCAGCTCGCCGATATCGTGCGCACGTTGCAGGACAGCGGTGCCGACGTGGACGGTTACGTCCGCCCGCTGCGGCCGCGTTCCGACGGGTCGGACGCCGTGCCGGTGTTCGTCTTCCATCCGGCCGGTGGCAACACCCTGGTCTACGAACCGCTGCTGAAGCGGCTCCCCGAGGGGACGCCGATGTACGGTCTGGAGCGGGCCGAGGGCTCGATCGAGGAGCGCGCCCGCGAGTACGTCCCGGAACTGCGCAAACTGCAGGGTGACGGGCCGTATGTGCTGTACGGCTGGTCGCTGGGGGCCGTGCTTGCGATGGCGGTCGCGCAACTGCTGCGTGCGGAAGGTGCGGAGGTACGGCTCGTCGGCCTCATCGATCTCGCCATTCCGGCAGAACCGGAGGACAACAGCTCCGAAGAGCGGTTCCGGCGGATGCAGCGCTACCAGGCCTTCGCCAAGAGGACCTTCAACGTCAACGGCGAACTCGACGACGACCAGCTGCGTGAACTGGCCGACTCCTCCGATGAGGAGCAGTTCAAGATGATCAGCGATCTGATCAAGATGACGGGTGCGAAGATCCCGGGCGGAGTGCTCGAACACCAGAAGACCTCGTGGATCGAGAATCGGGCGTTGCAGCAGGTCAGTCCCACGAATTACGACGGCGACGTGGTGCTGTACCTCGCGGACCGCTACCACGACGGCGCGATCGAACTCGAACCGCGCTATGCCGAACGCCGCCCGAACGGCGGCTGGGACCAGTACCTCCCGAATCTGGAGATCATCCACATCCCCGGCGACCACCTGCAGATCATCGACGAGCCCCGGATCGGCAGAATCGGTGCCGACCTGACCGCTAAACTCGCGCAGATCACCTCGAGTGCGGCCGGGAAAGGGAGCAAGTGAGCACCACTGCCGAGAAACTCGCCGATCTGCGCAAGCGGCTGGAGCTGGCGCAGGAACCGGCGGGGGAGATCGCTGTAGCGAAACGCGCGCGTAAGGGTATTCCCAGCGCGCGCGACCGGATCAGGATGCTGCTCGATCCGGGGTCGTTCGTGGAACTGGGCGCCCTGGTCCGCCGCCCCGGTGATCCGGACGCGCTCTACGGCGACGGGGTGGTCACCGGGCACGGCCGGGTCGGGGGGCGGCCGGTGGCGGTGTTCTCGCACGATCAGACCGTGTACGGCGGATCGGTCGGGGAGATGTTCGGCCGTAAGGTCGCCGGGATCATGGAGTACGCGGCCAAAGTGGGCTGCCCGCTGATCGGTATCAACGATTCCGGTGGCGCCCGGGTGCAGGAAGCGGTGTCCTCACTGGCCTGGTACGCCGAACTCGCCACCCGGCAGGAGAGCCTGTCGGGAATGGTCCCGACGGTCTCGCTGATCCTCGGTAAATGCGCGGGCGGTGCGGTGTACTCGCCGATCAACACCGATGTCGTGGTCGCCACCGAGGCGGCGTACATGTTCGTCACCGGGCCCAAGGTCATCCGCGAGGTCACCGGCGAGGACGTCAGCCTGGAGGAACTGGGCGGGGCCCACAGCCAGGCCCAGTACGGCAATATCCACCATGTCGCCAAGGACGAGCAGGCGGCGTTCGAATGGGTCCGCGACTATCTGTCGTACCTGCCGACCAGCTGCCAGGAACAGCCCCCGATCGTGAATCCGGGGCTGGAACCCGAGATCACCGATTCCGATCGGGAATTGGACGCCCTGGTCCCGGATTCCGACAACTCCGGCTACGACATGCACGATGTGCTGCTGCGGATCTTCGACGACGGGGCCTTCCACGAATACGGCGCGGAAGCGGGCCGCAACATCATCACCGGGTTCGCGCGGGTCGACGGCCGCAGTGTCGGCGTGGTGGCCAACCAGCCGATGGTGTACGCCGGTGCGCTGGACGCGCGGGCCTCGGACAAGGCCTCGCATTTCGTGCGGCTCTGCGACGCCTACGAGATTCCGCTGGTCTTCGTGGTCGATACTCCGGGATTCCTGCCCGGCGTCGAGCAGGAGAAGGTCGGCGTCATCAAACGCGGCGGCCGGTTCCTGTTCGCCTATGTCGAGGCCACCGTCCCCAAGGTGACGGTGGTGGTCCGCAAATCCTATGGCGGCGGTTACGCGGTGATGGGTTCCAAACAGCTCGGCGCCGATGTCAATCTGGCCTGGCCGACGGCCCGGATCGCGGTGATGGGCGCGGAGAGCGCGGTGAGCCTGATCGGGGCGGCGCAGATCGCGGCCGCGCCCGAGGAACAGAAAGCGGCCGTCCGCCAGCAGATGATCGACTTCTACAACGCCACCATGGCCACGCCGTGGGTGGCCGCCGAACGCGGTTTCATCGACGCGGTGATCGAACCGTCGCAGACCCGCCTGGAGTTGCGGCGCGCACTGCAGTTGCTGCGCGACAAGACGGTGATCCGCAACCCGCGCAAACACCATCTGCTGCCGCTGTGATGCTTTCGGTTCGGGTTGTCCCGGTGGTCACCGTGACAACCCGAACCGACGCGTGAATCCGGTCCGGTCCGCGATCGAGCACGGACCGGCCGGAATCGGCCGATACTTCAGCCGGTGATCGTCGCGGATTCGATCACCACGTTCTGCTCCGGGACATCCTGGTGCATGCCCTGCGAGGACGTGGAGACCGCGGCGATCTTGTCGACCACATCGGTGCCGTCGGTGACGGCGCCGAAAACGGCGTATCCCCAGCCCTGACCCGCCGGCTGGGTGTGGTTGAGGAAATCGTTGTCCGCGACGTTGACGAAGAACTGCGCGGTCGCCGAATGCGGATCGTTCGTACGGGCCATGGCGACCGTGTACTTGTTGTTCTTGAGGCCGTTGGCGGCCTCGTTCTGAATGGGCGCCTGGGTCGGCTTCTGCTGCATCTGACCGTCGAAGCCGCCGCCCTGGATCATGAAGCCCGGGATCACGCGGTGGAAAATCGTGCCGTCGTAATGTCCGGACTTCACGTATTCGACGAAATTGCGGACAGTGTCCGGCGCCTTCGCCTCGTCCAGCTCGAGGCCGATGGTTCCGTAGTTCGTGTCGAGATTCACCTTGGTCATGCCCCTACCTTTCCATTAGCGCCGCCATACCCCACGCATAAGGGGGTGTTTCCGGGCCGATTGTGCCAGCCGCCCCTCTTTACCCCGTTCCGGCCGTTTCTATGCCCTGTTCGCCAGGAGTGTTTTCCGATGTAGTGGGTACTCGCCGGGGGCACCATCCGGCCGGAGGCCCGATGCCCAAGTAGCATGCCAGCGTGCCAGAAGTCGCCACCGCAGTACTGACGAAGACGCCACCGGAGCCGGAGACCGAGGTCGCGCCGAAGGATTTCCGGGTCGCGCGCCTCGTCGCGATCGTCACCGGCATTCTCGGCGCGTTGTTCGCGATCGCTACTCCGTTTCTACCGGTCACACAGACGACCGCGACGCTGAGCTGGCCGCAGAACGACACTCTGGCCAATGTGCAGGCGCCGCTGATGTCGCAGGTGCCACTCGATCTCACCGCGACCATCCCGTGTTCGGCGGTGAACCAGCTGCCTCCGCAGGGCGGCATGCTGCTGTCCACCGCGCCGCCGCAGGGCGACCGGGCCGCGCTCGAGGCGTTGTTCGTACGCGTCTCGGAGACCTCGGTGGATGTGGTGGACCGCAACGCGGTGGTGGCGACCGCCGACCGGGCGGAGATGGCGAACTGCACGGCGATCACCATCAGCTCCGACAACGAGCGCACCAGCGCCGCGTTCGAGGGTCTGGTCACCGAGGCCGGCACACCCAACGCGGGTCAGCTGGTCGGCGATCTGCGGCCGCAGATGGTCGGTGTGTTCACCGATATGACCGGGGGCATCCCGGCCGGGCTGAACCTGGAATCCACCATCGACACCCGGTTCACCTCCAGCCCGACCTGGATCAAGCTCACCGCGATCATCGCCGCGGTGCTGTGCACCGTGCTGTCGCTGATCGCGCTGGCCCGGCTGGACACCAGCGACGGCCGCGGGCACCGGCGGTTCCTGCCCGCGCACTGGCTCAAACCCACCTTCGCCGACGGCGGCGTGATCGGCACCCTGGTGATCTGGCATTTCCTGGGCGCCAACACCTCCGATGACGGCTACATCCTGAGCATGGTCCGGGTGGCCCCGGACGCCGGCTATATGGCCAACTATTTCCGCTGGTACGGCGTCCCGGAGGCGCCGTTCGGCTGGTACTACTACGTGATCCAGCTGTTCTCGGAGGTCTCCACCGCCAGCCCCTGGGTGCGGCTGCCCGCGCTGGCCTGCGGGATCCTCTGCTGGATGGTGATCAGCCGCGAGGTGGTGCCGCGACTGGGCAACGGCCTGCGTGGCGCCCGCGCCCGGGCCTGGTTCGGCAGTGTGCCGCTGTGGACCGGCGGTCTGGTGTTCCTGGCGTTCTGGCTGCCCTACGACAACGGTCTGCGGTCGGAGCCGATCGTCGCGCTGGGCGCGCTGCTCACCTGGGTCTCCATCGAACGGGCCATCGCGACGGCCCGGTTGCTGCCGGCCGCCATGGCGGTGTTGATCGCGGCGTTCACCCTGGCCGCCGCGCCCACCGGTCTCATGTGTGTGGCGGCGCTGCTGGCCGGTATCCGGCCCATCACCCGCATCATCGTGAAACGGCATCGCGAACACGGGACCGTGGCACTGCTGGCGCCGCTGGCCGCGGCCGGGTTCCTGGTGCTCACCGTGGTCTACAGCGACCAGACCTTCGCCGGGATCCAGGAGGCGAACCGGGTGCGGCAGCTGGCCGGGCCCAACCTGGCCTGGTACGAGGACTACCTGCGCTACTACTACCTGTTCGTCGAAACCGTCGACGGTTCGCTGTCACGCCGGTTCGCGTTCCTCGCCATGCTGCTGTGCCTGTTCACCACCATGCTGGTGCTGCTGCGGCGGCGCCGGGTCCCCGGTATCGCGGCCGGTCCGACCTGGCGGTTGATGGGTGTGGTGTTCGGGACGATCTTCTTCATGATGTTCAACCCGACCAAGTGGACCCACCACTTCGGCGCCTACGCCGGTATCGCGGGTTCGCTGGCCGCGGTGACCGCGGTGGCGGTCTCGGCCTCGGCGTTGCGCGCGCGCAAGAACCGGGCCATCTTCCTGGCGGCCCTGATGTTCACGCTGGCGCTCGCGTTCTCCGGGATCAACGGGTACTGGTACGTGTCCAGCTACGGGGTTCCGTGGTTCGACAAACGGGTGGTCCTGGCCGGTTTCTCCTCCAACACCGGCGCGCTGATCCTGTTCGGGCTCGCGCTGCTGCTGGTCGCCTGGCATGTGCTGCGGGAGGGCTACGCGAAGCCGCCGAACAGCACCCGGACCGCCCGGGGGCGCCGGGTCCGCAAATTCGCCGCCATCCCGCTGACCCTGGTGGCCGCGGCGATGGTGCTGTTCGAGGTGCTGTCGCTGGCCAAGGGCGCCTACTCGCAGTATCCGGCGTATTCGCTGGGCCGCGGCAATATCGACGCCCTCACCGGGCAGACCTGCGGTCTGGCCAACGATGTGCTGGTGGAGGTGAACGCCAACGCCGGCCGGTTGAACCCGATCGTCGATCCGGCGAACCCGCCCACCAACCCCGGTGATCCGATGGCCGGTATCGACCCGGTGGGCTTCGACCCCAACGGGGTGCCCGACGATCTGTCCGCCGACGCCGTCGAGGTGAAACCGGGTACCGGTAACACCTCCAACCAGACCGTGGGCGCGGCCTTCGCCGAAGGCCAGAACGCCGGAACCGGTGGCGGTCAGGGCACGCTCGGCGTGAACGGCAGTACCGTCGCGCTGCCGTTCGGCCTGGACCCGGCCACCACCCCGATCCTGGGCAGCTACCAGGACGGCGTACAGCAGCCCGCGCATGTGACCTCGAGCTGGTACGAACTGCCGGAGCGGTCGCCGGACCATCCGCTGCTGGTGATCACCGCGGCCGGGCGCATCCTGTCCTACGACGACACCGGCGCCATGCAGTACGGCCAGTCGCTCACAGTCGACTACGGCAAGCGGCAGCCGGACGGTTCGGTCGCGCCACTGGGCACCTACCTCCCGCGCGATATCGGTCCGTTCCCCTCCTGGCGCAACCTGCGGGTTCCGCTCGACGAGATCGCTCCCGAGGCCGACGCGGTCCGGATCGTCGCCAACGATCCGATCCTCATCGGCGACCAGTGGCTGGCGTTCACCCCGCCGCGGCTGCCCAAACTCGAGACCGCCAATGACTACCTGGGTTCGGAACAGCCGATCCTGCTCGACTGGGCGGTGGGTCTGCAGTTCCCGTGCCAGCGTCCGTTCCGGCACGAGAACGGCGTGGCCGAGGTGCCGAAGTTCCGGGTCCTGCCGGACCGCCCGCTGGCCGTGAGCTCTACCAACACCTGGCAGGCCCAGGAGTTCGGCGGCCCGCTCGGCTTCTCCCAGATGCTGGCGAAATCCACCACCATCCCGACCTATCTGAAGAACGACTGGGGCCGGGACTGGGGCACGCTGGAACGGTACGACCAGTACTACGACGCGGTGCCCGCCCGATTGCAGACCGGGACCGCGACCCGTAACGGGCTGTGGGATCCGGGGATGCTGCGGGTGTTCTGATCCGCCGGTGGGCTTCCGGACGGCAGGTGGCGGATCCGCGATCCGGTGGAGATCGCGGATCGCGCCGGCGTCCGCCATCCCCGGTGTCGTGGACCCGGTGCGCTCCTGCACTAGGCTGACCGACGCCCAGTAGGTGGATCGGAGCCGGAGGTAAGTACGCCGATGACGACGAGTCGCGGCGCGCGGTTGGTGCGTCAGGTCGGGGCCGGAATCGGCGAAGCGGTACTTGCCACGGTGGTCGCCGTGGCGGTGGTCGCCGTCGGACTGACCGCGTTCTCGCTGGTGGAGTGGCCCGCCTTCAACTCCTCGAATGTGGTGCGCGCACTGACCACGGTGGGTCAGGTGGGCGCTCTGGTGCTGGTGGCCGCCTCGATCGCGCTGCTGCGGCTGCGGCGGGCCCGCGGCTGGGCGAAAGTGCTGTCCTGGGCGGGGGTCTCGGCGTTCGTCACGGTGACCCTGGGCATGCCGCTCGCCGCCACCAAGCTGTACCTGTTCGGGATCTCGGTGGATCAGGAATTCCGCACCGAGTACCTGACCCGGCTCACCGACAGCGCCGCGCTGCGGGATATGACCTACGCCGATCTGCCGCCGTTCTATCCGGCCGGCTGGTTCTGGATGGGCGGCCGGGTCGCGAATGCGCTCGGTATGGACGGCTGGGAGGTGTTCAAGCCCTATGCGATCGGGTCGATCGCGGTGGCCGCGGTGGTATCGCTGGTGCTGTGGTCGCGGCTGATCCGGGCGGACTGGGCGGTCGGGGTGACCGGCGCGGTCACCGCCGTGGCTGTCACCTACGCGGCGCCCGAGGCCTACGGCGCGGTGATCGCGATACTGATCCCGCCGGTGCTCGTGATGGCCTGGGGCGCCCTCTACCGTCCGGCCGAACTCGCCCCGGGCGCGGAACCCAGCGCGGGCGGCTGGGCGGCGGTACTGGGGACCGGGCTCTTCCTGGGTCTGGCCGCCACCTTCTACACCCTCTACTTCGCGTTCGCGGTGTTCACCGTGGTGCTCATGGCGGTGGTCGCCGCCGGGCTGGGCGTCCGGGCCCGCTACGCCGCCCGGCCCCGGCGCCGGGTCGCGGTGCGCACCGGGACGGCGGACGAGCCGGTCGGCGGTATCGGCCGGGCTCTCGGCGCCCCGTTGCTGCGGTTGATCGTGATGGGCGTGGTTGCCGCGCTGGTGGCGCTGCCGGTTTTCCTGCCCTTCCTGCTGCGCATGCTGGACCGCCCGCAACTGCAGTCCGGCGGTGCCTTCCACTACCTGCCCGAAGCCGGTTCCGAACTGCCGTTGCCGATGGCGCATTTCTCGCTGCTCGGCGCGCTGTGCCTGGTCGGCGTGATCTGGCTGGTGATTCGGGCGAGTTCCTCGCGGCGGGCGCAGTCGCTCGGGATCGGCGTGCTCGCGGTGTATCTGTGGTCGCTGCTGTCCATGCTGGCGACCGCCGCCGGCACCACCCTGCTGTCGTTCCGGCTGGAACCGGTCCTGCTGGTGCTGTTGGCCGCGGCCGGCGGGTTCGGGTTCGTCGAAGGCGCCCGCGCGGTGTACCAGGCGCTGAACGAGCCCGCGCGGTTCCGGTGGGTGGCCATCGTGGTGGCGACCGTCGGCGCCCTGGCCTACTGCCAGGACATCCCGCATGTGCTGGCACCGGAGATCACCACCGCCTATACCGATACCGACGGCGACGGAGTACGCGCCGACCAGCGCGACCCCTCCGCCGTGCGGCACTACCACCACATCGACGACGCGCTGCGCGAACAGACGGGCCGCGCACCCGCGGGCACGGTCCTGCTCACCGGCGACACCACCTTCCTCGCCTACTACCCGTACTTCGGATTCCAGGGCCTGACCTCGCATTACGCCAACCCGCTGGCCGATTACGCGCAGCGCTCCGCGGCCATTGAGCAGTGGAGCGAACTCGAAACGCCGGACGAACTGCTGGCCGCCCTGGACTCCGCGCAGTGGCGGGCCCCCGACGCCTTCCTCTTCCGCCGCAGCGGCGACGACTACACCCTGCGCCTGGCCGCCGACGTCTACCCCAACGACCCGAACGTCCGCCGCTACACCGTCACCTTCCCCGCCCGCCTGTTCGACGACCCCCGCTTCACCACCACCGACATAGGCCCCTTCACCCTGATAGTCCGCACCTGACCCGAACCCCGGGCCAAGACCGGCCACCACAACCCGGGCAACACCGCCCGGACGCACACACCGTCCGCCCCCCGGTGGCCCGGCGTCGAATCCCCCCGCTCGACCACCCTCGCCCCACCACCCGCCCCCGGCAACCGCCCCGCCCCTCCGGTCACCTCCGCCCTTCCCCTACCGGTCGCCCCCGCCCGGGCGGGGCCCGCCCGGTTCTGGAGCGACCAGAGGGAGGGAGCGCAGCGACCGACCGCCGGGAGTGAAGAACCGGGTTAATAGGGCCCCGCCCTCGAGCGGCGGAGCCGCTCCATCCCAGTAGAGTCGCCCCGTGCGACCGGACCGATCTCCCCGAGCGATGAACCGTATCCGTCTGCTGGCCCTGGTTTCCGGACTACTGGGGTTCGTACTGGCGATTCTGGCGCCGTTCCTGCCGGTACGGCAGGAACGGACCGCGCTGGAGTGGCCGCAGGCGGGCGCCGCCAGTGTGGAGGCGCCGTTGGTGAGCTACCAGCCGCAGCGCCTGGATCTCACGGTGCCGTGCCCGGTGCTGGGTACCGCGGAGGGGACGGTGGTGACCACCGTTCCGGACGAATCGGACCAGTCCTCGGCGCGCGGGCTGCGGGTCACGGTCACCGGTGACACGCTGTCGGTGGTTCTGCGCGATGTTCCGCTGCTGTCGGCGGAACGGGCCGAACTGGGCGGTTGCGAATCGCTCACGGTGACCTCCACCGCCGCGTCGACCACCGCCGAGCTGGCGGGCGGGGCACGGGCGGACGGCACACCGTTCCGGGCCCAGGTGGACCGGGATATCCGGCCGCAGATGGTCGGTGTTTTCACCGATCTGCCCGAAGACCGGCTCGCCGGGATCCGGTTGCACGCCGATATCGACTCCCGCTTCACCTCGTCGCCGACCGTGCTGAAAACGGTGGCGATCGTCGGCGCCGCCGTCTTCACGGTGATCGCGCTGCTGGCACTGCATCTGCTGGACACCGCCGACGGCCGCCGCGCCCGCCGGTTCCTGCCGTCGCACTGGTGGCGGTTCCGGCTCGTCGACGGCGCGGTGCTCGGGATCCTGGTGATCTGGCATTTCATCGGCGCCAACACCTCCGACGACGGCTACATCCTGAATATGGCGCGGGCCTCGGAGAAGGCCGGCTATATGGCCAACTACTACCGCTGGTTCGGGGTCCCGGAGGCGCCGTTCGGCTGGTCCTACGAGGTGCTGGCGTGGATGACCCGGATCTCGGATTCCAGTCCGTGGATGCGGCTGCCGACGCTGCTGGCCGGAATCGTCTGCTGGCTGGTGATCAGCCGTGAGGTGCTGCCCCGGCTGGGCGCCCGGGTCCGCGGCAACCAGGTGGCGCTGTGGACCGCCGGGCTGGTGTTCCTGGCCTTCTGGCTGCCCTACGACAACGGCCTGCGCCCGGAGCCGCTGATCGCCGCGGGCGCGCTGCTCACCTGGTGCTCGATCGAACGGGCCATCGCCACGGCCCGTCTGCTGCCGGCCGCGATCGCGGTGCTGATCGCCGCGTTCTCGCTGGCGGCCGGTCCCACCGGCCTCATCTGCATCGCGGCTCTCATCGCCGGCTCGCGCCCGGTGCTGCAGATCATCGTCAAAAGGGCGCGCGGCGGTTCCGGGGCGGGCGCGGTGTGGCGGTACGCGAGCCTGATCGCGCCCGGTCTGACCGCCGGGACCCTGGTGCTGGTGGTGGTCTTCGCCGATCAGACGCTGTCGACGGTGATGGAGGCGACGCGGGTACGTACCGCCGTCGGCCCGAATGTGGCCTGGTTCGATGAGCGCACCCGCTGGGATTCGCTGCTGATGCTCTCCCCGGACGGTTCGCTGGCCCGCCGCTTCGGCGTGCTGCTGATGCTGCTCTGCCTGCTGGTCTGTGTTCTGCAGGTGCTGCGCAAGGGCCGGATTCCGGGTACCTCGCGGGGCCCGTCGGTGCGCATTCTCGGCATCGTGTTCGCGTCGCTGCTGTTGATGATGTTCACCCCCACCAAGTGGACCCACCATTTCGGTGTGTACGCCGGTCTGGCGGGCTCCCTGGCCGCCCTGGCCGCGGTGGCGGTGGGTACCAACAGTATCCGCGCCCCGCGCAATCGGGCGCTGTTCGCGGCCGCGGTGCTGTTCCTGCTGGCCATCACATTCACCGGGTCCAACGGCTGGTGGTACGTATCCAGCTACGGTGTGCCGTGGTGGGACAAGGCGCCGCTGGTGGCGGGTAAGGGCCTGTCCACCGTTTTCCTCGGGCTCAGCGTGCTCGCCCTGCTGCTCGCGTTGTGGCTGCACTACCGGGCCCCGTACAAACCTCCTGTCGGGACTGAAGGCCCCCGCACGCGGGCGCGCCGGCGCGCGTTGAGCTCGGCGCCGCTCACCATCGCCGCGGGTCTGCTCGTGCTGTTCGAGATCGCCTCGCTCACCAAGGCCGCCGTCGGTCAGTACCCGGCCTACTCGATCGCGAAATCCAATATCCGCGCGGTGGCCGGTGATTCGTGCGGCCTGGCCGATGACGTTCTGGTGGAGACGAATACGGCGGATTCGCTGCTGCGCCCCTACGACGGCGATCCGGCCGGCGGTCTGGTCTCCACCGAACCCGGCGCGACCACCACCGGTTTCACCCCGGACGGCGTGGCCGAGGACCTCACCGCCGACGCCGAGGAGACCGTCTCCGGCGGGGCGAACTCCGTCGAGTCCGATACCGAGAACAAGACCACCTCCACCACCGGCGCCGGTACCGGCGGCGGTACCTCGGTGCAGCCGGGGATCAACGGGTCCACGGTGGCACTGCCTTTCGGTCTGGACCCGGCCCGTACACCGGTGCTCGGCAGCTACGTATCCGGCGACCAGCGGCAGGCGACACTGACCTCCCAGTGGTACCGCCTCGATCTCACCGACGAGATGCGGGCCGATCCGGCCTACCGGGTGCTCGCGCTCACCGCGGCCGGCCGCATCAAATCGGTGGACGCCGATGGAGTCATGACCTACGGCCAGGATGTGACCGTGGAATACGGGACCCGCGCCGAGGACGGCACCATGCGGGTGCTGGGCGCGGTGACCCCGCTGGATATCGGCCCGAATCCCTCGTGGCGCAATCTGCGGGTGCCGCTGGACCAGTTGCCCCGTGAGGTGAACGCCGTCCGGGTGGTCGCGGTGGACAACGACATCACCAGCCGGCAGTGGCTGGCGCTCACCCCGCCGCGCCTGCCCCGGCTGGCCACACTGGATTCGGTTGTCGGCCATACCGATCCGGTGCTGCTGGACTGGCATGTCGGGCTGGCGTTCGGTTGCCAGCGCCCGTTCGACCACAGTCACGGGGTGGCCGAGGTGCCGCGCTGGCGCATCCTGCCCGACCGGGTCGGTTCGGATGCCTCCAACGCGTGGCAGGACCATATCGGCGGCGGTCCACTGGGCTGGACAGAGCTACTGCTGGAAGCCGATTCGGCCGCCACATACCTGTCCGACGACTGGGCGCGCGACTGGGGTTCGCTCGAGCGCTACACCCCGTACCGGCCGGATGCGCGACCTGCCGATTTGTCCGTTTCGGAGGAGGTCACGGGCGGTCGCGCGGTCGAAGATCCCATCCGCGTGCAGTGAACTGGGTTGTGCTACATCGAAACTCGTCTATCATGTGGCATCCCTCACATGTTGGTTTATTTCCAGGTGAGGGAACTCCCGAACGGATGACGAATGCGCGCGAGCGTCGTACCCTGGTCTGCATGACCTCGGCCTTCGATGATATGGAACTGCGCGATCTCGTCGGCTTGCTCACCGATGAGGAGCAGCGAGAACTACGACCGTCGGTATTACGCGTCCTCGGGCGCCTGCCGTCTCAGGAGGTGCTGCGCCGGGAACTGGGCCAGCGGATGACACGAGTGTGACCGCTCCCGCGACCACGGGCGACCGTGCGCGGGGGGTGAGACCGAATACGACGAGGGCCGTCGCACCGGAGTGATCCGGAGCGACGGCCCTCGAAGTTCGGGTGGCCGCGCGATCGGGCGGCCGTGAATCAGACGGGCAGCTTGCGGAAGATCGGGCGCGGGATATGGCGCAGGATCATCATCACGTACCGGAACGCACCCGGTGCCCAGATGAGCTCCTTGCCCTTCTCCGAGGCGTTCACCGCCAGCGCGGCGACCTCCTCCTTGTCCACCGTGAACGGCGCTTCCTTGGCGCCGGTGGCCTTCCAGTGCTCGACCGTGGTGGTCGTGCGGACCTGACCCGGGCGGATCACCAGCACCCGCGGCCCGTGCGGGCGCAGCGCCTCGCCGAGGCCGAGATAGAAACCGTCGAGTCCGGCCTTGGTGGAGCCGTAGACGAAGTTGGAGCGGCGCACCCGCTCACCCGCCGCCGAGGACATCGCGATCACGCGACCGTAGCCCTGCGCCTTCATCTTCTCGCCGATCAGCACGCCCACCGACACCGCGGCGGTGTAGTTGATCTGGGCGATCTGCACCGCTTTGCGCTGGTCCTGCCACAGTTCCTCGGCATTGCCGAGCAGGCCGAACGCCACGATCGCGACATCGATATCGCCGTCGGCCCAGGCCTGATCGACGACCTTCGGGTGGCTGTCGGTATCGAGCGCGTCGAAATCGATCACATCGACCTGGTTCGCGCCGGCGGCCTTCATCTGGGCGACCGCGGTATCGCGCAGCGGATCGCCCGGCACGACAGCCAGGATCACCCGCGCCGGACCCTTTTTCAGGTATTCCGCGCAGATCGCGAGGCCGATTTCCGAGGTCCCGCCGAACAGCAGAATGGACTGCGGATTGCCTACCGCGTTGATCACTGAAGCTCCAGCCTTCTCGCCATATCGGACATGAAAACGCCTGTGGGATCGACGCTGCGGCGTACCTTGATCCACTCGTCGATCCGGGGATACATCTGATGGAAGGTTTCGGCGGTGGTCCGCGAATCCTTACCGGTGTAGAGCCGGCCGCCGAATTCCAGTACCCGGCGGTCCAGTTCGGTGACGAACTCGTTGAGCCCCGGCGCGATCGGGAAGTCCAGGCAGACGTTCCAGCCGGGGATCGGGAAGCTCAGCGGGGCCTGATTACCGGCGCCGAAGAGCTTGAACACATTGAGGAACGAATAGTGCCCGCTGGCCTGGATATCGATGAGGATCTTCTTGAACTCCTCGACCGCCTCCGGCGGGACCACGAACTGGTACTGCAGGAATCCCCGCGTGCCGTAGGCGCGATTCCATTCGCCGAGCATATCGAGCGGATGGTAGAAGGCGGTCAGATCCTGCGGCTTCTGCCGGTAGGTGGCGCCCTTGCGGTACCAGATCTCGGTGGCGAGGGTGAAGGTCTTGTTGTTGAGCAGGCCGTTCGGGAACACATCCGGGAAGGTGAGATAGGTCTTCCCGGTGAATCCCAGCGGATTCTTCTGCAGTTTCGCGGGCAGCTGGTCGAGTTTGGCCAGCGAACCGCGCGAGATCACCGCCCGGCCCAGTTTGGGCATCGGGCTCAGCGCGTCGAACCAGGCGGAGCTGTACTCGTAGTTGTCCTCGGTACCGTCGCTGTGGAAGGCGATGGTCTCGTCGAGCCCGTGGGTGACATCGCCGTCGGCGATGAAGTAGGCGGTCTCGGTGGGGGTCATCTCGATGGTGGCCCGCAGGATGATGCCGGTCAGCCCGCAGCCGCCGATCGTGGCCCAGAACAGTTTGGCGTTCTTCTTGGGGCCGATGGTCTGCACCTGGCCGTCGGCGGTGAGCAACTGGATCGACCGCACATGGTTGCCGAAGCTGCCGGCGCTGTGATGGTTCTTACCGTGGATATCGGAGCCGATGGCGCCGCCGACGGTGACCTGCCGGGTGCCCGGGAGCACCGGGACCCACAGGCCGAAGGGCAGCGCGGCCTTCATCAGCTGATCCAGGTTCACGCCCGCGTCGACGTCCACCAACCGGGTGTCCTGGTCGATGCGGTGGATCTTGTTCAGCGCGGACATATCGATGACCAGACCGCCCGCGTTCTGCGCGTTGTCGCCGTAGGAGCGGCCGAGGCCGCGGGCGATCACGCCGCGCCGCAGATGCGGTGGTTTCGCGTCGTTGTCCTCGGCGACCATGGCCACGGCCCTGGCGATGAGTTCCGGATCACTCGTGGAGAGCACCTCGGCGGACGTCGCCGCCGTGCGCGCCCAACCGGTGAGGGTCCGGGTCTGGGTGGGTAGCGTGAACCCGGTACCTCCGGTAGCGGGTTCACCGGCTGCCGAGGTCTCGGTACCGGACGCCTGAGTCGAGGTCGGAGCTTTCGTGGACATCGGCTAAGAGGCTACAGGTATCGGCGGAATCCGGTTCAACTCGTTCCGATCTCCCGAATACGGGCTCCGTGACCCACCCGTGATCCCGCTGCCGGGGCCGGGCAAGTACATTTCGGTCGGTGTCCCCTGAAAGCAAGGCAGTAGACCGGAGCGCCCGGGTTGCGCCGGGTGACGCCGCACAAGCGACCGATGTACCCGCGGACCCGGTGGCCGCCGTGCCCGGGTCCGGGACTCCCGGACAGGAGAGCACGCAGATCGGCCTGAAAACGCAGCTGATGCGGTTCGTGGCCACCGGCGCCCTGTCGGCGGTGGTGGATTTCGGTCTGTACCTGCTGCTGCTCGAAGTGGTGGACCTGCCGGTGAACATCGCCAAGGCGATCGGCTTCATCGCGGGGACCACGACCGCCTATCTGCTGAACCGGCGCTGGACCTTCAACGCCCCGCCCAGCCGGGCCCGGTTCCTGGCGGTGGTCGCCCTGTACGCCGTCACCTTCACCGTCCAGGTCGGAATCAACTGGGTTTTCTACCACGCTTTCGACGAGGGCCTGTGGTGGCGGGTTCCGGTGGCGTACGTGATCGCGCAGGGCACGGCGACGGTTATCAATTTCGTGGTGCAGCGGCTGGTCATCTTCCGCATCCGCTGAGAACTCCGCGGGATCGCCCGCGGCCGGATCGCCCGGATACCGACAAGGAGAAACCCCGGTCCGCAGGGACCGGGGTTTCTGGCTGTCGGTATCCGACGGAGCCGGTATCAGCAGGCGACGCTGGTCAGCCGGCGGGGCCGGCGGGCGAGCGAGGACCGCACCGCCGCGCCGAGGGCCACCACCGGGGGTACCCAGCGGGCCTCGTCGGGGCTCACGCCCCAGTTGGCCGAACCGGCCGAGAGGTGGGTGGGCGGCAGCGGGATTCCGTCGCCGTCGGTGTGGACGACCGCACCCGCCTGCCGCAGCGCCTCGATGGCACGCGCGGCCTTGCGCATTCCGGTGACCAGGTGGATCTCACGGCGCTCGGCACCCGGGATCTCGATCACCGGACCGGTCAGGTCGTTCGCGCGCAGATAGCGGCGGACCGACGCGGCCAACTCCCCGGTGACCTCGACGGCGGACAGGTCTTCGTCGGTGATCAGGCACAGGCCGTTGGTCGTTTCTGCGACAGTCCAGCCACGCTGGGCATAATCCCGCGCGGCAGCGGACTTGGCGGCCGCCGAGACGGAAGTCGGAAACGTCGTACGCACTGTCATCTCCATTCCCCGGTATAGATAAGCTCCGGCTTTCATGGGTCGTATCGGTGCCGGGTGCCCGCGGCGTTACGCCGTTCCGGGGAATTTTTTCCACTGTCGGGTTCCTCTCATCTTCGGCCCTCGGCTATGTCCGATCCGCACAAGCCGATCGGGGCGCTCGCGAGCCCGGATCGGCGGTTCACCTGTTGGCTTCCGGGCCGGAATCCGGGGAGGATTCCGGTATGGCCAGTGACTCATCCGACGATGCTCCGAGAACCGGGCCGGCGGCGTCATCCGTGCCGCCGGATGCTCCGGAACCGGTGAACGGGACCGGAACCGGTCCCGCCGAGGCTCCCGGCCCGGCCGGGCGGCGGTCGCGGCGCCGGCTCAGCTGGCGCGCGGAGGCCGCGCAGCGGTTCGCCGAGGCGGCGGCCGCCGAGGAGGGCCGCCCCGCACCGGGCCCGGCGTCGGTGCGGCAGTGGGGCGCCGATGCCGTCCGCGGTCTGCTCGACGTCCAGTTCCGCCGGCCCGTAACCCGTACTCTGCTACCGCTGGTCTATCTGCTCGGTCTGGCATGCGCCCTCGCCGCGCCCGTCGTGCTCACCGTGCTGGCCTGGCGGGCATCGGCGCTGCTCGGGATCCTGGCGGCGCTGCTGGCGGTACCGCTCGGTCTCTCGATCGCGGCGGCGGTGCGCCTGCTGCTGGAATTCCTGGTGAACGCCTCGCGGCTGGCGACCCGGGTCGAGCACATCAGCGATATGGCCGACGACCTCTTCGATGTGCTCTCGGATGTGGCCGAACCGATGAATCAACTCTCCGAGGATGTGCGGGCGGTGCAGTTCTGGCGGTTCCGCCGCGGCACGCGCAAATAGGCACCGCGGCACGCGCAGATAGGCACCGCGCGGGAGGTCACCTGCCCGCGGTGTCCTGGATCACGCGGGCGCGCGTCCTATATCGCGCAGGCGAGGAGCCGCCTCGTCCTTCGCCGAACGCGTATAGGTGAGCGGCCGGCCGTCACGCCCGGTAGCCGGCCAGTCGATCGCCAGATCCGGGTCCAGGGCGTCCAGATCGTGGTCGTGAGCCGGGCTGTACTCGAGCGAGCACAGATAGGTCAGGACCGAATCGTCCTGTAGGCAGAGGACACCGTGTCCCAGGCCCTCGGACAGGAAGACCGAACGGCGGTCGTGATCGTCGAGCACCACGCTGTCCCAGCGCCCGAAGGTGGGTGAACCGGGCCGCAGGTCCACCACCACGTCGAGAAAGGCGCCGTGCGTGCAGGTCACGTATTTGGCCTGGCCGGGGGGATCGTCGGTGTAGTGGATCCCGCGCAGGACGCCGGCGGCGGAGACCGAGGTGTTCACCTGCAGCAGATCCAGGGTTCTACCGGTCGCCTTCTCGAATTCCGAGGCCCGGAAGGTCTCGGCGAAGGAGCCCCGGGCGTCGCCGTGCACCGTGGGTGTGAACACCCAGGCGCCGGGCACCGACATCTCACTGATCCGCACTACACACTCACCAACTTCGTCCGTGCTCGAGCAGGTCGAGCAGGTACCTACCGTAGCCGGAGCGGGTCAGCGGATCGGCGAGCAGGCACAGCTGCTCGTCGTCGATATATCCCATCCGCCACGCCACCTCCTCCGGTACGCCGATCTTCAGGCCCTGGCGTTCCTCGATGGTGCGCACATAGTTGGCCGCGTCCAGCAGGGAATCGAAGGTGCCGGTATCCAGCCAGGCGGTACCGCGGGCCAGCACGTCGACACTGAGCCGTCCCGCTTCCAGGTAGGCGCGGTTGATATCGCTGATCTCGTATTCACCGCGGGCGGAAGGGGTGAGGCCGCGGGCGATCTCGACCACGTCGTTGTCGTAGAAGTACAGCCCGGGTACCGCGTAGTTCGACCGCGGGACCTTCGGTTTCTCCTCGATCGAGATCGCTTTGCCGTCCACGAATTCGACCACGCCGTAGGCGGTCGGGTCGGAGACCCGGTAGGCGAAGATGGCGCCGCCGTCGAGGTCGGCGAAACGATGGAGGCTGGTGCCCAGGCCGGGGCCGTGGAAGATGTTGTCGCCGAGCACCAGTGCCGCGGAATCGGTGCCGATATGCCCGGCGCCGAGCACGAAGGCGCGGGCCAGCCCGTCGGGAACCGGTTGGACCACATAGCTGATGGCGATCCCGAACTGGGATCCGTCGCCGAGGAGCCGGGTGAAGGATTCGACGTCCTCGGGTGTGGTGATCACCAGGACGTCCCGGATGCCGG
Source organism: Nocardia sp. NPDC049935 (assembly GCF_055586645.1). Classification (NCBI taxonomy): domain Bacteria; kingdom Bacillati; phylum Actinomycetota; class Actinomycetes; order Mycobacteriales; family Nocardiaceae; genus Nocardia; species Nocardia sp. NPDC049935. Next base: position 39,880 of record NZ_JBVJHV010000002.1, on the reverse strand, counting down.
CGAGCATGAGGGTGGACAGCGGGTAGTAGACCATCGGCTTGTCGTAGACCGGGACCAGCTGTTTGCTCACTCCGCGCGTGATCGGATGCAAACGCGACCCGGTGCCGCCCGCCAGAATGATTCCGCGCATATCCGGTGAGTCTGCCAGCCGGGGCGCGCGGCCCCGCGTGCGGCAGCGATACCGGCGGGGGAGCGGGGCCGGAGATGATCACGCGACGGCGCGCGCAGGCCTGCGGGCGGCTGCGGCGCGGCCGGGTTACGGCCCCGTGCCGGTTTGGTTTCGCCCGCTCCGGGTACCCACGGACAATGAGGGCGATAAGAGGATCCGGTCCGGAATCATATCGAGACAATTGACGCGGATTCGGGTGAGTATCGCCCGAGGCCCGTTCCGCCGGGGCAGCCGGGACGAGGCGTTGAGATCGCGCCCTCCTGAATCTGACGCTGTGAAAATGGATTGAGAGGGGCACGTCTTGTCGATTGCGGAAAAGGAGTCCAGAAACCGGAATCCCGAGAAAGGGTACATCGCGCTTCTGGGCTGGAGTCTCAATGCCGTCGAGGCCGTGGACCGTTTCGATCGACGCTATGTCGTCGTAGCGCCCGATTGGGCACGCGAATATTGTGAAGAATACGAGATTCCATATGTTCCCTGGAACTTCGAGCGACTCAACGACCGTTCGATGGAAATCGCGGAGACGCTGCAGGACATGGGGGTCGACGTCGCGATCCCGATCTTCGAGGAAACCGTCGAGTGGGCGGGTGCGATCAATTCCGTATTGATGGACAATCCGCGCTTGTTCGGACAGGCGATGTTGCTCCGGGATAAATCTTTGATGAAACGCCGGGCGCAGCTCGGCGGAATTCGGGTGGGTATTTTCGAGGAGGCCCACGAACGTGATGATGTGATCCGCTTCCTCAAACGCGTCAATCAGACGCTGATGAAACTGGACGGCGATCCCAACGATCCGATCCACATCAAGGCCTTCGACAAGGCAGGATGCCTGGGGCACCGGGTGATCCGGACGCCCGACGAGATCGATACCATCCCAGACGACGAGTTCCCGGTACTGATGGAATCCCATCTCGACGGCTGGGAATTCGCGGTGGAGGCCTGGATCCACAACGGGAAGATCCGTTTCCTGAATATCTCCGAGTACGTGACCCTCGGATATTCGGTGTTCGTTCCCGCCACGCCGGAACTGGAGAAGTACCGCCCGGAGATAACCCGGCAGGTGGAACGCCTGATCAGGACGTTCGATATCGAATTCGGTTTCGTCCATCCCGAATACTTCGTGACCAGCGACGGTGAGATGTACTTCGGTGAGGTCGCGTATCGGCCGCCCGGTTTCAAAGTCTTCGAACTGCTCGAGCGGGCCTACGGATTCAATGCCTACCATGCGCTGGTACTGGCCTTCGATCCGAAGACGACCGAGGAGGAGATCACCGAATTCTTCCCGAAGGAAGTGGTGGACGCCGACGGGCACGCGGGCTCCTTCGGTGTGTACCCGCGCCGGCGCGTGGTGAGCCAGTTGTCCCTCCCGGAGGAGACCGAAGATCATGAATACTTCGAATCCCACGAGTTGACCTCGCCATTGGCCGAGAAAGTCACCAAACGCACCGCGTTCGGAAACCATTGGGGTCTTCTGTACTTCTTCGGGGACGACCCGTACACTCTGCGGGATCTGTTGAAACGACAGGAAGAACTCGATTTCTATATCTGAGCCGTTCGGCACAACGGTTCGGCCGGGGAGGTTCGGCTCTTGAGTCCAGTCAACGACGGCGGGACGTCCCTGGACAGACATCTGGCCACCTTGGACGGCGCGACCCGGGCCCTCGCCGATGCCAGCGATTTCGGCAAACAGGTGAAACTGTCGCGCGTGCTGGGAGCGTTGCGGCGGGTGCTGTTGCTCCCCGGTGGCTGTGCCGCGATCCGGGCACGCGCGGCGGGGCTGGAAGCGGCGGGATTGTTCCTCGGGACGGACTGGGCGCGCCCGCAGATCCTGATCCCGTCACTGAGCACCGGGTCGTTGCGCAGTGCCAATGCCGACACGGTGGTGCTGGAGACGGTCAGTGAACTGCGGTTACTGGCCGTCGCCAAAGGCGAGTACACGCATCCGATGGTCTCCGCCGAGCATGCCCACCACCATCTGTCACAGGTGCTGGCCATCAACCTCACCATGCTGTTCACCCCGCCCAGCGAGGCCGAGCGGGTCCAGCAGGGCCGGATGGCCCAGGTATCGCGGGAACTGCTGCGGCATCTGGTGGAGGAGGTCGGCTACGAGAAGGTTCTCGAGAACCTGGTCGACGAGATATGGCGGATCCTGCGCCAGCGGCCGATCCAGGTGGAACCGGTCAAGCAGATGATCACCCAGATCGCGGTGGCCCGTAGCAACCCCGAGATCGATCTGGGGGCGAGCGGGCTCGGCGCGGACCGGTTGATCAGCAGCCTGTACGGCACCACCGAGGCGTGCCGGGAGGATCCTGGCGTGGAGGTCTACCGGGCCCGGCTGGAATCGATGGACGGGTCCGCCCTGCAGTACGAGACCGCGGGATTCGCCCGCTCCATGCACGACACCGGACTGGTCTCGCCCTATCACGCGGTGCTGGTGCGGTTCCTGCTCGGCAAGGGGGAGTACCTGCTCGGGGAGGCGCTGGGGCTGTCCAGCACCGGGCGGGAATGCCTGCTGTGCTACCACGAACTGGTCCGCAGTCTCATCGCCGAAGCGGTGCACGTGGAAACGGCCCAGTGCCTCTACGGGCTGGCCTTGATGCTCGAGCGCGGAATCCTCTACGAGGGCCCGGTCGCGCCGTCCCTGTGGCGGCAGATGGGCCTGAATCTGTCGCCGCACGCTCAGCAGCGACTGATCCAAGCCTATGGACCCTCCCCGTCGCCGAGAGCCCGGCTGCTGTCGGGTGTGCTGTCCATTCTGGGACAGCCGCTGGGGGTCGGCCAGGGGGACAATCCGACCTGCCAGTCCGCGCGTGCGCTGTCGATGTGGGCCTACAACGACCCCGACTACCTCCTGCAGACCGTGGTCTGGGCCGCGCGCGACGACGAGGTCGTCATGCACTTCGAGGGTCGCCCGATCTCCTCGCAGCACAGCGGCGTGGGCCTGGCGACCGAACTGCCGGTGGACCTGGACCCGGTATCGCTGCTGGTGGTGCCCCATCTGGACCGTATCTACGCGGAGATGGGCCGGGCATGCGCCGACCGCGAGGGCGATCCGCACCGCTGGGTGAACCCGGAGTTCCACGGCTGGTGGTCGGGGCGGGGTTTCCGGATCAATGTCGATGTCGCCACCGGCAATCTGGTCGATCTGGATGAATTCTTCCGGCACTTCTACGCCAGCTACCACCCCTTCTACAACGGCAATCAGCCGCTGATCCACCCGCAGCCGGCCGGGGTCGCGGTCACCGACAGCGCGGCCCGCTTCGTCGGCTGGCACGCGATCACGATCCTGCGGGTCGCGCTGGATCCGCAGGAGCAGATGCGGGTGTACTTCTACAACCCGAACAACGACAGTGGTCAGGATTGGGGCGACGGCGTGGTCGTGGGTACCGCGGGGCAGGGCGAACGGTTCGGAGAGGCGTCGCTCCCGTTCGAACAGTTCGCCTCGCGCCTCTACATCTTCCATTTCGATCCGCTGGAACCGGGCGAGCTGGCCTCGGTGAACCGGGAAGAACTGGACCGGGTGGTCGGCTACGTCCAGCGCAGCTGGGGCGCCGACCGCCTGCCGCGGTAACGGCCGCTCAGTCCCGGTACCGTTCGATCAACGGTGCGAATTCGTCCAGCGTACGCAGCGTTTCCGACTCCGGCCGCGTCGTCAGCCGCAGCGTCACCCGCTCGACACCGGCCGCGGCGTAGGCGTCCAGCACCGCCGGGTCGGGCGGGAGTGCCGTCACCGTGACCGGGACATCGTGTCCGGCGACCACCGCCAGCTGCCCGGCGACCGCCCCCGGGTCCGGCACCCCGTTCGGAATCCATCCCAGGCCGAGCCGGATGGCGCGTTTCGCGGCGACCTCGCCGCCGCCGATGAGAATCGGCGGATGCGGCGTCTGGACCGGTTTGGGCCAGGCGTACATGGGGTCGAAATCGATGAACTTCCCGTGGTATTCGGCCAGTTCATCGGTCCAGATCCGGGTCATCGCGGCGAGTTGCTCGTCGAGCAGGGCGCCACGGGTCCGCGGATCGGTCCCGTGATCGGCCATCTCCTCGCGATTCCAGCCGACGCCCACACCGAATACGGCGCGGCCGCCCGAGATCCGGTCGACCGTGGCCACCTCCTTCGCGGTGTGGATGACATCGCGCTGGATCAGCAGGGTCACCCCGGTGCCGAGGAGCAGGCGGTCGGTGACGGCCGCTATGGTGCCGAGCGCGACGAAGGGATCGAGGGTGCGGAAATAGACCCGGGGGAGTTCGCCGCCGCCCGGATAGGGCGATTGCCGTGCGGCCGGGATATGCGAGTGTTCGGCGAGGAACAGCGAGTCGAAGCCGCGCTCCTCGAGTGCCGGCCCGAGCGCGGTGGGACCGATTCCCTCGTCGGTCAGGAAGGTATTGACTCCGATCAGCATGTCAGGTCCAACCACACCCGCCCGGAAATATTTCTCTCTCCAGAAGCCGGCCCGATGCCGGCCCGCGCCCGGCCGGGAAGCCGGGACGCGGGCCACCGGTTCACTTGGCGGGGAAGGGGGAATTGACCGTGCTCAGGTATTGGATGGCCGCGCCGACGGCGACCGGGGCGGTGACCAGCAGCTGACCGGCGACCGTACCGAGAGCCCCGATCGCGATCACCCCGCCGAGGCAGCCGATGACGGCCGCGGGAACGAACGGCCCGAACATGCCGACGATGGTCGCCGCGGCCACGGTCGCGCCCGCGATACCGCCGAGGACGCAGCCGAGCCCGGCGCCGCCAAGGCCGCCCACCAGGGTGCCGATCGAGGCGCCGGTGGCGATGGTGTCCTTGAGCCGGGTGAACGCCGCGACCTCACGGTCGTAGGGGGTTTTCCACGGGGCCGACTCCTCGTAGGGCAGCGCGACCGGACGGTAGACGGCCCGCGCCGGATCCAGCACCGGGGTCAGGGTGGCCGTATTCCCCGAGATATCGGCGGCGATCGGCAATTCGAAATCGTCGAGCCGGAAGGTCAGCGGCGTCCCGGCCAGGACCGTTCCGTCGGGTGCGGTGATGGTGAAGACACCGTTGTCGGCGGCCAGGGTGCCGGAATCGACGGTGATGACGGACCGGTCCCCGACCGCCGCGGCGGTGAAGCCGACCTGCCCGGGAGCGGGAGCGGCGTGCGCGCCGCCGCTCGCGATACCGAGCGCCGCGATCAGCAGTGCCGAGGTCGCGGCGAGTTTCTTGACGAACATGTGGTCACCTCGTGGAGTGGGCCGGAATGGAATGGGAGTATTCGACCGGGATTCCGATAACCGGCCGTGAACCGTCCGTATCCGGCGATTCACGTTTTTTTCACCGCGCGACGGCGTGTGATTGTGGGTTTTCGGAAACGGGAGAGCGGGCGGGGCGGCGGATGCCGGGACGTACAGTGAACGCGTGCGCCTACTCGTGACCGGCGGAGCCGGGTTCATCGGAGCGAACTTCGTCCAGCACACCGTCGCCGAACGACCGGATGTCGCGGTGACCGTGCTGGACGCCCTCAGCTACGCCGGTAATCGCGCCTCCCTCGATCCGGTGGCCGATTCGATCGATTTCGTGCACGGCGATATCGCCGACGAGGCCCTGGTGGACGAACTGGTGCGCGGGTCCGACGCGGTGGTCCATTTCGCCGCCGAATCCCATAACGACAATTCGCTCGCCGAGCCGTGGCCGTTCGTGCGGACCAATATCGTGGGGACCTATTCGCTGTTGCAGGCGGTACGACGCCACGACGCGCGGTACCACCACGTCTCCACCGACGAGGTGTACGGCGATCTCACGCCGGATGAACCCGCGTTCACCGAATCCACCCCCTACAACCCGTCGAGCCCGTATTCGTCCACCAAGGCGGCCAGCGATATGTTGGTGCGCGCCTGGGTGCGGTCCTTCGGTATCCGGGCGACCCTGTCGAATTGCTCCAACAATTACGGGCCCTACCAGCACGTGGAGAAGTTCATTCCGCGCCAGATCACCAATCTGATCGACGGGGTGCGCCCGCGCCTGTACGGCGCCGGGCATCAGATCCGGGACTGGATCCACGTGGACGACCACAATCGCGCGGTCTGGTCGGTGCTCGAACGCGGCCGGACCGGGCAGACCTATCTGATCGGCGCCGACGGTGAACTGGACAACCGCGCCGTGGTCGAGCTGATCCTGGCGGAGTTCGGGCGCGCGCCCGACGATTTCGACCATGTCACCGACCGGGCCGGCCACGACCAGCGCTACGCGATCGACTCGACCCTGCTGCGTACCGAACTCGGCTGGACGCCACGCTACGGCGATTTCCGGACCGGGCTGGCCGCGACCGTCGCCTGGTACCGGGAGCACGAATCCTGGTGGCGACCGGTGAAGGAGTCCACCGAACGCGCGTACGCGGCGGCGGGGGAGCGCACCATAGCGGTGCCCTGAACCGGCCGGTCCCGGACAGCGAGCGGCCCGCCTCGGCGGAGGCCGAGACGGGCCGTCGGTGCGGTCGTGTTCGAGCCGGCGTTCAGGCCCAGACGTAGAGGTGGTATTTCGCCACCGTCGTGACCAGCGCGATCAGTGCCGCGATCACGATCGTCCACTCCGCGCCCCGGCCCGGGGGCCGGTCGCCGGGACCGCGCAGCCGCAGCGGCATCCAGCGCAGCAGCACCGCGAACGACACAATGGCCAGCGGGATGAAATACCGGCCCTGAACACCGTCGATGATGTAGTAACCCACCGGCGTGAACGACATGTACAGGGTTACGTAGATCATCGCGACGCTCGCCGCCATGGTCAGCGCGACCACCAGCGTGCGGCGGAAATCCGGTAGTTCGAATCGTTCCGCGGTACCCACCGCCACCGCGAAGGCCAGCAGGCAGGCCACGATCGCGGTCGCCGGAACGTTGATGTAGGAGAACCCGAGTTCGCCGAAGAATTCGGTGAACCATTCCTGGTCGCGGCGCAGGATGCTCTCCCAGAACGTCCGCAGGAAACCGAACGGGCCGGTGAGGATGCCGGTCAGCTGCTCGCCGGTGTCCACGGTGTACCACTGCTGGCGGGGCCGCATCAGGCTGGTGCCCTCGCCGGTCGGCGCGGCGATCTTCATCCACACCGCGAAACCGAGCGCGCCGAGCGCGGCGCAGACCCAGGTGAGCCACCGGCGCCACCCCGTCAAGCCCATCCGTTCGGCCGGGATCAGCACCACGAGCAGCGCCAGCAGAACGTAGGTGGGCTTGCACAGCGGGAGCAGTATCGCTGTGGCGAGCACCGCCGCGGTTTCGGCTCGGCCGAGTTTGTCGCCGAGGAACAGGCCCTTCACCAGGAGCGCGGACACCAGTACCGCCAGGGCGTTGGTGAGGGTGTCGGCGGTGATTGTCCCGGCCTGGAACACCGCGATGGGCAGTACCGCGACGGTGAAGGCCAGCCATTGGATCCGGTGCGCGCGCAGACTCCACAGCGCGGAACCCACCACCAGCAGATACGCCGCCAGGCCGGAGAGCCGGGTGAGCCGCACCAGGGTTCCGGCGTCGGCGTCGATCAGTTCGGCGAACCGGATACCGATCGCGTTGGGGATATAGGGGACCGCCGAATACGCGGCGGTATTGGTGAACCAGACGGTTTTCTTGTCGTCGGTGACCGGGGCGTCGGAGAGCCGCTGGTAGGTCTCGGGTTCGGCGACCATGGGGAACGGTTCACCGGGATTGTGGGTGTAGTCGTCCAGCGCGAAACCCATGAGGGCCTCGACCGCCGCGGGCACCTCACCGCCGTAGGCGACGCCGCGATCGTCCTCGATCTCGGCCGGCAGCAGGCCGCCGTGCGCCACCTGATAGGCGCGGCCGAACTGGGTGAGTTCGTCGTGGCCCCAGAACGGCGGGCTCATCACCGCGAAGACCAGGCCGAAGATCCCGGCCAGCAGTGCGAAGGCGACGGTCGCCGGGCCGGCCCGGCCGATGAGCGCGCTTCCGGCGCGGCGGGGTCCGGACAGGCGGGACCGGCCCGCGGTCTGCTCGGAATCGGCAGAGCGGGTCTCGGTCTCGGTGGTCAACGGACGTCCTCGGCAACCACTCCGGACCGGTCGGGACCGGTGGTGGCGGCCGGGTAGGCCGGTGCGGCGGGCGCTTCGTAACGCAGGTAGATCAACCGCGCGGCCTCGTGTCGCGAGCGGCGGATACCGTCCAGGATCAGGCCCGCGGTCCAGGCCAGGAAACCGACCAGGAGCAGCGTGCAGGCCAGAAACAGGGTCGGGAAACGCGGAACCGTATGCGATTCGTAGTACTCCGCGATGATCGGAATGGTCAGCACCACCGATACGAGCCAGCCCAGCGTCCCGAACAGGCCGTAGAACGCGACCGGGCGTTCGTGGCGGGCCAGGCCGAAGATCAGCGCCAGGATTTTGAATCCGTCGTGGTAGGTGCGCAATTTGCTTTCACTGCCGGCCGGGCGGTCCCGGAAACCGACGGGAACAGCCGTCTGCGGGACCCGCAGATGCAATGAATGCACGGTGAGTTCGGTCTCGATCTCGAATTCACGGGAAACCGCCGGAAAACTCTTCACGAAACGCCGGGAGAACACCCGGAAACCGCTGAGCATATCTTCGACGTTCTCGCCGAAGACCTTGCCGACCACGCCGTTGAGGACTCTGTTTCCGGTTTCGTGCCCGGACCGGTAGGCCGATCCCCCGACATCCTGTTTCCGGACGCCGAGAACATGGTCGAACGGGCCCGAGAGCAGGGTCTCGATCATCTGCGGCGCCGCGGACGCCTCGTAGGTGTCGTCGCCGTCGATCATCAGGTAGATGTCGGCTTCGATATCGGCGAAGGCGCGGCGCACCACATTGCCCTTGCCCTTGGCCATTTCCACGCGCACGATCGCACCGGCGGCGCGCGCCTTCTCGGCGGTCGCGTCGGTGCTGAGATTGTCGTAGACGTACACGACAATTCCGGGAACCGCGGCCTTGAGGTCGGTCACGACCTTGGCGACCGACGCCTCTTCGTTGTGGCACGGGACCACGGCAGCTATACGCAGTCCATCGTTTTCGGTGGATTCCACCTGGTCAAATCCTCGAAATCGGCTGATAGTGGGAACACGGGGAGAGTACCGGGTGTGAGCGCGGTGGGGAGGCTCAGGTCACTGCGGTACCGTCGGCGCGTGTCATCTGGTGAGTCATCGGCCGTGGTCGCCGCCGACGCCCCGGCTCCTCGTTCGCTGGCCCGGCGGGTGCGAACCGGGCTGCGGCAGAGCGCGGCGTTCCTGGTGGTCGGCGTGGTGGGTTTCCTGGTCGATGCCGGGACCTACAACCTGCTGGTGTTCAATTTCGGCGCCTGGGGCGGCGAGGGGTTGATGTACCACGCGCCGCTGCCCGCCAAGATCATCGCGATCGCGGTGGCGACGGTGGTCACCTACTTCGGCAACAAGTGGTGGACCTTCTCGCACAAGCAGTCCGGCAGCCCGATGCGGGAGTACCTGCTGTACGCGGTGATCAATGTGATCGCGATCGGCCTGCAATTGGGCTGCCTGGGCTTTTCCCGGTACGTCCTGGACCTGTCCACCCCCCTTGCGGACAATATTTCCGGAACATTGGTGGGTCAGATAGTGGCCGTCGTGTTCCGGTATTGGGCGTACGACAAGTTCGTCTTCACCGGTGAACCCGGTTCGGAAACGACCAACCGGGCGACCGGCGTGGCTGATTGATATCCTCGGCTCCGCCGCGAACCGTATTCGGGGACATATCTGTCCCGTCGGCACACATGAGCGAGTCAGGCCCGGACGGTCTCGCCCATGCGCGAAAAACTTGAGGATTTCGAGGACTTCATGGATCAGTCGGCTATGCAGGCCGTTACCGAGACGAACGATCACCCTGCGGCCGCGCCCGAGTCGCTCCGCGCCGAACACCACCTGGCGCCGGACCGCCTGGTGCTCGCCAGAGGTATCTTCACCGGCCCCTCCGCGAAGATCAGTGACGAGCTGTACGTCGTGGTCAAGGGCCGCGCCACCCGCGACCGGCTGAGCCTGCGCCTGGACAAGGGCTCCAGCGCGCATACCAACACCTACTTCGGCCGGTTCGCCGCCAGCTACTGGCAGCGCTGGACCGTGGTCACCGAGGTGCAGGCGACGATGACGCTGCATGTCGGCAAGAAGGCGAGCGTGCGGATCGTGGCCTCCGATATCGCCGGGCACCGGCGGATCGTCGGAACCGCCGAGGTCACCGCCAGCGGCCCGCTCACCCTGACCGCGCCCCTGGACCAGTTCGTCGACGGCGGGGCGCTGTGGCTGGAGTTCGACGCCGTCGGCGGCGACCTCGCGGTCTCCGAGCTCACCTGGACCGCGACCGCTCCCGAGACGGTCCGTCCGGTCGCCATCGCGATCTGCACCTTCAACCGCGCGCAGGACTGCGCCGAGACCGTCGCCGCACTGGCCTCGGATCAGACCGTGCTGAACGCCATCGACGCCGTCTACGTGGTCGACCAGGGCACCGACCCGGTCGAGGACCGGCCGCTGTTCCAGCAGATCAAACCGGGCCTCGCCGATAAACTGCGCTATATCCGCCAGCCCAACCTGGGCGGCGCGGGCGGTTTCACCCGCGGCCTGTACGAGGTCTCCGCGGCCAACGAGCACGCCGACGTCATCCTCATGGACGACGACATCCTGTGCGAACCCGAAACCGTGCTGCGGTTGCAGGCCTTCGCCAACCTCACCGTGGAACCGACCCTGGTCGGCGCGCAGATGCTCTTCCTGCTCAACCCCGACTACCTCAATGTCGGCGCCGAGGATGTGCATCTGCACAAGCTCATGCACGGCCAGAAGGTCCCCAAGGCCCTGCGCAACACCAGCATGCTGAAGAAGAACCAGGAGCGCCGGGTCGACGCCGGCTACAACGCCTGGTGGACCTGCCTCATCCCGGCCGAGGTGGTGAAGACGATCGGGCTGCCGCTGCCGATCTTCTTCCAGTGGGACGACGTCGAGTACGGCGTCCGGGCCCGCGAGCACGGGTTCGTCACGGTGACCCTGCCGAACGCGGCGGTCTGGCACGCGGACTTCTACTGGAAGGATTTCGACGACTGGGCGCGCTACTTCAGCACCCGGAACTCGCTGATCGTCAGTGCCATGCACGCCGATCTGGACCCGAGCACCGTCACCCGCCAGCTGTTCCGCAATATCGCCGAATACCTGGTCGGTATGCAGTACGGGCTCGCCCACACCACCCTGCAGGGCATCGAGGATTTCCTGCAGGGGCCCTCGATCCTGTCCGACGGCGGCGTGGAAGTGCTCAAACGCGCGCGCACCAGCCGCGCCGACTATCCCGAAACCGTCAAACACCCGGCCGCCGAGCCGACCGTGCCCTCCGCCGACATCCGGGTGCGCCGGGCCGGCGGTGAACCCAGCCGGCTGCTGTTGGTACTGGTCAAACGGGCCGTCCAGCAGTGGACCGGAAAGGTCCAGCCCGGACTGGTCGGGGTGACCCGCGAGGACGCGCACTGGTGGCATGTGTCGCTGTTCGACCATGTGGTGGTGACCGACGCGTCGCAGTCGGGGGTCCGGGTGCGCCGGCGCGACAAGGCCCGGGCCCGGGCCCTGCTGCTGCGCACCCTGCGCACGCTGCGGACCCTCTACCGCGAGCTGCCGACCCTGCAGCAGCGCTACCGGACCGCGCACGCCGAACTCACCAGCCGCGAGAACTGGGAGCGGCTCTACGGGATCGAGCACCGGAACTGACCCCGGTGGGTGGCGGCCCCGAGTGGCCGCCACCCACCGTTTCCGGGATCAGAGGAACAGATCGGTGGTGAGGGGTTCGTCGCCGGGCGTCACCCGGTACTTGTCCAGATCGGTGATGCCGTGGGCGGCCAGCACCTCGTCGTCGAGGAAGAAATTGCCGGTGGTCTCGGTGGCCGGCGACGTGAGCACCAGGTACGCGGCATCGGCGTAGATATCCGGGGTGCGCGAGGTGCGCACCATCTCCTCACCGCCGAGCAGGTTGCGCACGGCCGCGGTGGCGATGGTGGTGCGCGGCCACAGCGAATTCACCCCGATACCCGCGGATTTCAGCTCCTCGGCCAGACCAAGGGTGGTCAGCGACATCCCGTATTTGGCGATGGTGTAGCCGAGCGAGGAACCGGCCCATTTGGGGTCCAGGTTCAGCGGCGGCGACAGCGTGAGGATATGCGGGTTGCGCCCGGCCGCCGCGGATTCGCGCAGCGCCGGAATGCTCAGCTTGGAGAGCAGGAAACTGCCGCGGCAGTTGATGTCCTGCATCAGATCGTATTTCTTCATCGCCAGCGTCTCGGTCGGCGAGAGATCGATCGCGGAGGCGTTGTTCACCACCAGGTCGATACCGCCGAACCGCTCGGTGGTCTGCCGGACCGCCTCGGCCACCGAGTCGTCGAGCCGGATATCGCCCACGAACGGCAGCACCGTACCGCCCACCGCCTCGATCTCGGCCGCCGCGGTGTGAATGGTGCCCGGCAGTTTCGGATGCGGCTGATCGGTTTTGGCGATCAGGGTGATATTGGCGCCGTCGGCGCCGGCCCGTTTGGCGATCTCCAATCCGATACCGCGGCTGCCGCCGGACATGATCAGCGTCCGGCCCTTCAGCGGTTGCCCCTCGGTTCCTGCCATGGCGTGCCCTCCTGTCGTCGCGACCACCGCCGCGTCACCGCGACGTATGCCGCTTCGAGGTTAGGCAACCGGTACCGCGTTGCCCAGAGGGCGCGCGATCGACGCTGGTCGGCGAGGGTGAAGGCAGACCGGCCGGACCGTGGCGGCCGGGAACGGCCCCGGCTGCCGGTGCCGGGCAGCCGGAAATCCGGGGCGCTCGCGAGTGGTCCCCGCCGAACGCCCCGGACCGACGGTCACATCGTGGCGATGAGCAGGATGTTCAGCAGGAACATGAGCGCGACGAACGCCCAGATCACGTACATGACCACCATGCCCGGGGTCTTCTGCGGACCCGGGCCGATCGCGCCGTTGAGGAAGATGATCGCGGGCGTGCGGTAGAAGTACCGGACCCCGGGACCGGGCGCCACCGAGGCCGCGACCTCGGCCGGGCCCATATCGAACAACCAGGGCGTGGAGACCCGGATGTGGTAGTTGCCGGGACCCACGGGGACGTGATTGTCACCCCAGCGGGTGTTCGGCACCTGCTGGCCGTTCACCAGGATCTTGGGCTTCGTGATGGCCAGCAGGAAGGCCAACGGGGTGTAGGAGCAGTTGACCGTGATGCCGGGAGGGTCGTTCGGCGCCGGCTGTCCCGGCTGACCGTACGGTCCGGGCTGCGGTCCGCCGGGCCCGAATTGGGCCGGCGGCTGCCCGACCGGCTGGGCGTACGGTCCGCTCGGGAACTGCTGCTGCGGTGCGCCGGGCGGACCGAACCCGCCGTGCGGCGGCTGGCCCTGCGGCGGTTGTCCGGGCGGCGGTGCGCCCCACGGTTGCTGCTGACCGCCCTGCGGCCCCCCTGGAAACTGTGGCTGCCCACCCTGGTTCGGCGGTGCGAACTGTGGTTGCGGTGCCGGGAACTGGCCGGGTGCGGGCTGTCCCTGTGGCGGCTGGCCGCCGGGGTAACTCATCGATCTCCTCCCGAATCTGCGGATTGCCAGCCGAACTTACCCGGCGGGGATGAATCTCTCGCATCGGCCGTCAAGACCTGTTGCGGGATGGGAGACCGATATGCGCGCTACGCCTTATTCCGGTTTCTGGAACTGCTCGTTGCGGCCGAGGCTGCGCAGATGCAACCACTCGCGCAGACCCGCCGGATCGCGCCGGGTCACCAGGAAGAACCAGGAGAAACGAATCCATTCCTGCGGCAGCAGCTTTCGCATACCCGGCTGGGACATGAGATAGCCGCGATTGCGGTAGGTGAAATAGCGCTTCACCGGATCGTCCGGGTACTGGGTGTGCATCCGGCCGCCGAGGATCGGTTTGAACTCGGCCGCACCGTTGGGATGCAGATACGCCGTTTGCAGACAGGTGCCGAAGGGTAATCCGGAGCGCACCAGCCGCCGATGGACCTCCACCTCGTCGCCGCGGACGAACAGCCGCAGATCCGGGACGCCGATCACATCCACCGCCTGCGCCGAGATCAGCGCCCCGTTGAACAGGGAGGCGATCCCGGGCAGGAAATCCTCGCGGCCCAGTTCCGAACGCAACCGCCGCCACACCACACCGCGGCGCAACGGGAAGGCCAGCCGGTCGGGATCGTCGATATCGCACACCACCGGCGATACCTCCACCAGATCGTGCCGGCGGGCGCAATCGAACAGTGTGGCCAGGACTTCCGGGCCCTCCGGGCGGCCGTCGTCGTCGGCCAGCCACACCCAGTCGGCGCCGAGGCTGAGCGCGTGCAGCATGCCGAGCGCGAAACCGCCGGCTCCGCCCAGATTGTGCGCCGAACCCAGATAGGTGGTGGGCAGCGGCTGATCGGCCACCAGATCGGCCACCTCGGCTTCGTTGCCGTTGTCGACCACGATGAGATGGTCGACCGGACGCGACTGGGTGGAGACCGCTTTCAGTGATTCGGCGAGCAGATCGCGCCGCTTATGGGTCACCACCACGGCGACGATCTTGGCGCCCTCGCCGTAGACGACCTCGGGCAGTACCGCGGCGGACGGGTCGGGTGCGGGCCCTCCGTGGTCACGCTGCGCTTCCGCCTCCGGGCCTGACTCGGTCATGCTCTGCTGATCGGGCACGAGCGAGGGCCCTCCGTGGTCACGCTGCGCTTCCGCCTCCGGGCCTGACTCGCTCATGCCGTGTTGTTCTCCAGTTCTCGTTCGCCGCCGGCCGGCGCGTCCGCCTGGTCGGCGGTGGGTTTCGTGGATTCGCCGGCCCGTTCGGCTTCCAGCTCGCGCAGCACCGTCGCCACATGATTACCCGCTTCCGGGCCCTCGTAGGCGCGTACGACCTCTTCGATCCCGCCGCGCAAGCGGATCTGGCCGTGATCGATCCACATCGCGGTATCGCAGAGCTGGGCCAGGAATTCGTTGGAATGGCTGGCGAACACCAGCAGGCCGGACCGGGCGACCAGCTCCTGCAGGCGCACCCGGGCCTTCTTCATGAACTCGGAGTCGACCGCGCCGATCCCCTCGTCCAGCAGCAGGATCTCGGGATCGATGGAGGTCACCACGCCCATCGCCAGCCGCACCCGCATACCGGTGGAATAGGTGCGCAGCGGCATGGACAGATACTCGCCGAGCTCGGTGAAATCGGCGATCTCGTCGATCTTGGCGAGCATCTGCTTACGGGTCTGGCCCAGGAACAGGCCGCGGATGATGATGTTCTCGTAGCCGGAGATCTCCGGGTCCATCCCGACACCCAGGTCGAATACCGGCGCCACCCGGCCGCGGATCCGGGCGCTGCCGCGCGACGGTTCGTAGATCCCCGAGAGCAGCCGCAACAGTGTCGATTTCCCGGCGCCGTTGTGGCCGACCAGGCCGACCCGGTCGCCCTCCTTCAGCGACAGGGTGATGTCGCGCAGCGCCTCCACGACCACCACATCGGATTGGTTGCGGCCGATCGCGCCGCCGGCCTTGCCGAGGAAGGCCTTCTTCAGCGACCGCGATTTGGCGTCGAAGATCGGGAACTCCACCCACGCGTCGCGGGTCTCGATACTCACGTGATCGGTCATGATCGCCTGACTCCTAAACCCAGTAGGGCACGCGCGAACGGTACTGCCGCATGGCGATGGCGGCGGCGATCCAGCCGACCACGGTGATCGTGCCGACGATCACCCAGTGATACAGCTTCTGATCGTCGCCGAGCAGCGGTGCGCGCACGATCTCCAGGTAGTGGTAGGTGGGCACGATTTCGGCCAGCCGGGCCCGTTCGGCCACATCGCCGCCCTGGGACTCCAGGCTCTTGGTGTTCCACATCA
The DNA here is from genome assembly GCF_055586645.1 of Nocardia sp. NPDC049935. Classification (NCBI taxonomy): domain Bacteria; kingdom Bacillati; phylum Actinomycetota; class Actinomycetes; order Mycobacteriales; family Nocardiaceae; genus Nocardia; species Nocardia sp. NPDC049935. The sequence goes on along the minus strand of NZ_JBVJHV010000002.1, from coordinate 23,902 downwards.
CCGGCGTGAGCACGAAGAGCATCAGCGTCATGCTGCCCAGGATCGGCGCGATATCGCGGTAGCGGGTGCTGAAGATGCCGAACAGCACCGAGACCCACATGGCGTTGAGGAACAGCAGGGCCAGCGCGGGTATCGCGAAGATCGCCGTCCAGTGCAGATCACGCCACACCCCGAACAGCGCCAGGACCGCGACATAGATCAGCAGGTTGTGGGCGAAGAACAGCACCTGCCGCCACACCAGGCGGTAGATGTGCACACTCAGCGCCGACGGTAGCTGTTTGATCAGCCCCTCGTTGGCGATGAAGACCTCGGCGCCCTCGAGGATCGAGGCGTTGATGACATTCCAGACGATCAGGCCCACCGCCACATACGGCAGATACTGCTGCAGCGGCTGGCCCAGCAGCGCCGCGTACAGGATGCCGATGGCGGTGGCCTGCACGCCGGTGGCGATGGTGATCCAGAACGGACCCAGCACCGAACGCCGATAGCGCTGTTTGATGTCCTGCCAGCCCAGCGAGAGCCATAGCTCACGCTGACCGAACCCGTCGCGGATATCGCGCCAGGCCCGGGTCCAGGACTGCGAATCGGACCGGATGGGCGCGTGTTCGGTCGTCGCGGTGTCGGCGCTCTCGGCGACGGGGGTCTGCTCGGAACTCACAGGCGTCTCATCTGCGGCGGAAGTGTCCTCGGAGCGCACCGTGCTCTCGTCGGTGCTCTCCGGGGATTCGGTGTTTACCAGGTCGGAGCGAGCGGAAGCTGCAGGCACGGTGCACGACACTACCCCGACCGGCGGACCCCGGTAGCGGGAGGCATATACACCACCACCGTCACAGGTACTGCCCGGTGCCCCCGATCGACTGACCCGGCTGCGGGCCGCGGCCGTCGGCGGCGTGGATACCGGGTGGCAGGGCGCCCTGGCGCATCTGTTCGAGCTGCGCCCGCGCGGCCATCTGCTGGGCGAACAGCGCGGTCTGGATGCCGTGGAACAACCCTTCCAGCCACCCCACCAGCTGCGCCTGCGCGATCCGCAGTTCGGCGTCGGAGGGCACCGCGTCCGCGCCGAACGGCAGCGCCAGGCGTTCCAGTTCCTCGCGCAGCTCCGGCGCCAGCCCCTGCTCGAGTTCGCGGATCGAGGATTTGTGGATCTCGGCCAGGCGGGTGCGGCTGGCGTCGTCGAGCGGCGCCGCCCGGACCTCCTCCAGCAGCTGTTTGATCATGGTGCCGATCCGCATGACCTTGGCGGGCTGCTCGACCATATCGGCCAGCGATTCGGAGGCCTCGTGATCGGCGCCGTCCTCGGAGGACTCCTCCCGGCCCGGGTAGGGCGCACTCGTCGTGGCGCCGGGAGGCAGCACGACGGGCCGGCCCTCCGGGCCGATCACGACAACGGGATCCGAGGCGTCATCCGAGTGCGTCATGGTTCCCATCATGTCGTGTTCGCGGCGAACGCGCCGAGCCGGTGCGGTGGCGCGGGGCACCGCGGCCGGTGATGGGTGCAGAGGCCGGCGGGTGACTCATATCGCGCCGGGAGAGTTATGCATGTTGCGTACAGCCGGTGATAGGCGTCGCGCACAGCACTGTCGGCTTTGTAGTGCACAGCACAGCGTGCCGGACCAGGGTTACCGCTCCGTACCCCGTGGCCTTAAAGTGACCTGCATGACTTACGACGTCGCGCGGGTCCGGGGCCTGATCCCCGCCCTGGCCGACGGCTGGATCAATCTGGCTCCGCAGGCGGGCATGCTTGTTCCGGATTCCGTCTCGCGCGCGGTGTCGATCGGTTTCCGCACGTCGTCTTTCTCCCATCTGGGTCGTCATCCGGCGGCCAAGCGCAGCGCGGAGGTCCTGCACGACGCCCGGGTGGCCGTCGCCGATCTCGTCGGCGCCGACCCCAGCGGTGTCGTGCTGGGCCCGGACCGCGCGGTGCTGCTGGCCTGGCTCGCCGAATCGCTGAGCTCCCGGCTCGGCCTGGGCACCGGGATCGTGCTCTCCCGCCTCGACGACGAGGCGAACGTGGCCCCGTGGCTGCGGATCGCCAACCGCTACGGCGCGCATGTGCGCTGGGCCGAGGTGGAGATCGAGACCTGTGAGATGCCGGCCTGGCAGTACGAGGAACTCATCGGCCCCACCGCCCGGCTGGTCGCGATCACCGCGGCGTCGCCGATCGTGGGGTCGGCGCCCTCGGTGCGGGTCGCGGCCGAGCGGGTGCACGAGGTGGGCGGGTTACTGGTCGCCGACGCGGTCGGCGCGGCGCCCTACGCGCTCATCGATATCGACGATCTCAATGCCGATGTGGTCGCCCTGAGCGCCCCCAGCTGGGGAGGTCCCCAGGTGGGGGCGCTGGTGTTCCGGGACCCGGCGTTCCTGGACCGGATTCCGTCGATGGCGCTGAACCCGTACGCGAAGGGTCCCGAACGGCTGGAGGTTGGCGGGCACCAGTACGCGTTGCTCGCCGGGCTCACCACCTCGATCGACTATCTGGCCGGGCTGGACGAACGCGCCACCGGCACCCGCCGGGAACGGCTGGAGATCTCGGTGACCTCGCTGCAGGACTACCACGACCAGCTGTTCGAACATCTGATGAGCACCCTCGAGGGCATTTCCGGTCTCACCGTGATCGGCCGCGCCTCCACCCGTATCCCGACGGTCAGTTTCACCGTCGACGGTATGCAGGCGGAGAAGATCGCGGCGCAGCTGGCGGATAAGCGGATCAACGTGCTGGCCGGTCCGCACGGCGGCAGCCGCCTGCTGGACGCCCTGGGTGTGAACGACGAGGGCGGCGCGGTGACCATCGGCCTCGCCCCCTATACGACCCGGCGGGAGATCGACCTGTTCGGCCGGGCCCTGGCCGCCCTCGGCTGACTAGCCCGCCGGCCGCACGCTCAGCGGTCACCGATTCGCAGGACCACCTTGCCGAAGGTCTCGTGTTCGTCGAGCATCTCGTGGGCCCGCGCGGCCTCGGTCACCGGGACCTCGGCGTGGATCACCGGTACCACCGCGCCCTTCGCCAGTAGCGGCCAGACCCGTGCCCGGACCTCGGCGATGATGTCGGCTTTGCTGCCGCGACCGGTGGCGGGCCGGTCGCGGAGCTTGAGGGCCCGCACCGTCCCGCGTTTGCCCATCAACGCGCCGAGATTCAGCTCACCGTTCACCCCGCCCTGCATTCCGATCACCAGCACTTGGCCGTCCAGCGCGAGCGCGTCGACATTGCGGCCCAGATAGGCGGCGCCCATATTGTCGAGGATGATGTCCGCGCCCGGCCCGCCCAGACCGTCTTCGGCCCGGATGAGGTCCACGAAATCGTGTTCGCGATAGTTGATCAGAACAGTCGCGCCCAGCTCGGCGCAGCGCTCGAGTTTGGCCGCCGATCCGGCCGTCACCGCGACCCGGGCGCCCAGCTGGACCGCCACCTGGATCGCGTGGGTACCGATCCCGCTGCCGCCGCCGTGGATCAGCAGCAGATGTCCCGACCGCAGTCCGGCGGTCATCACCAGATTCGACCAGACCGTCGCCGCCACCTCGGGCAGTCCGGCGGCCGCCACCAGGTCGAGCCCGTCCGGTACCGGTAGCACCTGCCCGGCGGGCACCACGACCTTCTCCGCGTAGCCACCACCGGACAGCAGCGCGCACACCCGGTCGCCGGGCGACCAGCCGGTGACCCCTTCGCCGACCCCGGCCACCACACCGGAACATTCCAGGCCGGGCACCGCGGTGGTCCCGGCTGGGGGAGCGTAGAGCCCGCGCCGCTGTAACAGGTCGGCCCGGTTCACTCCGGCCGCCGCGACCTCGATCAGCACTTCACCGCGGCCCGGTACCGGGTCGGGCGCTTCGGACCATTCCATGACCTCGGGCCCGCCGAAGCCGTTCAAGTTGATCGCGCGCATCGCCCCATACTGCAACAGAAACCGCCGAGGGTCTGCCCACGGTGCCCGGACACGGCTAGCGTGACTGTCCGTGAGCAGCTTCATCGACTTCCAGAACGAGATCTACCTCCAGGGAATGGGCGGTGCGGTCCCCGACCTGCCGATGACGGCCGACGGGTTCGAGGACAAGGCCCGGGAGCTGCTCGATGCCCGCGCGTACGCCTATGTGGCCGGAAGCGCGTCGAGCGAGCGGACCGCCGCTGCCAACCGGGCCGCGTTCGAGCGCTACCGGCTGGTCCCGCGGATGCTGTGCGGAACCAGCGGCCCCGGTGCCCGGGACACCGCGGTGGAGGTGCTGGGTACGAAATTTTCCGCGCCGGTGCTGACCGCGCCGGTGGGAGTGCTGGAGTTGTTGCACGAAAAAGGTGAGGTGGTCGTCGCGCGGGCGGCGAAAGAACTCGGGGTCGGCAGCATCCTGTCCACTGCCTCCTCGTCCACCATCGAAGAGGTCGGTGCCGTCGCCGGTGACTGGTGGTACCAGCTCTACTGGCCCGCCGACGACGAGCTGGCGCAATCGTTCGTGCAGCGCGCCGAACGGGCCGGGGCCTCGGCGATCGTCGTCACCGTGGACACACCGTCGCTGGGCTGGCGTCCCCGCGACCTGGAATTGGGGCATCTGCCGTTCCTGCTGGGCAAAGGTATCGCCAACTACCTGTCCGATCCCGTTTTCCGGGCCAAGCTCCCCGCACCGCCCGAGGAGAGCGAGGACGCCATGCGGATGGCGATCCTCACCTGGGTGGGATTGTTCGGCAATCACAGCCTGCGGGTCGCCGACCTCGCGAAACTGCGGGAGTGGACCGAGTTGCCGATCGCGGTCAAGGGCGTGCTGCACCCCGACGACGCCCGCGCGGTCGTGGACGCGGGCGCCGACGGCGTGCTGGTGAGCAATCACGGCGGCCGCCAGATCGATAATTCGATCGCCGCCCTCGATGCGCTCGGCCCGATCGTCTCCGCGGTCGGCGACCGCGCCGATGTGCTGTTCGACTCCGGCGTCCGCACCGGCTCCGATGTGCTGGTCGCCCTCGCCCTCGGCGCCAAGGCGGTCTGCTACGGCCGGCCGTGGGCCTACGCGCTCGGTATTGCCGGACAGGCCGGAGTACGCCACGCGCTGCGACTGCTGCTGGCCGATTTCGATTCCGCCATGGGTCTTTCCGGTTGCGCCGATCTCATCGGAATCACCCGCGACCTGCTGGCCGTCCCACGCTGAACCCGCTCCGGCGTACCGGCCGCGAACTATCCGCCCGGCCCCCGGGATTTCGCTGGCCGCGGGGTGCATCGGTTACCATCGAGGCCCTGGAGACGTGGCAGAGCGGCCGAATGCACTCGCCTTGAAAGCGAGAGTCGTGAGAGCGACCGGGGGTTCAAATCCCTCCGTCTCCGCCACGGTCCGCCGGATCGGGCACTCGTGTGTTTGTGATCGTGCTCCGTCGGTGACTGCTTGCCCTCTTCCTACGGCTGTGCCAGGGTTGCCGGGGATGTACGCGGTGTGGGAGCGCTGCCAGAAGGAGGGGGTCCGTACGATGCCGGATGAGCTCAGGGTCGATCCCGAAGAAGTCGACAAGTTCTCCGAGAGTCTGAAGAAACTGGCGGACGAGAACGTGAGTGCCACAGCCTATATAGACAAATGGCTGGTGGCCGACAACACGGTGTGGGGCGATGGTGGATTGATTCGCATCGGGCTCGGTGCGATCAGCGAGGCGCACGAGAAGCTCAAAGCGAACTACGAGGCGATCGGCAATCTGTCCGCAGCCGCGGCGGCCGAACTTTCGGCGGTGGCCCAGATGTACCGGACCACCGACTCGGGGAATGCCTCCGCACTGGATCGTACGTATCCGGGTGGCAAATAATGGCCGGATCGCCCATAGAGAAGTTGTCCGAGCCGGCCCCCGAAGATCCGATGAACGACAATTTCGAACTCATCGTGACTTCCAACGAGATCTCGCCGACCTATTGGGCGTGTACCTGGCTCAAGAATGTTTGCGGTATGGACCCCGTGGAGTGGCTCGGGCAGAAGATTTCCGGTGATTGGGAGGCTCTGCAGAAGGCAGGCAAGGCAGTCGAGAATCTGGCGGCATACAACGCGAGCCTGTCCGATCAGATCGCTGGTGCGGCCAAGACAGCCGACCTCACCTGGGACGGCAACGCTGCCTCCAGCGCCCAAACGTACTTCTCGGAATTGACCACCGCGATTACGGCGCAGATCGATGCACTGAACACAATTGCCGACGAGATCAATAATTTCGCGAATGCCGCGTATTTCGGTGCGAAGACCTTGGGCGATGGGGTGCAGACACTGCTCGATATCGGCGCCATTGCGTTGATCCAATTGGCCGCGGCAAAACTCGCCACGGTCTCGGGCGTAGGAATTGTTGCGACCGCGGCTTTGGTCGCGGCTGCCACGCTGACCACTTTGAGGGCTATCGCGGCTTTCAACATGCTTGTATCGAAGCTGACTTCGCTGTATATCAGCCTGGAAGGTATCGCCGGGCTCGTATACGCGGGAATCGGGACGCTCCAGTCCGGCGAGCTGCCCCCGCTGCCCCAGAAGTCCTACGACCATCCAGGAGCCTGATATGGGTTCACCAGAGCCGATACACGATCTCGCGCGAGGAGATATCGCAGTATCGCGCCAGCTCACCCAGGCCCTGAAGGTCATCATGGCAGGTACTGCCGACCCTCGGCTGAAAGATCAGATCCGCGCCATTCTTGAAGGTCGGGGCAGCGCCCGTGCATTGATGCACAGCGACGCGTTCAATATCGTTCTCGATCAGACCATTCCCACGGCCATGCAGGAGTTTGCTGCGATGCCGGAAGAGGAACGGCAACGGCTCGCGGCTCAGGGACAGGCGCAACTCGATCAACTCCGCGATCGGCCACAGGAGTGGGGTTCACCGGCGCCTCCGGCCGAGAGCCAGGCCGCTCAACCGCCGACAGCCCAGGCCTCGCCGACGGCCCCTCCACCACAGCGGGGGCGCAAATCCTACCGCGACCAGGTGGTCACTCCCGACGAACCCGATGAGGACGACCTCTATTACCGTGATCGCCGGGAGAACGGCTGGCTGCGGTGAGTGGGCGGGAGAAGGTCCTGTTCGAGACCGAAGTGGATGTGGATCGGCCCCCGATTTTCACCGACGCACCGCTGGAATTGAAACTGGTCGCGCAGTTGCCCGACGTGTGCAGCGAGCATGGCCTGGCTTCGGTGAAAAGGCGTCCCTTCGTGGTGAACTCCCAGGGGATGCCGGGAGCCGAGATACCCACCCTGCGGGTTTTCCTCCGATCCATGCGCCTGCCCTGGCGGCCCGACGACAACTACGGAGTCCAGGCACGCCTCCGGTTCGACTGTCCGGCGTGCGAATTTTGCCTGACGGATGTCAGGAGATACCGGCGGATTGCCCAGCTGGCACTGCTGGTTGTTCTGCTCGTGTTCGGGGCTCTGGCCGTCGCGTTCGGGTTCGGGGCGCAGCAGTTCTACCTGCCGCTGGCGCTGGCGGTTCTCCCCGGATGCTTTCCGCTTTTGATGACCATAGGCGTACTGGCCTGGACTCGTTCGGGGTTCTTCGCCGATGTCTGGCTCTCCCACGAGACCGATCAGCTGATCGTCTCGGCGCACCCCGATTTCGTCGCGGCCGTCGAGCGGCAGCGAGCGGAGCCGGCCGACTGATCCCGGTGGGCCCGCACGATATCCAGAGCGGCGCCCACCAGCACACCGCCGGGCCGGCGGAACTCCTCGAGGATCGTGAAATGGTCCGCGTCCTGGATGGGGAGTAGCCGGGTCGGGGCTCCCGCGGTTGAACGGTGCGCGTGCAATGCGACCGAATCGGCGACCAGGGCCGGGAGTTCGGCCGCCCCGTAGGCGACGGTGAGGGGGTTGGTGTCGCCCACGGGACGGTGCAGGGGGGAGAGGGTGGTGATCTCCGCGGGGGTGAGGGCGAGCGCCTCGCCGAACCCGGTTTCGGTGAGTGGCCGCAGGTCGTATATCCCGGAGACCGCGAGTCCACCGATCACGCCGGGCAGGTCGAGGGCGAGCGAGATCAAGTGGGCACCGGAGGACCAGCCCGAGACGACAATCGGCCCGGCGACCCCGTGTTCGGTTCCGTGCGCGCTCAGCCAGCCGATCGCGGTGCGGATCTCGGCAACGATTCCGGTCAGCGACGCTTCCGGTGCCAGGGTGTGCCCGGGCAGCGCCACCGACCAGCCGTGCGCGCGCAGCCCTTCGGCGACGGTGGCGAATCCCTGGCGGTCGTTGCGCTGCCAGTATCCGCCGTGGACGAAGACCAGACAGGGCGCGGCGGGATCCGCGGCCGGGTAGATATCCCATTTGTTCGCAGGGAGCGGGCCGTACGGGATATCGAGGTGCGCGTCGTGGTCTGCCCGGAACCGCCGGGAGTTCTCGAGCCGCGTCCGGATGAGCGAGGCGGCGGCGGGAACGGCGGCATTGCTGTCGTAGTCGGCGTGGCGTGGATACGCGGTGCCGGCGGCCGGCCGGGTCCCGATAGCGCCGGAACCGTCGGTCATGCCGGGACCGCGATCGGCAGGATCGGGGAGTCGGCGTCGTGCCGGGTACCGCCGCGCAGGCAGAACGCGGGCCGCAGCAGCCGGTCGGCTCGGGCGATCGTGCCCTCGTTGTCCTGCAGCGCGAAGGTGCCCGCTCGTCGTCGAGGACCGTGATATCGGCGGCCCGGCCGACTTCGAGTGCGCCGAGTTCATCGGAGAGCCCCAGCATTTCGGCGGCGTTCGAGGTGGCCATCGCCACCACCTGCGGCAGGTCCAGCCCGAGGGCCAGCATGGAGCTCATGGCCTGGGTGAGGCTGAATCGGGCCTGGCCTTTGAAGGGGTGGTTCTCGTCGTCCGGGTGTTCGGCCGGTGTTCCGGCGGGCGGCGGTACCTCGGTGTTGTAGCCGTGCATATCCGCGCCGAGGGTGTGCGGTACCACGCCGGCCGCGATGGCCTTGGCGGCGATCCGGTAGGAGAAGTGGCTGCCGTGCCCGACGTCGATCTCGAGCCCGCGATCCAGCGCGGCCCGGATGACGGTGTGCACCTTGCCGTTCTGGTCGACGAAACCGCCGGGGTGCCGGGTGAAGGGATGGGCGAGTACGTCTCCGGGCTGCAACAGCGGGATGACCCGCTCCAGGATCGTATCGGCGTCCTCGCCGTTCGCCCCGCCCTCGGGCAGTTTCCACAGCTGGCCGAAATGGACGTAGAGGGGCAGGTCGACCCGGTGCGCGATCTCGGCGGCCATTTCGATCACCCGGATGCCCCAGCGCGCGAAACCACCGATCTCGGCATGCGCCTTGATCCCGCGCACCAGGTCACGGTTGCCGGCCACGGCCGCGACCGTCGCGTCGACGTTCACGCCGTCGGGACTGTAGAGGTTCTCGTACAGGTGGCCTTCGAGCCCGCCCACCAGGTAGGCGGACAGGAACGCCAGCACCCGGGTCTCGGCGGGTTCGGCGATGAAGTGCCGGAATCCCGGCAGCGTCATACAGGAGGGTCCGCCCTGGTCCACGACCGTGGTGACCCCGGAACGGACGCCGACCATATCGGGATCGAGGCCGAAGCGCCCGGAGACGTAGCGGAACACGTGCGCGTGGGTATCGATCAGTCCGGGAACGACGAGTTTCCCGTCGACGTCGACGACCGCACGGGCGCTCGCGGCCGGGATCTGCGGCTGTATCGCCACAATGCGCCCGGCGCGGACGGCCACATCCAGCCGGCCGTCGAGGCCGTTGGCCGGGCTGATCACCCGGCCGCCGCGCAGGAGCGTGTCGTAGCGATCCGGCGAATTGTTCATGCGATTACCTCGAATTGCCCGTGGGTGCTCGTCGGTGTCGCGGCGCGCGGTTTCCGGCGCCGTCGGCACCGGCTCCGATTTCCGCAGAATTGGTCCGACCACATCGACTGTAGGGACCCGCCGTCATCCCGGGCGACCCGCCGGAGCGAAACGTAACCTGCGAAACAGGAACGTAACTGTCGGGCGATCGGGTCGCTCGGGCCCGTATCGGCAATGGCGAATCGGCGGGCTTTCTCCATCGGATGGTCCGATTCTGGCCCGGGTACGCGGCTGCGGTTATCGTCGTTGCATGAGGCCAGTTTCGGTTCCTCCTCTGAACCGCCGCTCCCGCAGTGTCGGCTCCGAGGTGGCCGCTCATATCGAGCAGATGATCGTCTCCGGGGAGTTGTCGGCGGGTGATCGCCTGCCGGCCGAACGCGAACTCGCCTCGAGCCTGGGCGTCTCGCGGACCTCGCTGCGTGAGGCGATGTTCGAACTCGAACGGAAACAACTGGTCGTGCGGCATCAGGGGCGGGGAAGTATCGTCGCCGCGCCACCCGCGGCCGCCGCCGAACTGTTCGGCGGGTTGTCCGAACTCGACGCCGAACTGGGTAACGCGGTCGAGTTGCGCGATATCGTCGAACCCCGGATCGCGCAGTTCGCGGCCCTGCGGGCGGTCGAATCGAACCTGCTGTCGCTCTCGCGGGTACTCGACGACTCCGACGAGCATCTGGCGGTCGAGGAATCCATCCGCCTCGACGTCGAATTCCACACTCTGCTCGCACATGCCGCGCAGAACCCGCTGCTGGTGGCGTTGTGCGCGATGACCACCAGCTGGACCGAGCGCACCCGCGAACTCTCGCACAAGACCCAGCTGGGCCGCCGCATCTCCATCCAGGGCCACCACGCGATCTACGAGGCCGTCGCCTCCCGTGACGGCGCGGGCGCCTGCGCGGCGATGGAACAGCATCTGCGCGATGTGAAGGAAATCGGCCTGCGCCGGTTGTGACGGCCGGCGGTTTCGGAAATCGGCCTGCCGGGGCGGACTTCGGAACCGGTGGATTCCGATGCGCGGCAGCGGGTGCCACGGCGGATTCCGTGAAATTCTGTGCGGGAGTGAATCACCCCGTACCTGCCTGGATTCAAACGCTGTTCACAACACTTCGTCCCATGTTTACACAATCGGTCTATGGTCCGACCAATCAACCTTATCTTGGCCTTGTGTGATCTCTGGGCCCATTCATTTTCCCGAGGAGCCCGTATATCGGGACCGTCGATTGTCGACCTCGAATCACCCGGGTGCACCGACGCCGTCCTGCCCGGCGACCGGTATGTCGTGGCGACCTCCGGGTCCGGGCCGCGCGGTGCGTACGGTGGACACGTGACGCAAACGAGTGACGAAACTCCTGGTCCGGACACCGCGCCCGCGCCGGTGCGGTGGCCGGCTGTCCTCACCTGGCGTGCTTACGACAACTCGCGGATGGAATCGGTCCGCGTAACCCTGAACGGCAACAGGATCCGCGCGAGCGGCCGCATCATCGGCGGCGGCTGCGGCGAGCATCCCGCGTTCAGCGCGTCCTACGACCTGGTCACCGACGAGAACGGCGCCACCCGGCGGCTCTCGCTGCGCAGCACCACGGCCGCGGGGGAGCGGCATGCCTCGATCGCGCGCGACGAGGAGAACTACTGGCTCGTCGATGCCACGGGCACCCATATCCGGTCCACCTTCGGCGGCGCGCTGGACGCGGACGTGGTGCTCAGCCCGTTCTTCAACACCCTGCCGATCCGCCGTTTCGGCCTCCAGCACGCCATGGAGGACGTCCAGGTACCGGTGGTCTACGTCGGATTGCCCGACCTCACCGTGCAGGAGGCCGATCTCACCTACAGCAGCGCCGGGGACGGCATCAGCGTGCTCTCGCCGGTGTCCAGCGCCACCCTGACCGTGGATCCCGACGGCTTCGTCCTCGACTACCCGGGGCTGGCCGAACGGGTCTGAACCGGGTCACAGACGGGTGATCACTCCGCCCCGCCGGCCCGCCTCCTGCAGCCGCTCCAGCCAGCCCTCGGCGCCGGGTTCGATATCGGCGATCTCCCAGCGTTCGACGGTCTCGTAGCGGCGCCGTGCCGCGTATCCGGCGGCGGTGAGTTCGTCCAGCGAGGTGGACGTGTCCAGCGCCGCCCGGGCCTCGGTCAGCGTGGTCAGGGTTTCGTCCAGCACCGCCAGCAGGGCGTCGGCGTTGGGTTCGCAGATGGCGCGCACAAGATCGGGCGCGGTCCCCGCCACCCGGGTGCCGTCACGGAAGGAACCCGCCGCCAATCCGAGCGCGAGATCCCCGCCGCGCGCCCCGGCCACCGCCAGCGCCTCGGCCAGTACATGCGGCAGATGCGAGATCCGGGCGACCGCGCGGTCGTGTTCGGAGGCGATCACCGGCACCGCGACCGATCCGCAGTCCAGGGCCAGCCGGGCCACCCGGGTCCAGGTGTGCGGATCGGCGCCCGCGTCCACGCCGACCGCCCAGGCGGCGCCCCGGAAGAGCTCCGGATCGGTTGCCTGCCAGCCCGATTCGGACGTTCCCGCCATCGGGTGACCACCCACGTAGCGCCGCTCCAGCCCGAAGCGCCGCACCGCCGCGGCGACCGGGGCCTTCACGCTCACCACATCGGTCAGCCCGCATTCGGGCGCGTACGTGGCGATCGCGTCGAGCATGGGGTCCACGGCCGGCATCGGAACGGCCACCACGATCAGGGCGCCGGAATCGGCGGCGCGGCCCAGCGCGGCCGCGAGGTCGCCGGTGACGTCGAAACCGGACGCGCGCGCTGCCGCCACGCCCGGCGCCGAACGGTTGTATCCCCAGGCGGTACGCCCCGCCGTGGTCGCCGCACGCAGCAGCGATCCGCCGATCAAACCCGTCCCGAGAACGCAGAGCGCCGTATGGTCGTCAGCAGTCACCGGAACAGATTCGCATACGACTTCATCTAAGCGCCCCGGGCCGACTACCGTTGCGCCCATGGCAGCACAGCGCTCGGGCACGAACGGGGCGGCGTCGGATGATTACGACGACGTAGAAGGGTTCGCGGTGGCCGTTGTCCGGGAAGACGGTACCTGGCGATGCAGCCCGCTGACCGCGGCCGCGCTCACCACCCTTTCCGCGGCGGAGAACGAACTGAAGGATCTGCGGTCCTCCGGTGCGGTATTCGGGCTACTCGATATCGACGACGAGTTCTTCATCGTGGTCCGGCCCGCGCCCAGTGGTACCCGGTTGCTGATCTCGGACGCCACGGCGGCGATCGACTACGACATCGCCGCCGATGTCCTCGAGGAACTGCATATCGAGATCCCCGATATCGACCCCGACGAACTCGACGATATCGACCCCTACGAAGAGGGCGATCTCGGCATTCTCGCGGATCTGGGCCTGCCGGAACCGGTGTTCAGCGTGATCCTCGCCGAAACCGACCTCTATCCGGACGAGCAGCTCTCGATGATCGCCCAGCGCCTGGGTTTCGCCTCCGAGTTCTCCGCGGTGCTCGACAAACTGCCTCGCTGAGGTGAGCGTTCCGCTCTCCGATACCGATATGGTGCGCACGGCGCTGGCCGTCGCCGCCACCGCCGATCCCCGCGACGTTCCGGTGGGGGCGGTGGTGTTCGACGCCGCGGGCCGGGAACTGGCCCGCGCCACCAACGCGCGCGAGGCGACCGGCGATCCCACCGCGCACGCCGAGGTGCTGGCCCTGCGCCGCGCCGCGGCGGTCCACGGCGACGGCTGGCGGCTCACCGGCGCCACCCTGGCGGTGACCCTGGAACCGTGCACCATGTGCGCGGGCGCCCTGGTCGCGGCCCGGGTGGACCGGCTGCTGTTCGGGGCGTGGGAGCCGAAGACGGGCGCGGTGGGGTCGCTGTGGGATGTGGTCCGCGACCGGCGTCTCAACCATCGGCCCCAGGTCCGCGGTGGGATCCTGGAGGACGAGTGCGCGGCGATCCTGGACGATTTCTTCCGGTCCCAGCGCTGAACCGCCGAGCCCGGCTCGCCCGGTGAGCGGCGCGGTCCGGCGCGGCTGCTCCGCGCGGATCGGCAGGTCGGGGCCCCGATTTAGGGATAACCGGCGGTTCCGGTACAGTCGTGGGCGGTGGCGTGTCCGAGCGGCCTAAGGAGCACGCCTCGAAAGCGTGTGAGGGGTAACCCCCCTCCGAGGGTTCAAATCCCTCCGCCACCGCTTCGAGCCCCTCATCCGGAGATCCGGGTGGGGGGCTTCTTCGTGGGAGGGGTTTCCGCTCCGGAACTCAGGCCGACCGGCGGGCCGGCGCGCTGTGGTGCGTATGCCGTGACCGTGCCGGACGGGTCGCCGTGATCCGGGCCGCGGGATAGCGTTCCACGTGCAGCGTGCAGGTCGGGTTCACCCGCGGCAGGGCCCGGGCGGCGGCCTCCACCATGGACGCGGGGCCGCAGACGTACACCGCGGTACCGGGATTCGCCCGCGCGAGCAGTTCCTCCATATCCGGGGCGCCGAATTCGTCGTCGGGCCGGACGAGGGCGCCGGGGAGCCGGTTGATGAAGGGCATCGATACGCGGGTGCGTCCGGTGTAGACGAGCGTGCCGCGCCGGCCCGCCGCCTGCACCATGGGCAGCAGTGCGGTGATGCCCATACCTCCGGCGACGAACAGGTATTCGGGGACGTCCACGAACGGGAAGGTGTGCCGCGGGCCGAACACCCGGATGGTGTCGCCGCTGCGCATATCCTCGTGGATCTCGATGGACCCGCCGTCACCGTGCGGATCGAGCCGGACGGCGATCCGGTAGGCGGAACGGTCGTGCGGATCGCCGCACAGCGAATACTGCCGCTGCCGGCCTGAGGGCAGGAAGAGATCCAGGTGCGCGCCGGGGAGCCAGGCGGGCAGCGGGTCGCCGTCGGGGTCGACCAGCACCACGCCCACCACGTCCGCAGCCTCCCGCTGTACGGCCGCGACTACCAACCGGAGATTGAATCCGCTGTGCCAGAGCGTCTTCGGACGCGGCAGCAGCGAGGAGGGCCGGTGGGCGACGAGTATCGAACGGCAGGCGTCCACGGCCGCGCCGATCATCTGCAGGCCGCGGGGCGGCACCTGGGTGCCCATCAGCTGTCCGCCGCTAGTCGGGCCGGACGACACACCAGAGAGGAACAAGCGACTGCTTGGCTGGTCTGCACCATCCGGCGAATCTACACCGCAACATAATTAATAGCAATGTTGCAATATTGCGAGTGCCCGATAGGTGTTTGTGCTCACGCGGTACTTGCTAGCGTTACCTCATGTCCGCCGCGTACCCATCGTCCCCCGGACTGCAGGACGGAATCGAAGCTCGCATTCTGGACGCGGCGTTGATCAGGTTCAGCGAGTTCGGCGTCAAGAAGACGACCATCGAAGACATCGCCCGGCAGGCCGGCGTCGACCGCGTCACCGTATACCGTCGCGTCGGTTCCCGCGACGACGTCGTCCAGGCGGTCGTGAGCCGGGAGGTGGCCGCGGTGCTCACCGAGGTCGACGCCATCTCCACCCGCCACAGCAGCCTCGACGACCTGGTGGCCGATATCTTCGTGACCGTTATCACCCGATGGCGCGAGCACACCCTGGTGAAACGGATGCTGATGGTGGAACCCGACCGGATCCTGGAGAAACTCACCACCGAGGGCGGGCCGGTATTCGCCATGTCGGTCGCCGCCGCCCACACCGCGCTGTGCCGGGCCGCGGATTCCGGGCTGCTCGCCGAACCGGCCGATCTGCTCAACCGCGCGGAAGTGGTGTGCCGCCTGGTGCATTCGTTCATCCTGTGCCCGTCGGGCCTGGTGCCGCTGGAGACCGACGACGACCTGGACCAGTTCGCCCGGACCTACGTGGTGCCCATCGTCACCGGCTGACCGGTCCGCGGAGCGAACTCCTCCGGCGGTGGCTTCTTCGAGCCTCGACCCCGGATACCGGTACGGATCGGCGTCCGGGCCTGCAAACTGGGCGTTGGGGCGGCCCGGATCACCACCCGGGCAGCCCGCGCACCGGTGAACGGGAGGAATCGCGAATGTCGGAAACCACGACCGAAGGCACGACAGACCCCGGGAAGCGGCCGCCGTCCACCGCGCCGGCGTCCTCACCCGCGTCGACGCGCCGCGCCGTCCTGAACACGCTGCGCGGCTCGTCGGGCAACCTGGTCGAGTGGTACGACGTCTACGTCTACACCGTGTTCGCCTCGTATTTCGAAAGTCAGTTCTTCGATTCGGCGGATAAGAACTCCACCGTCTACGTGTACGCGATCTTCGCCGTGACCTTCCTCATGCGCCCGGTCGGTTCGTGGTTCTTCGGCCGCTACGCCGACCGCCACGGCCGACGCGCCGCGCTCACCTTCAGCGTGTCGCTCATGGCGGCGTGTTCGCTGGTGATCGCGGTAGTGCCCGGACGCGAAGTGATCGGCGTGGGCGCGGCCGTGATCCTCATCCTGTGCAGGCTTGTGCAAGGATTCGCGACCGGCGGCGAATACGGCGCTTCGGCCACCTATATGTCCGAGGCGGCCACCAAGGAACGCCGCGGGTTCTTCTCGTCGTTCCAGTACGTCACTCTCGTCGGCGGCCATGTGCTCGCCCAGCTCACCCTGCTGGTGCTGCAGGTGTTCCTGGACAAGCAGGAGATCTCCGATTTCGGCTGGCGGATAGCCTTCTTCATCGGCGGCGTCGCGGCGGTGGTCGTGTTCTGGCTGCGCCGCAGCATGGACGAATCGCTCACCGAGGAACAACTCGACGCCGTCCGGCGCGGCGAGGACACCGAATCGGGCTCGCTGCGGGTATTGGTGCGTGACTATTGGCGTCCGCTGCTGGTGTGTTTCTTCGTCACCATGGGCGGCACCCTCGCCTTCTACACCTACAGCGTGAACGCGCCCGCTATGGTCAAAACGGCGTTCGACGGTCACGGTATGACCGCCACCTGGATCAACCTCACCGGTTTGATCTTCCTCATGCTGCTCCAGCCGATCGGCGGCCTGATCAGCGATAAGGTCGGCCGTAAACCGGTACTGGTGTTCTTCGGGATCGGCGGCGTCGCCTACACCTGGTTCCTGATCAGCTTCCTGCAGGACACGACCTCGGTGGCCGGAACGCTGCTGGTGACCTGTATCGGCTACATCCTGCTCACCGGCTACACCTCGATCAACGCCATCGTCAAAGCCGAACTGTTCCCCTCCCATATCCGAGCCCTGGGCGTCGGCGTCGGTTACGCGCTGGCCAATTCCGCGTTCGGCGGCACCGCGCCGATGATCTACCAGGCCGCGAAGAACGGGGGACATGTCACCTGGTTCATCGTGTACGTCACCGTCGTGATCGCGGCGTCGCTGTACGTCTACCTCTTCGTCCTGAAGAACAAGACCGAGACGGCACTCGACCGGGAACAGGGGCGCGCGTTCGTCCGAGCCGGGGATACCACCGACGTCCCTTGACCTGAATCAAGGTTGAGGTCATAGCGTCGGCGGTACCTCCGAACCGAATGGATGTGCCATGAAAATCCGGGAAGTAGCCATCACCGCAACGGACCTCGACGGTGTCGCGGCCTTCTATCAGGATGTGCTGCGACTGCCCGTGTCCACGGACGCGGGAAGGGTTTCCGTCGAGATCGGCGCCGGCCGCCTGGTCGTCACCGAAGGCGAGCCCTTCGCCGGAGTGCACCACCTGGCCTTCGGAATCTCACCCCACGATTTCGAGACCGCCCGGCGCTGGCTGAACGGACGCGTCGAACTGCTCCGGCTGAACGGGTCGGAGATCATCGAGGGTCCGGCGGGCTGGGATTCCCGCTCGCTCTACTTCCGCGGCCCCGAGGGGATCGTGCTGGAACTCATCGCCCGTCACGCCGATGCCGGAGTGCCCGCCGGCGACGGCGAGCGGCCGGCGCTGTTCTCGATCAGCGAGGTCGGACTCGGGGTGGCCGATGTCGGGCGCGCGGTCGCCGAACTGCACGACACCTTCGGGCTGCCGCCTTTCCCACCGCAGCTGACGCAGTTCGCGCCGACCGGCGGGCACGACGGGCTGTTCATCGTCGCCGATACCGAGCGGATCTGGTTTCTCACCGAGAGCGACTACCCCGCGCGCGGACCGATCGCCGTGCGCATCGAAGCACCCAGGCGGGGCAAGTCGGCCCTCGGCCCGCTCATCGATATCGAGGCGACCGGCACCGAGAACGTGTGAACAGCGGGTCGCCGGATACGGCGAGGTATACCGGATCTCACCGTGTTCCGTCCGTCGTGTGCGAGTGAGGGATCGACGGGATCTCAGAGTGGCAGACCGTTTTCCATGAATTCCAGCGCCTCGTTGACGACGGCGTAGATATCCGGGTTGTTCTCGTCGACCGCGCGGAGGTAGGCCATCACCGCGACGCCCGCCACCGCTCCCGTCCAGTAGCGGACATACGGGTCGTCCGGTCGGCGGCCGGTTCGCTGGGCCACGGCCTCGAGAAACGGCGGCAGATCCGTCTCGACCTTGGCCGCCACGGATGCGCGCAACTCCGGCACGGTGGCGATCAGTTTCATCCGGGTGGTCTCCAGCGCCGCCATATCGACATCCGCGCTCGCGAGAACCGCGAGAAGCGCATTGCGCATTGCCCGGAGCAGGGGTAGTTCGGCGGGTTCGGCGAGGAACTTCTCCAGGAAGATCGGATCGACGCGGTCGTAGAGGACGGTATCCGGTTTGCTGGGGAAGTAGCGGAACAGCGTGCTCGGCGAAACCTCGGCGGCCGCCGCTACTTCCTCCAGCGTTGTCTTGGCGTACCCCTGCTCCCGGTAGAGGCGCAGCGCGTGATCCTGGATGGATTCACGCGTGCGCTTCTTCTTGAGCTCTCGCAGGCCACCGGTACTCATGAACTCATCTTGCCGAACCCTCGACCGGCCGGACAACCGCGCTCGCCTCCGTTTCGGGAGCGGTGTCCGGGAGATGGCGGCCTTCGACGTCCAGATCCGGCAGTATCCGGTCCAGCCATTTCGGCAGCCACCACGCCTTGTCCCCGACCAGTGCGAGCACCGCGGGAACGATCGTCATCCGCACCAGGAAGGCGTCGACAGCGACCGCCGCCGCGAGCGCCACCCCGATCTGCACGATATCGCTGGCGTCGCCGGTGCTGAACCCGGCGAAAACGCTGACCATGATGATCGCCGCTGCGGCCACCACCCGCGCCCCGTGCCCGAATCCGGCCCGGACGGCCGCCGTCGCGTTCGCCCCGTGCACGTACTCCTCCCGCATCCGGGTCACCAGGAACACCTCGTAGTCCATGGCCAGCCCGAACACCACGCCGATGATGAAGATCGGCAGCATGCTCACCACCACGTCGGTGGTGTGGATGCCCAGCCATTCCAGCCACCCCCACTGGAAGACGGCCACCATGACACCGAAGGTCGCACCCAGGCTGAGCAGGAACCCCAGCGTCGCCTTGAGAGGGACCACGATCGACCGGAAAACAGCCATGAGCAGCACGAACGACAGGCCGACCACCACCAGCAGGTAGGTCCACAGCGCCTGCGCCATCCGGTCGCTGAAATCGATGATGATGGCGGCGGTTCCGGTGACGGCGATCCGGGCGCCGAACCCTTCGGCGGTGCCGGCGATATCGCCGCGCAGTGTGTGCACCAGCTGCTCGGTCTCCGCGCTGTCGGGTCCACCGCGCGGGATGACCGCGATGATCGCGGTATCGCCGGCCGGGTTGAATTCCGGCGGCGCCGCCGTCGCGACCCCCTCGGCGCCCGCCAACTCGGTGTGCACGCGCCGCGCGGCGTCGCGATGGTCCGGGGCGCCGGCGAGATCCACGACCACCAGCAGCGGTCCGTTGAATCCCGGACCGAAACCCGCCGCGATCGCGTCGTAGGCCTTGCGCTGGGTGGTGTGCTCCGGGTACGTGCCCTGGTCGGGTACGCCCAGCCGGAGATCCAGCGCCGGAAGGGCCAGCACACCGATACCGATCAGCGCGGCGACCAGCATGGTCACCGGCCGCCCGGTGGTCAGGGCCGCCCAGCGCCGCGCCGGCGTGCGCGTCTCATCGTCCGCGCTCTCCGTCCGCCCCCGCAGACCGCGCCGCAGCACCCGCATACCGGCGAACCCGAGAAGCGCCGGCAGCAGGGTGACCGCCACCAGCACCGCGACGGCCACCGTGAACGCCGCCGCGATACCCATCTCGGTGAGCAGCCCGATACCCACCACGGCGAGACCGGTCAGCGCGATCACCACCGTCGTCCCGGCGAAGAGCACCGCCGAACCCGCCGTGGCCACCGCCCGCCCGACGGCCTCCTCCGGATCGGCGTTGCGGGTCAGCTCATGGGTGTAGCGGGTGACGATGAACAGCGCGTAGTCGATACCGACCGCCAGCCCGAGCATGAGCGCGAGAATCGGCGTCGTGACCCCGAGGTCGAGAAAGGCCGTGGCGGTGAGAATGCCGAGCAGGCCGACCGCGACCCCGGTGACCCCCGCGATCAGCGACATCCCAGCCGCGACCAGCGATCCCAGCGTCACCACCAGCACCACGGCGGCGATGAGCAATCCGATGAGCTCCTTGCTCACATCGGGCATCAACTCCATCACGTCCCCGCCCACCGCGACGCGCAGTCCGGCGGAATCGCTGCGTTCCACCAGATCCATCAGTTCCTGGCGGCTCGACTCGCGCACCGTCTCGAACGACACCGCATAGGTCACCTCGGCGACCGCCACCCGCCGGTCCTCCGAAACGAGCCCGCTCTCGAACGGACCCTGCACCGCCGCGACCTCGGCGGCCCCCGCGGCCTCCTGCACCACCTCGGTGATCCGCCGCCGCGGCTCCGGATCGGTCACCGCACCGTCCTGAGCACTGAACACGATCAGCGCGGTTCCGCCGTCCAAGGGCAGTTCGGAGAAGCGCTCCTCGAGCAGGTCGAACGCTTCCTGGGATTCGGTCCCCGGCAGGCTCAACGACGTGGCGGAAGGCTCGGCGAGCGTCGCCGCCCCCACCCCCAGCACAGTCAGGAGCACCACCCAGAGCAGGAGTACGAGTCGCCGGGCGCGATAGCTGAACCGCCCGATTCGATAGAGCATGGCCGACATGACAGCCTCTCCTATTTGGTAGTTGATGTCTTATGACAGTAACTACCATTTTTTGGCCAGGCAATACCCTCTCTTTACTGTCGACGGTGGTGGGCTGCCCCGTCCGCGGATCAGCTGTCGCTGGATGCGGGCTCGCCGCGACAGAGGGCATCGAGCCGATTTATCGCCGACCGAAGCCGAGACCGCGGTAGCCGGGTGGTCGGGGCTCGGACACCGCTCCGGCCGGACACCTGCCCGGCATCGCAGTGACGCCGGGATAGCGGGTCGCTGAGTGCGAATTATCAGCAGATCGGCGTAGCCGGGCTGCCCGGGAAGTACTCGAGGCTGTGGGGCGACTATCTGCGTCAGCTCAGCTGGAAGCCTGTTGCCGTTCGGGAGAGGCGGCGGCGGAACGACTCCGCCGCGCTTGGTAGGTGGAAAGGTTTGTACGGCAGGTGGCGTGGATGCGGCCCGAGGCGAGGCGTTTCCTGTCGTATAACACCTCACCTCGGAACCCCGCGATTCTCAGCTATCCGCCGCTGCTGCCGGTCAGTGGAATACCGGTGACCACCGTCTCCACCGTGACGATTTCGCTGGCCGACGCCGCCGGGTCGCCCGCGGCTGGTGGCAGGTGGTCGGCGCAGCGGCCGACCACGCGTACTGGCCCGCTCTTGTCGTTGTCGAGTGACCGGACCATCGACTCACCCGGGTGGGCAACCGACTCTTCCACCGGGAAGTTGTGGAACATCGGACCGACCGTGAAAACCGCGCCGGTGTCCGCATTCTCCGCCCAGCACACACCATGATCGTTCGGGTTCTTGACCATCCCGTACACGCTGCCGCCGTTCTCTGGGTGGAACTCTACGACCGGTGGCTGCAAGGCGCCGAGTTCGGCATTGGCGGTGGCGGGAAAGAGCATGCCGAATGCTCCGACGGCCGGGGCGATGGATAGCAAGGTTTTGCGGATAACGTTTTTACTCACGGGGCCGGATGCTACCAACGGGAATTCTCGAATGCCCATTCATGGGAAGGTGTTTGGGGCTGACCGGTACTCGATTTGCTGTCTCACCAGGGATGGAGATGAATTGTCTTCACTTCGGTTTCGTCCGGCGGCAAGCGGCCATTTCACATTCACGAGGTTGCGGGAAAGCGAATCCGTCGAACTAGACAATTTCTGGGTCGAAAAATGTTTTGCAGCGCTGATTATGGGTAAATAGTTGATCTTCCCATCGGATCCATAAATCCGTTCAGCTGACGATCTTTCCTCGGTCGATCATGTCCGCGGCCTCGGCGAGGGGGACCCACGCGATACTCTCGGCTTCGTCGCCATCCGTTCCCGTACCCCGGGCAACTCCCATACCCACCTGTCGACGATGAAGCGATGCCGGTACATCAGCAGCACCTCACGCCGTTCGTTGAGTACCAGTCATCACGCAGCGTGGCGTCCTGGCCGCGTACGGGGTGACTCGTCACCGTCCGGTAGCTGCATCGGCCAGAGGTAGTGCTCTCCATGGTCATTCGGTTTTCGAGACTCCATCCGGAGATCGGCGCGGGGTCGAGGCGGTCTGTTGCCCAGACCCCGTGCCGATCCAACCCGCTAGCGAGCCATCAGTGCGAAGACACCCCAGCCGAGGTATTCCCGCTGGTACCGCGTGTAGCGGGCAGGTCCGGTGGTCAGTTCGGCCCGCACCTCGCCGGCCAGCTCGTCATCGGGATTGTCGTCGAGCCAGCGGCGGAGGTTGAACCACTGGGCCGCCTGGTAGCGGTCCCAGCTGTCCGGATCGGCCAGCACCATTTCAACGATGTCGTACCCGAGATCGCCGAAATGCTCGACCAGCTCCGGCAGCAGCAGGAAGTCGTCCTTGCTACCGGCGAAGCAGGCTTCGGCGGTTTCCTGGTCGGGGACCTCCCTGAGCCAGTAGGGCTCGCCGATGAGCATCAGGCCGCCGGGGCGCAGGCTCTTGCTCAGCAGCTCGGCGGTGCCGGCGACGCCGTCTCCGATCCAGGTGGCGCCGACGCAGGCGGCGAGGTCGACCGGTTCGTCCGCGACGAAACCGGCGGCGTCGCCGTGCACGAAGGTCACCCGGTCGGTCACCTCGAGTTCGGCGGCACGCGCGTGTGCCTGCTCGGTGAACACCGTGCTGATATCCACCCCGGTGCCGATGATCCGGTGATCACGGGCCCAGGTGCACAGCATCTCGCCCGAACCACTGGCCAGGTCGAGCACGCGGGTCCCGGCTGTCAGGTGCAGGGCCCCGCCCAGGGTGGCGAGCTTTTCAGCGGTGAACGGGTTGTGGAGCCGGTGGCTGCTTTCGCGAATGGTGAAGATGCGTGGAAGATCCACGAGAGGTTCTCCTCGGATTCGATGAGGTCGGGGCAGGAATGAGTAGCGGTCGACCGGAGTCGGTCGCCGCTGCGCGGACCGTCATCGAAATACACCTCGTCTCGTGGGCACGGCTCTCGAGATCGATGAATCTAGACCTCTCGGTCCGAAGTCTCCACCGTTTTACCCGGCTCTTCGAGTGGACCGGGTTGGATGTCGACTTCCTTGGAACCGCGCGAACGGAGCCCGCAAGAGGTGCGGCTCAGGCGTTCGGCGCGAGATCCCTGCCCTGGAAGTACCGCGAGTGGGTGCGTCGAAGCGACTCGATCGAGTCGCTGACCAGCGAAACAATCTCCACGTTTGCGTCGGTGCGTGACTTCTCGAGTTCCAACCGGCGACGCATGGCGGCCCGCCGGCCGTCGATGCCGGAGAACTGGGTGACGATCCGCTCAGCGGTCTTGCGGTTGTATTCGATTACAAAAGCTGTCATTGGCCGACCCCCTTCCACCGTGCGTCCGCAGTAGCACCCTCCCTGACGCGCAACGCCCACGATAGGCGAAACGTACTGTGGGTGTTGTTCTTGTGTGCCGAGGGGATTCGAATCCCTAACCTTCTGATCCGTTCGTGTGTATGCGACTGTCTGTGTGGGTCTGTCACTGGTGTTGTCTGGCAACAGATCTCGGCTCCTCGCTCCGTGGGGGTACGCCTGAATGCGGGCTTGTATGGGGAGGTTTGTACGGGGAAAGTAAGGGTGAGGTTCCCCCGCTTCCTTGGAGGGCTCTGAGCATGGTCCGATAGGACCGGGAAGGAGCCCCGCGTGGCAGCACCGAAGAAATACCCGGACGA